>NZ_JABVZR010000002.1:0-1355464 GCF_017163935.1 Novosphingobium terrae | reverse complement strand
TCGCCGTCAAGATCGAAGTCAGGCCGACAGGGCGCGGCACGAGTCAGATCGAGGTCATCGCGGGCTAGGAAGATCGAATAGGGCGGAAGTGATCCGCAGGATCCAACGATCCACAAAGGAGTGCTTCGGCCCCTGTCGGGCAGAGGCACTCCTTTGCAATTTAAACAGAGAATTCAGGCGTGAACGGAGCCGTATCGGCCGCGCGTTCGGCGTTGATCTTCTCGCCAGCGCCGATCTTGCGCCCGGGCGCCATCCGGACGAATCTCGCAGTCGAGATCGTTGAGCCCTTGCGTCGACATGTTGAAGCTGACGTTGAGTTCTGGCCATCCACCCTCGTCCACGGCAGTCTTCATTCTGAAGCCGGAATGAAGCGCAGCCGCAATCAGAATCCCGTTAGGCACGTAAACCGGCCCGAGCCTATCTCCTTCAGGGTAAGTGCAGACGTAATTTTCAGCGATATGCTTGAGCCAGTAGCTGCTCGTGCCTTGCCGAATGGTCTTCGTGGGAGTGACACGCGCCAAAAAGGCCAGCGAAGCCAGGAACCCATCAAGAGTGTCGTCGCCGAGCAGATGTGATCGCCCGTCTCGAAACTCGGCAATTCGTTCTTCGGTCGTCTGCCAACGCCGGCCTATCCGCGTTGGCCGCCCAATGCCGATGCCAATGGACGTCAATTGAGGATTGGCTTCAGCAACAGCGTGAATAGCTACCTTGGCGACAGCAAAATAAAGCGACCTCGCCTGGACGTGAAACTCATGTCGCGCCAGATATCTGACAAAAGCTTCACCATCGACGGTAACAACTGGCCCCTCCTGCCCGCTGGCGGATGCACGAGCCGCAGCATAGCTGCTAAAGCCCAATCCACGTCCCAAAGCCTCACAGCGATGCGAACTTTTGACGTCAGGCAATGCTTTGAGCAGACAAGACTTGATGGCTTCGAGGCGGTCAAGCGTCAGGGCAATCGAAAGTGCAAACATAGGCATCTCCAACCATAAGGGCATGCAGTTCGCCGATTACACAACATGCCCGTGGAAGGGCGATGCATGAGAAGAAAGCATAATTCTCGGCGTTTGACCCGGCGACAGGTCGAGGGTGCCTAACCACACCTCTTCCTTTGCCTGAAGTTCTCGCCTTTGCAAGACTAAAGCCAATCCGGTATCCTGATCGAATGATCACGGCCGATTTCTCTCAAACCCTTTTGAATTTCGCTTCCACCGCACTCGTTGCCTTTATGACAGGGGGCATAAGCTACGCTGCCGGCAGAGGTATGAAAAATCAGGAATGGCATCTGGCTCTGCGGCGCGAGAAGATCGCTTTGCGCCAACGCCTTTATACCGACTTTCTGGCCGAGACCGAAAGGCTTACGCTTCTGAGCATCGAGGGGAAGGCCAAGGATGCCACCGAGTTTAACCTGGTGGTCGCGAAGTGGGCAGAAATTGAGCTTGTTGCGGCCAGAGAGGTCCGGGTGTCAGGCAAGAAACTTCTAAGCCAGATTCTGGATGCCCATGCGATCGGTGCAAAACCGAATGGGGATCTGTTTTCCCTCAAATCCGCCTTCATTGACTGCGTCCGCGAAGAAATTGCAGCTTTGGAGGCTTTGAGCCCGAAGCCTGGGATAAAATTCTCATGGTTTCTTCAGGGCAATGGTTGAATACGCTTGAACGTCCGGCACCAGTGCCAGATCTTATAAAAGGTGCCCCGCCAGACAACAGGTCGCACCGAGCCATCAACAATTGAGGTTGGCCTTCATAGCCTCGCCGGGCATGAACGTCAGCTTCTCGCTCGCATCGCTCGTCGTGACGACTCTCGTCCCGTGCACACACAATCTAACTGCGGGGAGTTTGTCGAGCAGATCGCGATCGAGGCCGTCATGACCGCACCATCGCACCCGTTCAGCTGGTAACCCTCCATTGCGCTTCGCTCTCCCCTCAATCTACAGGAATCGCCGCCCAGAGAAAAACTGCTCATAGCAGCTCGGCTGTAGCGCCTGACAACCATATCCCTGTGAGCAATTGCCGAAGATTGCCATGATGGCATACCCTCTTCGTCCTGAGGACGAAGAGGGTATGCCATCACCGGAAAAAGTCAACCCCTACCTCACCGACGTTAGGCTCTTGACAAAATAACCAAGGCGAGGCTACCCTATGTCCTTAGGACATAGGGTAGCCTCGCCTTGCCGATCTCAGTTGAAGATTCCACTTATAATCCCGCTCCCCATGGCGTCCGCATGACCAAGCTGGCGGCGGCCCTCCTCGGCGACCTGGAGTCCCAAGACAAACCCGTGCTCAGCAACTACGATCTGTTCCGGATCGTGTGGGGCTTCTATCAGCGCAGAAACGTTCCCTACCTACGCGGTGACCATCCCACGAGGCAGAGCTTTCGGCGACCACGAGATATCCTGCGGACGCTAGGCCATATCACGCTCGACGAGGACTATACCACGCATTGGCGAATCATCGCAAAAGCGGATTTTTCGCCAGATGACCTTGTGTGCAGCGTTGATCCTCTTTGTTATGTCAGCCACCTTTCAGCCATGCAGAGATACGGCTTGACAAACAGGAGGCCCGAGGCCCTGTTGCTCACACAACCAGCGCCTCCACTGCGTCGAAAGATGCTCGACACAGTGATGGAGATGGATCTCGGGCAGAGCTATCACGAACTGGATCACGAAGACGTTGAACGAGCGAAGGCCACAAGCCATCCCGCTACGGTTCGTGGACGTCCCATATCATTCCACGCCACAAAATATTTTGGCTCCTGGGTTCCCCTTCGTGGGAGCTTTGTGCGCCTTGCAACCATCGGCCAGACATTCCTTGACATGATTGATCTGCCCGATCGATGTGGAGGCATGACGCACGTTCTGGACGTTTGGCGCGAACATGCGACCACATACCTTCAGGATATCATCGAGATCGTTGATACAACGGAGAAGCAGATTTTGAAGGTTCGAGCCGGCTATGTTCTGGAGGAATTCCTCAACATCAGCGATCCCCGAATTGACCAATGGGCATCGTTTGCCCAACGTGGCTCAAGCCGGGTACTCGATCCCAACAAGCCGTTCGGTTCAAGCTTCTCCGAGAAATGGATGCTATCTTTAAATGCCTGATGTGCCCGTCGAAACAACCGTCAAGGTGAACATCGAAGAATGGGTTGGCAAAGCCAGAAAGGACCCTGTCGCCTACCTCGAGCGGCAAGCGACAGAAGTTTTTTTGGCCTCGCTTGGTATGGCGGAAAGGTTTTCCAAGCAGATCTTCCTCAAAGGAGGCATCCTTATGGGTGTCGTCTACGAGAGTCCCCGGCAAACCGGAGACATCGACTTCACGGCCATCAGCGAGCCTGAACCGGCGATCGCCGATGAACTGCGTGAGGCACTCAACCAGATATTCCCTCGCGCCGCAGCCCGATTGGGTTATCCCGACCTGCGATGTGCTGTCCAGTCATGCAAATATCTTCCTTCCATGGAGAAATTTGCGAAGGCCACAGGACCTGCACTCAAGGTAAAAGTCGGCTACGCCTCGCGGGGATCCCTGCAGGAGAAAGCCTTTGAAAGAGGCAAGGCTTCCAGCATTCTTGAGGTCGACATATCATTCAAGGAACCGGTGGGTGCGATCCAGATTGTTCAGCTTACCGACGACATTCATGTGAGCGCCTATTCCTTGCATGACCTCATTACCGAAAAAATTCGAGCCCTCCTCCAACAGGAACAGCGAAATCGCAATCGACGGCAAGATTTCTATGATATCGCATCTTTGCTCAGACGCTTCGCTTTCGATGACGAGGAGAAGGCTCGCCTTCATCATCTTCTTCTCGCCAAATGCGCAGCCAGGACCATGAATTGCCCCACACCGGAGCCCGACTCGTTGGCTTTGCCTCAAGTGAGGGGCCGAGCGCTTGCCGATTGGAAAACGCTTGAGCTCGAAGTCGGCGAACTTCCAGACTTCGATGAATGTTTCGAGATCGTCGATACGTTTTATCGATCACTCCCGTGGGCCTAATTTTTTGCCACCTTGGCATGTCTCCATCTTGATCGGGCGCAATGCCAGCGAGACACGGCGCCGGTTTAGCCGAGGCCCGCTTCTCGGATAATTTCGTCAGCCAACACAGGAAATGCAGCTTTGGTTTGAATAAGAAAATCGCTGAGAGCAAAATCCTAGGCGCGCTAGAAATGCGAGAGAACCGTCGATTTTCAGATTTGGCTGGCAGTGGATGGTGCCGGGTCCCTCGGACGCGTTCTCAGCAGCGTGGGTTTATGAAACCCGACCCGGCAAGAACGAAACTGCATTCACCGGGCCGGTAGGTCAAGCAAAGGTTACACATAAACCAGGTGCCTGCGGCATCGACTCCGAAGATGTCCCTTGAAATACGTCAAACACACACCATATCCGGTGTAGATCAGATTAGATGAGCATTGAAGATCAGGCGAACCACGCCTCTTTCAAACAAGGGCGTTTGAAAGACTCGCATGATGCCGAAGTAAGCAGTTCATGCGTAATTTGCTCTCAGCAGCACGGATGGCTGCCGCGCCGGCCGGATCGCCTGGTATGGATTCTTCCGCCAGCGCTCAGGGTCCTGGGCCGCACAATAGGTATGATCGCCATTACGATGACCATCGCCATGGCGATCATTGGCGCGATCACCGCCCTTGGGGTCGTCGCCATGAAGACCGTTGCGATGGAGAATATTGCAGGTAAGAGCCCACTCAATCAGATTTGATGGCGGTTGAGAATTCCCGCTGTCAAAAGAGAGGCCGGCGCCGGGGGGCGCTGGCCTCTCGCCATGTCGGAGGCAAATTCGGAAATTTCAAATCTTGATATCCATCTTACGAGCTTTGCCCGCCAGATCGTCCTCGATGCCCGCGCCAAGATTGCGGTCCCGCCCCGCCCTACCCTTCCCGCTTTTCCAGGCTCTCCGCCGGTTCACCAATGCCCCGGCAGCAATCGAGGGGGCTGATCGATGGGGGAGCCAGCGCCCCTCAACGGATCGCGGTGACGAATTCCCGTTCATCCGGCTTGATGCCGTTCAAGCTGGCATCGATATTCGAGACACCCATAGGTTGCTCATTGCCCTCGCCAGATCATCGTGGCTCCGCAATCTGCTTGGCTCGCTCCTCTGCTTCGCTCGCCCACGCCGGCAGGCTGCCCAGATCGGCAAGTTCGCTTCGCACAATGCCATCGAGAACTTCGGGGAAGATATCCTGCATGGTATCCCACCCGGGATGCCCTGGTGATGCCTGCGCACTGTCCACCTTAGCCCTGCCCAAGGCCTTGCGAAGGGATTCCCTCTCCAGCAGGTCACGACAGGCAGTGCGCGTCAGAAACGTCTCGATCAGATCGGCATAAGGCTGGAAAATGGTGCTGGCCAGTTTGCTGTTGAGCATCGCTAGAAGACGACCCTCAGCTTTATGCTTGGTAATGTAGAGGACGTCCTTGCCCTCAGCCGCGCTATGGGCGATCGAACATAAGATTCCGAAAAGTGAGGCGATGCGGGCTCTGTCGCGACCATCGCCACCGCTTGCTGTATCTTCCATGTTCTCGCGGAAATAGGCGAAATGATCTCGGACCGCTGACCAGGGCCGTTTAAAAGCCTCATGGTAATATGGATCATCCGGGCTCTCTTTCCTGGCCAACATCAGGGCGCCCCACCAACCAGCTTTCGTCGCCTTGCATCGGGCAAGCAAGCGCTGGCTGCGGCAGTCTTCAAGAAAAACGCTGCGTCCCGCCGACAGATTGAGGTCATCCAGGGTGACCAGGCGCGGAGGCTGAAAGCCGCCCTTTCCATCCTCGAGGTAGCAGCTGAGAACCAGCGTGCTGCGCTTGACAGCCTCCTCCTCCGCGGTCGCGTCAAAAAGGAAGGCGTTTCCACGCTGCATGGTGATGACGTCATGAAATCCCTGTGGCAAGGGCACGGCCAACTCGGAAAAAATCCAGATCAGGCTTACGCCCTCGCGCTCGTAATGGAGATGGCGGGCGCTGATCTCGGGCGCAAAAGGCTTGGACAACTGCACTTCCAGAGTAAAGCGCCCCAAGGTCTCCACCTCGGCATAAATATCGGGCCACCGCCCGCGCTTATGGATTTCCGGGCGTCGGTAGGTGTCCACATCCGCTTTACCGCACCGCTCATCCAGTTGCAGGATTTCGGCAATGCGGTCGCACATACGGCGGTGGGCCGCTGATTCCTGGTGTCCCTGATATTGCGCGGCTCGGGCATCGTCCGGTGTTATGCTACCCCCATCGAACCATGGGCAGTCCTCATTGCTTCCGGGGAAATGAGCATAGAGCGGGCTATGCCCGACCCTCGCCGGCTCAGAGCGGATATAGACACCCTGCTTGCAGAGCCGGCAGCGGGCAAGCGGTCGATCCGGCTCACTTGTGCGCCGTCTGTTGATCTCGGCGCGCAGGTGATCCCACGCTTCACGCGGCATGCCCATGAGCGCTTCGATCTTCACCTCGCCACGCGGCAATTCGAAGTCTGCAATGCGAATGGATCGTTTGCGCCGGATAAAGCTGGACTGATCGTTTAACATCGGGCCTCCCGTAGGAATTCGGAAGGTGCCCGACGGCTTCAGAAACGACAAGCGGCTGCACTGAACTTGCCACAGCCGCGAATAGGTTGCCGCCGGATCAACGCAAAGATCAGACCAGCTTCATGGACGGAGAGGCTTTTCAATCGGAGTACTCGAGCGGGCCGCGGGGCGCGGCCTCCCTGGAGTCACAGCCTGCACCCTAAGGTGGAGACAGGACAACGCCTCCTGGCTTTGCCCGAGGGATAGTCGCAAGCCCCGCCACACGTGCCGACGATGATCCGTCGGGGCCTTGGCTGACTATTCTTTCATCATTCGCTCGAACCGGTCGAGGCCTTCAAGATCGACCTCAATCGTCTCCTGCTTCACAAGGCCGGTCCAGCGCAGCCAACCCAATTCACGATAGGTGTCATGGCCCTCGCCGCATATCAGCATGAAATTCATTGAGGTAAGAGTGGGGCTTCCGAAGGCGCCCGCGCGCAAAAAGGTGAGCCAGGCCATAGCGGGTAAGCACCAGGAAAGTGGTTTGGAGGTGCTATCTCTAACCTCAAGCAGGTCATTGATCCGCCTTTCCAATTCCCCGTTATAGTGGTCAAGCTGAAAGCGTTCCCAGCGCACGGCAAAGCTGGTTGGCGCTATGAGCTCAGCCGATCGCAACTTGCGAATGGCGGCAGACACCCACTTTTCGTCGCGATCGCAATATCGCGCCAAAAGTGCGACATTAATTGGAGCATCTGCAAAATCGAGGATGGCATCCATGACCACCACACCAGAAGACCCGATGTCGCCGCTCGAAATTCTGGAAGTCTTCTTACCCTCAGCCCTCGCAGCATCTTTCGCAGCATATCGAGTGTATAGTTCAAGCGCGTCAGCCGCTGCGCGAAATGCAGCTTCCGGCCCCCCAATCCCAAATTTGCGCTTGTCCGCCTCCCATCTGATGTTTTGGCAACGCATCCAGATTTCGTGATCGGCATTGGTCATTGAATAGGCCTCAGGTCTTTCGATGGATTGAAACGCGCACATGTCGATTGCTCGGAGCCGGTGGAGAGGCGGCCGATTTATGAAGGACGTTATGCTGGTACGCGGCAGCAGGAGTGAATAAATCGGTGAAGCAATCATGCACCAAATTGCTGCAACTCACGACACAGATAATCACAAATTTCAGAGATTTGTCGCTCAAGCACCGCTTCACCGCCGGCGAGCGCCTTCATTGCCTTGGAAAGCATTGGCACATTGGCCTGCACCATGACTGACAGGTTTCCCCCTATCCTCTCACCCGCCGCAACATCCGAGCCGTAGCATTCGAAGCTGGCGCTAACTTACGCCCGTAACGCAGCGCCGTAGACGTCGAGGTCCAGCGCAAAGCCTGAGCGATCGGTCCGGCATCCTCGCCGCTGGCGAACAGGTCCTGGGTCAGACCGACGCGCAACGAATGCGTGCTGAGCGCGGCGATGGCCGCGTCAAGCTCAGCACCAGCCAGCATGACCAAATGCTCTTTGGCGGCGCGACGCGCAGTGCGCTTGATGATCAGCCGCACCGCAGTTGGGGTTAGCTCCGTCTCTCCGACCATGAGTGTGCTGGTCGCAGGCACGGGCTGCGCCGCAGCTTCGCTCTGTATGCCAGCGGGCAACCGCCAGACATAGCCCGGTGGCGCGGGGAGCGCGGTGATCGGTGTAGCTTCGCGTGCTTTGGTCCGCACGACATGTATGCGGCGAAACAGCGGTCCGCTTACCACCCCGGCCGCTTCCTGCCACGCCCGGACCCGCCGCATGGTGTCGGGCGAGAGCCAGGCAAAGGCCCCCTGCCCTTCCTGATCGGTTTTCGAGCCCGGAATGGTGAGCACCGCCGAACCATCCTCGGCCGGGGCGATGTGTTCGCAGTCGACCCGCACCTGTTCGGACACACGCGTCCCGCTGTCATAGGCCAGGCTGAGCAGGGCCGCGTCGCGCAGACCAGCCAGATCTGGCGGGCAAGCCTGGAGCAACACGCTCAAGGTAAAGCCCCCCGCCGGGACCGCGCCGATCCCCTCGCCGAAGCGCAGCGGCCCAGCCTGGCGCTGGATCACCGTCACCCGCCGGCGGAATCCGCGCAGTCCATCCCGCACCACCGACGCCCGCGTCGGGCTCGGCACGTCGAGCAGGCCATGAACGGCGGCCAGTGAGGCAAGCCGCCGCTCGACCGAGGCCGGCTTGAGCCCCCGCGCCTCGCAGTCCTCAAGATAGGCGACGATCCGCGGTGCGGCGGCGGGGAGCCCGAGGCCCGGCATACGAGCGCAAAAGTCGGCATAGCAGGCCAGATCGTTCGCCAGCGCTTTGACGCTCGCCGGGGCCCGGGCCTCGAGGCTCTTGCGGTAGGCCAGTTCGTCAACCGTAGCACCCGCGCGCAGCAATGTGGCAATCAGCTGGGTCAGCTGAAGCACGCGGTCGCGGGCCTGGCCGCCGCGCCGCTTGGGCACAGGGCCCTCGCCCGCCGACAGTACGGTGAGGATCTCACTCGCAGCAGGCAGAGTGGGACGGTTCGGAGCCTTCGGGCGGGTCATTTTACCGGTTTAGCGCCGGCTTTCCTCTATGTCACTATCGATAAGATTCCATTATCGATAGTACTTTGAGGATCCTGAACCAACAACGGATTGGACGCTTTCATTTCCTCAAAGTTGCCATGATTTTCGCGGGTCACGACGCCACGTTAGGTGCCGGTTGACACTATATAGAGATCTTGCCTACCAACTTTACAAACGGGAACGAAATTCTACTTCTCACCGCCGAACGATGAGCTGTGGCCAGCGCGAGGCGCGGATCGACCGTATCATCCTCGAGATCACCCTCATCCCTCTAGCCTGTGACGAACTGGACGGCCTGCGCAGCTACACATATTCCACCATGATCACCAGCTTCGGCGTGAAGTGCGCGGGCAAGCCTAACGAAGGGCACAAAGGCTCGCGCTTCCGGTGCCCCTACCGCTCCATTAACGCCTCCCGAGTCACATCCCAGTGGCAATCAACAGATCGCCAGCGTGCGCTTGCATTCGCCGGTGTGCGATACAGGTTATTTGACGGTTAATTGACAGGTAGCCTGGAAAATTCCATATATCATTATTTTCAAACTATATTATAGAACTCTAAACCCTATAATCTCGTCCTTCACAGGGCAGGCGTCGGCATCGACCAGGATCTGGAGCGATGTCACAGTGTCGGCGCGCCACGGCGAGCGACATTATCGCGGGCCGGCTGCACAAATGCCGTAAAGCGTGAAAGGGCGGTCAAAATTCACAAACCTCCGACATGGACGCGGGTTGGTCCACGAAGCTTCGCGAAACGTGCCGAGTGTTCAAGCATGGCCGGGCCTGTCATGAGACATCAGCAGCCTGCGGATCCCTCCATAGTCGACAATGCCCTCCACCGCTATGACAAACAGGCTGGCGGCAATGCGATCGGGGAACTGGTGCCCGACACAGCCATATCGTCAAACCCGATGCGTCAGTTCACGCTCTGGCCTCGCCAACGGGCCTGATCGAAAGCAGCTGATCAATCAACCATATCGGCAACGATACGCCGCAGTTCTTCTGTCGACAGCGTGCCAGGCGGATGGGCGATCATACGATCAGAGCGCGGAGAGATGGGATAGATAGGAAGATGAAATTTCAAATATTGACTGAACATTATGTAATTTAAACTCACAGATAGTTGTATGAATGAAAAAAATTTTCAGCGTGGTGCTACGTTGAAGTGCCAAGCCTAGCCCATGACCATGAATCATCCTGATACAATGGCGCGATGGAGGCAGCTTGTGCCCCCAACAACCGTCACTTCAAGCAGCAGCAAGATGAACAGAGGGCTGCTTTCCCCGGCGATCAGCCGAGGTGAAGCATAGCCTTTGTCGGTGTTGAAAATTTGACGGTACCGATCAGCATCATGCTTCCTGTCACAAGACCAACACCCATCTGCAGCAATGCAGACAGAGCTGGTGGCGTGGGTAAGGAAGGAGAGCCTTTTTCGGCGTCAAATTCCGTCGCAGACGACGTTAGCAAAGCGCTATATGGCCTTGTACTGCGGAAAAGTCAAGGCGCATGCCGATGGAGTGGCTCGCCCTGCCTCCACCGAATATCCGGAACCCTTCCCCATGGATCGTCCGGCGGGCACGCCAACTCACCGCTTTTGGGCATAGGGAGGTGCCATTGGCTCTAGCCATGGAGGCATGGAGGCCCTAGAAAGCGCCAGACCAGAGAAGGTTTTGATATCATAGGTCTGCTGACACATCGGATGCAGGCATATTGTCGCTTCAACCTGCAACCACCGCCAGGGGATATGCCATGACACTGCCCGCTCATGAGATCTATCAGAACGCCAATGATCCCCTGCAGTTTCGCGTGGTGGTGGCCGAGGCCGACATCCATGAGGACGGCGAACTCAATGCCGCCTACGCCAAATTGTACGAGACCTTTGTCGATGAGGTGACGGACAACATGCTGCCCGTCACGCATCTGGTCAGCCATATCGATGAGCTGGCCGGGCTGGTGAGCGACCACCTCGCCCAGGCGTTCCAGAACGATCCGAATTTCAAACTGTTCACCGACGAAGCCACCTGGCCGGAAAGCATCTGGGACCTCGACGTGGCGGAAGATGGCGACGAATTCTGGGTCTTCGACATTCAATTGCCCGACAATCCGGATGGCAAGAAAGCAGCAGCGGCCTTCAAGGCGGCTCATCCCCAGATCGAAACAACCGGCTGGTAAATCATACAGGGCAGGATCACCTGCGCCATATCTCCATGAGAGAGGCAAACGTCATTGACGTTGTGATGGCGTTCGACTCAATCATGCGCGCTGCGATCAAGCGGCAGCCTTTCACAAGCGCGTTTTCTTCATCCACTCCGGCCTGCGCGCATGTTCATCGGGTCGATGTCCAGCGCCTCATGGACGGCAAGATGCGCGGCAAGGCACCGGGCCATGCGCTGACATTGTTGACCTGCGCCCCGCGCATAACAAGCGGCGCCCGATCAACGATCAGCGCATGGCGTCCCTGTTTCTGAAGAACATAGGGCGCCCCCTCCCCCGGCCGGAGCCGGGGAAACAAAGGCCAACAGCGCCAAAAGCAGGCGCGCGATCGCCTGCCACGCCTTCTCTTAACGCGGCTTGCCGGAATAGAAGCCGGTGGTGACCTTCAGCACCTGCGGACGGTCGATCAGATTCAGGCCGTAATCGGTCTGATCCCCGTTCCACACCCGCGAGGTGACCCACTTCCCATCACGGAACGTGCCCTCCTCCACCGAGACGATCATGCCGTCATCACGCTTGTCCGCTGGCGAGAAGCTGACGCGCACATGGTCACCCATCACCAGATACTCATGGTCGGAAAGCTGAGCCACGGCCATGCCGCCGACAGGCTCGCTGGCCCAGGGCGCCGGATCGGCCTTGATCCAGGTCCAGTCCTTCATGCCGAACTGCCACTGGCCCCAGCTGGCGGTGATGGTCCACGGGCCCAGCGTCACCGACTGGTCGCTGCCATTGTCGGGCTTGGCCGCGCCCCATGTCGGGCGCGTGGCGGCGATTTTCGCCCAGTCGCGCATGATGCCGCTCACCGTGGCATAGGGCAGCGCGAAAGCGTCCAGTTCCTTGTGATCCAGCACGCGGGCGCCCAGCGGATAGTTGAAGTAACCGCTGGCATCCATGCCGAAGGGCGAGAAGCCGATGCCACCCCGCCCGATGGTGGGCCAGAAGAAGCGCGCGAATTCCTTGGCATTGCCGATCTCGGGCACCATCAGAGCGTTGTCGGGCCGGGCATATTTGTCGAGATACTGGATCACATTGCCGCTGGCGCGATCATAGATGTCGGGCGCGGCAAGATCGATGGCGGGGGCCGCCGCCTTCCAGATCTCCAGCACATCCCACTGCGGCCCGCCGCTGGCCACACCCGTGGGATCGGGCACGTTGGACGGCCCGGCCAGCGCGGCGTTGACATACATCGGCAGCGCTTTCACCGCCTTGCCCGCCTGCGCCACCGCATTGACATAGCTGGCGACATACCATGTGTTGAAGGCACGCGGCGCCTGCGCGCCAAAGGCCTGAGTCCATGTGCCGGACTTGCCCGTCTTGCGCGCCAGCACCGCCGGGATGGGCTGCGCAAACAGTCGGTTGCCCTCGGCGGAGAAATCGCGCGGCACGCGGTAGGAGCCGGTCTCATTCTCGGGCTGCACCATGATGACGGTGTTCTGCCGGTCATGATCGCGCAGATATTCCATCACCTTCACAAAGGCGCGGCGATCGGCCTCCATCGTCGCTGAAGACAAAGGGGTCAGCACGCCATGGTCCTTGCCCTGCGGGTCCTTCATGCGGGGGAAGCGGGCATTGTTCAGCTTCACCCAGGCCGGGGCATAGGAAGGGTTGGTGTTCTTCCAGGTGCCGAACCACAGCAGCACCACGCGCTTGTCATGCGCGCGCGCCTGATCGAGCAGCTCCTGCAGGAAGGAGAGGTCATAGTGGCCCTCCACCGGCTCCACCTGCTCCCAGGCGATGGGCACCTCCACCGTGTTGGCATGCATGGCATCCAGCACCGGCCATGCGGTCTTAAGCGGCTCGGCATAATTGCTGGAGTTGTTGACCTGCCCGCCCAGCATCACAAAGGGCGCGCCATCGACGATCAGCGCATGATGCCCGTCACGGCTTTCCAGCCGGGGGAGCGGGGTGGCCGTCTGGGCGGCGGCGGTTTGCGCCGCAAGGGCACAGGCCAGCGCCAGCGGCGCAAGTTTCGTCAGCATTCTTGTCACTCTCCCCTGGCCGGCCACTTCGCCGACCCTTTGGCCGCAACGCCGGAAACCATGCGGATGCGCAGGCTCCCCAGCCCTCGACCTTCGTGTCTGCCGGATCGCTGGAATGAATAGCGCTACCAGTTTATGATGCAAACAGATTGCGGTCCGGGACGATGTCCGTCATGGAAAAAAAATACAATCCGGCAAGGATAGCGCAAACATCGCGCAACAACGAAGCCACGCGCAAGGCTCTGGAGAGAAGCAGGCATGACCACAACCATCACCTCGCGCCGCACCATGCTGAGCGGCCTGACGCTGGCGGGGATCGCCGCATCGACAGTGGCCACCAGGGCCAGCGCCGGCACGCGTGCCATCACCGCCTCCGGCCCGTCGATCCCGCTGTGGCCGGGCGCGGCGCCGGGTGCGCCCGCCAAACTGCCCATGCGCGCCTTCGAGCAACGCTCCACCGACAGCGGTTTCGACGATCGCTGGCTGACCGGCATCGGCCAGCCCACGATCGAAGTGCGCCGCCCCGCCTTTCAGGATAGCTCGGCGGTGCTGATCATGCCTGGCGGCGGTTATGGCTTCCTGGCCATCGACAATGAGGGCGAGGAACAGGCCCGCTGGCTGACCCAGCGCGGCGTCACCTGCTTCATCCTCTGCTACCGCCTCCCCGGCGAAGGCTGGGCCAACCGGCAGACGGTGCCCTTGCAGGATGCGCAGCGCGCCATGCGCCTGATCCGTGCGCGGGCGACGGACTTCGGCATCGATCCGGCGCGGGTTTCAGTGCTGGGCTTCTCGGCAGGCGGCCATCTGGCCGGTAGCATCGCCACGCGCTTTGCCGAAACCACCTATGAGCCCGTCGATGCGGCGGACCGCCTCTCGGCCCGGCCCGATCTGGTCGGCATGATCTATCCGGTGGTGACGCTGGCGCAGCCTTTCGTTCATGCCGGATCGCGCGATGCGCTGCTTGGCCCCGGCTCGGGCATCGCCGAAAGCAAGACGGCCTCGGTGGAGAACCGTGTGACCGAGGCCACGCCGCCCGTCTTCCTGACAGCCGCGAGCGACGACGGCCTTGTCCCCATCGCCAACAGCGTGGCGATGTATGGCGCGCTGCTGGCCAGGGCGCGCCCGGCTGAATTCCATGGTTTCGACAAGGGCGGCCACGGTTTCGGGGTGCGCTTACCCAAGGATGTGCCCGCCTCCGCCTGGCCGGATCTGTTCTACAGCTATGGCCGCCGTCAGAGCATCTATCGGGGCTGACGGGTTTGCGAAGACTTATTCATTGAGGTGCCTATGACTCGTATCATCCTCATGCTCACGGCAATCTTCGTCGCGATATCGCCTGCCCACGCCCGGGCCGAATCGCAATATCGCATTCTGGTGGTGGCGATCCCGAACAAATACCACTATGAATATATCCCCGTCGCGCGGGACAGTCTGGAGCATCTGGCCAAGCTGCATGAGTTCAGCATGGTCTGGACCAATCAACCGTCCGCTTTCGAGGGTGATCTCAAACAATATGCCGCCGTGATGTTTCTGAACACGCCCGGCGAGGAGCTTAATGACAAGCAGCGCGCCGCGTTCGAAGACTATATGCGCGGCGGCGGCAATGTCATTGTGGTGCATCGCGCGCTGATCATGCCCAAGCGTGACTGGCCATGGTATGAAAAGATGGTGGGCCGCAGCTTTGTGACGCATCCCATGCTGCAAACCGGCGTGGTGACGGTGGAAGACAGCAGTTTTCCCGCCAGTTTCGCCCTGCCTGCCCGCTGGATCTGGAGCGATGAATTCTATGTCACCGCCAATCCCTATGCCGTCCCGATCCATACGGTGCTGGGTATTGATGAAAGCAGCTATGATCCCACCCGCATCTGGCCGGGGCAGGTTGCCCGTCCGATGGGGCGTGACCATCCGATTGCCTGGTATCACAACTGGGAAAAGGGCCGCGTCTTCGTGACAACGCTGGGGCATAATGTGGAAATGTACCGCGATCCGCAGTATCTTTCTCACCTGATGGGCGGAATCTATTGGGCCGCAACAGGGTTGGGGCAGAAGAAATAACCGCCGGAGGCGCACTGGCTTTTGAAGACAGTGCGCCCCGATCAGCAGCCTTCAAACGTTCCGCGCCGTGCCGAGCGCCCGATACCGGAAATCGCGCAGCTTTGCCTCCCCCTCGCCCGCGACATACAGCCCCAGACGAAGGCTGAGGAAACCACCGAAAACATTGTGATGGATGCCCGAGACCTCCATGCGGGTGCCGTGGCGCTGCCAGCTTTGCCCTTCGTCATGGGAATAGTGCCAGGTCACCACATTCTCGTCATTGGTGACCCGCAGACGCAGGCTGCGCGCCTGATGCGGCACCGCCGCCCAAGGCAGTTCCTCGGAATATTCGTAGATTTTCAGCTTTTCCGGCGTGAAACCCACGCCCACAAAGGCCTTGTAATTGTAGAACAAAAGCAAGCCCGCCTCGGCCTTGCCTGTCAGATCGATCGACACCTCGGCCTCATAGCCACGATCGCCCACAAGGCAGGTCAGCGGCGAGGAATCCGCCGGAGAAGTGCCACTCGCCGCAATCGTCAGCCCGCCGAGGCCATAGGTCGCCCGCTGCCCCTCGCCGTGTTTGGGCGCATGGAAGCTCCATTGCACGCCCATGCGGTCCCTGGCGAAATCATCCGAGAGGCCCGGCGCCGAGGCGCTGGGCTTGCCGCCCCGCGGCTTGCGCAAGGGCTGCGAAAGATCGCCACCCTTGGCGCGAAACCAGCCGTCGCCGGTCCATTCGATCGGCTCCAGCAGCGTCTGGCGGCCCAGCGTGCGCATGCCGTTCTCATAGCCGTGATAGACCATCCACCAGTCCCCGGCAGGCCCCTCGACCAGCGTGGCATGGCCGCGCGACCACCATGGCTCAGCCGTGCTGACGGTGCGCACCAGCGGATTATGCGGGCAATGCTCCCAGGGCCCGTGGATCGACCGGGAGCGCGCCGCGATCACCATATGCCCCGTCACCGGCCCCGCGGTGCCGCCGATGGCCGTGACCAGATAGAACCAACCGCCCCGCCGCAGCAGCTTGGGGCCTTCGGGCGCGAAATTCTCCACCACCCAGTCATCGGGATAGCGCCAGGGGTTATAGGCCTTCACCAGCGGGCCATCCGTGGCCAGCCCGTCATCGGTCAGGCGGATCATGCGGATGCCATTGGTGAAGAGATAGCGCTTGCCATCCTCCCCCACGACATGGCCCGGATCGATGCAGCCGCTGATCTTGAGATCCACCGGCTCGCTCCACGGCCCGGCGATATCATCGGCCCAGATCACGAAGATCGACCAACCCTCGCCCTTGGGATCGGCGGGGATGTAGATGAAATAGCGCCCGTCATGCTTGACCAGATCAACCGCCCAGATCGTGCCGAGATTGCGATGCAGCGCCGGGCCGACCGGCGCCCAGTTGACCAGATCGGTGGAGCGCCAGATCACCAGCGCCGGATAGGAATCGAAGGAGGAGAACGTCATGTAATAGACGTCGCCATCCTTCAGGATCGTGGGATCGGGATGATCGCCCGAGACGATCGGATTGCGGTAGAAGCCATTGCCCAGATCGGCCTTGCGCTGGCCATCGGCGCCCATGCCCCATTGCGGCGCTTCCGTCGGAGCGGCGGCTGCAGCAGGCGCTCCAGTGCCGGCAACGCGGGCCAGAGCAGGCACCGCGGCTCCGGCAAGGGCGCCCTGAAACAGTGTGCGGCGGTTGATGGTCATGGCTGGTGTCTCACTTGGTGGCAGGTTCGAGCGTCACCAGGGCGATGTCATTGCTGCGCATCGTCACGGTCATCGTGGCATGGCCATCGGGGCCGATGCGCAGCAGCTTGTCCTGCTCGGGGCGGTCGGCGGTCTGCTGCTGCAACTGTGCCAGTTGCTGCGGGCTGAGCGCTTTGGGCATGCCCATATCGATGTAGGCCGAGAGCGGATCGTTTACGCGATAGCCCGTCCGATGGATCTGCAAGCGATAGCTGCCTGCCTTGAGACGCGAGAGGGTCAGCACCACCGGACGGCTTGGCGTCGCGGGAACCTGTCGCGTGTAGAAGGGCTTGTTGCTGACCTTCTGGTCGGGCTGCTGGAAATCCCAGAGCAGCGCGGAGACCTTGCCGCCATCCCGGGCCACTATCGCCTGATCGTCACCGGTGGGCAGCGCCTGCCCGCGTACTGCATGCAGATATTTGTAAGCGAACCACGCCGGTTTGCGGATGCCTTCACGGTTCATCAGGCCGAAGCCGCCATGGAAGGGCGTCGGCGGCGGGCCGGGTTCCTCGAACAGGTCTGTGTAGGTCCAGTAGCTCATGCCCTGCGCCAGACCCTGCGTGCCCTTCAGCTTGCTGAGGATGTAGGGCGCGCTGATATAGCTGTCGTGAACGAAATCGCGGGGCGTGTAGCTGGTGCTCCATTCGGTGAAGAACAGCGGGATGTTCGGATAGGCCGAGGTGGCGATCTCCCCCCTCACCTTGCGTACATCGCCCAGGATGGCGTCGGGCGAAGGCGAGAGCTTGGTGTCCTGCTTGCCGTCTTCGTCCAGAAAACCGCCGCTCACGCCGTAGGTATGCGTCGCCACAAAATCGACGGGCAGCTTGTGCTCGGCGGCATAGCTCAGGAACTGCGGCACCCATGCTGCGCCAGCCGTGGCCGGGCCGCCGATGCGCAGCTGCGGGTCGATCGCCTTGATGGTGCGGACGGTATCGGCATAGAGGCTGAAATAGGCCGCCTGATCGGCCTTTTCCCAGAAACCGTCGAGGTTGGGCTCGTTCCAAAGCTCGAAATACCAGCTTCGCACCTCGGCCTCGCCGTAACGCTGGCGCATATGGTTGACGAAAGCGGCGACCAGATCGCGCCACATCGCCGGATCGGGATGCGAGGTGTTGCCCTTCCAGTAGAACAGCTGCTGGTCGGAGGTGCGCAGCGCCGCCGGGGTCCAGCCCAGTTCCACGAAGGGGCGGATGCCCTTGGCGAGCAGGCCGTCATAGAGCTTGTCGATGCCGGTCCAGTCATAGGCGATATGGCCGTCAACCTTGCGCACCGTGCCCAGCACATCGTGGAAAATGTCGTGGAAGCGGATGTAGCGGAAGCCGAGTTCATCGACCGCCTGCTTCAACTGCGCCTGACTGTCTTCCCGGATCAGCGTGCCGGGATAGTCGGAACCGACCGAAAGATCGAAGAAGCGATCGACAGGCGCACCGGGCGCTTCGGCATCGATGCGGATATCGCGCGCAGGCAGCGGCGCCTGCGCCTGAGCCATCCGTGCCGAGACGGTGACCGCCAAAGCGGCCAGAAGCGCAATCCTGCTCATATCCCCATCCCCGTCCTGCTTGCTATCCTCGGGTGACACCCTGCCCCGGGGCAGGGCAGCGGTCACACCAACCGGTTGGTGCGCACCAGCTCGCGATACCAGTCCGCGCTCAGCTTGGGCGTGCGCTTGCCGGTCTTGAAATCGACATGGTGGATGCCGAAAAGCTTGGTGTAGCCATCCTCCCACTCGAAATTGTCCATCAGGCTCCAGAGGAAATAGCCCTTGATAGGATAATTCTCACGCGCGGCGCGCTGCAAATGGGTGAGGTAGTTGCGCAGATACATGATGCGGTCGGCATCATAGACCTTGCCGTCCGCCGCCACCGGATCATCCGCCGAACAGCCGTTCTCCGAAATGTAGAGCGCCTTGGGCTTCCACAGATCGTTGACGGTGCGCACGCTCCAATAGAGCGCCTCGGGCCCGACATAGAGCCAGGGCGAGGCCATGCGTGGCGACTGGGGCAGATGCGGCAGGATCTCGTAACCCGCAGCATTGTCCGCCGCGCGCACATAGTTGGGCGTGTAGACATTAAGCGAGACGAAATCGAGCGCGCTGCCGATCGCCTTCATGTCGCCGTCCTTTACCTTCGGCGCATCCTTGCCCTGCGCGGCGAGATAGCTGTCGAGATAGCGCCCCTCCATGATCGCGGTGAGGAACATGGCGTTCTCCTCGCGCATGGCCTTCATGGTGGCAGCGATATGCTCCTGCGTCTCGATGACGGGGACGAAGATCGTCGCATTGTCGGCGAGACCGACCTGCGTGCCCGGCTTGGCCGAGGCACGGATCGCCTGCACGCCAAGGCCATGCGCCAGAACGCCATGGTGGCGCACCTGATTGACCTCGCCCATGGGCAGCTTGAGGCCGGGCGCCTTGCCGCCGGTCATATAGGACAGGTCGGTGAAGCAGCGCAGCTCGTTGACCGTCATCAGATGCTTGACGCGGTCAGTGATCTTGCCCGCCATATAGCCCGCGTAATCGGCGAAGGCGTAAGACGTGTCACGCGACTGCCAGCCACCGGCTAGCCCCGTCGGCAGATCCCAGTGAAACAGGGTGACATGCGGCTCGATGCCTGCGGCCAGCAGGCCGTCGATCAGGCGGTTGTAGTAATCGAGCCCCTTCTGGTTGGGCTTGCCGCGCCCATCGGGGAAGATGCGCGACCAGGCGATCGAGAAGCGATAGGCCTTGACGCCCAGAGCTTTCAGCAGCGCAATATCCTCGGCATAACGGTGATAGCTGTCGCACGCGACATCGCCGGTGCCGCCGTCGCTGGTCTTGCCCGGCGTGTGCGAGAACACATCCCAATTGGTCTGCCCACGCCCGTCTTCCCTGACGGCGCCCTCGATCTGATAGGCCGCCGTGGCGCAGCCCCAGAGGAAGCCTTCCGGAAAGGCCAGCCCGGCCTGCGGCGCCGCAGCCCCGCCCGCCTGCGCGCCGACCTGCGCCGCATCAAGGCGCCCACCGAGCGCCGAGCCCAGCGCCGCCGCGCCAAGCCCCATACCGAGCTGGCGGCGATTGATTCCAGTCATTGAGAAGTCCTCTGTAAAGTGGCGGCGCGGCTTACTGGCCGCCCATGATCTTGATGAGGTCTGCAAGCGCCTGCCCGCTGGGCAAGGGCTGGCGGCTGGTCAGCTTGGCCGTTGCATCGTCCCACACCAGCTCGGCCTTGCGGCCGTCCTTGCCGGCGCGATAGCCATTGGTGGTGCCATCGTCGTCATAGAGCGTGAACGTCGCATTGGCGCCGGGGTAGACGCGGATGCTGTCCAGCGCCTGCTTGCTGGCGGTGCTGTCCACCTGCACGCCGATGGGCACGATGGAACCGGCGCGCACGAAGACCGGAATATGCTCGATCGGCGCGTCGGCCTCGATGGTCTGGCCGCCTTCATAGCGGCGGTTGGTCCAGTAATCGTACCAGGCCGTACCGGCGGGCAGATAGACCGACTTCTTCGTCTGCCCCTGCTCGGTGACGGGCGCCACCAGGAAGGCCTTGCCCAGCATATATTGGTCGCCCACGGTGGCCGCCTTGGGGTCCTTGGGGAAATCCATGAAGAGCGCGCGCATGAAGGGCGCGCCGCTTTCATAGGTCTGGCGGCCCTGCGCATAGAGATAAGGGATCAGCGCATAGCGCAAGCGCAGATTGTCAGCGAGGATCGGCTCGGCGGCCTTGCCATATTGCCACAGGGCCGTGCCGGGGCGCTGGCCGTGGATGCGCAGCGTGGGCGAAAAAACGCTGTATTCGAACCAGCGCACGAACAGCTCGGGATAGTCGGTGTAATCCGCCGCCATCGCCGTCGCGCCCGCCGGGTCGACCAGCAGCGGATGCTCGGCCTTGGGGCCGCTGGGCCACTGCCAGCCACCGATATCGCTGCCCCAATAGGCCAGACCCGAGGCGGTGAAGTTCAGACCGGCAGGCACCTGACGCTTGAGCGCCTCCCACGTCGAATGAACGTCGGACGACCAGAACAGCCCGCCGGTGCGCTGCGAGCCGAGATAGGCCGCGCGCGACAGGATCAGATTACGGAAATCGGGCCGGTCATGCGCCGAACCCTTGGCCACGCCCTCGGTATGCAGTAGCGGGAAGAGGTTGTGATAGCGGTCGCCCGAGCCGATGGAATAGAAGGAGCCATCGGGCACCAGATCGGGCTCGGTCTCGTCCAGCCAGAACCAGTCGAAGCCCTGGCTGGCGATGTTGTCGCGCAGCTCGCCCCAGAACCAGTTGCGGGCCTCCGGGTTGGTGCTGTCGATCAGCGCCCCGGCGCGGTCGGCGCGGACGGGCAGGCCGTCCACCGCATGGCCGTCCTTGTCCTTGAGCAGCCAGCCCTTGGCCGAAAGCATATCGAAATAGCGCGATTCCCGCTCGAAACGCGGCCAGACGCTGATGATCGAGCGCATGCCCATCGCTTTGAGCTGATCGTTCATGCCCTTGGGATCGGGGAAATAGGTGCGGTCGATATCCAGCTGGCCCATGCGCGACCAGTAAAACCAGTCGAGCACCATCACATCGAGCGGCAGCTTGCGCTGGCGATAGCCCTGCGCAATGTCGAGCAGCTCCTTCTGCGTCTCGTAGCGCGCCTTGCTCTGGATCAGGCCGAAGGCGGCCTTGGGCGGCAGCGGCGTGGTGCCGGTGAGCTTCGCATAGCCGGCGTAGAGATCGTCGCTGCTGTTGCCGGTGATGACGAAAAACGAAACCCGCTCACCCACCTGCGACTGGAAATGCGTGGCTCCATGCAGGCCCGGCGTCACCAGCGTGCGCGCCGGATTGTCCCACACGATGCCCCAGACCTTGCCGTCGCCCTTGTTCGTAATCATGAAGGGCACGCAGACGGTCTCGCCCGCGGGGGCGTCGTAATTATGGGCGCAATCGATCTGGCGGCCCTTGAGGTCGAAGATGCCCTCCTGATTCTGGCCCAGACCGTAGTAATGCTCGCCCGGGGCGGCATCGAAGCTGGCGCCGACCTTGAAGGTCTTCTCGCCATTGACGGTGACGGGGGCCATCTCCCAGCCGCTCATGCGCGCCAGCAGGCCGCCATCCGCGCCCTTGATCGAGAGGCTGACCGGCGGCAGCGAGGGCGCGAAATAGCGCTCCATCATGGTGGGCGCGGGGGGATAGGGCTTGGCATCGACCGTCAGCGTCAGCCCGGAGGAAGCAAAGACATCGCCCGAGGCATCCGCATGATGCGTCCAACCGGCAGCGTCAGGTTTGGCATTGGGGCCCTCACCGGGCGCAGCGCTGGCCAGCGCGGGATCGAGCGCGATGGTCACGCGCACGATGTTGGGCGCATAGGGCTCCACCGCGACGCGGCTGCCGTTGCGGTCGAGCAGCGCCATCGGCTCGGCCAGAGCGTTGGTCGCGCTCAGCGCCATCCATGACAGGCCCAGAGCAAGAAGGCCCTTGCGCGCCAGGCCACCGAATTTTGCCGGACGGGCTGGCGCCCAAGAAGCAGGCACAACGGCGTCGAATGAGTGATCCACCAAGAAGCATCCTCTGCAATGTAGTGATAGTCGCGCCGAAACTCGGGTTTCGATCAGCAAGAGCTATTAGTCGGTCTATTGGTATCGCTATCAAATATCTCTGTCGAGGCAAGAAGGGCTAAAGTCCCGGGTCTTCGCACCCTCAGACCAGCCCACGCCCCTCGATCCGCAGGCCCGGCACCGGCAGGCCGTTCCCGCCCGCAGGCAGGGTCAGGCGCAGTCCATCCTCGTCCTGCACAAAGCGCAGCGGGCCGCCGCCGTTCAGCGTCACATGCTCGATCACACCGCCGCTCGCACGGCGACCGAGGCAGGCGATGCGTGCCTCACCCTCGGGCCAGTCCAGCAGGAAGAGGTTCAGCCCGCCGCCGCTCGCCGTGATGCGGATATCCTGAGCGGTGTAGGGCTTCATCTCCGCCTCGCTCTGCATGCCCTTGGGCGGCACATTGGGGCCCTCGCCGAACACACGCCATGGCCGCGTGCCATAAATGCCCGCGCCATTGACCGCGAACCAGCGCCCGAGATCGGCGAGAATGCCCATCTCCTGCTCGTCATGCGTGCCATTGGCCCGCAGCGGCACGGAGAGCAGCAGACAGCCGTTCTTGGCCACCACATCGCACAGACGCTGCAGCACCTGCTTGGCGCTTTTATAACCTTTGCGCTCGGCCAGCGGGCGGTCGTAGAACCAGCTGCCGATGCAGGTGTCGGTCTGCCAAGGCTGGGGGCGGATGGCATCGGCAAAGCCGCGCTCCACATCCTCAGTAATGCCCTGCCGCTGGAACGGCGTGAGCTGCTTGCCGGTCAGCACCACATCGGGCGAGCCATGCCAGCTGATAGCGCGGTTGTAATAGTCGGCGGCAGCGGCGATTCCCGCCTGCCCCAGCGGCAGGTTGTAATCGTCAAAATAGACGAGATCGGGCCGGTATTTGGCCACCAGATCCTGCTGCCGCGCCAGCCATTTCGCGGCATAGGCCGCCCCGCGCGACCCTGGCGGCACAGCTTCGCTCCACACGCCATCATGCGCGGTGTGCCAGTCATTCATCGCCTTGATCGAGGTGAGGCCATCGGGCGCGGCATACCATGGGCCGTTGTACAGCTCCTGCGGGTCGAGGCCTTCCCACCATGTGCCCGCACCATGCTCCTTGCGCAGATGCCAGGCGTCATAGCGCTGGCCCTGCATGGGGCCCTCGGCATCATAGCCATAGGCGGTCTGCCACCAGTGCCAGCTGTGCGAGGCGTGGTTGGAGACGCCAAACCGCAAACCCGCACCGCGCGCGGCCTTCTCCCAGCCGCCGACAATATCGCGGCGGGGGCCGACACGCAGCGTGTTCCACGCGTGATGCGCGCTGTCGAAGGTGTCGAGATTGTCGTGATGGCAGGCCAGCGCCATGAAATAGCGCGCGCCCGCCTTCTTGTAGAGATCGATCAGCGTCTCGGGCTCCCAGGCCTGCGCCTTCCAGAGATTCTCGATCTCCATAAAGCCGGCGCGCGTGGGATGGCCGTAATGCTTGAGGTGATGTTCGTAGAAAGGATCGCCCTGCACATACATCAGGCGCCCGTACCAGTCGCCGAATTCGGGCACGGCCTGAGCGCCCCAATGCGCCCAGATGCCGAATTTGGCATCGCGGAACCAGTCCGGCATGCGCCATGAGGCGGCCAGAGAGGCCCAGCTGGGCTGCACCTTGCGCATGGCACCGGCAGCCCCGGCATGCGAGGCCACCAGCGCGGTCGCGGCGGCAGCGGCCGAGCCCATCAATCCGCGGCGGTCGAACATGGCTGCATCCTCTCCTTTACCGGCCTGCCTGCAATGGCGTGCCCGGGCCGGGGCCTCGTATCACCTATGATAGAAGATTTCACTAGTGAATGTTAGCGCTACGATTTATCCTTGCCAAACCTGCGCGACAGGCGGAGATCGAGCGCCAACCTCCGCCTGCACCATGATAGTCCGCTGCCAATATTGGCGGCGTGAATTTACGACTCTGCCACGCCTGATCCCGAGTCCTGCACAAGCTTTTCCAACTGTTCGAGTTGCTCTCCCCAACCGCCGGTGCTGCCCGAAGCAATCGCCTCATCGAGCGCTTCTTTCGAGGGATAGAGATCACGCACGACAACCAGCGTCTCACCATCCTGATCTTCAAAGGTGACGGTGGTGACAGCGCCCTCTTCATCCCCTTCATCATTGGTCCACACGATACGGGCGCCGGGAACGACCTCAATATAGCGGCCAAAGAACGCCATGGGTTGATCCGATGAGGCATGCCCCATCACCAGGCGATAGGTGCCGCCGGTGCGGACATCGGCCTCATAGGAGATGATGGTCACGCAAAAGGACGCCGGGGCCCACCATTTCGGGAACAGCGCCGGATCGGCCCAGGCCTTGAAGACCAGCCGCGATGGCCCCTTGACCTTGCGCGTCACGACCAGCTCGCAGTCAGACACCCGCTCCACCGTCACGCCGGTGGTGTTGCTCTCATTCAGTGCCATTCTATGCCTCCTTGCGCTGTAAGTCTTCGACCAGCCTGTCCAGTGCCGAGAAACGGGCCTCCCACAGCGCCCGCTGCTGCTGCATCCACGCCGCCTCGGCCTCCAGCGTGTAGCGGCCCAGCTTGCACATACGCACCCGCCCGACCTTCTCGGTCATGACAAGACCCGCCTGCTCCAGCACGCTGACGTGCTTTTTCATGCCGGTGAGGGTCATCTGAAACCCCTCGGCAAGGGTGGAAATCGAGGCGTCTGCCTGCCCGAGTCGTTCGAGAATGCCACGCCTTGTCGCGTCCGAAAGGGCGGCAAAGGAGGCATCGAGGTGAGTGGCGCTATACTGAACCATCAAGTTCAGTATAGCGCCACTCACCAGAGATTCGCAAGGGAGGCTTTCAAGACCGGCAGACCACGGACCTATGGGACAAGGGATGGTCCAGAAACGTTGAGCGCCGCCTCCTTCCGCAAGAAAGATATCCTGTAAGCGAAGACATTCATCCGCCATCAGCCAATGAATTCAGGTCATCCGGGGTGATGGATCTTCATATCGAACGGCTGCGCTGTTCAAACGCGACGCACCACCACATCGCCATCGAACAGACCGTTCATGACGATTGTCAAAATCTGAAAAACCTGCCGGAAAGTCAGGCCACAGTCTTCAAAAAGCTCTGGGCAGCCAGCGCAACCTGCGTGCGATTACGCACATTCAGCTTGCGCATCAGCAAGGTCATATGCGCCTTCACGGTCTTTTCGGCGATTCCCAGATCGAAAGCGATCTGCTTGTTCAGCAGCCCGGACCGCACCCCCTGCATCACCTTCATCTGCGTGGGCGTCAACCGGACAGGAGACGCGGAGCCGCCACTTGTGCCCTCACCGCTCACTTGCTGCATCACTCTACCCTCCTGTTATCATGTCCGCTCGCCCGGTTTTCCGGCAAGCCCTTCTTTTCACGCCATGCAGGCCCCGCCCGGCCATGAATCATCGGGCAAGAGTGCATAAGGCAGTTGGACAGATCTTGAATATTCCGACGCAGTTCCGGCGTCAACGGTTGTTTTTTGTTTTGTTAGCCCTATCATCTGTTATACAGGTTTTTGAGACGATAAAACCAGGGGTGACGCAAAAGCGCACCGGGAAGAGGACAGAACTGTGATCGCCAGCCAGCCATCATCGGCGCCCGGGCAGGGCCGACCTCCATCGCGGGAGACCCGGCGATGAGTGAGGATATGCGACTGATCCTGTCGGCGGTGCTGGGCATTGCCGCGGCCATCACGCTGATCGTCAAGGCGCGCTTTCATCCCTTTCTGGCGCTGCTGTGCGGCGCCTTTCTGATCGGCCTGCTGACGGGGCTGGCGCCGGGCGATCTGGCCCATGCGGTGGAGAAGGGCGCGGGCGATGTGCTGGGCGGCACAGGGCTGGTCGTGGCGCTGGGCCTGTCGCTGGGCGCCATGCTGCAACTCTCCAACGGCGCAGAGGCCGTGGCGCAGGCCGGTCTGCGGCTGAGCGGACCGCGCGCCGCGCCATGGATGAGCATGGCCGTGGCCCTGCTGCTTGGTCTGCCGCTGTTCTTCGAAACCGGGCTGGTGCTGCTGCTGCCGATCGTGGCCGCCGCCGCTGACGGGCTGCGCGGCGGCAAGGACGCGTCCGACATGCGCATGCGCCTGATGCTGCCCGCGCTGGCCGGCCTCTCGACGCTGCATGCGCTGGTGCCCCCTCACCCCGGCCCCTTGCTGGCCGTTACCGCGCTGCATGCCAATCTCGGGCTGACGATGTTCTACGGCCTGCTGGTCGGCCTGCCCACGGCGATTGTCGCGGGGCCGCTGCTGGCCAGCATCATCGCACGGCATGTGCGCCCCACAGCCCCGGTGATCGGCAAGGCCGAACCTCTGGTGCAGGCGCCGGGCCTCAGCGCCTCGCTGATCGCCGTGCTGCTGCCGGTGGTGCTGATCGCGCTGGGTCAGGTCAAGGCGCTGGTGCCCCCCGCCATGGCAACGCATCTGGGCTGGACAGGGCTGGTCAGCAACCCCGTCTTCGCGCTGGTGCTGGCCAATCTGGCGGCCATGCCGCTGCTGTTCGGGCGGCGCATGTGCGAGGCGCCCGTGCAGGGCGCCATCTGGACCGAAGCGATGAAACCGGCCGGCGCCATCATTCTGGCGATTGGCGCGGGCGGCGCGCTGAAGCAGGTGCTGGTGACGGCCGGGCTTGCCGATTTCCTCGCCCATCTGGCCTCGCAAGGCGGCATCCCCGCCATTCCGATGGCCTGGATGACCGCCGTCTGCATCCGCCTCGCAACCGGTTCGGCCACCGTGGCCACCATCACCGCCGCCGGCATCATGCCTGCCGTGGTCACCGCCACGGGCGCCTCGCCGGAATGGACGGTGCTGGCGATCGGCGCCGGGTCGATCTTCTTTTCCCATGTCAACGATCCGGGCTTCTGGCTGGTGCGCAGCTATCTGGGCACCAGCACACCCGATACATTTCGCAGCTGGTCCGCCATGGAAACGGTCGTCTCGGTTGTCGCACTGGCTTTCGTTCTGGCAGGCAGCTATCTGCTGTGATCCGGGAGGGAACAATGCAGGAAGGTCGATTGGCCGATCGGGCCTATGCAGGCATCATCGAAATCATCAATGCCGAGGATCTGGAGATCGGCAACCGCTTGCCCTCAGAGGCGCGGCTGGCCGAGATGTTCGGCATTTCGCGCACCATGGTGCGCGAAGCGCTGGTAAGACTGGCCTCTGACGGCATCACCGAGGCGCGGCGCGGCGCGGGCTCCTTCGTCAAGCGGCGGCCCTCGATGCGGCTGGGTTCGCATATGCAGATGATGGACCTGTCGGCCACCATGGGCAGTTACGAGGTGCGCTTCGTGCTGGAGGCGGAAGCGGCGCGGCTGGCCGCGATGCGCCGCTCGGTCGAGCAGATGAGCGCCATCCAGCGCGCCATGGACAATCTGCGCGCGGCGCTGATCTCCACCGGCCCGGCCCATATCGAGGACATGCTGCTGCATCGCTCCATCGTGCTGGCCACAGCCAATCCGGTGTTCCTCTCCTGCTTCGATCATATGCATGAGGAGGTGGACCGCATCATGCGCGCGGGCGTCGACATCTCCCGCTCCCGCGCGACGGATGCGATCGGCGCCATGCTCAGCGAGCATGAGATGATCGTCGAGGCGATCAAGGTGCAGGATGGCGATGGCGCCGCGCTGGCGATGCGCTGGCATCTGTCGCAGGGGCGCAAGCGGCTGATGCCCTGAAATCGGGCCGAAAATCCGGGACGAAAATCCGGGACCTTGGTCCCGCATGTTCTGCCCTCAGACCTCGCCTATCAACGGCGCATAGCCATAGGAGATGATGCGTGAGGTTCAGACATGCCCTGCTGCTGGGATCGGGCCTCGGCCTGCTGGCATGCCCCTTGACCGCCATGGCCGCGACGGCAGCGGCAGACAGGCCGATGCTGGCCGTGGCGCCCGCCGACCCTGCCACGATCACCGTGCGGGGCGTGGGCGACGGCAAGGCGGATGACACCGCCGCGATCCAGCAGGCGCTCGATACCGCTGCTCAGAAAGGCGAAGGCATCGTCTTCCTGCCAGCGGGGCGCTATCGCATCACCCGCTCGCTGTTTGTCTGGCCGGGCCTGCGCCTGTTCGGCACCGGTGAGCGGCGCCCCGAACTGGTGCTGGCCGACAACACGCCCGGCTTCCAGAAGGGCGTCGCCACCATGGTCATCTTCGCCGGGCGCGAGCCCAAGGCACCACAAGGCCCGGCAGGCAAGGTGCCCTTCCCGCCGCCCGATGCCGTGCCGTTCAACCCTGCCATCGCCGATGCCAACCCCGGCACCTTCTATTCGGCGATGGAGGGCATCGATATCGCCATCGGTGCGGGCAATCCGGCCGCGGTGGGCGTGCGCTTTCACGCGGCGCAGCATGCCTATCTGCGGCATATGGACTTCCATGTGGGCTCGGGACTGGCAGGGCTCTATCAGGTGGCCAACAGCTGTCAGGATTTGCGCTTCTTCGGCGGGCGCTATGGCATTCTGACCGAGAAGCCCTCGCCCGCATGGCAGTTCACCTTGCTGGACTCCAGCTTCAGCGGCCAACGCGATGCCGCCATCCGCGAGCATGAGGCCAGCCTGACGCTGGTCAATGTGGCGATGCGCGACGTGCCCATCGGGATCGACATCGACAAGGGCTATGGCGACTGGCTGTGGGGCAAGGATGTGCGCTTCGAGAATGTCTCGAAGGCGGGCGTACTGATCTCCAACGAGGACAACGCCTACACCCAGATCGGCTTCGACAATGCCTTGGCCAGCGGCACGCCGACCTTCGCGCGCTTCCGCGACAGTGGCAAGGCCGTGGCAGGCGCTGGCCCGGCCTATCGGGTGAAAGAGTTCACCTACGGCCTGACTCTGGCCGGGCTGGGCACGATGGGCACCTATCAGACGCGGATGGATCAGGCGCGCATTGCTGCCCTGCCGCCGCGCCGGGCTCCAGCCATCCGCGCTTTGCCCGCAGCGAAAGAGTGGGTCGATGTCCGCTCGCTGGGCGTGAAAGGCGATGGCACCAGCGACGACACCGCCGCTCTGCAACGCGCCATTGATACGCATCGCGTGCTCTATCTGCCAACCGGGCGCTATGCCGTGACGGACACGCTGCATCTCAAGCCCGATACGGTGCTGATCGGCCTGCATCCCGACCTCACCCAGATCGTGCTGCCCGATGGCACGGCAGGTTTTCAGGGCATTGGCACGCCCCGCGCGTTGATCGAGAGCGCCAAGGGCGGCGAGGCCGTGATCACCGGCCTTGGCCTGTTCACCGGCGGGATCAACATGCGCGCCACTGCCCTGCTGTGGAAGGCGGGTGCCGGATCGCTGGTCGAGGATGTGAAATTCCAGGGCGGCCATGGCACGCGGCTAGCGGATGGCTCACGCTTCGATCCCTATGACGCCACGCATAGCGCCGACCCGGACCCGCGCAAACGCTGGGGCGGACAATATCCCAGCCTGTGGGTCACCGATGGCGGCGGCGGCACCTTCAGCGACCTCTGGACGCCGGACACCTATGCCCGCGCGGGCATGTATGTCTCGGACACGCAGACGCCCGGCCATGTCTATGAAATGTCGAGCGAGCATCACGTTCAGACCGAATTCGCGCTGAACAATGTCGCCAATTGGGAGTTCCTTGCCCCCCAGACCGAGGAAGAAAGCGGCGAAAGTCAGGAGGCCGTATCCTTCGACATTCGCAACGCCCATGATATTCTGATCGCCAATCTGCACGCCTATCGCGTGACACGCACGGTCAGGCCCGCGCTGACGGCGGTGCGTCTGCAAAATTCAGGCAACATCCGCTTCCGCAATGTGCATGTGAATGCCGAGAGCGGGCTGGGCACCTGCGATGAGAACGGCTGCGCCACAAGGCTGCGCGCCAGCAAGTTCCCCTTCGAGAATGCGATTGTCGACGTGACGCATCGGCTGGAGATGCGCGAGCGCGAATTTGCCGTGCTGGATGTGCCCGCCAATCCCGCTGCGCCCGCAACCTCCACCAGCGTGACCAGGCTGGCTGGCGATTTCTACGCGGCGGCGGGCGGGGTGGTGGATGCGCGGGGCAAGCTCTATTTCGTCGATCACCACAGCCACCGCATTCATGGCTGGAGCGAGGCCGAGGGCCTGACTGTCGAGCGCGATGACCCGCTCGACCCGGTGAATCTGACCATCGACCGGGCGGGCAATCTGATCGTGCTGTCCTCCTATGGGCGCAATGGCACGGTCTATGCCTTCAAGCCGGGGACGCCTGACACGGAGTTGACGGTGATCCCGCCCACGCCCACCGCGCCGCATGACGGCGCGGTGACCGCCCTGCCGGTCAACCTCTGGAACAACGGCGAGTTCAAGGATCAGTACGATCCGGCCACCGACCATTTCACCACTTTGGCCGACATGTTCGCGCGCGATATGGCCGCGCCCAAGGCGCAGGAGTATGTCTCGCCCGATGGCAGCCTGGTGTTGCCCGCCTTCCGCATGTTCCAGCAGGGGCCGTCCGATCATCGCGGCTGGCGCTTTGGCGATACGATGGATGCTTACGGCTTCGTCACCGCGCGGGCCGGAAAACGCGTGTTCCTGAGCAATGAATCCGAGGACAAGACCTATTCCGGTCTGGTGGGCGCGGGCGGCAGCGTGACCGATCTCAAGCCCTTTGCCAATCGCGGCGGAGAAAGTGTGGCAGTGGATGCTCAGGGCCGGGTCTATGTCGCCAATGGGCAAGTCTTCGTCTATGATCATGATGGCAAGGAGCAAAGCCGTATCGATGTGCCGGAGCGCCCGCTGCAACTTCTGCTGGGTGGGGCCGATCACCGCACGCTTTACATCCTGACCCAGCATTCGCTCTATTCGACGAAAATCTGACACAGCAGTTTTCAGGCACCAAAAAGGGCGTTTCCACTTCACGGTGGAAACGCCCTTTTCTTGTCAAACGCGCCTGACAGTAACCGCTTCCCCGCAAGGAAGCGATCACCTTTTGACGTCAGAAATTATAACGCACGCCAAAGCGATACATGCGCCCGATCACATCATAGAGCTGCGGATTGACGTCGACGCCGGTGTTCGTCTGCGGCGATCCGGCGGGATCATGGTTGAACAGATTGTCCACCTTCACATAGGCCGTCAGCTTCTTGGTGATATTGTAGGTGCCGCCAATATCGATGTAGAGCGCACCGGGCATGCGGTTGTAATCGACCGTCGGATGATTGACCGTGGAAACCGGGCAATTGGTCTGGCAGACGATGTATTCATTGTTGAACACACCCGCGCTGAACCAGCGCTGGGTCAGGGTCAGGCTGAACTTGTCCGTGTCCCAGCTTTCCGTGGCCAGCACCTTCCAATGCGGCGTGGCGCCCGCATTCACCCCGGCGCCTTGCGTCGGGATCGTGCCCGGCAGGCCGGTATCCGTGATGAAATTGCGCACATTGGTGCCCAGCGCGCGCAAGGTCAGGCTGCCCGGCACCTTCACACTATCGAGATTGAAGCGATAGCTCGCCTCGATGTCGAAGCCGTCCGTGAAGATCGAGGCCAGATTGAAGGACTGCACATTGGCATAAGGCGTGGCGGCGTTGAGGTTGAAGGCGCTGCACAATTGCGTCACCCCCGCCGAGCAATAGTTGATCTCCTGCTGCGCGGTCAGGGAGGAGATCACCCCGGTCATCTTGATACGATAGTAATCGAACGACAGGTTGAGCCCCGGCGCCCAATGCGGGCGCGACAGCACGATGCCCGCTTCAGTGTTGCGCGCGATTTCCGGCTTCAGCGCCGTGTTGCCGATGGTGTTCTGCTGGATCGTCACCGCCTGATTGTTGGCCGGATTGGTGACGCCGGGCACCGTCACAGTGATCGGCGCGGCATAGAGTTCGCTGAGGTTGGGTGCGCGCACATCGCGCGATGTCACGGCACGCAGGCGGATGCCGTCGATCGGCGTTTGCCAGGTGCCGCCGATCTTCCAGGTGTAGACCGTACCCGAAGTGCTGTAATGCGTGCCGCGCCCGGCCAGATTCAGGTTGGCCTTGCCCAGCTTGGCACTGTCGAACAGCGGCGCGTTGACTTCGAGGAAGCCCTCGTAAACGTCATATTTTCCGGTGCCATTGTGATAATTGCCCGCATACCAATTGTTGCCCGCCGTATTCAGCAGCGGATCGGCAGGATAGGCCGAGGTATTGGGATCGTCTGCGGTAACGCCATTGCCATAGGGGTCGCCGTTGACCTTGTAATATTCGTGCCGGTATTCACCACCGAAAGCGATCGACACCGGGCCCGCCGGCAGCGAGAAGGGCTGGCCATTGATGGCAAGGCTGACCACATCCTGGGTCTGGCGCGTGTGTTGATAGGGCCCATTGGCTGGCGTGATATAGGCCAGCGTGGCCGCACTGGGCGTCGCCCCGCCAAAGATGTTGAGCGGCTGGCATCCGGCGGCCACCGCCACCGCGCTGGCACAGGTGATCGTGCCATCGGGCTGACGCACCGCCTGGATCGCGGCATTGTAGCGGTTGGTCAGCGTCATGTTGCTGACGTGGATGTCGGTGATGTTCTCGCCATGCTCGTAATAGCCGTCATAGGACCAGTTGGTCCCCAGCACATCCAGCTTGCCCTTGGCACCGACCACACCGCGGATCTGGCGGCGCACCGGATTGACGTTGATGAAGTCCGGCAGCACCGCATTGCTCAACCCGTAGCTGAAGCTGGTGATGCCGGCATTCGCACACATCGTCTGCACCGAGGCGGGCACGAAGGGGTTGGAGCATTGCATCGTCAGGCCGGTCTTGGCCGCGCCCGGGTTGGGCGTGTTGTTGGAGGCGACGCGTGAAACGTTCAACGTGCCATAGATCTCATTGTTCGAATCCACGTCGAAACCGATCCGGCCATAGCCGTCCCAGCGCGTGATCTCCGACTGCAGGCTGGTGCCAATGCCGACATTGCCCGACAGATCGCCACCCACGCAGAAGCCGCTGTAGCAGCCCGAGACATTGCCCGCCGCATTCTTCGCCGGAACCCCGCCCGAGCCATAGTTGAAGTTGAAGGGATTGCCATTCTTGTCAAAGGCGATGCCCTGCAGCGGCCCCGCCGAGATCAGACCATATTTGGTGTATTGATAGGCCTGAACATGCTGGCGATAGAGATATTGCGGCGAGCCGTCATTGGTGACGCCCCGGTTGATCAGCGTGTCGGAGCGATACCAGTTGCGCCCGTCGGGGCCTGAATCGCCAAAGCCTGCGGCAGGGATGCCGTCCTCATGGCTGTATTCGCCGCTGACCACCACATGCAGGCGCCCATCGAGGAAGCTTTTGCCCGCCGCGGCCTGGAAGGTGTAATTGCCATCGTCGCCATAGGTGGTGAGACCGCCCTGCACATTGGCCTTGAAGCCTTCGAAATGGGTCTTGGTGATGAAGTTCACCACGCCGCCCACCGCGTCCGAGCCATAGGAGGCCGAAGCGCCGCCCGTCACCACATCGACGCGCTCGATCAGCAATTGCGGGAACAGGCTGACATCGGGCACGCCCGTCACATTGGCGCCCACCACGCGCTGGCCGTCAATCAGCGTCAGCGTGCGGATGGTACCCAGGCCGCGCAGGCTAAAGGAGCTGAGGCCCTGCGTGCCGCTCGACGTGCTGTTGGTGCCCACGGTGGCGCCGGTGCTGCCCTGCAAGGAGGGCAATTGCGCGATGGTGGTGAAGACGTTGGGCTGCGCATTCTTGGCGATGGCTGCCGAACTGAGCACCTGCGTGGGCGTGGGCGCGCTGAAGCCGCTGCTGGTGATGCGCGAACCCGTCACGATGATATCGGCTGGCGAGGATGGGGCGGCAGCGGGCGCGGGCGTGTCCGGCGCCTGAACCGGCGGCGCATCGGTGTTCTGTGCCAGCGCCGGAGTGGCCAGCATCAGCGCGATCAGCGCCCCGCCCGTCGCCAGCATGGCGCGACACCGCAGGCCATGGGTTGTGTGATATCTCCGGATCGTCATGTTGTATTCCCCCACTTATGGTTTTGCCCGTTTGATTTTGAGCGTCAGTTTATTGGCCCTTCACGGCGTAAAGCGCGTGATGTGTCAGGATAAAAAGCGTGTGGTTGCCTTCACCGCCAAACAGGATCTGCAGCGGGCGTTCGGGCACATCGATGCGGCCCAGATCCTTGCCGTCACGGTCGAAGACGAAGACTTGCCCATTGGCAACATAGACCCGGCCCTGAGCATCCACCGCCACGCTTTCCCCGCCGCGATTGGCAAAGGGCTTGAGATCGGTGACGCTGCCGCCTGAACCCACCAGACCGGAATAGGTCTTGTCCTCGGACTCATTGGTCAGGAACACCCGTTCTCCGGCCCGTGCCGTGACAAGGCCATGGGCATCGAGCGTATCGGAAAAACGCCAGCCCAGATGATCGGGCGAGCCTTGCTGGAAGACGCGGAAGGCGGGCAGCACCAGGCTGCCATCGGGCGAGACATACTCCCGCGCCTTGGGCGCGGCCATGTCGCGTTTGAACATTTCGGCCAGCGTGGTGAAATGGTCGTTGGCGGGATCATATTGATCCTTGAACTCGCCATTGTTCCAGAGGTTGACCGGCAGCAGCGTTTGCGCATCGGGATGAGCGGCGGCGGGCGTCGATGCGATCAGTTTGATCGCGCCATCCTGCGTACCGGGACGGAAGCTGTAGACCCCCGCCTCGGCTCCCAGCGAGGAGAGCACCATCAGATCGCCATTCCGGGCGACTGCCAGATTAACCGGGTCGACGGGATTGTCCCGCACCACGCCCAGTCCGGCTTTTTCGGCCCAGCTGTAAATCCGCTGAAAACGGTGATCGACGAAATAAAGCGTGCCATCAGCAGCCACCGCCGCGCCCGAAATCGACCAGAAGCCGTCTTCCAGCTTCTCCACCTTCGCGCCGGTTGGGAAGCTGGAGGATAAGGGCCGCGCCGGATCGGCGGGCACATCGAGCACCGCGAATTCCCTTTCGCGCGTTTCGATCTTGTGAGTCGTATCGACGATGCTGTTTTCGAAGGGGAATTTGCTGGCGCGCAGATAGGTGCCGCAGCCATTGCTGTCGCAGGTGGCATAGCCGCTTTCGGCGTTCACATGCACATTGCGGAAGCGGATGTCTGCCGAATTGTAGAGCTTCACCGCCATGGGCGCGGGCTTGAAATTGCGCGTCACACGATAGGCGTGGTAATTGGCGACGAGGATCTGCCGCGAATTGCGGATTTCCAGCGAGACGGCATCGCCGCCCTCGCCCACTTCCTGCTCGGTCTGCGGGGCCAGAAACTCCCAGTTTTCCACGCCGTCCAGCACGATTTCATTGCGCACATGATGTTCGTTGGAAAATTCATAGACATGGCCGGGCGTCTTCGTGTTCGAGACATAGAGCCCGTTCTGCGCCTGCGTGTTGGGCGCCCAGATCGCGGCGAAGGTGCCGCCGCCACCATCGGTGACCCACAGGCCGGGATATTGCGCGTCCCAATGATTGCTCGCCACCGGATCGCCGCCCGGGCGGCTGTAAAAGTCCAGCGGCTTGCCATCGGCGATGAAGGTGCCGCCACCGCCCTGAATTTTCACATCGTCGATCTGGGAACTGGCTCCGGCCTTCCACAGCACCGGCGTCACACGCGGATTGACCCTGCCGCCAAAAATACCAAGGCCGAAGAGCATGTTATCGCCGCCCTTGGGCGCCTCAACCATCGGCAGCGGCCCGCCAAGCCCGGCATAGTTGGGTGCATTGTCAGGCAAGGCGATCTGGGTCAGGCTGGGATGCAGGCCGATCAGCACCGTATCGGGCTTCAGATGCAGCGTGTTGCTAATCATGTAGAAGCCGACCGGAAAATAAAGCACGCGATGGCCGTCAATGGCGCGCTGCAGAGCGGCGGTGTCGTCGCTCTTGCCGTCGCCCTTCACGCCCAGCCTGCGGACATCGACCCATTCCTTCGTTGCGGGCAGCGCACGGATGGCCGGAGCCCGGCGCGGCGGCAGGGCCGCGATGCGCGCCTGATCCATCCGCGTCTGATAGGTGCCCATGGCGCCCTGCCCGGCCAGAGTCAGGCCGTAAGTGAACTCCTTTACCCGATAGGCCGGACCAGCGCCCGCAACCGCCTTGCCGCTGTCACGGAAGCGGGCGAAGGTCGGCGTGCCGCTGGCCAAGGCATTCTCGAAGCCGATCTGGGTGTAGGCATTGTCTTCGTTGGAGATCACCACCCCCGCTTTCGAGACATTCTCGAACCGGACATCCTTGCCCCACAGCCAGTCGCCATAGCCCTGATCAATGTCGATCCCCACCGGCACGTCGCGCATGGAGACATTGACCAGAGTCAGCCCCGCCTCATGCTCGCGAATGGCGGCGTCACGCTGGCCGCTGAAGCTGGAATCGAGCAAGGTGAACTGCCAGGCGGGCGAGGTCTTTTCCGAAACGATGCCATAGCGCCCGCCGAAAAAGCGCAGATCCTCGCACTCATTCCCGGCCTGATAGATGCCCGCAAAACCCGAGCCGATGTGGAAATCCATATGCGAAAGAAACGCATGCTGCGCCACGCGGAAGCGCACGCCCGCCGCCGCCGGATTGCCCGCGCCGATCTCGATGTCGATGTTGCTCATCGCCGAATAGAAGGTCGCGGAATTGGCGTCGCGCACCTTGTCGCTGAAGGGCACCGCGCTGGGCACCGGCTCGGGGACCTTGCCGACATCATACTGGTCGCCGCCCGTGAAGACGACCATCGTGCCCACGCCCTGCTGGAAACCGGGCGTGTTGTCGCCCAGCACCAGCACCGGGCGGGTGGCGCCCACGCCGAAGATGCGCACACCCTGCGGCACCAGGATCGAGCGCGTCAGGCGATAACGGCCCGAGGGCAGGAACACGATCCCCTCGCCCGTTGCCCCGCGCGATGCGGCAATGGCCTGCTGGATGGCGGCGGTGTCGTCGGCCTTGCCGTCGCCCGCGCCTTTCACGGTGACGGCGCGGGGGTCCTGCGGAGCGCTGCTCCATGCCGAAGGCGCCGCGGCGGCCCAGGCAGGCTGCGCGCCACAAACACAGATCATCGTGAGTGCCAACCAGCCCCTGTGCATGCCCAGCCCTTTTTATGTGAGCGATACCATCAAGGTCCGCTCGTTGAGAGAGGCGATGTTAGGGGAGTCTGCCGGGCACAACAGCAGGGACCAAGGTCCCAGTAGTTGGCCGCTGCAAGGGAGCGGTAAAACCATGGAATCTGATCGCATCATGGCATGTTGCGCCCCGGCGAAGGGGCCGCAGCGATCGCAGGCTTGAGTTGAAGGGAAGACAACAGGTGCGGGGCAATCTTGAGACAGGCCTTGTGCCGCCGCTGGCCATCTCCGTGATGGGGGTGAGCGGCAGCGGCAAATCGACGCTCGGCGCCTTGCTGGCCCGGCAGCTGGGCTGCGCCTTTCTGGAAGGCGACAGTTTTCACTCCGCGCAGAATGTGGAGAAGATGCGCCATGGCACCCCTTTGACGGATGCCGATCGCTGGCCCTGGCTGGACCATCTGGGGGCGGCCATGCATGAGGAGGTTGATCGGCAGGGGCTGGTTGTGGCGGCCTGTTCGGCCTTGCGGCGCGCCTATCGCGAAAGGCTGGCGGCCAGTTCGCACCAGCCGATGGTCTTCATTCTGCTGAACACCACGGCGGCCGAGCTGACGCGACGGCTGGAAAACCGCCCCGGCCATTATATGCCGCCAAGCCTGCTCAGCAGCCAATTGGCCACGCTGGAAGTGCCCGAGGCGGATGAAAAGGCGCTCATCCTCGACGCCAATACCGCGCCCGACGATCTGAGCCGTCAGGTGATGGCATGGCTGACGTCTTGTCAAAAGGCCGACACATCGGGCCCGGGACGGCTTTTGCCATAAGCACTGGCCTCCGGTCATCGGATCGCTTTGTACACGATCCGCACCCGAAGCCTGTTGCTTGGGCTGCTATGTTGCTGCGAAACCGATTGAAGCATTGCGCCTGAGGCTATCCCGTGGTGAGGTTGCCGCCCCTCCCCGGCTCCACGCCACAGCACAGGACTTCGCCCGGTTTCCTTCATGTCCTTCAGCCTGCCCCGTACCGCCACCGCGCCTTTCTGCCCCACCGAGACGCAAGGCACCGTGCCTGTGCCCGGCGGCCTGCCCTGGTGGCGCAAGGCGCTGGTCTCTGCCGGACCGGGCCTGCTGGTGGCCGTCGGCTATATGGACCCGGGCAATTGGGCGACCGACATCGAGGCAGGCTCTCGCCTCGGTTACGGGCTGCTTTTCGTGGTGCTGCTGTGCGGTTTGGGGGCGATGCTGCTGCAATGGCTGTCCATGCGCCTTGGCATCGTGGGGCGGCGCGATCTGGCCCAGATGGCGCGCGAGCATTACAATCGGCCCGTCTGCCTCGCCCTGTGGCTGATGGCGGAGCTGGCGATCATCGCTACCGATATTGCCGAGGTGCTGGGCTCGGCTCTGGCCTTCAACCTGCTGCTGGGCGTGCCGCTGTGGGTCGGCGTGCTGCTCACGGCGCTGGATATGCTGATCGTGCTGGGGCTGAAGGGACACGGCTTCCGGCAGCTGGAAGCCATTGTGCTGGGGTTGATCACCACCATCGCCGCCTGCTTTGCCGTGGAGCTGGTGATGGTTCAGCCCAGCGCCGCCGCCATCCTGCATGGCGCGGTGCCCCGCCTCTCGGTGCTGCATCAGCCGCATGCGCTTTATCTGGCCATCGGCATTCTGGGCGCGACGGTGATGCCGCATAACCTCTATCTGCACAGCTCGGTGGTGCAGACCCGCCAGTCGCGATCCGATGCAGCCTCCATGCGCGAGGGGCTGCGCTTTGCGACGCTGGACATTGTGATCGCTTTGCTGCTGGCCACGCTGGTCAATGGCGCGATCCTGATCCTGGCGGCGGCCTCCTTCCATGCCCATGGCTTTGCGCAGGTGGCCGAGATCGAGGATGCCTACCATCTGCTGGAGCCGATCACCGGCGCGAGCGGGGCTGCCCTGCTGTTCGGCATCGCCCTCTTCGCCTCGGGCCAGAGCGCCACTTTCACCGGGACGGTGGCCGGGCAGGTGGTGCTGGAAGGCTTTCTCAAGCTGACCATTCCCTGCTGGCAGCGCCGGGTGATCACGCGTGTGCTGGCGATCATTCCGGCGCTGATCGGCCTGCTGTGGCTGGGCGAGCATGCTGTGGGCCGCCTGCTGGTGCTGACGCAGGTGGTGCTGTCGCTGCAGCTGCCCTTCGCGATCTATCCGCTGATCCGCTTCACCAGCGATCGCGCGATCATGGGGGTCTTTGCCAATGGCTGGGCGGTGAAGGCTGCGGCATGGGCACTGTTTGCCCTGATCGCCATGGCCAATCTGTGGTTTGTGATGGAATGGGCGCTGTAGGTAGCGCATCGTTTCTGCGCGATGCATATGTCCGTTGTCGCATCGCTTTTCGCGCGATGCTTTGGATGCTTTGTAAGACCATCATCGGGTCCATAAGACCCACCCCATACTTTCATATAATTGTCGACTCAGGCGCCCGGTGGCACACAGGGCTCATCGATACCCCGTCGATAGCGTCGGCCCTCCCCCCCGGGCCGACAGACCCCAGAGCATTATGCATGTGGTCCAAACCTGGCCGGGCGGTGTCCCCCCATCCCAACCGCCCGGCCATTTTTCTCACGGCGCATAGCCCCGCCTATGGGGTCGGGTTCACGCTATCCAGGATCGTCAGCTGGCGGCCGCGACCATCATCTCCCACGCTCGATTGGGTGATCAGGATCGTCGAGCCGGTGTGCAATTCCGCCTTCACCGCCTCATAGAAGGGGCGCGGCAGTTTCAGCCGGTTGATCGTCGCCTCATCCAGCGCGCGCCCGGCATCCTCATCATGGCCCGGCAGGCCCACATAGATCCAGCGCGGCTTGCCGCCGACCATCGTCAGCGTCACCACATGCGAGCCGGGATCATCATCGTTGATCTGCGCTACGCTGCGCCCGATCTCGATGCCGTTGCGCAGCACCACCACCCGCTGGTCCAGCTTGGAGACGATGATCGTCAAAGGCCCGCTCGGCGCCAGTTGGGGCTGCCAGACGAAATCACCGGCATCCAGCATCTGCTGCGGCAGCGGCTTGCCCGCCAGATCCATCGGCGCCAGCAGGCTAGAATCGCTGGTGCGCTCATGGTTGATGGCATCGCCCTGCACCACCACCGTCACGCCGAGCCTGGTGATCGCGAAAAGCTCCTGAGAGAAGCCATAGGGCAGATGGACGCAGCCATGGCTCTCGGGATAGCCCGGCAGGCCCCCGGCATGCAGCGCCACCCCGTCCCAGGTCAGCCGCTCCTGATAGGGCATGGCGGCATTGTTGTAGGTGCTGGAGCGGTGCTTGGCGTCCTTTTGCAGGATGGTGAACACGCCGGTCGGCGTCTCATGCCCCTCCTTGCCGGAGGAGATGGTGCTGATCCCGATCCGCACCCCGTTGCGATAGACGGTGGCGCGCTGGCGCGAGAGATCGACATAGATCAGGATCGGCCCGGAGGGCGCAATCCGCGAGGCCCAGACCCATTGCCCCGGTTTCAGCTGATCGGCGGCGCGCGCCAGCTCCGGCACGGAACTGACCTTTTCCCCCTGCGCCATCGCCGGGCCGCCCCAGACCACCGCCATCAGCGCGCATAATGCCAGCCTGCCCTTCATTCGCATTCTCCCTCAACCGGCGACCAGTCGCGGAAACACCGCGCTCACCCCCGCCACGATCATACCCACCGAAATCGCCAGCAAAATGAGCCCCATCAAACGGGTGGTGATCACCCGCATCGTCTCGCTCATCAGCCTGCCGATCTGCGCGGAAAAGAACAGCACCACAAAGAGCAGCAGCAGAATGCTGCCGACGATCGCCCAGACCTCCAGCATGTCGCGCGTGGTCTGGGCATGGGCGGCATAGAGGATCAGCGTGGTGATCGTGCCCGGCCCCACCACCATGGGAAAGGTCAGCGGATAGAAGGCCATGGCGGAAAGATCACCCATATGCCCCCGCTCCTGATCGCTGCCATGGTGCGAGGACATGCCGGTGCCATCCAGCATCGACCAGGCGATATGCGCCAGCACCGCACCGCCAGCGATGCGGAACTGATCGACGGTGATCCCGAAAAAGGCGATGATCGCGCTGCCCGACAGCATGATGACCACACTCATCACCGCCGCGAAAACCGTGACCTTGAGCGCCAGCGCCCGCTGCTCGGCAGGGGTGCGGCTGGCGGTGAGCGCCAGAAAGATCGGCAGGTTGATAAAGGGGTTCATGACTGCGAAAAACGCGCCGAAGGCCTTTGCAAGTTCTGCCTGATCCATAATCCTCGCGATACTCCTGAATGCTTCGGGCCGAAAGCCTTGCGACACAAGGCCCCTGCCACGCCATCGTCAAACGCCCCATCGCCCTGCTTGTTCTTGGTGCCTGTTCTTGCACGATAGTGGGCTGCGGCCGATCCGAAGCTGTCTGTTTGGCCTTATTTCATTTCAGTCCCCATTCAGCCGCAAAGGCGCCCTGTGCGGCTATGGCGCCATAGGGATAGGGGCCACCTGACCCGCTCGCAAGGGCATGGGATGGAGGATCGAGATGAAACGGATCTTGGCACTGGCCGCGCTCGGCCTTGCCTGTGGCTCGGCGGGCATGGCATCGCCCGCTATGGCGCAGGTTTCTTTCAACATCAGCGTCAACCTTATGCCCCCGGCGCTGCCCGTCTATGACCAGCCGCCCATTCCGGGGCCTGATTATATCTGGATTCCGGGCACATGGGCCTGGGACGACTATGTTCAGGACTATTACTGGATTCCCGGCACATGGGTTCTGGCACCAAGACCCGGCCTGCTGTGGACGCCCTCCTGGTGGGGCTGGCAGGATGGTGCCTATCTGTACCATCCCGGCTATTGGGGCCCGCATGTCGGCTTCTATGGCGGCGTGGCCTATGGCTTCGGCTATACGGGTTCGGGCTATCAGGGGGCCTATTGGAACGGCGGCCATGTGTTCTACAACCGCTCGGTCACCAACATCACCAATGTTCATGTGACCAATGTCTACAACAAAACGGTCATTGTGAACCGGATCACCAATGTCAGCTACAATGGCGGGCCGGGCGGGATACAGGCGCGGCCATCGATGGTCGAGCAGGCGGCCATGCGCGAGCAGCATATCGCCCCGACGATGATCCAGCAGCAGCATGTGCAGGCCGCACGCAGCAACCGGCAGTTCTTCGCCACGAGCAACCACGGCAGCCCGCCGGTCGCCGCCGCGGCGAGGCCGGGCCAGTTTGGCGGGCCGGGGATCGTTCGCCCCCGTCAGGCCCAGCCCTATCACCCTGCCCAGCCGCCCGCGCAAGCCGGGGGACCTCGCCCCGGAGCGCCGGGCATGATGCCGCATCCCGCAACGCCCGGTAACCCGGTGCGCCCATCGGCGATGAGTGCGCCACCCTCGCCCGGCATGAGCCATCCGCCAGCGGGCTTTGCGCCGACAGCCGGGCCGCGCGCGCCGCGCAATCCCCAGTATGGCGCCACGCCACGCCCCAATGCTGCTGTGCCTGAGTATCGCGAGGTTCCGCAGAAGCCCATGCCGCAGGGCGCGGTGCGCTATGATCAGGGCTCACAGATGCCCTATCAGCCTCACGCAGCGCCCGTGCGGATGGAGAGGCCGGACAGCATGCCGGCCACGCCGCGCCCCGTGCCGCAGCCTGCCCATGCGCCGACGCCGCCAAGGCCACCGCAGATGCCCCATGCCATGCCGCCTCACCCGATGCCGCATCCCATGCCGCAGCCGCCTCGCCCGGCGGCGCCGCGTCCGCAGGGAGGGCATCCCCCTGCTCCGCCACATCATGAGGAGCATCGCTAAAGCTGACGCCTCCCGACCGGCCCAGGACCGGTCGGGAGGACAGGATCGGGGCGATACCGAGGCTGCCTGCTGCGGCCCCGGCGCCGCAATCCGCTAGATCAAATCGAGCCCCACCGGCTTGGCCGTCGGGAAAACCATGTTCAGCCGGTCCCCGCCCAGAGCGAATTGCCGCTGCACCAGACCGCCGACCAGCCCGCGATAATCGGTCAGCACCGGCAGATCCCGGTTCTGGTTGAGCGTCTCTGCCGCAACGCGCACCTGCGGGCCGACCATACGCCCGCCCCGCACGCTGCCGCCCATCACCCAATAGACGCTGCCATGGCCGTGGTCGGTGCCCTTGTCGCCGTTCTCACGGAAGGTGCGGCCAAATTCGGAGACCACCACCACCGTCGTGCTGCGCCATGCCTCGGGCCCGATTTCCTGCACGAAACCGGCCAGACCCCGGCCCAGCTCGCCGATGCGGTCGGCCAGATAGCCTTGCGCACCGCCCTGGTTGACATGCGTGTCCCAGCCGCCGACATCGACAAAGGCCAGATTGTACTGATCGCGCATCAGATGGCCGATGCGGCGGGCGGAAAGTTCGAAGCCCTTGGGCAGCACGGCGCCGCGATTGGCCTGCACCATCTCGTCGGCCAGCGATTTGGCCACGGTGCTGCGCACCGCAAAGCCCTGCGCCACCGCTTGCGAGAGGTTCTTGTCGATCTTGCCGTCCTGATACATCGCCTGAATCAGCTGGGCCTGATGCGGATCGATGCCGCCGCTGAGGTTACCGGCCAGCGCGATGTTGGGCACCGGCAGATGGTCGCTGCCCTGAAAGCACAGCGGCACGCGGTCGGAAAAGGCGATGGGGCGATCCTGCCCCAAGGCATCGGCCAGCCGCGCCATAAAGCCCGAGCGGAAATTGCGCGAGCCGCCGATGGGCTGGCCCAGTTCGATCGTGTCCTGCGTTTCGAAATGGCTGCGGCTCATGTCATCCGTGCCCGCGAAAGGCACAAAGGCGACCTGTTTGGCCTGCCACAGCGGATAGATGCTGTCCTTCAATGCCGGATGCAGACCCCAGTCACCGTCCAGAGGCAAAGCGGCATGCGGATCCGCCGGATTGGGCTTGGCCAGCGCAAGGCTGGGGCGCGCCTGATGGTAGAAATCGCTGCCCACCGGGGCGACGATGTTGGCCGCATCATAGGCCCCGCGCAGAAACACCAGCAACAGGCGGCTCGATCCCGCCGCGGGCGCGGCAAAGGCCCGCCCGGCAAAAACAAGAGGCGCCAGCGCCCCGGCAGCTTTCAGCAGATCACGACGATGCATGACACATCTCCTCAGCGATGCATGAATTCGGGTGACGACAGATACAGCACATTCCATTCCTGAGGCGAGCGGGCCTGCGTCAGCACCGTAGCGGTGTTGGGGCTCAGGCGCTGCATCAGCGATTGGTAGAACAGGGCGTTCTGGATCTGCGGAAAGGCCGGCTGCTCGGGCAGAGCGCCGCCGCGCGGCTTGAACAGCCCCGCCGAGCCGCTGCCGATAGAGCGCGCGATCTCGAAACGGGTCTCCATCTGGCCCGGGCCGGTCCAGGCGGCAGCGTCCATGGCGAAACCATCGGGCGTTTCATGGGCATAGAGCCCCTCGCCCATGCGTTGCAGCCAGTAATTGAGCGGATCGGTGTTCAGCACCACCCGGTTGCCATAGGCCAGCCGCACCGCCGAGACGGCATAATGCACCGGGTCCTTGAACTGTTTGCCCAGCGAGGCCTCGAATTCGGGCGAGCGCAGCAGCACGCGCAGCACGGCCGCAATGTCACCATCGCTGCGGTGGAAGGTGGCGGCCATACGGTCCACCAGCGCTTGGGGCGGGTTGTCGCCGGTGAAATAGGTGGCCAGTTGCAGGGCGATGTGATGCGCCGTGGCGGGCGAGGCGGCGATCAGATCCAGCGCCTCCTCCACCTCTTTGAAACCGCTGCCCTTGATGGTGTGGCCCAGAAACTGCTTGTCGCCGAAATCATGCCGGGCCGGGTTGAACTCGAAGAGCCCGGAACGCACGTAAAGCGGCTGCCATTGCGGCTTCAGCCTGGGCGCATCGGGTTTCAGATCGACACCCACCCCGGTCAGGATGCGCGCCAGCTCCTGCACATCCTTCTGGCTGTAGCCCGAGCCGACGCCCATGGAGTGCAGCTCCATGATTTCACGCGCATAATTCTCGTTGATATGGCCGACGGCATTCTGGTCATTGTCGAGATAACGCAGCATAGCGGGATGGCGCAATGTCGCCTCCAGCAGATCACGGAAGCGGCCCAATGCGCGCGGGCGGAGCGCCTGATCCTCATAATCGCCGACCATGGTGCGGATATCGCGCTTGCCCGCCTGCACGTTGAAATGGTTGAACCAGAACCATGTCATCTGCTCGCGCAATTGCCCGGGCGCATAGAGATCACGCAGCAGCGAGCGGGATTGCGCCTCGCGCAGCAGCTCGGCCATATCCTTGTTGTAGGCATCGCGCGCGGTCTTGCGCTGGTCGGGATCGGTCAAGGCGTTGGCGGCGCGGTTTTGCGCATCCATCTCGACCACCAGCTGGGTCATCGGCTCGCGGCTGATCCGCATGGCGTCGGACTGGGCCTGTGCGTCAGGCGGCAGGGGCGCGGCGGGGGCCCGCAGCTGCTGCTCCAGCCAATCGCGCTGCCCCCTGGCTGTGACGTCGCGAACGACCGCCTCGTTCACACCCCAGGTGACGCGATCGAGAAAGGCCGTGGGCGCAGGCGCGGCGGCATGCGCCGAACCGCTTGCCAGCAAAGCAAAGCACCCACAAACCAGCCGTTTATGCGAAGGCTTGAGCATCGATGTCCTATCCCCAAACCACGGGCGTCCACACTGGTCCGCCCGAGGCCATGGGGCATGCATCTGCGCCTCCACGCCTTAACCGAAGCATAACTCGGCCCCTGCGGCGCGAAATTTGTTCATCTGGCGGGTGGGCTCAGGCGCTGCGTTCCAACTCCGCCATCAGGCCGATGTAGGGCGCCGGTCCGAAGCTGATCCGTGCCACCCCAAGCTGCGCGAAGGGGGCGAGCGATGCGTGCCTGTCGGTGATCATGATGTTCACCGGCAGCGGCATTGCCTCACAGAGGCTGCGGATTGGCGCGGGATCGGTGAGGCCGGGCACGAACAAGCCGTCCGCCCCGGCATCGCGATAGGCGGCGCCGCGCGCCAGTGTCTCGGCAAGCAAAGCGGACGACTCGGCGGCGGACGAAGCCTTGAGGAACACATCCGTGCGGGCGTTGATAAAGGCCGGAATGCCCAGATCGTCACAGGTCCGGCGCAGAGCGCGAAGCCGCGCGACCTGTTCGGCCATGGGCAGAAGGCCGGGGCCCTTCATGACCTGATCCTCAAAGTTGAACCCGATCACGCCGAGGCCCAGCAGCTTACGCGCATGCTCCGCGATCCGGGGGATGTCGGCAGCATAACCGCCTTCGAAATCCGCCGTGACCGGAAGCTGCGTGCCCTTCACGATCCTTTCGAGAACGGCGAGCATGGCATCGAAAGGCATATTCTCGCCATCCTCATACCCCTGCGCCGCCGCGACCGCCCAGCTGCTCGTCGCAATCGCTTTGGCGCCTGCGCGCTCGACTGCCGCCGCACTGCCCGCGTCCCACACATTGCACAGCACCAGCGGATCGCCCGGACCATGAAGCTGGCGAAACTGGCGGGCCTTGTCGGCTTGGGTGGTCATGGGGCCTTCTCCTGAGGAGTGGTTTTGAGCTGTCGTTCGATTTCGATCAGCCGCTGCTTGCGCCACAGGCCGCCGCCGTAGCCGGTCAGCGAACCATCCGCGCCGATCACGCGGTGGCAGGGGATCATCAGGGCAATCGGATTGGCGCCATTGGCGCGGGCCACGGCGCGGGTTGCCGATGGGCGACCGATCTGGCGCGCGATCTCGCCATAGCTGCGGGTTTCGCCTGCCGGAATGGCGCGCAGCTCATCCCAGACCTGACGGGTGAAGGCACTGCCGCCCGGGGCCAGCGGGGTGGTGAAGGTGCCGCTGCGGGCCGCGAAATAGTCGGCCAGTTCATGCGCCGCCTGTTCGCAGGGCAGCGATCCGCCGATGCCGATCCCTTCTTTCGACGCGGTCTGGAGGCGCTTCAATTCGGCGGGCAGCGCCTTGCGGTCGAGGAATTCCAGCAGGTGCAGATGGCTGTGGCTGCCCACCGCGATCATATCGCCCAGAGGCGTGGGTATCCAGGTTGCCCTCAGCAGGCTGCCCGCTTGCAGATCCGCCGGAGCGCAGCCCAGCAGCCGCGCAAAAGCGGCGCGGAAGGCGCTGGGGGAGTCGAAGCTGGCCTCATGCTGCGCCGTGATCACCTTGCCGCCCGAAGCCAGCGCCTCGAAGCCTTCGCGCATGCGCCTCTGGCGGGCCATCTCAAGGAAGGTCATGCCGAAATGGCGTTTGAAGCTGCGCCGCACGGTGGAAAGATCATAGCCCAGCCGTGCGACATGCTGCTCGGTCCAGCGCAGGTCGGGGCGCTCATCCAGGGCCTGCAGCAATGCGCCGATCGCCGGATCGGCCTGCGCGGCAGCCTGCAGCGGATGGCAGCGCCTGCAGGCCCTGAAGCCCGCATCGATGCATTCGCCGATGGAGGGGAAGAAGGTGCAGTTTTCCAGCTTCGGTTTGCGGGCCGGGCAGGTCAGGCGGCAAAAGACGCCGGTCGAGGAGACGCAGACGAAGGCCTGCCCGTCATAACGGTCGTCGCGGGCAAGGAGGGCGGCGTAAAGGGTGTCCCGGTCGGGAAGGTCAAACAGCATGGCGCGTCTTTACATGCGTCTGATCGCTGGCGCCGCCGATTTTCGGGCGTGTATTTTTCTCAGGGCGTTCCGCGTGAGCCATCCGTCGGGGGTGATCTGAAGAGAAACGGCATCGCAGCCTTCATATCACCCCGAAATCCCCGTTTCTTCTGGCTCTGCTTTGGCACTGGCCTTGGTCATTCTGCGCTGTTGCAAAAATTCATCACCACGCAGGGATCTGGCTGCGACAGGCTTGATGGCCGACGCCAACTCGCGTGAGATGGACGAAAACCTCTCCAAAGAATGAAATCAAACATATGATTTACAGTCATAAAATTCAGAATCCACTCCACATCCAAGCCAAATTGCAATTGATTGCAAAAGGAGATTGCAATCGATTGTTTTTGGAGTAGAGAGGATGCCAAGCCGACTCCAGAACATGAAGGAGCGGTCCGATCTATCGGGGGAGGATATTATGAAGCAGTCTCTGCTCGCGCCCTGCGCATCTTTTGCCGCCATCAGCCTGTCGCTGCTCTCCGCACCCGCCTTTGCGCAGGATGCGAAGCCTTCCGGCGATACCGATGTGAAAGACATCGTCGTCACCGCCTCTTCGGCGGGCAAGACGGCACAGAACAGCTCGATCTCGGTCACGCAGGTCAGCCAGGACGCCATTCTCAACTTCACGCCCCGCTCGCAGGCCGAAGCCCTGCGCAGCATTCCCGGCCTCAACATTCAGGACACCGCGGGCCCGGGCGGCAATTCGAACATCGGCGTGCGCGGCATTCCCGTCAGCACCGGCGGTTCGGAATATGTCGCCCTGCAGGAGGATGGCCTGCCGGTCACGCTGTTCGGCGATATTTCCTTCGGCAACAATGACTACTGGATCCGCTTCGACAACAATGTCGACCGCGTCGAAGCCGTGCGCGGCGGCAGCGCCTCCACCTTTGCCAGCCAGGCGCCCGGTGCGGTGATCAACTATGTCAGCAAGACCGGCACGCAGGATGGCGGCTCGGTGGGCCTCTCCAAGGCGATCAACTACCGCGAAACCCGCGTCGATTTCGATTACGGCGGCCATCTCTCGGACAGCGTGCGCTTCCACATCGGCGGCTATGCCGTCGACGGCAGCGGCCCGACGCATCTGCCCTACACCGCCGAAAAAGGCTATCAGATCAAGGCCAACATCACCAAGGACTTCGCCGATGGCAAGGGCTACATCCGCCTGAACTTCAAGCGGATGGACGATCAGGAGCCGACCTTCACCTCCATGCCCGCGCTGGCCACCATGTCGGGCAACAAGGTCACCGGTTTCTCGATGATCCCCGGCATCGATCCGCGCCAATATGCCTCCACCGGCCTCTACAACCAGACCTTCCGCGTGCTGGCCGCCAATGGCACGCTGCAGCAGGTGCAGATGCAGGGCATCCATCCGGTCGTCACCTCGGTGGGCGGCGAGTTCCACTATGAATTCGCGCATAACATCACCGTCACCGACAAGCTGCGCTGGACCGACATGAGCGGCACCTTCAGCAACCAGTGGACGGGTGAAGCCTCGACCTCCGCCATCGCCGGCACCGGCACGCTGCGCTATGCCGATGGGCCGCTCAAGGGCCAGATCTACACCAGCCCCTTCGTGTCCAACAGCGCGCAGGCCTATGTCACCATGAGCGACATGGGCAGCCTGGCCAATGATCTGACGCTGGCCAGCAAGTTCGATATGGGCGGTATGGCCAAGGTCAACGCCCGCGCCGGCTGGTTCCATATGCGTCAGACCATCGCTCAGGACTGGCGGATCAACAACGTCACCCAGTCGCTCAACAGCACGGGCAATCCGGTGCCGCTCGATCTCTTCTCCTCGACCGGCACGCAGCTGTCGGCCAGCGGGTTGACCGGCTTCAACAACCAGTGGGGCGGCTGCTGCGGCGGGCGCAGCTACAACGTCAACTACACCGATGACGCCCCCTACTTCGAGCTGGAATCGGACATCGGTCGCCTGAATGTCGATGGTTCGGTGCGCGTCGATATCGTCCATGCGGGCGGCTATGCCTATGCTCCGGTGGCGGGCGCCAACATCACCATCAGCGACGCGCTGGGCAGCGCCAGCGTGCCGACCTACAACACCGCCTCCACCCCGTCCGAGCGCCTGAACTACACCAAGTCCTATGCCAGCTGGTCGGTGGGCGCGCTTTACAAGCTGACCAACACCACCAATGTCTTTGTCCGCGTCAGCAGCGGCGGGCGCTTCAACGCCGACCGCCTGCTCTACAATGACAACAACTTCACCAGCGACGGCAAGCTGACGGCGGGCGGCGACCACCTTTCGGTCAACACCGTCACCCAGCAGGAACTGGGCGTGAAGCACACCGGCCATCTGGGCGAGGTGCGCGTGCATGGCGAGGCGACGCTCTATCGCGCGCAGGTCAAGGAATCGAACTACGATTTCACCGCGCCCAGCCGTGGCCAGAATCCCTTTATCGACACCGTCTATCACGCCAGCGGCGTCGAACTGTCGGGCACGATGGGCTGGGGCAAGTTCAGCATGAACGGCTATGTCGTCTATACCGATGCCAAGGATGTCGTCTCGCACAAGACCGCCTTTGCCATGCCCAAATGGACATGGCTGGTCTCGCCCACCTATGATGCGGGTTTTGCCGCCATCGGCGCCAGCGTCAGCGGCCAGTCCAGCTTCTATCTGGGCGATATGGTAACGCAGGCCCCCGGCTCCACCTTCGTCAATGCCTTCGTGAAGGTGCGCCCGGTCGAGCGGCTGGAGATCGGCTTCAACGTCAACAATCTGCTCAACACGCTCGGCTTCCGCGCCAACAACGGCAGCCTTGCCGTGACCGGGCCGGTGCCGGGTCTGGCGGCCAATCAGGCCATCTTCGACAATTCGGCGATGCTGGGCCGCACGATGACCGCCTCGATCAAATACCGCTTCTGATCGATCGGCCCTGCGGGTCGCAGCGCAGGAATTTGGGCGGGCACGGAGGGGCAACTTCCGGCCCGCCTTTTTCGTACTGGAGCAGCGCGCGAAAACGTGGGAACCGGTTTTTCGCAAAAGCGATGCGACCACGCACTGATGCCACAGGTGTGAGAGGGGGAAAGCGATGCAGGACAGTTCAATCCGTTCGGTGCTGATCGTGGGCGGCGGCACCGCAGGCTGGATGAGCGCGGCGATGCTCTCCCACGCCCTGCAACGCGATTGCACCATCACGCTGATCGAGTCCGAGGAGATCGGCACCGTCGGCGTGGGCGAGGCGACCATCCCCCCCATCCGCCTGTTCAACCAGACGCTGGGCGTGGACGAGCGGGACTTCATGAAGGCCACGCAGGGCACCTTCAAGCTGGGCATCGAATTCGTGAACTGGGGGCGGCAGGGGCATCGCTATTTCCACCCCTTCGGCCCGCATGGGCGCGATTTCGATATGGTACCGCTGCATCAGCATTGGCTGAAGGCGCGTGCCGAGGGCGAAACCGCCTCGCTCGATGACCATGCCATGGCATGGGCGCTGGCGCGCGAAAACAAGTTCACCCATCCCTCGCCCGATCCGCGCTCGGTGCTCTCCACCTTCGACTATGCCTATCATTTCGATGCCGGGCTCTATGCGCGCTTCCTGCGCAATTACGCCGAAGCCAAGGGCGTGCACCGCATCGAAGGCAAGATCGCTGGCGCCCGCCTGCGCGGCGAGGATGGCTTCGTCGCCGCCGTGGGGATGGAGGATGGCCGCAGTTTCGAGGCCGACCTCTTCATCGATTGCTCGGGCTTTCGCGGGCTGCTGATCGAGCAGGCGCTCGGCACCGGCTATGAGGACTGGACGCATTGGCTGCCCTGCGATCGCGCCGTGGCCATGCCCTGCGAGAATGTGGGAGAACCCACGCCCTACACGCGCTCCACCGCGCAGGAGGCCGGGTGGCAATGGCGCATTCCGCTGCAGCATCGCACCGGCAATGGCTATGTCTTCTGCAGCCAGCATCTCGATGAAACGCGCGCCGCCGATCTGCTGACCCAAAGGCTGGACGGCAAGGCGCTGGGCGATCCGCGCGCCTTGCGCTTCACCACCGGGCGGCGAAAACTGCACTGGAACCGCAATGTCGTGGCGGTCGGCCTGTCCTCGGGCTTTCTGGAGCCTCTGGAATCGACCTCGATCCACCTCATTCAGGCCAACATCGCCAAGCTGATCGCCCTCTTCCCGGACCGCAATTTCGACCCCGCCACGCGCGACGAATTCAACCGCATCGCCACCACCGAAATGGAGCGCATCCGCGACTTCATCATCCTGCATTACAAGCTGAACACCAAGAGAGCTGGGCGCGAGGACACCGAACTGTGGCGTTACTGCGCGGCGATGGACATCCCCGACACACTCTCCATGAAGATCGACCATTTCCGCCGCCATGGCCGCCTGATTGCCCGCGAGATGGACCTCTTCGCCCCGCCCAGCTGGCTCTCGGTGCATATCGGCCAGTTCAACGATCCTGTCGGCCTTGATCCGCTGCTCGATCACCGCAGTGTCGATGCGCGGAGCTGGCTGGCCCGGCTGCGCGCCGCCATGGCGCAGGAAGCCGCCCGCGCCCCCACGCACAGCCAGGTGATCGAGCGCCATTGCCGCGCCTGAGAATTACCTTGCAATTCTCCCCATCGCGCCGAAAACAACCACCATCAACGGCAGGGGCAATCCATTGCATCGCGGCGCATCATGGCCAAGATCCGCAACATAAAGGAACTGGCCGAGCTGGCCGGCGTGTCGACAGGCACGGTCTCCCGCGCGCTGGCCGGGTCGGAGCTGATCAGCCTGAAGACCCGCAAGCGCATCCAGGCCCTGGCCGACGAGCATAGTTTCCGCCCCAATGCCCTCGCCCGCAACCTGCGCACCCAGCGCAGCGGCGCCATCGGCGTGCTGATCCCGCTGGGGCATGAGGCCGGGCAGCCGATGTCCGACCCCTTCTTCATCACCATGCTGGGCCTGCTGGCCGATGCCCTGACCGAGCGCGGCTATGACCTGCTCCTCAGCCGCGTCATCCCCACCGACGATCTCTGGCTGGAGCGGATGACCTCCTCGGGCCGGGTCGACGGGGTGATCGTCATCGGCCAGTCGGACCAGTCCGCCACCATCGATGCGGTCGCCGCGCAATACCGCCCGCTGGTGGTCTGGGGCGGTTACAGCCGGGGCCAGCTGCATTGCTCGGTGGGATCGGACAACCGGCTCGGCGGCGATCTGGCGGCCAGCCATCTGATCGCTCAGGGCTGCAGGCGCATCGCCTTCTTCGGCGATCCCAGAGCGCAGGAAATCGCCCAGCGCCTCGACGGTTGCCGCGATGCCATGGCCCGCGCCGGCCTGCAGGACGAGCTGACCGTGCTGCCCGCCCATCTGGTCGCCGAGGCTGCCCATCCCGACATCGCCCGCTTTCTGGGCCACGCCGGGCAGCGTCCTCAAGGCATCGTGGCCGCCTCGGACGTGATCGCCATGAGCGCCCTGCGCGTGCTGGCCGAGCAAGGCCTGTCCGTGCCGGAAGACGTGCGGGTGATCGGCTATGACGGTCTGGCCATGAGCGAGCAGACCGTACCGCGCCTCACCACGGTCAGCCAGGACCTGACCCAGGGGGCGAGCCATCTGGTCGATATGCTGCTGCGCCGGATCGCGGGCGAGGAAACCCAGAGCGTGGTGATGAAGCCAAGGTTGATCGTCAGAATGTCTGGTTGAAGGGGGAGCAAGGAAGATAAAGCGAGGGGGTTACCCCCTCGCGCTCCCATGACGTCTCCCGACGCAGGGGCAGTGGTTGCGAAACGAGTGTGCCCCGCCTCTTCACCTGCTCAGCCTAAGGCGCCGCAGGCAGTCATCCTATAGCAAGGCGCTAGTCATGGAATTCAAAGCCTGCGGCGCGGCGACGTTGCTCTATGGCCGAACCCGAGGCGCCACGCCGACAAAACCCGGGAGCGCGAGGGCCCGGAGCATTTCTCTTGAGAAATGCGACCAACAAGGACGCCACCCTCGCATTTCCCTTTCCTTCCTAGACCTTCTTCAAAACCAACGCCAAAGCCCCCAACAACCCGGCATTGTCCCCCAGAGCAGGCCGCACCACCACCTCCTGCGGATTGCCGACGAAATAGCCCGCGCCCAGTTCGCTGGCCGCGGCGCGGATCTTGTCGAGGATGCCGGGCGCATGCATCACCCCGCCGCCCAGCACGATGCGCGCCGGGTCCATGATCGCCTGAAAACTGCAGATCGCCTGCCCGATGTACCAGGCGATGATCGTGGAGGCCGGGTGGTCGGCAGGCAGCTCGGAGAGGGAGGCGCCCCAGCGGTCCTTGATCGCCGGCCCGGCCACCAGCCCTTCGAAGCAATCGCCGTGGAAGCTGCAGTAGCCGGCGTAAGTGCTGTCCTGCGGATGACGCTTCATACGGATATGGCCCATTTCCGGATGGGACAGGCCGTGCAGCAAGGCACCGCCCGCGCCGACGAAACCGCCGCCGACCCCGGTGCCGATGGTTAGATAGAGCAGCGAGTCATGCTCGATGCCCGCGCCCCAGCGGTGTTCGGAAAGGGCCGCGCCATTCACATCGGTATCGATGGCCACCGGGCAGTTGAAGGCCTGCGCGAAGGGTGTCACCAGATCGGCGCCGGACCAGTGCGGCTTGGGCGTGCGGGTGATATGGCCCCATGTGGGCGAAGCGCGATTCAGATCGAGCGGGCCGAAGCTGGCGATGCCGATAGCCTGAGGCTCATGCAGACCCTGCGCGCGGAACCAGGCGAGGCAAGCCTCAAGCGTTTCCTGAGGGGTGGTGGTGGGCACCTGATGGCGCGCCGAGATGGCGCGCGTTTCATCGGCGATGCCCAGCACGAATTTCGTGCCGCCCGCCTCGATCAGGCCAAACTGCGCCATCAGGCCTGCTCGACCGCTTGCTCGACCCACGCGCTGGTGCCATCCAGCGCGATGCGGAACAGCGGTGCGGGTCGCCCGGCAAAATGGGCGCGGCGCCATGCGGCATCGTCCACCTGCCCGCCGGGGGCAACGCCGGGCAGATCGGCGAAACCGGAGGCCGTCAGCGCCTCATCGATCCACCAGCTGTAGGCCTGATAGGGCGTGCTTTCGGGGTTGGCCGCGACCAGCCCTGTGCCGTTGAGCGGCTGATAGGGGCCCAGAATGTCGTCGGCCACCATGCCATAGATGCCGTTGGGGCCGCTGGGGCCGTCAGGCGCGAAGACTTTGCGCTGGGTCGACCAGAACAGGTAATAGCGCCCGTCGCGCGGGAGCAGCAGCGGGCGTTCCTGCTCATTGTTCAGCCCGTCGGCGCTGACCAGCGGGGGCAGGATGGTCCATTGCGTCAGCGCCTCGTTCCCGGCGCGGGCGATGCCGATGCAGGCGTTGAAGGCCTCATCCGATTGCTTGAGCGAGCCGGTGAACAGGATGTAGGTCGCGCCGTCACGCGGGTCGCGGACATGGGCGGGATCGCGAAAACCCTTGATGAAGCCGGGCTTGCCCTCACGCTGATCGACCAGCATGTAATGGTGGTCGTCCGAGGCGAAGCTTTCGCGCGGGGTGGACCAGTCGGCGATGGCGGCATGGCCATTGTCGCAGGACAGCGCGCCGGTGGTCTGGAACAGGCGCTGGGCAAAGCTGGGCCGGGCTTCCCCCGGCCAGCCCGCCACGGTGTAGAACAGCGTGACCTGCCCGCTTTCGGGATGCCACAGCGCGCTGCCCGCCCATTCGCGGCTGCCGGGGTTCAGGCCGTCAGGCAGGGCATGGCCGCAATCCTGCCATGTGCCGTCACGATGCGTCATCAGGCGGATGCGGGCGATGTGATGGCGCTCTTCCGGATCGGGCAAGGCGGGCGCGGAAAGCACAAACCACACCGACCAGCCATCGAACAGGGCGGTGGAACCATCCGCATTCTGCAGCGGCCACAGATCCCACAGATCGATGCCGGGCAGAGCCGCAGGCAGGCTGGCCGGATCGATGGCGGGGATGGTCAGGCGGGCTTTTTGCGCCTGCGGCAGCGCATCGATCGCCGCGACATGGTCGGCACGCCATGGTGAAGTCTGCGCGCTCTGGACCGTCTGTGTCACGAAATCTGCTCCCGGAAATAGTCTTGTGGTCATGACGCTAAACGTGAAGAAAAGAGATTGCAACAATCGTTTGCAATCATTGATTGCATTGGAAGATTTTTACAAGCCGCCCCGGCTTTTCAGACTGCGGTCAGGCGATAGATCAGCACGGCCTCGCCTTTCATCGGCGGCAGAGGCAGGCCGCTGCGGATCAGCCAGCTTCCGGCAATCTCCCGCGCCTCGCCCTGTTCGGGCTCCACGCGATAGGTCTGTGCGGGGTCGAGCATCGGCAGGCGCAGATGCGGCGCATGGCGCCAGCTGGTCGGCGCGGTGCGGGTGACATGCAGCAGCAGATCGTGCCACCCGCCATGGGCCTGCCACAGCACATGGTCACCGGCCTCGCCCTGCCACACATGGCCCTGATGGAACTGCCCACGCAGCCTCTTGTAGCGCGCAATGGCTTCGGCCAGCTCCTCGCGATCGGCCTGATCCAGCTGGCGCACATCCAGTTCGACGCCGAAATGACCGGGCAAGGCCACGCCGCTGCGAAAGTCCATCGCCTGCATCCGCCCGGTGGAATGGGCGGGGCAGGCACCGACATGGCTGCCCATCAACTCGGGCGGCATAAAGCGCAGAAAGCCGCGCTGGATGCTCACCCGGCTGACGGCATCGATGCAGTCGCTGGTCCAGAAACGATGGCTCTGCGCGACGATCCCGGCGTCGATCCGCCCGCCACCGCCCGCGCAGCTTTCGATCTCCACCGCCGGAAAGGCGGCGCGCAGCCAGGCCATCAGCTCATAGGTGCCCAGCACCTGCGCGCGATAGGAGGCACGGTTGCCCGCGTGAGTCAGATCGCGGTTATGATCCCATTTCAGATAGGCGATGGGCAGTTCGCGCAGCAGCAGGGCGATGGCGCCGAAGAGATAGGTCCGCACCTGAGGCAGGCTCATATCCAGCACCAGCTGGTTGCGCGCCGTGAGCAGGGGGCGGCCATCGACATGCAACGCCCATTCGGGATGCGCGCGATAGAGGCCGCTGTCCGGATTGACCATTTCCGGCTCGACCCAGAGCCCGAACTCCATGCCCAGCCCTGTGACGTGATGGGCCAGAGGCGCCAGCCCCTGCGGATATTTCACCGGATCGGGCCACCAGTCACCCAGGCTGGAGGTGTCGTCATCGCGCCCCGCGAACCAGCCATCGTCCAGCACGAAGCGCTCGATCCCCAGATCGGCGGCGGCATCGGCCAGCTCTTTCAGGGCATCGAGATCATGGTCGAAATAGAAGCCTTCCCAGGTGTTGAGATGCACCTTACGCGGGCTCATGGCGCCGCCCGGCCAGAGGATGCGGGTGCGGATCGCGCGATGGAAAGCCTGACTGACGCCATCCATCCCCTGCGCCGAAACGGTGGCCAGAACCTCGGGCGTGGTGATGCTGTCGCCCGGGTTCAGGCGCAGTTCCCCGGGAGCGAGCCCCTCGCCCAGCAGCCATTGGCGGCGGCCATCGTCGAGCCAGTCGATCGACTGGATGTGATTGCCACTCCACGCCAGCTGCGCGCCATAGGCGGTGCCATCGGCGCATTGGACGAGCGCTCCGGGAAAGCTGTCATGGCTGGTGAGCCCCCGCCGGTTCTCCCGCCGCCAGCCGGAGCGGGAGAGTGTGTCTTCCACACCCACGAATTCGCTGTTGTGCCGCCCGGTGTAGGAGAGCACGCTGTGTGCCTCGGGCGGCAAAGGCAGGCAGGCGGAGGCCAGCCAGCTGACATCCAGCACCGCCTTGCCCGTGTTGGTCAGCGTGGTGGAGAGGGTCAGCACATCGCTTTCCGGATCGAGCCGCGCCGTGATGGCAATGGCCAGATCGGCCACGGCATCGATCAGCTCGAAGCGCAGCGTGTCCTGCGCCAGAGTCTCGATGCTGCAGCGGGTCGCGGCATGGGTCCAGTCCAGCCCGGCGCGATGCGCGGCCAGAGCGGGCGCGCCAAACCACCCCATGCCCACGCCCGGAAACAGGCTGAGCGGCACATCGTGATGCAGCGAGAAGCTGGGCTCGGGCCGCTCATGACGCAGCGGGGCAGGCGGCACCACGCCATCGGGCAGGCGCGGGCCCCAATAGCGCCAGAGCGGAGCCTCATGGACACGGACTTCCCAGATGGCGGTGCAGGCAGGCGAATGCAGAATGGCCCAGGTGCTGCTCATGCCGGGATGATCCCCTCGCGCGGGCTTTTGACGCGCAGCATGGTCACCGCCGCGCAGAGCAGCAGCACACCGGCAGCATCAATGGCAAGGCGCGGGTCTCCACCCAGCAGATGGTGGTAGATCCAGCCGAAGCTCAAGGCATTAAGGATCATCGGCAGCACGATCATCATGTTGAAAATGCCCATATAGACGCCGGTGCGCTCGGGCGGGATCGATCCGGCCAGAATGACATAGGGGTTGCCCATGATGCTGGCCCAGCCCAGCCCCAGCCCGAAAGCGGGGATCATCAGCGCCAGATGCTGCCCCAGTTCCGGCATGGCCAGCGCATGGAACAGGGCTGGCGCCGCCCCCTGTGCCGGGCCAACCTGAGGCAGGCACATAAGGCTGAGCCCGCACAGTGCAAGGCAGCCCATATGCACCCTTGCCGCCCCCAGCCTGCGGGCCACCGGCACCATGGCAAAGGCCGCGACAAAGCCGATCAGATTGTAGAAGGCGCCCAGCTGCTGGGTGGTGAGCACGGCGTCTCGGAAGGCGCCGCTGGTCTTGTCAGAGGTGGCAAAGGCGGTGCGCCCGATGGAGAGCGCGCCATAGGCCCAGTAAATCGCGAAAGCATACCACTGGAACAGGCTCATCCAGGCCATCTGGCGCATGGCGCGCGGCATGGTGAGGATCGCATCCCGGATTTCCGCCAGCGTCGCAGCGGCGGAGCGGGGGGCGGCGGCGATGCGCGCCTGCTCCTCCTGGGTGATCGGCAGTTCGGGCACGCGCAGCACCGACCACAGGATGGTGCTGATCGACAGCACCGCGCCGATGATGAAGCTGACATGGGTGATGGTGGGAATGTTATGCGCATCCACCGCATTGCGGTCGAAGCCCAGCCAATAGACCAGAATGGAGGGCGTGAGAAAGGCGAGGCATTGCGCCAGCCCGGTAAAGGCGCTCTGGCTGAGGAAGCCGATGGCATGCTGGTCGCCGTTCAGACGGTCCGAAACATAGGCGCGATAGGGCTCCATGGTGATGTTGTTGCCCGCATCCAGCAGCCACAGCAGGCTGGCCGCCATCAGGATGCTGGTCGAATGCGGCATGGCAAACAGGCCGAGCGAGCACATCACCGCACCGATCAGGAAATAGGGTGTACGCCGCCCGAGCCGTGTCGAGGTGCGGTCTGACAGGGCGCCGATCAGCGGCTGGATCAGCAGGCCGGTCATCGGCCCGGCCAGTTGCAGCACGGGCAGGGTCGATTCATCCGCGCCGAGCCAGGAGTAGATCGGCACCATATTGCCCTGCTGCAGGCCGAAGCTGAACTGCAGGCCAAGGAAACCCAGATTCATCTCGATGATGCGCAGTAGGGACAGGCGCGGCTTGGTGGGTGCTGCGGTGGCGTGCAGAATGACAGACAGATCGCCGGCAGAAATGGTTTGGCCCATGGTTTTCTCTCTCCCCGCGTCAGCCCGGGCACTTGCGTTACAATGCGTGCCTGCGTTTTCCGTCGCCGTGAAGAGCCTCTGTAATCGGCTCAAGGCGAGAATGCAACAATCGATTGCATAACCATGACTGTCGAGGAGGTGGCGGCTACGATCCCCCTTCTGCCCTAATCCGATCCGAGAAAGTGCGACCAGAAAGGTGAGAGGCGGCTTTCCGTGGGATTTCTGCCGCGAAACAGGTCCGCCACCTGCTTGCGCAGCCAGATCACCGCAGGATCGGCGTGCCCCCGCCGGTGCCAGAACTGCTTGAGCTCCACAGGAGCGACATGGAACGGCAGCGGCAGGATCTTCAGCTTCAGCACCTTGGCATAGATCGTCCCCACCGAGCGCGGCACCACGGCGATCATGTCGGACTGGGCCACCAGCAGCGGCACGCTCATGAAATGGGGCGATTGCAAGCGGATGCGGCGCTGATAGCCCAGCTCCTGAATGCGGTGTTCGAAACGCTCCTGACTGCGCCCCGGTTGCCGCACCACGATGTGATCGGCGGCGAGATATTGATCCAGCGTCAGGCCATCGCCGATGGTGGGGTGGCCATCGCGCACGAGGCAGACAAATTCGTGATCGAACAGCGTCTGCTCGAACAGGCTGGTGGTATCGATGTCGATCAGATGGCCGATCGCAAGGTCGATGGTGCCCGCCGTCAGCGCCCGCAGCAGCTCATCTGGCCCCAGATCGACCGATTGCAGCGAAACGCCCGGCGCCAATGCCGCACAAGAGGCCACCAGATCCGGCATGAAGGACAGGCCGCCCAGATCGGACATGTTGATCACGAAACAGCGCTCGGACAGCGCGGGATCGAAGTGCCCGGCAGACACGATATCCTTGCGCAGCGTGCCCATCATCTGCTGAACGGGGGCACGCAATTGCTCGGCCAGCGCGGTGGGCACCATGGCGCCGCCTTGCCGGAAAAACAGCTCATCCCCGAAATGCTCGCGCAGGCGACGCAGCGCGAGGCTGACCCCGGGCTGGCTCAGCCCAAGCACCCGCGCGGCGCCGGAGACGGAACCCTCGGCAAAGATGGCGTCCAGCACGCGCAGCAGATTGAGGTCGAGCATCATTTCCATCACTTATACAGATCATAAAAAGATAGCGCGATGATTATAATGCTTGCCGCTGTTATTCTGCGGCCACGGCAGAGCTGCGGGACCATGCCCAGACCTGAAGGGTCCGCAGCCAGCACGAGGCAATCAGGGCCACAACGGCCTGATCGGGAGATGAGACGTGACCACCACCGTCCAGAACATTGGCGCCCAGACCATTGGCGCCCAACCCACCGGCGCGAAAACCGAGGCTTCGCCAGCCCCCGCCCCCTGGCCGCGCAACGCCTGGTATGTGGCAGCAACGCCCGACGAGGTGGCCGACAAGCCGCTCGGGCGGAAGATCTGCGGGCATCGCATGGTCTTCTTCCGTCCCGAGTCGGGCGGGGTTGTGGCGCTTGAGGATTTCTGCCCTCACCGGGGCGCGCCGCTGTCGCTTGGTTTTCTGCGCGGCGATACGCTGGTCTGCGGCTACCACGGCCTTGCGGTGGGTTGCCGGGGCAAGGCCGACAACATGCCCGGCCAGCGCGTGCAGAATTTCCCCGCGGTGCGCCAGTTTCCGGTCATCGAACGCTATGGCTTCATCTGGGTGTGGCCGGGCGATCCCGAGCAGGCCTCGCCCGAGAAGCTCCATCACCTCGAATGGGCCGACAGCGACGAATGGGCCTATGGCGGCGGCCGTTATCATATCCAATGCGACTATCGGCTGATGGTCGACAATCTGATGGACCTCACCCATGAAACCTATGTCCATGCCTCCAGCATCGGGCAGAAGGAGATCGACGAGGCGCCGGTCAAGACCCGCGTCGAGGGGCAGGAGGTCATCACCAGCCGCATGATGGACGGGATCAAGGCCCCGCCCTTCTGGCGCATGGCGCTGAAAGGCGCCGGCCTGCCCGAGGATGCCACGGTGGACCGCTGGCAGATCTGCCGCTTCAACCTGCCCAGCCATGTGATGATCGAGGTGGGCGTGGCGCTGGAAGGCAAGGGCGGTTACGAGGCGGACCGCTCGCAGAAGGCGTCGAGCATCGTGGTCGATTTCATCACCCCGGAAACCGAGACCTCGCATCACTATTTCTGGGGCATGGCGCGCCAGTTCGCGGTGGAGGATGCCGCGCTGACCGACACGATCCGTGAAGGTCAGGGCAAGATCTTCGGCGAGGACCTCGATATGCTGGAGCGCCAGCAGCAGAATCTGCTGGATTATCCCGAGCGCCAGCTGCTCAAGCTGAACATCGATGCCGGGGGGGCGCGCTCGCGGCTGGTGATCAACCGCGCCATAGCCGAGGAGCAGGGCGCGGCGGTGCCTGCCGAATAGCGCCACGCAGGGCCCCAAGCTCAGGCGGCGCCGCGCTTCCACGCCGCGCCGCCTGAAGGCTTATGCTGCAGGCACGATGCCCTGACTGACCGCGAAACCGGTGAAGAGCTGAGGCCAGGCCGAAGCGGTCATGCTGGCCGGAAGCCGCACGCCGAAACCATGGCCGCCTGCCGAGAAAATATGCAGCTCCGCCGGGCGTTGCAGCGCCTGAAGCGCGCTGTAGCAGCTAATGCTGTTGGCCGGCGGCACCAGCCCGTCATCCCCGGCATGCACGAAGAAACAGGGCGGTGTCCGGGCGTCCACCCGCTGGTCGACGGAATATTGACGGCGCAGCGCCTCCGCGGAATCAGGACCCAGCAGCGCATCGCGTGAACCGGCATGGGTGAAAGGCGCCGACAGGCTGATCACCGGGTAGACCAGCCCGGCCAGATCGGGCCGCGCGGATTGACGGTCGGCCTCGTCCACCGGCGCATAGACCTGCTCGGCGTGGCGCGTCGCCAGCGATCCGGCCAGATGTCCGCCCGCCGAAAAGCCGATGATCGCAACGCGATTGGGCTGAATGCCGAAATGCTCTGCCTGAGCGCGGATCAGCCGCATGGCGCGCTGGGCATCCTGCAACGGCACATCCTCGCGCTTCGCCCAGCCCTCGCCCGGCAGGCGGTAGAGCAGGATGAAAGCGGTGATGCCCCGCGCGTTGAGCCAGCGGGCCTGGCTCACACCCTCATTGTCATAGGACAGGAATTGATAGCCGCCACCCGGCATCAGCAGCACCGCGCTGCCATTGGGGCGTTGCGGACGGTAGACGATCAGCCGGGGCTGAGTGATGCCCGTGATGAAGCGATCGGGATGCGCCGGGTCTTTCGACTGATCCGCCGCTTTCTCGACCAGCGGGGCGGGGGCCGGGCCGCCCGGCGGCGTGCCGGGCCAGAGCCTCAGCTCCTCCGGGGCTCCAGCATCATGGGGCCCATCATGAGCCGAAGCGGAGGCCGCCAGCGCCGGGCTCGCCAGAGCGGGTGCTGCCAGCGCGCCCGCCGCAAGGGTCAGCACGTCACGTCGACTGGTCGTCATGGTCATCCTTTCACGGCTGCTCGGCCAGCGCGAAGATCCGCTGCGCCTCGGTCCATTTCTCGCCCGCCGCCGCCGAGGGGATGGGGCGCTGCATGGTGCCCATCAGGGCTTCCCATGCCTGCACATCGGGATCGGCGGCATCGGCCTGCGCCTTGGCCAGGGGATCGAAGCCCGGCCCGGTTTCCATCAGCATCACCAGCCTTGTGCCGCTGCGGTAGATTTCCATGGCGGTGATATCCGCCGCCCGGATGCTGCGCGCGATGGCGGGTGGCAGGGCATCTGCGGCATGCCACGCCTCATAACGCGCGATGGCTTCGGGGTCATCCACCAGATCGAGCAGCAGGATATGACGCTGCGTGTCAGCCATCGGTGCTCATCTCCATCATCCTGCGAGACCTTATGGCCCGCTTTCCCCCGCGACCCAAGTCTTGAGCCTGAGTGCGCGGGGGAAGCATCACCGATCAGAAGGCGACCTTGAGGATGCCGCTGATCTGACGGTCGGCCAGGATCGAGTCACGCGGGCGCGTGGTGATGCCCGCATAGGTCTGGCGCAGCGAGTCCGACAGATTCACCGCATTGACGGTCAGCGAGACATGCGGCGTCACATTGTAGGTAATGGACGCATCAAGCTGGCCATAAGGCTTGTCGAAGATCGGCAGATTGCCGGTGCCATTGCCTGCAGTGGTCACCAGATACTTGCTGCGCCAGTTATAGGCGACGCGGGCGGAAATCTTGCCCTTCTCGTAAATGCCGACAAGATTGTAATTATACTTGGAGAGCAGCTCCAGCGGCACCTGGATCGCCGGACCGCTGACCGCCGGCCCGGGCGCCTGCGAAGACACCAGCGTGAAATTCGCCTGCATGCCAAGGCCGCTCAACAGGCCCGGCAGGAAGTCGAAGAACTGCTGATAGGCAACCTCCATACCTTCCACATTGGCGTTGCCGACATTGCTGTAGGAGGTGACATTGTAGGTGGCATTCACGCCATCGGCGAAGGTCACATTGCGCTCGCTGATGCCGGTCTGCACATAGTCCTTGATGTGCTTGTAGAAGCCCGCGACCGACAGCGAACCGGTATGCGAGAAATACCATTCAAGCGAGAGGTCCAGATTGGTGGACTTCATCGGCTTGAGATAAGGATTGCCGCCGGTGGTATCATGCTCCTGATTGATCTGGGCCGTGCCCGGCTCGGTGATCGACAGGCTGGGATTGAGCTGATCGAAGGTCGGACGGAAGATGTTCTGCGAGGCCGCGAAACGCAGCTGCACCTTATCATTGAGATGCGCGCGCAGATTGAGGCTTGGCAGCACCGAAGTGTAGCTGTTGCCATAGGAGATCATGCTGTAGCTGGTGTCACCCGTGGCCTGCGTGCCATCCGAAGCGGTGGTCAGATTGGTCTGCTGATAGGCGCCAAACACCGATTCCCGCGTGTTCACCACGCGCAGGCCGATGTTGCCGTCCACGGGCAGCGGCAGCTTGTCGAAGTTGAAGAAGGCAGTGATGTAGCCCGCATAGGTCTTCTGGCTCTGGCCGTTCGCACCATAGGGGCTGTAGCTGGGCGCCGAGGTGATGCCCAGCTCGTTCCGCGTGGCGTTGTAATCAAGGATCGTCGAGCGCGAGAAGAACTGCGCATTGCCGAAAAGATTGGCCTGGCCACGGAAGAAGTTGCTGAGGTCGACCGTACCGAGATCGGTGGGGTTCCCCGTCAGGCCGAAATAGCGATAGCCGGTGTCATTGCCGTAATTGTTCTGGTCGGAGAAGCGGAAACCGCCCTTGATCGACTTCAGGAATCCATCGTCAAACTTGTATTCCGCATCGATGCGCGCCGCTTTTTCAGAAGCAGTCGCATAGTTCAGATCGTCGAGATAATAGCCGTTGCTGTAGGTCGCGGCATTGGTCAGCCCGGCTGCCGACTGGATCTGGATCGAAGGCAGATTGCCCGAGAGATTCTGGGTCAGCGTGGTGGCCGTGCCGTTCAGCCCCACGATCGAGCGCAGATCGTCGGTCCGGGCCGAAACATATTGGAAGTCGCCAATCACCGTCAGCCTCGGGGTCACCGACCACTTCGCGTTCAGCGAGTAATCCGTGGTGCGCGAATGGCGCGTATCAAGGCTGGTGTTGGCGCCGATCGGCACATTCTGGAATGCGCCGCTCACGAAATCGCCGTTCGAGGCGAAGCTGAAGGGCGCGCCCGGCAGCGGCGTGATCGAGGCGCCGCTGGTGTAGGCAAAGAAGCTGTAATCGTCGAAACGGAACTTGTAGTCGTTGCGGAACAGCTCGCCGGTCAGCTCCAGCGTGGGGCTGGGGCGCCACTGAATCGAGATGTCCGTGCCGAAGCGCTTGCGGTCGCCATAGACCTCGCCGATGCCCGCACCATGGGGCAGCGTGGTGGTCTGGCCGGTGCGGCCCAGCGCGGCCAGCGTGGCGGCATCGGTGGCGCTGGTCGGATCGAGCGTGTAGAAAGGCTCGGTCGAGATCGTGTCCTGACGGAAGGCCGTGCGCTGATAGGAGACGCTGGCCAGAATGCCGATCTCGCCAATGCCGGTGTCCCAGCGGTCGCTGATCATCACGGAACCCGAAGGCTCCGCAGTTCTGGTGAGGTCGTAATAGGAGCCGGTCGCCGTGGCAGCGAATTTGAAGCCCTTGAAATCGAAGGGCTTGCGCGTGCGCAGATTGATGGTGCCGCTCAGCTGGTTCTCGATCAGATCCGCCGAGGGGTTCTTGTAGACGTCAACCCCGGCCAGCAGCTCGGAGGGCACATCCTCAAGGCTGAGCGTGCCCGCCACGCCGGTGGAGGTGCCCGCGGTGAAGATATCGCGGCCATTCAGCTCGGTGCGGGCCTGAGTCAGGCCGCGGATCGCCACCGTGCTGCCTTCGCCGTAATTGCGCTGCACCTGAATGCCGGGAATGCGCTGAAGCGCTTCGGCGATGTTGTGATCGGGCAGCTTGCCGATGTCTTCCGCCACGATCGAATCGATGATCTGCGGCGCCATGCGTTTGATGGTTTCCGCCGAACGGAGACTGGAGCGCACACCTGTGACAACGATGTCAGCCGCGCTGCCAGAAGAGGCCGACGCGGTCTGAGCCTGTCCTTCTCCCGCAGGTGCAGCGGCCTGCTGCGCCAGAGCCGGCGCGATACCGGCGGCCAGAACGCCAAGCGAGCAGCCCAGCACATAGCGATACGAAATCATGGTTGCCTTCCTTCACCCGATCGACGCCCAGACAGGCGCCTCGCCCCAAGGCAGAGGTTGCAGCACAGACGGAAGGCATGGCCGCATCGGCTCCGCCCCCCTTTACCCTGAACCCACCCCATTCTTACCTCGGGCTTGGCGACCCCTTATCATTAGTAAGACAATTATCAAATTTAAAAGTGATGTTCAGATACAATTTTCCTGATTCCTTGAATCCCCCGCCAAAGCCCCCTACCCAGACAGGCGAAACCCCACGCGGCCCCCACACGGGAGGTGCAGACCCCACGCGGGAGGCGCAGAAAGGCGGACATGTCGGAAGAGAAGAAATATCGCGCCCCGGCCCTGGAAAAGGGGCTGGAAATCCTGGAACTGCTGGCGCCTTCTGCTGTCCCCATGGCCACTTCGGAGATTTCGGCAGCGCTGGGCCGCTCGATCAGCGAGATCTTCCGCATGATTCAGGTGCTGGAAGACCATGGCTATATCTGCCGCTCAGGCGAGGGCTATCGGGTGACCAACCGGCTCTTCGCGCTGGGCATGGCGCAGCCGCCGATCCGCGATCTGCTGAGCCAGGCCGTGCCCGCCATGCATGAGCTGGCCAATTTCACCCGCCAGAGCTGCCATCTGGCCATGGCCTCGGGCGCCGAGATGGTGGTGGTGGCCAATGTCGAGGCGCCCGGCCTGCTGGGCTTTGCCGTGCGGATGGGCTATCGGCGGCCGCTGATCCATTCGGCATCGGGCCATATGCTGATGGCCTTCCAGTCCGACACGATGCGCGAGGACAGCATGCGCGCCACCGAGACGGCCCATCTGCCCTTCAGCCGCAAGGAGCTGCTCGCCCGGCTCGACGCGGTGCGCGCGCAGGGCACCATCACCATGCCCAGCCCGATGCTGACCGCCATCACCGATGTGTCCGCGCCGATCCTGCGCAATGGCAAGGCGCTGGCGGCGCTGACCATTCCCTTCGTCGACGGGCCGGGCGCGACAGTCAGCATGGAGGAGACCACCGCCGCGCTGATCCGCTGCGTCCATGCAATTTCGCAGGCGGTTTCAGACCCCGTTTGAGGCGGGCAGACTTTCCGCATCCTGCAGCGCTGGACTTGCCGGGGAGCAACCTCCCCGGCGGGCAGGCATGCTATGGAGATTCAACGCTTCAGCGCCTTTTGTCGGCTGGAGACTCTATGGCACTCTCACCTAGATAGGTCGTCCCCGGCGCCGGCCATGGCGCCCCGGCAGATGGACGTGCCCCCGTGACAATTTCCCGGATATCCTGCGTGATCCCCGCCACCTGCCCCCGGCCCAAGGGAGCCGCGTGATGCTGGGGCTGGTCCTGACCATCGCCCTCTGGGCCGCTCTGCTGAGTGCCTATTATCGGCGCCATGCCCATCATCGCTCGCGCGCACCGCAAGGGATGAAAGCAGGCCGGCTCCGCTGAAAGGACAGTGCCATGAACCGCCGCGATCTTAAGCACCGGCTGGTGGGCGCTGCCTTTATGGCCGGGGCCTGTGCCAGCACCCTGATCCATCGCGATGTCTGGCGAGCACATGCCTCCGGCCCGGCGACGGTGCTGGAGGGCGCTCTGGGCATGCTGACCTTCTTTCTGGGGAGTCTGGGCCTGCTGTTGCTGATCGGCGGATGCCGCCTGCGCGATGGCTGGAAGCATGATGGCCAGCAGGCTGCAAGGCGGCGTGAACGCTTTGCCTCATCCCCTGCCAAACCGCTCGATCCCGAAGCTGAGCATCGCCGCATCATGGCCGATGCGGTTCATGCCATGGCGTTTGCAGGCGCGCGGGCCTCGATGGCGACCTTTCTAGTGATGCGGGCCCGTCAGGCAGCCTTGCTCAACAGGGCCAAGGACATCACATGATTGCGTGCATGATGGATGGTGTGAGGGACAGGCAAAGGGCGCAATGCGCGGCGATCCCCTATCGGATGACTCAGGATGGCCGGGTTGAGGTCCTGCTCGTCACCTCACGCGGGAAGGGACACTGGATTCTGCCCAAGGGCCATGTGAAACCGGGCAAGAGTGCCGCCATCTCGGCTCAGGAAGAGGTCTATGAGGAGGCCGGAGCTTGCGGCTCCATCCATCAGACCCTGCATGCTGCCGCGCGTGATCCACGCGGCAGCCATGCTCCGATGCAGATCTTCACGCTGCAAGTGGACAGGCTGGCCATCACCTGGCCGGAGATGTTTCAACGCAAACGCCGATGGGTCAGCCTGCGGCAGGCCATGCGTACCATCCGGAAAGCTTACGAAAAACAGGCGCTGGAAATCTTTGCCGCCCATATGATGCCGCTGGCCTGAGCCCCATCCGCCCGGTGGAGGCGCAGACCATGCCGCGCCTCGCTTGTCTCAACGTGCCGGATCGGGCGTTTCGCGGAAGGCGTCGGTGGCCATCGGCAGATAGTCATGGCTCAGCACCATCCATGTATCGAGCCTCTCGCGCAGCTCGATCTCCACGGCTTTGTAATCGGGCTTTCCGGCCAGATTGGTCAGCTCATAAGGATCGTTCTGGAGGTCATAGAGTTCGAAAATCGGCCTTGGGCGCTGGAAATAGAGCCTTTCATACAGCGCGGGCAGCTTCCCGGCCTGATGCGCCTGCACAATGGCTTTCCATGGGCCCAACGCGCGTTCCTCATCCTTGCGGGCGATGGCGGGCAGCACCTCATGCTTGCCGATCTCGCTGGTGTCCTGCGCGGGATCGAGAAAACGCCCGCCCTGATCGACGGGCGAATAGGGCTGGCCGGGCTGCGCATTGTAGATCAGCTTGTAACGCCGCCCGGTGATCGCGCGCTGGTAATCCACGCCTTCCGACACGGTCAGCGAGCCGGGATGCACCCCTCTTTCGGTAAAGACATAATCATGGCCGGGCAGATTGGCGCCACGCAGGATCGGCACCAGGCTGATGCCCTCCATGCGGGCGTCGGGCTTGAGATGAGCGGCCTCCACGAAGGTCTCGGCCAGATCGATGTTGCTGACCAGCGCGTCGCTGCGCGATCCCGGCTTTACCACGCCCGGCCAGCGGATGATCAGCGGCACATGGTTGCCACGCTCATAGAGCGTGCCCTTGCCGCGATACATGGACTCGCCATTGTCGCCCATAAAGACGATGATGGTGTTCCGGTCCAGGCCGCGCGTTTTCAACATCGCCATGATCGCGCCGAACTGGCGGTCCATATTGCGCAGGTCGGAGAGGAGGTTGGCGTAATCCTCACGCACTTCGGGCAGATCGGGCCAGTCTTTCGGGATCGCCAGCTTGCCGGAATCGATGTCGCGGTGATCGGTGATGAAAGGCCGATGCGTCTGGTTGAAGCCGAAATAGAGGAAGAAGGGCTTGCCTTGCGGAATATGGTCGAAAGTCCTGTTCAGCCGCTCGACGATCTGCTCGGGCGGATTGCCCTTGGTGCCAAAGGTGTTCACATAATCGAACCGGTCCGACAGGCGGGTGATGCCGCTGTCGAGCAGGGCTTTCTTCACATGCGGTGGATCGCCTTCACGCCCGCCCAGATGGTGAATGCGCCCCTCCAGACCGACCCAATAGCCGCCATTGCGCAGAATATCGGAGAAATAGCGCACATCGAGGCCAGCCGGCTCGCCAAAGCGGGTGATGCCGATATCGACCGGATTGCGACCGGCAAAGATCGCCCCGCGTGATGGGGCGCATTGCGGGCTGGTGTCATAGGCGCGATCGAAACACATGCTCTGCGCGGCAAAGGCTTCGAAATTCGGGGTGATGCTGTTGCGCTTCATATCGGCATCGGCGTGGCAGCCATCATGCGGCGCGCTGTTGTCGTCCGAAAGGATCAGGATGATGTTGGGCGGCGCGCTCTGGGCCACCTCCAGCGCGGGCGGCGGCGCGGCGGCATACCCTGCCCCCGGCAGCGCCACACCCATCAGCGCCAGAGCAGACAATCCGCGCTTGATCATGCTTCTCATCAGGCATGCTCCTTTCAGAAATGGCCGAAACGCAGGCCGATGGAGAAATAGCGCCCGATCTGGTCGGCAAAGGGCGCCGCCGGATAGATCAGGCCGGGGTTGGAGGAGCTGGCCTCGTAATAGCCGCCCGTCACATTGAAGAGGTTGTTGATGTTGAAGAAGGCCGTCACCGGATAGTTGCCGATGGACAGCCCCTGCGAGAGGTTCAGATCGGTCTGCACATAGGCTTTCGAGGGCGCATCGGCCACGATCAGCGTAGGATCGGCGCTGTAATGGAAGGGCGAGAAATAGCGCAAAGTCAGCGCGGCATTGGTCCTGTTCACGCCATAGCGCAGCACGGCTGTGATGCGATCCACCGGCGCCAGCGCCGTGCCCGCCGTGTTGGTGATGACAGCGCCGGGCAGGCTCTGGGTTTTCAGGACCGGCTCATGCGTCCATTGCACATTGAGGCCGGCCCGCCCGCCAAGGCCCGAGGACAGGTGCTCCAGATCGAAGCCGTAATCGAAACCCACCACAAAGCCGCGCGAGAAGACCTGAGCGATGTTCTCATTCTCCTTGTAATTGGCGGTCGGCGCATTGGCAGCGCTGGTGTTCGTAGCACCCAACGGGCGCGCCACCAGCGAACAGAGCGGCGAAGACCCACCCGAGGCGATGCAGATCTTCTCCACCGATGTCGTCAGGCCTGACAGCGAGCTGATCGCATTGCTGATCTTGATGTCGTAATAGTCGAAGGAGAGCGAAAGCCCCCGGATCGCCGGAGGGCTGTAGCTGCCGCCGATGGTCAGATTGCGCGCCACTTCGGGCTTCAGATCGGCATTGCCCTGGCTGATGTTGAGAATCTGGCCATTCGCCCCGGTCAGATAATCGGTGTAGCCCGAGATCGTCGCCGTCTGCCCCTGATAGAGTTCATAAAGCGTGGGCGCGCGAATATCACGCGAGCGCGTGGCATGAATGTTGAGCCCCGGCGCGGGGCTCCACTCCAGCCCCAGACGCCATGTCTCGGCAGAACCGCTGGTGCTGTAATGGGTGTAGCGCCCTGCCGCGCTGGCTGTCAGCGAACGCACCAGCGGCAGATCGCGCAGCAGAGGCACGCTCAGCTCCAGATTGCCCTCATAAACCGATTGCGTGCCATAGGCGGGCGCCGAGATATTCTTGGTCCACAGCTGCGTCCCCACCGCCACGGTGCTGCCATTGGCCCCCACACGCAGGCCGGTGGGATCGAATGTGTTGTCGGTGACGGTCGAGACCTCGCGCAGGATCTGGTGGCGGTATTCGCCCCCTGCCGCCAGCTTGATCGGCCCGGCCCAACCCTGCGCCAGCGTGCCGCTCAGGCTGCCGCCAAGATCATGCATGGTGTTGGTGGCGGCCCAATATGTGTTGCCGGTGATATAGTTGATCGCCGCTGCGGAGGCATTGCCATTGCCCAGCACATTGAGCGGCACGCAGCCCGGAAAAGCCCCCGGCGAGACGATGCTGGAGCGGCAAACAATGTTGCCCGAGGCATCCTTCACCGCATCCAGCGCGGCATAGAGCCGTTCTGTGTTCACATTGCCGGTGGTCAGCTGAGAGGTGCGCCCAACCCCATAGGTATAGTAGAGTTCCCAGTCAAAATTTTTGAACACCGTGCCCGTCAGCCCCGCGCGCACCGAAAAGGCGGTGGTGCGGTCATGCAGGCCAAGGATGTTGCCGAAATCCTCATTGTAGCGGGCAAGGTTGAAGCTCCCGGTGTTGGTGGCCGTCAGCTGCGCCTGATATTGCGGCAGCAGATAGGCATTGCCGCTGTAGATGGTGATCGGCGTGGAGCTGGCCGTGCTGATCAGATTCTGCTCATGCGAGGAGGTGGCGGTGTTGGCATAGCTCGCCTGCACATAGAATTTGGTGCGGTCACTCACGTCATAGTCGAAGCGCCCGAAGAACTGCGCCGTGGTGAGCGAGGGCAGCAGGTTGGTATCGCGGCGATAGGAGCCATCGCCCCCCACCGACACACCCGAGGTGTTGGTTGGTGTGCCCTTGTCGAACGCCGCCAGCGTGCCGTCAGGCAGGAACTGCTGCCCGGCGAAAGGCCCATTGGTTACCAGCCCGCCGAAGGTCGAGGTGTTCAGCCTCGTGCCCGCCACCTGCGCCAGAGGGCTGGCCGCCGTGCCGCTGCCCACAATGGAGACGGCGGAATTGCCAAACGGACGCGGCATGGCCGAAATGCCATCGCGATGGAAATATTCCGCGCTCCATTCGAAGTGGGCGCGATCCCCGATCCTGAAGCCGTTGGCGATGCTGCCCCGGATCGAGCGCCCGTCGCCATAGGTCGAGATGCCGTCCTGCACCTGCCCCTTGATGCCGTTGAAGTCCTTGTCGAGGATGAAGTTCACCACGCCCGAAACAGCATCCGAACCATAGACCGCCGAGGCGCCCCCGGTAACGACCTCCACGCGCTTGACCAGCAATTGCGGCAGGGTGTTGATGTCGGTCGTGCCGTCATAATAGGTCGGCGGCACGCGGTGGCCGTCTTCCAGCACCAGCGTGCGGATCGGCCCGAGGCCCCACAGATCGAGGTAATTGCCGGTAGGCTGATAACCGCCGTCAGAGGCGCTGTCGCTGCTCTTGATCGGTGAGAAGACGGGAATTTTGGCCAGCCCGGCCGGCAGGCTTTCCGGCGAAAGATCGGCCAGCTCCTGACTGGAGACACGCCGCACCGGGCTGGGCCCGCCCGCCGCGCCCTTGATGCGGGTGCCGGTCACCACGATATCGTCACCCACTCCCGTTGTCGGGGTTGGCGTTGCTTCGGCCTGCTGCGGGCCGATGATGATGATGCCATTGGCGCCGCGCCGGGCACCGAGATGGCTGCCCTGCAACAGCCGGGACAGGGCCGCTTCGGCGGTGAAGCGGCCTTTCAGCGCCTGGCTTTCCACCTTCCCCACCTGCCCGGCATCGAACACCATCTGCTGGCGGGTGATCCGCCCGTAGCTGCGCAGAGCCTGACCCAATCCCTGCGCCGGAAGATCGAAATCATAACTCGCACTGGCAGCCTGCGCCATCGCCGGAGCCACCGCATAGACATGCGCCGCGGCCAGCACCGCCATGCAGCCTGCCAGCCTCAACCCAGCCCTGATCCCCGGCTTCATCCCTGTCGTCACGTCCATCTTCCCCTGAAGTCTACCGAACTGCTAGGGAATACGCGTCACCCGATCAAAGCCTCAGCGGCAGGGCGCAGTAGAGTTGCTTGGGGTTCGCAAACAGAAACTTCCATCCGCCTGCCTTTCGGCCACCACCGGGGCCACATGCGTCACGCCGCTGACGAAAGCCTCAAGGTCTCCGGCGTTGAACAGGCCGCTGATGCGGATCGGAGCGGCCTCCTGCGCCACCAGCAGATGCGGCCCGGGCAGATAGCGGTTCATGCGCGCCGCCACCACGCCCAGCGGCTCATCGGAGACATCGATCTGGCCCTGCTCCCACGCCCTTTCGCTGCGCGGATCGGCCAGATCATGCACGCTGACCGGTGCCGGGCCTTCGGGCACCACCGCCTCACGGCCGGGGGTCAGCATGGTGTCGGCGGCGATGCCATGCTGGCGACCCTCCAGCAGGCCGGGCACCAGACGGTCGCCCTGATGGCGCAGGATGGCGACATGGCCCTCGTACAGCACCACACGGGTCTGCCCGCCCAGCCATTCCATGCCGAATTGCGTGCCCGTGGCCACCACCAGACTGCCATGGCTGGCGACGGAAAAAGGATGCAGCGGGTCCTTGGCGACGGTGAAGGTGGCCCTTCCCTTCTCCAGCACCAGATGCCGCCCGTCGGCGCGGTAATCGACGGTGACACTGCTCTGCGCATCCATCGCCAGCAGCGAGCCATCGGAGAGCGCCACCACGCGTCTTTCGCCGGTGCCGGTTTCATAATGATCAGGCTTGAGCCAAAAATAGAGCCCCGCGCCGACCACCAGCGCAAGCCCCGCCGCCGCCAAAGCCATATGCTTCACCGCAGGCAGCCGCCAGCGCGCGCGCCAGCGCTTGCTCTGCACCGCATGCAGTGCATCGAGCGCCTCGCTGCGCAGGGAGAGGATTTCCGGCTCGAAACGCGGGCCTTCCAGCATCGCCCAGCTGGCCATGGCACGGTCAAAGGCCTCACCATGCGCAGGGCTTTGCTGCAGCCAGTCGGCGAAGGCCTCGATCGCCTCAAAATCCATCTCACCCTCGACATGGCGCAGGGCCCAGCCGATGGCGATCTCTTCCGGATCGGGGGCGACGGGCGTCATTGCCAATCCTCCCTCAGGGCCATCAGCAGCTTCATGGCCTTGGCGATATGCTTCTCCACCGCGCTGACCGAGAGGCCGAAGCTCTCGGCGATATCCTTGCGGGCCATGCCTTCCAGCCGATAGAGGATGAAGATCACCCGCGTCCGCTCCGGCAGGCTGCCGAGCGCCCGCTGGATGGCGCCAAGCGCCTGCTGCCCGGCCAACACCCTTTCGGGATCGCGGCTCTCCACCGCGCCTTCACCTTGGGTGATCGCCTCCTCGCGCCAGGCGGCGCGCACGCCCTCACGCCGGGCCCGGTCATGCAGCAGATTGGCCGCCGCGCGAAAGATATAGGCCCCCGCCGTCTCGCGCTCCAGCCCGGCGGTGGCATAGATGCGGGCGAAAACCTCCTGCACCATATCCTCGGCCTCGGCAGGATTGCCGGTGCGGCGGCGGAAAAAGGCCAGCAGCGAGGGGCGGTATTGCCGGTCGAGATCCATCAGCCAGGCGGCGGGATAGGGGGAGGCATTCTCATGCATATCACCAGCATACGCATGAGCAGGCCAAATCCACAGCAGATCGGACACAATCAGCTGCGATGGCTTGCTGTCCCGCCGACAGGTTGCTCTACCCTTCTCCCGACACATGAGGCGGAGGGAACGCATGCTGGGATCTGATGTCATCTGGCCCCTCTGGAGCGAGACGCCTGCCGTCACCTTCGAGAACCCCGACGGAGCGCCCAAGACGGCGGTGGTCACGGCGGTCGAGCAGCCGGTTCTGCTGGGCTTCCACCCGGCCAGACCCAATGGACGCGCCATGCTGGTGCTGGGCGGGGGCGGCTATGTCGCGCTGATGGCGGGGCGGGAAGGCGTGCAGGTCGCGCAATGGCTGACCGCGCTGGGCTATCACGCTTTCGTGCTGCTGCACCGTTTCCCCAACGCCGCCCATGGCGTCGCCGCGCCGCTTGATGATGCGATCGAGGCCATGCGCCTGATCCGCGCCAGCGATCCGGGTTTCGCGGGCGTGGGGGTGGTCGGCCTGTCCTCGGGCGGCCATCTGGCGGCCTGTCTGTTGGCCGCCTATCCGCAGGAGTGGACGCCCCGATCCCATGCCGCGCGCCCGGATGTGGCGGTGATCGGCTATGCGCCGATCTCGACCAATGCCAGGGGCCGCACCATCGTGGCGAACAAACCGCCGCTGCCGCCAGCCGAGAAACAGGCGATGTATGACCGGCTCCAGCCCGACGCGCAGCTGCTGCCCGCGCCGCCGCCCGGTTTTATCGTCTATGCGGGCAATGATCCGGTCGTGCCGGTGGAGAATGCCCATCGGCTGCAGAAGGCCTGGATCGCGGCGGGCGGTTTGGCCGAGTTGCATATCTTTGCCGATGCGCCGCATGGCTTTGCGCTCGATACGAAGGATCTGCCGGTGTCGGTCTGGCCGGTCCTGTGCGAGGCCTGGCTGCGGCAGGTGGGCTTTCTGGCGTAGCACCGCCTGCCTCTGGCGAAGCCGCACGACCCATCCGGTTATGCTGCGCTCATAAACGCACAAAAACATGCAACAATTATGTGTTGGGTACGTTTGTATCAAACGTGCTACATTGCACGCAGCCGCAAAAAGCAGCGCAACAGGACCTTGGGAGAGGCCTATGAACAGAGTTCACAGTCGCAGATATGCGTCGCGAACGATTGATGCAAAACATCCGGTGGCCTGCACCTGCTCCGATGCCGCCGCCATCTGCATGGGCGTTCCCGCCCTGGCGATCCTGCTGCTCGGGCTGTGGTGGTCCGGCATTCTGTGATCACCGGCTGACCAGCACGATCAATGCGGCGCTGATGCGCTCACCACCCTTGTCTCGGGGATTGGGGCATAGGCCTGGGCGGCGCCCGCGAAGCTGATCTCGAACCGGTCCAGCGTCACCCCCGGGTCCAGCGCATAGACCTCCAGCGTATGACTGCCCGGCTTGAGCGGCAGATCGGCAAGCTGGGCGCTGGCGGCATTGTCCAGCACATTCTGGCGCCAGACCGCGCCGTAATAGGGTGCGGTGAAGTCAAGCACCCGGGGCTCTCCCCCATCGATCGCCACGGCGATACGCTGCCTGCCCCCCACATTGGCGGGCGGCAAGGGCAGCGCCACGGCGCGCAGACTGGCCAGCTCATCGATGACGATGTTGGGGAAGCTGTAATCCCGATCAGGCCGCTGCGTGGCAAAGCGGTAGAGCAGGCGGGGTGCCGTCGCCATGGCCGCAGCATCATGCACATCGACCGGCACCATATCGAGATCGGCCTGCATATCCGCCTCTGCATGGCCAACGCCTTCCAGCCTTGTCCATGCGCCGCTCTGGCGGTCGGCATGGGCGGCGTGGATCGCGACCACACCCTGACTGTCGATGAAGGAGGCCGCCGGATCGGCCTGCCGGGGCGCGAGGCGCACATGCACATCGATCGGCTTGCGGCCCGCGCTGCAGGTGACATGGATCAGCCCTTCGGCCTCACCCTGCGGCGCCCTGGCCCAGTCGATCGAGACATGCAGGCGCTGCTCGCTGGTGGCGGAGGAGAAATGGCCCGCGCTGCGGTCCAGCCTGATCCATGGCGCCATGGGGGTGGCGCTCCAGTCGGCATCGCCCGGCTGTTCGGTGAAGATGTCGAGAAAAGCGCTGCGGTCGCCCAATTCGCGATGGAAGCCGGGCATGGTGGCAAACCACCAGCCCACATCGTCGAAGAAGCCTCCGCCCTCCACCTGCACGCCGCAGCGTGCTTCGCCGCCCGGGCTGGTCCATTGGGGAATCGCGGGCGGCAGGTAATTGGGCAGGGATTGCGGATAATCCGTGGCGATGCCGTTCCATTTGCCGCCCGCATTGTCCTGATTGTAACGGCGGACATTCTCGACAATCGCCTGATGCGCGCGCTGCGCTTCCTGCCCATAGGCATTGGCGCTGGCCCTGCGCTGCAGCCCATAGGCGATCGACTTGTCGAGCGCGAGCTGTTGCAGGTTCATGCTGCCGCCTGTGTTGACGGTGTAATCGACCAGCTCGAAAAACGCCGCTTTGCGGTCGGCAGGCAGGGCCGCCATCAGGCTTTTCGACTGCGCCATGATCGCCTGATACGCCCCGGCACGGCGGGCATTCTCATCGCCGAAATCGCTGAGGTTGAAGCGCGTCTGCTGCACCGGCGTTTCCGGGAAGGTGGTGTTGAAGCCCATGAATTCCGGGTTCCGGTCAAAGGCCAGCTTGTAATAGCGCCACATGACCTCGGCGGTTTGCTCGCCCTGTGCCGGGCCGAAGGTCTTTATCGCCCAGGCGCGCATATAGTCACGCGCCGACCCCGGCTTGGCGAAGGCATCCATATCGAAGGCCATCGCCAGAAAGAAATCCGTGAGATATTCCACCGGCTTGATGTTGCCGACATTCAGCATCCAGACCTTGCGCGCGCCGAAATGATAGGAGCGCCGCATCTCCTCCCACATCAGATTGGGGTCGGTGGAGCCGAGGAACAGGTAATTGCCCGGCGCGCCCCAGAAGGTGGTATGGTAATAGACCCCTGACCCGCCCGGGCGCTGCCTTTCGCGCGCAGTGTCGAGCTGGGCCATATAGCCGTAATTGTCGTCCGGCCAGACGATGGTCACATCATCGGGCAGCTGGATGCGGCCCGTGTTATAGGCCGCGCCGACCTCCTTATAGGGGGTGAAGACCTGCGGAATCCGGTCGGCGGGCTTGCCCAGCGTCTCGCTCAGGATCTTGCGCTGCTGCGTGACGACATCATGCAGGATATCGCCCATCTTCTCGGCGGAATCGGCGCCCTCCATGGGGAAATCATCGGCGCCGCGCATGCCGATGGTGTAGAGATTGTCGTAAGCGCCCCATGTCTGCACCGCGCCGCGCCAGTATGCGATCAGCCGGTCCCGGTTTTTCACCCAATTGTAGGGCCCCATCAGCTTGGGGTCCCATTCCAGCGCATTGTTGCGCAGCAGCATCTCGACATGCGAGGTGCCCCGCACGATCGCGTAATCCTGAGCGAGCCTGTAGTTCTCGGGACGGGCGTTGAAGGGTGGATCGCCGCCATTCATCGCGGGCCACAGCATATTGGCCTTGAGCCGCCACATCAGCTCAAACACTCTTGTGTAGGTTGCCGGGCCGATGCCGCCTGCGGAGGGCTCATAGGTCTTGGCGGCCCATAGTTTCAGATTGTCGGCATTGATGAAGAAGCCGCGGTATTTGACGCTGGGCTCCCTCGAATAGGCAAGGGCAGCCGAAACGGCGATGCGGCTGACACGGCGCGTCGTCACATCGGCCCACCATTCCCAGGCCGAGACGCCCATCTCCCGCGTCAGATCCACCACGCCCCAGATGGCGCCGCGCTGGTCCGAACCGAAGATCAGGATCGCTCTGGCATGCGGGTCCCACGGCGCGGGGATCATCGCCCGGCCATAGACCTCCCATTTGCCGTCGATGGCGGCGGTGGAGAGGTGGTTGGCCCGCAGCAACGCCGCGATCCCCGGCGAGGAGGCCAGCCCGACGATCACCCCCGTCCCCCGCGCCTGCCCCATCTGCGAGACCACGGCAGGCGATTGCCCGCTCAGCCGTGCCAGATCGCCCGCCAGCAGGTCCGCCGCCTTGCGCAGGGGCGTGCCTGCGTCCCCGTCATAGACCACCGTGGCGACAGCGCGCCCGTCATAAAGCGCCAGCGTGGCAGGTTGCGCAGCTGTGGCGGCTGCGGGCAGCATCAGAGCGCAACCCAGAAGGACAAGAAGGCGTGTGAGGAACAGAGGCAGGGAGGCCGTCTTGAACGCATTGGTGTGGCGCACGGCATGCGTGTTCATCATGAGAATCATGATGGCTCTCCCTTTGTTGTTATGATCACCACGCTACAGTTAGCGCTACCATCATGCAATCCCGCATCCGCTGCAACTTGCCGTTCAGTCGCGAGGCGCTATCCTGCCGCCCGGGGAGACGATCATGGGGGGCAACACGATGGCCACACTCAACGATCAGGTGATCGGGGCGCTTTACGGGGCAATTGATGATCCGGGGCGCTGGATCGGCCTGATGGACCTGCTGCGCCAGCATATGGGCGTGGAAAGCGTGGCAGCGCAGCTGCTGGTCCCATCGCAGGATCTGCTGCTGCCGCTCTGGACCAGACGCGACAGCCATTCCGAGCGCAATGGCATGCTGCACGATTCATGGGCCAACAGCCCGGCCAATCCCCGTTTTCGCCGCCCGCTCTCCCCGCCACCGGCGCTGGACATCGACAGCGATCAACGATGCCGCGATTATTCCGCGCAGGATCGCCGCATGCTCTCCGACGGGCTGGCGCGCTGCGGTCTGGGGCCCGCCTTCTGGCTGAGCCAGCGGCTCGATGACGGCCACACCTTCACGCTGATCTTCCACCGCGTGGCAGACGACCGGCGCGATATGGGCGCGCATGATGAAAGCCTGCTGACCCTGCTGGCGCCGCATATCCGTCAGGCCCTGCGGCTGCAAACGCGCCTGACCACGCTGGAGATGCAGGCCGGGCTGGTGCAACAGGCCAATGATGCGATGATGACCGCGATGGTCGCCTGCGACCGCCAACTGCGCGTCCATTGGAGCAATGCCGATGCCAGGGCGATGTTCGCCGCGCCAGACATGCTTCACCTGCGTGATGACCATCTCTCCGCCCCCTGCCGCACCGATCATGAGCGATTGCTGGCGCTGGTTCAGGGCCGCTACGATCGCACCGTCATGGCCATGGGCGGGATCGACCGCCCCGCGCTGCATATCCGCGCCCGCCCGGCGCAGACCCTGCCGGAGCATCCTGCCCTGACGCGCGATCTGGTGCTGCTGGTGATGACAAGGCCAGACCTGGCGGTGCGCTATGCCCCGGCCGACCTGGCCATGCTTTTCGGCCTGACCATGACCGAGGCCGCGCTGGCCGCCAGCCTGGCCGCCGGGGGCAGCGTCAGCGATTTTGCGGTGGCGCGCGGGATCGCCGAGGGCACGGCCCGCCTGCACCTCAAACGCGTGCTGGCCAAGACCGGCACCGGGCGCCAATCGGAGCTGGTGCGGCGCATCTGCCGCTCGGTGGCCGATGGGCAGATTGTTTTGTGATATAGCATATACCATTCGGGGGACGCGCCCCTCCCCCGCTTCCTGCATTGCTTGCGCCATCACGTCGGGATCGACGCGAAAGGCGCAAGCCCCTCGCCCGGACCTCCCGACGGAACGACCGCCCCAACGGCGGCATGCGGGAGGGAACCATGAAGCAAGCCATCATCCATCTGTCGGCGATTTCAGCGCTGGCCTTGTCAACCGCCGCCATGGCGCAGGAGGCCAGACAGGCTGACACGCCCAGCCAGGGCGAGATCATCGTCACCGCCACCCGCCGCGCCGAGGCGCTGAGCAAGGTGCCGCTCTCGGTCACCGCTTTGGGGCAGGCGGCGCTGGACAATCGCGGGATCAAGGACATTTCCGGTCTGGTGCGCCAGACGCCGGGCATCCAGTTCGATCCCAACGGCTTTGGCAACCAGACCAACATCGCCATTCGCGGCGTCAGCTCGACGGTGGGCGCGGCCACCACCGGCGTCTACATCGATGACACGCCGATCCAGAGCCGCGTCGTCGGCTATTCCTCCACCAATGCCTTTCCCGCCGTCTTCGATCTGGCCCGTGTCGAGGTGCTGCGCGGGCCGCAGGGCACGCTGTTCGGCGCGGGGTCGGAGGGCGGCACGGTGCGCTTCATCACCACCCAGCCCAGCCTGAACGACATCCATATCTATGCCCGCGGCGAAACCTCCGCAACGCAGGGCGGCGCCATCTCCGGCGAAATCGGCGCCTCGGTGACCGGGCCACTGGTGCGCGACAAGCTCGGGCTGGCCGCCACGCTGTGGTATCGCCATGACGGCGGATGGGTGGACCGCCAGAACACCAATCCGCTGCTGAGCGGGCAACCGGTGCTGCATAACGTCAATTCGGGCGACACGCTGGTCGGGCGTTTCGCGCTGAAATGGGCGGCGAGCGACGCGCTGACCATCACGCCCTCGCTGTTCTATCAGCGCCGCATCCTCCACGACAGCAGCACCTATTGGGAAAGCCTCTCCAACCCGTCGCAGGGCCAGTTCCTGAGCGGCCAGCCCAATGCCTCGCCCGACCGGGACCGCTTCCTGCTGCCCGCGCTCAACATCACCGGCGATCTGGGCGGGGTGCAGATCATCAACAACACCTCCTATTACATCCGCGATCAAAGCGCGCAGATCGATTATTCCACCATCTGGCCCGCCGTGTTCGATGGCACGCCATGGGTTTCGGCGCGCTACAATGCGCTGGCGCATATGGCCAATGACCAGCGCACCTTCACTCAGGAATTGCGCGCGCAATCGACTCAGAAAGATGCCCGCCTGTCATGGGTGCTGGGCGTGTTCTATGCCAAATCGGTCCAGCATTTTTCCGAGGATGTTCAGGACCCCTATTTCGCCGATATCTTCGGCGGCATCCCGCCCGAACTGGTGCTGGGCACGCCTCTGGTGAATGGCACCTCCTCGCTGGCAGGCGCGGGGCGCGGCGCCGATGAGCAGATCGCCGGTTTCGCCGACGGCACCTTTGCCATCACGCCCAAGCTGAAAGCCAGCGCCGGCTTGCGTGTCGCCCATACCAAATTCAGCGGCAATTCGCTGTTTCAGGGGCCGGTCTCGGGCTATCAGCTGCAGCCCACGCAATCGGTCAGCGAAAGCCCGGTGACCCCCAAATTCGGCCTCGACTGGCAGGCCAGCCCCGCCGTGATGCTCTATGTCAGCGCGGCCAAGGGCTATCGCATCGGCGGCACCAATGCGCCGGTGCCGCAAGCGGTCTGCGGCGCCGATCTGGCGGGTTACGGCTTCACCTCCGTGCCGGGCACCTACAAGTCGGACAGCCTGTGGAGCTATGAGGCCGGGGCGAAGGGCCGGGTCGGGCGCGCCGTCACCTTTGCCGCCAGCGCCTTCCGCGTCGACTGGAGCGACATTCAGCAGGATGTCTATCTCCAGCATTGCGGGGCGCATTTCACCGCCAATCTGGGGCAGGCGCGCAGCACCGGCTTCGATCTGCAGGCAACGGTGCGGGTCGCCAGGGGGCTCTCGCTGGACGGTACGCTCAGCTACACCTCGGCGCATTTCACGCAGAATGTGGCGGGCGGCGCGCTGGCCACCACCGCCGACCATCTCGAAACCCATCCCTGGACCGCCAGCATCGGCGGCAGTTACGAAAGGCCGATCGCCATCGGTTCGCTCTATCTGCGCGGCGATTACCAGTACAAGAGCCCCGGCCCGGAAACCGCCACCACCGATCCGGCCACCAACTCCTACGATCCGGGCGCGCTACGCACCGCGGCCTTCCATTTCGCCAGCCTGCGTCTGGGTTGGCGGCATGGGGCGGTCGATGTCTCGGCCTTTATCGACAATCTCACCAATGATCACGCGGTGCTGTCCCGCTCGATCGGGGTGGTGGGGGTGGGCTCCTATCAATCGATCACATCGCGTCCGCGCACCTTCGGCCTGACCATGCTGCTGCGCAAATAAACCTCTTCCCAACAAGGATGATCCATGTCTTTTTCCCGCTTCCCCCTCACGCGCGTGCTGGCTCTTGCCCTGGCGCTGTCGCCCATCGCGCCGCTCCAGGCCCAGACCGCGCCCAGCCATGTGCTGCCCGATGGCACCGTGCCCCCCGCGCTGGCCGCAGCGCGCATGCATATGCTCGAAGCGCCCGAGAACATGCTGACCTTCCACAACATGGACCAGCTGTTCCAGACCCGCGTGGTGCCCCGCTCCGGCCCGATTGCCCCGCTGGCCCATGCCGATACCGCCCTGCCCAAGGCCACCATTCGCGGCCAGACCATGAGCGAGGATGCCTGGGAGGATCTGACCTACACCTCCGCCTTTCTGGTGATGCGCGATGGCAAGATCCTGCATGAAAGCTATCGCAACAACACCGATGAGCGGACCCATTTCATCTCCTTCTCGATGGCGAAAACCTTCACCTCGATGCTGGTGGGCATCGCCGTGGCGCAAGGCGCGATCCATTCGGTGGACGATCCGGCGACGCTCTATGTGCCGGAGCTGAAAGGGTCGGGCTATGATGGCGTGACCATCCGCCAGCTGCTGCAGATGCGCTCCGGCACCGATTATGAGGAGCGCTATGATTTCGGCGCGACGCCCAGCATTGCCGCGCAAATCTTCCTCAACGCCATCGTCGCCAACAAGGAGCGCTTTGCCGATATGGCCCCGCGCATGAAGCGCAAAGTCGCGCCGGGCAGCCATTTCAACTATTCCACGCTGGACACCTCGGTGCTGGGCTGGGTGCTGGAACGCGCCACCAAGCGCCCGCTGGCCGATTTCACCGCCCACGATCTCTGGCAGCCTTTGGGCACGGAATCGCATGGCTTCTGGCTGGCCGATGGCGGGCCGGGCGTGGGCCGTGAACTCAACGGCATGGCCTATAATGCTACCCTGCGTGATTTTGCCCGCTTCGGGCAGATGATGCTGGATCAGGGGCGCTTCAACGGGCGGCAGATCGTGCCGGCTGACTGGATGAAGCAGGCCACCACCATGACGCCCAATGCCGATCCCGGAACCCCGCCGCCGCCCGCCAGCGTGACCAATCCCTTCGCCCGGTCCGGCTATGGCTATCAGATCTGGAAGCTGGACGACACCGGCGCCTTCACCGCGCTGGGGCTGCAGGGGCAGTTTATCTATGTCCATCCCGCGACGCGCACGGTGATCGTCAAGCTCAGCTTCTTCCCCGAGGAAGGCTCGCCCAAAAGCGATGCCGCGCTGGAAGACACGCTGGCCTATTTCCGCACCCTGACCGCATGGAAAGACCAGTGATCATCCTCCGATCCGTGGCTTTGGCCGCGCTGGCCATCGCCACGGCAGCGCAGGCTCAGGCCCCGGTGCCGGTCCATCAGGCCACCACCCCGCCCGATGAAATGAACCCGCCGGTCAAGCATCAGCCGGTGTTCTTCGCCCGCCGCCTGACCGGCTATCTGCCCACGCGCGATGGCACGCAGCTGCGCTACAGCGTGCTGCTGCCCAGGGGCAAGGGGCCGTTTCCGGTGATCGTCAACTATTCGGGCTATGATCCGGGGGCGATCGGCGGCGCGGCCTATCTGGATGACAACACCGCCATGTCGGTCAATCTCGACCGCGCCCTGGTGGCTGAGGGCTATGCGGTGGTGGGCATCAATGCGCGGGGCACGGGCTGCTCGGAAGGGCAGTTCGAATTCCTCGCCCGCTCCTATGGCGAGGATGGGCGCGATGCGGTGGAATGGATCGCCGCCCAGCCATGGTCGAATGGCGCGGTGGGCATGGCCAACTGGTCATGGGCGGGCATGTCGCAGCTGGCCACCGCCGCCGAGCAGCCGCCGCATCTCAAGGCCATCGCGCCGGGCATGCCGCTGGGCGATGCACGGCTGGACAGCTGGTATCCGGGCGGCGTGCCCGCACCGGGCTTTGTCGATGGCTGGTGGAATTACCTCCATGCGCGCTGGAATTCGGCCAAGGCCAGCGCTCAGGCCGAGGGTGACCAGCGCTGTCTGGCGCAAATCGCCCGCAACGAACAAACCGCCGAAAGCAACCGCCTGCCCTCGGTGCTGATCCGCCATCCGCTGCGCGATGCTTATATCGAGATCCGCAATCTGGCCGCGCGCACGAATCGGATCACGGTGCCGGTCTTCTCGATGGAGGTGTTTCAGGATGAGGCGGTGATCTCCCGCATGGGCTATTTTCAGGAGACGCTCGATCCCTCGCGCCTGTGGTCTCTGCAAACCAATGGCGCGCATGATCTCTATGCCTCAACGCGGTTTCGCACGCAGTTGATCCGCTTTTTCGACCATTTCGTGAAGGGCAAGGCCAATGGTTTCGAGGCCACGCCCCATGTGCAGGTCTGGATCGAAGGCGCGCTGAAAGGCCCCGGCGAGGGTGCCTTTGAAACCTTCACGCCGGGGCTTACTCTTTCCCATCCGACCTTCCCGATGCCGGTGACGCCGCTGGCCTTCAACCTTTCCGCCGATGGCAGGCTGGTGACGGACCATGGCGAGGGCCAGCCCGATGGTTTCGACTATCCTCTGCGCGGACCCGCCGTGAATCACGAATTCGGCAGGGACAGTTGGGAGCCGCTGAAGCCGGACTGGCAGCGCGGCACGCTGGCCTACACCAGCGCCGCTTTCGACCATGATGTGGTGGCCTATGGCCCGGCCAGCGCCGATCTCTGGGTGACCACCACCACCGCCGATGCCGATCTGCAAGTGACGCTGACCGAGTTGCGCCCCGATGGGCAGGAGATGTTTCTCCAGCGTGGCTGGCTGCGCCTGTCGGACCGCGCGCAGGACCCGGCAAAATCCACGCCGCTGCGCCCATGGCCGCTGGACCGCCCGGAGAGCATGGCGGCGATGGTGCCGGGCGCCCCCGCTCTGGCCCGGATCGAGGTGCAGAAATTCGCCCATGCCTTCCGCAAGGGATCGCGCCTGAGGCTGTGGATCGACACGCCCAGCCAGTATGGCGGCTTTCTTTTCGCCCCCCAATCGGTGCCGGGCCGGGTCGCGGTGCTGCATGATGCGCAGCATCCCTCCCGCCTGATGATCGGCACGGTGCCCGGCGTTGCGGTGCCCGCCGCATGGCCGGTTTGCGGCACCATTCTCCACCAGCCCTGCCGCCCGGACCCGCTGCGGCAGGCACAATAATGCGCAAGGAGACACCAGACATGACCCTCTCCCGCCGAACCGCTCTGGGTTTGATCGGTGCCGCCGTGCCGCTGGCCACATCCAGCCGCTTGAGCGCCGCGCCTCCGCTGGACCATGAACCAACCGTGCCCGCCCTGCCTGCTGGCGGCGCGCCCAAAATCTACGATGCCGTGGGATTGGAATGGGTGATGGACATCCTGCCCTTCTGCACCGAGCCCGAATTGATGGGCCCCAGGGAAGACCAGACCGCCGCCGACGGCGATCGCCATGAAGTCTGGCCCATCATCGGCGGCACCTTCCGGGGACGCGGCCTTCAAGGCACAGTCATCCCCGGTGGTGGAGACTTTCCCGTGGTGCGCCCCGATGGTGTGGTTATTGTCGATGCGCTGTATCGGCTCAAGACGGATGATGGTTATGAAATCATCATCCACAACAAGGGCCTTGGTTACAGCGAAAGCAAATACCGACTTCTGCCGACCTTCAACGTATCCGGCAAAAAATACGCATGGCTGCGTGAATCCGCCTTCATCGCCACCTTGACCTATCCCGTCCCGCCGGAGATCAAAGCGCCCGATCTGGGGCCGAAAGCCAATGGCCGCCTGATTCAGGTGTTCCGCCTGATATAGGCTCGGTGCAAGGTGGAGATTGCCATTGTATTATTTCACCTTGCATAGCCCGAAGATTATCGGTTTTTATGCCTGCTCATCATGACTTGCCAAAGCCACTGACTGGCGTTCGATAAGACGATAATCCAGCGTTGATTGCGCCAGTGCATCGGCATCACCACGCGCAAGCAGCAGATTGACCGCCGTATATGCCATTTCTTCAATCGGCTGATAGACGGTGGTCAGATAAGGCCAGACGGAACTGGCCACCGGACTGTCGTCAAAGCCGCAGACGGAAATCTGCCCCGGCACATCAAGCCCGCGCTGCCGGCATGCCGTCATGGCGCCCGCTGCGGAATCATCATTGGCGGCGAAGATGGCGGTCAGCCCCGGAACGCGGTCGAGCAGGTCTCCCCCCGCGGACATGCCGCCTTCGAAGGTGAAAGCGCCTTCCGCCTCGCTGACCTCCAGATCGGGGGCAAGCGTATGCAATCGCTCCAGAAAACCCTGTCGCCGCCGCCCCGCCGCACCATGCAATTCCGGACCGTTGATCAGCCCGATATGCCGATGCCCATGGCGCCAGAACATGTCGGCGACAGTGGCGGCAGCAGCGGCATCGTCAATCTGCACCGCGGCGGAGCGGCCCGGGTCCACCGTGGGCGCCACGCGCACATAGCGCAGCCCCTGCGCATCCAGCCTGTCGAGTATTCGCCGGTCATCGCATAGCGGCGGGGTCAGCACGAAGCCGTCGACGCGGCTGTGGCGCAAGACCTGCTCCAATTGTGCCAGAATGCAGACCGTTCCGGTCGCGCCGTCGAACTGATCGATGCGCAAATGATATTGATGCTCGACGCAGGCACGATAGGTTCCCGACAGGACCTTGATGATATAATTCGGGCTGGGATTGTCGAACATCACGCTGATGATGAAATTGCGGCCACCTGCCAGCGATCGCGCCGCCGTATCGGGCACATAGTCCAGCGCGTCGATGGCCGCCTGCACGCGCGCGCGCAGCTTGGCCGAAACATGCGGCTCATTGTTGATGACGCGCGATACGCTCTTGAGCGAAACTCCCGCTTTCTGGGCAACGTCCCCCATGGTCGCAGACATTGGTGGCGCGGCGTTCTGGGGCATTAGAATCCTCGTTCCCATCGAACTATATCATTTTTGCAACAGTGGCATGTTCATACGAATTCGGCCAGCGGAAAAATGACAGCGCAGTCTTGACAGCGCTAACAACTGCGAGCAGCTTGCAACAAAATTATAACGAACCGAAAAATAAGATTACAAACCAAAAGCTGGGAGAGGGAAAAATGAACAAGCATGCCTTGCTGGCAGGTGCCGGCGCGATTCTTGCGTTCTCGTCACATCACGCCATGGCGCAGACCACGGCCACACCAACCACCGCCACATCGCCATCCGCAGCAGCCCCCGACACACCGGGCAATGCCGATATCGTCGTCACCGCCACACGTGATAAATCGCTGCTGTCCAAGACCCCCGTCGCGCTGACGGCGGTCACCGGGGACACGCTGCGCTCCGCCGGTGTCGTCGGCCCGAGCGGGCTCAAGGATCTGGCGCCAAGCATCTCGATCGACCATACCGATGGCCTTCAGATCACCATTCGCGGCGTCACCAGCACCGATCAGACCGAAAAGGGCGATCCATCCGCCGCTTTCATGACCGATGGCGTCTACATCGCCCGCACGCAGGAGGCTGACGTCAGCTTCTACGATGTGGAGCGCGTGGAAGTGCTGCGCGGCCCACAGGGCACGCTTTATGGCAAGAACACCACGGCGGGCGTGGTCAATGTCATCAGCAACAAGCCCAAGCTGGGCAAATATGAAGTCATCGGCAATGCTTCGGCGGGCAATTACAATGCCTATAGCGGCGATCTGGCGGTCAATGTGCCGATCAGCAGCATCATGGCGGCCCGAGTCGCGCTCGATTACGACCGCCATGACAATTATCTCAAGCTGGCACCTGGCGACACCACCAAGATCGGCCCGCAGCGCAGCAATTTCGCCAGCCGCGTGCAGCTGCTGATCGAACCATCGGACAGTTTCAACCTGTTGCTGCGCAGCGAATACGCCAAGCTGACCGGCACGCAGGCCGGTTTGACCAGCCTGCGCCAGTCCAACTTCTACACCATTTCGGGCAATCCCGCCACGGGCCAGGCCACGGCCTTGTGGACCAACCCCTCGACCGCTGCCGCCCTCACCCGCACCAACCCCGTCCCCACGGAGCCGGGCGTGCTGGGCAATGGCACCACCAAGGTGGGCGAAAGCAACGAAGCCTATTCGTTCGAGGGCGAAGCCAATTGGAACCTTGGCCTTGTCACCCTCACCGACATCGCCTCCTATCGTCACTTCGCGCGCGCTGAAACGGGCACCAGCGATCTGGGACTTCCCTATGATCTGCCCACCAGCTTCAACGGCACCTATCATCAGGTTTCCAACGAACTGCGCGTCTCCACCAATGGTGATGGCCCGCTCAAGGTGCAGGCTGGCCTCTATTACTTCCGCGAGCGAGAAGACATCGCGCTCTATCTCTTCGGTCTTCTGAACCCCACGCCGGGCGCCCCGGGTTACGTCTATGGTTTCCCGCAGAGCCCGGTGATCAACCGCACCGTTGCGGGCTTCACGCAAGCCGTCTTCAAGCCCATTCCCGCCGTCCGCATCACCGCCGGTCTGCGCTATACCGATGACTACAAGTATCGCTATGGCCACACCGTCATTCTCTCTTCGGTCAATCAGCCGATCAGCCAGTCGAGCGGCTATGTGAACGATGCGTCGATCAAGTCGCAGAAGCTCACCTGGCGCGCGGGGATCGATGCCGATGTGCCCGGCGGTCTGGCCTATGCCAGCGTGGCCACCGGCTACAAGGCGGGCGGTTTCGGCGATGGCTGCTCCACGGGCGGCGCCGGGCAATCGCAGGTGACGTCGCAGGGAGAGGCCTGCGTCTATTCCTCCAGCCAGCCTCAGGCGATCTATTACAAGCCCGAAACGCTCACCGCCTATGAAATCGGCTATAAGGGCAAGGTCGGCAATGTGCTGCGCATCAACGCCGATGTCTTCTACTATGATTACAAGAATCTGCAGCTCAGCGGCATTGTGAGCGTGGCGGGCGCGCCCTCCACGGTCACCACCAATGCGGGCAAGGCCAGCATCAAGGGTCTGGAGCTGGAGGGCATTCTTTCGCCCAACCGCTACAACCGCCTGACCTTCGGGCTGGACCTGCTGGATGCGCATTACACCCAATATTGCCCGCATCAGACCACCTCTGGCGCCTGCGATGACAATTGGGCGGGCAACCGGCTCGACCGTTCGCCCTCCACCGTGGTGCGCGCCGCCTATGCGCTGACCATCCCCATGCGCAATGAGGGCCGCGTGGAGGCCACCGTCGGCACGCAGATGTCCTCGAAATACTATGTCACCGGCTTCTACGCCTATCCCCTGCAATTCGTGACGCCTTCGCACACCACCACGGATGTGAGCGTCACCTATCACGCGCCGGGAGACCGCTGGTACATTCAGGGCTTTGCCAAGAATCTGGAGAATTTCATCACCGTCAATGGTGTCAGCACCTTTGGCAATGTCACCGCTTTTGGCGATCCCCGCACCTTCGGGGCGCGCGCCGGTTTCAAATTCTGATCTGACACGTGGCAACGGTGCGAAGAGGACAACGCTTCTTCGCACCGCTTGCATGATGGCTTTCCAGCCCGCACAACATCCTCAAGGAGAGGGAGACTCCCATGCGCAAGAACAGGGGCGTTAAAAGCAAGGCTGCCATGTCGGCAGGGATCGCCATGCTGGCTCTGGCCACCAGCGGCACGGCACAGGCTCAGGACACCACGATCACCCCTTCGGACATCGCCGCGGCCCATGCCCGCGCCGTGGCCAGCGTGCGCAGCATGCAGCCCGCCGAACGCACTGTGATGACCCATGGCATCATGGCCATGCAACTCTCGCCCGACAGTCCGCCCCCGCCGCCCGAGGCAGTGCCGGGCGCAGGCTATGTGGCGGGTCTGCCGCGTCTGGGCCTGCCCGCTCTGACCGAATCCGATGCCTCGCTGGGCGTCGCCTGGATCGGCGGGCTGCGTCATGATGGCGCCACAGCCCTGCCCAGCGGCCTGGCTCAGGCCGCCAGCTGGAACCCGGATGTGCTCTATGCCGGGGGCCGCATGATCGGCGGAGAGGCCCGCGCCAAGGGCTTCAACGTGCTGCTCTCCGGCGGCGTCAACTTAACGCGCGACCCGCGCAACGGGCGCACCTTCGAATATCTGGCCGAGGACCCGCTGCTGGCGGGCACGCTGGTGGGCGCGGCCATTCGCGGCGTGCAGAGCAACCATATCATCTCCACCATCAAGCATTTCGCCCTGAACGGTCAGGAGACGGGCCGCAAATTCGTCGACATCCGCATCGGCGAGGCCGCCGCGCGCGAAAGCGACCTGCTGGCCTTCCAGATCGGCATCGAAAAGGGCCAACCGCTCAGCGTGATGTGCGCCTACAACATTGTGAACGGCGCCCATGCCTGTGACAATGACTGGCTGCTCAACACGGTGCTCAAGAAGGATTGGGGCTGGAAGGGCTTTGTCATGTCGGACTGGGGCGCGGTGCCCTCGCTCGATACGGCGATCCACGGGCTCGACCAGCAATCGGGCGTGCAGCTTGACCCCAAGGTGTTCTTTGGCGCCGAACTGGCCGAAAAGGCCAAGGCCGACAAGGTATGGTCCGCCCGTCTGGACGATATGAACACCCGCGTGATCACGGCCATCTATGCCGCCGGACTCGACAAGCATCCGGTCAGCCCCGGCGGCAAGATCGATATGGCCGCCGATGCCGCCGTGGCCGAAGACGCCGCAAAGCAAGGCATCGTGCTGCTGAAGAATGAAGGCGCCATCCTGCCGCTGGCCGCCCATGCCCAGCGCATCGCGGTGATCGGCGGGCTGGCCAATCTGGGCATGCTTTCGGGCGGCGGATCGAGTCAGGTGGCTGGCGAAGGCGGGCCGCTGGCCAAGGTCTCGGTGGGTGTGGACAGCCCCTTTGCCGCCTTCTTCTCGCAGGCCTACAATGGCTCGGCTCCGCTGGCGGCGATCCGCAAGCTGGCGCCTCAGGCCACCGTCACCTTCCGGGGTGGCGACAATCTGGCCGATGCGGTCAATCAGGCCAAGAAGGCCGATGTGGCCATCGTCTTCGCCACCAAATGGGCGAGCGAAGGGCTGGATCAGGCCGACCTCACCCTGCCGGACGGGCAGGATGCGCTGATCGCGGCGGTGGCGGCGGCCAATCCGCACACCATCGTGGTGCTGGAAACCGGCAATCCGGTGGCAATGCCATGGCTGGGCAATGTGCCCGCCGTGCTTGAGGCCTGGTATCCGGGCGCGCGCGGCGGCGAGGCCATCGCCAGCGTGCTGATGGGCCAGACCAACCCTTCGGGCCGCCTGCCGATCACCTTCCCGGCCAGCGTCAGCCAGTTGCCGCGCCCGGTGCTGGACGGCTATGCCGATCTGGAGCCCGATTTCATGGGCAACCCGCCCACGCCCAATGCGAAACTCTCGGCCAATTACGATGTGGAAGGCTCCGATGTCGGCTATCGCTGGTATGCCCGCACCGGCGCCAAGCCGCTGTTTCCCTTCGGTTATGGCCTGAGCTACACCAGCTTTGCCGAGGATGGGCTGAAGGTGGACGGGCTCAAGGCCAGCTTCACCCTGCACAACACCGGCACGCGCGAAGGCGCCGATGTGGCCCAGCTCTATCTCGTGTCGCGCAATGGCGCGGCCAAGCAGCGTCTGGTGGGCTTTGCCCGGGTCAATCTGGCCCCCGGCGCCAGCCAGAGCGTGGATCTCAGCATCGATCCCCGTCTGCTGGCCGACTGGACGCCCTCGGGCTGGCGCATTGCCGGCGGCGACTACAGCTTCGCGCTGGGCACGGATGCCCAGCATCTGGGGCCTGCCGTCAGCACCAGACTGACCGGGAAAAGCTGGAAGGATTGACAGTCCACCCTGCGGGCGCCCGTTTCGTTCGGGCGCCCGTCTTTTTGCAAGAGGAGCTTTATGGACAGGCGTGACATGTTGAAGCTGGCAGGCACGGGTCTGGCCATGGCCTCTTCGGGCCGGGTGATGGCTCAGGCGGCCTCCCCCCGCACTGCGGGTGCGGACGGCGGCATAAGCTGGCACGCCACCACAAGGGCCAGAGCATGGGAAGCGCTGGCCGCACCATCGCTGGACGCGCCCGCCGCCAATGCTTTTGCCCGCCATGTCGAGATTCACCTTGATACCCCCGCCCAGCCGATCGAGGGCTTCGGCGGCGCCTTCAGCGAGCGGGGCTGGGATGCGCTGGGGCGGCTGAGCCCGGCGCTGCGCGCTCAGGCACTCTCCGCGCTGTTTGCCGAGGATGGCGCGGCGCTCAACCTGTGCCGCACGCCCATCGGCGCCAATGATCTCGCGCGAGCATGGTATTCCTATGACGAAACGCCAGGCGATTTCGCCATGGCACGCTTCTCCATCGCTCAGGACCGGCAGGCGCTGCTGCCCTTTATCAAGGCGGCGCAGGCGATCCGGCCCGATCTGCGGCTCTGGGCCTCGCCATGGTCACCGCCGACATGGATGAAGAAGGGCGGCCATTACGCGCAGGGCCCCGCCTGGCCCGGCCAGCCCGACAATGGCATCCGCCCCGACCAGCTGGGCCATGAAGGCACGGACAGCTTCATCCAGGAACCGCGCTATTTCGAGGCCTATGCCCGCTATTTCGGCCGCTATGTCGCCGCCTATGCGCAAGAGGGCGTGAAGATCGGCATGGTCATGCCGCAAAACGAATTCAACTCCGCCCAGCCCTTCCCCAGCTGCTGCTGGACGGGCGAGGGGCTGGCCCGCTTCATCCCCTATCTCGGCACCGAAATGGGCCGCCACGGGGTGGAGCTGTTCTTCGGCACGCTGGAGCGCGGCAATGCCGATCTGCTCGCCCCCGCCATGGCCTCACCCGAGGCCGCCCGCTGGATCAAGGGCGTGGGCGTGCAATGGGCCGGCAAGGGCGCGCTGGAAGACATCAGGCGCCGCTGGCCCTCCCTGCCGATCTGGGGCAGCGAGCAGGAATGCGGCGTGGGCACCAATGACTGGCACTATGCCCGCTATGGCTGGACCACGCTGAAGCGCTATTTCGCCGCCGGGGCAAGGACCTGGGACTATTGGAATCTGGCGCTGACGGCGGGCGGTTCCTCGGGCTGGGGCTGGCCGCAGAATGCGCTGGTGGCGGTGGCGCCCGATGGGCAGAACTACACGCTCACCCCCGATTACTGGCTGCTGCGCCATCTCTCGGCCTTTGTGAAGCCCGGCGCCCGCTATCTGCCCACCAGCAGCTTTGTCGGTTACGAAAACCAGATGGCCTTCCGCAATCCCGATGGCAGTCTGGTGCTGGTGCTGAACAATGAAATGGCCGAGCCGCTGAGCGTGGGGATGATGATCGGCAACCGCCAGATCACCCCCAATCTGCCCCCCGATAGCTTCAACACCTTGTATATCCCGGCAAATCTGCTCTCTTGAGCCCAGAGCATCGCGCGAAAACCGGAACCCGGCCTTTCGCGCGATGCGACCACGACAGTCCAGCGACACAGGAGGGAAAGCCATGCCTCTCATGCAAAACTGGGCCCGGCGCCGGGTCCTCGGCGGTTTGGGCCTGACCTGCGGGGCCGCCCTTGCCCCCTGGCAACAGGCCGCGCTGGCCGCCATCACGCCGCGCCAGCGCATCATCATCGACAATGATCTGGGCGGCGATCCTGACGGGCTGTTCCAGCTGGCGCATCACCTCGCCTCGCCCTCGGTGGAGATTGCCCTGATCGTCGGCTCGCATCTGCATGAGAAGGAGCCTTTCGATGGCTCCGCCCAACAGGCGCAGCATGCGGCAGAACGCGCGCAGGAGCTGGCCGGTCTGATGCGGCTTGACCATGTGCCGCCGATCGTCGCCGGGCGCGAAAAAGCGCTGGGGCCGGATCGTGCTGGCTGGACCAGCCCGGCCAGCCAGCGCATCGTCGCCGAAGCATTGAAGGCCGACAGCCATCGCCCCCTGTTCTACGCCGCCGGGGCCAGCCTGACCGAGCTGGCCGCCGCGCATCGTCTCGATCCGCGCATCGGCAAGCTGCTGAAGCTGGCGTGGATCGGCGGCATGGAGCATCCCGAGCTGAACCCCGGCGTGCCCGCACGCACCGATCCCGAATACAACACCACCATCGATATCACCGCCGCCCGCTACATCTTCAACGAAAGCGACATCGAGATCTGGCAGGTGCCGCGTGACACCTATCGCCGCGTGCTGATCTCCCATGCCGAGCTGGAACAGGGGCTGGCCCCCGCAGGCAGGCTGGGCGCCTTTCTGCTGGCGCAGGTGGACCGGATCGGCACGCTGGCAGGCGGGGCGGGGCTCAACATCGGGGAGACCTATATTCTGGGCGACAGCCCGCTGGTGACGCTGACGGCGCTGCAATCCTCCTTCGAGGCGGACAGCTCCTCCAGCGATTATGTGGTGAAGCCCACACCCTCGATCGATGACAAGGGCGCTTATGTGCCGGGTTCGGGCGGGCGGCCCATGCGCGTCTATCGCAGCATCGACACCCGCCTGACCTTTGCCGACATGTTCGCCAAACTCGCCCGCAGCAAGGCAGCAGCATAGTTTCACGCAGAACGGGGCATCAGAACCTCGCGACGACAATCGGCCCCGGCGCACCGGCAGGCCACCACTCAAGGGAGAGATCCGATGACACATCACACCTTCTGGCGGCGCACCCTGATGGCTGGCGCGGCGGTGGCCATGCCGCTCTCTGCGCAGGCCGCCACGCAGGTGCCTGTCGAGGCGCGTTCGAAGGCGATCCTCACCGTTGACGGGTTGCAGTTCCGCGATCTGGACGGCGACGGCAAGCTCACCCCCTATGAGGACTGGCGCCTCTCGCCCGAGGCCCGCGCCGACGATCTGCTCGCCCGCATGACCATCGAGGAAAAGGCCGGGCAGATGATGCATGGCACCCTGCCCGGCAAGGGCGGCGCGCTGGGCCAGGGCGATGGCTATGATCTCGACGCTGTCGGCCCGATGCTGCGGGACAAGCATATCTCCAGCTACATCACCCGCCTGTCGGTGAAGCCTGCCGTAATGGCCGAGCAATCCAATGCCGTGCAGGCCATGGCCGAGCAGGGGCGCCTCGGCATTCCCGTGACGATCAGCGCCGATCCGCGCAACCATTTCGACCATGTGCTGGGCGCGGCAGAGTCAGCGCGCGGCGTCTCGATCTGGCCCGAGCTGATCGGTTTCGGCGCGCTGGGCGATGTGGCGCGGGTGCGGACGTTCGCGCGCATCGCCAGCGCCGAATATCGCGCCGTGGGCATTCAGGAAGCGCTGAGCCCGCAGGTCGATCTGGCCAGCGAGCCGCGCTGGAGCCGGATCACCGGCACCTTCGGCGCCGATCCGGCTTTGGCCAGCGTGATGGGCGGCGCCTATGTCTCGGGCTTTCAGGGCGGCGATCATGGGCTGACGCGCGATGGTGTGATGACGGTGGTGAAGCATTGGGTGGGCTATGGCGCCCTGCCCAACGGCTTTGACAGCCACAATTATTATGGTCGCGTGGCGAAACTGACCACCGCGCAATTGCAGATGCATATCGCCGCCTTCAAGGGCGCGCTGGACGCCGGATCGGCGGGGATCATGCCCACCTATCCGATCATCTCCGGCCCGGTGATCGATGGCAAGCCGGTGGAGCCGGTGGGGGCAGGCTACAGCAAGGTGCTGCTGCATGATCTGCTGCGCGGCAAGCTGGGCTATAAGGGGATCATCCTTTCCGACTGGGCGATCACGCTGGATTGCGACACGCGCTGCAGCGCCCCCACCGCGCAGGCCCCGCAGCGCCCGCAGGACATCTCCACCGACTGGGGCGTCAATGATCTGACGGTGCAGCAGCGCTATGCGCTGGGCATTGCCGCGGGCATCGACCAGTTCGGCGGCACGGAAGATACCGGGCCGCTGCTGAGCGCGATCCACGCCGGGCTGATCACCACCAGCCGCATCGATGAATCGGTGCGCCGCGTGCTGATCGCCAAATTCGAACAGGGGCTTTTCGACGACCCCTATGTCGATCCCGCCAGGGCCGAAGCGCTGATCGCCACCCCCGCCAACCATGCGCTGGGCGCGCAGACCCAGCGTGAGGCGCAGGTGCTGCTGACCAACCATGGTCTGCTGCCCGCAAAGGGCAAAAAGGTCTGGCTGGTCGGCGTCGATCCCAAGGTGGCGCAGGCCGCCGGTCTGACCGTGACGGACACGCCCGAAGGCGCCGATTTCGCGCTGATCCGCGCCGAAACGCCCTCGGAAATGCTCCATCCCGACAGCTTCTTCGGCAGCCGCCAGAAGGAGGGCCGTCTGGACTTCCGCGACGGCGATGCCGCCTATGAAGCGTTGAAAAAGGCCAGGGCCGCCCATGTGCCCGCCGTGCTGTCGATCTTCCTCGACCGGCCTGCAATCCTGACCAATGTGCAGGACAAGACCGGGGCCATCCTCGCCAATTTCGGCGCTGACGATGCCGCCGTGATCGATGTGGTGCTGGGCAAGGCCACGGCCCGGGGCCATCTGCCCTTCGAACTGCCCTCCTCCATGAAAGCGGTGGAAGCACAGGACCCCGCCGTGCCCGATGACAGCGCGCAACCGCTCTTCAAGCGCGGCTTTGGCATCGTTCTGAAATAGCCGTCGCCATCACGCCTGATAGTAAAGGGCCATGGGCGGAATGGATCTCCATTCCGCCCTTTTTGCGTGGCAAGCGGGGCAACCGGCCGCATCCTGACGGCAGGCCAGCGCCTCGTCTCTCAAAGCGTGCGGAATAGCGCCCATATCCCTTTCATGCATACGCAGCGTGGAAATTTAATGTATCCTGCATTCATCGAATCGCCTTTCAGGAGAGTCTCGATGTTGCGTGCCCAACGCATGAGTGCCCTGCTCGACACCGTGTTCGAACGTGCCCGCACGATCCGCCCGCCATGGCGGGCGCGCCCGGCCTCCACATCGGCAGAGGCCAGCGCCGCCGGGCTGCTGGCCATGGCGCGCGATCTGCTGGGGGAGCGCAGCCAGTCCTCCGGCGTGGGCATCGCCAGGCGTATTCTGGCCGATTATGCCACGCTGGCGCCCGACGAGAAACACGCCTTCTTCACCGGGCTGGCCCATGATTTTGCCCCCGCGCCCGCAGAGATCGCCGCGGCATGGAGCATCTATCAGGCCAGACCCGGCCCGCTCACGCTGGCCGGCGTGACCAAAGCCGCCGAGCCGCCGCGTCAGGAGGTGCTGCGCCGCCTCAATCAGGCGCCCTCGGCCACCGCCGATCTGGTGCGGCTGCGCGCCGATCTGCTGGACCTGTTGCCCGATCACCCCGATCTGGCCCCGCTGGAGGCCGATCTGGTGCATCTGCTGCGCTCATGGTTCAACCGGGGCTTTCTGGTACTGCGCCGCATCGACTGGGCCAGCCCCGCCGATTTCCTTGAGCGCATCATCCGTTACGAGGCGGTGCATTCCATCGGCACATGGGCCGAATTGCGCGACCGCCTGCTGCCTCAGGACCGGCGCTGCTATGCCTTCGTCCACCCGGCCATGCCCGATGAGCCGCTGATCTTTGTCGAGGTGGCGCTCTGCGCGCAGATCCCCGGCTCGATCCAGACGCTGCTGGCGCCCGATCGCGATGAACTGCCCGCCGATCAGGCGCGGGTCGCGGTGTTCTATTCGATCTCGAACTGTCAGGCGGGGCTGGCCGGGATTTCCTTCGGCCAGTTCCTGATCAAGCAGGTGGTGGAGGATCTCTCACGCGAGTTTCCCGGCTTGAACAGCTTTGTCACCCTCTCCCCGGTGCCGGGCTTTCGCCGCTGGCTGGCCGCCGAACACGAAGACGGGGACCTGCCCAAAGACCTGCCCGCCGATCACCCGCAAGCCAAAGAGCGCATGGCGCTGGCTGCGCGCTATTTTCTTCAGGCCAGGGATCGCAAGGGCCGCCCGCTCGATCCCGTGGCACGCTTCCATCTGGGCAATGGCGCGCGGGTGGAGCGCCTGTGCTGGATGGGCGACACATCGGCCAAGGGCATGGCGCAATCGGGCGGGCTGATGGTCAATTACCTCTATGACCTCGCCACGCTGGAGGCCAATCACGAGGCTTTCTCACGCGAGGGTACGGTGATCGCCAATCCGGCGCTTCACAAGCTGCTGCGCGAGCCAGCCCCCGCTTGAGGAGCAGGCCTAAAGGCCCCAGAGCAGCCTTTCGGCCCGGTCGGGATCGGCGACCAGCGCGCTCTGGTGATCGAGCACCATGGTCGCCCGCCCCGCCGTATCGAAGCGCCCCCAATCCGGCAGGCCCGCCGCCACCGGGCGCCCTTGCGCCACGAAGGAGACCATGGCGGCATGCATGCGGTCGGCCATGGGCTGATCCGCCGCGCTTGTGCCGAAAAACCGGGCGAAGGCGGGCACCGTCACATGGTCGAAGGTGAAGGGCACATCCAGCACATGGGGCGTGTATCCTTTGAAAGGACCGCCGGGCGCCGGATAGGTCAGGCGATAACGGAACACGCTGGCCCCGCGCCCCGCATGGGCCAGAGCGATGCGCAGGCAGGGCATGCCATATTCCTCGGCGGTCAGCAGGCGCCAGTGCCGCTGCGCGGCTGACAGATCGGGAAAGGCCTGAGCATAGCCTCGGTCCAGATCGGCGATCTGCGCCATCGCGGCGTTGGAGATGGCCTGAGGCGACAGCGGCTGATCGGCGCGGTCGGCGGGCAGGAACATCCGCCCCTCATCGGCATTGCTGCCGATGAGCAACGGCACGCCCGGTGCTTTGCCCGAGCGCATCCGCTCCAGCGGCACCATCGGCATCAGCGCGCCATCGACCACCGGGCGAAAGGGAAAATTGCGCGGCCAGCTTGTGCGGGCCTGATGCTGAGCCGCCAGAATCTCCGCCATGGAAGCGGTCAGCAGGCGGTTCTGGCCACCCAGCTTTTCGGCATAGACCCGGGCAAAAGCCTCGGCCTCCGCCATGGTGTGGACGGTCTCTCCGCCGCCGCTGAACATCGCGGCCTGCGCATAGAGCCCGTCGGCCGCCGGAAGACCCATCAGCGAGCCGACATTCTTGCCCCCTGCCGACTCCCCCGCGATGGTCACACGGCGCGGATCGCCGCCGAAAGCCGCGATGTTGGCCTGCACCCAGCGCAGGGCGAGCAGCTGATCGCGCAGGCCATTGTTGCCGCTGCCGCGATAGGCCGGGCCCAGCAAGGCGCCCGTTTCCAGAAAGCCCAGCGCGCCCAGCCGATAATTCACCGTGACGCAGACCACGCCATCGCGGGCAAAGCGGTCGCCTGCGGTGGGCGCCTCGCCGCTCCAGCCGCCTTCATTGCCGCCGCCATGGATATAGACCAGCACGGGATGCGGGCCCGGCGTCGATGGCGCCCAGATGTTGAGTTGCAGGCAGTCTTCCGACATCGTGCCCGTCATCGATGGATTGGCCGACTGGGGCGCGACATGGGCGGGTTCGGTGGCGGCCAGCACGCCCTGCCAGCGCGGGGCAGGCCGGGGCGCGGCAAAGCGCGCGGCGCGGCCAAAAGGGATGCCGGTGAAAAGGCGAATATCGCCCTGCGCTGCCCCTTGCACCCGGCCAAGGGTGGTGGCGATGGTCAGCGCCTGCGGATCGGCACGGGCGGGCGTGGCCAGTGTGGGCGCAGCGGAGAAAAGCGGCGCCGCGCCCAGCAGCGCCAGCGTGCCCCGGCGGTCGATCATCAGGCCCCGGCTTTCGCGAAGAGGTCGCCATAAGTTTCGCGCAGCTGCTTCTTCTGGATCTTGCCCATGGTGTTGCGCGGCAATTCAGGCACGAAGACCACCCGGCGCGGCTGCTTGAACCGCGCCAATTCGCCAGACAAAGCCGCGATCACCTGCGCCTCATCCAGATCGGGGCTGCGCGACTGGACCACGGCCACCACGCCCTCGCCCATATCGGGATGGGGGATGCCGATCACCGCGCTTTCGGCAACGCCGGGGATGGCGTCGATCAGCGCCTCGACCTCGGCGGGATAGACGTTGAAGCCGCCGCAGATGATGAGATCCTTGGCCCGCCCCACGATGGAGACATAGCCGCGCGCATCCACCACGCCCAGATCGCCGGTGATGAAGAAACCGTCGGCACGCAGTTCCTCCGCCGTCTTTTCGGGCAGGCGCCAATAGCCCTTGAAGACGTTGGGCCCGCGCACCTCGATCCCGCCGACCTCGCCCTGAGGCAGCACCTTTCCCGTTTCCGGATCGGTGATGCGCAGCTCCACGCCCGGCAGGGGAAAGCCCACGCTGCCCGGCACGCGGTCATCGTCATACGGGTTGGAGGTGTTCATATTGGTTTCGGTCATGCCATAGCGTTCAAGGATGGCATGGCCGGTGAGCGCGGAAAATTCCTTGTGAACCTCTGCCGAAAGCGGCGCGGAGCCCGAGACGAACAGGCGCATATGGCTCGCCAGATCGCGGGTGAAGCCGGGCTCGCCCAGCAGGCGCGAATAGAAGGTGGGCACGCCCATCAGCACAGTGGCTTGGGGCATCAGCCGCACCAGCTCCTTTACGTCGAATTTGGGCAGCAGGATGATTGCCGCCCCCGCTGCGATGGTGACATTGGTGGCCACAAACAGACCGTGCGTGTGAAAGATCGGCAGGGCATGCAGCAGGCGGTCCTCTGGCGCATAATGCCAGTATGCCCGCAAGGTCTCCGCATTGGAGGCCAGATTGCCCTGACTGAGCATCGCCCCCTTCGAGCGCCCTGTGGTGCCCGATGTATACAGGATGGCGGCCAGATCATCATCCTGCACGCGATGGACCGGCGTATCGGCGGCCTGCTGATCGGCCAGATCGGAGAGGTCTCCGCCGCCTCCGGCATCCAGCATCAGCCGCGCGGGCACGCCGATTTCGGCGCAGAGGGCGGCCATGGCGGCGTCATCCTCGGGGCGGTGGATCAGCAGGGCAGGCTCGGCATCGCTCAGGAAAAAGCGCAATTCGCCGGACGTATAGCCGGTGTTGAGCGGCAGATAGACCGCCCCGATGCGCAAGGCCGCCAGATAGGTCAGCAATGCGGTGGCGCTCTTCTCCACCTGCACCGCAATGCGGTCGCCCGGCTGCACGCCCTTGGCGCGGAACAGCCCCGCGATCTGCCCGCTGCGCGCCAGCGCGGCGGCATAGGTCAGCACGGCGCCATCGGGCAGGATCAGGAACGGCGCGTCGGGAGCCTCACCCGCGCGGGCCTGAAACCGGGAAAACATATCCTGCCGCATCGGGCTTCCTCTCCATGCTGTTCACGCGGCAGGCATGGACTCACTCGCCCGTCACTGCGCGGTTGATCCTGTTTCCGGTGTATGCAAGAAGCTGTCCAGAGAAAAATACTGCATGCGAGAGCCTTGCCCATGACCGAAGCCGGTGCGCCCAGCACCCTGCTCCTCTCCGAACGCATCCGTGTCGCGCTGGCCGACGAGATCACCACCGGCCTGCTCGCCCCCGGCCTCTCGCTGGACGAACAGCAGATCGGTGACCGTTTCGGCGCCTCGCGCACGCCGGTGCGTGAGGCGTTCCGGCAGCTGGCCTCGGCCGGGCTGATCGAGATGCGGCCCCGGCGCGGCGCCATCGTCGCCGCCATGACGCCCGAGCGCATCGTCGACATGTTCGAGATGTCCGCCGAGATGGAGGCGATGTGCGTGCGCCTCGCCACCTATCGCATGAACCCCATCGAGCGCAGCCAGTTGCGCCGCCTGCATGAGGAGTCCGAGGCGATGGTGGCGGCGGGCGATATCGACGCCTATGACCAGCTCAACTGGCGCTTTCACCGCGCCATTTACGAGGGCACGCACAACAGCTTCATCGCCCAGCAGGCCACCGAACTGCGTGACCGCATGGCCGCCTTCCGCCGCACCCAATTGCGCGAGGATGGCCGCCCGGAACGCTCCCGCGCGGAGCATGGCGCCCTGCTCGATGCGATCATGCGCGGCGATGGCGAGGAAGCCGCCAAGCAGATGCGCGCCCATATGTTCAACGCCTCCAGCGCGATGGAGCGGCTGGTGGCCACCATGCGCGAGGAGCGCGACGCCAACGCATAAAACGCGGCCACCGACCACAGGCGGGGCCAGAAGAGAGGATGAGCGATGCCGATATTCGGAACAGCGCTGCTGGCGCTGTGCACGGTGCTGGGTGTGGCGCTGGGAGAAGCGCTGGGCATGCTGCTGCATGTGAAGGCCAATGTCGGCGGAGTGGGTCTGGCGATGCTGCTGTTGCTGGCGGCACGACAGGCGCTGGCGCGGCGGGGATTGCTGAAGCCGAAGGTGCGGCTGGGCGTGGAGTTCTGGGCGTTCCTCTACATCCCCATCGTGGTGGCCATGGCGGCGCAGCAGAATGTGCGCGCGGCGCTCAGCGGCGGGCCGATGGTGGTGCTGGCCGGGGTCAGCGCGGTGGCGCTCTGCTTTGCGCTGGTCGGCCTGTTGGGGAGGCTGGCGCGCCGTGCTTGAGATCTGGAACCGGCTGGCCAGCGATCAGGCGCTGATCCTGGCCTTTGTGGCGGTGGGCGCGATCATGGGCGTGTCCCTGCTGATCTCGCGCGGGCTGACGCGCGGGCGCATCCATGCCAGCGCCATCGCCATTCTGGGCGCGCTGGCGCTGGCATGGCTGGGCGGGGAACTGACCGGCGGCAAGAAGGGGCTGGCCGATGTGTCCGGGTTTGGCGGTCTGGCGCTGCTGGGCGGGGCGATGCTGCGCGATTTCGCCATCGTCGCCACCGCTTTCGAGGTCGATGTGGCAGAGGCGCGCAAGGCCGGATGGCTCGGCGTGATGGCGCTGGCGCTGGGCACGCTGGTGCCTTTCGTGCTGGGCGTGGGGATCGCCTGGGGCTTTGGCTATCGCGATGCCGTCTCGCTGACCACACTGGGCGCCGGAACGGTGACCTATATCGTGGGCCCGGTGACGGGGGCGGCGCTGGGCGCGTCCTCTCCGGTGATCGCGCTGTCGATCGCCACGGGGGTTTTCAAGGCGGTGCTGGTGATGATCGCCACGCCCTTTGTCGCCCGGCTGATCGGGCTGGACAATCCGCGCAGCGCCATGGTCTTCGGCGGCTTGATGGGCACGGTCAGCGGGGTGAGCGGGGGCCTGGCCGCCACCGATGAGCGGCTGGTGCCCTATGGCGCGCTGACGGCAACCTTCCACACCGGGATCGGCTGTCTGGTCTGCCCCTCCGTGCTGTTTCTGGCGGTGCGGGCTCTGGCCTGATCGGTCAAAGCGGCCGCTATGGCTGTGCGGGCACAGGCTGATAGACCACGCTGATCTTCGTATCCTTGAGGAAGGACACATGATCCTTCCCCGCCTTGATCGCCCCCGGGCTGATCGGGTGAACAAAGCTTACATCCACCGCGAAATGGCCGGTGGGATGCGGAAAATCGCGGATAAAACGGATCAGCGCCTCACGGCTGTCATGATCGAGCAGGCTGTTGGGCAGCTCGCGCAATTGCGCCTCGGTCTTCTTCTGCCAGCGCGGGAAGGCCACGGCAGGGTCCTGATCCGCAGGCACGAAGGCGATGATCGCCGGCATCAGCATGCCCTCGAACAGGGTCTTGTTGTCCAGCACCAGCCTTGTGTGGGAGAGCTGCAAGGCGGGCAGATCGGGCAGCTCATGGCCCGCATGCTTGTCCTGCTCGACACGGTAGACAGCATCGATGCCCAGCCCGATATGGCCGATCCACGGGCTTTCGATGGCCAGTTCATGGATGCTCAACTGCTGGCTGGCCGCATCGAAACCGGCATCGAGCCGCGCATCGAAGGGGCGCTGCGTAAGGCGCATCTGATAGCGCATATGGGAGTCATCCACCGTCGGTGCGAAGCGGACGCCCCTGGCGCTCACCAGCAGATGCGGCGGCAGCGGCGAGGCCTTGCGGTCCCAGTTTTCAAGGCCGGAGATGGTCAGCTGGTCCACCGTCCAGCTTTGATAGCGGCTCAGCTTGACCTGAATGTTGCTGAACTGGCAGCCCTGATCCGTGGCATGCACCTGCCCCGGATCGGTGATCGCCCCCTTGAGGAAGCCCTGCGCCAGCGTGGTGCAGGCCGAGGGCACAGGCTGTGCCGCCGCGCTGCCACAGGAAAGGGCCAGAAGCAGCAGGGCAGCGGGGGCAAGGCGCTTGGGAATCATCGGCATCTCTCGGGGCAAGTCTGTCGCCTGGCGATATGGATCAAGCACTTATCGCCATATTTGGAATGGATGGCAAGCTGCGGCCACCTGCCTTTCAAGCAAGTTTAGTGCGGTTTACAGAAATTCGATAAACTGGCATAAACTTGCTATGGATGCCCGTCGCAACCCCTTCGCTCCCGGTGCAGGGACACCGCCGCCCGAACTCGCGGGCCGTGAGGATCTGCTGGAACGCAATGCCGTCGCGCTGGATCGCATACGCGCGGGCAAGGCGGCGCGGCCCAGCATTCTCTACGGTCTGCGCGGCGTGGGCAAGACCGTGCTGCTCTCGCGCATGCGCGATGCGGCGGAGGGCGACGGCTTTACCATCGTGGCCATCGAGGCGCCGGAGAACCGCTCGCTGCCCGGCATTCTGGTGCCTTCGCTGCGCGCCGCGCTGCTGCGGCTGGACCGGCTGAAGCAGGCCAGCGCCGGGGTCAGCCGGGCGCTGCGCGCGCTGGCGGGCTTCGCCAAGCTCAAGGTCAAATACACCGATCTGGAGGTGGCGCTGGATTTCAAGCCCGAGCCGGGGCTGGCCGACAGCGGCGATCTGGACAGCGATCTGGCCGATCTGATGGTGGCCATCGGCGAGGCGGCGCGTGAACGCGGCAGCGCCATCGTGCTGGTGATCGACGAGCTGCAATATGTGCCCGAGGAGCAGCTGGCCGCGCTGATCAGCGCGCTGCACCGGGCCAATCAGAAGCAGCTTCCCGTCACCATGCTGGCGGCGGGCCTGCCGCAATTGCTGGGGCAGATGGGCCGCGCCAAATCCTATGCCGAGCGATTGTTCGAATTCATTCAGGTCGATCCGCTGGATGCCGAGGCGGCCAGAACCGCCATCCGCATCCCCATCGAGCGCGAGGACGAAGCCATCGAACCGGCAGCGCTGGATGCGGTGTTCGAACAGACCCGGGGCTACCCCTATTTCCTTCAGGAATGGGGCAAGCACAGCTGGGACACTGCCGAAGCCTCGCCGATCACGGTTGACCATGTCGAGCTGGCCACCCGCAGCGCTCTGGCCGAGCTGGATGCCAGCTTCTTCCGCGTCCGCTTCGACCGGCTGACGCCTGCGGAAAAGCGCTATCTGCGGGCCATGGCCAGCCTTGGCGCGGGGCCGCACCGCTCGGGCGATATAGCCGAGGCGCTGGGGGTGAAGGTCTCCAGCGTGGCGCCCACGCGCAACAGCCTGATCACCAAGGGCATGCTCTACAGCCCGGCCCATGGCGACACGGCCTTCACCGTGCCGCTGTTCGATGCCTTTATGCGGCGGGTGATGCCGGAGGCCTAGAGCATCGTGCGAAAAAGCAGGAACCGGTTTTTCGCTTAAAACGATGCGACAACAAAAACATAGAGCATGCTCTAGGCCCGGGCGCGTAGCACGCTGCTGCCCGCATCCCGCGCCAGTTTGAAACTGTCGAGCAGGCCGATGGCCGAGACCGCCGCCACCAGCAGGAAGGCGATGCGGAAGGGCGTGGCGGCGTCTGCGCCACCCTGCCAGCTTTGGGCCCAGACATTGCCGATCTGCCAGGCCACCGCGCCCAGCGACACGCCCATGCCCATCGCCAGCTGAAAGGCGGTGGAGAACAGCGTGTTGGCATCCGCCATGCCCGCACCCGGAATATCGGCAAAGGCGATGGTGTTGAGCGCGGTGAACTGCATCGATCGCGTCATGCCGCCGACAAACAGGATCGCGCAGGTCAGCCACAGCGGCATGCTCAGGGCGAAGAGCGCGCAGGCGGCGATGGACGAGGCATTGAGCGCGCCATTGACGATCAGCACGCGCCGCATACCGAAGCGCTTCATCACGGCGGTGGTGAAAGGCTTCATCATCAGATTGCCCGCAAAGACCGCCATCAGCAGGCTGCCCGACTGGAACGAGGTGTAGCCAAAGCCGATCTGGAACATCACCGGCAGCAGAAAGGGCACCGCGCTGACGCCCATGCGGAACAGCGATCCGCCCCAGACCACCACGGCAAAGCTCGGCTTGTCCATGGCGGCAAGGCTCAGCATCGGGTGTTCTGTGCGTTTGAGGTGCCGCACGCCCGGCACCAGCAGCGCCAGCCCCGCCGCCAGAGCACCCGCTGCAGCCAGCAGCGCGGGATGGGGGCGGGCAAGGATTTCCGTCACCAGCATCAGGAAGAACAGCGCGCCGCCCATCAGCAGGAAGCCCGGCCAGTCGAAGCTGCGCTGCGAGGGCTGATGCGCGGGCACCAGCCGCAGCGCGCCCAGCAGCGCCATCACGCCCAGCGGCAGGTTGAGCCAGAAAATCCAGCGCCAGTCGCCATGGTCGACGATCAGCCCGCCGAAAGGCGGCCCCAGCACCGGCGCCACCAGCGCGGGCCAGGTCAGCACGGCGATGGCCCTGACCAGCCCCTCCTTGGGCGTTTCCTTCAGCACCACAAGGCGCCCAACGGGAACCATCATCGCCCCGCCCAGCCCCTGCACAATCCGCGCCGCGACGAATTCGGGCAGGTTCTGCGCCGCGCCGCACAGCACCGAGGTCAGGGTGAAGATCAGGATGGCCAGCGAGAAGATCCGCCGCGCGCCAAAACGCTCTGCCGCCCAGCCGCTGACCGGGATAAACACCCCCAGCGCCAGCATATAGGCCGAAACCCCGGTCGAAAGATCGACCGGCGCGGTGCCGAAGCTTTTCGCCATAGCGGGCACCGCCGGGGTGATCACCGTGGCATCGAGGTTTTCCATGAAAAACGTGCCCGCCACGAGCAGCGCCAGCGCCTTGCGGTTGACCTGATCCTTCAAGACAGCCTCCTTACCCGACCAGCCTGCGCGCCCAGTCCTCGACCGGATCGCCGCTGCCCAGATCGGGCTGGATCAGCCCGTCGATCATGAAGGTGGGCGAGACATGGATGCCGTTCTGGCGGGCATAGCGGGTGTGGCGCTTGATCTCGGCCTCCAGCTCGGGGCATTCGAAGGCCTCGGCCAGCCGGAGCCCGGTGCAGCCTTCGATCCGGGCGATGATCTCGCGCGGGGTGGCGTCCATATTGGGGCCGCGGCAGTGCTTTTCGAACTCGAATTCCTCGCGGCGCGCGCCCACTTCGGCCAGCACTTGCCACGCATTCCCGCGCCCGCCCGGCAGCATCGAGGCTGCCAGAATGCTGCGGACAATCACGCCGGAAAACATATGCCATGGCTGGGAATGCAGCCAGATGCGCAAAGTGACGCGCTCCGGCCCGGCGGTTTCCAGCAGCGCCTCGATCTTGCCGAAAGCGCGCACCGAATAGGGGCAGGTGGGTTCAAGGAACATCTCGAACAGGCGCGGGCCCTGCCCCCACAGCAGCGGATCGGCGTGGCGGGCGGGATCGGCCATGGTTCACATCTCCTTGGGGCAGGGCATGCCATTCCGGAAACAGGCATAACCATCTCGCCGCGCCAGACAATCTCCTTTGGCGGACAATCACCTTTCGCAAAAAGCGAAGAATGTTCCGCTTCTCCCCCGCGTCGGCGGCGGGGCGCCTTGTGTTCGCCGGCGGCTTTTGCTCAACTGTCGCCATCATCGGGGCTCGCCGATCCGGTTCGGGCCCTGCATCCCAGACAGAAGGCCTTCCCCCATGGCACATCTTTCTTTCCGTACCGCAGCACTACTGGCCGGAGCGGCTCTGGCCAGTTTCGCGGTTCCCGCACTGGCCGCCGCCAATCCCTTTGACGCGCCCAGCACGCTGCCCTTTCAGGCCCCGCCCTTCAACCTGATCCACGACAGCGACTATGCCCCCGCGTTCGAGACCGCCATGGCCCAGCATCTGGCCGAGGTCCGCAAGATCGCCGACAACCCCGCAGCGCCGACCTTCGACAACACGATCGGCGCGCTGGAAGCCTCCGGCCGGATGCTGGACCGGGTCAATCTGGCGTTTTTCGGCGTGGTGCAGGCCAACACCAATGATGTGCTGGACAAGGTGCAGGCCGATGTCTCGCCGAAACTGGCGGAGCATCAGGATGCCATCAACCTCGATCCCAAGCTCTTCGCCCGCATCAAGACCCTGTGGGAGCGCCGCGCCAGCCTGAAGCTGACGCCCGAGCAGACGCAGGTTCTCACCATCTATTACCGCAGCTTCGTGCATGCCGGTGCCCAGCTTGGCGCCGAGGATCAGGGGAAGCTGAAAGCGCTCAACACGCAACTGGCGGGTCTGGAAACCAGCTATCAGCAGAAGCTGCTCGCCGCCGCGAAGGCCGGGGCGCTGGCTGTGACCGATAAGGCCAAACTGGCCGGGATGGACGATGGCGCCATCGCCGCGGCGGCGCAGGACGCCAAGGCGCGCGGGCTGGATGGCCAATGGCTGCTGCCCTTGCAGAACACCACCCAGCAGCCCGCGCTGGAAAATCTGACCGACCGCGCCACCCGCGAGGCTCTGTTCACCAATGGCTGGACCCGCGCCGAAAAGGGTGACGCCAATGACACCCGCCCGGTGATCCAGCAGCTGGCAACCCTGCGCGCACAAAAGGCACAGCTGCTGGGCTATCCCAACTGGGCCGCCTATGTGCTGTACGATCAGATGGCCAAGACGCCTCAGGCCGCCTCGGCCTTTATGCAGCAGCTGGCCACCGCCACCGCGCCGGAACAAAAGCGCGAAGCCGCCGAAATTCAGGCCCAGATCGACAAGGATGGCGACAAATTTCAGCTGAAACCATGGGACTGGGACCATTACGCCGCCCAGATCCGCAAGGCGAAATACGATCTCGATCAGGATCAGGTGAAGCCCTATTTCGAGCTGAACCGCGTGCTGGAAGATGGCGTCTTCTATGCCGCCAACCGGCTCTATGGCCTGACCTTCACCCGCCGCACCGATCTGCCCGTCTATCAGCCCGACGTGATGGTCTACACCGTCCATGACAAGGACGGCAGCGAGCTGGGCCTGATGTATTTCGACTATTTCAAGCGCGACAACAAGAATGGCGGCGCCTGGATGTCCAACTTCGTCGGCCAGTCGAAGCTGCTCAAGACCAAGCCGGTGATCTACAATGTCGGCAATTTCACCAAGCCCGCCGCCGGGCAGCCTGCCCTCATCACCTCCGACGATGTGGTGACGATGTTCCATGAATTCGGCCATGCGCTGCACGGGCTGTTTGCCGATCAGACCTATCCCACCGTCTCGGGCACCAACACCGCGCGTGACTGGGTGGAGTTCCCCTCGCAGTTCAACGAGCACTGGGCCTTCGATCCCGAGGTGCTGGCCCATTACGCCAAGGACTATCGCAGCGGCGCCCCCATCCCGAAGCCCCTGGTCGAGAAGATCCGCAAGGCCAGCCAGTTCAATCAGGGCTATGCGCTGGGTGAGGTGATTGCCGCCGCCATGCTGGATATGGACTGGCACAGCCTGCCCGCCTCCGCCGGCACGCAGGATGTCGATGCCTTTGAGCAGAAGGCGCTGGCCGGCACCGGGCTGGATATTGCCGATGTGCCGCCGCGCTATCGCTCCAGCTATTTCCTGCATATCTGGGCCAATGGCTATTCGGCGGGCTATTACGCCTATCTCTGGACCCAGATGCTGGAGCATGACGCCTATCACTGGTTCCGCGACCATGGCGGCATGACCCGCGCCAACGGCCAGCGCTTCCGCGACATGATCCTGAGCCGGGGCTACACGCAGGATTACGGCGCCATGTTCAAGGCCTTCTACGGCAAGGACCCCGAGGTCGGCCCGATGCTGGAAGAACACGGCCTGCCCGCCAGGCCCTGAAATTTTTTCGAGGACCATGTCACATTCGGCACGGGGCATCTCGTCATGACGGCATCTGCAACACGAAAGGATGTTTTCATGACCCCCCGTGCCGATATCTACAAAGCCTCGCCCGAGGTGTTCAAAGCCTGGTATGCACTGTCGCAGAAACTGGCCGCCTGCGGGCTGGAGCCCTCGCTGCTGGAACTGGTGAAGATCCGCTCATCCCAGATCAACGGCTGCGCCAATTGCCTCAACATGCACACCGCCGAGGCCCGACGCGCCGGTGAGACCGAGCAGCGCCTGCATCTGCTGGCCGCCTGGCACGAAGCCCCCTGTTACAGCGAACGCGAACGCGCCGCGCTCGACTGGACCGACCATATGACCGATATCGCCACCAAGCGCGCGCCCGATGCCGCCTATGCCGCGCTGGCCGCGCAGTTCACCCCCGCAGAGCAGGTGGAGCTGACGCTGGCGATCAATGTGATCAACGGCTGGAACCGTCTGGCGGTGGGGTTCAATGTCTATGCGCCGGAAATGGGCTGGCAATGACGAGTCAGTCATGAACGGGGGGGCGACCCAGATCTTCGACGCGCAGCGGCCTGCCCTGCTGCGCGTCGCCTATCGCATGCTGGGCTCGATGGCCGATGCCGAGGATATCGTGCAGGATGCTTTTCTGCGCTGGCGCGGGGTGGACCATGCGCAGGTGGAGGTGCCCGGCGCCTTTCTGCGCCGGATCGTGACGCGACTCTGCCTCGATCATCTGAAATCGGCGCGGGTTTTGCGCGAAAGCTACACCGGCCCATGGCTGCCCGAACCGGTGGTGGAGGATGATTGGGTGGATGAGGATGTCACCCTGCCCCTGCTGCTGGCGCTGGAGCGGCTGTCACCGCTCGAACGCGCGGCCTTCCTGCTTCACGACCTGTTCGGCGAAAGCTTTGACGACATCGCGCAGGTGCTGGACCGCGATGCTGCCGCCTGCCGCAAGCTGGCCACCCGCGCCCGCGAGCATGTGCGGGCCGAGCGCCCGCGCTTCCCGCTCGACCGCCAGCGCGGCATGGCCATCGCCTCGGCCTTTTTCGAGGCCTCCAGTCAGGGCGATCTCACCCATCTGGGCGCGCTGCTGGCCGAGGATGTGCGCTTCTATTCCGATGGCGGCGGCAAGCGGCCCTCGGTCTCGCGGGTGCTGGAAGGAGCGCGGGAGTTCCTGCGCGCCCAGACCGCTCTGGCGCGGCTGCGGCCTGTTCCCTCGCGCCTGATCCGCTACGGTCTGGTCAACGGCCTGCCCGGCTTTATCACCCGCGAGCCCGACGGATTGCTGCAGACCACCGCCCTCAAGATCGAGGAAGGGCAGATTCGCGCCATCTATGTCACGCGCAATCCGGACAAGCTGAAACATCTCGAATAGCGCGCCCGCCGCCTTGGACATTTTGTAACCTTCCGGCTCTGGTGAAGACTGTGCTATCGGCGCGAAACGCCCAGTTTTCTTCACTCTGTCCATGCAAGGCGAGCCCACCGATCATGTCTGAAGGGTCCACTCCGGCAACCGTCCCGCTGCTGCCCGAAGGCCCGGCTTTCTCCTTCCTGCATCCCGAGCGGGACCATCCCCTGCGTGCCTCGCTCTCCACCGAGATGCATGTGCGCAAGATGCCGCATATGGTGGCCCCGGCGCGCATCCTGCAGCTGGTGATGCTGACCGGCCCGCAGGACGTGCAGGCCAGTCTGGCGCAACTGGGCCAGCGTTTTGCGGCAGATGGCCCGCCGCTGGCCGAGGATATCCGCTTTCTGACCCGCCCTCTGGGCACCTTGAGTTTCGCTTGGGAACGCCATGCGGAATTCATGACCTACACCTTCATCGCCCCGGGGCATGAGGGCGAACTCTTCGATCTGGCCCCCTTTGCCGGGGTGGCGGATTGGGCCAATGCCTTGCCGGGGCGCATCATCCGCTCCAGCCATATCAGCCTGATCGCGCAGGAACCCTCCGCCGCGGTGATCCGCGAAAATTTCGCCTCGGACGATCTGATCATCTCGGATGCGGCGCATGGCAAGGCGCGCCTGTGGAGCGATTTCCGCCTGCACCCGGACGGCTTCGGCCGCCTGCTGATCCATGATCGCGGGATGAGCGGCATCGATGCCTCGCAATTGCTGCAGCGCGTGCTGGAACTGGGCAATTACCGCAAGATGGCGCTGCTGGGCCTGCCGGAAGCGCAGGCCGCCACGCCGGTCATCACCGCGCTGGAGAAGGAACTGACCGCCATCACCGTGCAGGTGGCGCAGGCCGATACCGACGACGGCCAGATCCTGGATCAGCTGACGGCGCTCAGCGCCTCGCTCGCCCAGATCGCCGCCTCGACGCGCTATCGCATGAGCGCCACACGCGCCTATTCCGAAATCTGTATCGACCGCATGCGCCGTCTGGCCGTGTCACCGGTGGAGGGCTATCGCTCCTTCGACGATTTCACCGAAAGGCGCCTGCTGCCCGCCATGCGCAGCTGCGAGGCCTTCAGCCGCCGCATCGACGATCTCTCGCGACAGGCGGCATGGGCCAGCGATCTGCTGCGCACCCGCGTCGATACGGCGCTGGCGCGGCGCAACCGCGATCTGCTGGCCTCGATGGACCGGCGCACCGGGCTGCAATTGCGGCTGCAGCATACGGTGGAGGGCCTCTCGGTCTTCGCGATCAGCTATTACGCGCTCAACCTGCTCCATCATATGGAGGAGGCGCTGAGCCATCTGGGCCTGCATCTGCCGGGGCTGACCGATGCACTGCTGATCCCGGTGGTGATCTTTGTGGTGTGGCGCAGCGTCCACCATCTGAAAAAGACCAAGCGCGATCCCGGGGCCGACCATTAAGGCGCCCCGGTTTACGCCTCCGGCAGGTCAGCCAGAACAGCGCTGAGCCGGGCTTCCGCCGAAGTCGCCTCGGCAATCACGGTGCGCAGGGCCTTGGCGGTGTCTTCCAGCAGGGTGGCGCTGAGGGGACGCTCACCATTGATAAAGCGGCGCAGCGCCCGCTCATCGATGCCCAGCCGCCGCGACGAGGCCGCGATCCCGCCAAACACCTGAATGCAATGGGCGAAGTGATCTTGCTGATCCTGCAGGGATGCGGTCATTGTGTCCTCTTGGCGCCCATATCCGGGCGCTGTCTCATGGGTTGCATAAAGGGGCCCTGTAGAAGCTTTTCCCGGTGAGAGAAAGCTACCGGCTCCGGATCGCCAGAATATGCTCCAGATCCTTCAGCGCGGCTGCCGCTGTCGCCCTGGGTTCCGATCCGCCGCCCATCGCCGTGATCTCGCCCATCAGATCGGTGGTGATCCGCACCGCCTTGTTCTTCCCCGCCACCAGAGCGAAAGGATCGCTGGCCGGATAGGCCTGAACGCCGACACTGGCTTTGAAGGCCTCCCCCTCGCGCCACAGCCGCCCGACAAGCTTGGGCACCAGACCCTGGTCGCGCCAGCCCCGCAACTGATCCTCGCCCAGATGATCGATGCCCGACACCGCCATATCCGCGATGCCGAGATCGGCACCCAGCCCGAAATTGGCGAGGATCAGCAGCTTGCAGGCGGTGTCCCAACCCTCGACATCGTTGCGCGGATCGCTTTCGGCAAAACCGGCGGCCTGAGCCTCCTGCAGCGCCTCGGCAAAGCTGATGCCGCGATGGATCATCGCATCGAGCAGAAAATTGGTGGTGGCATTGAGAATGCCCTCGATGCCCAACACCCGGCAGCCGAGCAGATTGTAATGCAGCAGATCGATGGTGGGCAAGGCTGCGGCAGTGGCGCCGCTCAGCTTGAGCAGCGATCCCGATGCTTGGGCCAGATCGCGCAGCGCCCGCCCGTCATGGACCAGCGCGCCTTTGGAGATGACGATGGCATCGCGCCTCGCCGTCAGCGCCGCGCGCAGATAGGGCAGGCCGGGGCCGCCGGTGCGAAAATCGCTGGGGCCCGCCTCGATCAGCGCGTCGGCCTGGCTGGCGGCGATAAAATCCGGGCCGGTCAGGCCCTCCTCCAGATGATCGAGCCGGTCCAGCTCCAGCCCCTCGGCATCCATCACCCCCGCGCGCGATCCACAGGCCGCAACCAGCCGCACCTCCACGCCATAATGCTGCCGGTAATGCTCGCGCCGGGCGAGCAGCAGCGAGGCTGTCGCCCGCCCCACGCCGCCCAATCCTGCCAGAGCGATACGGTAGTGTTGTGTCATGATCGTGGTCCCGAAGCTGAGGGGCCAGTTCTATCCTCATGTTCGATAAAGCCAAGCAGCAGGCTTTGGGCCACCTCTCCGGCGCTGGTTGCCAGCGCTTCATCGGCCAGTTCCCCGGCGGTCCAGAAGGAGAGCACGCCGCGAAAGGCAAAGGCCAGTTGCCCCGGCAGGCAGGCCAGAGCCTGTTCGCGCAGGCCGGGGCGCAACCCCTCCCCTGCCCCCAAGGCCAGAGCCCAGAGCGCCGTCGAACGCGCCAGAACCTGCCCCGGCGTCTGGCTGCCAGCCCCCAACCAGCCCATCACCACGCGGTTCACCAAAGGCTCTTCCAGCATCACCGCCGAGGCGGTGGCCGTGGCCAGCAGCACACGGCTCAGCGCATCGGGGGCCGGGGACGCAGCGCTGTAAAGCGCCTCCATCCGGTCGATCCGCCGCGTTGAAAGCGCCTGCATGATCGCCGCCTTGCTGCCGAACTGGTTGAACGGCGTGGCAAAACTCACCCCGGCCTCGGCGGCCAGTTCGCGCATCGAGAATTCCGCTTTGCCTTGCCGCAGCAGGTTTTCAGCGGCGTCGAGAACGCGTTGGCGCAGAGGTTCGCCACGGATGGCAGTGGTGGGGGTCTTGTCGGATGCCATGAGCTTATCTATATCATGATATAGTTTATACACCAGCATGGAGTGAGACATGACTGCCCTTTCCAGGATTTTTCTGATCACCGGCGTCAGTTCCGGTCTGGGTCGCGCCTTTGCGCAAGGTGCCCTGCAAGCCGGGCATCGCGTGATCGGCACCGTGCGCAAGCAGGAGGATGCGCAGGCTTTTGCCGCTCTGGCCCCGGATCGCGCCATGCCGCTGCTGCTCGATGTCACCGATTTCGCGGCCATCCCCGAAGCCGTCGCTGCCGCCGAAGCGCAGAGCGGCCCCATCGATGTGCTGGTGAACAATGCGGGCTATGGCCATGAGGGCGTGCTGGAGGAATCCTCGATGGAGGATCTGCAGCGTCAGTTCGCGGCCAATGTCTATGGGCCGGTGGCAATGATCAAGGCGGTGCTGCCGGGCATGCGGGCACGGCGGCGCGGCCATATCGTCAATGTCACCTCGATGGGCGGCTTTATCACCATGCCGGGGATCAGCTTTTACTGCGGCAGCAAATTCGCGCTGGAAGGCATTTCGGAATCGCTCGGCAAGGAGGTTGCGGGTCTGGGCATCCGCGTCACGGCGCTGGCGCCGGGCCAGTTCCGCACCGATTGGGCGGGGCGCTCGATGGACCGCACGCCGCGCAGCATCGGTGACTATGACAAGGTGATGGACCCGATCCGCGCCGCGCGTCAGGCCAAGAGCGGCAACCAGCCCGGCGATCCGGCGCGGGCCGCTCAGGCCCTGCTGGCGCTGATCGAGGCTGAAAATCCGCCCTCGCGGCTGTTCCTTGGCGAGGATGCGCTGGCGCTGGTCGACCAGAAGCTGGCGGGCATGAAGCGCGAGATCGCCACATGGGAAGACCTCTCACGCTCCACCTCTTTTCCCGGCTAGAACGCGGTGTCTGTTGCCGCATCGTCCTCGCGAAAAACCGGTGCCCACTTTTTCGCACGATGCTCTAAAGTGATGAAAGGATGCCATCACTCTGTTACCAAGCCCGCATCGAACGGCAGTGACGATGGGATGGCACCTTGCATCTAGACCTCATCCAGATGGCCAGCGTGGCAGGCAAAGCCGAGGTGGCGAATGATGATCGACTCGGCTGCGCGGACCGCCACGCCTGGGTGATCGACGGGGCCACCGATCTGGGCGACCCCGGCCTGCTGGGTGGCCGAGGCGGCGCGGCCTGGCTGGCAGCGGCAGCGGATCGCGCCTTCGCGCAAGCCTCGGGCCCTCTGGACGATCTGTGCGGCAGCGTGTTCGATGCCGTGGCGCAGGCCTATCGGCACGAGAAACAGCGCGAACCTTTCGGCGCATGGGAGATCCCCAGCGCGGCCTTCGCGGCGGTGGCGCTTGAAGGCGAGAGGCTTGGCTGCGCTCATGCTGCGGATTGCTCCGTCCTGCTGCGCAGCGGCGCCGAGGTGTCCTTTGTGACACCCGCACCGAATCGCCAGCGTGAGCAGGCGGCGGCTCTGGCGCTCGGTGTGGGCGCTGCCACGGGCGGCCTGCGCTCGCCCACTGTGCTGGCCGATCAGCGCGCGCAGCGCGGCAGACCGCAGCGGCGCGTGCTGGGGGTGGATGCGGAGGCCTCGCGCGCCTCGACCCGCTTCCACAGCGTACCGGTGCGCAAGGGCGATGAGCTGCTGCTGATGTCCGATGGCTTTTCGGCCCTGCTGGACACCTATGAACTCTATGATCCGGACACTTTGTTCGCCGCCTTGCCCTCGCGCGGTCTGGCCGGGCTGATCGAGGAATTGCGCGCCATCGAGCGTCATGATGCCGGCTCCTCACGCTTTCCGCGTTTCAAACCGAGCGACGATGCCTCCGCGATCTGGTTGAGGGTCGGCTAGGGCGTGGATCGCCTTGAAAGCATGGCTGTCTTTGTCGATGTGGTCGCCACCGGCAGTCTGGCGGCAGCGGCGGAACGGCGCGGCCTGTCGCCCAGCATGGTGGGCAAGCATCTCCGCGCGCTGGAGGACCGCCTGCAGCTGCGGCTGCTGGAACGCACCACCCGCCGCCAGAAGCTGACCGAGGCGGGCGAGCTGTTTCTCGAACGCTGCCGCGAGATCCTGCGGCAGGTCGATGCGGCACAGGATGATGCCATCGGCCTGCGCGGCGCGGCTTCGGGCCTGCTGCGTGTGTCCGCGCCGACCTCCTTTGGCGTGACCAGGCTGGCCCCGGCCATGGCGGCGTTTCGCAAGGCGCATCCCGGCGTGGAGATCGAACTGGCGCTCACCGATGCGCCGGTCGATCCCGGCGGTGACAATGTGGATGTCGCCTTCCGCATCGGTCCGCTGGCCGACAGCGGGCTGGTGGCAAGGCCGCTGATGCCCTTTTACCGCATGATCGTCTGCGCGGCGCCGGATTATCTGGCGCGGCACGGTGTGCCTCAGCGGCCCGAGGATTTGTCCGCGCATGATTGCCTTGGCCATACGCGCTGGGGCCTGCGGCATGACTGGCGCTTTCTGGACGGCGAGCGGGACATCCTCGTGCCGATCCACTACAGCCTGCGGATCGACAGCGGGCTGGCACTGCGCGAGGCCGCCATCGCAGGCGCGGGGATCATCCTGCAGCCCTATGCTCTGGTGGGTGAGGCGCTGGCCAAGGGCCAGTTGCAGCAGGTGCTAACCGCCTGTGAAGCCCGAGGGCGGGAGCTGTTTCTGGTCTATCCCCGCGATCGCGCCGCCCCGGCCAAGCTGCGCGCCTTTATCGCCTTCGCGCTCGATCATTTTGCCGGGCCGGCCTAGCACCCGGCGCGATTGCGGAACCGGAGTGCGGAGTGATCGCACCCTATCGGGCTGTTTCTGCTGAATGCCATCGGCCAGTCTCCGGGGCAACACAGCAAGGAGACAGCCATGACAATCAAGGTTCTATCGCGCGAAACGCCGGCCTATGCCCGGGGCCTCACCCTGTTCGAGCAGCTCCATGGCGGCCATAGCGGCGCCGATCTGGCCCGCTCACGCGACGATCTCTGCCCCGATTTCCTGACCATGACGATGGAATGGTCCTTCGCAGGCGTGCTCGACCGCCCGGGGCTGGATCTGGCGACGCGCGAATTCGTGATCATCGCCTGCTGCGTGGCGCGCGGGCTTCTGCCGCAGCTCAAAGCCCATATCGAGGCGGCGCTGGTGGCAGGCGCCACGCAGGACCAGATCGTCGAGGTGATCGTGCAGACGCAGTTCTATGCGGGCGGGGCCTCGGCCAACAATGCGCTGGGCGTGGCCGCCGAGGTCTTCGGCATCGGGCAGGACTAGCGCAGGCTCTTGCGCAGGCGGGCCAGCATGCCGCGCACGATCACCCGATGCGCCGGGCCGACCGGCAGCATATAGGCCCGCCCGAAAGCATTATGCACCACGACCGAGGAGGTGATGGTCAGCCGCGCCCCCTCGGTGCGGATGGCCGTCATGACATCGAGATGGCGGTCGCGCTCGGTCAGCAGCAGGGCATCGGGGCTCACCCCTTCGACCAGAAAGAAATCGAGGCGATCCCCCACCTGCACCCCATCCCGGCGGCGGCCGCTGAACCCGCCGATCCGCTTCACGCCAAAGCGCGCGGAAATCGCATCACGCACCCGAAAGGCCCATCTCAGAATGGGCTGAGGCTGCGCCATCATCAGATTCCACGCCTCCAGCGGCGTAAGGGCGCGGGGCAATTCGATCGACTGGCTGTCATAATAGGCCAGACGTTCACGAGAGGCGATCAGATCACTGGCGTTCATGGGCTGCCCTGCATGCTTCACCGGCATCATACCGGCATGTCATGGATGTGCGTATCGAATTCGCGAAGCCTCAGCCGATCGGAAGGGCCGTGGTGTATTTCGTCGTCGACAGCGCGAAATGAGAGGCCGCCGCCCCCACTGCCGGATGCTCCAGCAGGGTGCGCATCAGGAACTTCTCGTAATCGGCCACGTCGGCAACCACGATCCGCAGCAGATAATCCCACTCGCCCGACATGGAAAAGCACTCGATCACCTCCGGGCGCTCGCGCAGGAAATCCTCGAAGGGCTTGCGCACCTCCTGCGCGTGATGGCGCACGCGGATGTTGCAGAAGACATTGACCCCGCGCCCGATCTTCTCGGGATCGACCAGCCTGACGGTGGCGGTGAGGATGCCCTCTGCCTCCAGCGCCTTGATCCGGCGCCAGCAGGAGGCCGCCGAGGCACCCACCCGGTCCCCCAATTCGGCATGGCTGAGCGAAGCATCCTGTTGCAGGGCATCGATGATTCGCAGATCGATCGGATCAAGGCGCGATTGCTGTTTCACAGATCACCATAAAATTTGAATTCCGTTTCAGAATTCCCGGAAAGTGACGGGTTTTTGAAACCCATTCAAGCCTGATCTGTGAGATAGTTTCGCCATGGCAGACAGCACCCTTGCAAAGCCGCCGGAAGCTGCGGACGATTGGACCATTCCTCAGGACTGGGCGCGTTACAGCGACGGTGAACATGCGATGTGGGATCAGCTGTTCGAACGGCAGGCGCGCCTGCTGCCCGGCCGCGTGGCGCCCGCCTTTCTCGACGGGCTCGATGTGCTGCGCCTGTCCAAACCGGGCATTCCGGACTTTGCCGAGCTGAACGCCCGGCTGATGGATGCCACGGGCTGGCAGGTGGTGGCCGTGCCCGGTCTGGTGCCGGACGCGCTGTTTTTCGACCATCTGGCCCATCGCCGCTTTGTGGCCGGGCGCTTTATCCGCACGCCCGAGCAGATCGACTATCTGGAAGAGCCCGACATCTTTCACGATGTCTTCGGCCATGTCCCGCTGCTCGCCAATCCGGTCTTTGCCGATTACATGGAGGCCTATGGAAGGGGCGGCCAGCGCGCGGTGGAGCTGGGCGCGATCGACAGGCTGGCCCGCCTCTACTGGTATACGGTGGAATTCGGTCTGCTGCGCGCGCCTGAGGGTCTGCAGATCTACGGCGCGGGCATCGTCTCCTCCTTCAGCGAGTCGATCTTCGCGCTGGACGATCCCTCGCCCAACCGCATCGGCTTCGACCTCAAGCGGCTGATGCGCACGCGCTATCGCATCGACGATTTCCAGCAGACCTATTTCGTGATCGACAGTTTCGAGGATCTGCTGCGCCAGACCATCGAGAGTGATTTCGCCCCGCTCTACCGCGAGCTGGAAGGCACGGATGACCTCGATGTCGCCACCGTGCTGGAAAGCGACCGCATCGATCATCGCGGCACGCAGGATTACGCCCGCGCCAGAGCCGCGCGCCACCCGATCTGAACCCATCTTCAAAAACCCACCCAAAAACCCACCAGGCAACGGACTTCTGTGATGAACGATCAAAATCCCCTTGGCCTCGATGGCTTCGCCTTCTGCGAATTCACTTCGCCCGAACCGGCCACCATGGGCGCGCAGCTGCAACAGCTGGGCTTCACACTGGCGGCTCATACGCAGGATGGCGCGCTTCAGCTGTTCCGCCAGGGCCGCATCGCCTTTATCCTGAACGCCTTGCCCGAAGGTCAGGCTGCGGATTTCCGCAAGCTGCACGGCCCCTCGGCCAATGGTATGGGCTTCCGCGTGGCCGATGCCGCTCTGGCCCACAAGCTGGCGCTGGAGCGCGGCGCGACCGATGCCGACACCTCGGGTTCGGCCCTGCCCGGCGCCAAGGCGCTGGAAGGCATTGGCGGCTCGCTGCTCTATCTGGTCGATGCCGATCCCTTCGCCGACTGGCAGGTGGTGCCGGGCTGGCAGGAGCAGGCCGAGGCGAACAATGTCGGCCTCGATCTGCTCGATCACCTGACGCATAATGTGCGGCGCGGGCAGATGCGGGTGTGGTCGCAGTTCTACGCCAAGCTCTTCGGCTTTGAGGAGCAGAAGTATTTCGACATCAAGGGCAAGGCCACCGGCCTGTTCAGCCAGGCGATGATCGCGCCCGATAAGGCCATCCGCATCCCGCTGAACGAAAGCCAGGACGACAAGAGCCAGATCGAGGAATTCATCCGCGATTACAATGGCGAAGGCATCCAGCATCTGGCCCTCACCACGCCGGACATCTACGAGACCGTCGAGAAGCTGCGCGCGCGCGGTGTGCGCCTGCAGGACACGATCGAGACCTATTACGAGCTGGTCGACAAGCGCGTGCCCGGCCATGGCGAGGATCTGGAACGGCTGAAGAAGAACCGCATCCTGATCGACGGCGATGTGGGTGAGGAAGGCATTCTGCTGCAGATCTTCACCGAGAACATGTTCGGCCCGATCTTCTTCGAGATCATCCAGCGCAAGGGCAATGAAGGCTTCGGCAACGGCAATTTCCAGGCCCTGTATGAGTCGATCGAGCTGGATCAGATCCGGCGCGGTGTTATCACGGTCGATCTGTAAGGAGGGCATGGGAGAGAGCAGATCATGGCCCAGCAAGAGCCGGACAACGGCCCGCTTTATATGACAGGCTTCGGCAATCACGTCGCCAGTGAAGCGGTGGCCGGCGCGCTGCCGGTGGGCCGCAACTCGCCGCAAAAGGTGCCCTACGGCCTCTATGCCGAGCAGCTTTCGGGCACGGCCTTCACCGCGCCCCGCGCCGAGAACCGCCGGTCATGGCTCTATCGCCTGCGCCCGGCGGCCCAGCACAGGCCCTTCGTGCCCTATGAAGGGGCGCCGCTGCTGCGCTCCGGCCCCTTTGGCGAGGGGCGGGTCAGCCCCAACCGCCTGCGCTGGGACCCGATGCCGCCTCCCGCCCGGCCGACCGACTTTGTCGACGGCCTCACCACCTATGGCGGCAATGGCGATGTGGCGGCGGGCGCGGGCTGCGGCATCCATCTCTATGCGGCCAACCGCTCGATGGAGCGGCGCGCCTTCTTCTCGGCGGATGGCGAGATGCTGATCCTGCCTCGGCAGGGCGCGTTGCGCATCGTCACCGAACTGGGCGTGATGGTGGTGGCCCCGCTGCAGATGGCGCTGATCCCGCGCGGCGTGCGGTTCCGCGTCGAGCTGGACGGCCCCTCGCACGGTTACGTCTGCGAGAATTACGGCGCCCTGTTCCGCCTGCCGGATCTGGGGCCCATCGGCGCCAATGGCCTTGCCAATCCGCGCGATTTCGAAACACCCACGGCATGGTTCGAGGATCGCGATGAGCCGCATGAGGTGATCCAGAAATTTCAGGGCGCGCTCTGGGCCACCACGCTCGACCACTCCCCCTTCGATGTAGTGGCCTGGCACGGCAATCTGGCGCCCTGCCGCTATGATCTGCGCCGCTTCAACACCATCAATACGGTCAGCTTCGACCATCCCGATCCCTCGATCTTCACCGTGCTGACCAGCCCCTCCGACACGCCGGGCACCGCCAACATCGATGTCGTGATCTTCCCGCCGCGCTGGATGGTGGCCGAGGACACCTTCCGCCCGCCCTGGTTCCACCGCAATGTGATGAGCGAGTTCATGGGGCTGATCGAAGGCGCCTATGACGCCAAGGAGGGCGGTTTCGCCCCGGGCGGCGCCTCGCTGCACAATTGCATGAACGGCCACGGGCCCGACAAGGCGAGCTATGAGAAGGCGGTCTCCGCCGATCTCAAGCCGCACAGGCTCGAGAACACCATGGCCTTCATGTTCGAGAGCCGCCATGTGATCCGGCCCACGCGCTGGGCCATGGACAGCGATCTCCTCCAGAGTGATTATGACGAAGCCTGGTCGGGCTTTGAAAAGGCGAAACTTCCCTGATGAGCATCTTCTCCATCGACGAAACCCACGATCCGCAACGCCAGAGCTGGGTCGAAAGCGCAAACGGCCACAGCGAGTTTCCGATCCAGAACCTGCCTTTCGGCATCGCCGCGCGCGCTGGCCAGCAGCCGCGCCCGGCTGTCGCCATCGGGGACCATGTGCTGGACCTGGCGGCCATTGCCGATCTGCTGCCCCCGCAGACCCATGATGCCCTGCAGGCCGGCGATCTCAACGCGCTTTTCGCGCTGGATGAGGCGGTGCGGCGCGCCCTGCGTCAGGCGCTGTCGCGTTTGCTGTCCGATCCCGCGCATCGCGCCCGGATCGAGCCGGCGCTGTGCCCGATGGCGGATTGCACGCTCCATCTGCCCTTCACCATCGGCGATTACACCGATTTCTATGTCGGCATCCACCACGCCACCAATGTGGGCAAGCTGTTCCGGCCCGACAATCCGCTGCTGCCCAATTACAAGCATGTGCCGATCGGCTATCACGGGCGCGCCTCCTCGATCCGCCCCTCGGATGTGGATGTTCTGCGCCCCCGGGGCCAGCGCAAGCTGCCCGACGCGCCGGGGCCGATCTTCGGCCCCACCGCCCGCCTCGATTACGAGCTGGAGCTGGGCGTGTGGATCGGGCAGGGCAATGCGCTGGGCCAGCCGATCCCCATCGGTGAGGCCGCCGCGCATATCGCGGGCTTCTGCCTGCTCAACGACTGGTCGGCGCGCGATTTTCAGGCCTGGGAGTATCAGCCGCTCGGGCCTTTCCTCGCCAAGAACTTCCACTCCACCATCTCGCCCTGGGTGGTCACCGCCGAGGCTCTGGCCCCCTTCCGCATCGCCCAGCCGCCGCGCCCCGAGGGCGATCCGGCCCCCTTGCCCTATCTTTGGGACGACAAGGACCAGAGCGCGGGCCAGTTCTCCCTCGCGCTGGAGGTGGCGATCAGGACCCGCACCATGCGCGAGGAGGGCACCCCCGCCGCGGCGCTGAGCGCCAGCAACGCCAGCGATATGTATTGGACGGTGGCCCAGCTGGTGGCGCATCACAGCTCCAACGGCTGCGATCTGCGGACGGGCGATCTGCTGGGCTCCGGCACCATTTCCGGCGCCACGCGCGACGCCTTCGGCAGCCTGCTGGAGCTGACTCAGGGCGGCGCCGAACCCATCACTTTACCCAATGGCGAAAAGCGCAGCTTTGTCGAGGATGGCGACGAAATCATCCTTACCGCCCATGCCCATCGCGACGGCTTCGCCTCGATCGGCTTCGGGCAAAACCGCGCCACCATCCTGCCCGCTATCGCCTGACCTGAAAGCCGACCCCATGCATGTGATCATCACCGGCGCGAGCGGCCATCTGGGCCGGGCCATCCTCGACAGCTTCCTTCAGGCCGGACACCGCGTGGCCGCCATCGACCGCCATGAGGCCCCCGCCGAACGAGACGGCCTGCACTGGCTCCGCTGCGCCGATCTCTCCAACCCCTCCGAGGTTGAGCCCGCGCTGGCTTCGGCCAAGGCATGGCTGGGCGATATCGATGCGCTGGTGCTGGTGGCGGGCGCCTTCGCCTGGGCCGAACTGGCCGAAAGCTCGCCCGAACTGTGGCAGAAAATGTTCGCGGCCAATGTGCTGACCACCGTCGTTCCGGTGCGGGCCAGCCTGCCGCTGCTCAAGGATGGCGCGGCGATTGTTGCCATCGGCGCGGCCTCGGCCCAGCCCGCCGGTGCGGGCATGGCGGCCTATGCGGCGGCGAAATCCGCCGTCGCCCGGCTAATCGAGGCCACGGCCGAAGAGATGCGCCCGCGCGGCATCCGGGCCAATATCGTCCTGCCCCGCATCATCGATACGCCGCAGAACCGCCGCGACATGCCCGATGCCGATCCCGCCGACTGGACCAGCCCGGACGCCATCGCCGCGGTGGTGCAGTTTCTGGCCGGACCGCAATCGCGCGCGATCAACGGCGCCGGCATCCCCGTGACCAACGCCAGCAAGGATTGAGCCCGATGATCGCACCGCTGACTCAGGAAGCCCTGCAACAGGCCCTCGCAAGCCTGCCCGACTGGACCTATGATGAGCCCCGCAAGGCCATCCACCGCCGCATCGTGCTGCGTGATTTCGGGCAGGCTCTCGGGCTGATGGTGCGGATCGGCGTCGAAGCCGAAAAGCGCGACCATCATCCCGAATGGGCCAATGTCTACAACAAGCTCGATATCTGGCTGACCACCCATGATGCCGATGGCGTCTCCACCCGCGATGTGGAACTGGCCGGGGTGATCGATCGGCTGATCTGATCGGCGGGCTTCAGCTCGCCTTGCCGGTTTCCGCAGCCATCAACCGCACCGATAAAAAGCGCGCGGTGCCCGGTGCCTGCAGATGCAAGGTGCCGGGCTCGGGCATCAACAGCGCATCGAGCGGCTGAAGGGCAAGATCCTCCCCGGCCACGCTGGCCGACAAGGCATCAAGGGCCATCACCACCAGCACCGTCTGCGGCGCCACATCCAGCACAGCGCGCGCCGCAACGGCCTCACGCGCCACCGCCGCCCGGCCGGCTGCGCGGCGCACCATGACATTCACATCGCGCACCAGACCATCCCCCGGCCAGCCATAGGCGGATGCATCGCCCGAAAAGGGATGTGGCGGCGAACCATGATCGATCCGGCAGCGCGCGCCATCGATCTCCAGCTCAAGCGTGCCCTCGATCACCGTCAGAATGCGATCGACACCGGGAAAGGCCGAGAAAGGCCCCTGCTGCCCGACTTCGGCAAGGCTGATCCGCCAGTCGAAGCTTTCCATGTCGGCGCCGGGGGGATGGACCAGCACGTCGCTGGTGATCCCCCCGCCATTCTTCCAGGGCTGAGGGCAACGATCCGCCGCCCTCAGGAGGGTGAAACCGCTCATCCCAGAATGCCGGGCAGGTTGAGCCCTTTCTCACGCGCGCAATCCAGCGCGATGTCATAGCCCGCATCGGCATGGCGCATCACGCCGGTGGCCGGGTCATTCCACAGCACGCGCTCCAGCCTTGCGGCGGCCTCCGGCGTGCCATCGGCCACGATCACCATGCCCGAATGCTGCGAATAGCCCATGCCCACGCCGCCGCCATGATGCAGCGAGACCCATGTCGCGCCCGAGGCCGTGTTGAGCAAGGCATTGAGCAGCGGCCAGTCGCTGACGGCATCGGAGCCATCGCGCATCGCCTCGGTCTCACGGTTGGGGCTGGCGACCGAGCCGCTGTCGAGATGGTCGCGCCCGATCACCACCGGGGCTTTCAGCTCGCCGCTGGCCACCATTTCGTTGAAGGCCAGACCCAGCCGGTGCCGGTCACCCAGACCGACCCAGCAGATGCGCGCAGGCAGGCCCTGAAAATGGATCTTCTCGCGCGCCATATCCAGCCAGCGGTGGAGATGCTTGTTGTCGGGCAGCAGCTCCTTCACCTTCTGGTCGGTCTTGTAGATGTCCTCGGGATCGCCCGAAAGCGCGGCCCAGCGGAAGGGCCCGATGCCCCGGCAGAACAGCGGGCGGATATAGGCGGGCACAAAGCCGGGGAAGGCGAAGGCATCCTCCACACCCTCATCGAAGGCGACCTGACGGATGTTGTTGCCATAGTCGGTGGTGGGCACGCCGCGCTTCTGGAATTCCAGCATGGCGCGCACATGGGTGGCCATGCTGGCCTTGGCGGCCTTGGCCACGGCGGCAGGATCGCGCTCGCGCTTGTCGAGCCATTCGGCGACGGTCCAGCCTGCGGGCAGATAGCCGTTAATGGGATCGTGCGCGCTGGTCTGGTCGGTCAGCAGATCGGGCAGGATGCCGCGTTCCAGCATCTGGGGCAGAACCTCCGCCGCATTGCCCAGCAGACCGACCGAGACCGGCTGCTTGCTGGCTCTGGCTTCCTCGATGATCGCCATGGCCTCGTCGAGCGTTTCGGCCATGCGGTCGAGATAGCCGGTGCGCAGGCGCATTTCGATCCGGCTGCGCTGGCACTCAATGGCAAGGCAGCTCGCCCCCGCCATCACGGCGGCCAGCGGCTGAGCCCCGCCCATGCCGCCAAGCCCCGCCGTCAGCAGCCACTTGCCCGAGAGATCGCCGTCATAATGCTGGCGGCCCATTTCCACGAAGGTCTCATAGGTGCCCTGCACGATGCCTTGCGTGCCGATGTAGATCCACGAGCCCGCCGTCATCTGGCCGTACATCGCCAGACCCTTCTTATCGAGCTCGTTGAAATGCTCCCAATTGGCCCATTTGGGCACCAGATTGGAGTTGGCGATCAGCACGCGCGGCGCATCCTTATGGGTGCGGAACACACCCACCGGCTTGCCCGACTGCACCAGCAGGGTCTGGTCATCCTCCAGAACGCGCAGCGTTTCGACGATACGGTCGAAGCTCTCCCAATTGCGCGCGGCGCGGCCGATGCCGCCATAGACCACCAGCTCCTCAGGGTTCTCGGCGACATCGGGGTGGAGGTTGTTCATCAGCATGCGCAAGGGCGCCTCGGTCAGCCAGCTTTTGGCGGACAGCTCGGTGCCGGTGGGGGCCTTGATGATGCGGCTGTTGTCGAGACGGTTCATACATGCCCTTTCGCGAAGGCGAGGCAGGCGGTGATCACCTGCCGCAGGATGGGAAGAATGGCGGGCTGGGCGTCCAGTTCTGTCGGCCAGCTGTCGGGGGTGGGGTCTGCGGGCTCGGCCATATAGCCACGGACCGCCAGCTCCATCTGGATGGCGTGGATGCCGTTTTGGGGCTCTCCATAGTGGCGCGTGGTCCAGCCGCCCCGGAAGCGGCCATCCAGCACATGGGTGAGCCCGCTGGCGGCGCAGGCACTCTGCACGGCTTGCGCCAGCGCGGGATCACAGGTCGCGCCGCCATTGGTGCCGATGTTGAACTGCGGCAGCTCGCCCTCGAACAAGCGGGGGATATGGCTGCGGATCGAATGCGCGTCATAGAGTACGACATGCGGGTGGATTGCGCGCAGCCGGGCCAGTTCGGCAGTGATGGCGGCGTGATAGGGATCGAACCAGGCGATCCGCCGCTGTTCGATCTCGGCCTGATCCGGGCCTTCGCCGCGATAGAGCGGCTCGCCATCGAAGCTTTCGGTGGGGCACAGGCCCGTGGTCGCCTGGCCCGGATAGAGCGAGGCACCCGAAGGATCGCGGTTGCAGTCGATCACGCTGCGCGACAGGCGGGTGCGCACCGTGGTGGCACCCAGATCACGCGCGAAGGCGTAAAGCTGGTCGATCCACCAATCCGCATCCTTGCGCGCCAGCCATGGCGAGGCAAAGCGCGCCTCCAGTTCGGGCGGAATCTGCGTGCCGGTGTGCGGGAAGGCCACCACCAGCGGCGCCTCCCCGCGATGGATCTCCAGCCAGTCGGTCATGCACCTGCGTCCATTGAAAGGTCCGGCGTTGAGATGCCCGGCAGAGGCAGCGCCGCCGCCGCCACAATCGCGCCCGAGCGGATCAGGCGATTGGCCGCTTCCATATCGGGATAGAAATGGCGGTCATCCTCCAGCGCGGGGATCTCATGGCGGGTGGCGGCGCGCACGGCCTCCAGCGCGGTGCTGGAGGTCAGCGGGGCGTGAAAGTCCACCCCCTGACAGGCGGCCAGCAGCTCGATGCCCAGCACGGCGGTGGCATTGGCGGCCATCTCCATCAGGCGGCGCGCGCCATGAGCGGCCATGGAGACATGGTCCTCCTGATTGGCGCTGGTGGGGATGGAATCGACGCTGGCCGGATAGGCGCGCTGCTTGTTCTCGCTCACCAGCGCGGCGGCGGTGACCTGCGGGATCATGAAGCCCGAGTTGAGACCGGGGCGCGGCGTGAGGAAAGCGGGCAGGCCCGACAGCGCCGGATCGACCAGCATCGCCACGCGGCGCTCGGCGATGGAGCCGATCTCGCAGATGGCCATGGCGATCATATCTGCGGCGAAGGCCACCGGCTCGGCATGGAAATTGCCGCCGGAGAGCGCCTCGTCGGTCTCGGGGAAGATCAGCGGGTTGTCGGAGACGCCATTGGCCTCGGTGGTCAGCGTGGTGGCCGCCTGACGCAGCACATCGAGCGCGGCGCCCATCACCTGAGGCTGGCAACGCAGGCAATAGGGGTCCTGCACGCGCGGATCATCCTCGCGATGCGAGGCGCGGATGGCCGAGCCCGCCATCAGGCTGCGCAGCGCCTCACCCACCGCGACCTGCCCGGGATGGCGGCGCAGCCGATGGATGCGCGGATCGAAGGGCGCATCGGTGCCCTTGGCCGCCTCGGTCGAGAGCGCGCCGGTGACCAGCGCCGACTGGAACAGCACCTCGGCCTCGAAGAGCCCGGCCAGCGCATTGGCGGTGGAGAATTGCGTGCCGTTGAGCAGCGCCAGACCTTCCTTGGGCCCCAGCTCGACAGGCGCCAGACCGGCCTTGGCCAGAGCCTCCACGGCGGGCAGCACCACGCCTTCAATCTCGATCTCGCCCACGCCGATCATCGTCGCGGTCATATGCGAGAGCGGCGCCAGATCGCCGCTGGCCCCCACCGAACCCTGCGAAGGCACCACGGGCGTCAACCCGCGCGCCAGCATGGCATCGAGCAGCGCCACCGTCTCGGGCCGAACGCCGCTGGCGCCCTGCCCCAGACTGGCCAGTTTCAGCGCCATCATCAGCCGCACCACCGGCACCGGGCTGGGCGCGCCCGTGCCCGCCGCATGGCTGAGCACGATGTTGCGCTGAAGCGTGGCCAGCTCGTCATCGGCGATCTTCACGCTGGCCAGCTTGCCGAAGCCGGTGTTGATGCCATAGACGGGCACGCCCTTGGCCAGAATGCGCGCAATGGCCGCCGCGCTGGCCGCAATCGCCGGGGCGCTGGCCGGATCGAGCCGCGCGGGCGCGCCGCGATAGATGGCACGCCAGTCCGCCAGCGGCACATCGCCGGGGGTGAGGACGATCTCGTTCATGATCCACTCCAGATACGGGCATGGAGCGGGTTGAACCCCATGCGATAGACAAGTTCGGCGGGATGTTCGACATCCCAGATGGCAAGGTCGCAGCGCTTGCCGGGCTCCAGCGAGCCGGTCTCTCCGGCCAGCCCCAGCGCGCGCGCCGCGTTGATGGTGACACCCGCGAGGCATTCCTCCACGGTCAGGCGAAACAGCGTGGCGCCCATGTTCATGGTCAGCAGCAGCGAGGTGAGCGGCGAGGTGCCGGGATTGCAGTCCGTCGCCAGCGCGATGGGCACACCGGCGGCGCGCAGCAGATCGACAGGCGGCAGCACGGTTTCGCGCGTAAAATAGAAAGCGCCGGGCAGCAGCGTGGCGACGGTGCCGCTGGCCGCCATGGCCGCGACGCCCGCCGCATCGAGATGTTCGAGATGATCGGCGGACAGCGCGCCATAACCGGCAGCCATCTGCGCGCCATGCAGGTTGGAAAGCTGCTCGGCATGGAGTTTTACGGGCAGGCCATGGCGCTTGGCGGCGGTGAAGACGCGCTCGGTCTGGGCAAGGGTGAAGCCGATGCCCTCGCAAAAGGCATCCACCGCATCGATCAGCCCTTCCTCGGCCAGTGCGGGGATCATCACATCGGCGACCAGATCGATATAGCCATCGGCATGGCCGGAGAATTCGGGTGGCAGGGCATGGGCGCCCAGAAAGGTGGTGCGAACCGTGATCCTGCGCTGCCGCGCCAGTTGCCGCGCGGCGCGCAGCATCCGCCGTTCCGCCTCCAGCGAAAGGCCGTAGCCCGATTTGATCTCGATGCTCGTCACGCCCTCGGCGATCAGGGCATCGAGGCGGGTCAGGGCCGAGGCGACCAGCTCATCCTCGCTGGCCTGCCGCGTGGCATTCATGGTGGAGACGATGCCGCCGCCGGCGCGGGCGATCTCCTCATAGCTGGCACCGGCCAGACGCGCCTGCCATTCGCCCGCCCGGCTGCCGCCATGGACCAGATGGGTGTGGCAATCGATCAGGCCGGGGGTGATCAGCCGCCCCTCGCCCTTGATCTGGCGGCCTGGCGCAAAGGCCGGGGCATCATCCTGCGGCCCCGCAAAAAGGATCATGCCATCGCGCGCCGCCAGCATGCCGCGTTCGATCACGGCCACGCCCTCGCCCTTGTCCTTGTCCTTACCATGCGAGGGGGCTGCCATCGTCGCGAGTCGGACATCGGTCCAGAGCGTATCGCACTGCATGAAACGGGCCTTTCGCGGGTCTGGACTGCTGTTGCCTTGCCGCGCCATTATGTATAGACATATCTTCACTGTCCAGAAGGAAAACGCGATGCCGCACAGCGCCTCCCTCCATTTCGACCTTGCGCTGCTGCCCGATGGCTGGGCCAGCGATGTGCGGATCGACATCGCGGATGGCCTGATCGCGCGGCTGGAACGCGGTGCCAGCCCCACGGCGGCAGCGCAGCGCCACAGCATCGCCCTGCCCGGCCTGCCCAATCTGCATTCCCATGCTTTTCAGCGCGGCATGGCCGGTCTGGCCGAAACGCGCGGCCCCAGCGGTGACAGCTTCTGGACCTGGCGCGAGGTGATGTACCGCTTCCTCGCCAGAATGGGCCCCGATGAGATGCAGGCCATCGCCGCCCTGGCCTATATGGAGATGCTGGAGGCCGGTTTTACCCGCGTCGGCGAGTTCCATTATCTGCACCATGCCCCCGATGGCCGTGCCTATGCCGACCCGGCCGAAATGAGCGCAAGGCTGGCCGCCGCCGCTCAGGACACCGGTCTGGGGCTGACCTTGTTGCCGGTGTTCTATGCCCATGCCGGTTTCGGCGGGCAGGCCCCCGGCGAGGGGCAGCGCCGCTTCCTTTGCTCGCCCGATCAATATGCCGTGCTGCATGAGGCGGCACGCGGTGCGGTGGCGCCGCTGGGCGATGCGGTGGTGGGCATCGCCCCGCATTCGCTGCGCGCCGTCACGCCCAAGGAGCTGGGCCATCTGCTGCCGCTGGCGGGCGAAGCGCCGATCCATATCCATATCGCCGAACAGCAGCGCGAGGTGGAGGATTGCCTGAGCTGGAGCGGCCAGCGCCCCGTCGCATGGCTGCTTGACCATATGCCGGTTGATCGGCGCTGGTGTCTGGTCCACGCTACGCATATGACTCTGAACGAGACGCACCACATGGCGCAAACCGGCGCCATTGCAGGCCTTTGCCCGATCACCGAAGCCAATCTGGGCGATGGCCTGTTCCCGATGGAAGACTATCTTGCCGCCGGGGGCCACTATGGGATCGGTTCGGATTCCAACGTCAGGATCGATGCGACCGAGGAGCTGCGCCTGCTGGAATATGGCCAGCGCCTGAGCCGACAGGGCCGCAATCTGCTGGCCCGTGAGGCCGGCGCCTCGACGGGGGCCGCGCTCTATAACGCCTCGCTGCGGGGCGGCGGGCAGGCGCTTGGGGTGGAGGCCGGTCTGGCGGTCGGGCTCAGCGCCGACATCGTGAGCCTGAAGGGCGACCATCCCTCGCTTACCGCGCGATCGGGCGATGCGCTGCTTGACGGGCTGATCTTTTCCGCCGGGCGCGAGGCGGTCGATTGCGTCTGGCGCCGGGGCCGCATGGTGGTGGCCGATGGCCGCCATGTGCAGCGGGACACCATCACCGCAAGCTACCGCAGCACGCTGGCCAAGCTGCTGGCATGAACATCGCGCTGCATGAACGCATCCGGGCCGGGATCGAGGCCGAGATCATCTCGGGCACGCTGAGCCCGGGTGACCGCCTGCCTTTCGAGCATGAGCTGATGGACATCCACGGCTGTTCGCGCATGACGGTGAACAAGGCGCTGAGCGCTCTGGCCACCGCCGGGCTGATCGAGCGCCGCAAGCGTGCCGGGTCCTTCGTCGCCCGGCCCAAAGTGCATGCGATGGTGCTCGACATTCCCGATCTGGCCGCCGAAATCATCGGCAAGGGCCAGAGCTATGCCTATCGCCTGCTCTCCCGCAAGATCAAGGCGCCTGCCAGCATGGAGGAACGGGCTCTGGCGGGCAGCGGCAGGGTGCTGACGCTGGAAGGGCTGCATCTGGCCGATGGCACGCCGCTGGCGCTGGAGCGCCGCCTTGTGGCGCTGGCCGCCGCGCCGGATATGGCCGATGCCGATTTCACGGTGGAGCCTCCGGGCAGCTGGCTGCTGCATCATGTGCCCTGGACCGAGGCGGAAAACCGGATCTCCGCCATCGGCGCCACACCGCATGAGGCCGAGCATCTGGGCGTGGAAGCAGGCACCGCCTGTCTGGCGCTGGAGCGGCGCACCTGGCGCGGCGAGGAGCATATCACCCATGTCCGCCAGTTGTTTATCGGCGCGGCCTATGATCTGGTCGCGCGCTTCGGCCCCAAGGGCAACTGACGCACCGCCAACCCATCCTGCGTGAGGACAATCGATGCTGACTCTTTATGGCTATTGGCGTTCGGGCACATCCTATCGCACCAGGATCGCGCTCAACATCAAGGGGGTGGCGTACACCCAGCTGCCGGTGAATCTGCGCGCGGGCGAACAGAGGCATGCCGCTTTCGAGCAGCTCAATCCCCAAAGGCTGGTGCCCGCCCTCAGGCTGGAGGACGCCGTGCTGACCCAGAGCCCGGCCATCCTCGAATGGCTTGAGGAGTGCCATCCCCAGCCCCCGCTGCTGCCCGCCGATCCGGAAGGCCGCGCCCATGTGCGCGCCATGGCCGCGGCGATCGGCTGCGATATCCATCCGCTCAACAATCTGCGCGTGCTGGAGGCGTTGCGCACCGATTTCACGGCCACACCCGATCAGGAGCAGCGCTGGATCGCCCGCTGGATCGGCGAGGGTTTCACCGCCGTGGAGGCGATGATCGCGCAGCATGGCAAAGGCTTCGCCTATGGCGATCGCCCCACGCTGGCCGATTGCTATCTGGTGCCCCAACTCTATTCCGCCGAGCGGTTCGGGGTCGATTGCAGCGCCTGGCCCCGGCTTGTGGCTGCCGCCGAAGCGGCGCGCGCGCTCCAGCCCTTTGCCGATGCCCATCCCGACAATCAGCCCGATGCGGTGCGCCCGTGAGCGAGGAAACACGTCTTTTCGCGACACCGGCGGGGATCAGCCTCGGTGCGCTTGACACCATTGAGGACGGGAAAGCCCGCAATGTGGTGATCCAGCTGAGGGCGGGCCGGTTTCACGGCTTTATCGTGCGGCAGGGCGGCGAGGCCTTCGGCTATGTCGACCGCTGCCCGCATGCCGGGCTGCCGCTGACTCAGGTGCTGGACGATTATCTGACGCCCGATGGCACGATGATCGCCTGCCAGTGGCATGGCGCCTTGTTCCGGATCACGGATGGGCTGTGCATGGGCGGGCCCTGCGCCGGCCAGTCCCTGAGCGCATGGCCTGTTGCCGTGCAGGACGGCATGCTGGTCACGGCTGCGTGATGGCGGACCGGAACGCCTGACTGCGTTTACAGACGCGGCGCGGCCTCAGGCAAAGGCAGGCCTTCCCAGCCGCCGCCCAGCGCCTTGGTCAGGGCCAGCGTGTCGCGGCGCAGGGCGCCATCGCTCTGGATCAGGGCGTCATGGGCGGTGATGTCCGAGGCCCGTGCATCGAGCACCGCGCCATAATCGACCAGCCCCGAGGCATAGCGCGCCTCCACCACCTGAGTCGCGCGACTGGCATCGGCAAGGCCGCCTTGCAGGGCGCGGTTGCGGTCCTGCTCGCTGCGGATGCGGATCAGCGCGTCTTCCACATCGCGCAGGGCGGTGAGCACGGTCTTCTGATAGGTGTAATAGGCCTCATCCGCCTGAGCCTTGCGCTGGGCGACCTGCCCCTTGCGCTTGCCCCAGTCGAGGATGGGGAACATGGCCTGCGCCGCGCCCGTCAGCTGCAGACTGTCTCCGGTGAAGAGGTTGCCCAGCGCAGTGGAGATCAGTTGCGATGCCCCCGTCAGCGTGAAGCGCGGATAGAGATCGGCCACGGCGACGCCGACATCGGCTGTGGCGGCCGCCAACTGCCTTTCGGCCATCCGCACATCGGGGCGGCGGCGCAGCAGATCGGAGGGCAGCCCGGCAGGAACGACAGGCGGCGCGGGCAGCGGCGGCGGCACAGTGGCAAGCTCGGCGATCAGCATATCGGGCGTGCGGCCCACCAGCGTACCGAGCCCATGCATCTGCGCCTTGCCCTCCGCGACGATGGGGGCGACGGCGGCCTGCGCCTGCGCCAGTTGCGCGCGCTGGCGGATAAAGTCGCCCTGAGGCGTCAGGCCCGATTGCGCGGTATGGTCGAGGATGGCGAGGCGTTTTTCCTGCCGCTCCACCTCCTCGCGCGCGACCTGCTCGCGGGCCTGCAGGGTGCGCAGTTGCAGATAGCTGTCGACGATTTCGGCGATCAGCGAAAGTTGCGCATCGCGCGCGTTCCACACGGCGGCTTCGGCGCGGGCGCGGGCGCCCTCCACGCTGCGGCGCGTGCCGCCGAAGAGGTCCAGTTCCCAACTGGCGTCAAAGCCGGCCGAATAGACGGTGATGGAATCGCCGGGCAAAGCGATGCCGCCGGGCGTGCCGGAGGAACCGCCGCCGCTGCTGGAGCCGCCACTCCCCCCGCCCAGCAGGCTGGCCAGTGAGGACAATCCGGCGTTCTTGCTGAAGCGCTCATAATTGCTGCCCGCGCTGGCGTTGACCTGCGGGAAATAGGCCGAACGCGCCACCTTCACCTGCGCCCTTGCCTCGCGAATGCGGGCGGCGGCGGATTTGAGGTCCGGATTGTCGGCCAGCCCCATGGCGATCAGCCGTTCGAGTTCGGGATCATGATAGGCCTGCCACCAGCCTTGCAGATCGGGCGTGGTCTGCGGGCCATCAGCCTCCGCAAAGACAGCGGGCGTTGGCGGTTTGGGCTCGCTGTAATTCGGGCCGACGGTGCAGCCCGCCAGCGCCAGCAATGCAAACAGGGAGAGCCGCATCTTCATGCGTGGCCTCCCGCGCTTTTGCCCTGCCGGATCAGCAGCCCCAGCGGCAGCACCAGCAGCACGAAGATCATAAAGCCATGAAAGACATCGATGTAGGAGAGCATCTCGGCCTGCTGCTGCACCTGCCGGTAGATCACCGCCATGCCGCCATCCGGATCGCTCAGCCCCAGCGCGGGGCCGGCCTGCGACAGCGCCTCGGTATAATTGGGGTTCAGCGGGCTCAATGTCTCGACGATGCGCGACTGATGGAACTGCCCGCGCTCGATCAGCGCGGCCTGGGTGATCGCAATGCCGAAGCTGCCCCCCAGATTGCGCGCCACATTGAGGATCGAGGAGGCATCATTGGTGCTTTCCGGCTTCAGACCCACATAGGCCGCCGTCTGGATCGGGATAAACAGGAAAGGCAGCCCCGCCGCCGAGATCAGCCGCCCCATCGAGGCATCGTGAAAGCTGATCTGCGTGTTCCAGCCGGTCATATACCACAGCGCCGCCGCCTGGCTGGCGAGCGCCGGGATCAACAGCAGCCGCGTATCGACCTTGCCCGCCAGCCTTCCCACGATCACCATGGCGACCAGCGTGGCGAGGCCTCCGGTGGTCATCGCCATGCCCGCCGTGCTGGCGTCATAGCCAAAGACCTGCTGCAGCATCTGCGGCAGGATGGCGGTGGTGCCGAACAGCACCGCGCCGGTGGTCAGCATAAAGGTGGTGGTGACGGCGAAGTTGCGGTTGCCCAGCAGACGCAGGTCGAGGATCGGCTCCTTGTGGTTCAGCTCCCAGAAGATCAAACCCACCAATGAGGTGCCGCTGATGATCGCGGTGCTGCAGATGAAGGTGCTGGCAAACCAGTTGTCGGTTTCGCCGCGATCCAGTGTGATCTCAAGGCAGCCGAGGCCCAGCACCACCAGAATGAAGCCAACGTAATCGACGCTAAGGCCGCCCTTCCAGCGCTCGCGCCGTTCCTTTTCCAGCACCTCGGGCTCGCTGACGATAAAATGCACGAGGAACAGCGAGAGGATCGAGACCGGCACGTTAATCAGGAAGATCCAGTGCCAGCTGAAATTGTCGGTGATCCAGCCGCCCAGCGTGGGCCCCAGCACCGGCCCCACCACCACCACGATGCCATAGGCGGCAAAGGCCTGTCCGCGTTTTTCGGGCGGGAAGGTATCGGCCAGAATGGATTGTTCGGAAGGGGCCAGCCCTCCCCCGCCCATGCCCTGAAAGATCCGCGCCGCGATCAGCATCGCCAGATTGGGCGCGAAACCGCAGCACAGTGAGGAAATGCCGAAAAGCCCCACCGAGATCATGTAATAGCGCTTGCGCCCGATCACATCCGACAGCCAGCCCGAGAGCGGGATCACCACCGCATTGGCCACCAGATAGCTGGTGAGCACCCATGTCGATTCATCGGTGCTGGCCGAAAGGCTGCCCGCAATATGGGTGAGCGAGACATTGGCGATCGAGGTATCCAGCACCTCCATGAAGGTCGCCATGGAGATGATGCCCACGATCAGCCATGGATTGCGCTTGCCCGCGGCGGAGCGCTCATCGGTCCATTGCGTGGCGGTGGAGGCCGGCATCAGCGCACGGTCACGCGCGGCACGACCGACATGCCCGGGCCGATGACATAGGCCGGATCGGGCCGGTTGTTGAACAGGATACGCACCGGCACGCGCTGCACCACCTTCACATAATTGCCTGTGGCATTCTGCGGCGGCAGCACGGCAAAGGCCTGCCCCGCGCCGCGCTGGATCGAATCGACATGGCCGGGGAAATCCACGCCGGGATAGGCATCGATGCGGATGCGCACGGGCTGGCCGGGCCGCATATGATCGAGCTGGGTTTCCTTGAAATTGGCGGTGACCCACAGATCGTCGGGCACGATGGCCAGCAATTGCTGGCCCGGCGCCACATAGCTGCCGACATTGACCGAGCGGTTCACCACCTGCCCGTCGATGGGCGCGCGGATCGTGGTGTAGGAGACCGTCACATTGGCCTGATTTTGCCGGGCCTGCGCGGCCTGCCGGTTGGCCTGGGCCGACTGCACCTCCTTGCGGGCGGCCAGCACATTGGCGGCGGCGCTGTCGATCTGGCGGCGCGCGGCAAGGGCTTGCGCCGCGCTGGCCTCGGCCTGGGCGCGGGCGGCATCGATCTGCGTGGGCGCCACGGCCATATGGTCGCGCGCCTGCAGATCGAGATAGCGATGATAGTCGGCCTGAGCCTTGGCCGCATTGGCAGCGGGGCCCAGAGCATCGGCCCGCGCTTGCCGCTGCGCGGCGATGGCGGACAGCACTTTCGCTTGCGCCTGCGCGATGGCGGCATCGGCCTGAGCGACGTTGGATTTCGCCTCCTGAAAGGTGGCGGCGGGCGTTTCCGGCTCGATGGTGGCCAGCAGGTCGCCCTTGTGAACATGGCGGTTGTCCGCGGCATAAACGGCGGTCAGCCGCCCCGTGGTTTGCGCCGCCAGACGCACGATATGCGCGTCGACAAAGGCATCGTCCGTGTCCTCGTAATGGCGCGCATCGAGCCACCACAGAAAGCCGCCGATCAGCACCACCGTCGCCACGCCGCCGCCCACGATCCAGAACATCGGGCGCTTGAGCAGCGGAGTCTCGTGCTGGTCCTCATCCCTGGGGGCCTGCTTGTCAGCCGTATCGGGAGCGTCCTGCTCCGGCTCCTTGTCGTCCGCCATGCTATGGTGCTGCTGCATGGGAAAGGGATCGTCGGGTCAAGGCGTTATCCTTTCCGCGAAGCTGCGCAGGTCCAGCGTGACATCAGGCCGGGCGGGATTCATCCGGCGGCTCGAACAATCACGAAAGAAGGCCTGAGGTTCGGTTCGACAAGAGCCGAACCTCAGGAGCAGGAAAGGAATGCGGGCGGAATTGTTCCTTGCACCCCGCCGCCGGAACATCGGCCCCGGCAAACGATAGTAAACCCCATGATGCCGTTCACGGCCCCCGCCAACGCCCGACAGGAGAGCGAGCATGGCCAGCGCTGCCAGCAATAGTCCGCCAAGCCGACCATATGCCTCTCCCCGGGCCCGGGGCGTGTTGCCTGCCATCTACCCGCTGCATGTGATCCTTTCGGCCTATCCCATCGCCTGCTTCACCGGCGCCTTTCTGACCGACTGGGCCTATGTGGCCAGCACGCAGATGCAATGGGCCAATTTTTCGGCATGGCTGATCGTGGCCGGGCTGGTGATGGGCGTGCTGGCGGGGATCGCCGGGCTGATCGACTTTATCGCCAACCGGCGGGTGCGGCGCCCGCGTGCGGGGTGGCTGCATGGGTTGGGCAATGGGCTGGTGATGCTGCTGGCGCTGCTCAACGCCTTTGTGCACAGCCGCGATGCCTATACATCGGTGATGCCGCTGGGCATTTTTCTCTCCGCCGTGGTGGCCGTGCTGGTGCTGGTGACAAGCTGGCTCGGCACGCGCCAGACGATGCTCGCCCACTGGGTTGAGCTGGACGGGGAGGTGGCGCGATGAACCGCCTCTCGCCCCTGTTCCTTGCCCCGCTGCTGGCGCTGGCGGCCTGCGGGCAGAAGCCTGTCGATCCCGGCGCGCAGACCGGCCCCAACCCGCAATTGCCGGATCAGCAGCAATATCTGATGCCGCCGATGAAGGTGGGCAAGGTCACGCCATGGGGCAACACCATGCCCACGCCCGGCGCAGGCTTGCGCGTGGCCGCTCTGGCCAGCGGCTTCGAGCATCCGCGCTCGATCTACACGCTGCCCAATGGCGATGTGCTGGTGGTGGAAAGCAACGGTCCACCAGCCCCCGTCTTCCGGCCCAAGGAAATCATCATGGGCTGGGTGCAGGGCTCGGCGGGGGCCAAGGCGAAAAGCGCCAACCGCATCACCCTGCTGCGCGACGCCGATGGTGACGGCAAGCCCGAAGTGCGCAGCGTCTTTCTGGACAATCTGAACTCGCCCTTCGGCGTGGCGCTGGTGGGCAATGACCTCTATGTCGCCAACACCGATGCGATCGTCCGCTATCCTTACGTAACGGGCGACACGCGGATCACCGCGCCGGGGCAAAGACTGGTCGATCTGCCCGGCGGCCCGATCGATCACCACTGGACCAAGAGCCTTGTCGCCAGCCCGGATGGCAGCAAACTCTATGTCGGCGTCGGATCGAACAGCAACATCACCGAGAACGGTATCGGCGCGGAAATGGACCGCGCCGCCATCTGGGAGGTGGACCGCGCCACCGGCATGTGGCGGCTGTTCGCGCAGGGCCTGCGCAATCCCAACGGGTTGAATTTCGAACCGCAAAGCCACGCCCTCTGGACCGTGGTGAATGAACGTGACGAACTTGGCCCCGATCTGGTGCCTGACTATCTCACCTCGGTGCGGCCGGGCGGCTTCTATGGCTGGCCCTACAGCTATTACGGCAACCATGTGGACCCGCGCGTGCGGCCCCGGCGCCCCGATCTGGTGGCCCGCGCCATCGTGCCCGATTATGCGCTGGGCTCGCATGTCGCGCCCCTGGGGATGGTGTTTGCCAACAATGGCGGCGCTCTGCCCCAGCCATTGCGCAATGGCGCCTTCGTGGGCGAGCATGGCAGTTGGGACCGCGATCCCTTCAACGGCTACCGCGTGGTTTTCATCCCCTTCGCCAACGGGCGCCCCAGCGGCAAGCCGGTGGATGTGCTGACCGGCTTCCTCGCCGGGGACGGCACGGTGCATGGTCGCCCGGTCGGCGTGGCGATGGATGGACGCGGGGCGCTGCTGGTGGCCGATGATGTCGGCAACACTGTCTGGCGGGTGAGCGCCGCCGCGCCCTGACGCATTCAGGGCTCGATGGCTAGAACGCGGGCACCGGCTTCCAGCTGCAGGGCCCGGTCGCGGATCACCTGCGTGGCCGAGGAAGCCTGCATCGGCACATAGAGCGTGCCGCGCCGCGTGGCATAAAGGGCATCGCGCGAGGCTGCTTCGGCGGTACGAAACGCCAGCCAGCTGCGCTGGGCCTGCTGCAGCCTGACCCGCGCCTCTGTGGGCAGCGTCCGCATCAGCAGCGTGTAGGCGGCCTTGATCCGCCCATCGTAATCATGCTGCGCGGTGGCTTCGCAGGCGGTCTGGCCGCCGGTCGAGGCATGCTCGGCCAGGGCGAGGCAATGCTGCAAGGCAGCGGCGGTCCTGTCTGCCGCCTGAGCCGGGCGGGCCAGCAGGGTCAGAACTGCCACGGCCACCAAATGCCGACTCATGCGTTTCGCCACACATCCCTCCCCGGTTTGGCGCGAATTTGAGAACACAACGCCGCCTGCTCCCTTTTGCTCCTGAGAAGGTTCGACCATCCCCATGAAAACACCCATGATCATGCTTGTGGCGGGCCTGCTGAGTCTGGCCGCCGGGGTCTGGATGCAGCTTAGCGCGGGCGCTCCTGCGGCGGAACCCGCGCTGACTCAGCAATGCCAGACTGTCATGAAAGCACGCGGCGCGGATACGGCCATGATCGCGCAATGCGGCGAGAAAGCCTTCGCCACCACCGTCACCGCCACCGATGCCCAGGACGCGGCGCGGTCGATCAGTGCGGCCAACAACAGCGAGGTCGGCAGCTATGCCCTCTCGATGCTGCTGATCGGGCTGGGGGCGGCGCTTTCGATCTTCGGCGGCGTGCTTATGCGGAGATCGCGCGCCGCATGACCAAGCATAGGAACCGCTGAAGAGCGAAAAGCACGGCGGCCCTGACTTGTCGTCAGACAACACATCCGTTGCTCTACAATCGATCATTGCCAATTGAATTCATTTCTGCGAAATGACGGCTGTAAACGTTCAATCCCTAAACAGCTTCGGGAAGTGCATTCAATGATCGATGAGTCCTCTGCGATGAAGCCGGGAGCGGCTTACCCTTCTGCGCTGCATCCCGTTGTCGATCAGATCGGCGATCTGGCTGCCGCCGGTGAAAAGATGATCGAACGCCTGCGCCGCAAGGCTTTTCTGCCCGATAGTCGCAAGGCGCTCAACGTCCGTTTCGGCATTGCCGAGGCGGCGCAGCTGCTGGGTTGCTCCACCAACCGCATCCGCATGGCCGAAGACGATGGCCGCCTGCCCCCTGCCCCGGCGGGTGAGAATGGCCGCCGAATCGGCTATTCGGTGGAAGATATGCTCAAGATGCGCGATGTGCTGGGCGCCTCGCCCGCGCGCGCACCGCTGGACGTGCCCGCGATGATCGCGGTGCAGAACTTCAAGGGCGGCGTGGGCAAGTCCACCGTCACCACCCATCTGGCGCATTATTTCGCGGTGCAGGGCTATCGCGTGCTGGTCGTCGATTGCGACAGCCAGGCCACAACCACCACGCTGTTCGGCTTCAACCCGCATTTCAACATCACGCGGGAAGAGACGCTGTACCCCTATCTCTCGATCGATCCGACCCAGACCGATCTGCTTTATGCGGTGAAGCCGACGTCCTGGCCCAATGTCGATCTGATCCCGTCGAATCTGGAACTCTTCGATGTGGAGTATGAGCTCGCCGCCGCCGGTTCCGATGGGCAATCGGTGCTGGCCGCGCGTTTCCGCAAGCTGAAGCAGGGTCTGCTGGATCTGGCGCGCAACTATGATGTGGTGCTGCTTGATCCGCCGCCGGCGCTGGGCACGATCTCGCTGGCGGTGATGCAGGCGGCCAATGCGCTGCTGGTGCCGCTGGCGGCGACCACGCCGGACTTCTGCTCGACAGTGCAGTTCCTCTCGATGATGGATCAGGTGATCGGCCAGCTGGTGTCTGCCGGGATCACCGTGGATTACCAGTTCGTCCGCCTGCTCTGTTCCAAGTTTGACGGCAATGATCCCAGCCATGCGATGGTCCGCTCGATCATGGAGCAGGCTTTTGGGCCCGCTCTGCTGCCGGTGCCCATTCTGGAAAGCGCCGAGATCAGCCACGCGGCTTTGCGCATGATGACCGTCTATGAGCTGGAGAAGCCGATCGGCACCGCCAAGACCCACAAGCGCTGCAAGGCGAACCTCGATGAGTCGCTGGCCCAGATCGAGCAGCTGATCCGTCAGGGCTGGGGCCGCGTGGCCCCCGCGCGTGAGGAGGATGTGCTTCATGCCGCGGTCTGACGCTTCGGGGCCCGACGATTTCGGACCTGCTTGCCTACAGGCAGGCGTTTTCGATATGTTCTCAACCTCTTTTGTGAATCGGAGCTGATATGGCGCGCAAACAATCCGATTATCTTGCCGCCCTTTTGGCCGACGATGTCGAGGAAGAGAGCGTTCCCGAAGTGTCGGCAGCTGTCGCGCCGCAAGCTCCGGCGCCCGCCCCTGCCCCCGATCCGCGCATGCAGCGCGCGCGCGGCACCACGCTGCTGGGGCGGGAAAGCGCTCTGGCCCGGGTGGCCAGCGGCGAGGTGCGGCAGGTCACGCAATTGCTGCTCGATCCGGCCAAGGTGCGGGTGTGGGCTGGCAATGCGCGATCCTATGAGCATCTCTCCGAAGCCTCGTGCCAGGAGCTGATCGATTCCATCGTCGCCGAGGGCGGCCAGAAGGTGCCCGCCGTGGTGCGGCGCATCGAGGGCGATCCGGATTACGATTATGAGGTGATCGCGGGCACGCGGCGCCATTGGTCGATCAGCTGGCTGCGGGCGCACTCCTATCCGGAGATGATGTTCGTTGCGCAGGTGGCGCAGCTTGATGACGAAGCGGCCTTCCGCCTTGCCGATCTGGAGAACCGGGCGCGCAAGGATGTCTCCGATCTGGAGCGGGCGCGCAATTATGCCGCCGCGCTCAAATCGCATTACGGCAATCACCAGAGCCGCATGGCTGAGCGGCTGAAGCTCTCCAAGGGCTGGCTCTCGAAGATGCTCAAGGTGGCGAGCCTGCCCGATGCGGTGGTGGCGGCCTTCGCCTCGCCCGCCGAGGTGCAGTTGAAGCCGGCCTATCCGCTGGCGCAGGCAATGGATGATAAGCTGGCCGCTCCGGCGATCCTTCGCGCCGCCAAAGCCCTGGCGACCGAGCAGGCAAGCCGGGCGAAGACGGGCTCCCCTGCCCTGCCCGCCGCTGAGGTGCTGGCGCGGCTGCTGGCGGCGCCACGTGCGGATGAGGCGCCGGCAGCATCGATGTTCAGCTGGATCTCGGATCATGGGCGGACGGGCCTGTCGGTGGTCTCGGCCAATCGGCAGGGCGCGACAGTGCGCGTGCATGCCGGATCGGGCGCGCGCATCGAAGAGCTGGTCGATGCTTTTCGTGAGGCGCTGGTCGCGCTGGAAGAGCAGGGCAAGGGCGTGCGGCCTTAACGGCGGAACTGCCCCCAAGCTCTGTTTTGGGGCTTGCGGTCTAAACAATGCTGAAGGTCATCAGGACGGTGTTTCCCCGGGGAAACACCGTCCTTTGTTTTGCCCAAAGCGTATTTTCGCAAAGGCATGGCAGAATGGGCACCACGCCATGCTTGCAGATTCTCGCCAGATTTATCCGTTGGTTTGGATGGCTCTGCGCTTGAACGCTGCACCTTGTCCCTCGTGCTATTCGCCAGAGCACCCTCCCCTTTATTCCATATCGCTGCGGGAAGATTTGGCTTCGCTTGCGTGCCCTGTGCGTGCTCCACGTCCGGTGTGTTTCCCCGGGGAAACATATTCCGCCCGCACCCGTAAAGGCCGCTGCACGCCCCCTCTCCTCACCAGCAATACCCAAGGCGCCGCAGGCAGTTTTCTCGGCTTCAACGCTGCGACATCAGCTCTGCGGCCGAACCCGAGGCACAAGGCAGACATTCAAGGGAGCGCGAGGGTTATGACCCTCGCATCTTCTCTTCCTTCCTTCCCCCTTCATCCATCCTCCCAGCCCTTGTGAGACAGTCGAAGAAAGCTGACCGCGCTGAATCGCCATGTCCAAGCTCAACTGAGCAGATCTGACAGGTGGCTCCTTTACTGCGCTGAACTCGCCTGCGGCTCATTTAACTGCGCTGATCTGCCTTCCTGCTCGTTTCCCCGGGGAAACATCGGCCCAGCGGGTTTCTCCAAAACGGTTTTCGCGGCATCATGGTTGACGTCGCCGGATTCGCTGGCGGCGTTTGAAGGCTGCCAGATTCGCATTCGGCTGATCTGGCGGCATAGAATTCAGCCAAAGGCGTGACAGGCATAAAGCCCCGCGCCCGAGGCACGCTTGAGCGGGCTGAGCGCGACTGCCCCATGTTTAACTGCGTTGAACTCGCCTGCGGCTTGCCCAACCACGTTGAACGGACCTACGGCTGGTTTCCCCGGGGAAACAAACCAAAGGCAAAGCGCTCAACCCGCTCAGACTTCGCCAAGGACCGCCCGTGACTCGCGCCAGCAAACCGCCGACGACAGACCAGTTCGACCTGTTCCTGCCCTATATCGCCGACCTGGCGCTGCGCGACCAGCGCGAGATGATGGAGCGCCCCTTCTTCAGCCTGGCCAAGTCGAAGCGCTCCAACCCGATCGATTACACCAGCCCCGATGGCAAGCTGTGGGTCCATGTCTCGGCCAATGCCGACTATGGCATGGCCACGATCTGGGACGCGGACATTCTGATCTATTGCGCCAGCGTGCTGGCCGATATGGCGCGGCGCGGCGCCAATGATGTGCCGCGCAAGCTCAACATCATGCCCTATGACCTGCTGCGTGCCATCGGCCGCCCCACCACGGGCCGCGCCTATGAGCTGCTGGGCCAGGCGCTGGACAGGCTTGTGGCCACCACCATCAAGACCAACATCCGCGCCGAGAACCGCCGCGAGGCGACCTTCAGCTGGCTGGATGGCTGGACGCAGCTGGTCGATGAAAGGACCGAGCGTTCGCGCGGCATGACCATCGAGCTGTCGAACTGGTTCTGGGAAGGGGTGATGATGAAGGGCGGGGTGCTGTCGATCGACCGCGCCTATTTCGCCATCACCGGCGGGCGTGAGCGCTGGCTCTACAAGGTGGCGCGCAAGCATGCGGGCGGGGCAGGGGATGCGGGCTTCGCCATCTCCATGCCGGTGCTTTACGAGAAGTCTGGCGCGGAGGGGCAGTATCGCCGCTTCAAGTTCGAGATGCTCAAGCTGGCCGAGAAGAACGATCTGCCCGGCTATGCGCTGTCGGTCGAAACGAGCCGCGAGGGTGAGCCGATGCTGCGCATGCGCCGTGTCGATGGCAAGGATGGCGCGGACCGGATGAAGGATATCGATCCGGGTTCCAGCCAACAGGTCATCGAACAGATCGTGGAGCAGGGCGGGGCAGAGCAGCCCGCCGCCGTCGCGTCCGAGGCCAAGGCGCCGCGCCGCAAGAAGGAAGAGCCTGCCGAGCCGCTGATCGATGCCAAGGCGCTGGTGCGTCAGGCGGTCGCGGGCCTCTCGGATGCAGCCACGCGCGGCTTCATGACCGATGAGACCATGGATTACCTGCGCCGGACCTGCCCGGGCTGGGACCTCTATACGCTGCACGCCGAGTTCGAGAGCTACATCGCCGCCGATGCAACGCGGTCGCCCGTCAACTGGCAGAAGGCCTTCATCGGTTGGGTGAAGCAGTATCACGAGAAGCACAAGCATCAGCTGCGCTGAGCGGAGCGCCCTCTGGCGGGGAGGGCGTTCCCGAAGTGTCGGGCCGGATTGGGGGCCTTGTGAAAAATCCCGCACCGGCCCGGAAATTTGTTAGGCCCCGTTCAGCCTTCTCCACCCGCTCTCCGAAAGTTTGAAGCTTGTTCGTGACGATGCGATGCAAACTGATTCAACTCGCGCCGTTTCATCGCCCTTCAATCGGGTGCTTCGACACTCCGGGAACGGGCAAAACGTGACCTTCGATCCTTTGGGAACGGGCGTTCGATCTTTCGGGAACAGGGCTTCGATCCTTCAGGAACACTCTTTCGACACATCAGGAACCGGGTTTGCAGCGACTCACGCAGGAATCCGCGAGTCACGGGCATTGCCGGGGCGCTTAACTTCTTTAACTTCAGATTTAACCCATCTAACCCCGCTGATGGTTTCATTTGGGAATGGATGAAGGGGATAAGGGGCCGATGCCGCAAACCCCTGTTTCAGGCACAAAGCGAAGCGGATCAGGCCAGATCGCGCCTTCAGGCCGGCATCCTGCTTTGACAACCACCGGACAGTTATAGAGCAGCGCCAACGCCATAGCTTGACTGTAAGCCTCGATTGCAGGTTGAAAGGCGAGATGGAGGCGCAAGGCCGGTTCAGCGCCAGCTGGATAGCCTGCTTCCACAGCCAGACCGAAGAGGCCGACGCTCAGGCATCCGAAATCGACAAGCTGACTTTTAACGCCGATGGGCCCGGCCAATCAGGCGCGAGATCCGGACCAGCGTTCCCGAGCAACATATCCCGGAGACGAAGCACAAAGCCCCGGGGGTCAGGCAGCTCAAAGGATCGCCAATCATCCCACGACGGCCCAGCAGGCGATCACGGGCGGCTCTAACATAGGCATCTGCCTCGTTGAGCATGTCTGTGGGCATTCTGCTGAGATCACTCGCAGCCAAATTTCGGCATAGCTATGAAAGAGCAACGCCACCGCAGATACACGCTGCTGCTCACCCCCGCATCTGGCACCAGCAAGCCTTTCACGCATCACCCAACGTTCACCTTTCGAAATTTGACCAAATCTTGACAAAAAAGCGCAAGACAGCGCAGGATAGTCTGAATTTTAAAAGGCAGAATCGTGTCCGCAGAGTTAGGCATAGAAGGTACGCAGGATCTGGTTTCGGTCGCCACGCTGGCGGCGCGCACCTCATCCGTGCTGGAAAGGCTGCGCGATTCGGCCCGCAGCGCCCGTGCTGGCGACCGCCGTGAGCCCACCTTCACCATCGGCAAGGCCGCCGAACTGGTGGGGCGCACCCCGGCCGCGATTCGCGATGCCGAGAAGGATGGCCGCCTGCCCGAACCCGTGCGCGGCGCGAACAACCGGCGTGAGCGTTACACGCTGGCCCAGATCAACGCCATGCGTGCCGTCTTTGGCACCAAACCCCATCGCAGCCCGGAAGACCCGTGCTGCGTGGTCGCGGTGCAGAACTTCAAGGGCGGGGTGGGCAAGTCCACCCTCTCGGTCCATCTGGCGCAATATCTGGCGATCAAGGGCTATCGCGTTGCCCTGATCGATTGCGACAGCCAGGCCTCGGCCACCACGCTCTTCGGCTATGTCCCGGATCTCGATCTCAGCGAAGAGGATACGCTCTACCCCTTCCTGCGTGAGGAGGAGCGCTCCTCGCTCGGCTATGCTTTGCGCAAGACGCATTTCGATGGCCTCGAACTGATCCCGGCGAACCTGCGCCTGTTCCAGTCCGAATATGAGCTGGCTGCGCGCATGGCGCGTGGGGGAGGGGGGCTGCTCAACCGCATCAAGCAGGGGATCGACAGCATCGCGGATCGCTTCGATGTGATCGTGATGGACCCGCCGCCCGCGCTGGGCGCCATCTCGCTTTCAGTGCTGCGCGCGGCCAATGCGCTGATCGTGCCGGTGCCGCCCACGGTGATGGACTTCTCCTCCACGGCGGCCTTCCTCGCCATGCTGGATGAAACCATCGAGCAATTGGCGGAACTCGATATGGCGCCTGAGCTGCAATTCCTGCGCTTCGTGGGATCGAAGGTGGATGAGACCAAGTCGATGCAGAAGGAGCTGCTCAATCTGATGCGCACGCTCTTTGGCCATGCCATGGTGCGCACGCCGCTGAAAGATTCCGCCGAGATCGACAATGCCACCGCACGGCTGATGACCGTCTATGAGCTGGACGGCCCGGCCACCAGCTCTGCGGTGCGCAACCGGTGCCTCGCCTATCTCGAAGGCGTGAACCAGGAGATCGAGGTGGACATCCGCTCGATGTGGCCGAGCCATCGCGCCCGGTTGCGTCAGGAAGCGCTGGCGTGATGGCTGACAATTGCACGCGTGCAATTTGCAAAAACAGGGGCTTGAGATGAGCCGGAAGAACAGTGGATTTGCCGCCGATCTGACCGCAGGCATCGACCTGAATGCTGATGCCGCACCCCGTCGCAGCGGCATGGCGTCTAATGTGCTGACCGGGCGCAGCAACCGCATTGCCGAGCTGGCTTCGGGCGCGGTGGTGACGCGCACGCATGAGCTGGTCGATCCGGCGCGCTGCCGCATGTGGGAAGGGCACAACCGCGATTATGCGCTGCTCGACCATCAGCGCTGCGAGGATCTGATCGAGAGCATCAAGGCGCAGGGCCGTCAGGAAATCCCCGCTATCGTGCGCCGCGTTTCGGGCGATCCCCAATTCGACTTCGAGGTGATCTGCGGTGCGCGTCGCCACTGGTCGGTCAGCTGGCTGCGGGCGCACAACTATCCTGATTTCAAATTCCTCGTCGATGTGCGCGAGATGGGCGATGAGGAAGCCTTCCGCATCGCCGATATCGAAAACCGCGCGCGCGATGACCTCAGCGATTTCGAACGCGCCCGTGATTATCTGCGCGCGCTGCATGCCTATTACGATGGCCGCCAGAAGACCATGGCCGAGCGTATCAAGGTCAGCGAAAGCTGGCTGACGCGCTACCTCGATCTGGCCCGTCTGCCCGCCGAAGTGATGGTGGCCTTTCGCGAGCCGCAGGCGCTGACCATTCGCAATGTGATCGCGCTCAAGCCGTTTCTGAAAGCCGAGGACACGCGGGCGCTGATCTTTCAGGAAGCAGCCTCGCTGGCGCAAGCGCAGTTGGTGGCGGGGCAGCCGATGCCCGTGCTGGAGATCATCCGCGCGCTGACGGCAGCGGCCACGCCGCCGAGGAAGGTGGCCCCACGCAAGACGTCCGGCGCGGAAACGGTGACCGGCGAGTCCGGCAAGCCGATCCTGCGTATCGAGGGCGCGGACCGCAAAGGCCTTCGCCTGACCTTGCTTCACAAGGGTGGGGCGACACGGGAAGAAGCAGAGGCCGCGATCAGGCAGATTCTGGATCAGCACTGGTCTTGATCAGCGCGGCTGCGATCTGCCCTCGGGTTTGGGGCGCGTAAGCCGCTAAAAGCGCCTCTGCGATGGCCAACGCCGACTCTGGTCACGAAATTTGCCCTCAGAGCCCCGTACAGCGATTTTCTGGCCCGGATGTACTTTGTATCGCGATGTACCCCTTTTCGCGCTGTAAGGGCTGTTTCCGGGAAGGAAATTTTCGCGGTTTTTGCGCCTGACGACCTGCCACCACGCCTCTGCTGGCTCAGGCGGTGATCACATAACGCCGGAACGCATTGCCGTGAGTGACGTCGCGCAGGAGGTTCGCCGCGCAGGCTTCAGCGACAAGCCGCGTGGTCGCCTGCCGGGACAGGCCCAAGGCCTCGGCGGCGCGCGCCACGGTGAGGGCAGGGCCGGCTCCGGCAAGCAGGGCAAGGGGACGAAGATGCGATGATTTGCGACGGCTCGCGCATGTAGCCTCAAGTTTCGCAAGCCACAGCCGCAGCCGCTGATCGAGCCCGACCACCGCCATGGCGCCGGCGGCAATCCCGCTCAGCCAGGCGAGGCGGCACCGTTCGTCCCGCGCGCGTAGCGAGAGTTCGTCGAGATCGTCCTGCGTCGCGCCCGTCAGCAGCGAACGCCATGGGGTATGATTCTGGTAAAGGCCCATAGCGGCGAGCCCACCGGCGGAGAGCCGATCGCCGCAATTTGCAAAGCCGTCGCCTAGCATCGCGCCGATCACGATGTTGCCATGGGCCAGCGGGCTGGAGCGGGCGAAGCTGGCCGCGATATCCGCGCTGGCGATCAGCCGGGGCAGGGCCGAAAGCCGCGCCACACCGCGCGCCCAGCCATCGAGGCGGCTGTCAGCGATGTCCGGCGCGGGGGGAGGGGACCACGCCTCCTCCTCGGGGTGATCCGCTTCCAGCCATGTCCGGACCGTGGCTGCTGTCGGCATGGCATGCCAGCTATCGGGGCGATCAAAGGCCTGAACAAAGGCAAAGGGCCAGTGCCGCCAGGCCCGGGGGGACGAACCATAATTGATGGCCAGCTGATCTGGGATGAAACTTTCGCCTTCAAGCCAGGCCAGCGCTTCCATTTCACGGGCGCGAATATGGGCCATCAGGAGGGAGGGTTCAGGGAAAAGAGCGAATCGCTCACGGGCGCGCGCCAAACCTTCGCAGGCGCTGCCAAAACCCTCCACAAGCTCGTGAGAGAATCGGAGTTCCATGCCATAATATCAGGTAATTATGCCATGAGTGTCAATCTAAATGCGGCTTAAGGTGCGTGTGACGAAGGCACCCTGCAAGGCCCATATCTGCGCCTCAAACGGCGAAACGGAGGGCAGCCCGCAAGACCGCCCTCCGCCCTGTTACATCAAGCCGCGCGCGACACCAACCCATGCGGATCGAGCACGAATTTCTGAGCCGCGCCATGATCGAAGGTCTCGTAACCCTGAGGCGCCTCCTCCAGCGAAATGACCTTGGCGTTGACGATATCGGCAATCGGCAGCCGCCCATGCAGGATCGCCATCAGCAACTGGCGGTTGTATTTGAGAACCGGCGTCTGCCCCGTGTGGAACGACTGCGCCTTCGCCCAGCCAAGGCCGAAACGCAGCGACAGGCTGCCCTGTTTGGCGGCACTGTCCACCGCGCCGGGATCTTCGGTGACATAGAGGCCCGGAATGCCGATCGACCCGGCGGCCCGCGTGATCTCCATCATCTGGTTGAGCACGATGGCCGGTTGCTCGCCGCCGGTGTGGCCGCGCGCCTCAAAGCCCACGGCGTCGATGGCCGCATCCACCTCATTGCTGCCGGTGATCTGGGCGATCAGATCGCCGAGACGGTCGCTCTGCGACAGGTCGACAGCCTCGAAGCCGACCTTGGCGGCATGCTGCAGGCGTTCCTTGTTGAAATCACCGACCATCACCACAGCCGCGCCCAGAATGCGCGCCGAGGCCGCCGCCGCCAGACCGACGGGCCCGGCGCCCGCCACATAGACGATCGAGCCGACCCCGACCCCGGCCATCATGGCGCCATGGAAGCCGGTGGGCAGAATGTCGGAGAGCATGGTGATGTCGCGGATGCGCTCCATCGCCAGATCGCGGTTGGCGATCTTCAGCAGGTTGAAATCGGCATAGGGTACCATGACGTAGCGCGCCTGACCGCCGATCCAGCCCCCCATATCGACATAACCGTAAGCCCCGCCCGCGCGGGAGGGATTGACGGTAAGGCACACGCCGGTGTCCTGCGATTTGCAGGTGCGGCACCGTCCGCAGGCCACGTTGAAGGGCACCGAGACGATGTCGCCGATCTCCAGCATTTCGACATCGCTGCCCTTTTCGATCACTTCGCCGGTGATCTCATGGCCGAGCACAAGGCCGGCGGGGGCTGTGGTGCGTCCGCGCACCATATGCTGGTCCGATCCGCAAATGTTGGTGGTGATGACCTTCAGGATCACCCCATGTTCGATCTTGCGACCGTCAGGCGCATGAAGCTTCGGATCCGCGATGGACTGGACTTCGACCTTGCCGGGCCCAAGATAGACGACACCTTTGTTGTCACTCATCTTATCATCCTCTCTTCTGGTTTTTCAGGCTTCGAGCGGCACCGCATTGATGATGTGCGCCTGCGTGTATTCCATCAGCCCGGCCAGCCCGTGCTCCGTGCCCAGACCCGACTGTTTGGAACCGCGAAACGGAATGTTGGGATCGATCGCCAGATGCTGGTTGACCCACACCGTTCCGGCATCGATGCGCCGTGCAACCTCCATCGCGCGTGACTGATCCGCGCCCCAGACGGTGCCGCCCAGACCATAGGGCGAGTCATTGGCGCGGGCGATCACATCGTCGATATCGTCATATCTGAGCACCGGCAGCACCGGGCCAAACTGCTCCTCACGCACCAGCGGGGCATCTTCATCCAGATCGGCGATCACCGTGGGCGGGATGAAGAAGCCTTTGCGATCAGGCAGATCGCCACCCGCGATCACGGTGCCGCGGGATTTGGCATCCTCGATCAGGCTGCGCACCTTGTCATATTGCGCGCGGTTCTGCACCGGGCCGATGGTGGCGCCTTGCTTGGCGCCATCGTCCAGCACGGCTTGCCCGGCCAGCGTGGCGATTTCCTCGCAGAACTCGGCATAGATGGCGCTGGGGACATAGGCGCGCTTGATGGCAACGCAGATCTGCCCGGCATTGGCCATGGCCCCGGCATAGACCTTTTGCGCCGCAATCCGCGCGGGCACATCATCGAGGACAATGGCGGCATCATTGCCGCCCAGCTCCAGCGTCACGCGTTTCACGCTGCCGGCTGCCGAGGCCATGACCTTCTTGCCGGTGGCCGTCGAGCCGGTGAAGGCGACCTTGGCGATGTCCGGATGGCCGGTGATCAGCGGGCCGAGTTCATTCTGGTCGCAGACCACGTTGAACACGCCGGGGGGCAGGATGCTGGCCGCCACTTCGCCCAGCAGCAGCGTGGTAAGCGGCGTGGTGGGGGCGGGCTTGGCCACCATGGTGTTGCCCATCACCAGGCAGGGGCCCAGCTTGTTGGCCAGCAGGATGATCGGGAAGTTCCAGGGCGTGATCGCGGCGCAGACGCCCAGCGGCGTGCGGTGTTCGATCACGAGATTGCCCTTGTCGTCCCGCAAGGTCTGTTCGGGCAGGCGCATCGCGGCAAAGGCGCGCAAAGTGTAGATGCTGCCGCCGATTTCATAGCTGGCCTGATCAAGCGGCTTGCCCTGCTCGGCGGTGAGCAGGCGGGCGAAATCCTCGATCCGCGCTTCCATCGCATCGGCCAGACGGCTGAGATAGGTCGCGCGTTCCTCGACCGACAGGGCCGACCATGCGGGCAGCGCGGCTTTGGCCGCGGCGACAGCCCGGTTCAGAATCGCCGCATCGGCGCGGGGGGCCCGGGCGAAGGCTTCTTCTGTGGCCGGGTTGATGACGTCGAAGCTGTTCACGCCGTCGATCAACTCACCATCGACCAGCAGTTTGAAGTCGTTTTTCACGAATCCTCTCCTTGATTGGCCTCGACACATCCGGGGGCGTTTCGCTCTTGTCGGCGGAGTCGAGGCAGGCCTTGCATCGCCATGCGCAGATTTGTACGCTTGGGATACAAAAATAACAAGAGTTCAGCCAGCAGATGAAAAGCCAAAATATGGATGAGGGCAAGGAGCTTTCCGGGCAGATCGGGTTCCAGATCCTGATGCTGCAATCGGAGGCCTACGAATCGGCGCGTCTGGCGCTGGATCATCTGGACATCACCCCCGCCCGCGCCTCGGCGCTGCTGCTGGTGCGCGCCAATCCCGGTTGTACCCAGACAGCGCTGGGTGAGGCGCTGCATGTCAACCGCTCAAGCGCCATGAAAATCGTGGATATTTTGCAGACGCGCGGGGTGGTTCATCGCGCGCCCAGCAGCGATCCGCGCGCCCATGCGCTGGAGCTGACCGAGGCAGGCGCGGCTTTGGCCGAGGAGGTGGATGCCGTGCTGGCGCGGCATGAGCGCCGGTTCTTCGGTGCCCTCAGTGAGGCCGAACGCGCGATGCTGCTCTCTCTGCTGCTGCGTTTGCGCCGCAAGAAAAGGGCGGGGTGAGCCCTATCGGTTCTCGCGAAAAATCATATGTGCCGAATACAAAATTCCGCCCCGCAGCTGACCATAATGGAGGCCGCGATGCTGATCGTTCAAGCTGTTGCTCTGCTTCATAGCATAAAATAACAGTCGTTATGGTCAAGGGCGGCCCAGCCTTAGCCGGGCTGTTCCGGGGCCAGTCGGCTCAGACATGCGACGATCGCCACCATGGCCACAAAGGCGCCCCCCAGGACCGAGGTCAGCGGCATCAGCGACGTGGGCGGCCAGAGCGAAACCGCCGCGCTGGCCAGCGCCGTCACCGCCAGCTGGATCGTTCCGAGCAGTCCGGCCGCCGCGCCGATGCCGGTGCCCACCGAATCCAGCGCGCTGGTGGCCGCCGGGGTCAGAATCAGCCCCGCGATCACGAACAGCAGGCCGGAAAAGATCTGAAACAGCACCAGCGGCACCGTGCCATGTCCGGCCAGGGCAACCAGCGCCGTGGCGGCCAGGGCCAGGCTCGCCGCTGTACCGGCCAGGCGGGTCGCGCCGAAGCGCTGAAGCAAGCGGGGCGCGGCTTGCGTGGCGATGATCGACATCGCCGCATTCAGCGCCAGCAGCAGGCTGAACCACATGGGCTGGAGCCGGTAGAGCCCGGCATAGATGAAGGGCGCCGCCGTCACGAAAGCGAAGGGGATCGTCGTGCCAAGGCCCGCTACGATGGACCAGCCCAGAAAGCGCGGCGTCCGCAGCAGGCGGCCATAGGCCTGAGGCAGGGCGTGCCAGTTGGCGGCGCGCCGCTCGGGCGGCAGGGTTTCGGGCAGGAACAGGGTGACGCAGAGCGCCGCAATCCCGCCCGCCGCCGCCAGCAGCACGAAAAGCCCGTGCCATGACACGAGGCGCAGCAGGCTGCTCCCCAGCAAGGGGGCCAGCATCGGCGAGATGCCGATGATCAGAAAGGTGAAGGCCATCAGGCGCGCGGCGTGATGCCCGCGATGCAGATCGCGGATGATCGCCCGCGCGCTGGAGGTGCCGGCACAAGCCCCCATGCCTTGCAGAAAGCGCAGCAGCACCAGCTGCTCCAGCGTGGCGGCAAAGGCGCAGGCCAGCGAGGCGGCGATGAACAGGCACAGCCCGCCCAGCAAGGGCCGTCGCCGCCCGAATCTGTCGGCCAGCGAGCCGATCGGGATCTGCGCCGCGGCAAGGCCAAGGAAGAAGGCGGAGAGCGTGCGCTGCACCCCGGCATCGCTGGCAGAGAGCGCGCCGGCCATCTCGGGCATGGCCGGAAGATAGAGATCGATGGCGCAGGGCCCCAGCGCCGACAGGAAGCCGAGCGCGATGCCGAAGCCCAGCCTTGGGGCTTGCTCGGCGGTTGGAGTGGGGGTGGAGGAGGCGCTCATGCGCTTGCGCCATGGAGCGGGGCGACCGGGCTTCGATCCAGAATCATCATAACGAATGTTATTAATAGTGGGACCTCGATGCAAGCGCCTTTGCGCTGGTGCCGGTCAGCTTTCGTCTTCGTCCGGCTTGGTGTGTTCAAGGAAGCGCGAGCGGCCCTGCTCATCGGTCGCTTCCAGCGTGTCGATCAGCGTCTTGAGGATATGATCGAACATGGCGATCTCATGCTCATGCAGGTCGGAAAGCAGGTAATCGGCGACAAGTTCGGTCTGCGGGCGCATGATCCGGTAGAGGCGCTTGCCTTCCTCGGTCAGGGTCAGCTGCTTGCGCCGCCGGTTGTCCTTGTCACGCTCGACCTTGAGGCGCCCGTTGCGCTCCAGCGCGGAGACCGCGCGAGAGATGCTCATGGCGTTCACGCCGGTCATCTCGGCCAGCTCGTGACTGGCCGATTGCGGAAAGCGGCCGATCAGCATCAGCAGGCGAAACTCGTTCAGGCTGATCTTGTAGCGATGCTCCAGATGGACCGAGAAGGGCGCCATCAGCCGGTTCGACAGCTTGAGCAGCCGGTGGAGCGTTTCCGAACGGGCGCTCACGGGAATCTCCGAGGTGTCAGCTTCGTGGTCCATGGTGTTCGATCATCTTGTTGTCCCCGGCAGTCCTCCCTAGCGCAAGGGGGCGGGTGCCTCAAGATCATCACGGATGTTATGAGCGGGGAGGATGTGATGGCCGGTCTTGCCATGCGTCTCGCGATGATGGGCATCGGCAGCTGGTCATCCCCCGTGTCATCTGTTTCCGTCTCTTCGCGCTCACCCTGCGTCACTCCCTTGCGCAAGTCAATAACGATCGTTACGATATGCCTCGAAGGACCGCATAGAGCGGCGCGCGAGGGGAGAGATGATGGCGATGCACCATCCTGCGCAGGACAATCCGGCTCAAGCCGCGCGCCACACGCCGCTGGAGCAGCGCAATCTGGCGCATGTCACAGGCCTGTTCGAGCAGGTGCTGGGCCCGCTCGATGCTGATGCGGTGGATCGCTTCATCGCCCCCGACTATATCCAGCACAATCAGGGCGTCGGGCAGGGCCGGGAACCGCTCAAGGCGCTGCTGCGCCACATCCGCGCCGAGACGCCCGAGGCCGTGCATGATGTGAAGCGGATCTTTGCCGATGGCGACCATGTGATCGTCCATTACCACGTCCGGCGCTGGCCCCGGGACAGGGGCTGGGCGGTGGTGGACATCTTCCGCCTGCATGAGGGCATGATCGTGGAACATTGGGACGTGGTGCAGGATCTGCCGGAAAGCAGCCCCAACCCCATCGGGCCTTTCTGACATGGAGCGGGGCATGCGCTTTTCGGGCAGCCGGGCGGTGGTTCTTGGCGGCAACAGCGGCATCGGTCTGGCCTGCGCCCAGGCGCTGGCGCGCGAGGGGGCCCGTGTGCGCCTGACGGGCCGGGATCCTGTCACCGTCGAAGCGGCGGCAGCGGGAATCGCCGGCGCGCAAGGCCATAGCGTGGACATCGCCGATCTTGCCGCCATGGAGGCGTTCTATGCCGATGTTGCCGCCAGCGAGGGCGGCATCGATGTGCTGGTGGTCAATGCGGGGGTGGGCGGCTTCGCGCCCGTCGATCAGCTTGAGCCAGACTATTGGGATGCGGTGCATGCCATCAACCTGCGCGGCTGCGTTTTCGCGATGCAGAAGGCGGGGCGGTTGATGGGGAAGGGCGGGGCCATCGTGGTGACAGGCTCGATCGGCGGCCATGCCTTCATCCCGGGCAATCTGGCCTATGGCGCGGCCAAGGCGGGGCTGGCGCTGGCGATGCGGCAGTTCGCGGGCGAGTATGTGTCGCGGGGCATAAGGGTCAATATGGTCAGCCCCGGCCCGGTTGAAACGCCGCTGCTTCACCGCAACCCCGGCATGAGCGAGGCCGATGTGGCGGCGCTGCGCGAACAGATGATTGCCGCCGTGCCGATGCAGCGCATGGGCCGCCCCGAGGAGGTGGCCGCCGCCGTGCTGTTCCTGGCCTCTGCGGAAGCGAGTTTTATCACCGCCGCCAATCTGATGGTGGATGGCGGCACTCTGGACATCGGATGAGGAAGACCCCGCCATGAGCGAAACCCTGTTCTCCACCCTCGACAACCCGCGGCTCGATTTCGCGATGGAGGTGCGCCTGACCTTTCCCCGCGTGCAGACCATCGTCAACACGCCGATGGGCGGCAACCGCAGCGCCGTCTATGTCGATGGCGGCACGTTTGAAGGGCCGCGCATCAGGGGCAAGGCGGTGCCGGGCTCGGGCGGGGATTACGCCTATTTCAGGCCCGACGATGTTGCGGTGTTCGATGCGCGCTACATGCTGGAGGAGGAGGATGGCACGCTGATCCTGCTCAACAACCGGGGCTTTTTGTGGGGGCGCAAGCCCGATACCATGCAGCGCCTGCGTGACTGGGCCTTTCAGGGCGGCGCGCCGGTCGAGCAGCAGGAGTATTATCTGCGCGGCAATCCCTCTTTCGAATGCGCGGTCGGCAAGCATGACTGGCTGACCAAACATGTCTTCATCGGTGTGGGCGAGCGCCGCGCCGATGGCAATGTGCTGCGCTATTATGCTTTGACGTAAGGGGAGGGTGTGGGGGCCCGGAGCCCCCACACCGCGCCTACAGTTGAGAGGGCATGCCGTCGAGCAGCATGGTCTTGGTTTCCAGGAAGGAATGCAGCCCTTCGATCCCGCCTTCGCGGCCGATCCCCGATTGCTTGAAACCGCCGAAAGGCAGGCCGAATTCCAGCCGCATGCCGTTCTGGCCAAAGCCGCCGGCACGCACCTTGCGCCCGATGCGATAGGCGGCATCGACATCATGGGTGAAGACCGATCCGTTGAGGCCGAACTGGCTTTCATTGGCCAGATGGATGGCATGGTCTTCATCCTCGGCGGGGATCAGGCACAGCACGGGGCCGAAGATTTCCTCCTGAGCGATGCGGCTGGCATTGTCGACATTGGCGAACAGCGTCGGCTCGAAGAAATAGCCCTTGTTGAGGCCCGGCGCGCGCTGGCCGCCGGTGACGAGATCGGCGCTTTGCCGCCCGATCTTGACATAGCTTTCGACCCGCTCCAGCTGGCGCTTCATGGCCAGCGGGCCCAGCTGCGTGTCAGGCGCATCGCTGTGGCCGATCTTCACGCCCTGCATCGCGCGGGCGATGGCCTCGGCCAGCTCGTCATGGCGGTGGCGGGGCACGATGGCGCGGCTGAGCATGGCGCAGACCTGCCCGCTCATGATGGTGATCGTGTTGCCAAGGATCGCCGCGGCGGCCTCGGTGGGGAAGTCGTCGCGGATGATGGCGGCGGATTTTCCGCCCAGCTCCAGCGTGCAGCGTGCGACGCGCCCGGCGCAGACCTCGCCGATCCGCTTGCCCGCGATGGTCGAGCCGGTGAAGCTGACCTTGTCCACATCCGGGTTGCTGACCAGATGGTCAGAGGCCTCGCGGTCACCGCAGACCAGATTGATCACGCCCGCCGGAAGACCCGCCGCTTCGGCGGCCTCGGCCATGATATAGGCCTCCAGCGGCGTTTCGGGCGAGGGCTTCATGATCACGGTGCATCCGGCGAACAGCGCATAGGCCACCTTGCTGGACAGGATGCCATAGGGCGCGTTCCAGGGCGCGATGGCGACAGCGACGCCCACCGGCTCATAGGCCACCAGCGCGGTATCGACCTGCGAACTGGGCCGCCGCGTCACGAATTCGAAGCTGTCGCCCAGCGCGGCGATGAATTTGAGCGTCGCCGTCGCGCCGCCATGCATGATCGGCGCAAAGCTGGCCAGACCGCCGACCTGCGCGGTCCAGGCGCGGCACAATTCGGGCTCGCGCTTTTCCAGCTCCAGCGCCCAGCGCATCAGAAGCCGCCCGCGCTCGGCGCCGGAAAGCCGGGGCCATGGGCCTTGGTCAAAGGCGGCGCGTGCGGCGGCCACCGCGCGGTCCATATCGACGGCCACGGCTTCAGCCACGGTGGCGACGACCTCCTCGCTGTTGGGCGAGGTGATCTCGATCCTCCGGTCGCTGGCCGGTTCGACCCATGCCCCGCCGATGTAGAGCTTGTCGGGATGCCGTATCTGCACGCCTTGGGGTGTCATTCGTGTGATCCTCTTGCCTTGCGTGCCATGGCTCTGGCATCGCGGTTTGCAGCGTATTATGATAACATTCGTTAGAAATTCAACGAAGCTCTGACAGGCTCAGGCTGAAGTCGCGATGGCCTTTCCACGCGGTCAGGACCGGCAGGTAAAAGGCGCGATAGGGCCAGAGCAGCGCGGCGTTGAAGATCACCGTCAAAGCGCCGAAAATCACCTCGATGACGCCCCATTCCAGCGCAAAATTCCAGTAGGCGATCACCGCCGTCAGCGGCACGGCTGCCGCTGCCACCAGCGGCATCAGCCGGTCGGCCAGAACCAGCAGGGCGATGATGATCTCCAGCACCTTGATCCATGCGAAGATCCCGCTGTGGATCAGGGCCAGCGTGAACTCCTGCCCCAGCGGCGTGTGGCCCAGCGGTTGCAGGTTGAAGGGCGTGAAGAACTCCACGCCCGAGAACAGATACCACAGCCCGAAAATCAGGCGGCTCAGGTGATAGAAGGCGCGCATGGAGCGTTCTCCCCGGCGGATCAGAAGGTGCGGCGCAGGGAAACGAACCACTCGCGCGGGCGCCCCACAGAGCCGGAGTTCACGCCGTAATTGGCGACGTTTTCGCTCTTTCCGGTGTAGTAGAATCGGTCGAACAGATTGGTCACGCCCGCGCTCAGCTGCCAGACCTTGTCGGCGGAATCATAGCTGACCCGCAGGTTGAACAGGCTGCGCGCATCCACCAGATTGTAGGCGTTGTTGGTCGAGTTGAAATAGAAGGAGGACTGGTAGTTCCAGTCGAGGCGCGGTGTCAGCGTGCCCAACGCCTTACCGAGCGGCAGGGCATACTGGATGCCCGCGCTGGCCTGCCATGAGGGGTTGAAGGGCGCCTTGAAATCCTTGAGCACCAGCGTGCTGGCATCGACGCGTGTGTATTCGAAATGCAGATAACCCAGCGAGCCGTCGATGGTGAGGCGGTTGGTCGGCTTGGCGAAAACTTCGGCCTCCATGCCCCAGACATGCGCGTCCCCGGCATTGGCCGGCTCCGAACAGGTGGAGCTGGCGCTTTCCGGGCAGACATAGCGGTTGATCTGAATATCTTTGTAATCATTGTAGAAAACTGTGCCGTTGAAGCGCAGATGGCGGTCCAGCAGATCGGATTTGAAGCCCGCCTCATAGGTGGTGAGCGTCTCGGGCTTGAAGGAGACGATCTGGTCCGGCGTGTAGGGGCGCGGGTTGATGCCACCGCCCTTGTAGCCCGTCGCCACCTGCGCATAGGCCATCAGCGCCGGGCTGAAGCGATAGTTCACGCCCAAACGATAATCGAGGCGATCGCCCTGAAAGGAGCCCACCTTCCCGTCCAGCCCCACCAGCAGGAAATTCTCGGTGAGAAAGGCCCCGCTCGGCTGGCTGCCATCGACATTGCTGCGATGGAATTCATAGGTCTTTTTATCATTGGTGTAGCGCAGCCCGGCAATCACATTGAGCTCGGGGCTCAGGTGAAATTCGGTATGGGCAAAGGCCGAGACGCTGCGGTTGGTGACCGGGTCCCGCTCCAGAAAGTTGAACAGCACGCTGGGGATCAGCACATGGCCGGCAATGCTGTCATTGGCGTTGTAGTAATAGCCGCCCACCGTGTAATCGACCAGCGTGCCGACCTTGCCTGACAGGCGCAGTTCCTGCGTGAACTGGCGATGCCCGTAATCGAAGGCCTGCACCAGGATCGAGAGCGGCGACCCGTCCAGATCGATGCCGGTGCTGCCGGTGGCCTTGCGATAGGCGGTGATCGATTTGAGGCTGAGATGGCCGGAAAGCTGCCAGTCCAGCGTGCCGGAGAGGCCCCAGCTGCGGGCGGTGCTCTGCGGGCTGGTGTTGAAGCTGCCCGGCACGACCTGATAGTTGGTGCCAAAGGCGGTGGTGTAATTGCCGCCCGCCGCATAGTTGGCATAGCTGGAATAGGCGTTCGGCGCGGTCAGGAAGCGGCTGTCGAAAGGCACGCCGCCCGCCGGATTGCCCGCGACATAGCTGCGCACGCCCGGGTTGTTGGCATAGAGCAGCTTGGTCGCCACCTGCTCGGAGGTGTTGAGCGCATAGTCGCCCACCAGATTGACCTCGATGGCGGAGCCGGCGGGGGCATAGCGCAGCGCCAGACGGGCGCCTTTCACATCGATTCCGCCTTCGGTCCCGGTCTTGCAATTGCCGCCCGACGTCGTGGCGGCGATGCCGGATTGGGGGAACAGGCAGCCATAGTCATAGAGGGTGAAATAGCCATCGGTGTGCTTCGAAACGCCCGAAACGCGCGCGTAAAGCCCGTCTGCCAGAGTGAAATCGGCGCTGCCGCGAAAATCCAGACGGCTGAAACGACCTGTGGTGGCTTCCAGAAAACCGCCGCCATTGCCATCGGGCTTGCGGCTGAACAGCTTGACCGATCCGCCGATCGAATTCTTGCCGGACAGCGTGCCCTGCGGGCCGCGCAGCACCTCCACGCGGTCGAGATCGTTGAGGTCCAGAATGGCCCCGAAGGTGGTGCCGTAATAGACATCGTCGATGTAGATGCCCACGCCGGGCTCCAGCGCGAAGCTGGAATCGCTCTGGCCGATGCCGCGGATATAGGCCTGAACGGCGCTGCCGTTGAGGCCCGTCGCGGCGGAGAGGTTGACGTTGGGCGCGATGGCGGTGAGGTCGGTCACGCTCAGGACATTCTTGCTGGCGAGCTGGGCGCCGGTGGTGGCGGTGATCGCGATCGGCGTGTCCTGCAGCCGCTGGGCGCGGAATTGCGCGGTGACGATGATGTCAGGCGCCGATGGCGCGGTTGGCGCGCTCTCGGGCGGCGCGGATTGCGCCTGCGCCAGCGTTGCAGCCAGCGCCGCCATGGCGCTCAACCCTGCGGCACATGCTTTGCGATGTCTGTTTGAACGGACCTTGGCCATCCTGTGTCCTCCCCCTGTGCCGCCGGGACTGTTGTTGTGGCCGCAGCGCGATCCATGCGGCCCGTGTCCCCGGTTCAGCCTTGTTGTGTCGCGCCCGCCCGGCGGCGGGCGCCATGCGCGAACAGACCCGGCGCGCGGCGAGCTGGAACAGCCTGTCCCCGCGCTGTCTGTCACGTCAAATAGTAACGTTCGTTACGATAGAGTCAACCGGCTTTGGCCAGCTCCGCCGCCGAAACCCAGGTGCCGTGAACCTGTGCGCGCATCGGCAGCGGCATGGGCACGCGGGCCACGGCGCCCCGCGCGATGTCACCCGCATCGATCACCCAGAGTTCCGAGGCAAAGCTGTCCTCGCCGCTGCGCTGATCGACCACTGCCAGCAGCCAACCTTCCCCATCGGCGGCGGGGACATGCACGGGCTCGTTGATCGCCATGCTGGGGCCCAGCGGCAGGGCATCGATCCGGCCATTGCCGGGTTCGATCCGCATCAGCATGTTGAAGGCCACGCCCACCGGACCGCCGGGCAGCGGAGGGCCGCCCTGCGGATTGATCGTGAGATACCAGCCCGCGCGATACATCCGCCCCTGATCGGCATCGCGTAGGCGCGGCATATCGCCCGGAGGGCCGATGACGCGGGATTCGAACGCCTCGCCCGGCTGGCTCATGTCGAAGGTCCAGCGGGTCAGCCCGCCCTGAATCTCGTGCTGGGCGCGCTGGATGCCGCCTGCCTCGCGCATGAAGCCGAAAGCATTGGTGTCGCTCAGGCAGATGTCGAGATGGACCAGCTCGCCTTCTTCAAAGGCGTTCATGAAATGGAAGGCGGAGACGCCCCGGGGGCCCTTGAACCAGCGCATCTCCTCGACCTTGCCGTAACGCGGCATGATCCCCACCCAGCTTTCCAGATCCTGCTGATGCGCCCAATGCGGGCCCCCGGCCTTGAGCCGGTCGAGATCGGCGGTGGTGGGGAAGATCGGGAAGATGGCGTAATGCTGGGTGATCGTGAAATCATGGATGGTCGAGCAATAGGGCTGCTGGAACCATTGTTCGGAAACCAGATTGCCCTCGCGATCGGCGATGGCATAGGCCACATCGGTCGAACACAGCCCGCCTGCCTCATAGCCGAAGAAGAACATCTCGCCGGTTTCGGGATCGATCCTGGGATGGGCGGTGAAGGTTTCCGATTTCAGCGCGCCGTAAAAGTCCCAGCGACCCCGCGTATCCAGCGTGTCGGGATCGATCTCATAGGCGAGTCCGTCCTCCTTGGTCATGAACAGGCGGCCCGCATGCCAGACCGGCGTGGTGTTGGCGACGGTGCGATCCTGCCCGGCAACGCTGGCATCATCGGTGAAGGGATTGCGATACTGGCCGAACAGGGCGCGCCGGGCCGTGCGTTCGGCCAGATAGCGCGCGGTTTCGACATAGCGGATGGCGTAATCCACCTTGCCCGCCTGTATGGTGAATTTGCCGATCATGCCGTCGCCCGAAAGAGCGATGTCATCCTCGAACATCGGCGCATGGGCCGGATCGGGCACGGCGCGGAAGAAGGCGCCGTCGATCTCGGGAGGAATCTCGCCGATCACCTCCAGATTGCGGGCGGACCATTCGATGCCCACGGGGGTGTTGAGGCCTGTGAAATGGATGGTGTCGGGAAAGCGTGTCATGGGATCGATCCTTTGACCGGAGCATGATTATCGGAGGCTGCGCAGGATGTGATCGGCCCCCTTGTCGCCGACCATGATGGCGGTGGCATTGGTGTTGCCCGCCGGCAGTGTGGGGAAGATCGAGGCGTCTGCCACCCACAGGCCGGAGGGCCCGCGCACGGCCAGATCGGGATCGACCACGGCCAGCGGATCGTCCACGCGCCCCATCCGGGCGGTGCCGACCGGATGGTACAGCGGGATGGAGGCCATCCTCACATAGGCGCGCAGATCCTCGGGGCTCTCCAGCATGGTGCCGGGGCGCACCTCCCCGGTGACGGTGCCGGCAAGGGCGGCTGCGGCCATGATGCGCCGGGCGATGGCGATGCCCTCCACGATCTGCTCGATGTCGTCATCGCTGCCCAGCAGGCGGTGCTCGATCACCGGCGGGGCCAGCGGATCGGGCGAGCGCAGCGTGATCCTGCCGCGATGGCTGGGGCGCATCAGCCCGATCAGTGTCGAGACGGCGGAATCCTTGCGCAGCATCAGCCGCCCCATCTCGTCGAAATCAAAGGCGAAGGCGGCGAAGGAAATCTGCAGATTGGGCGCGATCAGGCCCCGGCGGCTTTTGACGAAGGCCTGCGCATGGCCGATCGCGGTGGTCAGCGCGCCCTGTCGGCTCAGCGCATAGCGCAGCACCTGCCAGGCGCCGCGCAGCCCCTGCGCATCGGTGTTGAGCGTGGCCGAAGAGACGGTGTTGACCAGATGCGTGCCGACATGGTCCTGAAGATTGCTGCCCACGCCGGGCAGATCGGCCACCACCGGAAGGCCCATGGCGCGCAGATGCCCGGCCGGGCCGATGCCCGAGAGCATCAGCAGGCGCGGCGTGTTCATCGATCCCGCGCTGAGGACCACGCCCCGGCGCGCGCGCAGCACCCGCTCCTGCCCGCCCTGTTGCAGCACGACGCCGGTGGCGCGTCCCTCCTCGACCAGCACGCGCAGCACCTGGCATTCCAGCTCCACGCGCAGCCTGCCATCATAGTCGCGGCCTTCCAGATAGCCGCGCGATGTCGAGCAGCGCTGGCCGCCGCGCTGCGAGACCTGCACATAATCCACCCCTTCGGCATCCTTGCCGTTGAGGTCGGGCGAGCGGAGGATGCCCGCCTGCTGCGCGGCCTCGATCCAGCTGTCGGTGATGGGGTAGCGCGCGCGGTTCTCGCTGACGGCGATGGGGCCGCCGGTGCCACGCCATGCATCTGCGCCGCGCTCATTGTCCTCCATGCGGCGGAAATAGGGCAGCACGCTGGCGTAATCCCAGCCTGTTGCGCCAAGCTCGGCCCATTGGTCATAATCCGTGCGATGGCCACGGATGAACATCATGCCATTGAGCGAACTGCCGCCGCCCAGCAGCTTGCCCGCCGGCCAGACATCGGCCCGCCCGCCCAGCGAGGGATCAGGCTCGACGGTGTAGCGCCAGTCGAACTGCGGGTTCTGCACGATGGAACTGGTCAGCGCGGGCACGCGCGATTTCAGCATGCGGTCGCTGCATCCCGCTTCCAGCAGCGTGACGGTCAGCCCGCCTTCGGCCAGCCTGGCGGCCATGGCCGCCCCTGCCGAGCCGCCGCCCACGACGATGATGTCTGTGTTCTCCATCCCGCGTCTCCTCAATAGTTCGACAGGATGGCAAGGCTGGGCGCATCCAGCGGCTGGCCCGCCGCCTTCAGCTTGAGTTCTCGTGCGCGCACCCTGGCCTGCTGGTCGATCAGATAGGCGTGGACCGCATGGGCATCCTGCGCGGAGATCACATCGTTCCAGCGCGGCATGCCCGCAGGCAGAAACAGGCCTTCCAGCACGATCTTGTCGAACATTTCATGCGTTCCGGGCGCCATGCGCCGCAAATCCGGCAGAGGCGCGCGTGGCTGGTTGGAATGGCAGATCGAGCAATTGGCGAAGAACACCGCCTGCCCGCGCGCCAATGTGGCGGGGGTGACGCCGGCGGCCTGCGCGGGCGGCGCCGGGGCGACCTCCAGCGGGGGCAGCGGATCGGGCTTTTTCGCCGGGGCGCCATCCAGCTTGAAGACCAGCAGGCGGTTGGCATTGCCATAGGTGTAAGCCGCCGAATAGCGCGGCACATAGCCCCAGCCACCGCCGCCAAAGCCCGTCGCCACGGCCAGATATTGCACACCCTTGACGCGATAGGTCATGGGCGCGGCCAGCATCGAGCTGCCGGTGTCGATGGACTTGAGCACCTTGCCGGTGTCGGCATCGCGCGCCACGAACTGGCCGCCCAGCGTGCCGTGGAAGATCAGCCCCGTTTTCGTGGCCAGCACGCCGGGCCGATCCTGCCAGCCCTGCATGTCGACGGCCCAGCGTGCCTTGCCGGTCAGCGGGTCCATGGCGCGAATTTGCGAAGAGTAGGGCTGTTTCTGCACCCACTTCCACTCAGGCAGCGCTTTCACCAGATCCTGCATCGGCTTGGGCAGCGTGGGCAAAGCGGCGTTCAAATCAGAGGTGAACAGCATCGTCGTATTCACATTGAGCGCCTTGGGCCGCCGCCCGTCGCCCTTGTCGAGCGGCGGGGTGGCGAACATCAGATTGCCCATGTCCAGCACCGAGGCGGTGTAGAGCTTGCGATCCGGATCGTAAGCCGCCGGATACCAGTTGCGCGCGCCGGGCGAGGCGGGGAAGACGATCTTGGGCCCCTCCCAATAGGCCGAGCCTGCGGGCGTCTTCTGCGCGCGCCCGGTTTTGGCATCATAGCCCCTGGCCCAGCTGGTGCGGACCAGGGCGTTGATGGCCAGCGGCTTGCCGGTTTCCCGGTCGATCACGAAAAGGAAGCCGTTCTTGGGCGCGTGGATCAGCACCGGGCGCCGCTGGCCGTTCACCTCCAGATCGGTGAAGAGCATGGGCTGGGTCGCGGTGAAGTCCCAGGCGTCGCCCGGCGTTTCCTGATAGTGCCATTTGACGCGGCCCGTCTTGCGGTCCACCGCGACCAGCGAGGACAGGTACAGATTGTCCCCGCCGCCCGGTGAGCGACGCATGATGTTGTAGGGGCCGCCATTGCCCACGCCGATGATGACCGTGTCGAAACGCGGATCATAGTTGATGGCGTCCCACGCCGTGCCGCCGCCGCCGATGTCCCAGCGGCTGTCGGGCGCCCAGGTCCTGGCGGCCTGTTCCAGCTCGGGGGTTTCCTGCGGGCCGAGTTTGGGATCATGCGGAATGGTGAAGAAGCGCCAGACCTGCCGTCCGCTCGCCAGATCATAGGCGGTGACATAGCCGCGCGTGTCATATTCGGCCCCGGCATTGCCGATGATGGCCAGATCGCCCGCCACTTCGGGCGCGCCGGTGATGGTGTAGCCGCGCGAGTGATCGGTGATCGTATCGACCTTCCACGCCACCTTGCCGGTCCTGGCGTCCAGCGCATAGAGCCAGCCATCGAGCGTGCCCACCAGCACCTTGCCCCCGGCGACGGCGACGCCCCGGTTGGCCTGATCGCAGCAGGCCGAGCGGTTGGCCTGCATGTCCACCGGCGGCTCGAAGGTCCACAGCGGTTTGCCGCTGGCCGCATCCAGCGCATAGACGCGCCCCAGATTGCCGCTGGTGTACATCACCCCGTCGATCACCACAGGCGTGGCTTCCTGCACCCGGGCCGTGCCCAGATCATAGGTCCAGGCCACGCCGAGGCGCGCGACATTGGTCTTGTCGATGTCGGTCAGGGCGGAGAAATGCGTCGCATCGGCGTTGCCCTTGGGGGAGGGCCAGTTGTCGCCGGTGCCTTCTGCTGGTTTGTGGCTGGTGCAGCCGGCAAGCAGGGCGAGGAGCAGCGCGCTGGCGTGGGTTTTGCGGCTCATTGCGGCCAGGCTCCGGCATATTGGGTCATGACATCGCGCAGGGCGCGGGGCGGCACGCCGGTCAGGCGCTCGACGTGATCGGTGCGGCAGGCGAAGAAGCCCTCGCGGATTGCGGTGCCGAAGGTGACCATATCGTCGCTGGACCAGGGGATCGGCCCGTCCGGCACGATGTCCGAGGCGTGGCGGGGAACGCCCAGGGAATCGAAATAGGCGAACATGGCGTCGTCATCGACCTGTTCGACCCTGATCGGCTTGCCCGCGATGGCGCTGGCCATGGCCAGCGCTTCGGGCACCGAGATCAGATCCGGGCCGGTGAGCGTATAGGCCTTGCCGCCGTGCCCTTCCTGCGTGAGCACCGCCACCGCCGAGGCCACGCAATCGTCACGGCTGACGAAGGCCACCTTGCCGTTGGCGCAATTGTCGGGCTTGTGGCCGCTGGCCAGCGCGGGGATCACCATGGCCAGCGCGATGGCCTCGGCATATTGGCTGTCACGCAAATGAGTCCATTGCAGACCGGAGGCTTCGATGATCTGTTCGGTGGCGCGATGGTCATGTTTAACGATGGCGGGGTTGTCGGGCGCATCGGCGGCGATCAGCGAGGTGTAGACGATATGGCGCAGGCCCGCCGCCACTGCCGCCTCCACCGCATGGCGATGTTGGCCGACGCGGGTGCCCACGCGCGCGGTGCTGATCAGCAGCATCCTTTCGCCGCCCGCCATGGCCATGCGCAGCGAGGCGGGATCGTCGAAGTCTGCGGCGCGGACATCGGCGCCCGCCTGAGAGAGGTGCTTGAGCTTCTCTGGCATGCGGGTCAGGAAAATCAGATCCTGCGGCGCGCAGCGTTGAAGCAGCAAGTGTGCCGCGGCACTTCCAAAGGCGCCCGATGCGCCGGTGACGATGATCTTGCCCACAATCCCTCTCTTCTTGCCGTTCGATTCTTGTCGGATGGCTTGTCGATAACAGTAACGAATGTTATGATCAGGTCAAGAGAAGCAAACAGGAGAGTATGACCTTGCCGCTGTCCATCGAAGACCGTCTCGCGCTGCAGGACCTTATCGCCGATTACAGCTGGGCCCTTGATACCGGCGATGTCGAAGGGCTGGTGGCGTGCTTCACGCCCGATGCCCGCATGGTGGAGGAGGTCTTCGAGGACCCCGACATCTGGGAGGGCCATGAGGGCATCCGGGGCATCGCCGAGCATTATCGCAATGCCCCCGGCTTTCCCGGCCGCCAGCACCATGTCACCCAGATCCAGTATCGCCCGCAGAAGGATGGCTCGGTCAAGATGCGCGCCTTTGCCTTCGTCACCGAATGCGAGGGCGAGCCGCCCTATGTGTTGCGCTTCACCGGCTGGTATGACGATCACGCCGTCAAGGGTGGCGATGGGCGCTGGCGGTTCCAGCGGCGCACGGTGCGGCTGTGGGATGGCGAGGTGTTGAAGAACTTTCCCGGCAAGGGCGAATGGGTGCCGCGCAAGCGCCCGGAATCCTTGATCATCAGGCGCTGAATGAGGTGGTGCCGGGCGTTGTTGCGCCCGGCCCGTCATGCCTTGTTCCGCAGCACCCAGCTGAAACCCGGTTCGGCCTGAGCGTGGAGGGCAGGGGGCACGGTTTTGCTGCCGGCTCCGGTTGCCCATTGCGCGAAAGCCTCGGGCCAGCATGGGCCGGCCGTCTCGCTCAGCGAGGCAAGGGCGCGGTTGCCTTGCATCAGCGTATCCCGTCCCTTGCGATGCTGGATCGCGGCCAGATCCTCATAGCCCATCTCGCGCGCGATTTCGGCCAGCAGCAGGCGGTCGGCGTGGCGGGTCATGCCGAAGACCAGCGCCGGGCGCGGCGCCAGCCAGCGGCGGAAAAGAGGCACGCGATCCCCCTCCAGCGCCTGCGAGGGCAGGCCCAGCAGCCGGGCCCGCATGGCAAAGCGCCGGGCGGCGGGCAGCGTGTCATCATGCACCAGCAGGACATTGCCCTTTGCCGCCAAGGCTTTGGCAGGGTTGCCCAGCGCGATCAGCGGCGCCGAACCGGCAGCGACAGCCATCAGGCGGCGGCGGGTGAGCGCCGTCATGGCTGCCCCGCGGGTTTGGCCAGATAGGCGGCGATCGCCGCCATCTGCGCATCGCTGACTTCGCCGCGCGGTATGGCGGGCATGTTGCCGATGCCCGCCCTTGCGGCCTGTGTCACGAAATCCGCCGTCAGATCCTGGCGCTTTTCCAGCAGGGGCTGCTCCGTGCGCCGCGCCAGCAGGCCTGTGCCCATGCCGTTGGGGCCATGGCACATCGCGCATTTCTCCACGAAAAGCCTTTCGCCGGGTCCGGCATGCGGGCGCGAGGCCTGCGTCACCGGGGGTGGAGCGGGTGGCGGGCCATGGGGCGGCTCGCTGCGCGCGCCGCCGCAGATCGCCATCAGCGCCAGCGCGCCGACCAGCGCGATTCTGCCGCGCCTCATGCTGCACCCCGCCGCGCGGAGGCGGGCCAGATGCCGCTCTTGCCCGGCGCGATCACGCCTGTCGGGTCGAGCGCGGTCTTCACCCGCTCATTGAGTTTGCGCAGCGCATGATCGTTGAAATCATAGGTCGAGGCGACCAGATCCATATAGTCGAGATGGGTGCGATACTCGCCATAGCCATGGGCTTTGGCATCGGCCACCAGAGCGTGAAGGAAGGGATCGACCTTTTTCATCATCGCGGGATCGTCCTTGTTCAGCAGAACGGCGTTGACGTTGATGAGATGGCGCTCGCCAAAGGCGAAGCTGGCCTGATAATCCATGCCATATTCGCGATAGCGTTCATAAGTGCGCTTGAACTGCGCCATCGCCGCGCTGCCGGATTGGGGCAGCACCGGCGAGAAGCCGATATGCCCGCCGCGCCCGCCGTGCCAGTTGGCGTTCTGCATCGGGAAGGTGATGGGCGTGCCCGTCCAGCCCGAATATTCCAGCGGCTCGCCGCGCTTCCAGACGGTGGGGCGCAGGCTCATCGGCTTGAGGCGGTTCATGGCCTCTTCCAGCACGGCATAGGCTGCCTTGTTGACGCTTTCGCGCCCATAGAGCCGCAGGCTCACGCCCCACCAGCCAACCTTGTATTTGTCGCGGATCGCCTTGATCACGCTGTCGCTCAAAGCGCCGGGCTCCTTTGTCCATTGGTCGCGCGTCGTCAGCACGGCGGCGGCGCGCAGCCAGTTGCCGATGGTCGGCGATTGCTGGAGCAGCCCCTCGCGGCGCAGGGGGGCAATGGCATCGATCAGCGGGCCCAGATCGTCGGGATGGTCGAACTCCACATCCATGCCCATCAGCGATTCCGGCTCGGGCATCAGCCACAGGCCCATCTTGGTGACGATGCCGAAGTTGGACTGCACGAAAAGCTGATCCCAGCACGGGCCAAAGCCATAGCGATAGAGCTGCCATGTGGGCGATCCGGAAAGCGCCCCCATGCCGGTGCGCACCAGCGTGCCATCGGCCAGCACCACCTCCATCCCGCAGATCTTGCTGGTGTTTTCGCCATAGGGCGTATAGCCGACGCCGCGATCCAGCGCATTGCCGACCACCGAGCCCCAGGAATTGCCCGGGGTGGAAAGCCAGTGTTTCAGGCCGCGCTGTTGCAGGAAATCGTAGAGGTCATAAAAGCCCACGCCGGGTTCGAGCAGGACGGTGCCATTGGCCTCGTCATAGTCGATCTTCTTCATGCGTGAGAGGTCCAGCACGACCGAACCGGCCAGCAGCGGCGCGCTGCCGCCATAGCCCAGATTCTTGCCCCGGCTGATCGGCCAGAGCGCGATGCCATGTTCGCGCGCAATGCGCACCACCGCCTGAATCTCCTCCACCGTGGCGGGGGCGACGGCGCCGGCGGGGTGATGCGCCTCGTCATCGATGGCGAATTTGTCCTGATAGGCCGCGATATCCGTGTCGTCGAAGAAGACATTGGCCGCGCCGAGGGCGGCCTCGAACTGGCGCCTGGCCTGCACGGCCGGTTGCGGGCGCGATGGGGTCATGGCTGTTGCCTTTCCCTGCCACGGCGCCCCATGGGCGCTGCATCGGAAAGGGCGACGCTGTTTCTGCCTTCCAAGTCCATCTCGCTCCGCCGCCTCGCTGTGAGGTCTATAATTAATAACGATCGTTATGATTTCAGCTGATGGGGCGCTTGTCAATGCTGCACCATGGCGCCCGCTGCCGTTTCAGAACCAGTAGGCGATGGCGCGCATTTCGATCGAGGCGCGCGGCGGCGTTCCGGGCGGGGCCAGCGGGTTGTCAAAGGCGACATGCGGCACGCAGCAGGCGCGTTCGGGGTCGCTGTCATGGGTCTTGAACACGATGACTTCGTCTGGCGTCATATCGCTGAACCAGTGCCAGCGATGGCGCGGTGAATGGGCCAGCACCAACCCCTCGAAGGACCACAGATCGACGCCGTCGCGGTCGAAAATCGCCTGGGCGGGCAGCAGGTCGTCGGGGGAGACGGACCTTGCATCGCACAGGGCGAGGGGGACATCCTGAGGCATGCCGGACGTTGCACGCCATACATTATAATGCGCGCTTCGACGCGGGGAGGGCCGGTCTGCCGGTGCCGACCGGTGGCTGAAGTCCAGCGCGGTGCGACTCGACACATCGACATGGGCAAAGCGGGCCGGGCGCGAATTGTCGAGCTGGCCCGACAGTTGCGAGCGTTCCGCGAATCGGCGAACGCCTTGCCCGGTCACCACCACCAGATCGGCCTGAGTCAGCCCGGTGATCAGGGCGGTGATCTCCGCGCGATGCTGATCCTGAACATCTGAAATCATGCCGAAATCTCTGATCGCGCTGGTGTGGGGTGTCAGCTCGAAGCCTTGCGAATCCAGACTGGTTTGTACCCCGCGCATATCGGTGATCGGCATCGTCCGGGCGGCGAGAGCGATCGTATCGCGCGACGAATCATTCGCGCGATAGGCCATCGGCTGTCCGGTGCGCGCCACATAGGCGATTTCGACGTCCATGCTATTTTCCTTTATTTTATCAGAATGATGATGGCCTTTTGGTGGCAGGAAAACCGGAACGGGCATGAGCGCCAGGCAAGGCGTTTCCCCCAGGCTTTCACGAAATTCGCTATCAGATGTTACAACGCTCTTGTCATCGCAATATTGTATGCCATACAAACAAAATCATCGCTGGTCACGGCGATCGGGAAGCGTCAGGCAGAACAATGTGCCGGCGCAGGTTCAGGAGAGGGCCGAGATGCGCATCACCAAAACCGCACGCCTGCGTGGCGCGCTTTTTTCCGCTTCATGCCTTGCCATCGTGCTGGCCACGCCGGCCATGGCACAGGATCAGGCCGCGCCGGCCCCGTCCGCTCAGGGGGAAGCGCCGCAGGATGCCAAGGCCGAACAGGGGCCAACGGATCGCGACATCATCGTGACGGCGCAGTTCCGCAACCAGAAGCTGCAGGACACGCCGCTGGCGATCACCGCGATCGATTCCAAGCTGCTGACCTCGCGCAATCAGACCGATATCTCGCAGATCGCCGCGCAGGCGCCCAATGTGCAGCTGACCCAGATGGGCGGCGCCTTCGGCTCCTCGATGGCCGTCTACATCCGCGGCATCGGCCAGTATGACTTCAACCCGGCCTATGAACCGGGCGTGGGCATGTATGTGGATGATGTCTATTACGCCAGCCTGACCGGCTCGATCATGGATCTGCTCGATCTCGACCGCGTGGAGGTGCTGCGCGGCCCGCAAGGCACGCTGACGGGGCGCAACTCGATCGGCGGCGCGATCAAGCTGTTCTCGGTCAAGCCGCAGCCGCAGGACAGCGGCTCGCTTGAGGTCGCCTATGGCTCGCGCAACCGCATCGATCTGCGCGGCAGCGCGAATTTTGCGCTGACCGACAATCTCTATGTCCGCATCGCCGCGGTTCACAAGCAGCAGGACGGTTACATCAACCAGGTCGATTATGGCTGTGCCCATCCCGGCAACAGCCTGGGCATCACCGCCAATCCCTCGACGCCCTCCAACTGCGTCACTGACAAGCTGGGCGAGAAAAACTACACCGGCGTGCGCGGTTCGATCCGCTATCAACCCAATGACAAGCTCGACTGGGTGGTCATCGGTGACAGCACGCGCGAACATCAGACCAATGCCGCCAACGTCCTGACCATCGACAACACGGCCAAGACCAATGGCATCAACTTCATCTGCGGGCGCTATTGCACCTATGCGAACTTCTACGTGCCGGCTGGCGGCCAGGTCGCGCAGCCCTACTATATGCCCAACAAGACGCTGTTCACCGGCTGGGGCGTGTCGAGCAATCTGAACTACACCCTCAGCCCGTCGCTGTCGTTCCAGTCGATCACCGCCTATCGCAAGTATCACCAGACCTTCGGCACCGATGATGACTTCACGCCGGACCCGAATATTGTCGGCGCGGGCTACAATGACATCCATTTCCGCTTCTTCAGCCAGGAAACGCGCCTGTCGGGCAAGATCGGCAGCTTTGCGGAATGGACGGTGGGCGGCTTCTTCAGCACGCAGAAGACGCTGTACTTCACGCGGCAGGATATTCGCTACATCGACTATGCCTATTGCGGCGGCTTTGGCGTCTGCGATCTGCAGTTCCAGGGCAATGATCCGGTCAATGCCAACAGCAAGGCGGGCTTCGGCACGGTCATCCTCCACCCGGCTCCGGCGCTGACGCTGACGGGCGGCCTGCGCTACACCAGCGAGCACAAGGATTACACCTTTGTGCGCCAGAACCTGACCGGCGGCGTGCTCAACGATGCCTTTGGCGTGGGCAAGCTCAATGGCGTGGAGGCGGTCTACAACGGCCAGCGTGTGGACTGGCGCGTGTCTGCGGATTACCGCTTCAGCCCGGCGGTCATGGCCTATGCCACGGTCAGCACCGGCTTCAAGGGCGGCGGCGTGGTGGCCCGCCCCTTCACCGCCCTGCAGGCGATCAACGGCGCCTTCGGCCCCGAAACGCTGACCGCTTATGAGGTGGGTCTGAAGACCAATCTGTTCGACCGCAAGATGCGCCTGAACCTGTCAAGCTTCTACAATGATTACAAGAACATCCAGCTTCCCATCGCGGATTGCTCGGTCCTGGATCAGGTGCCGGTCGGCACGGACACCAACACCTGCGCGGCGGTGCAGAATGCCGGCGACGGCCATATGTACGGGCTTGAAGCAGAGCTGAGCGCCACCCCGGTGCGTGGCCTCGACATCGATGGTTCGCTCAGCTGGATCAGCGGTGCCTGGGATCGCATCAGCAATGTGGTGGGCGGCAGCATCCAGATCGGCGACCCGATCACCACGCCCAACTGGCGAGGCAGCTTCGGCATCCAGTATCGCGCCGATCTGGGGTCCAATGGCTCGATCACACCGCGCTTCGATATGTCCTATGTCGACAAGCAGAACATCGGGCGCCTGACCGCCACATCGCCGGTCGACTACAACCCGCCCTATGCGCTGGGAAATGCCCGCCTGACCTGGAAGAACCAGAAGCAGGATCTGGCGATTTCCTTCGAGGTGCAGAATCTTTTCAACAAATACTATCTGCTGCCGCTGCGCTTCACCGCTGTCTATGCCTCCGCAGGGACGGGATACAGCACCGTGGGCCGCCCGCGCGAGGTGGCTTTGAGCATCCAGAAGCACTTCTGATCCGTCATGCTGTCGGTGCCGGTCCAACGACCGGGGCCGACAGGCGGAACCGACCATTCGAAGGGAGACAGGCCGGATGGCTGATGTGACACTTTACCACTGGGAGCCCAACGCCAATTCGGGAAAACCGATGCTGGCGCTGATGGAAAAGGGCGTCGCCTTCGACAGCCATTACATCGACATGCTCCGCTTCGACCAGCATCGCCCGGAGTATCTGGCGATCAACCCGCAGGGCACCATCCCGGCGATGACTCATGGCAGCCGGGTGCTGGTCGAAAGCACGGCGATCATGGAATATGTGAATGAGGAATTCAGCGGCCCGGCCCTGATGCCCGAGGATGCCCGTGATCGCTGGCGGGTGCGCTGGTGGATGAAATTCATGGACCAGTGGCTGGCCCCCAGCTTCTCCATGATCGGCTGGAGCGTCTTTGTCGGCCCGATGGTGCGCCAGCGCGATCCGGCGGAGCTGGAAGCCGCCATCGAGCGCATTCCCCTGCCCGAACGGCGCGTATCATGGCGCAAGGCGATCCATGGCACCTTCTCCGAGGCGGAAATGGCCGAAAGCCAGCGCCGTGTGGCGCTGGGCATCGAACTGCTGGAGGCGGAGCTGGGCAAGCGCGAATGGCTGGGCAGCGATGACTACAGCCTGGCCGATATCAACGGGTTCAATCTGGCCTATGCCATTCCGCTGTCGCAGCCGCATCTGTCCAACGATCAGAAGACCCCGAACCTGCTGCGCTGGTTGCGGGCGATCTATGCCCGTCCGGCGGTCAAGGCCTGCTGGGCGCTGGGCCGCACCGATATGGTGAAACGTGTCTCCATTCTTGAGCAGGAGCGGATCTGATGGCGATGGTGTTGTATCACGGCGCGCCCAATGGGCCGTCGCTGGCGGTGTTGGCGGCTCTGGGCGAAACGGGGATCGCCGCGGAGCGCCGCCCGATCGACCTGCTCGCGGGTGAGCGCCATGGCCTGCCCGGCGTGAGCGAGCCGCTGGCGCGCGACATGGGGATCGAGGGCGAGGGCCCCGTGCTGGTGGTGGACGGCGAGGCGATGACGGAATCGGTCTTCCTCGCCCAGTTCCTCGATGAGCTGTCGGATGTTTCCTCGCTTCAGCCCAGTGACCCTTACCAGCACTGGGAAATGATGATGTGGTGCCGTCAGATCACCGAGCGCCTGTCGCCGGCGGCGGCGCTGCTCGGCAATCTGGACACTTCGCGCCCGGTGTTGGCAGCAATGGATGATGGGGCGTTTGACGCGATGACGGACCGCATCGCCAGCGCCGATCTGCGCGCCCGCTGGCAGGTGCTGCGCGATGGCGCGGTCGATGCCGCACAGGTCGAGGACAGCCGCGTCAAGGTCGCCCAGGCGGTCGAGCGCTGCGAGACCAAGCTGGCCGATGGCCGCGACTGGCTGATGGGCGCGCTGACGATCGCCGATTTCGAAACCTATGCCTGGCTGGCCGGGATGGAGCCGATCCTGCCCGAAGCCTTCGCGGGCAAGCCGCTGACGGCGGCCTGGCTGGCCCGGGTCCGTGCGCGGCCCAGCGTTTCGGAGGCTCTGGCGCAGCATCAGGGCGATCCGCGCGGCGTCTGGGCACCGGGGCCGGAAATCAACCGCTGGGGATGACACGGCTTTTTTAGGCCCTACACCAGACAGCAACCGGCCCGCTGCGAGGCCGATGTTCGGGAAGAGAATGATGATCGCGAGGCGTTCGAATGTCTGGCTGGCGTTGATGGCGGGCGGCTGCCTGATGCTGGCAGGGTGCGGTGGCGGATCTGCGGAGAAGCCCGGGGCCGGGGCGGCGCAGGGTGTGACCGGCCAGCTGATTGCTCAGGGCACGGACAGCGACTGGCTGTCGAACGGCCGCACCTATGACGAACAGCGCCATTCCCCGCTGACCGACATCAACCGCCAGAACGTCAAGGATCTGGGGCTGGCGTGGTATTCCGACCTCGACACGGCCAGAGGTCAGGAATCCACGCCGCTGGTGATCGACAGCACGATCTACATCACCACCGCCTGGTCCAAGGTGCGCGCCTATGATGCCGTGACGGGCAAGGAGCAGTGGAGTTTTGACCCGCATGTTCCCGGTGACAGCGGGGTGAAGGGCTGCTGCGATGTGGTCAACCGCGGGCTGGGTGCCTGGGGGGACAAGGTGTTCCTCGGCACTTTCGATGGTCGGCTGATTGCGCTTGACCGCAAGACCGGCAAGGTGGCGTGGAGCGTGGTGACGGTCGACCAGTCCAAACCCTATACCATCACCGGCGCGCCGCGCGTGATCGATGGCAAGGTGATCATCGGCAATGGCGGCGCGGAGATGGGCGTGCGCGGCTATATCACCGCCTATGATGCGCAGACCGGCAAGCAGGACTGGCGCTTTTACACCGTGCCCGATCAGCCGGGCAACAATTCGGCCAAATACCTGAAGGATGCGGAAAAGACCTGGGCCGGGCAATGGTGGAAGCAGGGCGGGGGCGGCACCGTCTGGGATTCCATGGCCTATGATCCGGAGCTGGACCTGCTCTACATCGGCGTCGGCAATGGCAGCCCGTGGAATCAGGGCATCCGCTCGGAAGGCAAGGGTGACAATCTGTATCTGTCCTCGATCGTGGCGATCCGGCCCAGGACCGGCGAATATGTCTGGCATTTCCAGACGACGCCGGGCGAAACCTGGGATTTCACCGCCACCCAGCACATCATTCTGGCCGACCTGACCATCAACGGCAAGGTGCGCAAGGTGTTGATGCAGGCGCCCAAGAATGGCTTTTTCTACGTGATCGACCGCAAGACCGGCGAGTTCATTTCGGGCAAGAATTTCGTGCCCGCCAATTGGGCCACCGGGCTGGACCCGAAGACCGGCCGCCCGAACGAAAACCCGGAAGCCCGCTATTACAAGACCGGCAAGCCCTTCATCGGGTCGCCCGGCGCGGGGGGCGCGCATTCATGGCACCCGATGGCGTGGGACCCCAAGGAGAAGCTGGTCTTCATCCCGGCCCAGCTCGCCGCTTTCCCCTATTTCCCGGACAAGAACTGGAAGCATGAGGCCAAGGGCTTCAACACCGGTGTCGACATGTCGGCAGGCTCCATGCCCGCCGATGCCAAGGTGCGCGCGGCGGCGGCGCAGGCCACCAAGGGCGCGCTGATCGCCTGGGACCCCGTTGCGCAGAAAGAGCGCTGGCGGGTCACCTTCCCCAGCGCCAACAATGGCGGTTTGCTGGCCTCCGATGGCGGGCTGGTGTTTCAGGGCAACATGCGCAGCGAGATGGCGGCCTATGCCACGGATACGGGCCAGAAACTCTGGTCCTATCCGGTGCAGACCGGTGTCGTCGCCCCGCCGATCACCTATAAGGTGGGCGGCACGCAATATCTCGCCGTGGTGGCGGGCTGGGGCGGTATCTGGGCGCTGGCGCCCGGCGGCGTGATCTCGCAATCGGGCGGGCCGGTGCGCAACATCAGCCGCCTGCTGGTCTTCAAGCTGGGCGGCACCGCCAAACTGCCGCCCGCGCCGCAGCTGGCGCAGCTGCCGCTCGATCCGCCCGCCTTCACCGGCACGCCGCAGCAGCTGAGCGCGGGGGCCTATCGCTATGGGCGCTATTGCGGCACCTGCCATGGCGATGCGGCGGTGGGCGGCGGGTTGCTGCCCGATCTGCGCCGCTCGGCCCTGATCGGGGACAAGGCCGCCTTCCAGACGGTGGTCCATGACGGTGCTCTGAAAAGCAATGGCATGGTCGGCTGGGCTGACGTGATGTCGGCGCAGGAGATCGAGGCGGTGCGCCAATACATCATCCATCGCGCCAATGAGGACAAGGCTCTGGAGAAGGCGCCGGAGAAGACATCGGACAAGGCGGGCGGCAGGTGACGATCGATCTTGCCGCCCTGACGGCCATCGACATGCATGTGCATGCCGAAGTGTCGTGCCATGATCCGGAGGACCCGGTGATGGGCCAGTTTTTCGATGCTGCCTCGGCCTATTTCAAGGCGCCGCGCGCCCGGCCCAAAATGCCGGAGATCGCGGAGATCTACCGCGCGCAGAACATCGCCTTCTGCCTCTTCACCGTCGATGCCGAGAGCGGGATGGGCGCCCGGCGCATCTCCAATTACGAGGTGGCCGATTTCGCCGCCGCCCATGCCGACATCTGCCTGCCCTTCGCCTCGATCGATCCGCGCAAGGGCCGGCTGGGTGCGCGTGAGGCCCGCGATCTGGTGGAAAACCACGGGGTGCGCGGCTTCAAATTCCACCATATCGCGCAGGACTGCCACCCCGCCGACCGTGTGGGCTATCCCATCTATGAGGTCATTGCCGAGCATGGCCTGCCCGCGATCTTTCACACCGGCCATTCGGGGATGGGCACGGGGATGCGCGGGGGCGGGGGCATGCGGCTCAAATATGGGCAGCCGATGCTGATCGACGATGTGGCGGTGGATTTTCCCGAGATGAAGGTCATCCTTGCCCATCCCGGCTGGCCATGGGTGGATGAAAGCCTGTCGATGGCGCTCCACAAGGAGAATGTCTTCATCGACCTCTCGGGCTGGAGCCCGCGCTATTTCCCGCCGCAGATCGTGCGCTATGCCAATGGCCAGCTGGCGCACAAGATGATGTTCGGCTCCGATTTCCCCCTGATCCGCCCCGATGCCTGGATCGAGGCGGCCCGCACCATCGGCTTCAAGGAAACCGTGCTGCCCCGCATCATGAAGGACAATGCCGCGCGCGTGCTGGGGCTGGCGTCATGATGGAGTTCACCGGCCATCATATCGTGATCACCGGCGCATCGAGCGGCATTGGCGAGGCCACCGCCGAACATGTCGCCGCCTTGGGCGCGAGGGTCACGCTGCTGGCGCGCCGCGCGGACCGGCTGGAGGCTCTGGCCGCGCGGCTGGGCGCGCCTGCGCAGTGGCAGGCGGTGGATGTGGCCGATGAGGATGCGCTTGGCGCGGCGCTTGACGCTGCTGTCGCGCAGGCCGGTCCCATCGACGGCCTGTTCCTCAACGCCGGGACCGGGGGCACCTTCGCCCCTGCCGAGGCCTATCCGCCCGATGCTTTCGCACGGGTGCTGGCGGTGAATCTGCTCGCGCCTTTCCATGCCGTGGCGCGGGTGCTGCCCGTGATGAAGGCGCGGCGGCGCGGGGCGATCCTGGTGACCGGCAGCCTCGCCAGCGAGCGGGGCATGGCCAACAATGTCGCCTATGTGGCCTCCAAACATGCCGTGCTGGGGCTGGCGCGCGCCATCGCGCTGGAAGCGGCGCCCTTTGGCGTGCGCTGCAACTGCGTGGTGCCCGGCTTTATCGAGACCGAGATGCTGTCGGGCCTGCCCCACGACGCCTTGCAGCAGCTGGCCGCCAAGGTGCCGCAAGGCCGCACCGGCAGCGCGCAGGAGCTGGCTGCCGTGGCCGCCTTTCTGCTGTCGGACGCGGCCTCGCATGTCACCGGACAGAGCATCGCGGTGGATGGCGGCCTGCTGGGCACGCTGACGGTTTAGGCGCGGTTCGGCGGGTGCCGTGCCGCCCGTTCAATCGTCGAAGAAGTTCAGCTCCAGCAGCACGCCATCCGGATCATGCACGAAGATCTGCCTCAGGCCGATCGAGTGGATCAGCGTGGTTTCATAGGGCAAGCCGCGTTTCTCGATCCTTTCGCGGATGTCGTCGAAGCCCTCGCAGCGCAGGGCGATGTGATGCAGCGCCCCGGTCGGCCCCGGGCGCAGGCGGCGGGTGACCACATGCGGCGTATCGCTTGTGTTGAGGTGGAGGATGGGCCGCTCGGCATCGTCATAGACCCAGCGCGTGGTGTCCCGGCAGAGGGGCGGCGGCGGCGCATAGCTCTCAAGCGACAGCACATCGCGGTAGAAAGCCTCGCTGCGGTCCAGATCGGCCACCACCACATCATAATGGTCGAGGGCGACGACGCGGGCGCGAACCCGCGTGTCGTAATCCATGCAGATGCTGTTCATGCCACGGCCTCCTTGCGGGTTTCGCCGCCCGGCACGCCATGGGCGACGCGGCGGTCATAGTCGGGATCGTCCTGCGGATGGGCCACAGAGGCCATGACGCGGGCGTGGATCTCCTCCAGCGTGCCCCGGAATTCGGCATAGGGCAGGATGTAGAGCTGGTTGTCGCGCACGCCTTTCAGCACATGTTCGGCCAACGTTTCGGGCTCCATGCCCACCTCGATCACCTTTTTGAGATGGCCGAACATCTCTGGCCCGGCCTGATAATAGCCGGTGTCTGCCAGATGGGCGGGGCGGGTCAGCAGCGCCTCATGGATGTTGGTGTTGACCGCGCCGGGGCAGAGCAGGGACACGCCGATGCCGGTGCCCTGCAGATCCTGCGCCAGCGTTTCGGTCAGGCCGCGCACGGCCATCTTGGTGGTGCAATAGATGCCCGTGCCTTTCAGCGCGACAAAGGCCGACATGGAGGCGGTGTTGATGATATGGCCGCCCTTGCCGCGCTGGATCATGCGCGGCAGGAAGGTGCGGATGCCGTTGATGACACCGCGCAGATTGACATCGATCTGCCAGTCCCAATCATCAAAGGTGGCGTCCTGAATGGCGCCGAAATGCGAGACGCCCGCCGTGTTGAACAGCAGATCGACCGGGCCCAGCTGCGCTTCCACCGCATCGGCGGCGCGGGCGTAAGCATCGCGGTCGGTGATGTCGAGGTGGATGGGCATCACCTGCGCGCCCGTGCCCGCGAAATGGGCCATGGCCTCGTCGAGATGGTCCTGCCTGATGTCGGCGATGGCCACCTTGCAGCCGGCGCGGGCAAAGACCTTCGCCTGCCCCAGCGCCACGCCTGATCCGCCACCGGTGATAAAGGCGGTGCGTCCTGCTACCTCTGTCATTGTCTCTCTCCCTCGATCGCGTGTTTTCACGTGTATCCGTAGGTCATGCGCAGATTTTTATGCGTAGGCGTGGTTCTCCAGCCCCAGCAGGTCGCGCGTTTCCCCCGCGCTGGAGACTTCGGCGCCCATGCGTTCGATCAGCTCCACGGCCCAGTTGACATGGGCGGCATTGTCGGGCGCCATGCGGCCCTTGCGCAGGAAGATCGTGTCCTCGAAGCCGACGCGCACATGCCCGCCCAGCAGCACCGATTGCGCCGCCATGGGATAGGAATGGCGGCTGACGCCAAAGCCGGTGAAGGCCGCGCCGCGCGGGATCTGATTGGCCGAATAGATCATCGCCTCGGGTGTGGCGGGCAGGCCGTATTTGGTGCCCAGCACGAAGGAAAAGGGCGCGTTCCCGGGAATGGCGCCCTTGGCCATCAGATCATCGGCAAAGACGAAATCGCCCGCCTCGAAGCACTCGATTTCGGGCAGCACGCCCGCCTCCTGGATCATGTGGCCCATGCGGGTGATCATCGGATCGAGGTTGATCGCCACGCCGCCCCACAGCTGCATGGTGCAGATGTCGAGCGTGCACATGTCGGGCTTGAGATCGAGGATATGTTCAAGGCGCCGCTCGGCGGTGAACATCAGCGTGCCTTCGGCGCAGACGGCGGGATCTTCATCGCTCTGCATCCAGGTGCAGCCGGGGCCGGTGGTGACGTTGAGGATGACATCGCGGTTCTTTTCGCGAATCAGCCCGACGACCTCCTGATAATCCGCCAGCGCCTGCGAGGGCTTGCCGGTTTCACGGTCACGCACATGGAGGTGGATGATCGAGGCCCCGGCCTGAGCGGCCGCCAGCGCTTCCTGCGCGACGTGATCGGGGCGGAACGGGAAGTTGGGATGGTTGGGCATGGGTGAACTGCCCGTCACCGCGCAAGTGATGTAAACTTTCTGCGCCAATTTCACTCTCCTCGCCTTGCTCGTTTTGGCAATTTGGGCAAACTTGCAAATTCGCGAAGGTCGGAACAGGCCAGCGTCTATCCTATCACGTCAGGTAACTGGTTCAGGGCGTGAGAGGGGGAGTGGAGAAACGATGTCACACCGCGAAGAACTCTCGCGCTTTCTCAAAGCGGCCCGGGGACGGCTGGCGCCCGTGGCGCTGGGCCTGCCCAATGGCGAGCGCCGCCGCGCCAAGGGCTTGCGCCGCGAGGAGGTGGCCGCGCTCGCCGGGATGAGCGTCACCTGGTACACATGGTTCGAGCAGGGGCGCGAAATCCAGCTCTCCGCGCCGATGATCGAGCGGCTGGGGCGCACCCTGCGCTTGTCCGACACGGAGCGGGAGTATCTTTTCGCTCTGGCCCAGCATCGCCCGCCGCCGCTGGTCTCGCGCCCCGATGAGGAGATTCGCCCCGGCACGCGGCATCTGCTGGACAGTCTGACGGTTCCCGCGCTGGTGATCGTGGAGGACTGGACGGTGGTGGGCTGGAACAGCCTGGTTTCCACCGCCTTCCGCGATTACGGCCAGATGGAGCGCAGCGAGCGCAATCTCTTCAAGATCCTGATGCTCAACGAGCGCTATCAGAGCGATCCCGAATTCTACCGCGAGATGGGCCAGCGCCTGACCGCGCGCTTCAAATGGGATTACAGCCAGACCGCCCAGCCCAAGATCTTCGACGCCATCATCGAGGAGCTGACCGAGCGCTGCGCCCTGTTCCGCGAAAGCTGGGCGCGCAGCGACATCCGCTCGCATTTCGAGGGGATCAACTCCAGCTTCTTCCCGGAAATCGGCGAAATCTGGTTCCGCCACACCTCCTATGCGGTGGAAGAGGTGCCCAGCCAGCGGCTGATCATCTTCGCCCCCAATGAGGAGCGGGATGCCATGCTGCTGGACCGCCTGCGCAGCCGGATCAGGCTGAGCCAGCCTCCCCTCGAACCCGCAGCCCCGTGATGCGTGCGCCGGCCGTGGCAGGCAGGCGCGCAAACAGCGGCACGGCGCACAGGCCGATCATCGCCAGCACCAGCAGCGCGAGGCGGTAGGGCCCCGCGCCATCGGCGGGCCCGGCAAGGGAGGGCAGGTTCAGGCACAGCGCCCCCAGCGAGATGCCGATGGCCGAGGACAGGGCATTGCCGATGCTGTTGAGCACGATGGCGCCGGGCAGTTCGTCCTGCGCCACATCGGCAAAGGCCAGCGAGACCATGCCGGTGAACGGCACGGAGCGGGCCATGCCCACCAGCATCATGGCCAGCGCCATGGCCCAGAACGGCAGATTCGTGCCCAGCCCGGCCAGCGCTGCCAGCGATCCCATCATCATGGCCGAGCCCAACGTCAGCGCCATGCGAAAGCCTGCTGCGCGGATCACTCTGGCCACAAAGGGCTTGAGCGCGAGATCGCCCAGATTGTTGGCGAGCAGCAGCAGTCCGGTGCTGCCGGGCGAGAGGCCAAAGGCCAGCTGGAAGAACAGCGGCAAGACCAGCGCCTGCCCCATAAAGGGGATGCGCATGGCCATGCCCGCCCCGAAGGCGATCGAGCGGAAGGTGCGATGGCGCAAGGCGGCCAGCGGCAGAAAACCGGCGGGCCGCGCCGCAAGATAGCGATAGGCCCACAGGCTGAGACCCGCGCCGCAAGCAATCGCCACGCCGGGCGTGAGGGCCTGCTGCGGATGCGCGCCGAGCCGGTCCAGCCCATAGATCAGCAGGGTGATGGCGGCGGCGATCAGCACAAAGCCTGCGGGATCGAACGGCGCCGGTCGGGGCGGGATCGACGGGATCAGGCGCAGCACCAGCGCGGAACCAAGAATGGCCAGCGGCAGGTTGATGAAGAAGATCGATTGCCAGCCAAAGGCCTGAGTCAGGAAACCGCCCAGAGGTGGCCCGATGACCGGGGCGATCAGCGCCGGAGTCGTGCTGATCGCCAGCATCTCGACCAGCCGGTGGCGGGGCGTGACGCGCAGCAGCACCAGATTGCCCACCGGCGTCATCAGGCTGGAGCACAGGGCCTGCAGCGCTCTGGTGGCGATGAACATGCCAAGGCTGGTGCTGAAGGAGCACAGCAGCGAGGCCAGTCCAAAGCCCAGCAGCGATCCGGCCAGCACCCTTCGCGGACCCAACCGCTGGGCGGCCCAGCTGCTAAGGGGCAGAAAGGTGGTGGAGACCAGCAGATAGACGGTGATGCCGGTGCCCAGCGCGCTGGGCAGCACGCCGAAATCATGCGCCATGGGGGGCAGGGCGGTGGCGATCACCGTCGCCTCCAGGATCGAGAGGAACATCACAAAAGCCACGATCAGCGCCACTTTGCGCGGATCGGTGGTCTCTGCACTGTCCTGAACCTCTTCCCCGGATGCGCCCGTCAGCCAGACCGGCGGAGCGCCTTCGCTCATCGCGGTTTTTCGAAATAGGCGATGGCGCGGAATTCGTAGCTCTCGCGGATATGGGCGTCGGGGCGGGAGGTGTCGTGGAAGGCGGTGTGCGGCGCGCGCCAGGCGCGGGCGTGATCGCTGTCATGGAATTTGATGAAGATGACCTCATCGCGCGTCATGTCGGGGAAATACCACCAGCGATGGGCGGGGCTGTGCTTGAAGATGGTGGCGGCGACCATGTCTTCCTCGCCCTCGATGGGCGCGTAAAGCGCGTCGCCCGTGGGGATCTCATCGACATCGATCTTCACATTGGCGACACTGTCCTCTTCGCCCACCGAAGGCCCCTCGCACAGGGCCAGCGGCCAGTCCTGAGGCGGGGGCGAGAAGGTGCGCCACAAGCTGAAAGCGATGAAGCGGTCATAGCCCGGCCCTTCGGGGCGGCCCTTGTCATAAAGCGCGGCGGCGACCTTGCGGGCGGTGCGCGAATTGAAATCGACATGGGCCTCGGCGGCGGGTGGCTGATAGCCTTCGCCCGCGATCACCGGAGAGCGCAACTGCCCGCTCATGCAGAAGACATAGTCGCAGCCAGTCAGCATTCTGGCGACCTCGGCCACCTCCTGCGGATAGGCGGCAATCTGCGCGGGATCGGCGAAATCCTGCACGGCGCTGGCGTGCTGCGCGATGCAGAAGCCATGCTCATCGAGGGTGAAGGGGCGCTCTGCCAGACGGGCGTTGCGGATCGTCACCGGATAGGGCTGATAGATGCCGGTGTTGAACTCCTTGCCCGGCGCCCAGAAGCGCCGGTTGATGCGCGATGTGGGCACAAGGTAATCGATGGTGGTGTCGATCTGCGCGCCGGGGCGGCTGCGTGTGGCAGTGTCGGTCATGCTCTCTCTCCCATGATGCGCCGCCCGGTTTTGCTCCGGTGCGGTTGTGTTCAGCGGATAAACCGGGCGCGCACGGCCTCGGGGACGCGCATGGCCTGCAGGCCGCCCGGCCGGTCAGGCGCGGCCACGGTCCAGACGCGCTTTTCCGTGCCCTCGACGCAGATGCGGTCACCCAAGGTGATGCGATGGGCAATGGTGAAGCTGCTGTTGCCGAAGACGGGCGCGTCGGCCTCGATGGTGACGACATCGCCATAGCTGGCCGGAAAGCCGAAGCGCACCTGCAGATCCACCAGCGGGAAGCCCGCCACTCCCAGCTGCGCCAGCATGTCGCGCTTGCGCGGCAGGCCGGCGGCTTCGAAGAGCAGGATGCTGCTTTCGGCGAACATGTCGATGAAGCGGGGCGCAAAGACGATCCCCGCCGGATCGCACTGGCCCCATTCGATGCGATGGGTGCGGGTGAGGAAGGCTGCCATCGCTCAGGCCAGAATGTTCTTGCCCTGACGGGTCGTCTTTTCGGCCATCTCTTCGGCAGTGGGCGGCTGAGGGATCAGCAACCCGCGCTGCACGGCGGGCCGGGCACCGACCGTTTCGAACCAGCGCTGGAGATGGGGCAGGCCGCTCATGTCGATGCAGGCCCAGTCATGCCCGCGCACCCAGGGAAAGCAGGCGATGTCGGCGATGGAATAGTCACCTGCCAGATAGTCGCCATGGGCGAGCTGCGCATCCATCACCTCGAACAGGCGGCGGCTTTCGCGTGTGTAGCGATCGATGACGGCGGGCAGCTTTTCCTCGAAATAGCGGTTGAACACCGTGGCCTGCCCCATCATCGGCCCCAGGCCGGACATCTGCCACATCAACCACTGGATGACGCGGCTGCGCCCCGCAGCATCCGCAGGCAGGAAGCGGCCGAATTTCTCGGCCAGATAAATCAGGATCGCGCCGGATTCGAACACCGCGAAATCACCTGCATCATGGTCGATCAGCGTCGGGATGCGCCCGTTGGGGTTGAGGCGCAGATACCACGCCTCCTTCTGCTCACGGTTGGTAAGCGAGATCGGCCGGACCGTGTAAGGCACGCCCAGCTCCTCCAGCAGGATGGTGGTTTTCCAGCCATTGGGCGTTTCGGATGTCAGCAATTCGAGCAAGCCTGCCTCCCGGGTTGGTCACGCGATTCGACGCGCTTGTGGCGGGAGCTGAGCAGAGCGCGGCCATTCCAGCCAGACGAGCGGAAACAGTAGTATTGGGAGTGACAGGCAGAATTGGGCCGGCCCCATCCGGCTTAACCAGTTGGCGAAAGTAATAGTATTGATGCTGGGCTTTCCCGCGCGATTTTTCCGACGCAGTCTGCGCTCCAGATCCGCAAGGACGCCAGATCCGCAAGGACAAACGCAAGAGGGATAGCCGAAAGATGTTGACGCTCTACAGCTTTGGCCCGGGGGCCAATTCGCTCAAGCCGCTGCTTGCGCTTTATGAAAAGGGGCTGGAGTTCACGCCCCGCTTCGTCGACCCCACGCGCTTCGAGCATCATGAGGAATGGTTCAAGAAGATCAATCCGCGCGGGCAGGTCCCGGCGCTTGATCATGACGGCCATGTCATCACCGAATCGACCGTGATCTGCGAATATCTGGAGGATGCCTTCCCCGATGCGCCCCGGCTGCGCCCCAGCGATCCGGTCGAGATCGCCGAGATGCGCGTCTGGACCAAATGGGTCGATGAATATTTCTGCTGGTGCGTCTCGACCATCGGCTGGGAGCGCATGATCGGCCCGATGGCGCGCGCGCTGTCCGATGAGGAGTTCGAGGCCAAGGTTGCCCGCATCCCCATCCCCGAGCAGCGCACCAAATGGCGCAGCGCCCGCGCCGGTTTCCCCAAGGATGTGCTGGAAGAAGAGATGCGCAAGATCCGCGTGTCGGTCGACCGCCTCGAAACACGCCTGTCGCAGAGCCTCTGGCTGGCGGGGGAGAGCTTTACGCTGGCCGATGTCTGCAACTTCGCCATCGCCAATGGCATGCAGAACGGCTTTGCCGAGATCGTGAACCGCGAGGCGACACCGCATCTGGTGGCGTGGATCGAGCGGATCAACGCCCGCCCGGCCTGTCAGGCGATGTTCGCGCAGTCCAAGAGCGAATTTGCCGATCGCGGCCAGAAGGCCACGGCGTAAACGGGCTGAGAGCGGAGTGTCGGCGATGGCATGGAACGATGAACCGCAGGGCGGCGCGCTGCGGATGTATCACATACCGGGCTGCCCCTTTTCCGAAAGGGTGGAGCTGCTGCTCGATCTCAAGGGCCTGTCGGGGCTGATGGCCGATCATGAGATTGACATCTCGAAGCCCCGGCCCGACTGGCTGCTGGCCAGGACGCGCGGCACCACCGCGCTGCCCGCGCTGGAGCTGGAAAACGGTGAGACGCTGAAGGAAAGCATGGTGATCCTGCGCTATGTCGAGGATCGCTTTCCCGAGGTGCCCGTGGCGCGGAGAGATCCTTTCGAACATGCGGTGGAGGCGATGCTCTGCGCCACGGACGGGCAGTTCACCGGGGCGGGCTATCGCATGATCCTCAACCGCGATGCGGCCAAACGCGAGGAGCACCGGGCGGAGATCGATGCGCAATATGCCCGCCTCGATGATTTCCTGAGGCATTATGCGCCTGATGGCGCTTATCTCTTCGACCGCTTCGGCTGGGCCGAGGTGGCCTTCGCGCCGATGTTCAAGCGCCTGTGGTTCCTTGAGTATTACGAGGATTACGTGGTGCCTCAGCATCTCACCCGGGTGCTGCGCTGGCGCGAGGCCTGCGTGACGCATCCGGTGGCGCAGCGCCACCATGGCCACCGCGAACTGATGACCCTCTATTACGATTACACGCAGGGCGGCGGCAACGGACGCCTGCCCGAAGGGCGGCAGGTGTCGAGCTTCACGCTGGACCCGGCCTGGACCACCCGCCCCATGCCTCCGCGCGACAAATGGGGCACCCCCGCCAGCGATGCGCAACTGGGCCTGATCACGGCCTGAGAACGACGACCATCATCTCCAACAGGAGCCAGGATCATGAAAAGCTATCCGCAGAACTACATCGATGGCCAATGGATCGACAGCAAGGGCGGCCGGCGCCATGCGGTGATCAACCCGGCCACCGAGGGCGTCGCCAGCGAGATCGTGCTGGGCACCGCCGCTGATGTCGATCTGGCCGTGGAGGCCGCGCGCCGCGCCTTCGAGACCTTCTCGCAGACCAGCAAGCAGGAGCGCATGGCGCTGATCGAGCGTGTGATCGAGGCCTATAAGGCCCGCATCCCCGACATTGCCGAGGCCATCGCCACCGAAATGGGCTGCCCCATCTCCACGGCGTCCACGGCGCAGGCCGGATCGGGCGTGGCGCATCTGGGGCAGGCGCTGGCCTCGCTGGCGCAGTTCGAGTTTGCCGAGAAGATCGGCGCCAACACCGTGGTGCGCGAGCCCATCGGCGTCGTCGCGCTGATCACGCCGTGGAACTGGCCGATGAACCAGATCGTCGCCAAGGTGGGACCGTGCCTTGCCGCCGGTTGCACCATGATCCTGAAACCCAGCGAGGAAGCGCCCGGCTCTGCCGCGATCTTTGCCGAGGTGATGGAAGCGGCAGGCGTGCCCGCGGGCGTGTTCAATCTGGTGCAGGGCGATGGCGCCGATGTCGGCACCGCTCTGGCGCGGCATCCCGGCATCGACATGATCAGCTTCACCGGATCGACGCGGGCGGGCATCATGGTCGCCAAGAATGCCGCCGATACCGTGAAGCGCGTGTCGCAGGAGCTGGGCGGCAAATCGCCCAACATCATCCTTGAAGGCACGCCGCTCGATGTGGCTTTGCCGGGCGGGGTGGGCGGTGTGCTGCTCAATTCGGGGCAGAGCTGCGTGGCGCCCACGCGCATGCTGGTCCATCGCTCGCAGCATGATGAGGCGGCGCAGAAGGTGGGCGCGATGTTCGCCGCCAAGCCCGTCGGCGATCCGCTGACCGAGGGGCCGCATATCGGCCCGGTGGTCAACAAGGCGCAGTATGACAAGATCCAGGGCCTGATCGCAAAGGGCATCGAGGAAGGCGCCACGCTGGTAACCGGGGGCCTCGGCAGGCCGGAGGGGCTGGAGCAGGGCTATTATGTGCGCCCCACCGTCTTTGCCGATGTGACGCCGGAGATGACCATCGCTCAGGAGGAAATCTTCGGGCCGGTGCTGGTGATCATGCCCTATGAGGATGAGGCCGATGCGCTGCGCATCGCCAATGACACGCCCTATGGTCTGGGCGCCTATATCGCGGGCGATCCGGTCAAAGCGGGCAGGCTGGTGGGCAAATTGCGCGCCGGGGCGGTCTTCGTGAATGCGGGCGGGCTGGCCTTTGACATGCCCTTTGGCGGTTACAAGCAATCGGGCAATGGCCGTGAATTCGGCAAGTTCGGCATCGAGGAGTTCCTCGAAATCAAGTCGGTCATCGGCCAGTATCAGCCGGTCGAGGCATAAGGGGGGCTGCCCGGCATGGCCTGAGCCATGCCGGGCGGAACCATCAGGCAAGGAGAGATCGCGATGCCCGATGAAGCAGCTCTGTCGCAGCGCCTTGGCGCCCTTGAAGATCGGGTCGGCACGCTGGAGGATGTGAACGCCATCCGCCGCCTGCACTGGGCCTATGGCTATTACATCGATTTCAACCTGCCCGATGAGGTGGCGCAGCTCTTCGCCGAGGATGGCGTGGTGGTGTTCCTCTCGGGCGAATATGTCGGCCATGCGGGGGTCAAGCGCCTCTATGGCGACTGGATTCAGCAACGCTTTACGGGTGGACGCCCGGGGCCGGTTCACGGCTTGCTGCTCGACCACTTCCAGATGCAGGACATCATCACCGTCGCCCCCGACCGCCAGAGCGCCAAGGGGCGCTTTCGCGGCATGCTGCTGGGCGGCTGGCACGATGATTTTCAGCAGACGCGCGAGGAAGCCATGCCCCAGCAGTTCATGGAGGCCGGCATCTATGAGAACGATTATGTGCGCGAAGATGGCGTGTGGAAGATCAAACGGCTGGATTACATGATGCAGTGGCAGGGCAATTATGAGGAGGGCTGGGCGCACACCACCTCTCATCTGCAGCCCGCCACCCGCACTTGGCCCGAAGACCCCGTGGGGCCGGATCGCCTGTTGCCGCCCAGCGTGCATCGCCCGGTCTGGCCCTGGCGCCATGATGTGCCAATGCATTTTGCCCATCCGCGTTTCGGCGCGGTGCTGGCGGCGCGGGAAGCGGCGGACGCTGCCGAATAGGGCCGCGCTGAAGGGGAGGAGTCATTGGATTATCAGGCGCATGCCGATGCTCTTGTCCGGCATCTGGAGATCACCCCGTTTCTGGACGATTTGTCGCGAGAGGGGGCCGGTGTCGATCGCGATGTCTGGGCGCAGGTGGTCGAGCAGGCCGGGCGTGTCGCCGAAGCGCTGATCGCGCCGCTGGACCCGGTGCTCGACCGAGAGGGCGCGCGGGTCTGTGACGGGCGGGTGAGGACCGCACCCGGGCACCGCGCGGCATGGGCGCAGTTCACGCAAGACGGCTGGCTGGGCCTGCCGCTGCCCGAAGCCGTGGGGGGCATGGGGCTGCCGCTGGTGCTGCAAGGCGCCTGTGAGGAGCTGTTCAACCGTGCCTCCCCGGCCTTTGCCATGCTGGCAACGCCGGGCCGCACGGCGGCGGATGTGCTGAGGACCAGCGCGGCCCCGGATCTGGCCGAGGCATGGGTGCCGCAGCTGCTCTCGGGCGCATGGGGCGCGACGATCTGCATTTCCGAGCCCGATGCCGGATCGGATGTGGGCCGCATTCGCACCCGCGCGCGCCGGGGCGATGATGGCGCATGGCGCATCAGCGGCGAGAAATGCTGGATCTCCTATGGCGACCATGACCTCACCGGGCGCATCGGCCATCTCATGCTGGCGCGTTCGGGCGAGGAGAGCGGCTTGCGCGGGCTCAGCCTGTTTCTGGTGCCCGACGGTGACGGGCAGGGCCAGCGCCATGGCGTGGTGCTGCGCCGGATCGAGGAGAAGCTGGGCCTGCATGGCTCGCCGACCTGCGTGCTGGGTTTCGAGGAGGCGCGCGGGCATCTGATCGGTCAGGAAGGCCGGGGGCTCCAGACGCTGTTCCCGATGATGCTGCAGATGCGGTTGTCCTGCGGTCCGCAGGGCATCGGCGTGGCCGCCGGGGCCTATGCGACAGCGCTGCGCTATGCGCAGGAGCGGCGACAGGGCGGAGCGCCCGATGCGCCGCCCGTGGCGATTGCTGCCCATGCCGATGTGCAGCGCATGCTGCTGGGCATGGCGGGCCGGATCGAGACCATGCGCGCTCTGGCGCTGACCTGCGCGACGGTGCTGGAGCTTGGCGGCCGGTCAGGCGAGGGACAGGGCGGCTGGCTGGCGCTGGCCCAGTTTCTGCTTCCCATCGTCAAGGATGGTGCCGCGCGGCTGGCCTTCGATGTGTCGAGCGAGGCGCTGCAGGTGTTGGGCGGGGCGGGTTACACCCGCGAATGGCCGGTGGAGCAGCGGCTGCGTGATGCCCGCGTCTTTGCGGTGTTCGAAGGCACCAGCGGCATTCAGGCCATCGATATGCTGCACCGACGGCTCTGGCGCGAGAAGGGCGAGGGTCTGGCGGGTTTTATCGCTGTGGTTCGGGCCGAGATCGGCGGGGATGCCCGGTCACAGGCTCTGGCCCAAGCCGTCGCTCTGCTGGAGCAGACGGCAGAGGCGCTGGCGGCGATGCAGGGCGCCGCGCGCGATGCCGAAGCGGGCGCGGGGGCCTTTCTCGATCTGTGCGGATCTGTGGCGCAGGGCTGGATGGCCTTGCGGATTGTGCAGCGCGCGGGCGGTGATCCGGTGGGGCTGCGCATGCAGGCGGCGGCGCGCTTCTATCTGACCGAATTGCCGGTCCGGGCGCAGGCGCTGGCCGGGCTCGCCACGCTGGGTGCCGCGCGTCTGGACGGCTTTGCAGCCTGCCTCGACTGATGCGCCGGAAGCTGCCTCAGAAGCCGCCGATATCCACCTCGTGGATGCGCTTGAGCAAGGCGGCCAGCATGTGGAATTCGGCCTCGGAAAAGCGTTCGCGCAGCCATTGGCCCAGCTCGCCGCTGCGTTCATGCGCGGCGGCCAGCATGGCCAGCCCGTCATCGGTGATCTCCAGCGTCTGGCGGCGGCGATCCTCCGCTGACTGGCCGCGCACGATCAGCCCGCGCCCTTCCAGACGGTTGATGACGCCCATCACCGTCGCGCGGTCCATCTGCAGCGTGCGGCCAATATCGGCCTGCGATGTGCCGGGCGATTCGGCGATCAGCAGCATCGCCGTCAGCTGCGTCTGCGTGATGCCAAGATCGCTGAAGATTTCGGCAAAACGCTTTTGCGTGGTGCTCTGCGCCAGCCGCAGGTGAAGGTCCAGAACATGCTCCAGCGTGCGGCTGGCTGTCAGTCCTGCGAATGTTTCAGAGTCTTTCATATGGCTCTGTTGCGAGCGTTTGCGGGAATCGTCAAGCCATGCTTGGAAAATAATAGTTTGTAAGGCATACAATATTGCAACGACAATCAAGCCACTGGAGAGGCCCATGTCCCATTTCCCGGAAACGCCCAGTTTTACCGGCTTCAACACCCCGTCCCGCATCGAGGCCGACATCGCCGACCTTGCCCATCAGGGCACGATTCCGCCCGAACTCAACGGGGCGTTTTTCCGGGTTCAGCCCGATCCGCAGTTCCCGCCGCGTCTGGGCGATGACATTGCCTTCAATGGCGATGGGATGATCACCCGCTTCCATATCCATGATGGCCAGTGCGATCTGCGCCAGCGCTGGGCCCAGACCGACAAATGGAAGCTGGAAGCGCAGGCGGGCAAGGCGCTGTTCGGCGCCTATCGCAATCCGCTGACCGATGATCCCTCGGTGGCGGGGCGCTATCGCTCCACGGCCAACACCAATGTCTGGATCCATGCGGGCAAGCTGTGGGCGATGAAGGAAGACAGCCCGGCCCTGCTGGTCGATCCGGCCACCATGGAAACGCTGGGCTTCGAAACCTTTGGCGGCGCGATGCGCGGCCAGACCTTCACCGCTCATCCCAAACTTGATCCCGCCACGGGCAATATGGTGGGGATCGGCTATGCCGCCTCGGGCCTGTGCAGTGACGATGTAGCCTATTACGAGGTCGGCGCGCAGGGCCAGCTGTTGCGCGAAGTGTGGTTCAAGGCGCCCTATTACTGCATGATGCATGACTTCGCAATCACGCCGGACTATCTGGTGATCCATATCGTGCCCTCGATCGGCAGCTGGGAGCGGCTGGAGGAGGGCCTGCCCCACTTTGGCTTCGACACCACCATGCCGGTCTATCTGGGCGTCTTGCCGCGCCGCGAAGGCGTTACCGGCGATGACATCCGCTGGTTCCGGCGTGACAATTGCTTTGCCAGCCATGTGCTCAACGCCTGGCAGGAGGGATCGAAGATCCATTTCCTCACCGCCGAGGCGAAGAACAACATGTTCCCCTTCTTCCCCGATGTGCATGGCGCCCCGTTCAACGGCCGTGAGGCGATGAGCTATCTGACCGACTGGACCGTCGATATGGAGGCCAATGGCGACAGCTTCGAGGCGATCACCCGCCTGACCGATACGGCAGCGGAATTCCCGCGCATCGATGACCGCTTCACCGGGCTCAAGACGCGCTATGGCTGGATGCTGGAGATGGACATGCGCCGCCCGGTCGAGCTGAAGGGCGGCAGCGCGGGCGGGCTGCTGATGAACTGCCTGTTCCTCAAAGACCTTGAGACGGGGCGCGAACAGCATTGGTGGTGCGGCCCCGTCTCCAGCCTTCAGGAGCCGTGCTTCGTGCCCCGCTCACCCGATGCGCCCGAGGGCGATGGCTGGATCGTGCAGGTCTGCAACCGGCTGGAGGAGCATCGCAGCGACCTGCTGATCTTCGAGGCGCTCGACATCGAAAAGGGGCCCGTCGCCACGATCCATGTGCCGATCCGCCTGCGCTTTGGCCTGCATGGCAATTGGGCCGATGCAGGGACGATCGGGCTGGCGGCCTAAAGCCTGGCGCGCGCGGTGAGGGCAGCCTCATCGCGCGCCGACCGCCGCGCGATCAGCAGCAGCAGGATGACGATGGGAATGGCCACGACATTGATGCCCAGCATCGCCGCGCGCAGATCCCCGGTCGCATCCGAGATCAGGCCGATGGCATAGGGCCCCACGCCCATGCCCAGAATGGTCATCACCAGCAGATAGAGGCTGGCGGTCAGCCCGCGCATGCGCGGCAGCACCTGATCGTAGAGGATGGCGTAAAGCGGCGGCATCCAGCCGGTCAGCAGCAGGCTGTAGACCACGAAGCGCAGGTAGAAAGCGCCGGGCACAGGCGCGGTATAGACCCAGAAGGAGAGCAGCGGCGACAGCCCCATCGAGACCAGCGCCACCATGGCCCGCCCGCCTGCGGGAAAGCGCAGATGCAGCCGGTCTGACAGCACACCCCACACCAGCGGCCCGGCAATCCCCGTCGCGGCGGAGAGCAAGCCGAACTGCAGCGCGGTGTCGGCCATGGAGAGGTGATAGCTGCGCATCAGAAAGCTGGGGTTGAAGGCCATCATCCCATAGTTGATCGCCGATTGCAGCGTGCCCACCGCCATCGCCATGATCAGCGTGGGCGAGCCAGCGATCACGCGAAAGGCCTGAGGATCACTGGAGCGCACCCCCTGCAGCAGATTGACCAGAACGAACAGGCCCAGCCCGATCACCAGCCATTGCAGCACATGCGGATCGACCGCCACCATGCCGAAGCCCAGCGGTGGCCGTGGCGATTGCGCCATGCCGAAGCGGGCCAGCATCGCCATGCCTCCGGCGATCACGATCAGCGCGGCAAGATTGATGCCCAGACTGCGCATGCTCGCGCGGCGGCGGAGCATGGCCAGCCAGTGCAGGCCGGGCGTCACCGTGCCCAGCAGGGCAAGGCTGGCGCGGAAGGGGCGGGGATCGGGCGGCGTGGCGATGCCGTCCATCGCGCCCCGCTCGGGCTCACGCAGACGCCACAGGAACAGCGAGAGGACAAACCCCGGCGCGGCGGCAACCAGGAAGGCGAATTGCCATCCCCTCAGGCCGAAAGGCGCCGTGCCCGGCGCAAAGGCGTTGGCCCACATCTGCGCGGCCAGCCCACCCAGCACCAGCGATCCGCCCAGCCCTACCGCGATGGCCGAGGCCATCACCGCCATCACAAAACCCCGGCGGTGGCGCGGCCAATAGTCATAGATGAGGGAGGTGCCCGCCGGCTGGGTTGCGGCCTCGCCGATGCCCACGCAAAGGCGCGAGGCGGCCAGCATGGCAAAGCTGGAGGTCATGCCCGCCAGCGCCGTCGAGGCCGACCAGAACAGGATGCTGACGGCCAGCAGCCGTCCGCGCAGCCAGCCATCGGCCAGTCGCCCCACCGGCAGCGAGAAGAGCGCATAGAACAGCGCGAAGACCGTGCCGAAGAGCAGCCCCATTTCGGCATCGCCCACGCCCAGATCATGCTTGATGGCCGGGGCCAGAATGGCCAGAATCTGCCGGTCGAGCAGGCTCATCGCATTGGTCAGCGCCACCAGCACCAGCGCATACCAGCCCCCGCGCGCGATATGGCGGGCGGGGCCGGGCGGCGGCGTGACATTCGCCTTCACAGTTTGAACCAGCGTTCGGCGTTGGTCTGGAAGAACTGGCGCTTCACCTCGGGCGTCAGCTCCATGGCGTCCAGCGCGCGGACCTCATGGGCCTCATACTGATAGGGATAGTCCATGGCATACATCACCCGGTCCTCGCCCATCACCTGCTGGGCAAAGCGGATCGCCGGTTCCCATGCCATGCCGCTGCAGGTCACCAGCACATTGCTGCGGAAATAGTCGGCGATGGTCTTTTTGAGCGGCTTCATCCGCTCATAGCGCGCGCTGCGGATGCCCGCCTGATGCATGTAATCCAGCCGGTAGAGCCAGTAGGGCAGCGCCTCGCCCATATGGCCGACCATGATCTGCAGGTCGGGATAGCGGTCGAAGATGCCGATGGTGATGAGGCGCAGCAGATGCATGCCGGTTTCCACGCCAAAGCCATAGATCGCGCCATCCAGCCCGGCATCGAGCAGCGGGCCGATCATCGCATCGGGCGGCGTGCCGGGATGGATGTAGAGCGGCTGGCCGGTATCGGAGAGGGCGCGGAAGATCGGATCGAAGAAGGGTTCGTCCAGATAGCGGCCCTGTGTGTGGCTGTTGATCTGCACCCCCTTGAAGCCGAGATCATGCGCGCCCCGGCGGATTTCCTCGGCGGACCATTGCGGGTCCTGCGGCGCCACGGCGGTCATGCCGATAAAGCGGTCGGGATGGGCCGCGCAGCGCTCGGCCAGCAAGTCGTTCGCGGAGCGCGCGATGCGCTGGGCCTCATGCGTGTCGCTGAACGGCTGCACCCCCGGCGAGGTCAGCGCCAGAATCGCCTTGTCTATGCCTGTCGCATCCATATCGGCGATGCGCCGCTCGCCCAGATCGAGCAGGCGTTCGATGATCTGCATGGCGCGCTCACTGGGGCTTTGCGCGTAAAAGCCCCAGAGCGAGGTCATGCCCCGATCCGCCGTGCCGTCGCGCACCATGCGCAGATAGACGTCGATCTGCTCGCGCGTGGCAAAGGCCTCCTCGGTGGCGATGCGCAGATAGCCTTGCTCTCCGCCCGTTTTCAGGGCGTGGTCTGTGTCGTGCTGTGTCATCTGTTTCAGCCTTCGTGGACAGTTTTGGTGACAAGGCAGGCCATGATCCCCTCTGGCCCGTCCTCATGGCCGTGGCCGGACCATTTGACCCCGCCAAAGGGCGCATCCGCCCCGCCGATCATCGTGGTGTTGAGCCCCAGCATGCCGGTTTCGAGCTGGGCGGCGAGCCGCTTCTGGCGCGCCGCGTCGCGGGTCCAGCCATAGGCGGCCAGACCATAGGGCAGGCGATTGGCCTCCGCGATCATCGCGGCCTCATCGGCAAAGCGGTTGATCAGGGCGAGGGGGCCGAAGGGTTCCTCATTCATCACCCGCGCGCTGAGCGGAACATCGGAGAGGACCGTCGGGGCGTAGAAGAAACCACGATTGCCGATGCGCTGGCCGCCGGTGTCCAGTCGCGCGCCATCGGCGATGGCTTCGTGGATCAGGGCATCGATCGCCTCGACCCGGCGTGGATTGGCCAGGGGGCCGACCTGCGTATCCGGGGCAAGGCCATCGCCCACCCGCAAGGCAGATGCCCGCGCGGCAAAGCCATCGCGAAAGGCCTCGAACAGGCTGTCTTCCACGATGAAGCGCGTGGGCGAGACGCAGACCTGCCCCGCATTGCGGTATTTATGCGCCACCACCGTATCGAGCGTGCGGTCGAGATCGGCGTCGGCAAAGACCAGCACCGGGCCATGGCCGCCCAGCTCCATCGTGGTGCGCTTGAAATCCTGTGCGGCCAGCCCGAGCAGATGGCGCCCCACCGTGGTCGAGCCTGTGAAAGACAGTTTGCGGATGACCGGGCTGGCAAGCAGATGGCGGCTCACCTCATCGGGCACGCCGAACACCGCCTGCGCCACGCCGGGCGGCAGGCCCGCATCGAGCAGACATTGCAGCACCGCCAGCGCCGAGGCGGGCGTTTCCTCCGCCGCTTTCAGGATCACCGAGCAACCCGCCGCAATAGGCGCGCCCAGCTTGCGCCCGGGATTGCCGATGGGGAAGTTCCAGGGCGCAAAGGCGGCGACCGGGCCGACCGGCTCATGCTGCACCGTCGAGCGCATGCCGGCGGGGCGGACCAGCACCCGGCCATAGAGGCGGTAACATTCGCCCGCGTAGAACTCGAAAAGGCCGACATTCATGCCGACCTCCATGCGCGCCTCGGCCAGCGTCTTGCCCTGTTCCAGCACGGCGATCCGGGCGATCTCCTCGCTGCGTTCGCGCATCAGGCGGGCGGCGCCCTGAAGCACCTCGGCGCGTTGCTGCGGCGTGGAATTGCGCCATAGCGCAAAGCCCCTGGCGGCGGCGGCCAGCGCGCGGTCGAGATCCTGCGCATCGGCCAGCGGCAGCTGGCCCAGTGTTTCGCCATTGGCGGGGTTCAGAACGGCATGGCTGCGCCTTGCGCCGCCCGAGACGCGCTCGCCATCAATCATCATGTACAGATCGGGATAGTGGATCATGCCTCACCTGACACAAGGGAAGGACGGCCTGCCCGCCCGGCAAAGGGGCTGGCAGGCCGCAAGGGCCGTTACTCGGCGGGAACGGCGGTCTGCTGTGCGGTTTCGCGATCGATGTCGCCCTGCCAGCGTTCCGCCACCATCTCCTTGCCGGTCACCGGATGGGGCAGATGGAAGGGCAGCAGCTTGTGCGTCGGCCAGAGCCAGTGGTCCTCGATCAGCGCATCGGGGCCGCTGGGGTCCTCGGGGTAGAGCACCTTGGGGAAGGGCACATATTGCGCATCCGTATAGGCCCAGCCCTTGTCGAAATCGGCGTGCCAGTGCGGGAAATAATTCAGCACATGGATGCGCCAGACACCGTCCACCTTCTTGTAGGTGTTCTCATAGATGCCGCCTTCCCACCACTGGCGGATGTTGGCGGTCATCGGGTTGGAGGTGTCGAGATAGTCCTTGTGGCGCCCGGCCTGCATCATCGAGCGGGCGCGGGCATGGGCGGTGACGCCATCGGGCGCGATGGTGACGATGTCCTGCAACTGGGGGTGATCCAGCAGGAAGCCGTCGATCGGGCCGTTGTTGCCATGGGTGAAGCGCTTCTGGAAGCGTTCGACATAGAGGCGGCGCACGCCTTCCTTGCCGTTCCACACGCCGCCGAAGAAGCGAACCTCGCCATCATCGGTGAACAGGTCGATCACCTCATTGTACATGCATTTGTCGATCAGATAGCCGTAGAGGTGCTGGAGCTTGCGCACATCCAGCTCATCCTCGCGCACGGTCAGGCGGCGGGTGAGGTCTGCGACTTGGGTTTCAAGCGCGGTGATCCGGTCGGTGTCAGCCATGTCAGGTCTCTCCTTGGTTGTTGGTTTTTTTGGGGTGGTCAGAGGTCGAGCGCTTCGAGCCGCTCGATTTCCTCGCGATAGGGGCGGATGGCGCGGTACATGCACAGCGTGGCCAGCGGCAGCAGGGTGACGGCGGTGATCTCCAGCGCGATCCACAATTTGGCCGGGTCCACCACCAGATATTGCGCCACCACCCCGATGACGAAGCTGCCCATCGCGCCGAAAAAGGTGAACATGAACAGGTAGATCGCCGTGACCTGCCCGCGCATCGCATGGGGCGCCACGCGCTGGATCGCCGCGTTTTGCGGAACGGCGCCGGCAATGCCGAACATCGCGCCAAAGCCCATCACCAGGATCGAGCCGATCGCCGTGGGCATCAGCGGCGAGAGGATCGAGCACACCGTCACCACCGCAAAGCAGATGAAGGCGGCGCGCACATTGGCATCCTTGTGCCGCTTGGCCAGCCATTCGACGAAGGTTCCGCCCACCAGCAGCCCCAGCAGCGAGGACACCAGCACGGTCAGCGAGGTGACCGTGCCGATCTGCGCCTCGGTCCAGCCATAGGTGCGGATCAGGAACGGCACGCGCCAGAAGGCAAGGCCGAAGCTTTCCAGCGCGCTGAGCGCCAGGCCGATGAACAGCGGATAATAGACCCGCCGGTTGGCGCGGATCGCCTTGGCGGCATCGAGCCCGGTGAAGGTGAGGGCGCGGCGCAGCAGCGAGCCATGATGCGGTATCTCGGCGCCGGTTTGGCGCGGCAGGCGCTGCGGCTCGCGCACGGTCAGGAACAGCAGGGCCAGCAGAAAGGCGGGCAGGCCGGTCCACACCAGAATCCATTGCCAGCCCAGAATGCGCAGGGGGCCCAGCAGGGTGGGCGCCCAATGGCTGGTCATGGCGATCATCTGCCCCCCGGCGAAGGGCCCCAGTGTGGAGCCACCGATGAAGCCGAATTGCAGTATGGCAAAGGCGCGCGTGATCTTCCGGGGCGGAAACATGTCCGCGATCAGCGAATAGGAGGAAGGGGCATGGGCCGAGCCGCCCGCCGCCAGAAACACGCGGCTGCCCACGAATTGTGTGAAGGTCTGCGCGATGCCGCCCAGAATGGTCACCAGCCCGATCGCCGATACGCCGCCTGCCAGCACATATTTGCGCGGCCAGATGTCCGCGAGCCGGGCCAGCGGGATGCCGACGAAGAGATAGCAGATGATGCTGGCCGGGCCGGCCAGAAAGCCCAGTTGCGAATCGGTCAGGCCGAAGTCGATCTTGATCCGTTCGGCCAGCATGCCGAACACCACCTGATCGAAAAAGGTCAGGAAAGTGGCCAGCACAATGACCGTCAGGGCCCAGTAGGCCGAGGCTGAACTCGGCCAGTTGCGCTCTTCCGCGCCCTCTGCGGGGGCGATCCGCCCCTCTTCCTCCACTGGCATGATGCTGGCTGCGGCGACTGCCATATCCTGTCCCATCCCTTTCCGGGCCCTGCCGGTTTTCGGCATAGGCACATTTGTTATTGTTAGCCTTGCATACAATCTCTCGATGGTGAACAAAAGGGAAGAGATTCGCTTTCGGGCAGAAAATTTCGTTCAGAGAGGAGAGAGGACATGCAGGATCTTCCCGGGAAGACCGCGTTTGTGACCGGTGGCGCCAGCGGTATCGGGCTTGGCATCGCCAAGGCCCTGCTGGGGGCGGGGATGAATGTGACCATCGCCGACATTCGTCAGGATCACCTCGATGACGCCGTGGCCGAACTGGACGGCGGGGCGCGGGTGCTGGCGATCAGGCTGGACGTGACCGACCGCGCCGCCTTCGCCGCCGCCGCCGATGCCGCCGAGGCAAAATTCGGGGCGATCCATCTGCTGTGCAACAATGCCGGCGTGGCGGTGGTGGGCCCCACGGACATTGCCACCTTTGCCGACTGGGACTGGGTGATGGGGGTCAATCTGGGCGGTACGATCAACGGTATCGTCACGATATTGCCCAGAATTCTGGCGCATGGGCAGGGAGGGCACATCGTCAACACCGCCTCCATGTCGGCGCTGGTTCCGGCGCCGGGGACGACGATCTATTCCTCGGGCAAGGCAGCGGTGACCTCGATGATGGAGTGCATGCGGCCCGAGCTGGAGGCGCGCGGGGTGATCTGTTCGGCCTTCTGCCCGGGGGCGGTCCAGTCCAACATCGCCGAGGCTGGCAAGACCCGGCCCGCCGCGCTGGGCGAGACCGGCTATGCCGAGGCGGACAAGGGGAGGCAGGCGGGCGGCTCACTGTTCCATCTCTATCAGACCAAGGAAGAGGTGGGGCAGCGGGTGCTTCAGGGCATCCTCAACGATGAGCTGTACATCCTGACTCACCATGAATTTCTGGTGGGGGTGCGTGAGCGCGGCGAGGCGACCACGGCAGCGGTCCAGACCCAGCTGGCCGAGAATGAAGATTATAAGCGTACCTTCGCAATTCTGTTCCGCAATCCGGCCATCACCGATGAGATCGCGCGCCAGAACCGTCTGCGCGCCGATCAGCGCGCCGAAGCCTGAAGGGAGCCTGTGCGATGAAGGATCTGGCAGGCAGAACCGCCTTTGTGACTGGCGGGGCCAATGGCGTGGGGCTGGGGCTGGCCAGGACTCTCCTGGCCGAGGGCTGCAAGGTGGCGATCGCCGATATTCGCGAGGATGCGATCGAGGAAGCGCTCAAGCTGCTGGAAAATCAGCATGTGATCGGCGTGAAGCTCGATGTCTCCTCGCGTGAGGGTTTTGCCGAGGCCGCCGCAAGGGTGGAGCGCGATCTGGGGCCGGTGAGCCTGTTGTTCAACAACGCCGGGGTGAACCTGTTCCAGACGATCGACGACTCCTCCTATGACGATTGGGACTGGCTGCTGGGCGTCAATCTGCATGGCGTCATCAATGGCATCGCCACCTTTGTTCCGGGCATGAAGGCGCGCGGGGAGGGCGGGCATGTCTGCAACACCGCCTCGATGGCGGCTTTTCTGGGCAGCGGTGTTCCCGGCATCTACAACACCACCAAATTCGCGGTGCGGGGGCTGAGCGAATCCCTGCGCTACAGTCTGGCGCCTCACGGCATCGGCGTGTCCATGCTGTGCCCGGGGCTGGTGAAGACCCATATCTACGCCAGCGATGAAATCCGTCCCGACGCGCTGAGGGCCGGGGCCAAGCCCGTCAACACCGCCTTCGTGGGCCAGTTGGAGCAGGTGCATCAGGCTGGGATGGAGCCGGAGGTCATCGCCCAGCGCACCATCGATGCCATCAAGGACAACCGCTTCCACGTCTTTTCGCATCCCGAATTCCGCGACGAACTTGCCGAGGTCTTTGCCGAAATTCTCGGCGAATTTCGGGAGTATCCGGCTGATCCCGGGCTGGATCGGCGCCTGGCGATCGAGGTCGGGCGGCGGGCCCGCTACAAGGAGGCGCGGGAAGCGGCGCGCGTGCCGATGCGCGGCTGATATGGCGCCCTTGCCCCATCGCCTCTTGCTTCGGCCCGGCTGCGATCCCACAAGGCGGGCAAGAGCAAAGATGGGTGAGCGGTGAAGGCAAGGCGCAGCAAGACGGGGCAGGTCACCATCCGGGAGGTCGCCGAGAAGGCGGGCGTTTCGGCGATGACGGTCTCCAATGTCCTCAACCGCAAGGGGCGGGTGGGGGAGGCGGCGCGCGCCCGCGTGCAGCAGGCGATCGGGGCTTTGGGCTATCGGTCGGCGGCGGATGCGGGGCGCGGTGATGCGATCAGGGGCGGGCCGGTGAGGATCGGGCTGATCCATCACGATGTGGATACGATTTTCGTGCGTACCGCTCTGGCCAGTGCCTCCAGCGCGGCGGCGGTGCATGATGTGCAGTTGCTGCTGCGGCCGCAGAGCGATGATGCGCCCGAAGCGATCCTCGCCTGCGCGCGCGAGCTGCTGGCCGAGGGTGCGGGGGCGCTGCTGGTGATGCCTCCCTTTGCCGAAGCGCTGAGCGGATCGCCGGCCATCGCGGATTTGGGCGTTCCGCTGCTGGCGCTGGTCACGGGGCGCCCGCTGCCCGATATGGCGACCTTGCGCATTGATAATCACGCGGCCTCTTTCGCGCTGACCAGCCTGCTGCTGGATCAGGGCCATCGCCGGATCGGGGTGATCGCCGGGCCTTCGGGCCATTCGGACAGTCTGGCGCGGCTTGCCGGGCATCAGGCGGCCATGGCCGCGCGGGGATTTGCCGAAGATCCCGCGCTGGTCGCTCAGGGCGCCTTCACCTTTGACTCGGGGGTGGCTTGGGCGAAGCACTTGTTGTCCCTGCCGCAGCCGCCCACGGCCATTGCGGCGGCGAATGACGATATGGCCGCCGGCGTGATCTGGGAAGCGCATCGCCGTGGCCTGCGCCTGCCGGATGAGCTGGCCGTCACCGGTTTCGACGACAGCCTTGTGGCGACCCGTGTCTGGCCCGCGCTGACCACAGTGCGTCAACCGATCGATGCCATGACCCACCGGGCCTTTGCGCTGTTGCTCGCCATGATGGACGAGGGGGCAGCGTGCCATGATGAACTGGCCGATTTCACGGTGATTGAGCGGGATTCGACCCAGATGCAAAAAGCGCTTGTGGTTTAGGTGCGGGTGTCTCGCTCGAATGCTCTGGCTGACAGTTAGGCGGCCTCTGCCAATCCGGGCTTCGGGCTTACGTCGCTAACGGTCGGTGTTCGGGTTCGTCCATCCAGTCGGTCGCGCAGTCTGAGGAAGGGGCGCTCCACGCACCAGTAAAGCGCTGTGCCGAAGGTGAGAGCCAGCCCGAAAGCAAGGCTAAGGTGCAGCCAGTCCGGAGAGCCGTCATCCGAAGGGGCGGCGAGATGGAACGCGATCTTGTGCGACAGGTAGAGGCTGTAAGCGCCTGTCGCCAATGCCTTTGCGCCCGGGATCGTGTAGCGTCCGGCAAGGGAGTGGCTGTCGGCAGCGCCGGCGACCAGCAGGGCAATGCTCAAAGCCAGCAGGGGGTAGGCGAAAATTGTGGGATAGAAGGTGCTGATCTGGCCGCCGAACCACAGCATTGCCGCGCCTGTTCCCATCATGCCAAGGGCAAGCAGCAGGTTTGGCCTGCACGTCATCCTTTGCCACAGGGAGGGGCGGAAGATCTCGATCGCGGCGATGCTGATCCCTGCGAGGAGGCCGTCCAGTCGGCTCCAGGTTGGGTAATAGATCAGCTTCATATAGCGCAGGTGGTCGGGCGTGCCGGCTGCGTCGAAGGGCTGGGACGAAACATGGGCCAGCCACAGGTAGCCACGCAGTCCGATCCCGAGAGCAAGGATGGAGGCAATGGCGGTGACCGTCTTTGCCGTACTCGGCCGGATCGTGAGCGCCATCACCGCTATCGGGAACATCAGGTAGAACTGCTCCTCGACGCAGAGAGACCAGACATGCGAGAATGCGGTTCCACGGCCGACATCAATGAACAGGTTTTCCGTGAAGGTGAGATATTGCCAGAATGGCTGAATGACCGCGCGCTCACGGAGCCCCGGAGCGAGGAAGTATATTGCAAGCAAGACCGCATAGGCCGGGAGTGTTCTGAGAAGGCGGCGGGAGAAGAATGTTCGATAATTCGACCTTTGGCCCGCCGCTACAGGGCGAAGAAGCTGGCTTGCGATCAAATAACCGCTCAAAACAAAAAACAGGTCCACGCCCATCCAGCCAAAGGATATCAAAACCTGTGCCGGGGCGGACATCAAGCCCATGATGCTTGCGTGGTACAGCATGACCCAGACAATCGCGATCGCACGAATAAGGTCCAGTCCGGGCTTCCTTGACCGCTGTATGCGGATCACGGATTGAGGGGCCGGCGCGCAAATGTTCACTGCGGAAGCTTTCATAGGTGGGCGCTCTCCACACTATTCATTCGCATTTCCTGCTGCCAGCGATTCCTTCAACTGATTTAGTATAAACGGTCTGCCAGAGACCCGCTTCATATGGGCTGGTTGCCTGCGGTGTATGGCCCCTTTGTCAGCGGCTGGGCACCTACCCTACGGAGCCTTCACATTCATACGCTGGGAGGAGGTGAAGGGAATCTAATTCAGGAGTTAAAAATTGAAATAAAATAATAAAATATGACGCTCTTTGCCTCGATCCATCAGATGAACCATCAAAAAAGATTTAAAGAGGGTTCGAATCTAAACGTAGGATTCGAAACCTTCAGTGAGTGATTCGCGGTTTGATACGAGCTGGCTAGGAGCTGACTTTCCAGTCTGATCTCTACCACGACAGATGCCGCGAAATATGATGCTATTCCGAACCATTGATAGCAATGGTTGCGGGCTGGGAATGTTGCGTACGCCCGAGACAAAGGCGGTCAGGAAAATTCTATCTCACATACTGTCCGCGCTCCAGTTCATGAGATTGTCGCACCAGTGCTGGAGGGCGGATTCCTTCCAGCCGCAGCGGCGTTTGGAAATCCTGGTCTGCGCCGGGAAGCTGCCATCCTTGATCTTCCGGTAGAGGGTCGCGGGGCTCAGGCTGGTGCGCTTGAGCACTTCGTCGAATCGGATGAAGGAATCGGTGGTCATAAGGACAATCCTTTCACGAGAAATCGTGCGGCGATTGTCGTTTAAAATGCTGGCAGCTTGAACGGTGCAAATAGGGTCGAAAGCGGTCAGGACGGGACAAATGGGAGCATCTCCCCGCATCTTGAAGATACCTTCCGTCGTCTCTTGCCACGCGGTCGGCATGGCGGGGTCGCTCTGGAAGTCCTTGAGCGGGTGGTGGTGGCGAACACTCTCAGGGCGTCTCCGGCTCCCCTGTTCGGGGTGCCAGACCGTGCTCTGGTTCCGCTGCGCTCCACCCGAGCCGCCTGGCGTCTCGTCAGCATAGCTGCTTACGATCGCTGACGCGGAAGGAGGCAAAGGCCGCGCCCCTGGCGCGGCGGCCGGGCTTAGCCCGTCCTGGCGGACAGCGCGCTTGCGCGCGCTGGCGTTGGCCTCCGGCTCCAGTCTGACGGGTGGGCGTCGCTGCCCTGTAGGCCCGTCGCGGCGCGGCGCAACCCCGGCAAAGCCGGGGTCCTCCACTGCGTTGCGGCCCTGCGGGTGCCCCGCGCCTTCATCGACGGGCCTTCTGGTCATGCTCCTGCCGCCCACCCGCCAGACCGGCGCCGGTTTGCGGCGGTTTAAGGCAGGAGTGAAGGATTATGGCTTTCAATCATACTTCGCGCAGGCTTTCGCAGCGTTCGGGCCAATCCGATGCGGAGACTTCCCGGCCTCGGCCCATGGAGGAGCTCTATTCCACGATGACGGCGCGCATTGTTGCAGAGCTGGAAGAGGGGCGGCTTCCTTGGGTGCAGCCTTGGGACAATTCCTTTGTGCTGGCGGGCTTCCCGAGAAACGCAGGCACCGGACGGCCTTATTCCGGGATCAACAGTGCGCCGTATCGGCGCGAGAAGAAGGAGGAACTGAATGAACAGTCAGGTTCGCTGGTAATGACCTGTACCCACCAGATTAACCTCGGCCAGAAATGGCTGCGACCCCGAAAGGGGCGGGGGACAATAGCATGTCTGGAAAAGGCCCAAAGCGCCGAAGCCATTTGTGGCGTGGCGGGTCAGGGTAAGACGTGCATGGTGAAAGCTATACTGCCTGAACCCCAGTTTGCAGCGACTTACACCCGCAGTGGTACCGCAGAATGGCTGACGCGGTACATTGGATGGTCGGAAAGTGCGCAGTTGATACTTTCCGCGAGCCGGTCCTCCGATGTTGAGAGGCCCGGCCTACCAGCTCGTCCAACGCATCCTCTGTATGGAGGGACAAGTGAACGAACGGGGCACCTAAACACGTCGCAACCTCCCACTCGCGTAAATGCGGGATCGCCTAAACAGGACGGTTTGGCCGGACCTGCATGGCGACGGAGCCGTCATAGTACTCAAATGCCTGGCGTAACGGCCGGGACAGTCGCCGGGAAACCGGCGAACGATCGACGCGATAAGCGCGGGGTGACCTGCGTGAAACGCTCACCGATTGGGGGAAGGACGGCAGCTTCTAAGATCCGAACGACTTCAACGGGGGCGTGCTAATGCTGCCGGAAACTGTTGAAAAGGCAATCGGATCACTCCCGACCGTGGTGCGGTCGGGCCGGCGGGCCAATGGCCTGTTCCGCCTGATGAAAAGCCCGTCCCTCTGGGATCAGGCCTATCTGAAGCTCGCCTCCAACAAGGGGGCGATGACACCGGGCATCGATGGAAGAACGTTCGACGGCTACTCGCCCGAAAAGGTCCGCTCCATCATCGACCGGCTATCGGACGGATCATACAAGCCCGCTGCTGTACGTCGCGTCTTGATACCCAAGTCCGACGGTCGCATGCGACCGCTCGGCATACCGACCACGGAGGACCGTCTCGTCCAAGAGGTGGTCAGGATCGTGCTCAACCAGATCTACGAGCCCATCTTCTATGATGCGAGCCACGGGTTCCGGGAAGGTCGATCCTGCCACACCGCGCTAAAAACCATTGGTGCGGTTTGGACGGGCGTCAAATGGCTGGTGGACGTCGATGTTGTCAGCTTCTTCGACAACATTGATCATGCCATTCTTCTGCGTCTGCTCGATAAGCGGATCGAGGATCGTCGCTTCATCGCGTTGATCCGAGGGATGCTCAAGGCGGGTTATATGGAGGACTGGCGCTTCCATCGAACCCTGAGCGGCACCCCGCAAGGCGGTGTCGTCTCGCCGTTGTTGGCCAACATCTATCTGCACGAACTCGATGAGTGGATGCAGGGCAAGATCACGGCCTTCGACAAAGGGGTTAAGCGGGCCATGCACCCGGACTATCGCCGGGTGAAAGGTCGCATCGGCAAACTCCGTCACCGGGTCGAGAAACTTCGCGCGAGCGAGAACCCCGATCCGGCTGTGATCCAATCCCTGTTGGAAAGGATCGGTCGTGAAAGCGCGGAAAGCCGGGCAATTCCGGCCACCGACGCCCTCGATCCGAATTATCGCAGGCTCCGCTACTGCCGCTACGCTGATGACTTCCTCATCGGAATAACCGGCAGCAAAGCCGAGGCTCGCCAGATGATGGAAGAGGTCAGGGTCTTCCTGGCCGAGCACCTGAAACTGGAGGTGTCCGAGGCGAAAAGCGGCATCCGGCATGCTTCGAACGGGGCGCGCTTCCTCGGTTACGACATCTGCACCCGGACCAACCCGAACTCCTATCGCGCGAACTTCGGCACCCGCCGGGTCACGCGACGGGGATGCCGGGACCGGGTGCAGTTGCACGTACCTCGGGAGCGGGTGCTGCGGTTTGTCCAAGACAAGAAGTGGGGGCGCTTCGACGCCTGCAAACCAACCCACCGACCCGCGCTGCTCTACGCCAGTGATGTAGAGATCGCTGCCGCCTACAATGCCGAACTGCGGGGCTTCGCCAACTATTATGCTTTAGCGCACGATGTGAAGCGGAAGTTGAACAAGGCCGAATATCTGGCCTTCGGCAGCTTCCTTCGCACGCTCGCCAACAAGCATAAGAGCACGACGACGCGTATCGCACGAAGGCTGCGAAGGGGGCAGGAATTTTACGTTACCTTCAAGGTGAGGGGCGAAACCCGGTCGATTAAACTCTGGAAGCTGAAGGACTTGGTACCCACGGTAAGGCGATATGGCGTCGTTGATGCCATCCCGCACACGCCGTTCGTGTACCGCCAAACGGAACTGGTCGAACGCCTCAATGCCCGCGTCTGCGAGCGCTGCGGGCGGGATGATCAGCCGTGTGAAGTCCATCACGTCCGAAGGTTGAACGACCACCGTCGAGACGATGACTACCTGAGCTACATGCGTGCCGCGCGCTCGCGCAAGCGCATCGTGCTTTGCGTGGACTGCCATGAAAAGGTCCACAGCTATCGGCCCTATACACGCCCACCAAGGGTAGTTGGAAGTGGAGAGCCGGATGCGGTGAAAGCCGCACGTCCGGTTCGGGGGGAGGCTGAGCCATGTTCTCATTGAGACAGGGCCAGCCCACCCTACTTCTGATCCTCTGGCAGGCGCTTTTCGATCAAGAATTTACTGCGCAGCGCTGGCTGACCTTCAAGCAGGCCGAGGCGTTGGGCGGCCATGTCCGCAAGGGCGAGCGCGGGGTGACCGTCTGTTATGCTGATCGCTTTACGCCCAGGGGTGAGCCGGGCAGTGAAGGCGGCGCAGGCGCGGATGAAGGGGCGCCATCAGGTGCCGGGGATGAGGCGCGCAAGGTTGCCTTTCTCAAGCGCTTCACGGTCTTCAATGTTGCGCAATGTGACGGGCTGCCCGAGCATCTCTATGAAGCCGAAGATCGGGAGCAACGGGCCGATCTGGTGACCATCCCTGAGGCCGAGGCACTGATCGCGGCGAGCGGGGCCAACATTGCCGTCGGATCACCCAATGCCTGCTACAGGCCGCGTGCTGATCGGATCGAGGTGCCGTTGCAGGCGGCTTTCATCGAGCCCATCAATTACTATCGCACCGTACTCCATGAGCTTGGCCATTGGACAGGCCATCCCTCCCGGCTGGATCGCGATCAGACAGGGCGTTTCGGCACAGCCTCTTATGGGTGCGAGGAACTGGTCGCGGAGATGTGCAGCGCCTTCACCTGCGCGGCCTTGGGCATCGTACCGACGGTGCGCCATTCCGATTATATCGCGTGCTGGCTGGAGGTGCTGAAGGGTGACAATCGGGCGATCTTCCGGGCGGCCAGTCAGGCCAGCAAGGCTGCTGATTTCCTGCTGGCGTTTCGGTCCGGCGCTGATGCTGCTGTTGATGCGGGAGGCGTCGCATGAGCGGGGCGGGCACGGGCGATAAGTCCGGTCCCGTCGGGCCTGTCGGAGGCGAGCCTTTGGATCAAGCGGCAGGCATCGAGGGCGCCGAGGTTGGAGCGGCGCCCGATGTCAACGCGCCAAGCCTTGCGGAGATGGAGGCTATCTTCGCAGCCATGCCGAATTTGGCTCGCGACATCTTCATTGCCTGGCGCTTCCATAAGCTCTCGATGGAGGAAATGTGCCGACAGACCGGCCTGTCCCGCAAGCAGGTGAGGCGGCAGTTCGCCAAGGCTGTCGAGCATTTGCATCACTCCCATTCGGGCATGGAGCAATGGCGCGAGCACGTTGCTGCGCTTCCTCTTGCCGATCTGGAAACAATCAGGGCCAGTCTGCGGATGAGTGTGCGGCCAAAGAGCGCTTATGAACGGGTCAGGGCAAGCTGCGTGCCCCCGAAGCGGCCCGATAAAGGACCTCCGCCTGATGCTGCAACGATCGCGCGGATGAACGACGCCCTGTTGCGTATGTCGAGGCTGGAGCGGGATGTGTTCCTCTCTGTGAGGCTGGATTATCTGTCCTATGCCGAGATCGGGGAGAAGATCGGCATATCCGATGAGAAGGTGATGAAGCTTGTCGGAAGGGCCCTCTACAATCTGGACCGGAACCTTCGCGATCCGCACCGGCACTGGTGGCGCCGCTGGCTGTGGTAATCTGATGCGGCCTTGCCCGGCTCCCGTGTCGGGCAAGGTTGCGCAAAGCCGTTGAATTGCTAGGATTCGATCCATGCGCACGGAACTCGACCATCTCCCGGCCAAAAAGCAGCGCGAGCTGGCCCATATCGTGCGCGTGCTCTTCGAGGAATTCGAGGCGGCCCATGCCACCGGCACCCAGAAATGGAAGAAGCAGGGGCGGCTCTTCAAGATCGTGCTTTACGGTAGCTATGCGCGCGGCACCTGGGTCGATGATCCGATAGGGGGCTACAAATCTGACTATGATATCCTGATCGTGGTCAGTGATGAGCGGCTGACGGAGTTTGAATTCTGGTCGGCGGCGGAATCGCGGCTGATGCGTGACATGACGATCTTCAACACCCTGTCGGCGCCGGTCAATCTGATCGTCCATTCGCTGACGGATGTGAACTACCAGTTGGAGCGCGGGCGGCCCTTCTTCATCGACATCGTGCGCGATGGTATCGCCCTCTATGATGAGGAGGGTTTCTGCTTTGCCCAACCACGCCATCTGCCCGAACCAGAGGCCAAGGTTGAGGCGCAGGGGCATTTCGACGAGTGGTTTGCCACTGCGACCGACTTTCTCAAGCAAGCGGTTTTCGCGATTGAGAATGGCAGATCAAAGATCGCGGCTTTCGAATTGCATCAATCGACCGAGCGTTTCTACCATTGCACGCTGCTGGTGCTGAACCTCTACTCGCCCAAATCTCACAAGCTCAACTTCTTGCGCTCGCATGCCGAGGAGGTCGCGCCTGAATTGATCGCGGCTTGGCCACGCGATGAACGCATGAGCCGTCGCTGCTATGAGTTGCTGCGGCAGGCCTACGTGAATGCGCGCTACTCGCCGCATTACGTCATTACTGAAGACGAGCTCCACTATGCCGCTGAGCGCGTGGCGCATTTGCAGCGACTGGTCGAGGAAGTCTGCCGGAAGCGATTGGCTTGATAGCGGATCGTGCTCCCGATCAGCGCCTTCCCCTCACTCTCTGGAGATCGGCATGCGCTATTTCCTCGATACGGAATTCAACGGCTTTGGTGGTGAACTGATTTCCATCGCGCTGGTGCCCGAGGATGAAGCCAGACCGCATTTCTATGAGGCGGTCACCTGCCGGGAGCCAACGCCTTGGGTTACGGAAAACGTCTTGCCAGTGCTGGAGGTGAAGCCCCGCAGTCGGGCCGAGGTGGCCAAACGCTTCGCCCGTTACCTTCATAATGATGAGGCGCCTTTGCTGGTGGCCGACTGGCCGGAAGACATTGCGCATGCATCGCGCCTGCTGATCACCGGTCCCGGCATGATGATGCCCGTGCGCGGTTTGCGCTTCGAACTGTTCGATCCCGACCTCATCATTGCGGGGGGAGAGCATCCTTCAGCGGTGCCGCACAATGCCCGGCACGATGCAGCCGCCTTGCGTGCGAAGATTCTTGCCCATGAGGTATGGGAGGCTTCCTTCCTCAAGGGGTGAAGAGGGAAACCTCCGATGGGGGGTGCTCCGCAGGCCTTTGCCCGGCAATCAAAGTCGGCCTTAGCCATCCCGGTCCGCCGCGAATGTCCGCTGCCCGAGTCGTGTCCGTCAATGTGGTGTAAAATCGGGTGTGGCCAGCGGGCAGCATTTTCAGGCGGCCTTGGGTGTAATCTGTCGCGGCTGAAGCTCCTCGATCGTTGGTGTGGCAAGGGCGGCCATGCACTCGATTTGCATGTAGCGGTGAGTGTGCCGAGCCGGGTATCGAGGCTGCGGTCGCGGCAGCCATTGCGCCAGATCGTCCGGTCGCCGGATCGTTCACGGCGGCCAGCACCGACCAGGCCGTCAACGTCGGCTTCGATGATGAGCTGCAAAACGCTCTCTGCGATCGTGCGCAGAAAATCTCCATCTCCGGTCTTCGCCATCAGTTCGGCAAGCGGTAGTCTGTCGTCGATCATCGGGATCAACTCCTCGGTGGGCGTGTGAAGTGTGGTAACTCCACCTTACCGATGAGCCCGGTAGCCACCGAGATCGAAATCGCCAGGGGTGGGGCATGCCCCACCCCTGGCGATCACCTCAGTCTGCACCAGAAATTACACCACGAGCGCGGAGGCTAACCCATCAAAGTGGATGGGCTGGGGTGGAGCATATCTGGAACTTCCGAGGCGGTATACCGGATAAAAGTGTTGAAAAACATAACGCTACGAGCTGTTTTGGGACGCTCTGAGAGAGGCGTTGGAACGGGTGTATTTTCGGCGTTTGAAAGGAGGGCTACAACCTCCGGAGCCCTTTACCCATTCCAAGCCTGCGGAAACCCCTGCTCCGACAGCCACGCCGGAACGTGAGCCGCTGGCGCGAAGGCGCGGTTCGGATCGGCCAGCTTGTGGATACGTTGCAATTTGTCCGGCCTGCCCTGGATGATCGCCGCCATCGCCACAGTCTGATACTTGTCGCAGGCAATGGCGCCCAGATCGATGGCGTGCCTGCGCCGCTCCTCATCGATGTCGTAATGTGGCCATGACACGCGCATGGTTGCCGGGTCCTGAAACCACCGCTGCTCGATGCCGATGCGTTGAGCCATGGCATGCAGCTCGGCCAGGTCCGGCGAGAACATGTGGCACATTCGCCGCCCGCGCAGCGCGTGGATGGCACTGTCTACATAGACACTCATGCTGCTGCCGATGGTTGCACTGTCATCCCCCTGAACCTAGTCTGGCGGCTGGAGGTCCGCGCATGTCCCACCATCCATCCCTGATCGCCGCATTCGACCGGCTTGACGTGCCTGCCGATCTGCGGGCGCTGATCATCAACCATCACAGCGAGGCACATCGCCACTATCATACGCTCCGTCACATCGACCTTATGCTTCGTCAACTCCCGGTCGATCATGCCCATGCGCCCGAGATGATCGCCGCGACGCTTTTCCATGACATCATCTACGATCCGACCCGTTCCGACAATGAAGAGCTGTCGCTGGCAATGTTCCAGTCCGCCGCAAGCAGGCTCGCAACGCCGAAGCCGCTCGACGAGCCGCTGGTCTTCGCCATGATCCTCGCGACCAAGAGCCATCATTTCCGGGATGACAATCCCGAGGGCGAGGCAATCAATCACCTCCTGAAGGCTGATCTCAGCATCCTTTGGCATCCCGATCCGCAGGTCTATGCATGGTACGCAGCGGGGGTTCGCAAGGAATATGCGTTTGTGCCGGAGGACAGGTTTCAGGCGGCGCGCACAAAGATATTGCAACAGCTTCGCCATGATTTGCTCAACAGCAAGCAAATCACTGACACGGAAACAAAAACCATGACATTGAATATCGCTTGGGAGTTGCGCGGACTCGGCATCTGAAATGACCAGCAGAGATCCTGCTCACCCCGCAAGCACACCGCCATGACGGTCAGCCTATTCCGGCTTACGTCCCCGAACCACCGCCTTGCCAAGCAAGACAGCACCGCCCATCGCCAGCAACGCCAGACCGGCAAAGGCTCCGCCCGAGAGGTTGCCATCCTCACGATGAAGATGGGGACGCAGGCGGCTCAGCAAAGGCTTGCGGCGGGAGAGGGCTTCGAACATCTCGCCCGGCCCTTCCGGATCGAGGATCTTGTTGTCCGCCAGCCACGTCCTCACCGCGTCAAGATCGGGCACCTCATAGGGGCGCAGGGAGCGGCCCTCCCCGCGCAACTGCTCCACCGTTGCGATGAGGGAGCCGGTGCGCTCGATCGTCGTCTCGATGGTCTGGCAATCGGTCCCAAGATGCTCGGCCAGCAAGCTGTTGCGAATGCCGGCAATCGCGTGGACCGCCTGGGTGTTGGCAGGGCGCCCGGCATCGATCACCGCATCGCATTCCGTGTCCAGCCGCAGGGAGCGATTGTTGAAATTCGATGAGCCAACCCGCAGCACCGTGTCATCGATGACGGTCACCTTGGCGTGAACATAGATGGGTTCGCCCTGCGCCGTGAAAGGGTGATACAAGCGCAGACGCCCATGGGGATCGCCTTCCCGCAGGGCTTCCACCAGCCTGGCCCGCGCCGAATCCATGGCGACAGGCTCCAGCCAGCCCTGCGCCGAGGTCGGGTGAACGATGACAAACTCCGGTCCATCCGCTTCGGCCAGGCGCTTCGCGATGGCTTCGGCCACCTTGCGTGAGGCAAAATACTGGCTTTCGGCATAGACCCACCGCTTGGCCCGGGCGATCAGATCGACATAGAGATCCTCGATTTCATGGCTGGGCTGCTGATCCGCCATGTCGGGGACGGTGCGGGCGATGCCCACCTCGACATTGAGGAAATCAGCCTCGGTCTCATCCGGCCAGCAATCCGCGCCCTGTGCAACCGGCGCGATCCTGTCGCCGCCCGAGATTGTCCAGCGTTCACGGCACATGTCGCCCAGCGCCGCCGCGACAGGGCCTTGCAGCAAGGTGCTGGCATCATGCCATGGACCATAAGCCTTGCCATCGGGATCGACGCGCCGGGCTTCGGTATCCGCGTGCTCACGCGTGTCCCAGCGTCTCGCGGTCATGTCGATGCCGCCGCAAAAGGCCACATCATCATCGATGACAACGACCTTCTGATGATGCGATCCGGCGGGTGGATGATGGGCATCCAGACGAAAATGGATGTTCGGGTCGCGCAGCCATTGCGCGATGCGCAGCAGCGTCTGGCCGTGGAACAGGGTTTTGATGGCGCCTGTATCCCAGCGCAGGATATAGATCTGGAGGCCCGGCGTGCGCCTGACCAGCCAGCTCAGAAACGCCCCGACCCGGTTGGGAGCACCATCGTCGATATCGCCACCAAAACGGATGCGGGCATCGAAATCCCAACCTACGAGCAGGATCTGCTTTTTCGCTTTCAACATCGCCGCGCGGGCCGCCTTGAAATAGTCGTCGGCGTCGATGATGACGCTCGCGCGGGCAGCAGCTTCGACCCGCCAGCAATTGCGGCCTGTTTCAAGCAAGGGCTCTGTCGTCATGGACCATGCATCGCAGGCCGGCGGTGATCTGCCAAGGATAGCATGCATAAAATGAGCTGTTGCGCGGTGAACGGAAGGGCTGACCCTCGGCATCCAGCTTGAAATCGGCGAAAGCGGACCGGAGGAACCGGGCGGGGTGTCTTTTACGCCAACCTTGCGCTACTGGCCGCCGACGGAGCACCAGACCCGGAAACTGGCGCCGCTTTTCAGGGGCGCGGTGGGTCAAGAGGATCATCGACTTGGCAATAACCGCCTATCTCGCTTCGCTCGTGCGAAGCAAACCGATCGCCAGCTACAGCGGCGAGGCCAGGCAGGACCCGGGAGCCGGGCTGACCCGCTCGATCAGCCTGTTCCACCTGATGATGATCGGGGTCGGGTCGACGATCGGCACCGGCATCTTCGTGGCCTTGACCACCGCCGTGCCCGAAGCGGGGCCTGCGGTCACCCTGTCTTTCGTGATCGCGGGCATCGCCGCCACGCTGACCGCTTTGTGCTATGCCGAGCTCGCCTCGGTCGTGCCGGCGGCGGGAAGCTCCTATTCCTACGCCTATGCCACGCTGGGCGAGCTGCCCGCCTTCCTGATCGGCGCCTGTCTGGTGCTTGAATATGGTGTCGCGGCGTCGGCTGTGGCTGTCGGTTGGGGGCAGTATCTCAACGAGCTGTTCCTGATGACCACGGGCTGGCACATTCCCGACGCGCTGGCGCAGCCGCCCGGCGCCGGGGGCATCGTCAACCTGCCGGCGGTCATTCTGGTGGGGCTCTGCCTTGTGCTGCTGCTCAAGGGCACCAGCGAGTCCGCGAAGACCAATTCGATCCTGGTGATGGCCAAACTTGCGGTGCTGGCGCTGTTCGTCGGCATCGCGCTGATGCATGCCGACCCGGCGAACCTGCATCCCTTCGCGCCCAAGGGCATGGGCGGGATCGGTGCCGCGGCCTCCTCGATTTTCTTCTCCTATGTGGGGATCGACACCATCGCGACAGCCGGGGAGGAGGTGGAAAACCCCCATCGAACCCTGCCGCTGGCGATCATCGGCGCCCTTCTCATCGTGACCGTCACCTACATTCTGGTCGCGATCAGCGCCGTGGGCGCGCAGCCATGGACCAAATTCGCCGGGCAAGAGGCTGGCCTTGCCGTTATCCTGCATAACGTCACCGGGGCGCAATGGCCGGCCATCGTGCTGTCGGCGGGGGCGGTCGCCTCGATCATGAGTGTCACGCTGATGTGCATCTTTGGCCAGACGCGTATCCTCTATGCCATGAGCAAGGATGGCCTGTTGCCGGCCGTGTTCCACAAGGTCGATGCCAGGCACCATGTGCCGCGGGAGAACACCTGGATCGTCTCGATCTTCGTGGCGCTGCTTGCCGCGCTCGTTCCGCTCGATGCGCTGGTCAATGCCACCAGCATGGGGACTTTGGTGGCCTTTTGCGCGGTTTCGGCCGGTGTCATCATCCTGCGGCGGACACGCCCCGATCTTGCGCGCGGCTATGGCGTGCCCCTCTATCCGGTGCTGCCGATCGCTAGCGTGGGCATCTGCCTGTTCCTCATCAGTCAGTTGCCGCTCGACACATTTGTGATCTTTGCCGTGTGGCTGGCAGCGGCTGCTGTCATCTATGTCACCTATTCGAACCGTTCATCGAGCCTTGCGCGGATGCATGACACGCCCTGAGGTTCAAGGATCGCTCTTCACAGCTGGCTTCTGTTTGGGGGCCTGTCGCCGTCGCGCAAGAAAGAAGCGGAGCATTTCCTTCGATGCGTCGGGCCCGGCGGGATCGGTGTAGGATCCGCCCGCGTGGCCGCCTGACCATCCATGGCCGCTGCCGTGAATGGTCCAATCCTCAAGCAGGATCTCGCCATGCGCCGATTTGTAGACTTTTCGGGTAAAGTCGCGCCCCTGGGCCGAGGTTCCGGCAAAGGATTGTGACAGGAGCGGTCCGGGCTTCGACCTTTCAAGATTGGCCAGAAACGCGCCCGCGTTGGAAGGATGCACAACGCGATCCTGATCGCCGTGAAACACGATCGTGGGGGGAGGCCGCCTGAGTTTTCCGGAGGGACCCGAAGCCCTCCGCCCGCGCATGGCCGATATGGCCGTTGCCAGCGACCCGATCTGGCCCTGAGCCACCCCGGAGTGGACGCCGATGGCGACAAAGAGGTCGGGATAGGCTGCCCCGGTGATCGCGGCGGCGGCGCCTCCTGCCGAGAGGCCCGCGATGTAGATGCGCGCGGGATTGGCCCGGCTGAGGGCCATGGCATGGCGGGTGAGGGCCGCGATCACCGCAGGTTCTCCGCGCCCACGCTTCTGGTTGTCCGGATTGTGCCAGTTCCAGCACCGGGCAAGGTTCGCGCTCTGGCTCTGCTGGGGGTAGAGGACGATAAAGCCCAAGGCATCGGCCAGCCTGTTCATGCCGGTGCCGATCGCGAAATCGACCGCCGATTGGGAGCAGCCATGCAGCATCACCACCAGCGGCATACGGCGCAATGGCGATCCATGGGGCGTGTAGAGCCTGTAGGCGAGCGTGCCCTGAGGGCAGGTAAACTCCCCGGAGATGAAGCTGCCGGGGGCAGGGCGCGGCGACAGGCTTGCCGATGCTTGGGGCTTGCGGCTGACCTTGGTCTTCGCGCCGCCTTTGCGTTTTGCCGGGCGGGCGGGAGCAAGGCCTCGCTGAGCCGCGAGAACGGCGGAGAGCGGGCGGCCTTTGCGCGCCAGACTTGCGGCTTTCACCAGGGCCTTGAGAAGATCGGTCATGGTGCTCCCGCAAAGCCGGCTCCGCCTCGCCAACGCTTGGCGGGCGCCTTTGATCCTGCAATCATGCTGATCACATCGGATGGCAGCTATAAGAGCGGATGCTTGATCGCGCGGATGGCAAATTCGTCAGCCATTCCGAGCCATCCCGGTTTGATGCTGGGATGAAAAGCGAGAATTTCTGTAAATTTTACAGAATCTTGCTTTCCGGTTTGAACAGGCCGCATTCTGAAATTCCGGCAAGCTGCCCGCGACCATGCCCGATGAGCATGGGAAGCCCTGAATCGGGTGAGCGGTCTTGGTGGGTATGGCGCAATGGGTCGCGACAGATGACCCTCGATGATCGCGCATCCTCTTAACATCTGGTACTTAATTTATGCAATAATTCGGATATTTGATACAAATTCCGTATGACTTTGCCGAAAATATCCGATAGCGATACTGACTACATAGGGTAAACCAGGGGCAATCGGTGATCCATAAAAAGACTGTTCGTCGCTCGAATCGAGCGGCGTTTTTTGGCGTGCAAGTCAGTTTTGTGGCGCTGATTGCCGCCGCTCCGTCGCAATCCTGGGCGCAATGCTCTCCTGATCCGAGCCAGGCCAATAATGCGATCACCTGTTCGGGCAGTGACACCAATGGCTACACCATCACCACCAGCGCCTCGCCGCTGACGGTCAACAGCGACGCCAGCGTGACCAACAATGGCGCAGCGGCGATTGGTGTTTCCATCCCGGCCTCGGGACCATACAGCCCGCGCTATGCCACGATCACCGTCAATGGAACGGTGTCGGCCAACGGCGCTGCGGGGATCAGCGTACAAGCCGGCTCGCTGGGGACGTCCAGCTATGATTATTACGGGACCACCGCCAGCATTCTGGTGGGCGCCACAGGATCGGTCAGCGGCACCTATGGCATCACCGCCGCGCAAACGGCGGGAAACAGCTATGGTGCAGCCTCAGTCTCGCTGGTCAATGCCGGCACCATCAGTGGTTCCAGTGGCGTGGCGCTCTACACTTCGGGCAACAGTGCCTCTTTTTCGTCCATCACGAACCAGGCGACCGGCAAGATCGGAGCGATTCAGGCCAATTCCAGCATCACCAACGCCGGCACGATTGATGGCGGTTCGCTGAGCGCCATCGCTCCGGGCGGCGGTACTGCGGTCTACTACGGCAGCATCACCAACAGCGGCACGATCACCTCGACCAGCAGCGCCGGCACCATCGCCAATTACGTCTATGTAACCAACAGCGGCACGATCACCAACACGGGCAGCGGCATGGCTGTCAATTCGCCCGCGCTGAACATCACCAATCTGGCAGGGGGCACGATCAGCGCGAGCGGCAGCGCCGTGCTGGGCGGGGGCACCAGCACGGCTGCGTTGACCAATTCGGGAACCATCGCCAACACCGGTACGGGCGCGGTCATCGCCGTGAGCGGCAATGGCCTGGCTGTGACCAACAATGCCGGTGGCGTCATCTCCACAGCTGCAGGCAACACCGTGCTGAGCACGACGGCTGGGCTCAATCTCGTCAACAAAGGCTCCATCGTGGGCAATGTGATGGCCGGGAACGGCGTCAGCACCATCGATTCGAGCAGCGGCACGATCACCGGCAACCTTATCCTGGGCAGCGCCAATGACACGCTGATTGCCACACTGAAGAACGGCAGCCTTTACACCGGCATTTCTGGCAGCATCGATGGCGGCGGCGGCACCAACGCGGTTGTGGTGAAGACTTCCACCGACGCCACGCTCTCCTCTGCCGTGGCACTGCCCACCAATTTTTCGGTGCTGGATCTCGCCCCTGCCGGAAACACGACGCTGACACTGGCCAGCACCTATCCGGTGCTTTCCACCATTCTGTTCGATGGCACAGGCACGCTGGACAATCAGGCCACGATTCGTGGTTCGGGCCAGATCCTGGGCCAGCTGAACGGCTATGCGGCGGGCGGCACCTTCAAGAACAGCGGGTCGATCACCAGCGCCACCTCGGGAACCACCGCCGCGGTCAGCATGGTCTCGGGCTCGATCAACAACATCGGCAGCATCTCGGCCACCGGCAATGCGGTGGTGCTGTCAGGCGGCAACACGTTCACCAACAGTGGTACGATCTCGGCCGGAGGGACAGCTGCTTCCGTCTATGTGGGGAGTAATTTCACCAACAGCGGTACGATCAGTTCCACGGGAGGCACGGGCCTGTCGCTGATGTTTTCCTGCACTTGCGGCACGGGCAGCAACAGCGGCGTGATTTCCGGGGCCAGCCTTGGTCTCAACCTGATCGATGGGACTCTGGCGAACACCGGCACCATCAGCGCGTCCAACACCGCGGTCACGCTTGGCAGCTATGCCAGGATCGACAATCAGGCCGGCGGCGTTATCTCCGGCGGTGCTGCCGCGATTACCGTCGCTTACGGCAACTATTTTTCCAATGTCCACAATGCCGGCACCATCAACGGTTCGGTCAACATCACGAATTCCAACTGGTCCAGCCTGAGCATCGGCAACACCTATTATGCGTCGGCGGGCAGCGTGCTCAACGGCAATCTGGTGCTGGGCAATGGCGACCAGCTCGTCACCCCCCTCACTGGCAGCGGCACCAGCGGCTATGCCGGGATCAATGGCACGGTCTATGGCAACAATTCGATACTGCGCTACGACGTAACAGCCGATGCCAGCAGCACGCTGACCACCCATGCCGGTTTCGGCACCACCATCTATCAGGTGGCCAGCGGCACCACGCTGACGCTGGGGACCAATGGGAGCTCGGGCTCGGCGGTTACCCTGGCGGGCAATGGCAATGTGGTGTTGAACGGAACGGTGAACACCACCAACCAGGCAGCCTTGACCTCCACCGCAGTGCTGAATTCGGATTTTACCTCCGCAAACAGCATCTTGACGGTCACCAACAATGGCACGCTGGCCAGCACACGCAGCTCCAGCTCCGGCACGACAGGCACGGTGCTGCTGCCGTCCAGTTACAGCAGCACCGGCTATACCGGCTCCACCTTCATCAACAACGGCACCGTCAGCTTTACTGACACCACTGGTGGCAGCAGCACCTATGCCGCCGTATCCAGCGTGACGGTGGCCAACAATGGCACCATCAATGCCACCGGCGGCACAGCCGTTTCGGCGACCACGCTCAACAACACGGGCAGCATCACCTCCAACGGCGTGGCGGTCTCGACCAGCAATTCCACCACGACCAACAGCGGCACCATCACCAGCACCGCTGGCGCAGCGATCCGCAGTGCCGTGATCTATGGCGGTGGTGACACGCTGATCAATCTTGCCGGCGGAACCATCAATGGTGTCGGTGCGGCTGTGCAGATGAGCAATGCGCTGGTCAGCAACGCAGGCACCATCAACGGCAATGTGGACCTGAGCTATTCGCCTTCCGGCGGTACCGGCTATATCACCAGCGCCTATATCGCCAACGGCGGCACGCTGAACGGCAATCTGACATTTGGCTCTGGCAACGACATACTGATCGAAACGGGGGCCGGTTTCGGTGTGACCGGCACGATCGATGGCGGTGCGGGCACCAACTGGGTCGGCCATCAGCGCAGCGGTACGGCGACGGTCACGCTGGGCAGCACATTGCCCAACACCTTCTCCGGCGAGTTCTCCGTGGCAGCGGGTTCCGCCTCGCAGGTCACGCTGACAGGCCCCAGCGCTTATGCCGGCAATATCTATGTTGGCGGGGATGGCACGATCATCAACCAGCTTGCCACCACTGGCACCGTCTATGGGTTGAATGCATCCGGCATCAGCTATGCGCCTTACCTCAAGACGGAGCTGGCAAGCTTCGTCAACCGGGCCAATGTGGGCGGCGTGTCGCTCAACACGACCAGCTTTGACAATTCGGCCATCATCGGTTCAGCCAGCCTGACAGGCACGGCCTTGTCTGTCGGGACGGCCGGGAGCATGGTCTTCAACAACAGCGGCACGATCATCAACAATGGCAACACGCCGGCCGCATCCCTGTCAGTCACCACCGGCAACAGCACGGTGACCAACAGCGGCACAATCACTGGCGGGCTTATCGCCACGGCCAATTATTTCAGCGTCACGAACACGGCAAACCCTGTGACGCTCGACCTGATCAACAGCGGAACCATCACCGGCAAGGCAACAACAGGCAGCTACAACAATTACGGGCTCACCGCCTATGGCTACAATGTCGCTCGCCTGAGCCTGAACAACAGCGGCACGATCACCAATGGGGTGAACGCCTATGTCACCAACAACAGCCCGGGTGGAGCTTCATTCGACGTCGTCAACAGTGGCACAATCTCCGGCCAGCCCTATGGCTCTCTGGTCGGAACAGCGATCTATGCCACTGGCTATAATCTTGGCCGGTTGAGCGTAACAAACAGCGGCACGATCAACGGCGGGATCTCCCTGAGTGGCGGTGATGTCACTGTGATCAACAATGGGACCATCAACGGCGACATCAGCACAGGGACCGGCAATGCCACGATTGCCATGAACGGCGCTTTTTCCGGCAGCATCTATGCCGGAACCGGCTTCTATGTCGGAACACAGGTCAACACCCTCTCCATCAACGGTGGCAGCCAGAGCGCGCCGGTGGCGTTCAAGTCGATTTATGGCATCAATACGCTGACGCAAACGGGTGGTTTTGCAACCGTCTCGGGCGCCGCGACCTTCGACAGTGCCACGCTGACAGGCGGGCGTCTGGTGGGACTGGCCGGATCCGTGTTGAGTGCCGCCAACTTCACTGTGGGCAGCAATGCCACCTTCGGTTCAGCCGGCACGGTCAAGGGCAATGTCACCGTCAGCGGCACACTCAGCCCCGGTGCGTCGCCGGGCACGATGACGGTGAACGGCAATGTGACGCTGAACAGTGGCTCGACATCGCTGTTCGAAATCACGCCGACAGTGTCTGACAAGCTGGTCGTCAATGGCAAGATGACGATCCAGTCCGGCAGCACCTTGCAGATCGCCGCCTCCTCACCGGTGAAGGTGGGCAGCACGCTCGATCTGATCAGCGCCACAGGCGGGGTGAGCGGCACCTATGACACAGTGACGGGCATGGCTGGCTCGGTTCGTGCACTGGCCAATGGCGATCTGGGTCTGTTGGTCCAGTTTGCCAACCCGGGGAACTACACGCCCCAGGTCCGCAATGCGATCGCCTATCTCAACAACGCCATGGCGGCCAGCAGCGCACCAACTGCCCTGTTCCCGGCCCTCTCCTCCCTGCAGGACAGCAATGCTGCACCGATTGCCTCGGCTTTCGCGCAGCTGACGCCCGAGCCCTATGCCGATGCCATGCAGATCGGCACGGAAACCGCTTTGTCGCTGTCGAGTGCGGCGCGTTCGCTCGGTGAGGGTGAAACCAGCGGGGCAACCCATCTTTTTGGCTTCGGTCAGATGTTGGGCAGCCTTCGCCAGTTTGCCAGCAATGAGGAGCAGGGCGTCAGCCATGCTTCGATCAACGGTTTTGGCGTGCTGGGCGGCTTGGGTGTGGCCGGGGCCGATTATGCCTTCTCCGCCTATGTCGGATGGGTCGATCAGATGCAGTCCATCGCCGCGCTGGGCGCATCGACCAAGGCGCGCGGGGTCGTGGGCGGCGTCGCTGCGCGGTTCGGCGGCGCCACGCGCCTAACCTTGGCGGTCAATTATGACAATGCCCATGCGCTGACTCGGCGTTATGTCCCGGATGCCGGCACGATCTCGACCAGCTATGCTTTGCCGAGCTGGTCCTTTGATGCCTCGATCAGCCATGCCGTGCCCCTGGGGGATGGCTGGGTGGTGCGGCCGCAAATTGGCACGACCTGGGTGAGGACCAGCCATGACGCCATCGCCGAGGTCAGCGCTCACCCCTTTGCGTTGAACGTGCAGGCGGCGGATATGACTCAGGGCTTTATCGATGCAGGGTTGGGTTTCGAAACCGCGCCTGATGCAAAGGGCCCATGGCGGCGCTTCCTGACGCTGGGCGCGCGCTATCGGGCTCAGGGCGATGGCACCATGGCCACTGCGGCGCTGGCGGGCTATTCGCCCACGCTGACAGCCTTGGGTGTGGGGCGTAACCGCTTGGACGCCACCATTGCGGCAGGTGTGGAATACCGGTTGGCACCGGGCGCAAGCCTGTTTTTCAACGCTTCTGGCGAGTTGGGTAAGGCCGGCAAACGTGAAAGCGCAACCGCGGGTCTGCGCTTCCGGCTCTGACAGGAGAGGCGGAGAGGGCATCATGCCCTTTCCCCTCAGAACCATCCAGCTTGAACAAATGTCGGGCTGCGCCCAGAGGCGATAAGCGCTTGATCCTGAACGCGTTCGTTAAGCGCCGAAAACCACACTGACTTGAGCAGGGGCAATCAGGCCGCACTGGCGCATTAAGGCCTGCCGCCATTGCTTCAGGGCCGCGAGAGCCCCACTGCGCTGCTCGTTACAGCCCGGATCGCATGGGTGCGCTGCCAGCAGTTTCAGCAAGATAGGCCATGACCGCATCGCGGACATGCCTGAAACGGTCGCCTCCCAGATGCTTGCCGCCATACCAGCGTGTGACCACGACAAGATGGTTGGAGAGACCCTCGCGCTCAAGAATCTTGAGGATGATGTTGCCGGCACCAGATTCGCCGTCATCGTCCTTGAGCGGCCCCGATGCGGCGATCAGCCCCCAGCTGTGATGCGTTGCCTTGGCAAATTTTTTGCTTCGCGCTTTTAGCTGCGCGATCAGCTCTCTGGCTTCGTCCAGATCCGCGCAGGGTGATCCTGAAACGGCATATTTGGAGCCTCGGTCGCTGATAATGTGGTCAAGTGTGAACATGTTCTTCCGATAGGGGCTATCTTGCAGGGAGCCCTGGGCGGGGATTATCCTGTCGGCAATGGGTTGGCGAGCCTTTGATGGCTGCCGGAGGCGTCTGCATCCAACATGGACGGGCCGCCCAAAGGTGCGCCAAGCCTCATCCATCAGAGAAAACACGGTCACATGCTTAAAGAGGCCTCAACAGCCGCCTGATACATCTGCGGATCAGCATCGACAGCGCGATCCACAGAGAGAAATTTGCCAGCGGCCACAGTCTCGAAAGCCCGGACAGGCTGTCGTACCATAGGGTTAACCGTGCCCTTGTTCGCGGGTCTGGCCCATGTGCCCATGGCTGCCGCGCAGGTGGCGCCCAGTCAGGTGACACCCCGAGACATCGCCCCGCCGCCGCCGGTTCAGCCGCAAGCGCCTCTGATCACGCCCGATGCCTCGGCCCCGGCGGACCATGCGATGGATCGTGGCGCTGACCTTCCGGTCGATCCGGGCCCCCTCGATCTGGAAGGCGCCTTTCCGGAGATGGCCGCGGCCAACAGCAGTTTTGCCCGCCAGATCGCGCTGAGGCCCATGACGGTGGGCGGGCTTTTCGCGGCGGCGCGCCAGCTGGAACAGGCCTATGCGCGCCACGGCTATATTCTGGCGCGGGTCACGATTCCGCCGCAACAGCTTGCCCCGGGCCGCCCCTTGCGCGTCGTCATCACCGATGGCTTTATCGAGGCGGTGGATGTCTCCGCCCTGTCGCCTGCCCATCGGGGCCTGGTGCTGGCGCGGCTGCGCGCATTGGTGGGCCGCCGCCATATCACGCAGAGCGACATCGAGCGCGCCCTGCTGCTGGCCGCCGATCTGCCCGGCGCCCATCTGCGCAGCGCCCTGACACGTGGTGATCAGACCGGCGGCGCCCGGCTCATCGTGGAAGGCCGGTTTGACCGCTTCAACGGCGCTCTCGGTCTCGACAACACGCTGCCTGCCTCATTGGGCACATGGGCGGTGAATGCCAGCCTCGCGGCCAATGATCTGCTGGGGCTGGGCGACCAGCTCTATGCCTTTGCCGGAGCGCAACCGGCGCTGGGCCGCTACGGCTTCCCCCATGGCCCCTTCGGCGTGCTGGGCGGCGGCCTGACCGTGCCGCTGGGCCGGGGTGGGGTGACGCTCAACGGCGAGGCCGTGATCTCGCGCACCCAGCCCACGCCGCCGCCCGGCGTGCCGGTCACCGTGGGTAATTTCACCCGCCTGCAAATGCGTCTGACGGTGCCGGTGGTGCGGACGCGCCGCGAAACGCTGCGGCTGACCGGCACCTTCGCCGCCATCCGGCAGAGCTTGCGCGCGCCCGATTTCGACCTCACCCTCAACCGCGACAGCTATCGTGCGCTGCGCATCGGGGGCGAATGGCAATATCAGCTGCCGGGCGTCCAGACCGGGCTGGAAATCACCCTGTCGCATGGGCTGGACGGGCGCGATGGGACGCAGTCCTTGCCATTGTCACGGCAGGGCGCGGACAGCCATTTCTCCACGCTGGCCTCCACGGCGCGGGTTGGTGTGGGCTCGGCTCAGGGCTTGCATCTTCATCTTGTTGCGCGCGGGCAGGATGCCTTTGGCCAGCCCCAGATGCTCTCCGAACAGTTCACGCTGGATGGGCCGGAGGCGGCCTCGACCCTCCCCTCGGGCAGCGCCAGCGTCGATCAGGGGCTGACCCTGCGCGCCGAGGTTGGCCATATGCTCCCGCCCATTGTGCGTGGCGCGGCCATTGAACATTACCTCTTCGCGGCTCAGGGCTGGGGCTGGCTCAATGCGGCCAGCGCGGTGGAGCCGCGTTTCACCACGCTTCACGCCTTCGGCATGGGCGCGCGCTTCGCCCTCACCGGCAAGCCAGGCGCCAGCCTGAAAGTCGAACTGGGCATGACCGGTGGCCATGCCCGCCCCGACGGCGCGCGGGTCAATGTCTCCACAGCGGTGAGGTTCTGAGCATGGCGCGCACTCCCGCCCGTATCGCCCTGATCGCCATGCTGCTGTCGGGCAGTGCGCTGGCCCATGCGCAGGCGAGCCTGCCGCAAGGCGGCAGCGTGGCGCTGGGCAATGCGGCGATCCATGGCGGCGCCAGCAGCGTCACCGTGGACCAGACCAGCCAGCGCGCCGTGGTCAATTGGGACAGTTTTTCGGTGGGGCAGGGGGCATCGGTCACCTTCAATCAGCCGAATGTGAGCGCGGCGATCCTCAACCGGGTGACGGGCGCCGCGGCCTCGACCATTGCCGGGACGGTCAGCGGCAATGGGCAGATGTTTCTGGTCAATCCCAATGGCATCGCCATCACGCCGTCCGGCACGGTGGCGATGGGCGGCGGTTTTGTCGCCTCCACGCTGGATATCAGCGACCGCGATTTCGCCAATGCTTCGCTCAGCTTCAGCGGTTCCGGTACGGGAACCGTCAGCAATAGCGGCGCGATCAGCATAGGCAGCGGTGGCTTTGCGGCGCTGCTGGGCGGCAAGGTGGCGAGCAGCGGCACCATTGCCGCGCCCTTGGGCCGCATCGGTCTGGGCGCGGGGCGGCAGGCCACGCTGGACCTCACCGGCGATGGCTTCCTGCAGGTGGTGCTTCCCTCCCCCGCCTCGGGCGACGATGCTCTGGTGGAGATGGCGGGCAAGCTGTCGGGCGCGCGCATTGAGCTGCGCGCCGCGACCGTCTCTGACGCCATCCGCAACGCCGTCAATGTGCCCGGCGCGCTCTCCGCTCAGGGTGCGCATGCCGAGGGGGGCACTGTCATTCTCGATGGCGGGGCGGGCGGCGCGGTAAGGGTGGCGGGCAGCGTGGATGCCTCGGGCGCGACGCAAGGCGGGGCCATCACCCTGACCGGCAAGGATATCGACCTCGACACTGGCGCAAGTCTGGCCGCCACCGGAGGCAGCGCCGGGGGCACCGTGCTGGTCGGCGGCGGTCTGCATGGCGCGGGAGGCCTGCCTCAGGCCACCAGCGTGAGCATGGCTGCGGGCAGCAGCGTGGATGTCAGCGCCATGGGGGATGGTCAGGGCGGCACCGCCGTCCTGTGGTCCGATGTGGCCGATCCGGCATCGCTCACGCGTTTTGCCGGCACGATCCGGGCGCGCGGCGCGGGCTCTGGGGCGGGCGGCATGGTCGAAACCTCGGGCCATCAGGTCGACAGTGCGGGCGGGCTGGTCGATGCGGGGGCGTCGATGGGGGCGGGCGGCACATGGCTGATCGATCCGGCGGACAGCACCATCACCCAGAGCATCGCCACCAGCTATGCCAACACGCTGGGCACCGGTACCGATGTGCTCAATTCGGTGACGGGCAGCATCACATGGCAAAGCGGCGTCAGCCTCGCCAAGACAGGCAGTACCGCGTCCACCTTGACCCTGCAGGCGGGCAATGCGTCGGGCAGTTCGCCGATCACGCTGACCGGTGCCACGATCACCTCCGCCAACAGCGCGCTCAATCTGGTGCTGTGGACGCGCTACAACTCCACCGGGCATGACGGCCCGATCTCCATCACCGGATCGACCATCAACACCAATGGCGGCAGCGTCTGGATGGGCGGGGGCTTGCCGGGCGGCACATTCAAGGGACTGGCGGTGGGGGCCAATCCGGTCACCAGCTACACCGGCAACATCCCCGGCATCTATCTTGGGACCTCAAGCATCACCACCGGCGCAGGCAGCATCAGCCTGCGCGCACAGAGCAATGCCAGCACCCTCAACAATGGCACGAACAATGTCGGCATCTGGCTCGACACCGGCACCTCGCTCACCACCACCAGCGGCTCGATCGCGATCGCGGGCGATCTGCTGGGCAAATATGCCAGCGGCACGGGGGTGATGCTGGGCGGGCGTTCCGGCAGCGCCACCGGCAATGTGTTGATCACCAGCGGCAGCGGCACCATCACCATCGCCGGAACCGGGGCCGATAGCACGGGCGGCAGCACGGGCCAGCGCGACGCGCTGACGCTGGTTGCCCGCAGTGCCGGGGACCAGACCATCGTGCGCAGCGACAGCGGCGCCATCGCGCTCAGTGGCGGGGCAAGCTTTTCGACCAACAATTACACCAGCGGCAATACGGCAGGGGTGCGGCTGGAAAGCGATACCGTCACCGGGCAGGTCGGCATTGTGTCGAGCAGCGGAGCGATCGCCATCACCGGCAGCAACACGCTGGAGGCGATTGGCCCCAATGCCGATGGGCTGATCCTGTCCGCCGCCAATGCGGCAGGCAGCATCCGCATCGGCGATGACGGGAGCAACACCGCCAGCGGCGCCATCACCATCAATGCCAATTCGATCAACCAGAGCAACAGCAATGCCACATCCGGCTCGATCAAGGCCCAGACCCGGGGCGCGCTGACCATTCAGCCATCCGGCACCAGCTTTACCTATCTGCGCGCCGGATCGGGGATCTTGAGCTTTGGCAGCGATTGGGACTTCGGCGGCAGCCTGACGGGCTTCACGCTGGGCAGAGCGACCAACACGGCCTCGCTGACGCTGAGCAATGCGCTGTCCGTGCTGGGGCCGATTAGCATCACCGGAGGCAGTGTCGCGCTCAATGCGGCGCTGAGCGCAAATGGGGCCATCTCGCTGACGGCGTTGGGTGCGGGCGGCCTTTCCAGCAGTTCCGCCGGGACGATCTCCAGCAGCGGAACGCTGACGTTGGACACCGAAGGCGCCGCTGCAACTGGCACCATGCTGGGCGCGATTACGAATGCGGCCAGCCTGACCAAGAGCGGTGCGGGTGCCGTCACGCTCTCTGGCACCAACACCTATTCGGGGGTGACGGCCCTTGCGGCGGGCACTCTGCTGGCCGGATCGAACAGTGCGTTTGGCGGCCTGACGACTCTGAGCATCGCCAGCGGCGCGGTGCTGGATCTGCAAGGCTTCTCGACCACGGTGGGATCGCTCTCCGGCGCGGGGGTGGTGACCAATGGCGCTGCGGGCGGGGCGACGCTGACCACGGGCGGGGCGAACAGTTCCACCAGCTTCAGCGGCATTCTGCAGGATGGCACGGGTATCCTGTCCCTCACCAAAGCGGGGAGTGGAACCCTCAGCCTGTCAGGCACCCATGCCTACAGCGGGCCGACGATCATCAATGGCGGCACCGTCCAGATCGCGGGCAACGGCACGCTGGGATCGGGCTCTTATGCCGGCGCCATCACGCTGGGCAGCGGTACGACATTGGAAATGTCCTCCACCGCGGACCAGATTCTGTCCGGCGCGCTGTCCGGCGCGGGGGCTTTGGTGAAGGATACGGGGGCTTCCACGCTGACGCTTTCGGGCGCGAACAGCTATACAGGGGCGACCACGCTAAGCAGCGGCAGCCTTAACCTGAACGGTTCCTGGAATGGGGGTGGGGGGACGCTTCAGCTCAATGTCGCCAGTGGTGCCAGCTTTGCCGCGACGGGCGCCGTAACAGCAGCGGGGCTGCTGCTGAGCGGCGCGGGCAGCTACAGCCTGACGGGGGCCAACCATCTTGCCACGCTCTCGGCTTCAGCGCCGGTGGGGCAGGTGACGGTCAACAATCTCGATGCGCTGACCGTGGAGTCTTTGTCCTCCACCGGCGCGGTGCAGATCGCGGCGGTGGGGAGCGATCTGACCCTCGCCTCTGGCGCGGTGGTGACCTCCTCGGCCAGCGGCGATGCGGTGAGCTTGCTGGCGGGCCAGCGTTTCGTCAATCAGGCGGGGGCTGGCGCGGTGACCACGCCCAATGGCCGCTGGCTGATCTATGCGGCCAGCCCTTCGACTTCCTCCTTCGGCGGATTGGACAGCGGCAACACTGCGATCTGGGGCGTCTCAGCCATGGGATCGATGGCGCAGACGGGCAACCGCTACCTCTTTGCCGAGGCGCCGGTGCTGACTCTTACCGCTGCAGACCGCACCAAGACCTATGGCGATACGGTGAGTTTCGGCACGGTTGTCGGCACGGATTACACGGTCAGCGGGCTGCGCGGCGGCGTTTCGGGCGCTTTTCTGCCGGATACGCTGGCGACTGCCTTGTCAGGCTCTCCGACGCTGTCGTCGGGCGGGGCTGCGGCGAGCGCCAGTGTCGGCACCGGAGCTTATGCCATCACGATGGGGCAAGGTTCGCTGGCCGGACTTGACGGCTATCAACTGGCGCTGGCCGATGGCGTGCTGACGGTGAACAAGGCCGCGCTGACAGTGACCGCCAGTGATGCGGCCAAGACCTATGATGGGCTGGCCTATAGCGGTGGCAATGGCGTGACCTATGCCGGTTTCGTCAATGGTGAGGCGGCTTCTGTGCTGGGTGGTTCACTGGCCTATGTTGGCACGGCGCAAGGGGCTGTGAACGCCGGGACCTATAGCCTGTCAGGCTCGGGATTGAGCAGCGGGAACTATGCGATCACCTATGCGCCGGGGGTGCTGGCGGTGAGCAAAGTCGCGCTGGTCGTGACGGCCAATGATGCATCCAAAACCTATGATGGGTTGGCTTACAGCGGCGGCAACGGCGCGAGCTATGCGGGCTTTGTCAATGGTGAGACAGCCTCTGTGCTGGGCGGTTCTTTGGTCTACGGCGGTTCGGCGCAGGGAGCGGTGAACGCTGGGACCTATGTTCTGACAAGCTCGGGTTTGAGCAGCGCGAACTACACCATCACCTATTCACCGGGCATGCTGACGGTGAACAGGGCCGCGCTGGCTGTAACCGCCAATGATGCGTCCAAGACCTATGACGGGTTGGCCTACAGCGGCGGCAACGGCGTGACCTATGCCGGTTTCGTCAATGGCGAAACGGCTTCGGTGTTGGGCGGCGCGCTGGCGTATGGCGGGACGGCGCAAGGTGCCGTGAACGCGGGTGCCTATGGGCTGACAGCCTCGGGTCTGAGCAGTGGGAATTACGCCATTTCCTATGCGCCGGGCACGCTGGCTGTGCAAAAGGCAGCCCTGACCGTCACCGCCAATAATGTGACCAAAACCTATGACGGGCTGGCCTATAGCGGCGGCAATGGTGTGACCTATGCGGGCTTCGTCAATGGCGAGACAACCTCCGTGCTGAGTGGTGCGCTGACCTATGGCGGCGCAGCGCAAGGCGCGGTGAACGCCGGAACCTATGGGCTGGCAGCTTCGGGTTTGAGCAGCGGGAACTACGCGATCAGCTATGTCCCGGGCATGTTGACAGTCAATCAGGCAGCGTTGACGGTGACGGCCAATGATGCCTCCAAAACCTATGATGGGTTGGCGTATAGCGGAGGCAATGGCGTCACCTATGCAGGCTTTGTCAACGGCGAGACGGCTTCGGTATTGGGTGGCGCACTGGCCTATGGCGGTTCAGCGCAGGGCGCGGTGAATGCCGGGACCTATGGGCTGGCTGCCTCGGGTCTGAGCAGTGGGAATTATGCGATTACCTATGCGCCCGCCACGCTGGTGGTGAATAAGTCACCGCTGATCGTCACAGCCAATGATGCTTCCAAAACCTATGATGGGCTGGCCTACAGCGGCGGCAATGGTGTGGCCTATGCCGGTTTCGTCAATGGCGAGACAGCCTCGGTGTTGAGTGGCGCGCTTGTCTATGGTGGTGCGGCGCAGGGGGCGATCAATGCCGGGGGCTATGGCCTGACGGCCTCCGGGCTGCAAAGTGGCAATTATGTGATTGCCTATAGGCCGGGGACCTTGACCGTAGGGACCCGATCCATTCTGGTGACGGCCGATTCCGTTGTCCGTCAATCCGGCGCCCCCAACCCATTGTTGACCTATACCATCGCCGGTGATGGTCTCGCGTCAGGCGACAGGCTGATGGGCACCCTGACAACAAGCGCGACGACAGATTCTCCTCCTGGCCTTTACCTGATTGAGGTCGGAAGTTTGTCTGCGGGGGCGAACTATCAGATGCGCTTTATGCCTGGCGTGCTTGAGGTCGGCCGGGCAGACCTTCCCAGCAATACGGCGCCCAGCCTGCTTCTGCAAAATTTTCTCCCTGCCATTGCCACCGGGAAGCTTGAATCAAGTCATGATCGAGCCTGTGCAAGTGGTGGAACAGACGGATCAAACAAGCAGGATGGGCAAGCGATTATCGTGACCATCGATTTCTGCATGTATTGATGCTTCAATGCAGATGAGCTCGTTCGCAAAATGCGCATCCGCTACGTCGCGACCATCCCCCCTCACGTACTACCCACATGGCAAGCATTTGGCCGGGAATTGTGCGATAATAACTCCTTGGTCAAATTTGAACGCATCGATCATCATCGCTGGAATTGATGTGGATTGTAGGACGATAACCTACAACTCATTTCATACCGGCATTCCCGGGGTGAATAGGGTCTCTTGTGCATGCTCTTTATGCTGATTGCTGCGGGTGTTGTTCGATCCAAATAAATTGCTAGAGAGGTATCTCGAGAGGCCGTAAAAGGAAGGGTGGATGTCGGTCGAATTATTCCGCAGTGATACACTGCTGGTCAAAAAAAATACGGCCGATTCCGCGCAGCCTTGGGTCATTACCTTTGATCACCACAGTATCGGAAATGGTTTTGATCGCCACGGTTTTTGTGAAAAGATCCTGTCGGGGATGGGGATTTCTGCAATCCACATTCTTGGGCGTGGCAACGATTGGTATCAATATGACGACGTTTTCGATGCGCTTGCGGCGGTTCGCAAGGCAACCGCTGGTGCCCTGCGGCGGATAACATACGGATCAAGCATGGGGGGCTATGCGGCTGTACGCTTTGCCGATGCGGTTGGGGCGGACGCCGTGCTTGCACTATCTCCGCAATGGTCGATCAATCCTTCTCGTGCGCGCTGGGAAAACCGCTGGCCGGAGGATTCTCGCAGGATCCGTTGGCTCGACAAGATTGATGGATCCGCGCGATGCCGGGCAAAGCCGGTACTGGTCTATGATCCACACTTGCCACTCGATCGCAGGCATGCCGCAAAAATTGCGGCAGAAACGCCGTCAGTGTTGATTCCTGCCCCATATAGCGGTCATCCGACAGGCACGTTTCTCAACGAGATCGGTCTGCTTCAGCAATTGATTGAAGATGTGCTGAAAGATCGTTTCGATGCTCAGGCTGTTACCGAAACAATCCGGGCACGTCGATCTATCAGTACTGTGTATCTCGGCACACTTTCAGAGAGGCAGCCCGATGTTCGACCGCGCATGGCTCTGGCGCTTGCACAAGCGGCATACGGATTAAATCCTGACGCGACTCTTGCTGCGTTGAGTCTGGCGCGCGCCCTTACACGTGCTGGTAACCATGCTGAAGCCGTGGCGCTTCACCGCGAGATCCTTTTGCAGACGGGACGTATGCCGATGTATCTTGTTCCCTTCGGGGAGGCCCTTCGCCTTTCCGGTGCGCAGAGGGAAGCTATAGCGATCGCGAAGGAGGTCACGGACGTGGCGCCGGAAACTGCTCATCTTGGAAACTGGCGGGCGGCGTTCTTGTGGAAGTGCGGCGAACGATCCGCAGCGATCTGCGAGCAGAAGAGAGCAGTTGCACTTGCTCCGAAGAACCACCGATATCGACTCAATCTTTATGAGTATCGGATTGGGCGATGCGGATGGTACTGGATCGATTTATTCCGGTCGTGTCTGGAAAAATGGGCCAGTCGGCTATCCGCTGAACCTCGTTGAATGTGGGCGGCGGTCATTGTCGATTTATCAATTAAGAGCGGTGGGTCGTTTCGTCGAAAGTCATCGATTGTTAAATTTTTAATTTTGACAATCGATCTATGGCGTTGGATGAAACTGATAAAATCCAGAAATTTAATAAGTATTATATGATATAATGTAGATTTTGTATTGTTAATTGGCGTCGAATTTGCCAATCAGTGCTTGGTATTTTCTATAATTATCTCGTAAATCTCTCGAAATTTAATTTCCGGAGAATGGCGGGATTTTCTTGATCAAAGATGGCCCGCAAGATCAGGCATAGCCGATGATTTTTGCCTATGCGGCTCGATTGCCGCAGCCGGTTAGCATCAACCAACGGATACCAGCTAACATTGACCGCCAAATGGTAGGCTTGCTGCGGCGATCCGGTGCTGGCTATCGACGCTGATCTACAGGATCCGCCAGAGCTTCTTACCGAAATTCTCGAAAAGATCCGAGAAGGCTATGGTCTGCTCTATAGATAACGATCCTTGCCACCCGGGAGAAATCCTGTTTAAGCAGGCGTTGTTTTTTATTGTGGATAGTGCGCAACTGATGATCATGGGCGTCTTCGGAGAGTATTTTGGACGGATTTATATGGCAGCCAAGCAGTGGCCGCTGTGTATTGCCCTGAAATGCTGCACTATGCCTGCGGCATGGACGGAGATCGGGATGACCACTGGAGCTCACCAAAGAACGATACCATGACCAAAGTTGACGTTGCTGCGGTTGCTGCTGATGATCAGGCGTCGGTACTCATTCAACGCCTCAAGGCTCAGTTACCTGCCCAACTTCCGGCATGCTTACTCGCCAGCATTGCGATCGTCACCGCCCTGACCTTGCGAGGAATGCCACTGTCGCATGACGTCGTATGGCAATTCTGGATTGCGCGACAGTTGCTCGGGGGCTCGCAACTCTACCTCGACATATGGGAGGTCAACCCGCCGCTGTGGTTCTGGACGGCGATGCCGATCCGGCTGCTGGCTCAGGCGCTGCACGTACCGCCTTTGCAGCTTCTGGTGATGGGGGTGGTGGCGCTTGGTGCCTTGTCGGCCTGGTTGGTCGGGCATTTGGCGGGGTATGCCACGCCGTCGCGGCTCTTTGTGGCGATGCTGATGACCTTCTGGCTGGTGGTGATCGGCCCGCTCTCCGATTTTGCCCAGCGCGAACATCTCGCTCTGATCTGTGCGGTTCCCTATGCCGCCCTGCTCGCCCGGAGGACATGGGCGTCGGCGGGAGAGCCCTCGAAAGGATGTGCGGTGCTGGTCGCCCTGATGGCGGCCTATGGTTTTGCGCTGAAACACTATTTCGTGGCGATCCCGGTTCTGTTGGAACTGTGGTTGATCGTGAGAATGCGCCGAGAGTGGCGCCTGCTCAGGCCGGAAACGACCACGCTGACGCTGGTTGCGCTGGTATACGCCATCGGTGCCGTCATGGTGACGCCGGCTTTTTTTCAGCAATATTCTACCGATGATCCGCGTTGGCTATTATGGTTATGCAGCCTGGCTTGACGTGCTGCTCGCACCATGGACGCTCCTCTGGGCGCTGATGGCGACATGGTTCTGTCTTTATGGGCGCAGGCAAGGCGATCCGCTGGTGCAGACCTTGCTGATCACGGCGCTGGGTTTTGCCTTTGCCTATGTCGCGCAGATGAAGGGATGGGCCTATCATGCCTTGCCGACAGCGGGCGCATTTGCGCTGGCATTGGGCTTCGCGCTGGTGGGTGGGCTGCAGCAACGCTTCATGCCCAAGATGCTGGGGTATGCGATGCTGGTGCTGGCCATGGCAATGCCTTTGATTGTCGGCCCTTATTCCAATGCCCAGCGGTCTGAGGCGGACAGGGCGCTGGCTACGGTTCCGTCCGGTCAGCCAGTGCAAATTCTGGGTGCGGACCCTCTGTGGGCCTGGCCTCTTGTCGAGGAGAGGCATTTGCCGTGGCATTCCCGCCTCTATACCTATTGGATGCTTCCGGCGATCGCTCATGCCGAAAGCACGGGGACCTCCACGCCGCAGCTGCGCATCTTGTCCGGGCGCATTCTGGAAGAAGCCGCGCTGGACATGCATTGCGCGCCGCCTGCCGCCATTCTGATTGAACGCCAAGTGCGCTATGCTTCTCAGCCGATCCCGTTCGATATGCGCGCTTTTTTCCTGAGGAGGCCAGACATCCGAGCGTTCCTGGCAGATAACTATCAGGAGATGCCGCAAACGCCGTCTCTCTATGTTTATCGCCGCGTGAGGGCGGTGACGCCGCTGGCCCTTGCGGCATGCCCCAAGGTGTACTGACGATACCCTTCCCTAAGGGATCATTAGGCAAGCAGGCTTAGGATAGCGCCCGGGACAAGAAGGTGGCGGCTCATTTTCCAGTTTTCCAACATCACGGCTGACCCTGCGGCAGCCTCACCGCAGCACTCCATGTTTGAACGGGCATTGGATGCGCTTCCCGATGGCGTGTTGCTGGCGGATGCCCATCGCCGCATTCTTTACTGCAATCTTGCCTTCACCAAACACTGGAACATCCCCGCCTGGGCGCTGAGGGCCCTCGATGAGATGGTCCTGCTCGATTTGGTGCGTGAGCAACTGGTCGATCCGGCCGCCTTCTTGCGCGAGGTCGAACGCATCCATCCGACCATGGAGGCCTCGGAGGACGAGCTGTTGCTGAAGGATGGGCGGGTGCTGGCCCGCCGCAGCGTGCCCTTCGATGAAAGCGGCTCCTTTGCAGCCCGGCTCTGGATTTTCACCGATGTGACCGAGGCCCGCCATGCCCATATCGATGCGCTGTCCGGCCTTCCCAACCGGCGCGCCTATGCCGGCCAGTTTCCACGCTTTGTGGAAGCCGAGGCCGATGGCATGGTCCGTGCGGTCGGGCTTTTGGATGTCGATAACTTCAAGGCCTACAATGATCGCTATGGCCACGCGGCGGGAGATGTGATTCTGCGCAAGATTGGCAGCTTGCTGCGCCGATCGCTCAGAGCAGGCGATGATCTGGCATTTCGCATCGGTGGCGAGGAGTTCCTCGTGGCGAGCAAATGGATCGATGTGCAAAGCGCCCTCGCTTTCTTCGAAGGCCTACGCGCCGAAATCGAGGAGATGCAGCTCCCCCACGAGGGCAATCTTCCCTTCAAGGTGGTGACAGCTTCCATCGGCCTGACCACATTCCAGAAACCAGGTGATCCGGCCCAACTGGTCGATCAAGCCGATGCGGCACTTTATCGCGCCAAGCGCGAAGGTCGAAACAGCGTTGTTCAGGCCCCCTGATTTCATCAAATGCGTAGCGGGCCAATGTGCCTTTCCCGCGCAGCAACCGCCACGGTCTCCGGTTGCCGTTGGGAGCGCCGACTCCGGCTGATCGGAGATTTGCTCGCTGGAGATTCAGGCGCCGGTGATGAACTGGCCGGATCTGGCGAGAGCAGCCTCGGCGAGCATAGCAATGAATTGGTATAATATTTGACCTGAACGGGCAACATTCCGGTGCTAGGCAAGTTCAAGCGAGTCGCCAAAGGTGACCGTTTTGAGAGGAATGCCCATGTTCGACCAGATCGACGCAGCCTACTACCGCATGCGCGCGAAAGAGGAGCGTGAGAAGGCTCTCGAAAGCGATGCCGCTGATTCAAGCAAGCATCGGGCGCGTGCCGAATTTTTTGAACAGAAGGCCAGCGCGCTTGTTGCGCCAGCGGTGGCGTGATCAATCGCAGTTCGAGCAGGATCGCTTCCTGCCCAATTTCTCTCGCGTGACAGGCCGTAAGCGTGAATTTATCCCGACCCCGCACCCCGCGCGCGCTACAGTACGCCCAAACATTGCCTATGTCGCTTCCTGCTTTGTGCGCCGGGAAAGCATCTTTTCTCTATTCTGGGTCAGCGTAACATATCCTACAGCGCATGATCATGCATTCGGGCGCGTAAGGTCAAGATATTTATAGGTAACTCTTGCTGAGTTGAAACTGCCGCCCTAAGGGAAGCACTATGGGGCGACGGGGTATTTTTTCAGGGCTGGGACTGGCTGTGTGTGTCGCTTATGTGGCATTCTGCCCCAGTGTGGCGGTCGCCCAAGAGGCGGATCAAAGGCCCCAGGGATCTCCGGCAGCCGTCCAACTCACCCCGTTCGAGCTATTCGGCTTCGCCGATGCCGCGCGCGATAAAAAAGATTATACCACCGCCGAGGCTGCCTATCGCGCGCTGGCCGGTAACACCGATGCCGATGTGCGCGCCGAGGCTCGGTTCAGGCTGGCCATGATGCTGGCCTATCAATGCAAGCGCCCGACCGAGGCAGCGCAACTGCTACGCCAGATCCTCGACGAAAAGCCCAAGGTTGCCCGCGTGCGGCTGGAACTGGCGCGGATCGATGCGCTGCTGGGCCGGGTGGGCGCGGCGGGGCGCGAATTGCGCGCGGCACAGGCCGCCGGGCTCCCGCCCGAGGTGGAACGGGCGGTGCGTTTTTACGCGCAGGCGCTGGATGTGCGCAGACCGGTGGGGGGCAGTCTGGAGGTGACCCTCGCGCCTGACAGCAACATCAACCGTGCCACCGCTGCGCCCACGCTGGCCACGGTTCTGGGTAATTTTGCGCTGAGCAATGATGCAAAAGCCTCCTCGGGGCTGGGCGCAACGGTGCGTGGCCAGGGCTTTGTTCGCGTGCCGGCTGCGAACGGAGTGGACCTGCTGGCTCGCGTTTCGGGCAGTGCCAATGTTTATCGCGCCAGCGAATTCGACGATTTTATTCTGGCGCCTCAGATTGGCCCCGAGATCACGTTGGGCAAGGGGAAGCTCAACCTTGCAGTCGGCGGGGCATGGCGATGGTATGGCGCGGTGCCCTATTCCTTCTCATGGTTGGGCAGCGCCAATTGGCAGCATCCGCTGGGTCGCAAGGCGCAGATCCGTGTGGACGCCGGTTTCGCAGCCATCGACAACCGGCGCGATGCTCTGGAAACGGGTGATGCGTGGTCGCTGGGGATAGGTTTGGACCGGGCCTTCTCCGCAAGGCTGGGCGGCGGCATGCAGGTCACGGCTCTCCGCCAGACCGCGCGTGATCCAGGCTATGCCACGGCGGGCGGCGGTCTGAACGGCTATGTCTTTCGCGAGATCGGCAAGACCACGGTGACGGTCAATGCCGCCTACAATCATCTGGAGGGCGACGCGCGGCTTGTTCTGTTCACCGACCGCAGGATCGATAACACCTATATCGCCGGGGTCAGTGCGACTCTGCGCCAGATCCGCGTGGGCAGCATCGCTCCGGTGCTGCGCTTTCGCTTCGAGCGAAATGCCTCCACCGTGCAAATTTATGATTACAGACGTTTCGTAGGGGAAGCCGGGATCACCACCGCCTTTTGATGCGGTGATCCGGCGCGACAGGAGAACAGGGCGAATGCGCGTGAAATTTGCGATCCGGGCCATCGTCGTGCCTGCCGCCAGCATGGCTCTGGCGGCCTGCGGCAGCGATGGCGGCGGCGGTGTGGCTTCGACGACTGCGCCGCCCGCCGCGCCCACCAATGCTTCGCTGGCCAGCCTGGTCGCCAGTCAGAGCTTCCCCAATGACGCCACCACGCATAGCGCCACCTTCAACCTGAGCACGTCGCAGACGATCTCGGGCTCATCGGCCAAATCGGCGCTGACCATCCAGTATGATCTGGCCAGCAACACCTATACGCTGACCACGCAAGGCCGCAGCCAGAGCTTTGCCGCGACGGACATCACAAGCAATGCCAACGGGCAGGCGGTGTTCAAGAAGACCACGGGCAGCACGCTGGATTATCTGACGTTACAGGCGGCAACCTTTGGTGGCACCGGCGGGGCTAAATATGTCGGGCTGGGCTTCTGGCAGCGCAACGGAGTCAGCGGCACCACGCAGAACACCAGCTTTGACATCTTCACCTATGGCCTCGACACGCCCGCCTCGGCGGTGCCGCGCACGGGGCAGGCGGCGCTGGCCACCTATGTGTTCGGCCTGACCACCACGCCGGGCTATGAGCCGGCCTCTTTCAGCGGTACCGGCCGGTTCGACATCGATTTTCAGCGAGGGCTCTTCAGCACGGCCACGTCTGTTACCGAAAGCGCGCTGGTCACCGGCGCAGGCGCAACGGGCGGCGGTGTGCAACTGACTGGCAGTGGCACGCTTTCGTCTACCGACGGCACGCTGTCGGGGCTGGTCAATTACAGCGGCCTGCATGCCAATGCCACTGGCACGCTGAGCGGGCGCCTTTACGGCCCCAATGGGCAGGAAGTTGGCGCCAGCTTCACGGCAAATGGCGCGGACGGCAGCGCGGCCAGTGGTTCGTTGATCGGTTATGCGCCGACCACGGCGCTGACGCCGGTCAACCTGTCGCTGGTCAATCTGGTGACCAACCAGCTGTATTATACGCTGGCCGATACGCTCTATGCCTCGCACGGCAATGCCACCCCTGCCTATTACACCAGCACGGGCGCCGATCATCTGCAATTGACGCAGACCCCTGACGGGAGCCTGCTGGTGCCGAACAACTATGCCTTGCCCTCTTATCAATATACCGCGGCAGACAAGATCAGCGGTTCAGCCAATTTCACCACCTATCAAAAGACAGTGAACGGCCAGACGGCAACCACCGAGGTCTACAACAGCGGTAGCGCCAACACCGAGCTGGCGCTGACCTACGCCAGCTTCGCGCATGTGTTCGACGGGGCGACCAACAGCAATTCGGTGCAGCAGACCTATGAGGTCTTCGGCTTGGCCACCGGTTATGATCTGCTCTCTGCGCGTACGGGCACTGCGCATTACAGTGGTGTGGCCTACGGTGCGGCGGGCAATTCGTCCACGGGCGCCTCCTATGCGGTGACTGGCACGTCGAGCTATGACGTCAATTTCGGCAGTCAGACCTATACGGGCGCGCTTAACCTGTCGGGTTCTGGAAGCACGGGCTCGGTCAATTACGGCGGGTTCAATTTTGCTGGCACCATGGTGCGCGGGCAAGGTGTGACGGGCGCCCTCAACCAGGGCACCATTGCCGTAGGCACCATCACCACCCAGTTTTATGGCCCTACGGGTCAGGAAATCGGCGGCCCATTCCAGTTGACCATGCCTGCTGGCAGCGCGAACGCTGGCACCTCAATCGTGGGGGCATCGCTGGCAAAGGGTGGGTGATAGCTGCACATATGGGTAAGGAAAGATTTTTCTATACCTGCAGCGGTAACGCAGAGGATTTTATAATCTCATGCAACGTATGAATCGGAGAAAATGTGCAGTTTCAAATTAAGTATGGAAAAGCTATTCGTCACTCGTTATTCTGAGATATACCTACTGATTGGGTGAGCTAAAAATCGCTGCAAATTTATGATAGGCCGGAGTTAGGCATGAAATTCGTGTTGAATTTGGGGCGCTCTTTGGGCTGTTTCGCTCTTCTCGCTTTGGCTGGATGCGGCAGCGATGGCGGCAGTGGGGTCAATAGTGTATCCACCACTGCTCCCGGCGGCACTGGCAGCACACCGACACCGACACCGGTTACACCCACCGGATTGTCAGGCAGCACATCCTTTGGAGCAGCGATGCAGGGTGGCAATTTCGTTTCCATCCCGTCAACCGCGGGCTCTTATATATCCTATGATGCGGCCAGCAATACCTACAGCTTGATTTCAACAGCGCGGAGCACCCAATTCAAGTCAGGAACGAGCGACCCGACAGAGGTGAGTTATGGGAGCAGCTTTTCGGGCACCGCGAATTCTGGTAGTAGCATTTATGTTGTCACGCATACAGGCAATGGACCTTTTGTTTATAGTTACGCCGCCTTCGCTTCTGTTCATTCGTACGCAAGTTCTATCGTTCCACTCACAACAAACGTGAGCGATGATGTAGCTGTGTTCGGCATGCCGACACCTACTTCCGCGATACCGCGCACCGGCAGCGCAACTTATGCGCTCGATCTGATGGGCACCTATCTGGGAACTGGTACGGGTAGCGTGAATTTTGGATCCGGCAGCTACAATTTTTCTGGAAACATCACCCAGATGGCCAGTTATAATGGTGGTGATGGGATTAGTCATACCAGCGCCTCAGGGACTTTCCAGTCCACAGGCACCTTGGCCAGTGCTGGCAACGGCTTTTCTGGTGCGGTCAACTTGACAGTAGGAAGCAACTCCTACAGCGGCCCCATTGGCGGGTTGTTCTTTGGCCCTGCTGCCCAGGAATTGGGAGGTACCTTCGTGGCCTCGTCAACGACGAGCGGCGCTTCGGGGGCGGCCGCAAACCCGGTTGTTGGCGCTATTCTAGGCCATAAGTAACTACCCCTAAGGGAATTTCTGATTGCGGCTAAAATTGATAGTCTGCCTGCCGTGCGAAAATCCTTTTGGTATCCTCCTGCATAATATCACGGTGTGCTGAAGCGTCCTTTGGCTTGGATGGCTGCGCAATGCAGTGGCAGCAGTGGTCTCAAAGTACGTAAAATCCCTTGGTGAAATGGCGAGGGGCTGGTCTTGATCTAGGTGACGTCTTTCAGATGTCACTTACCTCTTGCTTGAACCTAGAGCGTTTCTCTATCAGCGCCCTTCAAAATCAGATTATCGTGTGTGTGGAGGCGAGGATTGGGTGTGGCGCTGCTTGATCTGAAAAATAGGTTGCGCCGCTTTTTGGCGGAGATTCTGCACCATGAGCAGCGTTCTTTCGCCCAATATGTAGGCGATGATACGATAGTGATGGGTGGGCCTGATGGGATGTTTCTCTATCTTGATGGTCGCGATGCGAGTCTCACTCCTAGTTTGTTACGCGATAGGGCTTGGGAACCGGCGATTGGCCGTTGGCTGACACAGAATCTGCGGGCTGGCGAATGTTTCGTGGATATCGGTGCCAACATTGGTTTTCATGCCCTGATGGTTGCCCGGCATGTTGGAGCGAATGGGCTGGTCGTGGGCTTCGAACCCCAGCAACGCCCACTTCAATTGTTCAAACGCAGTATCAGCGCCAACAATATGGGGGCTTTCGTTCATGCAAAAGGCTTGGCAATCGGCGATCGAGAAGATCGCGTGCGCTTGGGCAAGTTTGAACATCTGACAGGGTCGGCCACGCTAACCGGCAATGAGTTGATCGTGGACTATGAGGAGGTCGCCATGGCGACTTTACCCGCCGCTTTGGAGCAGTTGGCTGCGGAGATTCATCGCGCTTGTAGTCCGGATGCGATTAAGATTGATGTTGAGGGCTTTGAGGTTGAGCTGTGGGAGGGGATGAAGGCCTGGGTGCGGGAGAAGGATAAGCTCGCGATCATTCTGGAGTATTCCCCTGTTAGCTATCGCGATCGCGGCAGCGACCCGCTCGCTCTCTTGGAGGATTTTGCCCATTACGGCTTTGCGGTGACCTTGCTCAACGAAGATGGCTCGACCCATGAATTGAGTCGAGCCGAATGGGTGGAACTGGCTAACGCACAGCGGCAGTACGACTTGGTGTTGATCAAAGGCGGAGAGAGAAGGCTTTAGTGCTGGCGCATCTGCAGGGCATGATGCACCTCGCATGCCTCAGCTACCGTATCGAAAAACACCAGCGCTCCGCTGTACAGCACTGCACCGCGCGTGCAATATTGCTCCAGCATATACGGATCGTGTGAGGTCATGATGAGGGTGCCGCTGTCGCGGCGTTTCATGAGCTCTTCCTCACTGCGACGACGGAAGCGCACATCACCCGCGGCTGCGACCTCATCGACAAGATAGCAGTCGAAATTAATCGCCAACGATACACCAAACGCAAGCCGTGACACCATTCCCGAGGAATAGGTGCTGACCATCTGGTTCATATAAACGCCAAGCTGCGCGAAATCGTTGACATAATCAAGGACTGCTTGCTCATCTTGCTGATAGATGCGGGCGATGAAGCGCGCATTGTCAGCTCCTGTCATACCGGGCTGAAAGGCGCTGGAAAAGCCTATTGGCCATGATGTGCGCATGGTCCGGTGAATATGGCCTCCGGTCGGATGTTCTACCCCGGCGATCAAGCGTAGCAGCGTCGACTTGCCAGCGCCATTGGCACCACAAATCGCCAGACTGTCACCCGGTTCGATTCGAAAGGAAAGGTTGCTGAACACCCGACGTTTCAGGCCCCGGGTGTGGTAGGTTTTGGTTACGCCGTGAAATTCGATCATTCTGACCCTGCGCAAATTTTTGGATCGGACTCGTATAAACTGAGGGGTCCTATGCTCAACACATATTTACCGGCCGGGGGCAGATGGGTAAGGAGCCCGGCATGGTTTTTCGCTCATTCAGGCGTTCTGCGCCGCTGCCTTTGCCTGTGGCCGGCCCGGTACGGGATGAAAACGGCGTTATTTCGGTCCATGGTCTCTCGCGCCTGACTCGCGGTCCCGCTGAGGCTGCGATTCGCAATATGGCACAAACCGCCTATCTTGGCGATAATCTGTCGCTGTGCCGTGTGCTGGGGCGCTACAAGTTTTTTGTCGATACCCATGATTATGGCCTTGCTCCTCACCTGATGCTGGACGGCTTCTGGGAAATGTGGGTGACGGAGGCGATCGTCTCACTGCTGCGGCCAGGTATGGTTGTCGCAGATATCGGTGCCAACCTTGGTTACTTTACAATGGTGATGGCGGATCTGGTAGGACCTCAGGGCAGGGTGCATGCCTTCGAACCAAACCCCCGCATGACGGAACTTTTGTGTCGCAATGTCTCAATCAACGGTTTTTGGCCGCGGGTGATTGTGCATCCCACGGCGCTGGGGGGCGAGACGGACGGCGGGGCCGTACTGGTCGTGCCAGAGGGGGAGCCAAAGAACGGCTACACAATTGGTGCTGGGCAGCCAATCACGCCTGATGCGCTGGTTGGACGAGAAATTCGCGTATCCAGTACCCGGCTTGACAGTCAGGTGGATTGGCAGGCCATCGAATTTGCAAAAGTCGATGTCGAAGGCGCCGAGCAGATGGTCTGGGCAGGGATGCAGGGGCTTCTCGATGGAGGGCGGCTCAAAAACGTATTGCTGGAATTCTGCGCGAAGCGGTATGAAGATCCGGCCGCGTTCCTAGGCCGCCTTCTCGCGCCGGGGTTCTCGCTGGCACGGGTTGATCCCTATCTCGGCCTTGTTGGCATGGCTGAGGCTGAGGTGTTGGCAGCAGACCCGAATGAGGATATTATGTTGATGTTACAGCGATGATGCGGGAAGTCGAGGCATTCAGTTATTGGCCCGATCACGCCAGCGCCATTCATGGATTTGGCGGTAGGCGCCGATCGCCTGACCCGCGTTATTGTTTTCATACAATGTACAACGACGTTCGGCCCGGCCCGGCCCGCTATGTCATACATCTGGATGGCGTCAAGGCGTCCCATGGTGAGCTTACGCTCCGGGTCCACGCCTTCCGGCCGCCCGACGATGTACAGATCAGCCTGGTCGCTGGCGCTCGCCTTGCGTTGGAGGAGCGTGACGGGGATGTGAGCGTGGAAGCCCGTTTCACGGCGCTACGCGGTGTAGTTTATGCCTTCTATGGCTATTTTTCCGAGGATACTGACATCGAAGCCGCCCATGTGAAGGTCGAGTTGCACGAATACGAAGGTGAAGATGTAGGTGCCTTCATTGAACCACCGCGCTCGGCACTGGCAGCCGATTCGGTGATGAAGGATGCTCGGCCTGCCAATGCGCTGATTCACTTTGGCCGGATCACTCTGCAGGAGCCAGTGTCACAGGATTGCACCGTGGCGCAACTGGTTGCGATGGGGGAGCAAAATGGTATCGCTATTTTAAGTTTGCCTGTCCTTATGACGCAGTGGCGCGAGCAGGCTTGTCTCGCCTCGTTGTCCGCCTATGGCGTAGTGCTCAGCGGCCTTCATGGTTTGGTGATTGGACCGGTTAGTGATGCTGCGCGGGCTCAGTTGGCCACGAAACCTTTTATTTTGCAGCAGATTGAAGATGCTGGCATTTTGGCTGAGCAAGTAGCACCCGATGACTTTGTAGACTTTCTGCTGTGGCCCCAAGGCGGTGAGATGAACGCCGATCCCCAGAAGCGGTGGGAGCAGATGGAAGGAGCCTTGGGACACCTGAAAGTTGGCGGCATGGCGGCTATCGGTCTCTCATATCGGTCAAGTGACGCGCTTTTGAGTAGTCAGACTGCAGCGGATCATCGTGAACTAACGCGCAATGAGATCGGGCAATGGGCGTTGCGTCTGATTGGTAAAGGCTTTTCGGTTGCGCCCTTGGCTTTTGCCGCTCCGAACGATTTGGCTCTTGATGAGGATCGCGTTGCCAGCTTCATTCTGATCGTGCAAAGGCAATAGTATGAACAAGCCAATGTCTCGATCCTGGCTGGATATTCTGTGGAGCGGCTTGTCTACCCAAGCATCGGTGATCCGCGCTCTGTCGATCCGTGAGTTGCAACAGCGCTTTGGGCGCGACAATATCGGCTATCTATGGGTGATCGCCGAGCCTATGATGCTGGCGTCAGTGATTACGATGCTGCATTCGGTGGTCGCGGGCAAGAGTGATGGAGGCATGAGCCCTTATACGTTCATGCTCACTGGTTACAGTATCTACATCATTTTCCGCAATACATTCAACCGAGGAGAAAGCGCACTGCATTCCTCGGAAACGCTGATGTACCATGGGATGATCAGCCCGTTTGATATCATGCTGTCTAAGTCATTGGTGGAAACGATCGGGTGCCTGTCGGCGCTAGTTTTTCTGCAAAGCGCCGGAATCATGATTGGCGTTGCTGATTTCCCCGCTCGACCGATCTATCTGATCGGGGCAATTCTGTTATTCGCTTGGTTCGCCTTTGGAATGACGCTGATTGTATCATCCTATGCCTATCGCAGCCCACTGATGGGACGCTTGGTTGCGCCAATGTCCTATTTTGCCTTGCCGATCAGCGGCGCTTTTATCACCATGTCGATCCTTCCGGCGTGGACCCGGCCTTACATGGCATGGAACCCAATGATGAGCGTGTTCGAAATGGCGCGTTATGGCCAATTCCAGCAGGCTCCCTCCACTTATATATTCCCCTGGTATGTGGTGACGGTCGCCACCTTGGCCAGTTATTGGGGGCTATTAGAGATCAGGCGCGTGCGTAAGTATATTCATGTTCCCTGACGTCGCCTTTTTTCAGGCGACCAATTGCTAATTTGACTCGAAGCTGAAAGAATTCATGTGCACGGTATAGTCTTCCCCAATGCTCAAAATGGTGATCAGCGGCATACCGTCTGGGCGCGCTTGCGCAGCATGGTTTGGGCTAATCGGGTGTTTTTCACCCTAGTTATCTTACCGACGGTAATCGTTGCGCTCTATTATGGGCTCGTTGCGTCCAATCAATATGAGAGCAGCGCCGACTTTGTCGTGCGTCGATCGGAAAGCCCATCCGCAGGTGCTGATGTCGGTCAGTTGCTGGGCTTTAGCTTGGGTGGCAATCAAACCAGTTCGGATGCCTACGTGGTGCAAGAGTACCTGCTTTCGCACGACGCGGTGGCTCGGTTACAGGCAGAGGACAATTTGACCGATGTGTTCCGTCGCAGCGGAACGGACTGGGTCAGCCGCCTTTGGTGGGCCAATCCAGCACCGGAACGACTACTGAAATATTATCGCAGCCATGTGAATGTCGAGCAGGACGGGACCACGGGTATTGTCCATATGACTGTGCACACCTTCCGTCAGGACGATTCCTATCGCATTGCTGGCCAATTGTTAAAAATGGGCGAAGATCAGATTAACGCGATTAATGAGCGTACTTACAAGGACAATGTTTCCAGTTCGCAGCGGGAATTGGACGTGGCCAGCCAGCAGTTGACCGACGTTCAGACCCGAATGACGAGCTATCGCCGAGGCGAAAGCGACGTTGATCCTGAAAGTACGGGTAAGGCACAGCTTTCGATGGTAACAGGCTTGACTGCGAGCTTGGTGGAAGCACGCGCGCGGCTTCAGGCCATGAGCGGTGTGATCAGCCATAATAGTCCGCAATATCAAGCCATGTCACGCCAAGTGGCCGCGCTGGAAGCGCAGGTCGCAGGCCAGAGTGCCAAGATCGCCGGACCTGGACATTCGGTAGCGCAGCGCTTGAGCAGCTATGAGGAGTTGGTGATCCAGCGTGAGCAGGTTGCCAAGGTATATGCCGCTGCAGCAGTCAGGCTTGAGCAAGCCAAGGCTGAAGCGAAGCGTAAGCAATTGTATCTTATCCGGGTGGTTCAACCTAACCTACCAGTTAGATCGGAATTTCCTAAGCGTGGCCAGACGGTGTTCACCGTCTTTGCGGCGTTGTTCTTTGCCTATGCCATCGGGTGGTTGCTGTGGGCAGGTGTGAAAGAGCACAGTCTTTAAAGTGAAATGATGCAAGAGCACCGGTCATGCCGTTGCCGACTTTGATGAAAGTTGTCGGTTAAGCGCGGCATGGTCGGGCCGGGTTTCGATCATTTGGAAGTGCGGACCGCGCTTCCAGGAGAAAAGATTTATGTCTGAGTTCGCAAAACCCTTGGATCACGGTCGCTACACAATCACCGTTCCGACTTATGAGCGACATTTTTCGCGGTTTCATGATTTTATCGAATCGATCAATCTATATTGCGCCGATAAAAATCTTCTCGACATCATTGTCGTTGTCGAAAGCCATAACGTTCTTCATATCGAGACAATGGCGTTACAGTTTCCCGAACTTAACGTTCGAACTGTGACGACTGAGCATTCGCTGGAAATTTTCAACATAAACGAGCGTCCCTCGCGATTTCTTTCACGTGTTGGAAAATTTACATTCCAGTCCATTAAAAAATTCGGCGGACTTTTGCATTCCGCCACCCAGTGGGCCATTGTTCTAGATAGCGAAACGCTATTCGTGAAATCTTTCTCTATTGCTGATTTGGTACAAACCTACGCAGCTAACCCTTATGTATTTTACACGAAAACTGATCGTCGTGGCGATGAGTGGCGGAACAGTTTGGTTGATAACGTAACCACGCAATGTTCATCGATTATGGAATGCGATCACCCTGGCCGTAATTACATGGAACTGATTTTCTGGTTCTTTGATGTTAGCAAGGTTCACGCCTTCATGGCGAGGCACGGATCGGATCTGAATTCTTTCTTGGCTAGCGCCAATCCATCGATGCCTATCTTTGAAAATATCATGATTTATATCTTCCTTCAAAATAACTATGAAGGGGAATATAATTTTGTCGATTTCGAAGAGGCTTGGAGATCCACGGTTTCGCCCGAAATCGCGCAAAGATATGACTTGAAGAAGGCGCCTTTGTCTTTTCTCGGCGCGGATCATGCCACTTATACTCTAAGACCTTCCGAAGTTGCGAAGATCGCACCATTCTTCGATGCCTATCATGTCCCATTTTTCCGCCTTGAGCCCTTTTTCATTTCGGCGGAATATTTAACAGAGTTTCTGAAAATACCATCGATATGCTGTTTTGTATCCTCGGCGCATATACCCTGGCTGCGTAAGAAAATTGCCATTTGCATAACAGGGGAGTTTCGGAATCCCGCCCTGACTTTTGATAAAGTGAGGCATTTGTCCGGCTTCTTAACGGGCTGCGACTATGACTTGTATCTGCACGGATGGCATCATCCTGACGAGGCGGTCATTATTGAGTCGCTTCAGCCTAAAGCCAGCCTTTTCGAGCACCCTCCGCGCCACATGTTCAAGGAAATCGATGCACGGATCAGGCATCGAGAACCCAACGTACGTCCGGGCCGTGACATTGGCAGTTTGGCGATGTTCTATAGCATGGAACGTTGCTTCGAATTAGTCGAAGCAAGTGGTGAAGATTATGATTTTATTATCAAGTTGCGGCCAGATGTGTTTTTCGAACTACCGCTGTGGGAGATCCTACGTGCGATCAGCGCTGAAGGAGATTTGAACAGGAATTCTCTCTATGTTCCCCGCGGTTTTCATTCGCAGGGCTTAAACGATCAGATTGCGATCGGTGGCACAGATGCCATGCGAGTTTATATGACCACTTATTCTTATGCTCGAGAACGAGTTGAGGATATTTATTTTAATCCTGAGCATATTTTATCGCTTAACATGCTCAATGCGCGAATGAACATTGTTCAGTTTCACTTGAATTACGCGTTGATGCGCGGTGAAGGTTATCATCCTGAAAATATTACTCGGATTCTTCACGCTCAGCACGGTGTCTGGTGGTCAGCGCCTTGCCTCTTTCCTGCATTCGAAAACGCAAACACTTTTTTTAGCGACAAGGCGAAGGCTACGCGTTTTGCGTTGGACCGCCCAAAGGCGCTGGAGCGGCTATATATCAGTCAAGGGTTCGAGCCCGCTGCGGTGCTCGAATTGCGCTGGGCTGATCTGAATCCGACTGCCCATCTGCACAAAGGCGAGATAAGGGCCCAAGGTTCGAGTGTCACGATTGGGGATCGCTGGCATTTTGCTGGTATTCGTGATGGGCAGATCGAGGAGATCGCCCACGTGGACCGCAACGTCTTCGTCTGGAAAGATGAGGACCGATATGTTGTGGTGGAGTGGGCCGCGATCGACGGAAAGTTCGAACGTCACATGGTCTCAATCCAACCTGATTTGGCCAAAGAGGTGCACGCAGGTGAAGCTTGGTCAGGCCGCTTTTTGCCCACCGATTTTGTTGGTTATGACGATTTTGTGGCTGATGCGCAGATTGCCACGGAAAAGGCTTTGCTGCGAGACCTTTCTGCAGGTTCGACTTTCTCCGCAGCGGTATTTGAAGGTCGAGTTTGGAACGCCTCTGAATTGAGTGTTGGGGATGGAGAAAGGCTGGGGGATCGGATCGCCCTAATCGGGTGCGATGGATTGGTATCCTATGGACCTTATGCTCAATTGCCCGCAGGCGGTTATATGGCGCACGTGGTCCTTGGCGATCTAGAAGGGCAGGGGAAGCTAGAACTTAGCATCACCGCTGATTGTGGAGCGCGGAGGCTTGCGAAATGCCTGTGGTTTGGTGAGGAAAGCCTAAAAATCTCGTTCCCGTTTCTGGCTAACGAGGAGGTTAAAGATCTTGAATTGGCCGTCCATAATGCCGGTTTTGCCCGGGTGTCGGTCCGATCTTTGACCATTGTAGAGGCGAATCAGGCTTTTGTGCCGGCCCTTTCAATTAGGTATGCACCTTGGCTTGAGGCTGGTGCGGTGGCCGGCTTGATTGCCAGGAATAGGCTTTACACAAATGGTAAGGCGGGTGACTTGGCACGGGTTCCAATTGTCGATTTGGAGCCTGGACGTTATGTTGTGCGGATGATTATGGATGACGTATTGAATCTGGGGAACAGCGCGGTGGAGGTACGTCGCGCGGGCGCGCTGCTACCGATCCGTAAGCGGAAGCTTAAAGACTGCTCGCGCAACGACGAAGGTTTGACGGCCGATTTCTTGATTGAAGGGAGGAACAGTAACGTTTCGGTTATCGTAAAGGTGGACAAAAATGCGATCTTTGCGATGAAGTCTATTCGGATCGAAGCTGTCTGATCAAGGTCGGGAAAGGTCACGGCGTGGCAAGTGTTGCCTTTGGCTAAGCCGCTGAAATTTCGCTTGCCACGAATGGTAACTTTTCAGAGTGCAGATCGGGCCCTCTCAGGCCCGATCAGAAGATCATTTTTTCTGGATCAGAAGATATTCAAAGATACCCTTGAAGCCGGGAAATGCGAAAAGACGGATTTCTACTTCGTTGTGTGCTTCGGTCAGTTCCCAATCGATAGAAATAACTTTGTCGCCTTTGATCTTGATTTGGGCTTCCGCAATTGTAGCATTTGTAGGTGAGGTAACATCGACTAGAACACGGTCGCCCTCAATTTCGTCAAACACAAACTCTGCAGTATATCGTCCGGGCTCCAGTCGGATATAGGGGCCGTAAAGAGCGTGGCAGGCTGCCTGTGGGATGATGACACCCTTCTGACCAACCCGCATAGCGCATTGACTGTGAACATCATTGGTCGTCAGGGAAAAAACGCTAATACCCTGGCGGGACAAATCTTCTGACAGCGATTTTTTCACAATTCCCACAATCCTTTTTTTCGATCTTAAGACATATCCTAACAACTTTTCATCCGACAGCCTGCGGACTTCCCGCCCAAGCAGAACAGGACGCAAGAAAAAGCTCTTTCGAAGGCGGGCGAACTCATCACGAGTTATGCCTAAAATGTCACTTGCTGTTTTTGCTGGCGTGTTATTTTCGCTTTGACGTAGTCGAGGATTATACCTGTCGATCTTTTCTAGGTCAGGTATGTCAAGAACAGACTGAATTGGCTTTCTGCCATCCCGATAGATCTCATAATGCCATTCATCATGGGTATGAATATCAAAATTGCATCTCTTGCATACGATGTAGAGAATGGTTTCGGGTGAGAGGGGGACGTGATCCCGTATCAGGGCTGTCACTGTTTGAAACAGATTCCGCAAGGCTGCGAGATCCTGCCCTTTGATAACCATAATTTGATCGTTGAAATTGGCGGTCCTACCTCCAGGCGAATAGTCACCAGTGATCATGTTCTTATAGTAGAGCGTTGATGCATTACCACGATGCTTTTCGCCATTCGGGCCGAACCCTTCGCCGAAGGGGATGTGCATCTCTTGTCCTGATAAAATACAGGCAATCCTACTATAAATGACTAGATCGGTACGTGTGACAATAATCTTGTCATAAGTATCGAGCTCACCATCGATATGATTAAGAACCATGTCGATGACCCCGCCCATGTTGTAGAACATGGAAATCATGCGAGCCGGATTCAATCCCATCAACCAGTCCTCTTTCGGACGAAGGCTTAAGCTGATATCCTCGAATTGGCTAAACGTCATGTCGTGGAAACTGGCTTTCTTGATGAAAGGCTTATATATTTCCAGAAATTTCTCGGTGTCTGCCTGCTCTGTGTGTTGGAATTTTTCCTTAGGATTCTCTATGAAGAATCCGTCCTTATCCATCAGGCCAACGGTGTAGTTGACGTCAGGATTATCGGTATCACGAGGGCCGAAATAGAAGACATCGCACTCATCGTCGTAAAGCATATGCCGCTTGATCGAGTTAGCCCCGATCTCGAAATTACGCAGCATGCCATAGAATAAAACTGCTGTACGCGCTTTGGGCGACGCTTTTTTAGCGGATAAGCTAGCCTGCTGTGCGGAAGTGTTGTTGCTCATTTGACCTCGATAAGCCCGCGCAGGGTGTGAAAAGTGTGATGAATGTATGAAGAGAGGGCTTGCCTGGCAACCCCAGGAGGTGGGCCGTCAGTAAGTTTGCCGCTTAGCTGTACATCATCCAGAGTGAAATTTGCCCCTTGGTTGACAGTGATACGAAATTCGACCTGATCTTCGTCATTGCTCAGCAGAAACGGCAGTTCGATTGTTCTGGTCGCTAGATCACTTACCTTAATTCCTCGACAGGCAATTCGTCGATGCCTGTCCCCGGCCAGGATTTCAATATAACTGTGGCCTACAGCATTGCCCTGGGGCATGGTGATGCGCAAGGTATAGCTACCCCTTGCGAGGGCCAAGTATGGCCCAAACAACAGACGCCCGCCTGTCCCGCTGGTATGCAGCATCCCCTGAGCACTCGTGCCCACTTGGCTTTGAAAGGGGTGATCGGCGGCGGACAACTGCACGCCGACGGTGTTAGCCTCGCCAGGCTGTCGTCGTTCCACGGTCACACCGCCAAGAGCAATTAGTGGGACGCCCGGAGCTTCAACTACCACTTCGAACAATCGGCCTGTGTCGTGATGGATGTCGAAATCAATCGCGATGGTTTGATCATGCACATCGCATAACGCCACACTTCGTCGAGCGAGCACCTCTGTGCCCCCACCCAGTGTCACCCGTAGATCAAGCAGCCCTTTCCCGTCAAAGCGTCGTAAATCAACTAACGCAGTGAAGGAACCACGCGGTAACGTGTCGTATGGACCGTGAGCAAGCAGCCCAGCGCGACTCATCGTCATAAGCACCCCATGGGCATGTTCGCCCGTTTGGGTACTCAATGCAGTTGCCCGATAATGCCGCGGGAAGGGCGCCAGCGCCGGATTGTCGGCGATTCGGGCTCTTTCCAGTAGCGCCGGTTCACGTGCCGCTGGCGGTAACGTAGCCAGCATTCTCCCATCTTCTGGGGGAATACAATGTAGTCTTTTGAGTGGATTTTCAAAGTCGTTTGCGTATTTATCAAATACGCTTTTTGCTGCAAGCAGGTCACATACGATGAAATTATCACATAGGATATCAATCGACCGCCTAACATCAGTAAGATCATTGTGATAATTTAGCGTCAAGTCGGGAAAATAGTGCCGCAATGCAAAATAAGCGATATGCTGCTCCACGGCTAAGCGGGTCAGCATTCTGCGCTCTTGATAGTTTGAATAGTCGGCGCAAGAATGATGTCTATAATGGATGGCTTGAGCCATGGTCATGAAGGGCACATTCCACAAATCCGCTACGTCTGGCGCCAAGCCAAAATGGAACCAATCGCTGTAGTGGAATGGCATTCGCTCATAGGTGTAGGGATTAAGCGTGTAGAGATATGATATTAGCACTCTTTGCCGCAACGCTGCACATGTGCCCCGCGCCAATTTGTTGCCGTTCAGCCATTGTGTCACGAAATCGGTGTCGGCAAAGATCAGATCATTTCGGATACGCAGAATATGCGTGCCTGTGGCCAACGCCAGTCCGGCCTGCGCGGCAGCAATTTGGAGATTGACGTTGTTGAGGCCAGGCGAATCCGTTTTGATTGGGGGGAGAGGTAGTGCGCCTTCAGCTTGAACAACTTTGTCGCAGGCACCTTTTATCACGCCCAACGCTGCTTCGGCCAGCCCACCATCATTCCGATTGAGCATAAGCCCCTCTGGATTGCCATCGGAACGTGTGCCTCCGATGGTATCCGGTGAAGAAATGGCCATAATGATTTCGGCGTGTGGGAAAAGGTCTCGCCAGTGCTGGCAATAATTGGCGGTTTGGGCGATGTTGCTTGCATTGACACCGCCTTGTACGACAATACTCAGCCGATGGCCGGTGTGTGGCGAAAACAGTTCGGCTGCAGAGGTTGGAGCAAGCGTGGTCATTATCAAACCAAAATAGCTAGATCTATCAGTTTTTCTCAGCCAGCAAGGCTTCATACTCTGCAGGAATGCCACAGAATATCACCTCAGTGGGCTCGATTTTCTGAAAATGAACTGCGCCGCCTTGGGCGATTAGATGATTGTACAAAGGTGCAACAAACAGCTCCTTTGCCGATGGGGCTGCGCGCTCAGCCTTCAGCGCCGCACGGAAATCACCGGCCCTAGCGAAATGATATAAGCCGGTGCAGCACAGGTCAGAAATGGGGCGCTTTTCCGCTACTTCACTGGCGAGATGATCGCCTTCAGGCGCTGGTTTCACATAGGACCAATTCTCGCCACTACCGTGAAACACTTCCAGATAGCCGGCCGAATTGTGGTTCCAGGTGGCCTGAGGGAAGGTGAAGCCCGGGCGGAACGTGTCGATATTAAAAATTGTCAGTGCTGATTCGTCGCCGAAATCGCCGCGATCAAGACCAAGCTGCACCGTTTCGGCCTGACCATCGGTCGGTCCATCCAGTGCGATCACCTGGAAGTCCGCAACGCCAAGCGCTTTGCATCGCTCCGTTACGAAGGCAGGAGTATCCATCACATCGCGCACCACCAGTACGAAGGGGTGTGATGCAAAATAGGTAGAAAAGCTTTCGATGGCATGATCGAACACCGGCTTGCCATGCAAAGGCAGCATATATTTCGGTTGGGTATAGCCCGCTTCAGTGAAACGGCGCGACAGGCCCGCCATGGGGATGATAATCATATCAGGAGCGCTCCTTAAAAAGGCGCAAGGCGTTAGCGATAAAGGCTTGCTGACGATCGGGGCGGTCGGAATGCAGCGGTAGCATGGAGAGGAACAGCCCCGTCATTATCGCCTGGATTTCATCGCAGGCCAGACGTTGCCCCTGAACGGTGATTTCACCAAAGGCATCCTTGAGCCAAAGTCGTCCCGGCGTGTTTTCGAACTCCAGCTTGAAACCGGTCGGAGACTGCCTTTCGCAGTGATACCGGCCGCCAATGATCAGATCATATTGCCCGATTGCAGAATGGGCCAGCTTGGCCATGTCGTAGCGGGAATCACCATAATGGCTGAAAACCCCTTCCTCCGCAAAACCACGGGGATCGATAACACGCACCCGACGTGCACGAGCATTGTAGAAAATATTGCTGAAGCAGAAATCGCCGTGCATGGCTCGCTGCGGCCGAGGGGTTTCCAAGTCAATACGCGCCTGCACCTGCTCCGCGATGGCGAGCAATGAGGGTAGAGGGCTTCCATCCAACGCGGTTGGTGCCTCAATATCGAAACCAGTTTCACGCGCAAATCGCTCCAGCCGTCCGAACATATTGTTGGTCAGCAGGCGCAAGGTGGTGTTGTCCATCGCACCGCTTTCCAGCGAGGCGCATGTCTGTAGGAAATCTGCGCAGGCATTGACCACGCGAGTCCAGCCGGTCCGCCCGATGCTGCCGAACAGATAGAGTTCGGACAGGGTGAGCATGTATTCGTATTCAGTTTCGTAGAAGGGGCCGTCGGGCCCTTCGCCGCTGTCAATGACCCGGCTGCAAAAGGGTAGCAAGGCTGGAGGTGCATCAGCTAGCCAACGGGTTTCGGCGCGAATTTTCTGAGCGTTGGATGCACTCGACTTGCGCACAACATGTTGGCCGATCCGTACATCGTTAAATGCTCGGGCGGTTGATGCCGAGCGGCGGGACTGGAAGAAGGTCTGAATATGGCCGAAGTCCAACCATTGCTCGACCGAGCTGGCTTGGAGCGGACGCTGGCGATTATATTCCTGAAGTCCGGCAATGAAATCACCGTGAGACAGGACAATCGAACGGAGCAAAAGCGAGCATGAAGAGCACGCAAAATATCCGGTGGCAACCAGTCTATCCCCGCCGTTGGCGCCTGCCGAAGCAGTATGGAGCTTGGTAACCAAGCCGTCCTTAACCTCGACATCGGCCCATTGGTAATCATCGCTGCTGCTGGCAACCGCTATGGTATCAATGGCTTCGGGTATGTCGCGGACGAAGGTGTCACCGTGAAGAATCCGGACCGGGTGATCGCTAACGCCGATGTAATTGAACGCATAGACCACCGCCTCACCCAAGGTTAGTCCCTCGGGCATCTGGACGATCTGCACGCCACGATCGCGTAAGCGGCGCAAGTCTTCAATCGGCGGCTGATATTGAGCAGGCAACGCCAGATAAACGCGCTGCCCGGGGCCAATGGCGTCCAGTTGCATTTCATACAAGCGAGAATGGCCGACCGGGATCATCGATGGCGGTAACTGGCCCAGTTCGATGGCCAGTTCCTGACCGACATAGGCGCCCGATAGGATGAGCCACAGAGGTTGATCTGGCTGCTCGGGGGGCATGGCAATGAGTTCTGCGGGGCTCATTGAGGGTCTCCTTCGCCGAGCAGAACTGCAATCTGTTCGCGACTCATGTTAACGAACTCATCGGGCCGGATAGCACGATCATCGACGTAAAAGCCCTCGGTGCCACACCATGGCTTGCCGACATGGATTTCGTCGTAAGGAATATCATGCCGGTTTAGCCATTCTATGATCACAGGAACGGTATGAGCTGTGATTTTGCCAACCGAGTTGTTATGCGTGCGCATGTTGCGTGCAGTTTGAATAACAATCTCGAAACCAGCCTCACGATATTCCCTCAACCGTGCAACAACATCTGCATTGGGGGTTTTTTCGTCATAACCTTTGCCTGGCTCATCGATGGTGATCGTTCCATCCAAATCGATCACTAGTCTCTTCATTAAAAACTCCCGAATGTTCCAGACCAAGGCAACCCTGATGGGCAATGCACCCCTATCGGCTGCTCAAGACAAATCCATGTCACAGAGACGTCACTAACCGCGCGCTTCTTCCGCAGCCAGCCTTTTCAAATGCTCGCGCATTTGCACGATCAACAAAATTAGCAATCCGACGCATGTCAGCACCATGGTCACATCGAGCCAGCTCGCCTCAAAGGGCAGGCCCGGGATCATCCACCGTCCGAACAGCAGAAGGCCGATGTTCATAGCGAAAATGCCAAGCCGCATTTCCGTGGGCCCCAAACCGCCCACCGCAACATGGAATTCGCGATCGACGATGTTGCGCACATAGACCTGTATCGACAACATGAAGAACACTGCCAGAACCAGCAGGGAAAGGTCCATGCGCACTGCTGGGCAAAAGCCGATTCCAAGGGAAATCGTCAGACTGCCGATCGTATCTATCACCTGATCAAGATAAAAGCCGTAACGAGGTCGTTCGATTTTGCGCACACGGGCCAAGGTGCCGTCCAGAGAATCTCCGAACCAATGCAGTACAAGTCCAAAATTTGAGAGCCACAGCCATGCCATGTCCCACCGGCTGAAAATGTAACCGAGCATGACTACAAAGGCGCCAAATACGCCAAAACCGGTCAGTTGATCCGGAGTGACCCATTTGGGTAGGCGGGGAGCAATAGCTAATAGCGCTCGCCGCTCATAGCCAGCTACGAAACTTTCATTAAAGCGCTTGTCGGCGGTTTTGGGCGCGGGGGTCTCAGCTGTCATGACATGATCTCGATATGGGGTGAAGCGGTCATGGAAGCCTGACTCTTGCTTTCGGCGAAATGGTTGAGGAAAGTTGAGATATCCCGGCAATAAGCAGCTTCGCCGACTGCGTGCGGAATTGCGGGCGTGCAACGCAGCTCGCCGGTTTCATGGGCCAGAATTGCGCTTTCCCAAGCATCGTGATCATTAACGGGCAGCAAGCGCGTTGCCTCATCGGCGATTTCCCGATGGGCGGCAATATCTGATGCGATGGTTGGCACGCCCAATGCGTTGCCCTCCAGTACCGACAGCCCAAAACCTTCGGCATGACTGGGGCACAGCATTGCGGCCGCGCCCAGTGTCAGCCGTCCCAGCGCCGGGCTCGACAGACCAGACACATGGTGGATATGGCGCGATAAGGCTGGGTCTGCGGCGATTTCACCTAGAATCATTTCGGCATTTCGCCCCGATGACCCGACGATCACCAGATGCGGCGCGCGGCTCCCTAGGCGCCTTAAGATCCGCCGCCACACTTCAATCAGCAGGCTATGGTTTTTGCGTGGCTCAACCGTCGAGCAGGTCAGGAAATAATGCCGGCCTGCCAAGGCTGGATCGGCAGAACGCGGTTGGCTCAGTGCTTCGGGCAAGGGTAGCCCGCGCACATAGACCGGCACGTCCGCTCGCCCCATTTGCGCCATAGACCCAAGAATGCTTGCTCGCGCATGCTGGGTGGTTGTGATGACCAGATCGGCGCGTTCAACCGCCGTGCGGACCATGCGGGCATGATGCTGTACAGCGGATGGTGACACAAATTGTGGGTATTCCAGCGGAATCGTGTCGTGAAGCATGAAAGCTGCCGTGACATCCGAGCGTCGGGAGAGCCAGCTATGGAAGGCTGGAACAGCCAATCCGATCTGGCCGATGTTCAGATAGATCGAGCCGTGTGGCAGCGCAGCAACAGGCTGGCCAAAAGCGACGCCGGTATGTCGAAGGTGGGCCCACATGCGTCGGGCCTTGCCGGCGGTGGACAATTGCTTGCGCCGCAGTGGTGCGGGATGGTTAACGACTTCGCCTCGCAGTGCTGCAACCAACCCCTCCCAACGCGGATCTTCACCCTCATCGATCCGTTCGGCCCAAATGCGGTGCAGCTGATCTAATCCGCGCCTCACCATGCCGGCGTTGAAGCACCGTATCCCCCAAGGAGTAGGCAGAATGCCGAGGTTGCTGGAATTTCCGTCAGGAAAGAAATGATTGGCCAATGCCACATCCACCCGGTCTATACCGCGCGGCGACAGGCTGAGTGGCCCGAGAAACAGGCGCGTCAGATCATAAGCGATCGCGCGAGACATGATGAACGAATGGCTCCTGAGCGGGCGCAGTCGGGTAAATCTGCGCTTTGATGCCTGCGTCTCTAGCAATGATTGTGCGAAGCACAAGATGAACGAGGGCGTAACGATTTCTTCTCCGAAGATTTACATACAAGCCCTTTAGCTGACCCGAGTGACGGGTTGACGCAACGCAGCATAAGGATATGGAAGGGCTGAAGGGATAGGTATATTGGAAGGACAATATTCCGTTCCCCAGAGCATTTGCCATGAGAGATCGAACTGCGTGACATTTAGGCTTGATACGGCCGTTGATACGGCCATTGTGGGCGCCGCCTGTCGCTTGCCAGGAGCTCCCGACGAAGCAGCGTTTCGCGACGTTCTGAACAACGGTACTTTCACAGTCGGTCAGGTTCCGCCTGGGCGCTGGCATGGCGAGTTGGCCTTCCATCCGGGGCAGAAGGCTGCCGGATCAGCCTATACGTTTGCGGGCGGCTTCCTGCCCACGCCTTATGATTTTGACATTGGCGTCTTCGGTATGTCGCCGCGTGAAGCTGTGCAGGTCGATCCGCAGCAGCGCCTGCTGGCCGAACTGGTATGGGAAGCGCTGGAAAATGCGCGAATCGCGCCCGCATCGATCGCGGGTAAGGAAGTGGGCGTCTACATCGGCGTTTCGGCGCTGGATCACGCAAATCTGTTCGGTGGCGATCCCGGGGCGATCGAAAGCCACTTCATGACCGGCAACACGCTGTCGATCGTGGCGAACCGCATCTCCTATCTCTTCGACCTCAAGGGGCCGAGCTTTATCGTCGACACCGCCTGTTCCTCCTCGCTCGTCGCGGTGGAGCGGGCTCTAGCTGATCTGCGCAGCGGTCGCATCGACACCGCCATCGTCGGCGGCGTGAACATGCTGTTGTCGCCAGCTGCCTTTGTCGGTTTCAGCCGGGCACAGATGCTCTCGCCCACCGGGGCCTGCCGCCCCTTCTCGGCGCATGGCGATGGGTATGTCCGCTCCGAGGGTGGCGTGGTTTTTGTTCTTCAGCGCAGCGATGTGGCCGCACCGGGCTCAATCCGCGCGCTGATCAAGGGCGCCTCGATCAACTCTGACGGTCGCACTTCAGGCATCGCCCTGCCTGGTCTCGGGGGGCAGAGCAGCCTGCTCGAACGTGCCTATGCCGAAGCAGGTGTCTCGCCCGAGGATCTCGCTTTCGTCGAGGCGCATGGTACCGGCACCGCCGCAGGCGATCCGATCGAAGCGACCGCCATTGGCACCGTGTTGGGCAAGCCGCGCAGCAAACCGCTGCCCATGGGCTCGGTGAAATCGAACATCGGCCATCTGGAGCCCGCTTCGGGCGTGGCGGGCATGATGAAGGCGCTGATCGCGCTGGAGCAGCGGAGCTATCCTGCCACGCTGCATCTCGATGCCCTCAGCCCGCATGTCGATTTCGACGCGCTCAATCTCCAGCCCGCCACGAAGGCCGTGCCGCTGGGCGAGGGGCAGCTCTATTGCGGCGTTTCCTCTTTCGGCTTCGGTGGCACCAATGCGCATGTGGTGCTGGCCAGTGCACCGCCAGTTGCGGCTCAGGCGCCTGCCGCCGCCCCAGACGCGCTCGTCCTTTCCAGCCATTGCAAGGAATCGCTGGCAGAACTGGCCACGGCCTATGCCGAACGCCTGGAACAGGGCGTTGCCCCCGAAGCGCTGGCACAGGCGGTGGCCGATGGACGCGCCCTGATGCGTCAGCGCGCAGTGTTGCCGCTGGGCGACGCCACCGAGATGGCCAGCCAGCTTCGCAGTTTTGCTGAAGGCGGCAAGCCCAAGGGCTCGCGTCTGGCTACTGGCACCGCGCTTTCAAGCCCGGCGAAGCTGTGCTTTGCTTATAATGGCAATGGCTCGCAATGGGTGGGCATGGGCCGCGAAGCCTATGGGGCCAACGCCACCTTCCGTCGCGCCTTTGACGAAGCTGACCGTGCCTTTATGGCGCTGGGCCATGAAGGCTTGGCCGAAGCAATTCATGCCGATGATCTGGCCGAAAAGCTGGAACTGGCCGAATGGGCGCAGCCGCTGATCTTCGCCATTCAGGTTGGCATCACTGCGGCGTTGGCCGAAAAGGGTCTGGTCCCTGCCATGGTGCTGGGTCACAGCGTCGGCGAGATCACAGCCGCCTATACCGCTGGGATTCTGACGCTGGAGCAGGCCGCACGCATCCTGATGGCCCGCGCTCACAGCCAGGAAGCGGTGCATGGGGTCGGCACGATGGCCACGCTGGCTGCCAATCGCGGTGCCGTCGCTGATCTGATCGCGAACAGCGGCATCAAGGGTGTTGATATCGCTGCCAGCAATGGCCCCAATTCGGTGACCATCTCGGGTGGGGATGATGCGGTTGCCGCCCTCATGCGTTTTGCACGCAAGAGCCGCGTTGCCGGTCGCCAGCTCGACATCACCTATCCTTATCACTCGGCCCTGCTTGACGGGATCGAGGGTGCATTCGCTGCCGAGCTGGGCGAGATCGTGCCTGCCGCTGGCAGCGTGCCGATGATCTCCACCGTAACCGGCGATCTGCTGGCGGGCGAAGCCTTCGACAGCGTTTATTGGTGGCAGAACATTCGCCATGAAGTGCTGTTCTCGCGGGCGGTGCGCACTGCGGCGGAGCGCGGCGCAAATCTGTTTATCGAGATTGGGCCACGCATGATCCTGTGTTCCGCCATGGCGGGCACAGTCGACACGGCAGGCTTCACGGGTCGTGCTCTGCACAGCCTGAACGACGGAGCAGCCTCGTCGGGTGATCCGATCACCGATATTCTTGCACGCGCCATCGCCAATGGCGTGGAGCCTGAGCGCGTCGGCGGCGGGGTCGATCGCTCGATCGACCTGCCGACCTATCCCTGGCAGCGCAAGACCTATGCCTATACGCCGACCTCGGCAGCGCTCGACGTTCATGGCATTGCGCCACGTCACCCGCTGATCGGTGCGCGGCTGGCACAGGGCGTGCCCGAATGGCGCAATGTCCTCGACCCGCATCTGGTGCCCTATCTCGCCGACCATGTGGTGGGTGGCGAAGTGGTGGTGCCCGCCACGGCGCTGGCGGAAATGACGCTGGCCGTGGCGCGGGACCTATGGCCCGAGGGCGGCGTTTGCGTCGAGGATTTCGACATTCTGCAGCCTCTGGTGCTGGGCGCCGAAGAACAGCGCGAGATTTCCACGCGCTACACCCCAGATCCCGCTACGGTGGAAATCTGGAGCCGTCCGCGTTTTTCGCCGGATGACTGGAACCTGCATGCGCGCGGTCGCATCGGGAAGGCTCCGGCACTGCGCGGCACTGCGCCAGAGATCGCCGAGGTCACCGTGGCCCATGCCGATCCTGCCTCGATCTATCGAAAGGCAGAATTCAGCGACATCGATTACGGCCCTTCCTTCGCCTTGCTCCAGACCCTGCGTCGTCAGGGTGAGGACATCGTCGAGACCACGCTGGATACCCCTTCGGCAGGTACGGGCGCTTATACCAAGCCGCAGGTGCTGCATCCCGCCAGCGTCGATGCGGCGTTCCATGGCCTGTTCGATTTCGTCACCGAGGGTGATGAGACCACCAAGACCTGGCTGCCGATCCGCTTTGAGCGCCTGACCGTCTGGGTCGCGGGTGCACAGGTGCGCGATGTCACCATCGTCGTCGACAAGAGCGGCGAGCAGCTCAAGACTGTGACGCTCTGGATGCGTGATGAGGCCGGGCGTACCGTGGCCCGTCTCGATCGTGCGCTGCTGCGCGCCGTGGCGCGGATCGAGAAGCCCGAACTTCAGGGTGTTTACCACCTGTCTACGCCACCTGCGGGCCTCACCGGCAATCCGCCGCTGGCGCAATTGGCGCGGGGCTGGTTCGAAACGACTGCTTTGCCGGCCAGTTCTGATGGTTGGCTGCTGCTCCATGCCCATATGCGTGCCAGTGCTGTCGAGGCCCTGCGCGCCATGGCGGATCAGGACGGGCGGCTTGATCTGCAAGCCTTGCTCGATCCCCCGGCGCTGGAAGCCAAGGGAGGCCGCAGTCCCGAACAGCGGGGATGGATCGGCGATCTGCTGATTGATCTGATCGACGGCGGTGACGTGGTTCAGGTCGGTGATCAGGTCATTCTGGCCGAAACCGATCATCCGGATTCGGCTGTCATTCTGGCCAGCTGTGCCGCAGAATTTCCTGAAGCGGCTGCCGATCTGGCACTCTCGGCACTGGGTGCGGAGAATCTGCCGGCGATCCTGCGCGGACAAGATGTGGCGCCTCCCCGCGCGCGCACTCTGGCCCGCTATGACAGTGCCTCGCTGCGTTTGGCCCCGGCGGTACAGGCTCTGACCGCTTGCCTTTCGGTCGTGGCGGCACGTATCGGCGCCGACCATCCGCGCCACCTCCATGTGGTGGTCGCGGAACAGGATGGCGAGGCGGTGATGGCCGCCCTGACCGATCCGGTTGCTTCTGGCCTGATGAGCGGAGCGATGGCGGGCCGTCTGCGGCTGTCGATCGCAGCGGCAGACAGTCTGGCGGCCGAGCGCCTGTCGCGCGCCATGCCGGTGGCTGGTCAGTGGGAAATCATTGACTTGTCCAAGCCCGCTGCGGCCAGCGCTGATGTGCTGTTGCTCTGTGCTCCCGCCGAAAGGCGCATGGCGGCTCAAGAGGCCTCGGCGTTGGCGCGCTTGCTCCGTGCAGGTGGCGTCTGGCTGGCCGCGCAGCCTGCGATGGATTCGCTGGTTGCCTTCCAACGCGGTACGGCTCCGGTCGAGGCTCCTCAGGAAGATGGCGTGACTCTGGCGCCGATGCTCAAGGATCTGCCCGAGCTGGGCGGGATCACCACGCTGGGCAGCTTCGATGAAGGGCTGGTCGTCCATATTGGCGAGCGCAAGGCTGAGGCAGAACGCAAGGACCAGTTGGCTTGCATTCCGGTGATGGCTGAAGGGCAACAGGCCTCGCAGACACCGTCCATCGCCGCTGCGCTCACGACAGCAGGCTGGGAGATCGCGGCCGAGGATGCCGCGCCAAGCCACCTGCTGGTGGTTGAGGATGGCTCTGTTGCTGACCTGCCCGCCACAGTGGATGCATTGCGCGCCACACTGTTCGCCGCGCGCGCGATCGAGCCGCGTCCTCGTCTGTGGGTTGCGGCTGTGGCTCATGGCGAGAACGGCTTTGCCCGTGTCGCATCGCTGCGTGCTTTTACCCGCGTGGCCATGAACGAGATGCCCGAGACCGATATTCGCTTTATCGGCATCGGTGGCGATGTGGATCAGGATGCGCTGACACAAGCTCTTGCCGAAATTCTGCGTCATCCCGGCGTGGAGCGCGAATGGCGAATCACACCTCAAGGTGTGACCTCGGCACGACTGCTCTCCGGTCTGCCGCTGACTTCGGAAACGGCGATGGCGGCCATGCGCCTGCATTTCCCTCGCCCGGGCCAGTTGGAGAACTTCCAATGGATTGAAGCGGCGCGACATACGCCGCCTGCAGGCCATATCGAAGTCGAACTGATCGCCACCGGCCTCAATTTCCGCGACGTGATGCTGGCCATGGGCCTGCTGTTCGACGACGTGCTGGATGAAGGGTTGGCCGGCGCGGTCTATGGTCTGGAATGCGCGGGACGCGTGGTTGCACTGGGGCAAGGTGTCACTGGCTTCGCCAAGGGCGATCTGGTGATGGGCTTTGGCCAGAACAGCTTCGCCAGCCATGCCATTGGCCCTCAGGAGGCTTTTGTGCCGCTGCCTGAGGGTGTCTCGCCTGAGGCGGCGGCGGGGCTGCCGGTTGCCTTCTACACCGCCTGGTATTCTCTGGTCGAACTGGCGCGCTTGCGCGAAGGTGAAACCGTGTTGATCCATGGCGGCGCGGGCGGTGTGGGTCTTGCCGCGATCCAGATCGCGCGGGCCATTGGCGCCACGGTGATCGCCACCGTCTCCAGCCCTGACAAGGCAGCGCTGGCGCGGCTGTATGGTGCGGATCATATCTATGACAGCCGCAGCCTCGATTTCGTGGATGAGGTGCGCGATCTGCATGGCGGCGCCGATGTGGTGCTTAACAGCCTGTCCGGTGAGGCGATGCGCGGTTCGATCAAGACGATGCGTTCGCGCGGTCGTTTCATCGAGTTGGGTAAGCGAGACTATGTTGCCAACAGCATGCTGGCACTGCGTCCTTTCCGGCGCAATCTCAGCTATTTCGGCGTGGACGTTGACCAGATTCTGGCGCTTGATCCCGAATTGACCGAGGTTGGACTGAGGGCCATTGCCGAAGGTTTTGCCGATGGCACCTATATGCCGCTACCGGTCACGACCTATCGCGCCGGACAAATCTCTGAAGCCTTCCGCTTGATGCAGTCGGCAGGGCATGTCGGCAAGATTGTGGTCAGCGCGCCTCAACGTGACGGCGTACCATCGCTGCTGGCCGGGCCTTTCAAGCCGGGTGCCGGCGTGCAACTGATCGTTGGCGGCACGCGTGGTTTTGGTCTGGCTACTGCACTGTGGCTGGCAGGCAAGGGTGCCGATAAGATCGTCGTGGCGAGCCGCGCCGGGACCATCGACGCTGCTTCGTTGCCGGTGGTTGAGCGCCTGCGGGCTCAAGGCATGGTCTTTGAGGTCGCCGCGCTGGACGTGACCGACGCCGCTGCAACAAAGGCTTTGGTCAAGACGATCACGGCCAAGCACGGACCGATCGGCGGTGTATGGCATACGGCTGTGACCCTGTCAGACGGCATGCTCGACGGACTGGATCAAGCGACGCTGGCCAAGGTGCTGGCACCCAAGGTGGAGGGGGCAGACAATCTGCACCGCGCCACGCTGGGACAGCCGCTGAAGCATTTCGTGATGTTCTCTTCGGCTTCCGCGTTGATCGGCAATCCGGGCCAGGGCGCCTATGCGGCGGCCAATGGTTGGCTGGAAGGTTTGGCGCGTCGCCGTCGAGCCGAAGGATTGCCCGCCCTTGCTGTGCAATGGGGCGCAATCGCCGACGTCGGTCTGCTGGCCGCGCGTGGCGACACGCTGGAGAGCCTGAGCCGTATCGCGGGCGTTACTGGCATGCAGTCCTCGGATGCTCTGGCACGCCTCGACAAGGTGCTGAGCCTGGTCGAGCGACTGACCGATCCGGTGGTGACGATCTCGGACTTTGCCGAAGCGGGAGCGCTGTTCTCGCTGCCGGTGCCGGCATCACCTGCCTTCGCCCGCCATTTTGCCGTGCGCAGTTCGTCGGTGTCGAACGGTGGGCAGAGCCTGTCCGAGATGATCGCCGGGCTTGATGAAGCAGCGGCGCTCAAGATCGTTGTCACCATGCTGGCGGAGGAAGCGGCGGGGATCATGCGTCTGGCCGTAGCCGATGTGGATCTTGATGCTTCGATCGACTCGCTGGGCATGGATTCGTTGATGGCGCTCGAGTTGCGCATGAGCATCGAGAACCGCTACAAGATCGAACTGCCAATGATGGCCATCAGCGCTGTCGGCAATCTGCGCGAACTGGGCCAGCGCGTGCTGGTGATTGCGCGTGGTTCCGGCGAAGCTGCGGCTCCGACGGGTCTGTCGGACGCCGAAAGCGCGCTGATTGCTATCCATGGCGGCGGCGAAATCACGCAGGAAAGTCTGACGGGCAAGGCCGAAGCAGCCCCCGTCAAGGAAGGAGCATCATCGCGTGGCTGAAGACCATTCGCCCCGCCGTCTAAGCCGTGACATGCGCTCTGCGTTGATCGCGGGGGTGAAGAAGGCCACTAACTCGCCGTCTGGCCTGCTTGGAGGGATTCTGAGCGGTGGGCGCAAAAAGGCGCCCAGCTTTGAGGATCTGCCCGGTTTCGAAGCGATCCGCCTGCAGCAGAGCCTAGCGGGCAAGATCGGCATTCCGGTACCCTTCTATCGCCTGCATGAAGCGCGCGCGGGCACGGAGACGGTGATTGGGGGGCAGCCTGCCGTCAATTTCACCTCCTATGACTATCTCGGGCTGAACGGGCATCCGCGTATCGTGGCTGCCGTGTCCGAGGCTGCGGCGCAATGGGGCACCAGTGTTTCGGCAAGTCGTCTGACTTCAGGCGAGCGCGGTGTGCATCGGCAGTTGGAGGGTGAACTCGCCAGCCTTTACGGGGCCGAAGATGCGCTGCTCTTTGTGTCCGGCCATGCCACCAATGTAACGACCATTGGCACCATGATGGGAGAGGGGGACCTGATCATTCATGACTCTCTGTCGCATAACAGTATCGTGGTCGGGGCACAGCTTTCTGGCGCGCACCGCGTCAACTTCCCGCACAATGACATCGAGGCTCTGGACCGTTTGTTGGGTCAGTTGCGCGGCCAGTTCCGCCACTGCCTGATCGTTACGGAGGGCCTGTTCTCGATGGATGGCGACGGGCCTGATCTTGCCCGCCTGATCGAGGTGAAGAACCGTCATTCGGCCTGGCTGATGGTGGATGAAGCCCATTCGCTGGGTGTGCTGGGCAAAACCGGGCGCGGTTTGTTTGAGCATGCCGGAGTGAATCCCTCCGAAGTCGATATCTGGATGGGCACGCTGTCCAAGACGCTGGTCTCCTGCGGCGGTTATATCGCGGGTCCGCGAGCCCTGATTGATTTTCTGAAATATCGCGCACCTGGCATGGTTTACTCGGTGGGTATTCCGGCCACGGCAACCGTGGCTTCGCTGACGGCGCTGGACCTGATGCTGTCTGAACCGGAGCGTGTGACCTCTTTGCACGCCAGCGGCGGCTATTTCCTCAGCAAAGCGCGCGCCGCGGGCTTGGACGTTGGAGACAGCTGGGGTCTGGCTGTAACGCCGGTGGTGCTCGGCGACAGTCTGCAGACGGTGATGCTGTCGGAACGCCTGATGGAGCGTGGTTATGCTACCGTGCCTGTGCTGCCGCCAGGAGTGCCGGAAAAGGCGGCACGGATTCGCTTCTTTATCTCGTCTGGCCACACGCAGGCGCAGATTGATGGCGTGATCGATACACTTGTCGGAGAGAAGAAGGCCTTGTCGCGCTCGGGCGTGACACTGGCCAGCATCGCAAAAAATACCATTCTTCAGCGCTTGCAAGCGCTGGAAGAAGAGGAATGAGCAACGCCTCAGGCCGTTCGGCGATCGTCACTGGGGCCTCCAGCGGAATCGGCCGGGCCGTAGCGCTCGAACTGGCGAAGGCTGGATGGCGCCTGGGGCTGGTTGGTCGTGATGAAGCTCGACTGGCGGACGTGGCTCGCAGCTGTGGTGGCGACGTGAGCACTGTGGCCTGCGATATGCGTGATACTTCGGCCTTTGCAGGGTTTGTCGAGAGGTTCGGTGGGGTCGATCTCTATGTGTCGAACCATGGGATTCTCGACGGGCGGCGCGATGGGGAGGTCGTAGAATCCGGCGATGTTGCAGGGGATGTGCTGGCGATCAATCTGACCTCAGCGGTTGCTGCGCTGCATGTTGTGCTGCCTGGGATGCAGGCGCGACGTAAGGGACAGATTGCCTTGGTGTCCTCGCTGGCAGGGCTGTCCCCTTTGCCCGATGCACCGGCTTATTCAGCCAGCAAGGCGGGACTCGTTATGTATGGCCTCTCGTTAAGAGAAGCCTTGCAGGGCTCGGGCGTGGGTGTGTCGGTATGTTGCCCGGGTTATGTGGCGACCCCTATGGGCGGCGAGCATCTGGGCAACCGCCCGCATGAGATTACCGATGAAGATGCGGCACGGCGGATCGTGAAGAACGCACTGGCCAACAAGCGGTTGTTCGGGTTCCCGGCACCGCTGTGGCCTATGGCTTTGTTCTCGCTGTTGATCCCGGAGGGGATGCTGCGATTGTTCAATGGTGATCTGCGATTTACGGTGAAGAAGCGGTAGAAAAACGTTCAGGCGATGACTGCTTCTTCTGCAGGCAGTCTGATATCGGCTCGACAACGAGCGCAGGTTGAAATTTCATCATGCCGATTTTCTTCTAGCAGTCGGATCATTTCATGACGTCTTGGATCGACCAGAAGTTCAGCCAGTGTGTTGTCCTTCAGATTGCCGACAGGCACTTCCCGTTCAAAATCGTTGCAGCAAGCGACCACCGCACCATCACTGTCTATGATCAGATCATTGAAAATCTTCCCCTCGCAGCGAATAATATGTGGGTCGAAGGACAGCGAATCGAACAGTGTCTGATCGCGTGAGCAACGAGCCGAAAGTGGATGGAAAGCAACGTGTTCTGCTCCCATAGCTTTGAAATGGCTGAACATAGCCTCCATTTCGCCATGATTTGCACGGCTCACCGGGACGGAAACTCGCACCATCTGGGGAAAGTCACGGAATAGACCCGGGAATTTGGCGTGCACTCGTTCGGCGCGCAATGGTGCCATCATGCGATCATAAACAGCGGGATTGATTGATTCACAATGCAAGGTGATCAGGGAAATATAGTCCCTGAGCTTAGCATGCTTTTTGGGATCATAAGCAGCCCCATTGGTATTGACCGAAATTGCGACCCCAGGCAGCATCTGACGGACATAGGCAGCTCTCTCAACGACGAAGGGATCGACAAGGCCGTCTCCGAAAAGACCGAAAGCGATTTGCCCGGTGATCGGGATGTCGCCCTCCGCTAATTGATCAATCAAGCTTCGGAATAGCCCCATATCCATAGGCTTACGGGGAACATGCGCCGTTTCTGCCTTGCCGGTAGGACAGTGGATACAAGACGCATTGCAAGTACCCGTGGTCCCGATGATAACGAAGTTCAGCCGTTGCGCATGGGCGCCTTCATTCCAGCGGGTAGCTTTGGCCAGACGTTCGATCTCGGCATCCGCCGGTGCAAGCGCCAGCGCCTTCTCGAATAAGCGGTTGGCGTCTTCGATACGGTGATTGGCGCGGTAATTGGCTGCTGCTTCCTTCAACAGCCGGATGTTACCAGGCTCCAAGGTTACGGCTCTTTCGAAGGCCTTTGTTGCCAGGTCCTTTTCGAGGTTGCGCTGTAAACCGTGCGCTGCGCAGAGCAAATCCTTCGCTTGCACGACGCGGCCGACGGCAGAACGGCGAAACCATTCAAGGGCATGGCCACGCTGACCAATTGCCTCAAAAGAAGCACCGACGTGACCTTGAATATTGGCGCTTCCTGGAGCCACCCGATCTGCCCAGCGGAAAAATTTTAGTGCGATATCATCGCGCTTATAATGACGAAAACCATGCCCCACCCAGACCGATGGCAAGGCCAGTATATCTTTCGCCAGCATTCTTTCAGCCCCATTTTCAAACAAATAAAAGATACCTTAGTGAGTTATGTAAGATAGTCCAATCATTGCTGCAATTGCCCAATATGCAGAAATACTTATCTCGGGTGAGGGCTAATGTATGAGGCCGCCTGTAGTCGGTGTGAGGGATATCTAAGCCGAGTGACCGGCAGTGTATCGATGTACTAGGATCGCGCCGACGATAAGGCTAATCCAACGGTATGCGTTGCAGAGGAATTGCCTAGGCGGGTTGCGGTGCCACGCAGTACGGTCGGATCGGCAGCGTAATGAGGCTTGAACAGATGTTGACGCTGGTCGCTGAGATTTCTTATTGTACGGGCTCGCCACGTCTTCTTACTTTACATATAATGGGAAGAGAACCTGAATCGACGCCTCATTTCTTGTCTGTGTGGATGGTGCGATGTTATTGCTAAATGAGCCTCGTGGGCGGTTAAGAACCCCTGCGGTTAGGCATAGTCGCATCCAATGCGATGTACCCTAGGTCGCATGCTGCTGTTTATTGTTCTTTAGTTACCGCTCCAGCCCCATTCGCATATACATACCCTGTAGCCGTTCTGCGAAAGCCTCGTTAGTAAAGCCTTTCGCGTGGGCTAGCCCGGCTTGGCTCAGTCTATCATACAGCGCATCATCATGATCCAACGCACGGATAGCATCGGCGATCTGTATGGTTTCATAGGGATCGACCAACAGTCCACCCGCGCCAACCACCTCGGGTAACGAGGCTGTGTTAGAAGAAATAACCGGCGTGCCCAGTTGTAAAGCTTCCAGCGCGGGCAGGCCAAAGCCTTCATAAAGTGAGGGAAACAGCACTGCCCGTGCCGAGCGAATCAAGCGGAAGAGCATGTCGCGCGGCAGATATTGCAACTGCACGATCGGCCGATCCACTTTGCGCCCATAGACTGTGCCACCCGCACCCAAACCGCCACTAGCTTCGCTCATCCCCCAGTCCCGAGAGGAGATTACCACCAGTGGCCGTTCGCTCTGCGAGGCCAGATAGGCATCGACCACCCGGCCAATGTTCTTCTTGGGATCGGTCGCGCCGAAAAACAGATAAAAGCCCTTGGCCGGTAGGCCAAAGACGCTCTCAATCATGGCGCGGTCTTGCTCGGCGCTGCTTTGCACCACGCTTTCTGGCAGAGGACTGGATTGGTATGTGTTGGTCACTTTGTCCGGATCTGCGCGGAACATGGCCAGAATATCGCTGCGACTCGCCTCTGAAACGGTGGCGATATGGTCGCCATGAAACAGGCATGCCTCGATAAGGCGATGGTAATAGTGCTTGTTGTCTCGCGTTGTATGAGGGAGCTTCAGTGGCACCAGATCGTGCAATGTGTAGACATTGCGGCTTCCTGCCATGCGGATTGGCACAGGGTAGGTCCAGTGCATTACATCAGGCGGATTCGGCATGGTGACGGTGGTGAACTGCTTCAGATAGGTAAAGCGGGCCCAAGCAACCTCGAATAAGAGCGGGCTAGTCCACAGCCGATCAAAAGCAGGCCAACGGGCGCCGAAGCCGCGCTTGTCGACATTGTCAGTCAACGGAATTTCGGTCAGGCGGCGAGCTAGGTGCCACCAGATGACCGAATTCCGGACCTTTTTGCCGACATTGCCCTGGTGGCCATGGCCGAACTGCTCAAAGAACAATGTTTCGCGCAAGCTTGGCTTGCGGCCTGGATCGATGCCGAACACAGCCTCGACCCCATGGCCCATTTCCGCAGCGACATGCGCCAGCGACGCACCATAAGTCGCTACACCCGTTCCATTTGGAATGGCCAAATTGTAACCATCTATGCCGATGCGCATGAAGTTACTTGGCCGCATAGACGACGGCAGCAGCCGGGCTGAACAGATTGCCGAGCAAAGCTGCCATCTTCTGAGCCAAGCTGGCCTTCGAATTGGCGAAAAGGATCACATCCTTATCCTGCATCTCGAACATCTGAGCCAGGAAGTAGCTCTGCGGCTTCATCATATCGATGTGGTAGATGACCGGCTGTGCCATCTTGCCGGCACTGTCGCTCTCCAACCGAAACAGATAGACTCCGCGCGCGTTGGCACGGGCGTCGGCGGGCCCCGTGGCGCGGGCGATCGCTTCAGCTAAAGAAACCTTCTCCGCGCTGAACGGGATTTGCGAGACCTTCTCGGTCGCGCCAAAAGCCGTGTATGTTCGAGCTGCACGGCGCAATTCGATGCGATCGCCGGGCAAAATCACCAGATTGGCAACATCTTCAGCTCGCAAGTCACCTAAGCGTACAGATGCCGCCTTGTCGCCCCGCACCAAGTGTACATCCAGATCAAGCCCGTCAGCACCGGCAGTCGTGGATGTAGCGCCCCCGGCGATGGCCAGCACATCGAGCAACCGTTCACGTGCCGCGGTTAGGGGGATGCGGCCTGGTTTGCTGATGGCGCCTGATACATAGGCAACGTTCTGAACGCTCTGTGTGATGGCCACCTGCACCTGTGGGCTTTGTGACAATGGCATTAGGCGCTGTCGAATTCGGCTGGCCAGAGTGTCTGGATCAGCATCATCGGCACGCAAAGTGCCAATATAGGGTAAAGTGATCGTGCCGTCGTCACGGACTTGAGCCGAGATGAGGTGCGTCTCAGCTGCCGGCGTGCGCGCATCGGCTGCGCTGGACGCGGCGCCGAACAAACTGACTCCGACCTCATAGACTGAGATGCCCAGTGTATCACCCTTCTGGATCTGATCAGTGCGGGCTGGTAAGGGGTTGGCTGACATGGCCCCTAACTGAATTAGGCCCAGCTCATTGCGTACCGGCGGCGTATTGACGTTTTGGGCATCGATATCGACAATCTTGAAGCCAAGCGTGTTATCAGCCCCTGTTGCGCTCTTTTTAACGGTTGGTACCGTAGGCCCGTTTGACGGCAAGGAGGCACAACCACCAAGAAGGCTCAGAGCGCTGAACAGCGCAATGGCATGCATGGATGTGGCGGTGCGGCCCTCGCGACGAGCAAAGGGCATGGTGGGAGCGCTCAGGTGCTTGGAAAACATGCGGGCGTATCTGCCAATATAGCTTGCATACCGCAAGCGTTATCGGAGCGCCAAATTGCAGTTGGTCTCAGGGCCCTTTTGTTGTGAACGGCCTCCCCACCCATTTAGCCTTTGAGTGTCTGGAATCTCCGGACGCGCCCGGGAAATAGCGGTGGCTACTCGGTCTGGGGGTGAGGTGGCCTAGGATCGTGGTTTACAATGCGCTTAGTTTTGTTCGTGGGAGGGGCTTGATCACCCAGATACCCATTGGGCAACCGCCTGCCTGCTCCCATCCGCAATCGAAGGGCTGCCATCCACCGCGTTCGCAATGGGGTCATCTCATTCGGTCAATCATACACAGAGCTATGGCGTTTTCGAGGATTCGATGCCGAACTTCAAGGCAAATCTAGGTGGAATTGCGCATGCCACTTGTAACAGTATTAATTATGTCATATAAATTAGCAATTAAATGAATATTTTACATCGGACCTTTGCCCCCATGAGCCCTACAACCTTTCCTCAGGTGATTGAAGAAGAGTTCTCCCTATCACTTCAGGGCAGCCCTGCTGGTCATGCTCAACGTGTGACCAATTCACTGCGAGTCGTAACTTTGGGGGGCTCAGCGTGCGCGAAGTTGGGGCACGACTTCCGCCTCACTATTTTAAGCATGTTCGACATATGTGGCGCCGTCCGACAATTGCTCTAATGTCTCAAAGCGGAAAATCAGTAAAGTTTAATTGCTCGGGCCTTAGTGGTGAATACGTTAAATATATTACGCGTGAAATTACTGGAGATCACCTTCGAGAAATTGTGAGTCTTGATGGTGATATTCTACTATTTGATCTGACGCGTGACATTCATATGGGCGTAATGAAGATTGCGGTTGATAGATTTATCTCCAACCCATGGGATGCTCGGGGCATTGTCGATGGCCTCCCTGTAGATATGGATTTCGATGATGAGAAAGTCCGAAACATATTCGGTTACGGAGGGGATGGGTTTTTCTCATGGCATGAAAATCACGATGCCTTCATGGATTTGTGGAAAAATCACTATTCAAGATTCATCGAACTCATCCGTCAGAAATATCCAACCTTTCGGCTAATTAAATTCTATTTCACAAATAGGTTGGTTGGGGAAAATGATATTCTCTTCTCAGATGGACTGAGGGAGTTTGCGATAAATAATGTTCTAAGAAAAATGTACGAATTCTCAGATAGTCTGGGGGTCGATAGCATTGATGTGGATGAGAAGTATTTTCTTAGTGATGAAGATGGATTGATGGCTTGGGGAGGGCCGAATAATACTCACTATATCGATGAGACGTATGCGCTGATTGTTGATGGTGTCAATCAAAGTATTATGGGGGGGGAGGCTAAATGGTGGTCGACATCTTATGTCTCAAGCCTTCGTCAGAGCAAATTGGGAAGCTGAACGGCGCAAGAAAATTCGGACTCTCGAATTGGACTGTGAGGCGCTTTCTTCTGAACGAAATGATCTAGTCACTCAGCGAGAAATTATCCTTGCTGAAAGTAATGAACTTGATTTTCAGAAAAATGTCCTAATAGCAGAGAGAGATAGTATCAGAGATGAACGAGATGCGCTTCTTGCCGCGCAAGAAGCGTTACTCGCCGAGCGGCAGATTCTGATTGCCGAACGGGAAGCTTTGTTTGACCAGCATAATCTGGAATCCCATGCCAATTCTCAACCAACGGCGACGTCATCATGGCGTTGGTCTGCAGGGGAACTCCATGTTGGCGATGGAGAGAGAATCGGTGAAAAGATTGCACTGATCGGTCGTTCGGGGCTGCTCTCCTATGGCCCGTATGCTGAACTGCCGCCTGGGTTCTATCTGGGTTGCGTCAGCGTTTCGAATATATTTGGGGAAGGCTGTCTCCATGTAAGGATTACTTGCGCATTTGGTGAAAAAGAGGTTGCGCATCATGAATTTAAAGAAGTAGAAAATGGGTTAATTTATTTTTTATTTTCTCTTGAGGATACTGAAACTGAAGAGGTTGAAATTGTAATTAATTCAGAATCTTACGATGTTGTTATGGTGGATTTTGTAGAGATTCATCGAAGGTCCTCTGATGCATCTTTAGAATCCGATAAATTTTTTGAAATCCAAAATACTACGCCACGAAAAGGGTGGCTGAAGCGGTTTTGGAAGTAGAGTTCTTCGTAAGATTTTAGTAAGATCTTTGATTCAGAAGCCATGCTGGCCAGCAAGGTCAGCATGGAGGAGTATGATTCCCCTGTTACCTAACCACGCAGCTTGGCAGCACCAGGTCAAGTAAAGCGGAACTCAAGCTTCCACCTGATATAAAAGGGGGTTTGAGTAGATGCATATCGATCTCCGTTGTCAATCAGAGGCTTCGATAGAAAATCTATAAAGAAAACAAGGGATCATGTCTGTGCAAGGCGCGCTGGTACTGAACAATCACCTTTTGGTGCGAGCTCAATCACCAAAGTTCAATCGGCGACCTCTCTCAATAGGCTCAACCCGATCTGGCCTGCTGTTGGTTTGATGGACACTGAGATATGTTGTTTTATTAAGCCGGCAGCAGGCCGGTGCGACATGAGAGGATGAAAGGCTAGGGAACCGTGCTAGCGTGTCTTCTTTGTGCTTAGCTGGGATGTGCTTTCAACCTTCTGTCTAAAACAGCAAGAAGCGCTGGGCATGGGTCGCCAGTTATCGATACGATCTTGTGGAGCTGATTTGCACACCTTGCTGTCTGCGCATGCGAGTAAAGATAATGTTGTGGTCGCGCCGGCGCATCTCACAACAATCCGATGTTGCCCGGTTCAGCGGTTTGATCTAGCGCTGCGGGGGCAAAGGGGAACTATGGCCTTCGTTGATCACATTGGGGCATTGGATGAAAATGTAGCCGGCCCACGCTACATCCGCCTGCAAAACTTGATCCGACAGGCTGTGGACGACCATCGTCTGGCTGTCGGTGAAGCTTTGCCGAGCGAGCGGGACCTTTGTGAAAGCTACAACCTTTCGCGTGTCACGATCCGCAAAGCGATCGACGGGCTGGTCGAGGATGGCCTGCTGGAGCGTCGGCAGGGCGCCGGTACGTTTGTATCGATGAAAACGCCGGCAATGCCCGGGCGGGTCGAGAAGAATTTCTCGATGTTGTCTTCTTTTTCGGAGGATATGCTGTCACGGGGGCGCAAGCCGGGCAATGCCTGGATCGACCGGGCGGAAGGTGCCGTCAATCCGGAGGAAGCGCTGGCACTGGGGCTATCGCCCCGTTCGCGCGTTTATCGCTTTCAGCGCATTCGCTATGCCGACGGGCAGCCCATGGCTCTGGAGCAGGCCACGGTTCCCGGTTGGGGGCTGTCCTCGATCGATGCCGTCGATACCTCGCTTTATGACGCGCTCGACCATGCCGGCAACCGTCCGGTGCGTGCGCTCCAGCGGGTTCGCGCCATCGGTTTTGGTGAGGAGCAGGCCGGACTGCTGGAGGTCGCGGTGGGCGATCCCTGCCTGTTTATCGAGCGCCGGGCCTTTCTGACCGATGGCAGGGCGATCGAGATGACTCATAGCTGGTATCGTGGCGACGCCTATGATCTGGTTGCCGAATTGAGCGACGTTTAAGGCTGATCGCCACCGGTTGGGGCGGCATACAGGCCAAGCGCTGTCGATAGATTGGGGCCGATCCGAAGACCGGCCCCATACCCGGCTTCAGCCCCGATCTGGAGCGAAAGCCGAAATTTCCGCGATGGACAGCACGGCATCCCCCAGCGCCGAGGCCGGAAAACTCAGCCGAAGAAAGCGCGCGGCAATCGGCTGTGCGAAATGGATGCGTTGGGTCGCCCTTGCATAGGCGATGTTGGAAAACTCGCCCGAGGCAGCGGTTTGCCAGTTCTGGCCGTCCGCGCTCCATTCCACACTGTAGCGCGCGGGCGGACTGTTACCCTCTTCGGCATGGCGGGTTGGGGTCAAGGCAAAGCCCGCGAGATCCTCGCTGCGGCCCAGATCCAGCGTCAGCATGGCAGGAACCGGAGCGTGCCAGGCCGAGTTGGCATTGCCGTCCAGCACGGCCTCGGCGCCCGGTGCGCTGGCCTGGGTCACGCGCCAGCCTTTGCGGTCCAGCGTGCGGTTGGTCTTGGACAGGCTGGGAGCGATCTGACGCGGCGTCACCGAGCGGAACAGCGCGATCTCGCTGATCGCGGGTGCGGCGGGCGCCTCAAGGATGCGCAGACGCAGGCGGCGGGCATTCTGCACGGCGGGCAGGCGGATGATGCGCTGGGCGCCGATCCCCTCATGCCGGGCCACCTCGCGCCAGACGCCATCGGTCCCGGCCAAATCGACCGCAAAGCGTGTGACGCGCACGCCCAGCGGCAGATATTCGCGCAGGCGGATCGTGTCGAAGGGCGCACCGGGTGCCAGATCGAGGGTGATCTCGGGCGTGGTCACCCCATCGGGCGTGCTCCAGTAGGTGTCGCGGTTGCCGTCCAGCACCTTGGCGGGGGCAAACGCAGGGCCCCGGCTGGCGCTGGCATGAGCGACCGCCTTGCGCGCCACATCACTGGCAAAGCTGGCGCGCAGGGCATCGCCAAAGGCCGAGAGCGCGGCGACATCGGGTTCGGCGATCTGCCCGCGTCGGTCGGGCGGGATGTTGAGCAGCAGATTGGTGCCCCGGCCCACCGACTGGTCGTAAAGCTCCATCAGCCGCGCGGGGGATTTGACGGCGGTGTCCTCATCCTCGTGATAGAACCAGCCGGGCCGGATCGAGACATCGGTTTCGGCGGGCCACCAGATCTCGCCGCCGCGCACGCCCGAATTGCCCGCCGCCTGCTCATAGGGAGCATTGGGCATGGTGGGCCAGCAGGGATCGCCCGCCTTGCCATCCTCATTGCCCACCCAGCGGATATCGGCGCCCAGCGGATCGAAGGTGCAGGCCATCGGTTGCAACTGGTGAACCAGCGCGATGATCGAGGGCCAGTTGTAATACTTCGGGGCGTCGATCTTGCGGGTTTCGCGTGCTCCCCCGTAATAGCCGTCACCGCCATTGGCGCCGTCGAACCACACTTCAAAGAGCGTGCCGTAATTGGTGCAGAGGTCGGTCAACTGGGCGCGGTAATAGTCGATATAGGCCGGGCGGCCGTATTCGGCGTGATTGCGGTCCCAGGGCGAGAGATAGAGGCCGAAAGGCATGCCCGCGCGGTGGCAGGCGTCGGCCATCTCGCGCACGATATCGCCCTTGCCGTTCTTATAGGGCGTGTTGCGGATGCAATGTTCGGTCAGCGGCGTGGGCCACAGGCAGAAGCCGTCATGATGCTTGGCCGTCAGGATCAGGCCATGCATGCCGCCCGCCCTGGCCGCCGCAACGATCTGGTCAGGGTTGAAGTCCGTGGGGTTGAAGAGTTTGGTGTCCTCATCGCCATAGCCCCATTCCTTGTCGGTGAAGGTGTTCATCGAGAAATGGACGAAGCCGTAATACTCCCGGCCATGCCAGGCCCACTGGCGCGTCGAGGGCGTGGCGCCATAGGGCGCGGGCGCCGAAGCGGCAGGGCCTGTGGCGAGGCGCGCCAGCGCGGGGTTGGCGGCCCCGGCAGAGGCACCGGCGGCGGCAAGGCCCGAGGCCAGAATGCGGCGACGGGTCAGATGGGCTTTCATGGGGTATCTCCGTTGGAGAGGGGAAGGGGGATAAGCCAGCTCTGGGCGATCTGATGGCCCCGGCCCGAGCCGCCAAGGCCCGCAGGCCGCGTCCAGGCCAGATCGAGCACGCCATGGCTTGTCGCTGCGGGGGGAATGTCGATGCTGACGGTCATCGGGTTCTGCGTGCGGTTGAGGGCGCCGTGCAATTCCAGCGTGCCATTGGCGACAAGACGCATGGGCAACTGATAATCCTCGCCCGCATAGCGCGCGATCAGGCGGTAGCGGCGGCGCGGGTTCAACCCGGTGTAATGCAGGCGGATTGGCCGATCATAAAGCGTTTCGGCATAGGTGATGTCCGCCATGCGCCAGCCGTCTTCGGGCGTGCGGTCGGCGATGCCGTCGATGGCGGTGTCGCGCAGGTCTGGCGCGGCCTGTGTGTCTTTGGCGCGGACCAGATGAGGCTCGGCCTGCGGATTGCCCAGATCGTCGTAAAGCGCGTGATCGGCCTTGCGCTGCGGATCGGCCAGAGCGTGGAGTGCGGCAATACGGGCAGGCTCATCGGGCCGTTGGAGCGCCTGTGCCATTTCCTTTTCGATCGCCACCCGATCGTTCAGATCGACCCCGGCGCGATCCAGATTGGCGCCCCGCTCGATGTTGGAGGCCCCATAGAGCCTGACGCTGAGCTGCAACCGGGCCTTGCGCCACAGATCATCGGCCAGACCCGACAGGCGCTGGTGCAGGGCGGCGATGGCGGGGCCATCGGGCTGTTCCAATTGTGCGCGAGCGCTGGCAACGGCTTGGGCAGCCTGCCCGGGGCGGGCCCGAGCCAGCAGATGCAGCGCCTGATCCTGACGCTGCCACGCGGCGATCAGGCGCTTTTGCACCAGCGCATCATAGACCGCGCGATAGCGCAGCGTATCCAGCCGCCAGTCGGCATAGGCTGTGGGGCGGATCGCATCGGCAAGGCGTAGGGTGGCGGGGATGGTCCGGTTGCGGGCGGGATCGCCTTGCCAGTTGCGCTCCAGCGCGAAGGGCAGGCGCGCGGCGCGCGGATCGCCGATGAACATGCGGGCATAGTCGCGCGCGACAGTCTCGGGCCGGGTCGCCGGGTTCCAGCCCAGCGCGAACCACAGAAACTGGTTGAAATCGTCGTTCACACCCTCGGAATAGGTGATGAAGCCTTTGGAAAGCGGGGCCTGTGCCTTGAAGATCCGGGTGAAATCCAGCGGGCGCGGGTCGATAGGCTCGCGCCCCTCGGTCAGGGCGAAAGCGGGGGACCAGCGCGCCACGGGAAATTGCGCATGCATCGCATGGCCGATGTCGGGGTAGAGCAGCAGCGGCACATCGCGCGGCAGGCTGGCGCGTTGCCGGTCGAGCGGATCGCGCGTCTGCGGACCATAGAAAACGCCGGTGAGACCGGAGGGGCGGCGCGGCAAGGCGGCATAGAAACCCGCGCTGTCTTTGGCATCGAACCCCTGCGCCGAAAGCCAGACCGTGGCGGCCGGGTTGCGGGCATGGAGGATTGCGGCCTCATGCTCCATCAGCGGGATCAGTTGGTCGGGCGGCGTATGGCCGGGGTCGCCGCCGGGGATGTAGAGCGCATCCACCATGGGCAGCTGCTTCAGCAGGGCATCGAGCTTCTCCGCCTCGGCCTGCCGCGCGGCAGCGGCGGCGTAATCGCCCAGATTGGGGTAATAAAGCGCGAAATCAATGCCCAGTTCATGAGCGATCCGCCCGATCCCCGCCAGCGTCTCGAGTGGAGGCGCCGGATAGAGCGGGCTGGTTGCCGCATCGTCGGAGACGGGCGCGATGACCTGCACACCGCTGCTGCCCCACAGGGCGAAATCCTCAATACGGCGGCGGAAACGCTTCAGATCCCAGGCGTCGTAAGTGTTGTTCTTCGCCCGATAGCCGATCTGGGTCATGCGCGTGGGGTAGTGCGGCGCGGTGCTGAAGGCGGCAGGGACCGCCAGCCGGGCGCGGGCATCCGCTGAGCGAAGCAACCAGCCCGCCGCATAGACCAGCCCGCGCTTGTCCGGGGCGCTGAGCACAAGGACGGGATGGGCCTTGGGGCCAAGGCTGCGGATGGAAAAGCCTTCGCCCTTCGCCTTTGCCTGCAACCAGCGGGCGCGCAGTGCGGGCGGCAGCAGGGGCCCGACATCGTCCTCCAGCGCCAGCACGATCCGGTTCTGGCAGTTTTGGGTGGGCAGGGGGTGACCGATGCGTTCGGCAAGGCGCTCGGCCAGAATGCGCGCGGCCACCTGCCCCGCCTCATCGCTGACCACGCAGGCCTGCCCCAGATCCTGCGCTGCCACCGGCGCGGCACCCAGCCCGAAGGCCAGCGCGACGCCCGTGGCCACAATCCCCTGCCGCGCGAGGATCACGCGGGCGTGCGGCCGAAGGATGGCGGGCGGTGCTGCGCCGCGCTGGCAAAGCCCTTGTTGGGCTGCGTTCCCATGCGGAACACCAGTCTGCCGCCCTTTTGCAGCTCGGCATGGCTGATCCAGCCCTTGCTCCAGGGCTGGCCGCGCCATTCCACCGACTGGATATAGGGCGCATCGGCCGCATTGCCCTGCGCCTCGACCACCAGCCGCGTACTGCCTTCGCCCAGTTGCACCTCAATCCGGTCGAACAGCGGCGAGCCGAAGACATAGACCCCGCTGACCGGATCGACCGGATAGAAGCCCAGTGCGCTCAGCACCAGCCAAGCGCTCATCTGCCCGCAATCATCATTGCCGATCACGCCATCCGGATCGGCCTTGTACATCTCGTTGCACAGGCGGCGGACCATGGCCTGCGTCTTCCACGGCTGGCCCGCATAGGCATAGAGATAGGCCACATGGTGGCTCGGCTCATTGCCATGGGCGTACTGGCCGACCAGCCCGCTGATGTCTGGCGGGGCATTGGCGGGCAGGGTGGAGGGCGCGTTGAACAGCGCATCGAGTTGCGCGGCGAAACGCGCCTCGCCGCCGAACAGGGCGATCAGCCCATAGACATCATGCTGGTTGAGGAAGGTGGCCTGCCAGCCGTTGCTCTCGGTGTAATCGCGCCACTGCGAGGAATGGCCCAGCTCCACCGGATCATAGGGCTCGGCAAACTGTCCATTGTCGAGGCGCGGGCGCATAAAGCCGCGCTGCGCATCGAAGAGATGGGCATAGTTGAGGCAACGCTTGCGCAAGGTGGCGGCATCCTCATGCGCGCCGACCTTCTCCGCGATGACGGCCATGGCATGATCGTCATAGGCATATTCCAGCGTGCGGCTGACGGATTCGAAGATCTTGTCCGCCGGAATCCAGCCGCGGCTGTCGTAATAGTGGCGGCCCAGGCTGTTGTCCTGATCGGGCGCGGCGGGGTCGAAGGCGCGTTTGCGGATCGCGGGCCAGGCGGCGGCATAATCGCCGGGGATGCCCTTGGTGATCGCCTCGGCCATCACCACCACCGCGTGCCAGCCGATCATGCAGCCGGTCTCCACCCCTTGCAGCGGCCAGACCGAGGGGCCGAAACGGCTCTGCGTGGCCTGACGGATCAGATCCTGCGTGAACTGGCGCGCCTTGTCCGGGCGGATCAGCGTGATCAGCGGATGGAGCGCGCGATAGGTGTCCCACAGCGAATAGGAGCTGAAGGCGGGCTGATCGGCGGGCGTGGTATGGATCTCTCCGTCCATGCCCATATAGCGCCCGTCGCTGTCGGTGAACTGGGTGGGGGCCAGCAGGCTGTGATAGAGCGCGCTGGCCAGGATCGCGCGCTGGTCGGGCGTGCCGCCCTCCACACGCATGGTGTCGAGATGGTCATGCCAGCGCGCGACAGCGGCGCGGCGGTGGCGGTCGAAATCCCAATCCTGAACCTCGGAGGCCAGATTGGCCCGCGCGCCTGCCACATCGACACCCGAAATGCCCGTGCGGATCAGCAGCGGCTGCGCCCCGGCATCGTCGAAGAACAGGGCGACCTTCAGGCGGCGTCCGCTGACCTGCTTGTCGCCTGCCGGGTGATTGTCATCGCCGAAGAAGGCGATGCGGTCGGGTTTGCGTGAGAGTTGCAGCGCGAAATGGATGCGCCGCCCCTTGGCCCAGCGGAACACGCGGCGGCTGCCGGTCAGCGTGTTGTTCGCACCCCATTCCAGCGAGGCCTCATCGATGATCACCGGCTCGCCGGGGGCTTCCTGTTTGCAATGGGCAAAGTCGATCAGCACATGGCCTGGCCCCTTGGGGAAGGTGTAGCGGTGCAGGCCGGTGCGCTCGGTGGCGGTCAGTTCGGCCAGCACGCCGCTTTCCAGCCGCACGCGGTAATAGCCGGCTTCCGCATGTTCGTCCGAGAAGCGCTGGCGGTAACCGGCGTCGGGATTGTCGAGCGGGCCGGGTTCCAGCTCCAGCGCGCCGCGCGTGGGCACCACCAGCACATCGAGCATATCGCCGATGCCGGTGCCCGAGAGATGGGTGTGCGAAAAGCCCATGATCGACGTATCATCACGGTGATAGCCCGAACAGGCATCCCAGCGCGCATTGTCGGTGTCGGGGCTGAGCTGGACCATGCCGAAGGGCAGGGTGGCACCGGGATAGGTATGGCCATGGCCGCCGGTGCCGATGAACAGATCGGGCTGAAGCGCCCCGCCGCCTGCCGGAAGTGAAAGGGCAGCGGCATGCAGCGGGCTGAGGCCTGAGGTCATGGCGGCGCCGGCGGCGGCGCCCAACAGATCGCGACGGCGCAGGGACATCGTCATGCTGGTCCTTACAGTTTCTGGGACAGGAGAGTGGGAAAGCGGCGGTTCACATCGATGATGAGTTCGCCAAACAGGCTGTTGGCCCAAGCGAACCATGAACGGGTAAACTCGCCCGGATTGTCCTGCTGGAAGCTCTCATGGATAAAGCCCGTGCCCGCATGGGTGGCTTTCAGGCTGCGCAGCAGGCCGAGAATTTCGGCAGGGCTGTCGCTGGAGAGGGCGCGGATGATCATGGACATCGGCCAGATCATGCCCAGCCCGGCATGGGGCCCGCCGATCCCCTCATAGGCGGCGCCCTTGAAGAAATAGGGATCGCGCGAGGACCAGGCCAGCGCCTCGGTCCGGCGGAAGAGCGGATCGTTGCGGGGCACCGCGCCGAGATAGGCCAGCGACGACAGGCCCGGCACATTGGCGTCGTCCATAAAGAAGCCATTGCCGAAACCATCGACCTCATAGGCCCAGACAGGGTTGCCGTCCGGTCCGGCCATCTGCCCATAGTCGAGCAGCGCGCGGTCCAGTTCGAGCGACAGGGCCATGGCATCGCGGGCGAGTGCGGTGTCGCCCCGCGCCTCGGCAGCCACTTTGGCCAGCCCTTTCAGAGCGCTGGCGGCAAAAAGGTTGGCGGGGATCAGGAAAGGGAAGGTGCAGGCATCGTCCGAAGGGCGGAACATCGAATGGATCAGCCCCACCTTGCGGCTGGCCGCGCCATAGCCGAAGAGCATCAGTGTCTCGGTGGCATTGCCGTCCGGGCGGCGGAAGGCATAGGGGCCATGATCATGCAGGCGCTGCTGCTCGCGTATGGTGCGCAAGGCGGCGCGGGCGCCATTGGCCCACAGCTCGTCGAAAGGGCGCTTGTCCTGCGTGGCCTGCCAATAACCCGCTGCCAGACGCAGCGTCCAGCACAGCGAGTCCAGCTCCCATTTGCGCTCGGCCACGCCGGGTTTCATGTCGGTCTGGTCATGGAGCGCCCAGGACAGGTTGGTGCGCGCCTGCGGGTCCTGCATAAAGGCATTGGCGTAGGGGTCGATGAGCAGGCAGCGGGCCTGACGGGCGATGAGCCCGTTGAACAGCGCCTGAAGCTGCGGATCGTCCTTGGCCAGCGGCAGATAGGGCCATACCTGAGCGCTGCTGTCCCGCAGCCACAGGCAGGGAATGTCTCCGGTGATGACGAAGGCGTCCGGCTTGCCCTCGACCGTGCCCATCCACACCGTGGTGTCCAGCGTGTTGGGATAGCAATTGGCAAACATCCACGCGAGTTCAGGATCGGCAACCTGCGCCGAGACTTGGCGGATACGCTCCTCGACAGCCGGGCTGGTGAACTTGCGGTCGCCCGGCGCGGGGCGGCGCGAGTTGAGATCGGTCGTCCGCCCCGGCGCGGGGGTGGTGGGGATCGGCGTCGGCTGCGGGGTGGGCGGCGCGGCCAGCGCCCGCGTCGCGCCCGAGGCCATGGCCCCGGCCAGCAAGGTGGCGCCCGATTTCAGGACGGAGCGGCGGGGTGTCATCATGGGGCGATCTCGGCCTCGGTCTGGACGGTATAGTCGGCCTCGGCTCCCGGGCCGTCGCCCGGCTGGCCTGCGCCGAGCCAGAGATGATACGCGCCCTGACGGAGCTTGCGAAGGCCTGTGCGGTCCACCGTGCCTTGCCCTCGCGCATCGATGGTGAAGCGCACCTGCCGCGTCTCGCCGGGCTTCAGATGCACCCGCTGGAAGCCCACCAGACTGCGCTGGAGCACCGGATCGTTGAACGAGCCATCGCTGACCTGCGGGGCCGAGAGATAGGCCTGCACCACCTCATCGCCTTCACGCGTGCCGCTGTTGGTCACCGCGATGGTGGCGCTGATCGAGCGGTCGGCGGCAGGGGCGGACAGCACGGGCTTGCCATAGGTGAAGCTGGTGTAGCTCAGCCCATGGCCGAAGCCCCAGACGGGCTTGCCGGTGTAATAGCGATAGGTCCGCTCGCGCATGTTGTAATCGGCAAAGGCGGGCAGATCGCGGGTGGAGGCATAGAAGGTGAGCGGCAGGCGGCCCGAGGGATTGGCCGCGCCCGACAGGATGTCGCCCAGCGCGGTGCCGCCAGCCTCGCCCGGATACCAGGCGGCCAGCACGGCATCGGCATGCTCGCGTGCCCAGGGCATGGCCACCGCCCCGCCCGACATCAGCACCAGCACCAGCGGCTTGCCGGTGGCGGCGACAGCATCGAGCAGGCGGCGCTGGGGTTCGGGCAATTCGATGGCGGTGCGGTCGCCTCCGGCGAAACCGGGCACCTCGATCTGGAGCGCCTCACCCTCGACGCTGGGGGAGAGGCCGATAAAGGCCACCACCGCATCGACCTTTTGGGCCGCTGCCACGGCCTGATCGCGCTGGGTCTGCGCCGGGGCGATCCAGCGCAACCCGATGCCGCCATCCTCGCCGGTGTGGCGGTATTCGATGCGCAGGGCATGGGGCTTGGTGTCGGTGAAGCTCAGCTCGGTGGCGATGCTTTTGCCATCGCCGCTATCCGTGATGCGTTCCTCGCCATCGACCCACAGGCGCACCGGATCATGCCCCGCGCAATCGAAGCAGCGCGGGATTTCCAGATGGAGCCGGTAGTCTCCGGCGGCGGGCGGGGTGATCTGCCCCGTCCAGCGCACCGAAAATCCCTTGGCGGGCAGAGCGGGAGCAGGGGCAGCGCGGTCCCAGTCGAAATCGACATGGCGGTCCTGACGGGTCAGGCGCGGTGTGCCGGTGAGGTCGGGCGTGGCGAAATAGTCGCCTTTCAGGCCGGGCTTGCCATCGGCGGACAGCGCATCCTCGGGGATGGTGACGGGCACGCCCTCGGCCACGACCGAGCCCTGGGCATAGAGGATCTTGTCCGCCCCGAAGCTGGCGCGCAGCCCCTCCAGCGGGGTGACGGGGTGCGAGGCGGTGCCGTGGTAATTGGCTTCCAGCACATCGAGCGCATCGGCATTGGGACCGATCACCGCGATCTTCGCGCCTATGGCCAGCGGCAGGCGGTTGCCCTTGTTTTGCAGCAGCACGATGCTCTTGCGCGCGGCCTCCAGCGCCAGAGCGCGATGCTCGGCCGTATCCACCTGCGTCGGCGCGATGCGGTCCCATGGGCTGGTCTGGCCGAAGGCATCGCCCAGCAGGGCCCGCGCGGCGAACACGCGGGAGAGAGCGCTGTCCAGCACATCCTCGCCCACCAACCCGCGCTTCACGGCATCGGGCAGGGCGGCATAGGTGCGCCCGCAATCGAGATCGGTGCCCGCCTGGAGCGCCGCGGCAGAGCCCGCGGCATCGTCGGGTGTGTAGAAATGATAATGGGTGATGTTGCCGATGGCGTCGCAATCCGACACCGTCAGCCCGCCGAAATTCCAATATTGCCTCAGCCGCTTGCCCATCAGATCGGGCGAGGCACAGACCGGCACGCCATGCAGCGCATTGTAGGCGCACATCACCGAAAGCGCCTTGCCATCGACCAGCGCGGTGCGGAAGGCGGCGGAATAGGTCTCGGCCATGTCACGCGGGGAAACATCGACATCGAAACTGTCGCGCCCGGCTTCCGGCCCGGAATGAACGGCCAGATGCTTGGGCGTGGCGATCACCTTGGGATGGGCAAGGTCCGGCCCCTGAAGGCCCGCGATAAAGCCAATTGCCATATGGCCGGTGAGGAAGGGGTCCTCGCCATAGGTTTCCTGGCCCCGACCCCAGCGCGGATCGCGGTAAATGTTGATGTTGGGCGACCAGATCGTCAGCCCCTGATAGCGCAGGCGGTCGCTGCCCTTGGGCAGGGCGTTGTAACGCGCGCGCGCCTCGGTGGAGATCACATCGCCCACCTTTTGCATCAGCGGCTGATCCCATGTCGCGGCCAGACCGATGGCTTGCGGGAAGACGGTGGCCACGCCGTTGCGCGCCAGCCCATGCAGGCCCTCGTTCCAATAGTCGTAAGCGGGCAGTTTCGCCTTGGGCAGGGCGGTGGCGCCGCTCTGCAACTGGGCGGCCTTGTCCTCGACCGTCATGGCGGCGATGGTCTGTTCGACATTGGCCTGCGCTTGCGGGCTGAGCAGGGCCAGAAGCAGGCTGGGGGTCACGGGCGGATCTCTCCGGCAAGGGTGCGGATATGGAGGTTGCGCTTGAGCAGCGCGAGGCTGGCCGAGGAGGTCACGGCGATCTCGCGGCTTTCGCCCGGCATCAGATCGAAGGCATTGTCCGACAGGGTGGCATCCAGCATGCCGAAATCCACCCAGACCGCGCGGGCAAGGCGGGTGGCATGCAGAGTGAGATGGCCATCCTTGCCCCATGTGGCGCGCAAGGCGGGATCGGGCAGGGTGGCGTCCCTGGGCAGTACGGGCTCGATCAGGGCGCGCGAGACGGTCTTGCCGTCCATCACCAGTTCGGCCAGCGCGATATGGGTTTTGGGATCGCTCTGGCCGAACAGCTGCGCGTCGGTCAGCGTGGCAACCGGCGTGCTGGAGAGCGGGGGCAGCGTGACGTCATGCTCCTGCCGCTGCGGGTTGCTGCCATCCATGCCCATCACCGTCAGGCGCCATGTCGCACCGGTCGGCGTGGTGGCATCGGAAATCAGGCTGAGGCTGGTCTTGCCCCCGGCATGGGCGGCGGCCACGGCCAGCGGCGCGTAGAAACGTTTCGCATGGTACTGCAGCGCTTTCGGGCGACCGGCGGAATCGATGCTGGACCATGAGATCGAGGGCCACACATCGTTGAGCTGCCAATAGAGGCTGCCCATGGTGACCGGGCGGCAGGCGCGGTGGTGGAGCGCGGCCAGTTCGATCCCCTCGGCCTGCATCACCTGGCTGAGATAGACCATCTCCGCCACATCGCGCGGCTTGCCATAGCGCTGGCCGATGTAATCGAGCAGGCGATCGTTGCCCTCGCCCTTCAGGAATTTCTGATGGGCGCGCAGCACCGGGCTGCCGATGGCAAGCGGGCCCTTTCCGGCAAAGGCGCGGATCGTCTTCATATCGGGCATGGCTTCCAGACCATATTCCGACATGAAGCGCGGGCAGGCATCCAGATAGCTCTCGACCGGCTTCTTGCCGCCCCACACATCCCAGTAATGGCGGTCGCCATTGTGGTCCTGATCGGCCTTGTCCTCGTAATTGGCGCTGGGCGAGCCGGGCCAGTAGACGGCATCGGGATCGCCTTCTTCGGCGGCCTTGCGCAGCACGCCGTCGAACAGGATCGCCATGCCGACGCCGACCTTCTCCTGCTCATCGGCGCCAATGGCTTTCTTGAAGCTCTTGCGATCGTCCCAGCTGTCCCAGCCGGAGAGCACCTCATTGTTGCCCGACCACAGCACCAGCGAGGGATGCGCTTGCAGGCGGGCCACCTGCTGCTCGGCCTCGATCCGCACATTCTCGCGATAGGCCGGATCGGGCGGGGTGACCGCGCCGCCGAACATGAAATCCTGCCAGACCATCAGGCCCAGCTCGTCGGCGGCGTCGTAGAAGGCATCGTCGGGATAGATGCCGCCGCCCCAGACGCGCAGCATGTTCATATTGGCATCGCGTGCGGCGCTCAGCAGAGAGCGGATCTTGGCGGGGGTAACGCGGGCCGGAAAGCTGTCGAAGGGGATGACATTGGCGCCCTTGGCGAAGATCGGCACGCCATTGACGCGAAAGGCGAAGCCGCGCCCGTGATCGTCCTTCTCGCGCAGCAGGTCCACCTTGCGCAGGCCGATCCTGTGGGTGACGCTGCCCAGCGCGCCGCTGGTGTCGCTCAGCGTGCCCGCCACCGTATAGAGCGGCTGCGCGCCACAGCCTGCAGGCCACCAGCGCTGAGGGTGAGCGATGTCCAGCGGCAGCGAAACATGGTTCAGCCCCGCCACCAGATCGACATGGCGCTCGAAGGGCACGGCCGGGCTGCCATCCGGCGCGGCGATGGTGGCGCGCAGGGCGAAGGGACCGTCATGGTCTGCCTGAATGTCGAAGCTGGCTGTCAGCCGCGCCGAGGCATCGCCCAGCGCTTCCTGCGTGACGCGCATCGTCTCGATCCGCGCGCTGTCCCAAGCCTGAAGATGGACCTTGCGCCAGGGGCCGATGTTGACGATGCGCGGGCCCCAGTCCCAGCCGTAATGGTATTTGGGCTTGCGGATATAGGGCGAGGTCTGCTTGCCCTCGGGCTCGTCGCCATAGATGGAATCATATTCGCCGGGCAGCGGATGGGCCTCTTTCAGCACCATCGGTTGCAGGGTCCTGATCGGCGAGGCGAAATGGATCTCCAGCGTGTTTTCGCCGGGATGCAGCACGTCTTTCACCGGCACACGCCACTGGCGATGCGCATTGTCGGTGGCGAGCAGTTTCACGCCGTTGAGGGTGACCTGCGCGAAGGTGTCCAGCCCGTCCAGCACCAGATCGACATGGCCGCGCGCCAGCATCTCGGGCGTGGCGGCGATGGCGGTCCGGTATTGCCAGTCCGTCAGGCCCGCCCATTGGATGGCGCCCTCATTCTGGCCGAGGAAGGGATCGGGCACCTGCCCGCTGGCAATCAGATCCTGCTGGACGCTGCCGGGCACATGGGCGGGAAACCAGCCCGCCGCCCCGGGATGGGCCTTGGCCGCCGCGGCATCAGCCGGATCGATCCGCACGCTCCAGCCGCTGTCGAGCGCGGTATCGCCGGGCAGCTGCGCCATCGCCGCGCTGCTGGCGCCCAGCAGCAGGACGGCGAGGACCTTCAGACCATGCCTCACGAAGCGGGTTCCAGCTGGAGCGAGGCGACCGTGTAGAAGGCCCCGCTGATCGGCGCGGTGAAGAGCATGCAGACGTTCTGGTCGCCGGTGCCCGCTGGAACCGTGCCCGTCAGCTGGAAGCGGTTGGGTGCGGTGGCGGGATCGGGCAGCGGGAAGGTGGCGATCACCTGACCCTTGGGGCCCCCCCCCGGGATATCGCCCTCGCAGCCGCCAACCCGCATCACCAGCTCGCCATGAGGGCTGGTGCTGTAATGCCAGATCTGCTTGGTCGCCTCATAGGCCAGACCGTAATGGCGGGCCAGACGCGCGACATCCACCGTGAATTTGCGCGGGGCATCGGTGGGCACGGCGGGGGCCATGATGCAATCGTCGAAGAGGTTGACGTTGAACACCGGGCTGCCGTCTGGCGCCTCGGAGGTCAGCGGCACGCGGTGGCCCAGCGCACCCTTGGGGCAGGCGACCAGATCGGGGTTGTTCCAGCGCAGCAGGCTGGTGGTAGAAAGGTCGAAGCTGCGGCTTTGGGCGGTGGGCAGGGTGCCGTCAAAGGCAGCGGCCTTCAGCACCTGACCCAGCTTCACCGCCACCGGCTGCTTGTAGAGCGGAGAACGGGCCGTCGGTTCGCGGCCATCGGTGGTGTAGCGGATCTGGCCGAAGCCGGTCTGGGTGGCGATGGCCACCGTGCCTTCCTTGCGGGTCAACAGCTGGCTGCGTGGGCCCTGAAGCGCGAAATCCACGGCAAAGGCGCTGTCGGCATCGTTGATCCCCTCGCGGGTGTAGCGCAGGCGCTGGGGCTGAAGGCGGGTGAGGAAACCCTGCCAGTCATGCTGCGCCGGCGCCGACCAGACCACTTCTGACAATGCGTCCAGGCGCGGGAACAGCACATGCTGCACCGCGCGCGGCGTGGTGAGATATTCGGAGAAGGCCGTGATTTCCGCGCCCAGAATATGCCCGGCCTTGTCGGCGGGCAGGCCCTTGGGGAAGGGATCGTAATTGTAGAGATCGGCCAGTGTCACGGTGAAGAGGCGCCCGGCGGATTCATCGGCGCGGCGGCTCTGCACGCTGTCCATATAAAGCGTGGGGGCCGGGGCCAGCACCACATCATGGTTCTGGTTGGCGGCATCCACCGCGCCCTTGTCGCCGCGCCATGACATCACCGAGGCTGAAGGCGGCAGACCGCCCTCAAGGATTTCATCCCAGCCGATCAGGCGGCGGCCATGCTGCGCCAGATAGGTGCCCAGCTGGTCGATCAGCCAGCTTTGCATGGCGTTTTCGCTGGTGATGCCCAGCGCCTTCATCTTCGCCTGCACCTCGGGCGAGCGCTGCCACTGATCCTTGATGGCTTCGTCGCCGCCCAGATGGATGTATTGCGAGGGGAAGATCGCCATCAGCTCATCAAGCACATTCTTGATAAAGCCCACCGAGTGATCGTTCACATTGAAAAGATAGGGGTTGATGCCCCAGTCATGACTGACATCGGGCCGGGCGCCCAGCACGCCGATCTCGGGATAGGCGGCCACGGCGGCCTGCGCATGGCCGGGCAGGTCGATTTCGGGCACGATGGTGATGCCGCGCTGGGCGGCATAGGCGACCAGTGCCTTCAGCTCATCCTGCGTGTAGAAGCCGCCGACCTTCTCGCCCGGGGCGCCGCCGGCCGAGGGCGGGGTACGCCAGGCGCCGATGCGGGTGAGATCGGGATAGCGCTTGATCTCGATGCGCCAGCCCTGATCGTCGGTGAGATGCAGATGCAGCGTGTTGAGCTTGTGGGCAGCCATCTGGTCGATGGTGGCATAGATTGCGCTGGTGGGCAGGAAGTGGCGCGCCGTATCCAGCATCACCCCGCGCCATTTGAAGCGCGGCGCGTCGGCGATCTGCATGGCAGAGAGGCGTACCGGGGCGCCGACATGCGCGTCGGGGCTCAGCAGCTGTGCCAGCGTCATCGCGGCATAGACCAGCCCGGCATCGCCCTTGGCGGCGAGCGTGACGCCCTTGGCGCTGACCTCCAGCCGATAGGCTTCATCGCCGGGCAGGCTGGCATCGCGGGTGATATGGATCACGCCCTTGGTGCCGGTCGAGAGCGTCAGCCCGCGATCCTTTGCCACCTTCTCGATCAGCAGGCTGGCGGCGATCCGGGCGCCTTTGTCGCCCTCGGGCAGGGTGATGGCGGCGTTGTTGGCAATCGTCAGCGTGCCCGGCTGAGGGGTGATCTTCGCGGGCATCGGGATCAGCGGCGGCAGGCTCGATGCCATGGCCGGGGCGCTGATCGTGGCCGCCAGAGCGAGCGACAGGACATGCAGAGCTTTCATCGGGACACCGCCTCAGCTGGAATTTGGGAAGGATCGGGCGGGAAGGGCGCGCTGCCCGCCTTGAAGGGAAGGTAATCGAAATTCTGCGCCATGGCCGGTAGGCCCTGCGCATTGCGGACCTCGACCTGCAGCTGCACCGGGCCATCGACGCGCGGCCATGCGCCGGTCAGATCGAGGTGGTCCAGTGCGCCGGGGCCCATCAGGGGCAGCGCCTGATCGCCCTGCGCCAGCAGGCTGCGATCCTTGCCGATGGCCTGCCAGTGCAGGCGCAGATGGCTGAGCGGATAGGAGGGCAGGCTGCCCGCCGCATTGGCCACCAGCGTCACGGTGAAGCCTGCGGGCGCGCCATTGGCATAGCTCCATTGCACGCTGGCATGCAGGGGGCGGTTCACCTCTTCCCAGGCGGCAAAGCTGGGGCGGCGCTGGCGGTCCTTGTCGACCAGACCGTGATCGACATAGCCATCCTCCTGCGGCGCGAAGAGGTTCTTGTTGGAGCGATAATCCTGATAATCCCAGAAAATCGTGCCGCCGACAAAAGGCCGTGCGGCAAAGGCCGCCATCTGCTCGCGCAGGTTCTGCGTGCGGTCGCGATCGGCGCTGGTGCTGTCTGCCGAGAAGGGGCCGGGCCAGCCGAATTCTGAGATGACCAGCATCTTGTCGGGCCAGGTCTTGTCCATCGCCGCCAGCCATGGGCCCACGCCGCTGGCCGCGCCGCTCCATGTGCCGAAATAGGCATTGGCCATGATGAAATCCGCCGCCGCCAGCGCCGTTGTGCGGGGCGCGGGATGGGTCGAGACATCGGAATCGGCGAAAGTGACGAAACGGCCCGGATCGATGCGATTGAGATGCGCCTTCATCGCCGCGACATAGGCGGCCCCCTGCGGCGAGGAGGAATCGCATTCATTCATCACGCTCCAGGCCAGAATGCTGGGATGATTGCCTGATTGCGCCACCACCTCGGCGGTCATGCGCTTCGCCAGTTCCAGCAGGCGCGGATCGCCAAGCTGCTCGGCCTTCATCTGCCAGACCGGGATCTCCGGGATCAGCAGCATTCCCGCGCGATCGGCGATATCGAACACCGTTTCGGGCTGGGGGTAATGGATCGGGCGGGTCAGCGTGGTGTGCAGCTCAGCCAGATCGCGGTAATCCTTCAGGATCGTGCCGCGCGTTTCGGCGGCGCCTTCCCAAGGCGAATCCTCATGGCGCGAGACGCCCGAGAGGCGGACCGGCTGGCCGTTTACATAAAGCTTGCGGTCACGCAGGGCGATGGTGCGGAAGCCCAGCGTGTCGCGCTTTTCGTCCAGCAGGCGGCCCTGCTCGTCACTGAGCTTCGTGGTGACCTCGTAAAGGCGCCCGTCGCCGATGTTCCACAGCTGCGGATGCGGTACGGTCAGCGCGGCATCCACGCTGCCGGACTGATGTGCGGGCAGCGTGATCTGCCGATGGGCTTCCCCGGCAGGCCGACCATCAGGATCGGTCAGCAGGGTGGTCACGGTGAAGTTGCGGTTTTTGCCATCCACATTGTCGAGGCTGATATGGGCGCTGACGCTGCCCTTTTCCGCCGACAGGGTCTGGCTCAGCTTTTGCCCCCGGATCAGCCCGCCGTCCGAGATGCGCAGCGAAACGTCGCGGGTGATCCCGCCGCCGCGCCACCAGTCATACCAGACATTGCCCGAGGCCTTGAGGCGCATGGCATAGCCGGGAATGGTGGCAAAGCCGGGCCGGTTGTCGACCATCACCGCGATGCGGTTGGCGCCGGGATGCAGCAGTTTCGACACGTCGAGATCGAAGGCGGTATGGCCGCCTTCATGGGCGCCAGCCTCCACGCCATTGACCCAGATCCGCGCCTTGTAGAACACGGCGCCGAAATGCAGCTCCATATGCTGCCCGGCCAGCGCCTGAGGCAGCACCAGTTCGCGCGCGTACCAGCCGATGCCATCGGCCTCGGCGCCGCGCGATAGATTCCAGCTGTGGGGCAGATCGACACGCTCGGTGCCGGGGGATTCTGTTTGGGCGGGCGCCAGCGAGGTATTCTGCCCGGCGAAACGGAAATGCCAGCCCGCATCCAGATCGATGCTTTCGGCCTGGGCACTGGCCAAAGGCCAGCCCGCCGCCAGCAGCAGACCGAGCAAACGAGGATTGGCCAGAGGGAATTTGGCCAGACCCAGAGTTTTCATGACGCCCCGTTTCAATTGGTCTTGTATAAAAACAGGGCGCCCGGCGTAAACCGGACGCCCTGCTGTCGTCAGAAGGTGAAGGATGCCGAACCCGAGAAGGTACGGCCATTCTTGTAGAGGGCTGTCGGCGCGTCCTTCGTGCCGCTGTAGGAGTAGTAGGTCGAGTCCAGAAGGTTCTGGGCGTTGAAGTTGACGGTAAAGTGCTCGTTGATCTTGTAGCCTGCCGAGAAGTCAAGCTGATGATAGCCATCGGTGCTGTCCACCGAGTTCAGGCGACCGATACCCGTGAAATAATGGGTGCGGTAGTTCCAGCTGACACGCGCCTGGAATTTCCCCTTTTCGTAATAGGGGATCACATTGATCGTGTGGCGCGAGAGGTAGGGCAGGTTCAGCTGGTCGCCCGCTGCATCGGTGCCCTTCTGATCGACGGCGAAAGTATAGTTGGTCTGGATGCCGAAGCCACCCCAGATCGGCGCCTGGAACGAGGCCGACACACCGTTCACCACCGCATTCGACGCGTTGATCGGCGAGCTGACCGAATAGGTCGCATACTGGCCGGTCAGCGTGTTGAGCAGCGACTGGTTGTTGGTGGTCGTCACGATGTAGGACTGGATCTGACGGCGGAAATATTCAAGCGAGAACAGCGCGCCGGGGCGGAAATACCACTCCGCCGAAGCCTCGAAATTCCACGACTGGTAAGGCTTCAGATCGGGATTGCCGCCGCTGGCGGTGAACTGCGTGTCGTTGCGGCTGAAGGAACCGGCCAGCTGGGCATAGCGCGGGCGGGCGATCACTTCGGCGATCGATCCGCGCAGCAGCAGGTCAGGCGTGGCCTGATAGGACACGTTGAAGCCCGGCAGGAACTTCAGATAATCGGTGCTGCTGCGGGTCGGCGTGCCCACGGAAGCGCCATTGGGAAATTCGGCATAGTCCGAGATGTCCTTGGTGTAGACCATGCGGTAGCCGAGGTTGCCGCGCCACTTGTCGCGCTCGAAATCGAGCTGGACGTAAGCGGCAGCGTTCTTTTCCAGCACGCGGAACGAGGAACCCAGATCCTTGCCGGTGTCCAGAATATAGCCGTTGTTCAGCGCATTGATCACATTCTGCGCGGTCATGGTGGCGAACTGGTTGGCGTTGCCGCTGGCGCCCAGACCCGAGAACACGCCCGCCGGGGTCAGGATGGTGCTGAAGTTCGAGAGGCCGACCTGCGAGGTGTAATAGACCTGCGAACCATAGGCATCGAGGCGGTTGACGTGGCTGGTGTATTTGGCCCCAAGGCGAACCTTGCTGAAGAAGGAATCATCGACCGGGATTTCCGCGTCGAGCTGGCCGTAACCTTCGGCATCGGTGGTCAGCGAGCGGCTGATGCCGCCGATCTGATAGCCGTTGATCGTGGTGCCGTCAGCCAGCGTGACCGGCTTGGCCGTGTCACCGCGGAAGAAGGTGGCAGGGTTGGACGGATCGCTGGAATAGTTCACATTGGTCTGCGTGCCCGAATAGCTGAAGCTGTAGGGGACATTGCTTTGCATGTTGAACAGATATTCGGGATCGGTGCCGCCCGAAGCCTTGCTCCAGCCGCCATTGCCGCTGATCGTGGCCTTGCCGACCTTCCACTTCCACGCAAGGTTGGCACTGTCATTGGTGACGGTGGTCTTGCGATAGTTCATGTCCAGCTCGGAGCTGGTCGAGGGCAGGGTGGTCGAACCGAAGCTGGCCGAGGTGATCAGACCGTTCGACACATTGGCCGACTGCAGCTGACCGGTGGCCCAGCCCGGATAGATGAATTCGGACTGGCTGAAGTTGTTGTAATTGGCCTGGATATGCATGCCGGTCAGCGACAGTTCCAGCCGGTCGCTGGGCTTCCACTGCAGGCCGCCCTGAGCGCCGATACGCTCACGCGTCTGCACGAAATAGGCATGGTTGATGCCCACCGGATAGCGCGCATTGTAAAGGTCGGACAGCGAACCGCCGGTGACCTTGGTGTTCGGGTTCTTCAGCGTGTAGGTGCCGTCGGCATTGGTGTTGAAGAAATCGGCGCCGGTGGAATAGCCGAAGTATTCGATGCCCGCGCGGGTCAGCGTCTGCTTGTCATAGGTTCCGGCGACCAGAACGCCGAAGGTGGCGTCCTTGTTGTGCCAGCTGTACATCAGAGAGGCGCGCGGATTGCCCTTCTTCGAACGGTCATTGTACGTGCCGCCTACTGAGCCATTGATGGTGTTGGGCTTGAGATCAAGCGGCTGACGGGTGCGCACGATCACCGTGCCGCCCAGGCTGCCTTCGTCAATACGGGCTTCGGGCGACTTGTAGACTTCGATGCGCGAGACGATTTCGGGCGCCAGCAACGTGTAGTTGAAGGTACGGCCCGAAACGTCGCCGGGGGCGCCGCCCCAATCGGTCGAGGCGATCGAGTGATCGTCGATCAGGATGCGGTTGAGCGCCGGATCGGTGCCCTGAATGGCGACCTTCTCACCCGCGCCGAACTGGTGGTCGACGCTGACGCCCGGAATATGGGCCAGCGATTCCGCCACGTTGCGGTCAGGGAATTTGCCGATGCCCTCGGCCGTGATCACGTCGATCACGGCGTTTGCGGCGCGCTTCACCCCGATCGAAGACTTGAGGCTGGCGCGGATGCCGCTGACGACGATCGGATTGTCCGATGTCGTTGCTGCGGCCTGGTCCTGGGCTTGCACGGTGCCCGTGGAAACCATCAAACCCAGTAGCGCGCTGCCGTACATCAGTGCAGATTTGCTATGTGCCATGCTCGAAAACCCCCTCAATACCTGCCGAAGCAGCCGTGTCCCTAAATCCCGTGTCCAGACATGAGGCTCATGCCTGCATTGTTTTGGTATGTTACCATTATCGGATGCGTTACGTAGAGCATGGTTCCGCTACCATGCCAATAACGAAATTGATTTTTCTTTCAAGGCGGCGACAGTGTTGCGTTTTTGCGGCAATTTCAGTGAATGAGCCGGCTGGCCGGCATCAATATGAGGGCGTCAATGCGTCAAATATCCGATAAAATCAGATGCCTGGAGATATGTGTCGAAGATGAGGCGGGCGCGCGGGCCGCTGTCCAGGGTGGTGCGGAGAGGCTCGAACTGTGCTGCGCGCTGGACTGTGGTGGTCTGACGCCATCCTTCGGTTTGATGCGTGCTCTGGCTGGAACGGCAATACCAGTTGTGGCGTTGATTCGGCCGCGCTCCGGCGATTTCCGCTACACGGTGAGCGAAAAGGCGATGATTGCTGATGATATCAAGGCTGCCGCGGCCTGCGGGATGGCAGGAGTCGTTCTGGGGGCGATGAGCGGGCCTCAGCAGCTCGATCTCGATTTTCTGGCCGAGATGGTCGCCTTGACGCATGCCGCATTTGCGCCCCGTTCACCGCTTCTGACGCTGCATCGGGTGGTGGATATGCTTGAAAAGCCCGAGGATGCCGTGCCTCTTGCTGTGTCTTTGGGATTTCAGAGAATCCTCACCTCCGGCGGACATTCTGGCGCGGTTGAGGGGCGCGACACCTTGCGCCGCATGGTGAATCGCGCAAGCGGGCGGGTGGCCATCATGGTAGGTGGCGGCATCCGACCTGATAATGTGTCGGCATTGGTATCGGATACGGGTGTGCATGAAATTCACGCCTCAGCGCGAGAGCCCGTTGAGGTCGATCACAGGCTACGAAATCTCGGATTTGTCACAAGTGACCGTCGGGTAACCTCGGAAAAGACGGTGCTGGCCCTTCGTCAGGCGCTTTCCTGAACGATAAGAAAATACAATTATCAGTCATATTGCCTATTTTATAATACCAAAATATGATCAGTGTTCGATGGCTATGCGTGGCTCCGGGCGCCGCAGGGTCGTGGCGTTTGACGAAGGAAGGAAATGCGGTGGCTTCTGGCCTTGATACGCTCTCGATGACTGGGCCTGATGGAGAGGCCCGTTCGACGCTGATGTTCCGTGAAGCCGCGCAATGCGGACAGGGGCTGGCTTCCTTTCTGGAGCGCAATCGCACTGTGCTGAAGGATCTGGGCGCGCGGTTGCGGGACTGGTCGCCCTCCATGGTGGTCACCTGCGCACGCGGCTCTTCCGACAATGCAGCCACCTATGGCAAATATCTGATCGAGACGCGGCTGGGTCTTCCCGTCTCCTCGGCGGCGCTGTCGGTATCCTCCGTGTTCGAGGCACCGCTCAGCAAGAGCCGCGCCTTGTGTCTGGCCATATCGCAATCGGGCCGCAGCCCTGATTTGCTCACTGCGGTCAGCCGTCATCAGGCAAGCGGCGCGCTGGTCGTGGCGCTGGTGAATGATGAGGCGTCGCCCTTGGCGGACATGGCCGATGTGGTGCTGCCGCTCAGCGTCGGACCGGAGCTGTCGGTCGCGGCCACCAAATCCTGTCTGGTCTCGATGGCGGGCATTACCGCGCTGGTGGCCTGCTGGGCGCAGGACGATGAGCTCGACGCTGCGCTCGACACGCTGCCCGCCGCCCTCGATCGCGCCTTCGAGCAGGATTGGAGCGGCGCGCTTCCCGATCTGGCCGAGGCGACCAATCTTTTCGTCGTCGGGCGCGGTTTCGGCTTCGGCGTGGCGCAGGAGGCTGCGCTCAAGCTCAAGGAAACCTGCGCATTGCATGCCGAAGCCTTCAGCGCCGCCGAAGTGCGTCACGGTCCGATGACCATCGTGGGCGCAGGCTTTCCCATTCTCGCGCTGGCCACCAGCGATGCGGCAGGCGACAGTGTGCGCGCCGCCGCTGCTGACTTTGCTGCGCGCGGCGCCCATGTCCATCTGGCCGATCCGGTGGCGCAGGGCATCTCGGGCCTTCCCGCGCAGGCCGCCCATCCGGCTGTCGAGCCGCTGCTTCAACTGCTGAGCTTCTACCGCTTCGCCAATGATCTGTCGCTGCGCCGGGGCCTTGATCCCGACAGCCCGCCCCATCTCGCCAAGGTGACCTGTACCGTATGAGCATTCTGTCTTTCCGTAGCGGTCAACTGCTGACGGCTCAAGGTGCGCGCGAGGAAGGGTCTTTGCACATCGCGCAAGGCTGCATCGCCGCTGTCGACACCCTGCGTGAGAGTGAGGATGCGCTCGATCTGCAAGGTGGCTGGCTGGTGCCGGGCTTTATCGACGTGCAGGTCAATGGCGGCGGCGGCGTGCTGTTCAACGATGCGATCACGGTCGAGGGCATCCGCGCCATCGCCGATGCGCATCGCCCTTTTGGCACGACCGGCCTGCTGCCCACGCTGATCAGCGACAGCCTGACCCATGTCGCGGCGGCGCTGGACGCTTGCGAGGCGGCGATCGAGGCTGGCGTGCCGGGCATTCTGGGCGTCCATATCGAAGGCCCCTTCCTCAATGAGCGCCGCCGGGGCATTCACGATCAGGCCTTTTTCCGCCGCATCGATGAGGATGCCATCGCGTTGCTCACCCGCCCGCGCAAGGGCAAGGTGCTGCTGACACTGGCACCCGAACTCTGCGCGCCTCAGGATATCGCGCAACTGGTGGCGGGCGGCGTGATCGTCTCGGCCGGGCATAGCGATGCCGATTACGAGACGACAATGGCGGCGGTGGAGGCGGGCCTGTCGGGCTTCACCCATCTGTTCAACGCCATGTCGCCGCTGCATCATCGCAATCCCGGCATGGTCGGCGCGGCTTTCGATGCGCCGCAGACCTACACCGGCCTGATCGCCGATGGCGCTCATGTCCATCCCGCCGCGTTGCGGCTGGTGCTGCGCGCACGCGACAAAGAGCGTGTCGTGCTGGTGACCGATGCCATGCCCAGCGTGGGCGCGAAGGACAAGAATTTCGTGCTTCAGGGCAAGGCGATCCATGTCGAAAACGGCATCTGCCTTGATGATGCGGGCACGCTGGCGGGCTCGGACCTCGATATGGCGGGGGCGGTGCGCAATCTTGTGCGCATGGCCGGTGCCGATCTGGCCGATGCCAGCGTGATGGCCTCGGCCAGCCCGGCGGGCTGGCTTGGCCTGAGCGACCGGGGCGCCATCGCGCCGGGGCAGCGCGCCGATCTCGTCTGGCTCGATGCCGACCTCCAGCCGCGCGGCGTCTGGCAGGACGGGCAGCTGGTCGCGGGTTGAAGCGCGGCGCCTAATTCCAATCGGGCATGCCATTGTGGCGGGGGGCTCCTGTAACGTGACCAGTCTTATTCTCAGTTCCCCCCTGCGCGGCTATGCGCTCGATCTGGCCGAGGTGCCCGATCCCGTCTTCGCCCAGAACATGCTGGGCGACGGCGTGGCGGTGGACCCCACCGGCGATTGCATGCATGCGCCCTGCGACGGGCTGGTCATCTCGGTGCATGCCAGCCGCCATGCGGTGACGCTGCGCGCCGATGAGGGCGCCGAAATCCTGATGCATATCGGCATCGATACGGTGGCGCTGGGCGGCGAGGGTTTTCGCGCCCATGTCAGCGAAGGGCAGCGGGTGCTGCGCGGCGATCCGCTGGTGTCCTTCGATCTCGACGCATTGCTGCCTCAGGCCCGGGCGGTGGTCACGCCGGTGCTGCTGACCAATCCCGAACAGTTCCGCATTTCCCGCCGCGAGACCGGGAAACCGGTCGGGGTGGGCGAGGCGCTGTTCTTCGTCGAACCGCTCGATGCGGTGATGGCGGGGGCGGCGCAGGCTCAGGGTGAGGTCTGCTCGGTCGATGTGCTGGTGCCGATGACGCATGGCATCCATGCCCGCCCGGCGGCGCGCATCGCCGAATGCGCGCGCGGTTTTGTGGCAGAGGCCACGCTGGCCAAGGGAGACAAGCAGGGATCTGCCCGTAGCCCGGTGGCGCTGTTGGCGCTGGGTGTGCGTTGCAACGATGTGGTGACGGTGCAGACCCGTGGACCCGATGCGCCCGAGGCCTTGCGCGCGCTGGTCGATCTGATCTCCAGCGGGATGGGTGAAAGCGCCGGGGCGGAAACACCCCCGGCGCCCGCCGCGCCGATCATCGCTGAAGCACTCCCGCTGCCCGAAGGCTGGCTGGGCGGCGTGACGGCGGCGCCGGGGCTGGCGATTGGCAGGGTGCGCTGGCTGCGCCATGTCGAGCGCGAGATCCCCTCTTTCAGCGACGATCCCGCCCGCGAGACGCAGCGGCTGGAGGCGGCGCTGGCCGATCTGGGCCAGCGTCTGAACGCGCGCACGCAGGGCGAGCAGGCCAGCATCGCTCAGGCGCATCTGGCGCTGCTGGGCGACCCGGATGTTGCGGAAGCCACCGCTGGATGTATCGCCAAGGGCCATAGCGCCGATTACGCCTGGCGCTCGGCCATGCGCGCTCAGGCCGAGGCGATGCGCGCCACCGGCGACCGCCGCCTGGCCGAACGCGCCGATGATTTCCTCGATCTCGAACGCCAGATTCTGGCCCTGCTGGCCGGGGAAGAGCCCGAAACCAGCCTCGACCTGCCCGAGGACACGCTGCTGCTGGCCGAGGATCTGCTGCCTTCGCATGTGATGGCACTCGATCTGGCGAAGGTGCGCGGCTTTGCCACCATGCGCGGCGGGCCGACCTCGCATGTCGCGATTCTGGCTGGCGGCATGGGCCTGCCCGCGCTGGTCGCGGTGGGCGAGGGGCTGGCGGCGCTGGAGGATGGTGCGCTGGTCATTCTCGATGCCGGGCGGGGCGCCATTGATTCCGCGCCCGATGCGGCGGCTCTGGCGCAGGCGCGCGACGCGATCGCTGCCGAAGCGGCGCGGCGCGCTGACGCTCTGGCGGCGGCAGCAGAGCAGGCGCGGACCGCCTGCGGCACCCGCATCGAGGCTTTCGCCAATCTCGGCTCGAAGCAGGATGCCGAGGTGGCGATGGCCCATGGCGCCGAGGGCAGCGGCCTGCTGCGCACCGAATTCCTGTTCCTTGAAAGCGCCACCGCCCCCGATGAGGCGGAGCAGGCGGCGCATTATCAGGCGATTGCCGATGCCATGCAGGGCCGCCCGGTGATCGTGCGGCTGATGGACATCGGTGGTGACAAGCCTGCGCCCTTCCTGCCCATGGCGCCCGAGGAAAACCCGGCGCTGGGCCTGCGCGGCATCCGCGTGGGGCTGGACCGCCCCGATCTGCTGCGCAGCCAGCTGCGGGCGATCCTTGCGGTGCAGCCTTCGGGCCAGTGTCGCATCATGGTGCCAATGGTGGCCAGCCTTGCCGAATTGCGCGCGGTGCGCGGCCATCTCGATGCCGTGCGCGCTGAAATGGGCGTGAGTGAAAAGGTGCCGCTCGGCATCATGGTCGAGACGCCAGCCGCTGCGGTCACCGCCGATCTGCTGGCGGCGGAGGCGGATTTCCTGTCGGTCGGCAGCAATGATCTCACGCAATATGTGCTGGCGATGGATCGCGGCAATCCTGCGGTCGCCCCCGGCATCGACGGGCTGCATCCCGCCGTGCTGCGCCTGATCGGCCAGACCTGTCAGGGCGCCGGGCGCCATGGGCGCTGGGTGGGTGTCTGCGGCGGCCTCGCCTCCGATCCGCTGGCGGTGCCGATCCTGCTGGGGCTGGGGATCACCGAACTCTCCTCCACACCGGCACAGGTGCCGGCGATCAAGGCGGTGATCCGCTCGGTCACGCTGGAGGCTTGCCGCGCGCTGGCCGATCAGGCGCTGGCCCTGCCTGATGCCGCGCAGGTGCGTGCGCTGGCGCGCTCGTTTCAGGAAAAGCTGGCATTTCAGGAGAAGCTGGCATGAAGTCTCTGATGAACGGTCTTCAGCCTTTGGGGCGGGCGCTGATGCTGCCGATTGCGGTGCTGCCCATCGCGGGGCTGCTGCTGCGCCTTGGCCAGCCCGATCTGCTCAACATTCCCTTCGTCAGCGCGGCGGGCGATGCGATCTTCGCCAATCTGGGCCTGCTCTTTGCCATCGGCGTGGCCACCGGCTTTGCGGCGGATGGCAATGGCGCGGCCTGCCTTGCCGGTGTGGTCTGTTTTCTGGTGTCGCGCAGCGGTGCCGAAGCGCTGATGCAGGTGCCGGGCGATGCGCTCTCGGGCGTGCCCGCGTCCCTGACCGAGATCGTCCAGGCGGCCTGGAAGCAGAAGGCCATCGCGCGGCTTGATGTGCCGCTGGGCATTCTCTCCGGGCTGGCGGCGGGGCTGCTTTACAACCGCTTCTCGGCCATTCGTCTGCCTGATTATCTGGCCTTTTTCGGCGGGCGACGCTTTGTGCCGATCGTCTGCGGGCTGGTCGGGCTGGTGCTGGCTGGCGTGGTGGGCACCGGCTATGCCGCGATCGGCGCGGGCGTGGATCACTTGAGCGATGCCATCGTGCGCGCCGGGCCCTTCGGCCTGTTCCTGTTCGGCCTGGCCAACCGGCTGTTGCTGGTGACCGGCCTGCATCACATTCTCAACAATGTGGTGTGGTTTGTGCTGGGCGATTATCACGGCGCCACCGGCGATCTGCGCCGCTTCTTTGCCGGAGATCCCACGGCGGGCGCCTTCATGTCGGGCTTTTTCCCGGTGATGATGTTCGGCCTGCCAGCCGCCTGTCTGGCGATGTACCACACCGCGCGGCCCGAGCGCCGCAAGGCCGTGGGCGGCATGCTGCTCAGCCTTGCGCTGACCTCGATGCTGACCGGTGTGACCGAGCCGATCGAATTCAGCTTCATGTTTCTGGCCCCCGTGCTGTTTGCGGTGCATGCGGTACTGACAGGCCTGTCCATGGCCCTGATGAACCTGCTCAATGTCCATCTGGGCTTCGGTTTTTCGGCAGGCTTGCTCGACTATCTGCTCAACATCGGCAAGGCGACCAATCCGCTGCTGCTGATCCCGGTCGGTCTGGCCTATGCCGCGATCTATTACACCAGCTTCCGCTTCGTGATCCTCAAGCTGGATCTGGCCACGCCGGGACGCGAACCCGAGGATGAGGCTGGGGATGGCTTTGCCTCTGCCTCTGCCTTGACGGCGGGCGGGCGCGGGGCCTCCTTTGTGGCGGCGCTCGGCGGGGCGGGCAATCTGACCTCGATTGGTGCCTGCACAACACGGTTGCGCCTCACGGTCCGTGACAACACCCGGCTCGATGAGGCCGCGCTTAAGGCGCTGGGCGCGCGCGGGGTGATCAGGCCCTCGGCCACGGCGGTGCAGATTGTGCTGGGGCCGATGGCGGATCAGGTCGCGGTCGAGATGCGCGCGGCGGCGGCTCAGGGCAGCGACGCTCCGGCGCCAGAGGCTGATGCGTCCGCTGCGCAGACCGCGATCCAGCCTGTACCTCAGCCGGTGGTCGAGGCGCTGGGGGGCGGCAATGCCCTGACCCTGCAGCGCTTTCATGGCCGTATCCGGGTGACCTTGAGGGATCAGGCGCGGGTCGATCATGCGGCGCTCCTGAGGCACGGTGTCCGCCATATTGCGGAGGTCGGGCCCGATAAGGTCGATCTGCTGATCCCGGCCGAGTTTTGAAAACAGCCCGCCGAAGACATGACTTCGCGCGCGATTGTGATGAGTTGAAAGGGTTTGCGATGACTATGTTCGGTGCGGTTGAGGCGGGTGGAACAAAATTCGTCTGTGCGGTGGGCAGCGCGAGCGGAGGGTCTTTGCGCACCACCGCCATTCCCACGCGCGACCCGGACACCACCTTTGCCGACATCGCGGGCTTCTTCCGGCAGGCTGGCGAGCTTGGCCCGCTGGCGGGCGTCGGCCTGGCGAGTTTCGGGCCGATCGGCCTCGATCCGGCAGCCCCGACCTATGGGCATATTCTGGCGACGACCAAGCCCGGCTGGGAAGGAACGAACATGGTCGCGCGGCTTCGCGATCTGGTCGATGTGCCGGTGGCGCTCGACACCGATGTGAACGCCGCCGCTCTGGCAGAGGTGGAACGCTCGGCAGAGGCGATCCGCAATCTGGCCTATGTCACGATCGGCACCGGTATCGGCGTTGGTCTGGTGGTGGATGGGCGGACGGTCAAGGGCTTTGGCCATCCCGAGGTCGGGCATGCTCTGGTGCGCCGCCATCCGGCTCATGGCGATTTCCCCGGGACCTGCCGCTTTCATGGCGATTGTCTGGAAGGTCTGGCCGCTGGACCCGCCGTGGCGGCGGCATGGCCCTCCAGTGGGCAGTCCTTTGCTCCGGATCACCCTTTCTGGGCGGTGGAGAGCGATTATATCGCCCAGCTTTGCATGACGCTGATCCTGACCAGCTCACCCGAGCGCATCGTGCTGGGCGGCGGTGTGATGCAGCAGGAGGCGTTGTTTCCCCTGATCCGGGCCCGCACGCTTGAACTGCTGGGGGGCTATGTCCATGGCCGAAGCGACATGGAAACCATGGAGCGCCTGATCGTGCCGCCGGTTTGCAACGAGCCGCCCGGTTTGGTTGGCGCCTACCTTTTGGCAGAACATCAGTAGATTGCGCCAAGGGGCCCGGAGCGAGACTGCGTTCAATAGAATTTTTCGTCCGAGTGGGGGCGGTTCGCATACCGTTCGAGAATTCATCGAGCTGAAGGCGCCTGCGCGCGGTGGTGGAGAAGGCTTGGATCGCACCAACCAAACCGTCCAGATCTGGAGAGTGCAGGAGTCCTTCATGGGGGCCAATACATCCACATCGTTGCCGGCCTGAATGTAATTCATCCGGTCTGGCGGCTGCTCCGCCAGATCGAAGGCTGTGGCGAACAGGTCGCGTCACCGCAAGCGCCAGAACACCGACCCCTCGGTGCGGGCCGGGATGCTGGCGAGATAGACCTTCGCTGCGCCGTCGGCCAAGCCGTTGTTACGCAAAATTTCATGCAGCGTGTCGCTGAACAATGCCCACCGGACAGTACCGATCGACTGCCGCCAGCTCGAACGAAGTACGATCGGGAAATTGAGGTGACTATGCCGCCCGGGTTCCGCTTCCTGGCAGCCTGAGAGCCTTATCGGTCTTTGGTTTGACATATTTGGGGCTTTGGGCGTAGAAAAGCTTGCCACAAGGACCCCCGAGCGCGACAATCAGCGCATGCGTCACGATATCGACCATCTTCCCTTGATCCAGCAAGCAGAGCTGGCGCGCGTGCGCCGTGTTCTGATGGAAGAATTTGAGATCGCTATCTCGCGGGCGACGCAGCCGTGGAAGAAAAACGGCAAGATCCTCAAGATCATCCTGTTTGGAAGCTACGCCCGCGATGATTGGGTCGATGAGGCCGCCAACGGCTATCAGTCTGACTTCGACATCCTCGTCGTTGTGGGCCACAAGAATCTCACTGACGTCGCGGAATATTGGTACGTCGCAGAGGACAAGATCCAACGTGATGCCGGGATCGCGCGCCCGGTGAACATAATCGTCCATACCTTGGACGAGGTGAATGAGGGGCTCACGCGTGGCGAGTATTTCTGGGTTGATATCGCCCGGGACGGCATCACGCTCTACGAACTGGCTGGTTCATCACTAGCGACGCCCCGGCCGCTGACAGCGGCAGACGCTTATGAGATGGCTTCTAGCTATTTTCTTGAATGGTTGCCCTCGGTTGATCGGGCATTAGCAACCGCGTCTACCCAAACGTCTAACGGTGAGAATGATCTCGGGTGGCGAAAGGATGCAGCGTTTACGCTACATCAAGCAGCGGAGCGGGCTTACAATTGCTTCCTGCTCGTCCGCACGCACTACGTGCCGCGCTCGCATAATCTGAAGTTCCTGCGGTCACTGGCCGAGGACAAGGAGCCACGGCTGATCGATGCCTGGCCGCGGGCGACCAAACTCGACAGGCGTCGCTTTGAGCTTACAAAGCGGGCTTACGTCGAGGCCAGATACTCAGCCAGCTTCGAGGTTGGCAGCGACGATCTCGATGCGATCACGGGAGCGGTTCGCTCGCTTCGCGACACTGTAGAGGCGGTGTCCCGCGATTGGCTTGATGGACTGCGTGAAAAGGTCAACACCTAGGCCAGCCGTTCACCGAGGCATCGTGACAGGGCATCAAGGGATAGATCCGATACCAGGAGACTGCAAATGCCATAGCCACACAACGATTGACTCAATTGTCCCCATGTGAGGGGGATCGAGATCATTGTCTCGGTCGTTCCCGAGGCGGGCTCACGACCAAAAGCCACGCGATCGTCGACGGGCAAGGCCTCCCGATCCGACTGAGCCTGACCGCTGGGCAAAGCCACGACGGGCAACCTCTCTGCGTATTGCTCCGCCTGTGCCATAGTCGGGCGCGCATGACGCCGATACCATATGTACGCCTTCAATCTGCACGGGGTTGAAATCTCCCCTCTGAAGGCGTACATTTTGAAAGCGTACAGATTAAGGAATCGTGAGATGCCCCGAGCGGCCGTCGAAAACAACAACCGGATGAACCTGCGGGTGTCGGCCGAGATCAAGGCCGTGCTGGTGCGCGCGGCTGCGCTGCGCAACACAGATCTGACGAACTTCGTGACGCAGACAGCGCTGCGCGAAGCGGAGGCGGTGATCGAAGCGGCTGAGGTCGTGCGTCTGTCGGCGCGTGATCATACGCGCGTGCTGAAGTTGCTCGAAAATCCGCCCAAGCCCAATGCCCGGCTGCTGGCGGCAATCGCGGCTTTGCCTAAGACGCTATGAGCCTTCCTCAATGGCGTGAAGAAGCCATCGCGAAGTCTCACGATCGACAGGCGTTCGATTGCGGCGACGAGGCGATGAACGAGTTCCTTCGTCGCTACGCTCGGCAGAGCCATGAGCAGAACGCCTCCAAGACGTTCTGCGCGATCGACGAGTCTACGGCCAATCGGGTGCTCGGCTTCTATACGATCACGCCCTGTGCCGTCGCGCACGAGGAAGTTCCGTCCGCGATGACAAAGGGTCTCGCCCAGCATGAGGTGGCGGGCTTCAAACTCGCGCGGATCGCGGTTGACCAGAGCGTCGCCGGCGAGGGGCTGGGTGGGCAGCTTCTTGCGGCGGTCGCTCTGCGCTGTCTCAGGATTTCGGACGAGGCCGGCGGCGTGCTGCTCATCATCGATGCCAAGAATGAGCGCGCGGCCGACTGGTATGCGAGCTATGGCGCAGAACCCCTGCAGAGCAGGCCTCTCACCTTGGTGATGCCCCTCGCCATGTTTGCCGCGGACCTCAAGGCCAAGGGCCTGCTCTGAAGAGGCGGATCGGGCGGGCTTCCATCTGCTCAGTAAGCTGTACGCGCGCACCAGCGTCATCATCACTACCAACCTGAGCTTCAGCGAATGGTCCGGCGTGTTCGGCGACGCCAAGATGACCACCGCGCTGCTCGATCGACTTACTCATCACTGCCACATCCTGGAAACCGGGAACGACAGCTTCCGCTTCCGCGCCAGCACTGCTGCACCCAGAGTCAAAAAGGAGAAGCCAGCATCTTGAACCTGCCCGCCAGCGGCAGCACATGACCCATACCCACCCGGGTCAATTCTCAATGGAAACCCCGGGTCACATCTCAGTGGCAATCAACACACATGCAGTTTTTTGAGGGTCGATAACCTCTTGCTCAAGCCATCGAGCATCAGGCTCTCTAAGGTAGTCCGCCAATTCACTGAATGCCGAGGCCTTCGGCAATTGCGGCACGCCCTGTGCATTCTCCGGGACCGTTCCTCGGTCTCGAGCCAATTTTGCATGCATAAGATGAGGAATGACGTGGCTGCCAAGCGTAGTTTCGAGATGGCGCCCAATCCTTATGCCCCCGGGGTCAATGTCGCCCCAGTGGTGCAGCGGCACGTCAACCTGCCCTAGCAGTGCTTGAAGGAGTGTGAGGACGGCTGATGATGGAAAGCCACCAGTGTAGACAACCACATCGCCAGGCTCACGGCAAAGCCGCACGTGCCGGTTGAAGCTTTCCAGATTTTCGATTGTCAGGATCGAACGGATCGAAGTTGAAGGAATGACTTCCACGACAAGTTCCGGCGGGACGCCAGCATATGGCCAGCATCCGACATCCGTGCCTGCGATCAGCACTGACCCCGCTACGAAGACAGGAAGTGCATATTTGCCAAGGCCTAGGTGCTCCAGAACCTTGTCTCGGGGCCATTCCCCATCGATCATCCCACTGTGCCGAAGATAGGCGATCAGCATCGGAAGCGATTTTTCTAGCGCCTTGCTATCCCCTAGAAGGCGGGATGACCGGGTACGCAAGGGAATGTCTGGCGGAAGTTCGGTGAAAGCGGCATCTGTGGCGCGCAGCAGACCAAGGACTTGGTCGAGATCTTCAACGTCGAGCCCGATAAAACGTCGTCCTTCTGACCAGGCTGCGACAAAATCCTGTGCCATTGCTTGTGCGGATTGTGTGACCGCTTCGGCTTCGTTCAGCCGCCGGACGGCCGTCGCCAGAATCTCGCTTCTCGCGCTTCGTCCAGTGAAGCGATAAAGAGGCTCGGGATCGACGAGGGTGACGCGGTCGATGAGATGTGGAGCATCGCGATCCCAACCCAGTGCAATGGCCCCCGCCTGTTCCGCCTCGATCAACAGTTCCACCATAGCCTTCAGATCTGAAGGGTTTTCGAATGTCTGGGAGGGCCGCTCGATGATCTTGCGCGCTGAGGTAGCACGCTCGTGACGATCCAAGAGCCGCCTCAGGATGAGAAGGGCGCTGGCTAACCTTTTCATGGCGCTACAGCCAGCTCGATCTCGCGAAAGTGATTGACCCCGAGGTTGACCGGGTTGAGGGCGGCCAGCGCCTCTCGTGCCCGCACGGATGGATGGGTCACAACCACGATTGGCTCCTGATTGTCTGGGCGTCGGTTCACCGAGACGATTGTATCTGCATTTTCAAGGAACATTGCTCGCACCTTGTCCGGGGCCGCAACAAGCACCTGTAGATGCATGTCTCTGAAGAAGTTGAGCAAGGCACGGGTATTGGGGGCGTCAAGATTGTTGAAAGCCTCGTCGAAAACCACTAGTCCGAAACCGTCCGGTTCTTCATGAGCTGATTTGGGATAATAGGCTGCAGCCATTGCTGCGCCGACAGCAACGTAATAAGGCGCCTGCTTCTGTCCCCCTGATCCGGTCACTGCTCGTTTGCTCAGGGTTGTCTCTCCACCGCGTTCGTTGCGCATAAGCACATCGAAATCGAAAAACTGCCGGTAGTCACGGAGCTCTTTGACGCGCTCATCATCCGACAACCGGCGTTCAAGATCGCGAAATCCTGCCCTGACTTTTGGATCGAGTGTGTCATCCTGAAGGACAGCGAGTCCGCGGCGCGGGTCATTGGCGATGGCCTCGGCAAGCGCATGGATCGACTTGAGCGCCTCATTCAGGCGATAATGGAATACATATGTCTGGCCCGTAAATGTCCGACCTGCGAGACTTCGGTTCAGGCGGTCAATCTGGGCTTTTGCTTTCTGGAACTTGTCGGAAAGGCGGTTGATCAAACCTTCGGTTAGATCGGCCTCCATCTGGAGGCGAGCCTGTTCGAACTGCTCACGATATTGTCTGAGTTCGTCCTGCTCAAGTTGACGCTCCTTGAACATACACCATTGCAGTATGGCCACATCGTCGGGGTCCGCCAGTGGCGCCTGTCCGACATATTCCTGAATGAAGGATTGGTATCCACTGCGCCCTCGGCGAACACTGTCCTCTGCCAACTTCTGCATGGGCTCGGCCTCCCGCCTCGCCTTAGCCGCCAGGTCAGCGAGCAACGCAGCAGGATCGCGCGCCTCCGGCTGAAACTGGGCAACGACGGCGATCCGGCCGCTTGCCGCTTCGAGACGCTCTTCATCTGTAAGGAGCTCCAGTAGCCTTGCGATGGGATCGGTCTTTTCGCGTTCTTGTGCGACTGTCACTTCGGTAGCATTCTTGGCCTCGTCCTGCCTGGCGCGGCCCAACTTGACCTGCAGGTCAACATCCAGTTTTTGTATGCGATTGATCTCGACCTCGACCTCTTCCTGTATCTCTTTCCTGTATCTGGTGATGTCATTCTGAAGATTTGAAATCTCTGCGTTGAGCTTCATCGATTCCGGAGACGACAACTGCGCCTTGGCCTGCTGTGTTCCACGTAGCTGCGCGGCTGCCTCCGCCAGCCGCCCCAAGGCGTCGGCAAGCTCATCCTTTGGGGCCTCAAGAATGTCCGCAATAGCCCCGCGCGCAGTGTTCAAGGCATCGCGCGCGGCGCGTGTACGCCGGTGAACCGACGAAAGATCCTGATACTCTGTGCGCGCGGTTTCGAGTGCCCGGAGCTGAGCCGTCTTGCCAAGAATGGGGACTATGTCTCGATAAACACGCAAAGACATTCCGGCGGTCATCTTGCCGCGACGGGTCACTGCCTGATCCAGCCTCTCCAGATCGGCTTCCGTTTCGGCCATGAGGAAGCGTCCGACCTGCCTCTCGATGTAAACACGCGCATCCTCGTCTTCGGTCACGATCAGGCTTGCGATTGAATTTTCCGGCAAGCGCGATTGCCAGCGCGCCGTTTTGCGCACATCGATCAGACGACACTGGCTGAGTTCGCGGCGGTTCTCATAGAGAATCCCAAAGGCCTCAACGAGATGTCCAGCCGGGACCAGAAGCGCCTCTCTATGGGCACCGAGCAACATTTCGAGAGCCATGGCCCACGCTGCGTCCGAGACATCGACGAGGTCTGGCAGCGGGCGAGCCTCGATCCCGCGGGCTGCGAGCAATTTGCGAAATCTGTCGACTGGGCCGGAAAGCATCTGACCAGTACTTTCACCCTGCAATCGCCCTTCAAGGTCGTCAAGGCGCTTGCGCTCCTCGTCAATTTGCCGATCAAGCACTTCAATCTGACGCCCGAAGTGAGCGTCAGCTTCCGTCACGCGAAAGATCCGCCGTTCGAGTTCAGCGAGGCGATCATCGATCGAAAGCAGCGCATCCTGGGGGCGCCCACGGGCCAATTCGATAAGCTCGACAACGGCTCGCACGCCATCGATCACGGTAAGAGGAACGCGCTCAGAATGTTCCGCCAGCAACGCAAGTTTCCCGAGCAGCGCAATGCGCCGCGTGGCAACCGTGCCGGCGGCATTGCGCATGACGGTGGCTGCTTGTAACTCCGCATCCAGTCCGCGGATTTGCGAAGCAATCGGCGCTTCAGCGAGCAGCGCTTTAAGGCGCAAAATATCTTCGCCTATCTGTTGGATGGCCTGCTCATGATAGCGTTTGACATGGACCTCTTTGGCGAGGTCCTCTGCCAAAGACACGCGCTGAGCTTCGATCCGCTCGATCTCGATCTCAAGACGGCGCCTTTCTGCACTGGCGGCGGTGAACAGCTGCAGGTTGTGGCGTATCTGATATTGCGCCCAGACCTGCATTCTACGGCGGGCTTCGGCAATCTGCGTCAGCTGTTCTTCGCGCCGTTTTACTTCCGCTTCCAGAAAGCGATATCGCGCGATCGAGCCTTTTAACGCTTCGACCTCGATATCATCCTCTTCGAGGATGTGCCGACGAACAAATTTTGTGGGATCGTCAATTGGCTGGAAAGCAATCGACTCCTTGAAGTTTCTGAGAACCTGGGTGCTATGTGGCGCCGATCCTCGGGGGCGCATGGCATGTAGGTAGTCATCGACATAGGAAATGCCACTGGCATGGAGCCTCACGCCGGGGCAAAGTTCCTTCAAACGTTCGATCAGGCGCGCCGCGCGTGGAATAACCCGGTGCTCTTCGTGCTCTGTGGCGCGCAGCTCGACGAAGTCATCAATCGTGATCGCATAGTCTCTTGCGACGAAACGGGCTCGAACCGTCTCTCCACTTTCAGCCCGATCTGCGCTATAGATCAGCCCGATTGAGATCGCCTTACCCGACAGCCGATCGCGAAAGGACATCGCGAGCAGTGAGTCTGCGGATTGCCGCGCCGGTGCCTCAGGGTCGACATGATCGTCAGCCCCGAGACAGTAGTCACGGATCGAACGGGCGTTCTTTCCACCTGTTGATTTGTTGAGATCGTAATAGCGGCTGTTGGACCCTGTCACGATCAGCTGGATGGCATCGACCAGAGTGCTTTTTCCCGCACCCGTCGGCCCAAGGATAGCCGTCATTCCCCTTACGGGGATGTCCTGCGGGGCAAGTCGCCCCCAGTTGCATAAAACAAGGCGTTCAAGCTGATGCATCGTCGACGCCTCCCAGATCATCTCCAAACGAAAGAACGTCACTGCCTGCGGGTTCAGCCGAGTTGGCAGGTAGGTCAATGCGACCAGCCACGATGTTCAGTATGCCTGCATGCATCGGCTTGCCATCCGGACGGGACTCAAGCCATTGGACCAACGCCTCAACATAGACATCGGGTACCAGCACAGTGATACCTGGCATAATGCTAAGCACAACAAGTTGCTCCGAGGGATCCCGCTCACCTATCCGGACGAGTCCCTTGCGCTGGAAGACCTTGAGGATCTCCATCAAACGGATCATCGTCGGCGGCTCATCGCCAGCAGCACGAAGCCTGTCGTGCACGTCATCGGTCGTGATCTCGACACGCCCGTTTTCGTCGAGCGAACTTACCCCTTCGGCATATAGGAGACGAAGGACGAGAAGGACGATGGTCTCGTCTTTCTTAAGTCGCGCCATCTGGGTGCCGTAGACCGCACCGGCTGGCTCGAGCACCAGCATGCCAGAGACGGGGTGATGCCTGACCTTGTAACCGAAGGCGCCCATAATCGGCTGCACATGGGCAAGATGCCGGGAGAGAATGCGATAGGCCTGAATATGCGGCCAGTCCTCATACAGGCACTGGTGAAAGAGTAGCGCCTGAAGAGCCGATTGCAGCGCTTCCTCTTCGACCTTCCCTCCATCCAGAATGTCGGAAACCTGCTTAAGCTCAACCATGGACAGTCTCGCGCCGACGGAGCAGGAAGGAGCGACGCTCCACCCATTGATTGATGACCCTGCCGTCGCCATATTCTATTTCATAGCGATCTGCGAGTGGGCCAAGCTCAGCCTCGTGAAGTCGTTCGAACAACAAGAAATCCTCGATATTGTTGACTGGAAAGGCACTCGCCTCCAGCTGCGAGGAACCTGCCAGCGCAGCTTCCACATATCGCTCAAGCCGTTCGGGCGTAATCGCGATTCGATCCTCGAATGCGTCGATCGCCTCCAGATAACGCAGCAGTGCGGGATCAGGCGGTTGTAGAGCAAGCATACTCTCTGGGGCCTCGGCGCGTCGCCTCGGCAGGCTGTAGAGATGGGCAGCGGTCATCGGTAATGTCTCGAGCTGCAGGCGCGCCTTCACCTCAATGTTCTCATGGTCGGCCAGCTCGCTGGATCGCAGCATTTCCATGGCGTACAAAATTCGATCCGTGCTCACGGTAGCCATTCGATCACTGAACCGTACGACGTTCGTCATCCGCCGTTCGATGCGGAAGGTGGTGGTTTCGATATCTTGAACATGGTCATCTATCCCGGCAAATACCCGGACAATTTCCCGCAGATCATCGATTATCGGCTGCCTGGCAGCACCATGATCTGCAGCGATGCCGCCGGCAACCCAACCTGCCGCGATTCTGCCGATGACCTCATCATTGTCGAGGAGCTTGTCACCGGTCTCGAGGATCTGGCCGCGGAACCGGTAAGGGCTTTCACGGGCATGCAGATTGCGATAGTCCTGCACGACCAAAGCTTCAATGAAGTCCGTTACAAAGCGGCGGACCAGGGCTGCAGCGGTGGGCTGTTCCATAATAAGCGCTTCAACACGCCGCATGGTTCCGGCGACTGTGCGCAGGTGGTTCATGAAACCGCGAGCCGATATTGCGGCTTCGCGTACATTCAGGGCCTTGCTATCCGGATCGCTCTCTACCGATTGTAGGAGCGTGAGAACATTGAGGACTGCGCCACCGTAGGATCGAACACGGCCCTTCTGGATGTCAAGCAAAGTGTGCAGGACGAGCCTTGCTGCCGGGTCAAAATCGACCACTCTGCGATATCTGTCACGGTACTCAGCGAGCCAGCCAGTCTCCTTTAACCGGCCATAGACGGCGATGTAGGACTGGCCGGCAACGAGCGGCACTCCATCTGACTGCAGGGTACTGACCACTTCAGCCCGGCCACGGCGGTCGATGAATTCCGCGATAGCCTCGAAAACTCGCTTCCGCGTGGCAATTTCACCTGCCTGGCCGAAAGGATCCTCCGCGAGGCTGGTGAGGAGATCGGCGTAGAAATGCTTCGCGCCGCTGGAAAATACCCTAAAAAGCCCCGGCGGCACAGATCCGAAGAGCGGTTTATCTTCCGTCGCCAACGTTCCCATCGTCACTTTCCATTGCTCTCAAATGAATTTTGGCGTTATCTTCCGAATTTGCAACGGGTATTTTCATATAAGTAGCGGAACATTCCGTCGTCATTTTTTGGACGGACACCAGGATAAAGTGTCTTCATCAGCCGAATGCCTCCTTCTGAAGTTGGCTTGCGGCAGTCAATTTTTATTAATGTAGCACGGTTTTCGACGGAGCTGTCCAAGGCTCAGAATGGTGGGTTTGTTGGCGGAGCCTGCTGCTGCTAAAAGTCAGAGGCGCGCAAGGCGCGTCAGAGAGCCTCATTCGATGCCGAACACGCTAGCCTCCCGCCATGTTTCCAGCCCGATCATGCAGCTGGCCATGCCCAGTGCCTTGCTAGCAGGCAAATCAGTCGTCGATCATCATCGCATGGACTGATATGGGTCTCTCAAGCGGCTATTTCGCGCGGGCCCCAACCCAATCTCCCATCCCGTCGAAATGACCAAGCCTAGCGCGATCACTGCCTTTACGCAGTTCGCAATAGTCTCAACGCGGTCACCTTCAGGCAAAGCTGTTGGATCTCAGCCATGCAAGGAGGAGTGCCGGCCAAGCGACGTCGGTGGAGCCGACCTCCCCCATGCCAAAACCATGGCCACCCTTCTCGAACACATGCATCTCGCAGGGCACCTTGGCCTGTCGGCAGGCCGAGAACATGAGCAGGCTGTTGTCGATCGCCGCAATCGGATCGTCGGCGTTCTGCGTGAGGAAAACCGGCGGCATGCCCGCGCTCACATGGGTCTCCACCGACCAATCGCGGGTGTCCTCGGCAGTGGCCTCCTTGCCCACGAGCCAGCGCTTCGTCTGGGTTGTATCGAACGGCGGCTTGAGTGTGATGACGGGGTAAAGGAGAGCCGCGAAAGATGGCCTGGCAGTCTCGCCATCGATGGCGTCAAGTTTTTGATAGCGCTCCGCGTCCGGCGCCGCCGCGGTCATGGCTGCAAGGTGTCCGCCCGCCGAGAAGCCCATCACGCCGATTCTGTTCGGATCAATCCCGAAGCTCCTGGTCTGCACGCGGATCAGCCGCATCGCGCGCTGGGCATCGGCGAAGGGCGCCTGACGCGGCCAACCGTCACCCGGCAGGCGCATCGCGCGGGGACGACGCTTGCGGCCATGACAAAGTTTCTCGTTCCCGAACAGGAGCCGAGCGTGCATTTCAAAACGGGCTTCGCGATAATTTTCCCGAACGGGATCATTGCTCGTTTATAGCACTGCTACCGTTCGGGAGCATATTGCGTTCATGGCCTTATTGAGCTATAGAATCGCCCCGAACGGGAACGAGGCTATGTCGAAATCACGTAAAGTTTCAGGTCCGGCTCCAAGTGGTGACGTTGTGCCGAATGAGCCGAAGTCCCTGTCGGAGCTCACGCCGCTTCACAAGCTGGGCGTGTCAGATGCAGGCACAGCTGCTCATCAGGCCCTACTGTTCAAGCCTGTCACCGTGAGCATTTCGGACGCGGTATCCAAAGCGCTTGCTGCACCGATCTTCCCTTCGAGTCTTGCTAGTGCTGTCGACAGCCAGCTTTTGCAGCCGACAGTTCTGGAGTCGATCACCAAAGCCCTCAAGCCGCCCGTCAGCGTGGCTGCATCGGGGATAGGACGCGAAGTGGCTGGCCAGGCTGCCAAGGCTACGGATCTGGTGAAGAAATCCATGGCGACACCCGTAATGATGCCCACGATTGGTCAGCAATACGCCGCATCCAATCTGGCTTCGGACTTGCCAAGCGCCGTTGCGAGCTCGATCGGAGAGCAGATCGCTTCTGCATCGCGCGCGCACCTTTACACCTCCCCCGTGCAAGATGCCCTGACGGCCTTAGGGGCAGGACCACTCAAAGAGCTGCGCAGAGCAACCGAACAGCACGAGGCTGCGCAGTATTATGGCTCCGAACCTGCCCAGCTCGCGTATTTGCAGCCGTCCGTTCCCAAGCCATCGCACCTCTTGATCGAGGCGCCCCGCCGCCGGGAGCATACATCCCACGCGGACCGCGTCGCCTCGAGATTGCCAGGCAAGAGCGATGTCGTTGAGAGTGCAGATAACCGTCCTGCTGGCGCGCCAGCGGTTCGGCTGCAAGAACAGGCGCCGATCCTCTCGGTTGCCGATGTCGGCCAGCGCATTCGCGAAGCACGCCGCGCAATGGGGATGACGCAGCAGAGCTTTGCGGATTTAGCAGGTGTCGGCCGACGCTTCTTGAGTGAGCTCGAACATGGCAAGGCGAGCCTTGAAATGGGACGCGTGCTTGCGGTCTGTCAGGCGGCTGGAATTAAACTGGGCTTTCTAGGATGAGCGTTCGTCTCTCGCTCGACATCTGGCTGGATGGTTATGATGCGCCGGCTGGAAAGCTCGATGCGCTGGACAATGGCGATGTCGAATTCCGGTACAGGCCGGAGTTTCTCAGGGCGGGGAGGCCTCTGTCGCTGTCACTTCCACTTGATGACGCCCCGGTCGGTGACCTTGTTGCACGGCCCTTTTTCGACAACCTCCTCCCCGAGAGCAATCTCATCCAGCAGGTGATGGATCGCGAAGGCCTTCAGCGATCCGAAATCGTCGGCATCCTGTACCACATTGGCGCGGATTGCTCGGGCGCGATTTCCTGCCTGCCGACCGGCTCGCCGCCCATCAAGGTCCCTGGCAATCTCGGCGAAGACTATCGGCCGCTCCCCAAGGATGAAATTGAGACGATTGTGCGACGGCTGGCTAATCGCGAAGCTGTCGGCGACATCGATCCGTCGGCCGTCGCAGGTGTCCAAAGCAAGATCTCGTTGACGCTCCTGCCTGATGGGCAATTTGCTTTGCCAGCCCCTGGCCGCAAGGTCCCGGCGACCCATATTCTCAAGGTGCCTCGACTCGATGAGGCGAGCGAAGCCTTGCAGGAGGCGGCCGCGATCCAATTGGCGCGCGGCTGCGGCTTCGACACGTCACGTTCCGATCATGTGGTGATCGAGGGTATCCAGGCTCTGTTGATCGAGCGATACGATCGCGTTGTGCAGGACGGGGTGGTCTACCGCTTGCATCAGGAGGACTTCGCCCAGGCTCTGGCTCTCCCGTCGGGTCTCAAATATCAGCGCGCCGCTTCTGCAGAGCGTATTTTCGATGCCAAGGCGATCTACAGTGTGTTGCAGGGACTGGATCACCCCGCGCAGGCGATCCAGAATTTTCTGCTCATCACCTTTTTCAACCTGGCGATCGGGAACAACGATAATCATGCCAAGAACCATTCGATCCTTTATGGGCCGGATGGCACGCCCCGCCTTGCTCCTTTTTATGATCTGCTCCCGATCCAACTGAACAAGCGATATACCGATCAGCTGGCCTTCGATATCGGCAGAGCCCAAACGCTTGAGGCAATCTCCGGAGACGATATCTCTGCCTTTTTGGAACTCTTCGGCCTTGCTGGGGGGCGAGCGGAGCGTTTTGTCCAGGGGAAAGTCAAATCCATGCTCGCGCATCTCGAAAAGCGTTCTAGAGGATTGCGATCGGCAGGTTTGCGCCTGTTTGATGATCTGATCGGGCGAGAAATGTCTCATCTCAATGATGTGCTCGATCTGGGAATGGAGCTGCGGGAGCGCGACTATTTCACCACCACGGGCGGCGGCTGGGGGAGCAGCTGATCGGGGCGTAGCTTATGGTTCCCGCCGAGAGAGGGCGATCAGACGCGCTGGATGTTGGGCACCGACCTCCGTTAGGCAGCAATGTCCCAAGGCCTGACAGTCAGGGTCTCTGCAAGGAAGTTGTATGACCGTCAGCTTTTGACGTGGTCAATCGGACCCGGGAACGACAGCTATGTCAGCGTCGCCCGCCATCAGCGATCGTTCAGCCAAGAGTTCGAGGCAGCGTCATCTGTCCTACATGGAACATATGTGGAACAATTGCCGTCTCAACCATTGGAGTCGAACGATGGACATATCGACCGCCACCTACCTGACCGCGCTCGCTGGAGTGATCGCAAGTCTCGCTAAGCTCGTGTGGGCCTTTCGGCGTCGGCACTGAACCTGTGAGGGATGAAAGCGCATCACCCTTGCTGTGGCAATCACTGTCGTGAAACAGCGCCCACTTGAAATCCCCCTGCGGAGTCTCGGGTCGCTTAAATCTTGAGATACGAGGATCTGATGAACGGCAATGAGGAAACCATCGATGTTTCGAGAGTCGATGCCAGCACGAACGGCATCGAGAGGCTGGAGCGGGAGCTCATGGCGGCGATCTGTGATGGGGGCAACAAACCTTGCAAGATGACACCGAGATCTGGGTTCTCCGATCCGATCTTGATACGGCGAGAGGCCAGTGCCCCCCGGCACCGGCCCCTCTTTTGATAGCGGGAAGCTCCAACCGCCATCAAATCTGATTGCGCGGGCTATTACCTACAACGATCCCGGCGGCAACGGTCTTCACGGTTGCGATCCCAATAACGTTGATCGTTGTAGGCGTACGAATCGCGATGCTGCCATTCGTGGTTGCGGTGATCGCGCCAATGGTCATCACGGCGACGGTCATCGTAATGACGGTCATAGCCGTAGCGCGCACCCCAGTCCTGGGCGCTGGCAGACGAAACTACGCCCGGCGACCCGGTGAGGGCGGTAGCCATTAATGCTGCGTAGGGTAACTTACGCATGGAGTGTGTCTTTCGACATCTGTAAATGCTGTTTTAAATTTCCCCACATGTGCTGGCGCAAAATTCCCCAGCGCGGATATGGTGATCAGCCATTGAGATGATCGATGGCTCCATGTTTTGGCGGCCTGCCACGGCGTCTTGGTGCAGGCGGCGGCATCAGATTTGCGTGAGCCCGTGCGTGCTCTGGGATCAGATCGGCATGCTGGCGCAGGCGATAGCTCGCCCCCTCGATCTGAACGACGACGGCATGGTGAAGCAGCCGATCGAGCAGCGCGGTGGCGACGACAGGGTCGCCAAAGACCTCGCCCCATTCGGCAAAGCCGCGGTTGGACGTCAGGATCATGGCGCCCTTTTCATAGCGGGCATTGACGAGCTGGAAGAAGAGGTTGGCCCCGCCCGGCGTGATGGGAAGGTAGCCGATCTCATCGACGATCAGCAGCGAGGCGCGAGCGTAGAAGCGGATTTTCTCGACCAGGCGGCTCTCGCGCTCGGCCTTGGTGAGCGCCTCGATCAGCTCGGCCAGCGAACAGCGATAAACGCTGCGCCCGGCCCTGACGGCGGCCACGCCGATGGCGGTGGCCAGGTGGGATTTTCCGGTGCCGGGTGGCCCGAGAAAATGCAGCACCTCGGCCCGGTTGATGAACTCGAGCTGGGCCAGCGCGGTGATGCGATGCCGATCGAGCGAGGGCTGGAAGGAGAAGTCGAAGCTCTCGATGGTCTTGATCGGCATGAGGCGGGCGGTGCGCAGCGCCACTCCGATGCGCCGCCCCTCACGCAGGTTCAGCTCCTCGGCCAGCAGATCGTCGATGGCCTCGATGGCGCTGATCTCGCCCTTTTCCAGCCTGCCCAGCGTGTGATCGAGCGTTTCGAGCGCGCGAGCCATATGCAGGGCCAGCAGGCTTTGCCGGATGCGTTCGGTAACCGACATCATGCGGCACCTTTGGTATTGAGGCTGGCCAGGCGTTCACCCACCGCACCGTAAAAGGCCAGAGGGCGCTGGAGCATCGGCATCGCCGGTGTCGCAGGCAACATCTCGGCGCGTTTCACCGGCGGGGCCTTGCGATGGCCTGGCTCGATCCGCTTGCGGTTTTTGCCTTCCAACACGGGATGCCGGGCGATGAGTTGCCCCTCCTCGAAGATCCGGACCTCATGGGTATGGTGCTGGACCTCAACCACGCGGCGGCGGGCGGTGTCGGGCACGCTGTAATAATTGCCGGCCACCGCCACCAGCCCCTCGCAGCTGATCCGCCGTTCGACGGTCAGGACCGCATCGTAACGCATGGTCGGCAGGGCACGCAGATGAGGCTGCTCCTCCTCGAAATGCTCGCGCACGATCCGTCCTGTGGTGGCATGCTGCCTGACGTTGGCGATGTCCGCGCGCCAGACATCGAACTGGGCGTTGAGATCATCGAGGTCGTGGAAACTGCGGCCGAGGAAGAAATCCTGACGGATGTAGCGGAAGGGCCTCTCGACTTTGCCCTTGGTCTTGGCCCGATAGGGCTGGCAGGCCTTGGGCGCGCTGCCATAATGGGCCAGCAGCGCTACCAGCGAGGCATTGTAGGTCACCACGCCCGCGCCATCCTCGCCGATGACGGCAGTCTTCATGCGGTCATAGAGAATCTCCGTGCAGCAGCCCGCCATCGCCTCGAAGGCAGCGATGTGACAGCGCATCACCGTTTCCAGCCCCTGGTTCGGGCAGAACCGCCCCCATAGCCAACGGCTGTGTCCCAGCACCATGCTAAACAGCCAGACCTTACGCACAACGCCCGGTTCACTGGTGAAGACCGTCTGGAATTCCGCAAAGTCGACCTGAGCCTGGACGCCGGCGCCTGTCTCGAAGCGCCGCTCATAGGTCCTGGGCACTGGCGGACGGATCTGGCGCAGGTATTCCGTCAGCGACGAATAAGCCCCCTTGTAGCCCATGTCGCGGATCTCGCGATGCAGTCTGCGTGACGACAGGCCAGGATAAGCGGTCATCCGCTCCAGCAGATAATGGCGGTGGGGTTCTACCGCGCTGATGGCCGGCTTGCGCGGGGTATAGGCTGGTGCCTCCAGCCCGCTGGCCAGATATTTCTTCACCGTCTTGCGATCAAGCCCGGTTTGGCGCGCAATGGCGCTGATACTCAGCCCCTGCCTCTTGAGTTCCTGGATCAAAACGACCTCCCTCAGTCCTATCACCTGCGCGCCCTTCCTTCGGCATCAGCAGGGATAAATGTGCCGCCTGATGGGAATGGGGGCATGCCCCCATTCCCATCAGGCGCAGTCCTCAAACTGGGGAATTTTCAACCAGCACATTTGGGGAGATTACGACCAGCACTCACAGACATCATGCGAATCTTATAAATCTCTTTGTTTGAATGGGGCCTGGCTGGCCTGATTTCCATTGTTCATTTTATCTGAACCCTGAAAAATCTGGTGTATGTTTGACGTATTTCAAGGGCATTTGCCGGAGTCGACGTCATAAGTGCCTAGTTTAGTTGTAAACTGCGCTTGACCAACTCGCGGGATGAATGCAGCTTTGTCCCTGCCGGGTCGGGTTTCATAAACCCACGCTACATAAGAAGGCGTCCGAGGGACCCGGCACCATACACTGACAGCTTTATCTGAAGCTCAAGGGAGGCCTCGCATTTCTAGGGCCGCCAGGATCTTCGCTTGCAACCAGATCTGAAGTCTGCAGGAATTTTTTCCAATTAGGCTAAGTGGAAAGTCGGGGCTTGGAACCTGTAGCGGCAAATATTCAACCGCTCTGAATTTGCCAGAAGTCTTAACCGTTGAGTTTGGGATGAATGAAAGGACCCTTTCGACAATCACGAAAAGGGCCCTGAATGTCGCGTATGTTAGCGGGAGGTGCATCGCGCTGTGGAGAGCTATGCCTTGATCGCGGCGCGGTCGTGGCTGCCGAAGGCGGAACTGAGCATAGCCGTTGTTCCTTCATTGCGGATCAGGAGGAGGTCTGCCGCTTCCGGGTACTTCCGTGGAGCGTGATAGCGCTTCAATGGCCAGCTTAACATGGTGCTCGATCTTCTTCTTGCCCGCATGTCTCAGGTGCTTCTGGATCAATTTCAATCATTCAATGTAAGGGTCAATCGTCGGTTCGCTCATATCTTCCTCCCGGAGGGTCGAAATAAAATGGCATACTCGAGCGACGTGAAGGGCTGACTGCGCATCTAAGCCTTCAGGCATTGTGCATTAGCATCTAGGCTGGATAAGTTGAAGCATTAACGGTAGCAAAAAATTATCCAAGGGGCCAAACGCCAATCGCAATCGGCATGAGCAACAACGCCCCGACCAGTATAAATTCCACAATGAACCATTTTTGTGAGTTCATTGCTTGAACCGCCTGCAGTGATGAATTGTGTATCCGGGACGGGTCGCATGAAGCCCGGATACACAAAACAAAGACCGAATGCGGAAGCGTTACAGTCCGTGTTCCCCGTCTATCCTGATTGAGAAGATTTGCTAGTGCCAGACGCGTAAATTTTGGGACGAAGCATCGATTTTACATAGGTGGGGTATCGGTGGAGGTATCGACCATATCGAGCGGAAACTCGAATGGTTCATTCCTGCTATTCCGTCAATCGGCGCGTCGGAGAGAGTAGCCGCCGCAGCGTGAGGGCTTCAACCCACGTAAGCGTGCACACCACGTGGTCAGAGTATGATGATTCCACTTGCCATTCGCCTTAATAGTCACCGCCAGTGCCATGGTGGGCAATGGCATCATGTCTTAGGGCGATCACCCCTCGTGAATGCATTTCTGTTCAGCGGAAAATTTCGGAAGGATGTTATACGTCTTACGGGGTGCGGATCTGGTCTGTGTGGACCGCACCGGATTTGCCGGAGGTTTCAGTTCGGGAGTGCCGGATGAAGGCCCGCAATCGGCGGTCATGAAGGGCAAATTTGTCAGCGATTTCACACGAATTGAATCGGCGGGGATTCCCTTCACTGGTCGGCAGTGATTCAAAATCCAAGCTGTTGCAGGAGTTTGAATGGATGGCGTGATCTTTTTCACCGGACCTTCGGGGGAGGGTAGTTGCTGCGATTGGCAGCGCCTGGAGTTGCCCATCTCTGGCCATTTACTGCGGCGTCAGCGTATCGCGTGCGATCCGCTGGCAGCGATTTGCGCTTTAGCATGGGCAGGCTGTGGCCAAGCCGTGCGGTGACGATCGGCACTCTAGTAGGATTGAAGCGCAGGGTGCAGTCATCCGGGAACTGGTTGCCGAGCAAGGCTCCATGATCCTCGCCGGAATGCGGGCCAGATTGATCAAGCGCAGCGCCTCAGTCGGGATCGGCACGCTGCATCGCTTCTTTGCGGTGCGGCATCACCAGAAAAAAAGGGGCCCGGGATCGAGTAACGCCGAACCGGGCCCCTTTTTAAGGAAAGATTGTAAGGGGTCAGTCTTCCGTCAGTGGACGAAAGGCTACCAGCAGGATCAAGGGCTCGCGCCGTGAGACCTGTGCAGGCGCGTTGACCATCAGGAAGCCAGCCTTATTGTGGCAGCGCAGCAGACGCGATGTCACACGCTCGATCCCTTCCAGCAAAGGTTCGGGGGAGATGTGGCGTTCGGTGGCGGACAGCTTTTCGCTCAGGAAATCGGCCTGAGGCATGACGCGGACACTGTCCAACTCCACCCATTCGAACTTGGCACCCAGTCGCAAGGCAATACCATAGCGCGCCTCACCCATGGGTATTGCAGCCACATAGAAGCCATCATGCGTGGCGCTGGCGGCGATGGTCTGTTCAAAGACACCGCCAGTTTGGTTGTCGGCAAAGATCACCGGCAGTTCCACCGTCTTGCCGGTGAAATCCATGAAGGTGAAGGGCAGGCCGAAGCGCCGCATTGCCAGCACCGTCAGGCGCGGGGCGAGCCCTTCTCCCTTCAGTTCGGCGGGCAGATACATGCGATCGGTGCTGTTGAGATAAAATAGGCCCTGCTGACGTAGGCCGGTGCGCGCCAGGGCAGGATCGAACAGGGCGCGATATTCGTCGGTGCCCATGTTGACGTCATGTTCGAAGCGCTCGATTACCGCCAGCTCATGGTCAAGCGGCATGAACATCAGCCGCGCCATCACTGAGGTGACAGCAGGGCGCCAGAGGTCTACCGGGTCACGTCCATGTTCGCCGCGCAGCGTGGCCTGCGGTAGCGCATGGGCGAAGGCGATGGCGCCTTCCTGTACAGCCTCGCGCACCGCTGACTGTTCGGCGGAGATCGAGCTGGAACGCCGGATCGGTTCACCAGCATCTGTGTAGTCGATCACCGAGCCCATGCCGGTGGTGGAGAGCTGTTCCAGTACCGAGGCGCTGGCGGTCAGCGCGTTGAGCGCGAAATCGTCGTAATGGCTGGAATCGATGAAGCCGCGCTTGTCATAGCCTGGCTTGTTGACCTCGCGCAGCAGCAAATAACGGCCCGCGACATGAACATCGAGCGCCTCAGACAGCAGCGTGTCGATGCGGTTCTGCACCGACCCATTATAGCCCAGATCGACCAGCATCAGCGTGTCGCCCGGCGCGGGATCGGCCACGGCACGCACATGGGCGATCAGCCGTTTGGCAAAAGCGCGCGAGGCCGCCACGGTGGCGCGCTTACGTGGCGTCTTGCGCATCTCGCGATGCAGGGCGATGCAGGCGTCCAGGGGTGACAGATTGCCGCTGATCTGCTCGACTTCGCCGGGTGGCAGCAGAAGCTGACGGCCGAGCACCCACGCAGGCGTGCCACTCTGCCCTTCCATATAGCGTGAGACTTCGCGCTCATCGGTGAAACAGGAGGCGGTGGAGGTGAAGCGGCTGATCTCAATGGGATGGGTGCTGAAGCGCTCGTTGGAGGCATCGCCGCGCGCGGCGTGGATCCGCATGGGCAGCCAGCCGTCGCGCATCAGGAAAAGGTAATGGACGCGCCCGCCGTGCTCGGCGGAGAGCTTCTCGGCCTCCTGGCGCAGCCAGATGTCGAAGCCCGTCAGGATCGGCCCCATCACTGCCATGCCCAGGCGAGCAGCGGCGCTGTCCTGCAGGGGCAGGGCTGCGGCCAGCGGGGCCCGGTGCGGCTGAACGGCGGTGACAGCGTTGTTGATCGGATGGATCATGGCGCCAAGGCCCGCCTCAAGCCGCAACTGCTGCTCGAGTTCGGGAAGGAACTGCTTGAGATGAAGTGTGGAAACGCCATGGGCGCCTACGCCCACCACGTCAGCGCCGTGATTGTCACCAATGTGCAGGATCTGATGCGGTTTGGCGGAAAGCTTACGCAGCACCTGAGCGTAAAGACCGAGCGCCTTGGGCTGGCCATAGGCGCTGGAGACGAAGATCCGGTCGATCAGCGCAGCGACATCCGCGCCGGCGGCGCGTTCGATAAGGCCTTTCAGCTGGGCGGCGTCGAGATAGGTGTCAGAGACGATGATGACCTGCAATCCGCGCGCCTTGGCGCGACGCATCAGTTCCACGGTGGGAGCAAAAGCGAAGCAGGCCTGCGTTTCGGCCCGCAATTCGGCGGCAATCGCGGCGTCGCGGGCGGCCTGCGGGGCCCGGGGCATCAACTGCAGGTAGATTTCGTCGATCGAGACTTCATTGCGGTTGTGGGCGAAGCCGGAAAGCTCGCGCGCCATGCCCTCGGCCCAGCGCCGCTGCACCGGGTTGATGCCGGGCAACGTGGTAAACACGTCGCCGGGCACATGGGTGTCGCGCCAGAGCAGCGTGTCGAAACAATCAAGGCTGAGAACCCGGGCCTGCGGGAACCAGTCGAGCGCCTCAGGGAGCTCGTGCGGCAGCAGATCCAACCGCGGCGCGGCGGTTGCGGTGAATGCGGACAAAGTGATGGGCGCGTTCATGTTCGCTCTCGGCAGGCTGAAAGCACGCTGCCGGGATGGCAGAACTTCAGCTCGCCGAGTGGTAAATAAACAAGGTAAAAGATTGCATAGTCTATTTTGATAGAAATACGTAATGCGTGTCCGAACCAATCGATCAGATCACAAACGCGCCTCTGTCAGAGCAAACTTCGAAGCCGCAGCGCCTAGCTACGCTGGTTGCTTGCCCATAACCCGAAATTCAAGCAAATCTGAATGCCTTCTCGCACTTCAAAGCTATGCTGCAATAGGCTGGCGAGCGTAGGCCCATATCCTGAAATCCTAGAATGAACCAATCGAGCTAGACTAGCTGGCCAGCCCGTCAAAGGCTTATTCAGGGAGCACACCTCCGAAGGAGCAGAGGCGGTTCTCCCTCGGAGCAGTTCAATTCACTTGTAGGACCTGGCTTCCCAAGCAGTTCATGCTGGCTAGCGTAAGAGCTGATTAACAAAGAATTCTATCAATCACCCTTCCGCGTGATTTATCATCTGCAGCATTGGCCATGGCGCGGCGCCAGTCTCCTTGCTGCTGAAAGCCCAGCGCGTCGAGCACGGCGCCTTCGGCGCGCAGAATATCGGTATCGGCAGGGTTGCGTATCCGCGTTGCGGCGCAGAGCGCTGCGGCGGCAACAAAGTCATTGTCCATCACGCGTGCGCGGATCGCCTCAATGGCCGTCTTGCGGGTCCAGTCGCCGCCCAGTTCATCCGAAGGCAGGTGCTGTTTCATCGCGATGGAGCGCCAGACGGCGAGATCGTACATATGCACCTGAGGGCGATTCAGACAGGGATCTCGCAGGGTTTCCAGGAAGGCCAAATGCAGCGGGTGGGCCGGATCAGCGATGTTTAGTCTGGAATAGCCGGCGTGCAGATGTGCCCCGGTGTTCTGGATCATGTAAAACAGGATCTCATCGGCCTCCAGTACTTCGGCCAGAGCCACGAGCGCCGGAAGATCCTGAAAATTATCGAGCTGGATCGTAGCATTCAGGGAATATTTGGAGAAGGTACCGGCTTTGCGCTGATGCGCCAAGAAACGCAGATTTTCGATCAGTCTCGGCCATTTCCCGGGTCGGCGAACATGCTCAAAAACCCACGGAGTGGCGGCATCGATCGAAACATTGACCTTGGGCGCATAGCGTTCAAGCTCGACATATTCGGCCCAACGCTGTTCCCCCATCAGCAGGGCATTGGTGTTCAGGTCTAGCCTGAGATTAAGATCGTTGTCGGCCATATGCCGCAAGATGGAACGGTAATGTGGACTCGACCATGGATCCCCTTGGCCAGATAGCGACACCATCAGATTATCGCCGTTGTCCAGCAGTGGGCGGAGGACTTTGTCCAGAATGATGTCAAAGCGGGCCTGCTGTGCCGGGCTGGCGATCTCTAGCCCAGAGCGGCATGAAGGGCAGGCCAGATTGCAAGTTGGGTCATGCGCCAAAAACAGCCAGTCCGGCGTGGTAGACAGGTCTGTCAGGCCCTCATCAATGATCGTGCGCAAGGCCGGTTCCTGCACATCATCGCGCAGTGGCAAGGTGTCTTCCAGAATGTATGTGCAGCGCTGCTTGTGGCAGAAGCGGAAAGATCCATCCAGGATGCTTTCGCGCATTGTCTGCGCATCGGCGCTGTTCCAGATCTCATCGAAAGTCTGGCGGTCGAGATGGCCAAGGCGTTTTTGGGTCCAGATCGAACAGCATGGCGCAACCGTGCCATCGACCAACGTTTCAAACTTGGTGAAGGGGGCTGAGCAGAAGCGTGCCGAGAGATCGGCGCTCCGCTCAGGATCGTCGATGCGGCTAACAAAGAAGGAGGCGCCAGCCACCTGCGGCGAGGCGGCGTTCGACGCTGCGATCGTCTTGAGTAGGGCCAGTCCGGCGGATTTGTCTTTCAGCAGGCCGACCAGCACACCTTCCAGAATGTCGAGGGCTCGCCTTATGCCAAGGTGCGAGATGTGGGTGCGCGCACTACGGAGCGTATCGAGAACCTTCGGGAGATCCGAATTTCTGCGCCAATCGCCCAGCATGGCCCAAACTTCGGGATGATCATCATCATCGGCGAGATGATTGATCAACAGGTCAAGCATCGCCACGCAGTCGGCGTCGAGGTCTTCCCGAGCAGACAGAGCTTCGTCGGGTGTTGCAAAACCCCGGTGCATTGCATCAGACATTCAGCCATCTCCTGAGATTGCTAGAATCTAAAAAGATATGGCTTCGATTTCATTTTCCTATTTCTACATGTTTTTACTATGCCACTCTGGATTTCGCGAGTTTCTGAGCCAGCTCTCGTGCGGTGGATTATAGGTATAATCAAAAGAGATCGGCTTGGACCTGGCCCCATTGAAAGCGCCTGCGTCATGCTCTCCGGCGATTGTCATCCTCATTAGCATGGGGCGGCTTATGAGGGACTGGTCTAAGGCCCTGTAGGGCACCTTTGCCAGCGGTTAGCAGAGCCTCACCCTGCGGAGAGCGATGTCTCGACAACCAGGCAGTCGTAGGCTCCGGAATGGCAGCTATTAGCGATTGATAACGGCAAAGATGCCGCAAATTTGGTGTGAGATGCGGCCATTCACCGTGCGCAGGATCATTCTCTCTGCCTATCGTTCAAACGAAATTCCCATGGCGAACCGCAGCTTGTGATGTAAAGTCAGGGTTCCGATAGCACCAGGAAAGGCTCTACCTTGACCGATAAAACGCTGCTGACCCTCGCTGCCGATATTGTTTCTTCTCATGTGGGCCACAACAATGTCGCAATCGAAGAATTGCCGCGACTGATCCAATCCGTCTACGCCTCGCTGGAAAATCTCGGCAAAGAGCCGGAAGGTGTCGCAGAAAAGCGAGAGCCCGCAGTATCGATCCGCGCTTCTGTAAAGCCCGATGCTCTCACATGCCTAGAATGCGGCATGAAAATGAAGATGCTCAAACGGCATCTTTCTGCCGATCACGATCTCACCCCGGCAGACTACCGAACCAGGTGGAATCTCAATTCCGATTATCCGATGGTTGCTCCGGAATACGCTGCCAAGCGGGCCGAACTCGCAAAGAAAATCGGCCTAGGTCGCAAACCGAAAGCCGCGCTGCCCACTGAACCCGCTCCCGCTGCTCTCAAGCGGGGCCGCAAAAAAATTGCTGCTGCCGACGCGGCCTGAATTCAAGGGCATGGTCGTAACTTGTGCTTGCCACGGTGCGACCGTGCCCAAACTCGACTGCTCCGCCTGATCCCCATCGCATCGATTTCGCCGATTTCCATCGTTGCCGGACCCCGCACGAAGCCAGCGTGAGTTGTCGGGCTGGCGCAGTTAATTTAGCATCAACCAACGGTTCTCGCGATGCGCAAGCGCGCCTGTCTGGGCCGAAAAATGGCAAAGCTCCGCTTTGAAGCAGTGCGGCATTGCTGCATGAAATGCTTGAAGAATATGCGGCATTGCCGCATATAAACTTTGAGTTGTGCTCCGACCCACTTGACTATCGACAAGTCCGAGGATGCAACTTTGAGCGATGCCCAGGAATAATTTTCAAGGGTTTGGCCACGATCCTGGAACAGGTGTTGGCACGATGCACGAAGAAGACTTTTCTGGGAACGCGGCTGGCCGACCGGATGCCATTGCCTACGTGCAGCGCGATGCGACCCGAAGGCGCGTTGTAGAGGGGATTGATGTGCGGGCCATCCGCGCGGCGGCCGGGATGACACAGGCAGCTTTTGCCGCTGCCTATCAAATCCCTGTTGGTACAATCCGCGATTGGGAGCAAGGGCGCCGCATGCCTGACGCACCAGCCCGCACGCTGTTGAAGTTGATTGCTGCTGACCCGGCAGCGGTAGAACGGGTGCTTGGAGCGGCTTAATCACATGGGGGATATATGGTAGATAGCATGATCGAGCGCCTTGCATTGGTTATCATTGAGGCGATTGCTGACCGGGACGAGGATGGCAATCCCGCGCCTTACATGAGTGACTACGAGCCTAAGACCAAAGCAACTGAAATGCTGCTGATTGAGGGCGATATTATGCCTACTGCTATTGCACGCGCCGTGCTTACCGCGTTGCGCGAGCCGACCGAGGCGATGCTTTCGAATAAGGCCCTATTCCATGGCTCTTCCAATGATTCAGATGGCTTTGAGGTCAAGCCGATCAAAGATCGAGATCATGCCGCGCTTTTGTGGAGGCACATGATTGACGTGGCGCTCAACGATAAGGTTGTTGACCTGCCGCATCTGACGCAGCCAACCTGGCCCGGCGGTTTCCAAACCAAGGCCATTGGATAGGTCAACAAAGCCATTGCACGCCTCTAGGTGGATTGCTGGAAATGAATGTGGTCTGAAATTCGTCATTGAGCATTGCGCCATTTCGGAAGGCCTCGTAACCGGGGCGCTTTTTTTCATTACTCTCGTTTGAGAAGCTTTAGATGCTGGCGTTCCGAAACATTGTAGGAATATGGAAAAAGGCATCACTGGTAAATCATAGTGCCCCTATTGTTGTGTTGGCCAATTCGCGAAATAGGCCGCAGCGCTTTTTTTGAGGCGGACCATCACCACCTTGGGATGATCACCCACCCGTGCGATCTCAGCGATGCCGGAAGCCTCAACGAGGTCCGAAAGCCTCACAAAGCCATAGTTGCGAGCATCAAAATCCGCAGACTGCTTCGCTAGATGCGCTCCCACGCGGGCAAGATTGGCCCAACCATCCTCATCTGCTGATGCGGTGATCGCTTTGGCTAGCATAATGAGGGCAGGATGAGCGAGCGGAGCCTCCTCCTGCACATGACGCGTGGCCGAAGCTTTGGATGAGGGGCCCTGCTCGGCCTCGCCTTGCCCATTGGAACTGCCGAGCACGTCAAAATAGACGAACTTGTCACATGCCGTGATGAACGGGCGAGGGGTCTTGCGCTCCCCGAATCCATAGACCGTCACGCCCTGCTCGCGGATCCGCGCTGCGAGGCGCGCAAAGTCGCTGTCGCTCGAAACAATGCAGAAGCTGGCGAACCTGCCGGTATAGAGAAGATCCATCGCATCGATGATCATGGCCCCGTCGGTCGCATTCTTGCCGGTGGTATAGGCGAACTGCTGGATGGGCTGTATGGAGTGCTCGAGCAGGCACTGCTTCCAGCCCCCCAGGTTGGGCTTGGTCCAGTCGCCGTAGATCCGCTTGACGCTTGCGGTACCGTAATTCGCAATTTCCGCCAGCAGGCCCTCGATGATCCTGGGGGATGCATTGTCCCCATCGATCAGAAGCGCAAGTGGCTGGCTGCTGTCCGTACCCATCTCCGAATCCTTCGTGTCTCTATCCTGAGGTAACCTTACCGCCCCCGGGAGGCTTGTTCGATGGCCTAATGACAGGCGAGAACAGCGAGGAGGTGGTCCGCCGCGATCCGGGGCGGATATCTTGCGCGACTTTCTTTCGAAACGGCTTCGGGGCGTAGCGCGGACGAAAATCTCAACCAGCGATCAAAAGAAGTGCACGTCGATTAAGGTTGATTGAAGAAATGAAATTTAATTAGGCCATAATCTGGACGGAAGGCTAAATTCATGAATGAAAGGCGGAAGGAATTTTAACAATGCTAAATCTATAAATATTTTTTAAATTATGTAAACGAGATCATAGATTAATTAATTGGTAAAATATGAGATGTACTCGGTCCGTTGCTTGGTTTTTTGGGTGCATGGGTGCGATACCATTTTGACGCACTCTTGGGGACGTGTCACTGCACAGTGACCGCAGAATTGCGATTTAGAGATACTTTTACTCCCTTTGACGTATTGGCCTCCCTACCTCAGAAAGCTATCGGGCTATCCTTAGGAAGGAGGCAACCTATGTACAATGATGTTCCAAAGGCTGCTGGCGCGATTCTCGTAGACATCGCAGTGCTGTTCGAACGGGACGGGATTTGCTCAATGGCCGAATTCGCCGACAGTGTTGCTCAGGCTGCTGAAGCCGCTCAGGGCGATGGAATTGAATTCGGGCGGCGAGCGGAGCATCTGGCTACGATGGCTTCGTGCGTGCGGGCCGCAACGCAGGGATAAGCGGGGAAGCTGAATTAGGCGGCTGTCGAGTACGGTGTTCCGATACCGCTCACCAGAAAGCGGCAGTCCGATGAGCCAACACCCGACTTTTTCAATTTGTTTTGGCCTGATCTTCCGGCGACCGTGCGTTGAGCACACCGCGCTAATCTCGTAAAAGTCCATACCGCTTTTCCTGCATAGGCAAAGCTTCCAGATCAGCCCATTCTGACCTCTCACACCAAGGAGGCAAGCTATGGATGATGATGCCGTTAGAGCTTTCGGCGCCGTTATGGTGGTGCTGAGTGCATTGCTCGAGCGTAGCAGTATTTGCTCCAGGGCAGAGTTTGCCAACATGCTGGGTAACGTAGCGGTGGCGGCCGAGATCTCCGGCTCTGAGCATAGCGGCCAGGCAGCTTATATTGGTGCATGGGCCCATATGTTGCAATCAGGAGCATATGACACCTGGTTAGGCAATGACGGCAAGTCGCACTAGCGCGCCCCCCGCTACACATTTCCGTTCGTTGTCTGGGAAGAGTGGTTGGGCAACATCAGCCGACGCTTCCCCCGCCACCAGATCAAGCCTTATGGGAACGATTTTGCGATGGCTATTACGAATCGTTGAACGGCTCGATGGGTGATGAACTGCGCGCCGAAGTGATCTTTAAATCCTGGCTGAGCCAAGGCGATGATCGAAGTCTGGGGGCGACATTGAATTAGCATCCGCATAGTTCGCGCGGATACCGACCGCCAGCCCCCGGAAACAGCGGCGGCGCCATAGCCATCATCCGGTTCCGCGTTGCTTAACCTCCAGATAGCAATGGCGCGGGAGTCCGCGATACTCTAACAATCAACCCGTACCTCTTGGTGGCAGAGCGGCGGGCTTATTGTCTGACCTTGGCGCCTTTTTGCCCTTTCCTTTTGAAGGCGTGTGCTCTCGATGTGGACAATCAGACCAGCAGCAACCCTATGGCGCGGCTGCTGGTTGGGCGACGGCGCGATTGCCGCGAATGCTCTTAAGTCGAACGCGAATGGTAACGTCCAAAAAAAGGCATAGGCATGACAATAGAATGGACATTAGTAAAAATACTGGAACTGTAATGTACTGGAATAATTTCGATAGGTGCAATTTAATGATTATCGAAGTTAGAAATATTACCAATGGATAGTGGGTAATGTAAATGGGATATGATATTTTCCCGAGCCATTTGCTAATATTTTTTTTTATTCCTGTTGCCTTCAGATTTATAGAGCAAATCAATATAAATGGGAAGATGAGGATGACGCAGATAAGGTCACGCATCCCATTTGCGAATGTTCGAAGTGGTGTGGGCGTGACGATGGTCGCTAGTAATGCAAATATCAAAAGCGATAATGATGCATTAATTTGCCAGAGGCGGCCTCTATCGCGCAAGCGATACAGTAATATTCCACAGGGATAGCAAAACGCGAAAATTGCAATTCCACCAATGCCATTTTGGAGTGACCAGCCAATGTTAAGTCCTCCAAATCGAACTGCATAGTAGGACATGGCAATTCCACCAGATGCAATGATCAAGACAAGTTCTAGCTCGTGCAATCTTTTTACAATTAAGCGATGCGCCAAATTACCCCAAAGCTCGATGGCAAGGGACCATTGGGGGGGGAGAAGAGGAAATAAAGATTGCCCCGGCCAGGGAATAAGAAAAATTGATGCTAAAATCATCAGTGTGATTTTTCCATCATAATTCCATTTGTGCGTGATCGAATTTAAAGATAAAGAAATTACTATTCCCATAACGAGTAGTGGATATAGCCTTTCAATTCGTACTGTCATAAAGTATAAAATATTACTATTTTTCATTATTCCTTTTTCATAAGCGTGAGAAATCACTATGCCACTAAGCATAAAGAAGAAGGGAACTGCTATATAGGCGTGTGGAATTGAGTAAATTAAGCCATACTGATCGGCTATATGCATTGCCACGACGCAAATTGCGCAAATTCCCCGCAAACCGTCAAGCAGCTCAAATGTTTCCCGTGGCTTCGCCGTGATCATGATTGAGCCCTACTTGAGTATGTTCGTTCAGCTTGCCGAATGAGATCGAGGCCTTCAGTGCCAGGAAAATCAAGGCATGGCCTTCCGATGTTACGACTAATCAGCGTTTGGTTGTAGATAATTTCACGTACCGATATCTTACAATTCGTCTTGCGCAAAGGCCTGATTAACGGCGGAATATTAGTAAATTAAATCAATGCATTAAAAAAATACGCTCGATATAATCTAAGGCGTTTCCGCGTAAATTTAAATATAGATTCTGCGATATTTGAATGAATCTTGAAATTAGAGATATTCTGTTCCGATTCTCCAAAATTTTGCGCGCATATGTATTTTTTTAAAAATGAGCGGTTTTCGTTGAAAATAAAAGCCGGCCCAGGCCATTTTCCATTGATTTTCCATATCACAAAATGATCTGGTGAAACCTTGTGTTTTCAATTCCTTGGCGTGAATTTTAATGCTTCACCATCGGATTTTTGTTTGATATAAAATTATGGATAATTCTTCTTTGTATATGCACCGAAATTTTTATTTCGGAAGCTCGTCGCACGCAAAAATGATGGGAATTTAGCAATGTGGAACTCTGTGAAACCTCGAAGTTCTGTTATTTTGTTATGTGCCGGTCCAGCATTGTCGTTAATGTCGTGTTCTGATGGGCGAAGTTCGGATGGTGAATCGGCTTTCGCTGGTTCTGCGCCTTCGGCAGCAATTGGAGGAAATGTAAGCTCTCCAACGATAACGGCATCCGCACTCCCAGCGTTGGACATGAGTGGGAACCATCCATGGAATTGGGCGGCGCCTTTTCTGGCGTCAGATTGGGCTAGCCCGCTTGGGATTTTGCCATGGAAATTTGACCATGTTGGCGTTTCTGGAACTGATGTCGTCTTGACTATGGATAGTAGCGGCGCCGCACAGGTTCAAGGTCAGGGGGGAACTGCTGCGTATTCGGACGGGTTGTGGGAGGCAGATGTGACTGTTCCTACGCTTAGGCCAGGTGTCGATGTTGCAGCCTTTTACCTATATGAAAATAAAAACCATCACGAAATAGATTTCGAATTTTTTGGTACATTTGGGTTGATGGTAACTTTACACACCGATAAGGGATCAACTGAATCTGTTAAAATTGCCAATGCGTCCGAATTTAGCGGAAAGCGTTTAAAGCTTTCCATAAAGGCCGATCAGGGCAAGGGAAGCATCTCGATGTTGGTTAACGGAATAGAACGTTACACGTTTGATCGGAAAATCGCGACAGTTTGGCCTAGCGAGCCAATGAAGCCGTACTTCGATTTGCAGCCTGCTGCGATCGCGCAAGATAGTTGGCTGGGGCACTGGAGCGGCTTTACAGCACCAAGCGACAATATGAAACTGATCATTCACGGCTATCGCCATTCGTAGCTTTCTCGAAGCTTAAATCGCGATCTGGTCCTTAAAGCGCTTGTCAGGATTGGTGCAATAATTTGTGCGGTTAGGCTTTTAGCGCCAATCCGGAACACCCATCATATGTGAAGCTGCGATAAATGGATCTGACCTGCAGCAGCGATGGCGCTGTGCCCTACAGCGTTTCCAGAGTTCCGCTGAAATTAGGAAAATTGACACCTTGCGAAATTCCAATTGCGGGTTGTTAGTCCATGGAGTTTACACATTGTCAACCATAGCCTTGTATATAGCTTTATCTCTCCGTTGACGGGATAGCGCTATGTCGGCTCCAATTGATCACAAAGTATTCACAGTAGCTAAGCTCAATGATGGAAACTTTCTGATTTCAGAAAGCCCTTCGGAAGGTCCGGATTTTGATAATACCGGATCGTATTCTCCGGCCAAGGGGATTTTGTTCGGTGTCGTTGCTGGTGGATTTTTGTGGGGTATGATCGTGGTTGCGATTAAACATTTACTATAAAATAGTAGATGTATCTCGCCCGGTCACTGGGTGATTATCGAAAATTTCGCTATTTGGCATTGTTTCCCTAGTGCGCATCATAAGGGATGGTGCCTTGTATCAATGCGTTCAGCCAAAACTTTGAAAACTAGAGTGAATTAGAATGCTTTGTTAGCATTCTTTCGTCGATACGAGCTTCTTGCGACCAATCTTTTCGCAGCGTGGCATTAAGTGATCGTTTAGGCAGAGTTGTTTGCGCAACTGTACTTGCCATAATTTCGTTCACTAGCTCGGCGGTTAGCTTCGCACGTTGGGACAATCGACCGGCGAATAGTCCGAGCTTTGGCCTGGAAGCGGATGAGGTATGGAGCTTCTTCGTAAAGCCGCTTTTTGAGCTTGGAATGGTTTTGGGGGGCAAGGAGGGTTACACAGGAGAAGTGAGTTTTCCTTGCCACTCCGTTTAGAAGAAGCGTTCGCTAATTCGGATGGTATCACCTGGCATGAGTGCGACAGGCCCGGCCTTGGCGTTGACGATGCTTTCGGTGGTTTCGCCTTGATGGCGCAGGAAGACCTTTTTCAGATTGGCGCGATAGGTAAATCCTCCGGCAGCAGCGATGGCTTGCTGCAGCGTGAGATCGATCGCAAACGGGTACTTTCCGGGCTTTTGAACTTCCCCAAAGATGTAGAATGGGCGATAATCGACGATTTCGGCGTTGACGCGCGGGTCCTTGATGTAGCCCCGCGCCAGTCGCTGCTCGATCGTGGTGGTGATGTCCTTGAGTGGATGGCCGCTGGCAGGGACCTTACCGGCGAGAGGGAAATCGATCACGCCCTCATCGGTAACACTATACTCGCCTGTGATCCCATCCTCGCCATAGACGATGATCCGGATGCGATCGCCTGATGAAAGCTTGTAATCGTCCAATGCGGCAGGCCCGCCAGCCGATTTCTCAGCTGCCGGCGCAGGCGCGCCAATTGCTGCCTGCGCACAAACCGTGGATGCCAAAATTGCCAGGGTGGCTTGAATGATGCATTTGCGCATGCGAGGCATATCAAATTCCAAAAAAGAACTACGATTCGGGTTTTTGACCTTGATGCTTAGCGTGCCGGTTTCATGCGTCGAAACGCTTCTTCAAGCAGCATCTTGATCAAAAATAGCGTAACTGGAAGGGATCGTGAGAAAGTTTTGGCGGCGGCAGCAACGTTGCGATGCTTGACCGCTTCAATCAGAAGACGCCATTGTAGCCGACTATCCACGCTCGAGTAGTGATTGTCGAGTGCCTTTCGCTGGGCGCTGCCCAGTTTTGGGATTTGGCCGAGTTGAATGTCGCAATCGCGCAACATCCGTAATGCCTCAATGGTATGAGATCCACTCAGCGAGGTAGGCCGTATTGTGTAAACATATCCAGCTGCCGGCACGAGGATCAGGCGCCCACCGAGCAGGAGCATCCGCGTGTATAGTTCGTAGTCCTCACCCAGCCAAAGGGCTTCATCAAAATGAAGCCCGTGCCGCGTGAGTAGATCTCTTCGAATCAAGGGCTTGATAAAACCAAGATCCCGGCGTGATTTCTGTCCATGGCTGATGTTGCCTTGAATGAAAGCCGCCGCGCTGAGTGTCTGTACCTGTGTGACAGGCGGCAGAAACATGGGGCGCTGTTCTTGCGCCGTTTCATCGCGCACAAGCAGGTCGTCAGCGATAAGGTCGGCATCATCGCTATGGCCCAGCAGCGTCGCAAGCCTACCGGGCAGCATGATGTCATCGGCATCAAGAACGGTGAACCATTCCGCGGAACCGTCTGCCAAGCCGCGATTGCGCGCGCGTGAAGGGCCTCCGTTGCGTTCTTGGCGCAGGATTCTCAGTCGCCCTGTGCCGTCATCGCTGGCTGCTGCCACCTGACAGGTCTCGTCGCTTGATGCATCATCGACAACCACGACGCTGGCTGCTTCGGGTTGCGCGAGCGCAGAGCGGATCGTTTCGCCTATTGTTGCAGCTGCATTATAGGCAGCGATGACAACATCGACCTTCGCCATGTGCGCAACTCTTCCGGCCGTTTTGTCGACTGCCCTCATAGCGTCAACGCCAGGCCAAGCGAGATAACGCTTCCTTCAACTGGCTGGTAAAGACCAGCGCTTCGATTGAAGTAGCGGTATTTCCCGGTGAGAGAAAACTGTCGGTTGAACCGGTAAATGGCTTGAAGAGTGGCTTCCTCTTCGTTGTTGGATCCGCCAATGCCGATTGCTGTAACCCGGGAAAAGCGGAAGCCTGGGGTAACGATCAATTGGCGCAGCAGCTCGTAGCTGGCGCGAATCTGTGCTGTTGAGCGCAAGTTGCCCGGACTGTTTAACGTGACCGAATTTTCGATGTCACGGTTGGCTGTCATCCGCACAGAGAGCAAGCGCGTGGGCGTCCAGGCCATGTTCGCATAAAAAGAAACCCCGGATAGATCAGGGTATACAGGATTCTCATTGCTGCGATGCAAATAGCCAATTCTGATATCACCGACGAGCGAATGAGTAATTCTTAAACCAATACCACTCTCAAGACGATAACCGCTGGAGTTACGATCGCCGAAGACCGAGGTACGATAGTCGATCGTGTCATATTGTCCGGCAAAGATCAGCGCAGTGCTATGCGTGAGATCGTAGCGCACGGTACCCTGGTACAGTACGCGCGTGTTGTCGAGACCTGACTCATCAATCGTTCCTGCCGCCCCGAGCGCGTTGTCGTAGGACAGTTTCACGATTTGGACGCCGCCCTGTAAATTGAGCGCGCCCAACCGCGTTTTGGCCCGTATATTGCTGTCCAGCATCAAGAATTGGAGCGGATTGTATGTGAAGATGGTGTTGTCGACGCCAAGCCGATCTTCAGCCTGCTTATCGGCACGAAAGTTACCATCGATCGATGTATTGTTATTAACGTCATACCGGCCATTCAGGGCTGCGCCGTAAGTCTGGGTATTTTCGCTCGTGAGGCTGAAGTCGTTGCGTGCCTGCCCATAAGCAAGAAGCTCCAGCTTGTGCCGGCTCCAATTGGAAACAAGCTGTATGTCACCTCTTGCAATCGCATAGCCATCGCCCTTCTTGTTACTGGGCGTGCCAAGCGTGTTGTCCGTGTATGCTGTTTCCACGTTTAGCCGCGGATAGAGAAAGAAGCTGCCCAGGCGACCGCCAACAGGAGTGAAGTCTGACTGACTACGGGTCAGAACATCATCGGCGGTCGGATCGGGACTGACAGGTTGGTAAGGCTCGGCAATTTGCGCAAAAGCAGGTGGCGCCAGAGCTATGACAGCTGCAGCACTCACTACGCCCATCGACAGGTGGTACTTAGATCTCTGCAGTGTCACCCCTTGCGCCCCTTTTCCACTTTAGAGGGCAGCCTGCCCTTGTGATCTGCGTTTCGCCCTGATGGACCTCATTCACGCCATCCCAATGACCGCCATATCAGTCTGGTCGATGATAAGGCGCGATGTCAGTTCACGTAATAACCGGCAAACTTCTTGTGATAGCTGTATATATCCTCGGGTCCGGTGCTGGCGAATTTGCTGACATCGACGCGCGACAAGGCAAGGCCCCGCACCCGAGCGCCAGCGTTCAAAAGCAGTTGTATTGCAGCATCGACGGCTTTGCGCGAAGTCGCGCGCCAGCGCGTCACGATCAGCACAGAATCCGCCGTGACCGCCAGGTCACGGGTCTCGGCCAGTGCGAGCACTGGCGCGGTATCGAGCAGGATCACGTCAAAATGAGCCCGCAGATCTTCAAGCATGCGATCAATATTGGCGCGGGTCATGATATCATGACCCGCATCAGCTGCGATCGTGGTACCAAGCACTGACAAGTTCGTGAACCGATCCTGGACGATTGCTTCGGTGATCGACACTTTTCCCGCAAAATAGTCGAGCAAACCACGAGAATCTGGGGGAAGAAGCGCGTCGCTTGCGGAGCGGCGCCGAATGTCGCAATCAACCAGAACCGTACGGATTTCTGAACCCACAAAGGTTCGCGCAAGACAGATCGACGTCGTCGATTTGCCCTCGCGTGGCAGCGCAGAGGTAATCGCAACAACACGCGGGCCTGAGTTGCTGCGAAGCATCAGGATAGCACGCAAGCTCCGGAATGCTTCGGCAAACGCCGAATTGGGATGGTCGATGATGTAGTCCTGCGGCGACTGAGGCACGCGCACATTGCCCAGGGTCGACTTGAGTTCAGGCACAGAGCCGGCGTAGCGGACCCGCAGCCGACGCTCGACATCGGCTTTGGTGCTCACCCCGCTATCAAGATATTCGGCAAAGAATACACCCGCGATGCCCAAACCTACCCCTGCAAGGAGTGCGCTCAACACCGCGAGCGGAATATTTGGCGAAGTCGGCACAGTGGGGACAGGAGACAGAGCGCTGATGCGAGCATCAGGAGAGTTGAGCCCTTTGCGCGAAATGATCTCATTCGAACGATTGAGATAGGCTGCGTAAATCGCACTGGCGCCTTCGGCCTTGCGCTGAAGCTCGAGCAATTCGATCTGCGAAACGCTGTTGGATGCGAGCTTGCCACTGGCAGCCGCCTGGCTCTGTGTCAGCGAAGCCAGACGCGATTCAGCGATCTGGGCTTCACCGTTCAGGCTTGAAACGATGCGCTGCAGTTCACGGCTGATCTGCGTCCGGATATCAGCCAATTCCTTTTGGGTGCGAATAACTTCCGGATAGAGTTCGCCATAATGCGCTGAAAGGTCGGCGAGGCGACGGCTCGCTTCCGCTTCTTTGCTTCGCAGTTCAGAAATCGTCGGCGATTGCAGTGCAGTCTGCAGATTTTGGCCATCACTTTGCCCGGCCAATGCGCGCGCGGAATTGAGGCGGCCCCGCTTCTCGGCATAATCTGCCCGTGCCTTGGCGATTTCCTCGTTGAGCGAAGAAACTTCCTGCTCCGCCATGGTCGCGCCTTCAGCGCTCATAAGCCCATGCTCGACTTTGTAGCGCTGTACAGCTGCATCCGCGGACACCGCATCCTTGCGCAGCTCATCAAGCTTGCTCTGCAAGAAAGCCCCCGTGGCATCAGAAGCGTGATTCTTCTCGTCGAGTCCTGCTGCAATATACTGGCGGACATATTCATTCGCGATCCGCGAAGCGAGCACCGGATCCTTGGATTTTGCCGCGACGGTAATCACGAAGGTCAAGCCGGTCCGCTGGATCAGCATGTGCTTGAGCAGCGTCTCCGCGAGCGGATTTTTGCTCGGGATCGCGTGATTGTAATCCATTGATTGGGTGGTGCGATATTCCGGATACTGCTCGAGATGCAGCGCTTGAGCAACGCGGCCGGCCATCGTCGTCGAAGTGAGGATCTGGACCTCGGTGTCCACCTCGTCATTGGCAGGCCGTGCATCTGGAGCCGCTGCGATATTGCGGTTGCTGGTAATCACATCTGTCTTGCGCGGCTCGATGACGATCGAGGCTTCAGCGGTATAACGCGGATGCACCAACACCAGATAAAGGCCAAGCAGGATTGCCGCAGCGCACAATGGGGCTATGAACCACCACAGGCGTCGCTGGAAGATCGCGACAATCGCTGTAGGATCCGGAAAGGTCGACCCGCTGCCAGAATCATGCTGGGAAGATTGCTCGGCACCGTCAATCGATTGTGAAACCACAATATTAACCTTTTCTAGCGCCATGTAGCTGGCTGTAGATGGGCCGTGATGACACCACCCAACCCCACTAAAGGTCTTTGCAGTCCGCTGCCGTTAAGGCAATTGATTTATGAGTTTCTCAAAGGCGCATTGTTCAAAAACGGTACAACGAGGACTGCGATGCAACATCTCAATGAGAGCAATAAAATTACTTTTGACGGCACAGTCGGCTATCTCGTCCACGACCTGAACGATGCTGCCGTAGCACGCAGAGTCGATCTCCTTACCCAGGGAGGCGCAAAAGTCCGGATCGGCGGCTTCAGGCGCCGCCCAGCTCCAGACAAAATCGGTGCCGCAAATCCCATCGTAGATCTCGGCGTCACAAAAGACATGCGTCTTGGCCAGCGCATACTCGCGATCATCCGAAACATCGCACGCTCAAAACAAGCACGACACGTCACCCAAAACGCCGACGTCATTATCGCGCGCAACCTCGAAATGCTGGCAATCGCTGCGTGGACGCGCCGCCCCCGCCAACGGCTTATTTATGAATGTTTGGACATTCACCGGTTGCTCTTGTCAGGTGGGCACAGTGGCAAGGTGTTGCGCATGCTGGAGCGCTGGCTGATCGAAAAAAGCTCTTTAATTATAACAAGTTCACCAGCTTATGCAGATCTCTATTTTCGTGAACGCCAACATTATGACGGACAGATTTTGCTTATCGAAAACAAAGTCCCTTTCGACGCTCCGATGGCGCTCCCGCCTGATCACCGTTCTGGCGAAATCAATAATCCGCATTGCTGGCGTATTGGTTGGTTTGGAATCATTCGGTGTCGTAAAAGTTTAACAATGCTCGCGACCTTATGTGCTCAGGCGAACGGGCGTGTAGAGGTAGTTATCGCAGGGCGCCCTAATTTGACAGAAATTCCTGACTTTTATGCCGTGGTGGCGTCATCGCCAGGGCTGATTTTCGTGGGACCCTATCAGCTCGACCAATTGTCCTCACTCTATGCCTCTGTCGATTTCGCCTGGGCTGTTGATTTCTATGAGGAGGGACTAAACTCTAGCTGGCTGCTCCCAAATAGGCTATATGAGAGTCTATCCGCCGGTGTGCCGCCCCTGGCGCTCGCCAATGTCGAGGTCGGCCGATGGCTGGATCGCGAAAATGTCGGACGTACCTTTGTAGATCTGAAGGTTGAAGTGCTTGCATTTATGCTCGCATTAACCCTGGAAGGTTACGAGACGATGCGTGCGACTGTGGCAAGTTTGCCCGTGGAATTGACTCGATTCCACTCACATGAATCAAAAGAAATAGTTTCTATCATTATGGCCCCCCAACCAACTGATAATGTGCAGGAAAAATGATGACAGACTTGCATGATGTTCTGGTCGTAATTCCCGTCCTGGACGAAGCAGAGCACCTTCCTGATCTGCTCTCGCAGATTTTGGAGGATGCAAAAGATGCAACCATTGTTGTCGCAGATGGCGGCAGCACTGATGGGAGCCGCGCGATCGTCTCGGCACTTGCCAGGAAGCATGCGAATCTTCGGCTCATGGACAATCCAGCCCGCGCACAAGGCGCGGGGGTCAATTTAGCCGTAAGGAGATTCGGGAATGGACATACGTGGTTGGTGCGTGTCGATGCACATGCCGACTATCCTGCAGAATACGTTTCAGCACTCGTATCAAAAGCCAAGGAGTTGAGTGTTGAGTCTGTGGTTGTATCGATGCACACCCGTGGCTTCAGTTGCTTTCAATGCGGTGTTGCCGCTGCACAAAATTCAGTGTTGGGAACCGGAGGGTCTGCACACCGCCATGGCGGGGCAGGGCGCTTTGTCGATCACGGCCATCATGCGCTGATGCGAATTGATGCATTTCGCAACGTTGGAGGTTATTGCGAGCATTTCACACATAATGAAGATGCAGAGCTTGATCATCGGCTGCGGTTAAATGGTGGTAAAATTTGGTTAGAGCCATCATTATCGATTGTTTATTATCCGCGCCGCGATCCGATTGCTTTGTTCCGGCAGTACCGAAAATATGGCCAGGGGCGCGCCCGTAACCAACAGCGGCACCAAATGCCGATAAAATTACGACAACTGCTTCCGTTAAGCGTATTGCCCGCTTTGCTTCTAATTCTATTAATTCCGTTATCACTTCTGTTTGCGCTACCATTCCTTGGTTGGGCCGCTCTATCGATCGGCTTTGGACTATATCTTGGCCTACGTGCGCGTAGTCGGTGTGCGTCTGTGGCTGGGCTCGCAGCCATGATCATGCATAGCGCCTGGGCCATCGGTTACATTCATCAGCGCCTATTCGGATTTTCTCCAGGTCAAGCGCCAACTGCTTGGACGGCACTCGACAGTGTATAACAAAGCATTTACCATGATCGGCTAAACTGGTGGCCTCTATCCAGCCATAGGCAGTTATGTCTGCCTGAAAGGAATGCCATGTCTTTGATATGCAGGCTCAAGGGGCATAAGCGTTCAGCCAGCATGGCTTGGATTGACGGTGCCCACGTTCGCAGCGTTTGCAAACGCTGCGGGACGCAGCTCGTTCGTATCGAAAGTAAGACGTGGGTGGATATCGAGAGCCGCATGGCACATCAGTTTGGCTTCTAGGATTGCTTGGCGGGTAACATTTTCTCGCACGGTGGTACTCATTGTATGAAATCGCGGCGAGAATAATTATGACGACTGCATTGCATAACCTCAAATCGAGTCTACGAACGTCAATCCGTGGGCTGCAACGAGTGATACTTCACGGTGCATACCGCCCCGAAGTCGATGGATTGCGCTTCCTCGCGATCGCATTTGTCATTTTAGGGCACCTGATGGAGCATGTCGTCCTTGAGGTTGGCCGGTCACGCGCCCTGACGTCGACTGAAATCTTTGCTGCACGTCTCCTTCCTGCTGCACAGACCGGCGTTCTGCTCTTCTTTGCCATTAGCGGTTACATTTTGGCTGCACAGTTTAAGAGGCGTTGGCAACGAAATGAACGTCTGGACTATGGTACATATTTCAAACGACGGATCTTCCGGATTGCGCCGCCCTATCTTCTTGTCCTGATTGCCGGGAATCTCGCGATACAAGTTGTCCCTAGTCTGGGAAAGGCTGGTAACGATCAGGCGGCGAGCCATTTTGTGGCAAGTGTGTTCTATGTTCACGGGCTGATATTCGGTGCGTTGCCGCGCGGTTTCCCGCCGGGATGGTCACTAGAGCTGGAGGTGCAATTTTATTTAATCGCGCCATTTCTGTTTTTTGCTTATTTCCGGTTGCGCCCTCCGGGCCGGAACATCCTGGCGGGATTCCTGACAACGATTGGGCTGACTGCTTGGATTTTCCTCGGGCAATACTTTTTTGGAGAAATGAGCCGATATTATTTTACGTTGCCAAAATTCATAAGCTTTTTCTGGATAGGTTTTTGGCTTGCGGATCTACATCCAAATCCCGTTGAGAATATGCCTAAATCGTTTACCCTATTAGATGTTATTGGTTTTCTTTCTCTAAGCCTTCTGGCTCTGCTGGGAACTATTACACATTTCATTTCTCATTGGAATGTAGTGGCACTTGTCGAATTTAGTAGAATGGTCATGATATTTTTGACCTTTTTTGCGGCGATAAGGGGGCAATTTTTCCGTCGCATGCTGTCGAGTCCGACAATCGCTTTCTTGGGTAGTGCCTGTTATTCGTTCTATCTGATCCATCTTCCCTTGGTCCAGATTATGACAATGAAGCTTGTGCCATTTTTTAAGGGGCAGTCGATGGGGGAAATTTATGGAATCCTCCTCCTTGTTGAAACTCCAGTTATTCTGGTGGTCGGTTTGATATTTTACACGTTGATAGAGCGACCCTTCCAGAAAGGAATATCGCTGACGATGATGCGTGGGCGACAATTAAGGAAGCACGCAAGTGAAACTGGCTCTCAAGTATGAAGAGCGTATAAGCACGAACCTGATTTAAGCGTACGATCCTGTGGGATTGCCGTCGCTAAGGGTATATCTAAACCGAGCCAGCTTTTGAATCACGATTAGAGATATAATGTCACTATAGATTGATCTGGAGATCGAGTGCGTTCTACCAGGAATTTGCAGGCAAATTTGCGGAATCCTCTTGGTGAGTTCGACGTTATCGCTCAAATGGCGAAGGCATCCCTACCTCAAGAGGTAACCCGGATTTACGGGGAGGACCCGTCATCCAATGGACTGACAGCTCTAAATATGTGGGTTGTCTGCCAGCTGTCGTAAAGAGTGGATACACATTCGAAGAGGCTTCGTTCGGATTAATCCGCTCCGCCTAACCGATATTTGTAAGCGGGATGGCGCCTTGCTCCACTGTACGATCAGGTCATGGCATGGCTCAGCCGATTCTAACGGTTCAATGCTGATGGGGCGGCAGCGCCAATGCTCGGTTTGCTAGATGAACGCGGACGCGCTCCAGCTTCATGCGAGCTGGGATTGTACCTTACTGTAATGTTGTTTTAGATTTTTTCTTTAAGAAAGTGCCCTAAAAGCGCGTAGCAACATTCAGAAGAGAAGTGGAGCCGTCCCATGAGCGCTCAAAGAGAAGCAGCGATGCCTTGTTAAACTGATTTTTCTTTGATGCCATTGTGCTTCAGCAGATCACAAGTTCAGGACTCAAGCAGCCGACGTGCCATCGCGCGAACGTCGTTCGCCATGTCTGGTCGATTAAGTGCCAAGGCTAGGGTTGCTTCGACAAACCCGGTTTTGGATCCGCAGTCAAAACGCTTGCCACCAAAAGTTACTGCGTGGAAGGGTTGATTTCCAATCAACTTCGCCATGGCATCAGTCAATTGAATTTCGCCGCCTGCACCCTTTTCCTGTGTGGTGAGAATATCGATCACCTCGGGCTGCAGAATATAGCGACCAGACACGATCAAGTTGGACGGGGCTTCTTCGGCCCTGGGTTTTTCTACCAGCCCTGTTACTTCCGTTAGGGTACCGCCGAAGCCATCTGGGCGAGCTCCGGGTGAGATCACGCCGTAGGCGGAGACTTCTTCCTTAGGTACTTCTAGGACGCTTACAACGTTACCGCCGATTTGATTATACGCCTCCACCATCTGCTTCATGCACCCTGGCGTTCCGATCATCAGTTCGTCAGGTAGGAAAATCGCAAAAGGATCGTTGCCGATTATTGCGCGCGCGCACCAGATGGCGTGACCTAGGCCGAGGGGAACTTGCTGTCGTACCGTAACCAAATTGCCTGGCTGGACGCGTGACGGCTCCAGCGGAGTCAGGGACTTGCCGCGTCCTGACATAGTGGCTTCGAGTTCGAAAGCCGTATCAAAGTGCTCGACTATAGCAGTCTTGCCTCGTCCGGTGACGAAGATCAACTGATCTATACCCGCTTCACGAGCCTCATCCACCGCATATTGGATGAGAGGCCGGTCGATAATGGGGAGCATTTCCTTTGGTATAGCTTTGGTGGCTGGAAGAAAGCGTGTGCCCAGACCTGCGACGGGGAAAACGGCTTTGCGTACGGGTTTGACTGATGATGATTTGGTCATGGAGCCTTGCTACCATATGAATGTGTATTACGTGTTAAATCGGATGCGGGCTGGCAAGGCAAGTGATTTTACCTCGGTCCTAAGGAAATAGAAGTGAAGGGCGGAGGGGTTGCGGGCGGTGTAGGCGAAATTAGGCGGCTCCAGGTGCATATTCACTTTGGGTTTTACATGAAATGAGGGGGGGGCCGGCTCACGCCAACCAGGGTGGCGAGGCATATTGATTTTTTCTCCCATAAGGCCATCAAAAACGAATAAATATGAGGGTCTGAGGTAGATTAAGACAGTCATTGAGGCTCGCACATGGATGCGACCGCGACTGTGGCCTTTTTGCTACTGCCGTGGCCGCTCTGCTCTGCAACCGTTGTAAGTATCCATAAGGAAGAGGCTTCAGGAAAGTTGTGTAAAGTTAATTAACATACAATACAGATTTTTTAATCGTTCAAAAGAATAATTTCAAATGACTGCGGAAATGTGCTTCCGCTCATAGGAATGCCGTGCATTGTTTTGCTGGAACTTTGCCAATTCATCTTTGTTAGATCAAATGCTGCGATGCAAAGGGAAAGTAAGTATTCCTACTTCTCGCAGATGCAGCAAGCCTAAAAATCTCCGGAAGGGTTTTTACTGTATAGAGAAAATTTACGCGTAAATAATATTTCACAGATAGCCGAAAAATCAAAAAATATTAGAAAAATCTGACCGAAAATTACTTCATTAAGTTAAATGCGTCATTGCAATTTAGTAATGCATGCATAAAAATATAAATATTTAATCATAATCCTGTCGAAGTGTATTTTTAAGTTCCTGATTTTTCTATGTAGCATTTTGGGACAGGGCGCCTTCATTGCTGTTGTATAAAATTTAAGTGCGGAAGTTTTAATTTTGCGATGCATCAATTCATGCTAAATTTCGGATTAAGGATGAGAATCGGGAATGGCAAGGCGTTGTCCACCAAACTCTATAGGGGTATAACATGTTGTTTTTAAACCATGGATCAAGTGGCGCTGGAGCGTTTGAGCACCAGGCTGCGTGGTTGCATCATCTGGATGCTATCCCTGCTTCGGGTCAGGACGGCGCCAGCAGCGTGGACATGGATTGCGATCGATGGATACGCGTCGCTGACATTGTTCTTGCGTCCATCCTCCTGGTGATCATTGCGCCAGTCATGATTCTTATCGCTGTAGCGGTCTATATTATAGACCCTGGCCCGGTGCTTTTCTTTCACATGCGGGTTGGCCGCTTTGGCAAATCATTTCCCTGCATAAAATTTAGAAGCATGATTTGTAATGCAGAGCAGGCACTAATTGCGGTTTTGGCCGCCGATCCTGTGAAACGTTTGGCATGGGAGCAAAATCAGAAACTCGAAGATGACCCCAGGATTACGAAGCTTGGAAAGTTTCTTCGTAAGTCGAGTCTTGATGAGTTACCGCAGCTATTTAATGTCTTGCGAGGCGATATGAGCCTTGTTGGTCCTCGTCCAATCACCCTTGCAGAGGTGCCGCGCTATGGTCGTTGGATTGTGTCATATTCCAGCGTGCGTCCGGGTATTACTGGATTGTGGCAGGTGTCGGGTCGTAGCAGCGTGAGTTATCGCCGCCGCGTTGCACTCGATGTGGCCTATGTGCAGCGTCGCTCGATGCGCCTTTACGGCAAGATCGTGCTGGGCACGATTCCAGCTGTATTGAAAGCGCAGGACTCCTGCTAGATATATAATGCGGGCGAGGGGTGAGTTGATCGAAGGAGTGGCGCAGGAGAAGGTTTCCTCTGGCTGAGCCTGCCTCGGAGCGACGAAGATGATCTGATGATGGGGATAGATCTTTGCGCCTGACCTGATCTTTGGCATTCAGGATCACTATTCGACCAAAAGCCTTTTAAATAAATGCATAGGATGGCGGCCCGAATTAAGTAGGAAGCTTCGCGATCCTTTGGATCAGGTGATCGTCGATAGCTTTGTTGCGCGGCGTTGCTGATCTATGGGGCTTTGGAGGAGCGTGCCCACTGTGTGATATAAGATCATTGGTCAATCACCGATCAAGCAGATTTATATTTCGCAATGAAACGATTCTAGCCGCCTAGCGTGTCGGATGGTGATCTGTAATTTCCGTCCAAAGCGGACCCTTGTGTGAATCAGCAGTGGATTTGGCGAGTGGTCTATGATTGTAGATGAAATAGTAAAATTCGTGTCCAAATTGGGTAACGGCTATATATTATTGTCCGATAAAATTCGAAAGATATTTGGCATTAAAAAAAGAGTTGTCCAAGCAATCGTAGTGGATTGTGCGGGAAATATATTCATTGTGCATCACAGATATCGAAAAGGTTGGCATTTGCCAGGCGGCAATTTCTCGGGAAGTGAGCATCCTCGGAAAGCAATCATGCGAGAACTCAAAGAAGAAATTGGTCTTTCGGAATTTGAAAAATGCGGTTTCGTTGCAAGATTTGACGAGACTTGGAACGGAGTCGAGATGGATTTTTGGCTCTTTTATGTCTCTGCAGCGAAGGTGGCGTGGAAGCCTTCTTTGGAAATTGATAGGGTGGAAAAAGTTAATCCTTTAAATATGCCGGTGGATGCGCCAGTCGCGAAGATGAGGTGCTCACTCTTCTATAAAAAGAGAGCTGGATTAGAGCTTTTCGCCTCGGCTGAATGATTTTAAATATATTGCGATTGATGAATAGGTTAAAGTGTTTAGATATTTTGACTGTTTTTCTAGAGATGCAATTATCGGAGCGTCTTGAGGGAATTTGGATGAGGATTAAGTAGGCGATTTTCGGAAATTTCTCAATTTATGATTTGTTGGGTTTGGAAGTTGAATCTCGGTTCAAGGCTTGGGGAGCATCTTGCGTCGCTGGTTTGTTGACTTTCTGTATATCTGCCGCTAATTCAGATAGGATTTTGAATTCATTTTTAGTTTGAACGTTTTCGCCGATATTACTGCTATTGGGGGCTTTGTTGGCAATGCTAGACATTCCTATAATTCCGATGAGCCCGCGAATTCCGCGTATTCTTCATCAAGCTTTTCCAACTAAAGATTTGCCGCCGGCGATGCGCATGCTGGTCGATAAGCTGCGTAATGATAATCCAACTTGGGAGCATAGGCTTTACGATCATAGTGATATCGCGAATTTCATCCAAGATCACTTCGGTGATGAGATGCTGCGGCAGTTCCATCGTATCGATGAACGGTATGGCGCCGCGAGGATCGATTTTTGGCGGTACCTCCTCATTTACAAAATGGGGGGCATCTATATCGATATCAAAAGCACTTTCACAAAGCCGCTCGACGAGATCATAACTGACGATGATCGATTTATTCTTAGTTCGTGGGACCATACACCTGGTACCGAATTTGAAGAATATGGCCTTCATGAGCAACTCAGTCACCGTGAGAATGGAGAATTCCAGCAATGGCATGTGATCGGTGCTCAGGGGCACCCCTTTTTACGTGCCGTAATTGAGAAGGTTCTTGCGAAGATCGATGCATATAACCCTTGGAGAGATGGAACCGGAAAGGTATCGGTTCTAAATACCACCGGGCCTGTGCCGTATACATTGGCGATTGAATCCATTTTGGATAAATATCCTCATAGAATAGTTGAAAATGAGAGAAGTATATTTTTGGTTTACAATGCCCTTGGCGGCGTAGTTTACCAAAAATTTCTTCCGCCGCACTATTCTCTCCAAAAAATGCCGCTCGTAAGACAAGGTGTCGTGGGGCAGGCGTCTTTTTATGTTTATTTGAAGCTTAAAGGACTGTACCTATTTTTTAGGGGCTTTAAGCGGAAATTGTTTGGTTGATTGTACTTGTGAGGTGGCCCCCGAGAGATCTCTCTTTCTGATGTGAGAGTCTGTCCACGAGAAGGAGCAGGCGCTTGAGGAAGAGCCGTTTTACCGAGGCGCCGATCATCGGGATGATCAAGGAGCAGGAGTCCGGGCTGCCGACGGTCGAGATTTATCGGAAGCATGGACTGAGCACGGCGACGTTTTGCAAGCTGAAGGGTAAGTATGGCGGGTTGGAAGTGTCCGATGTCCGCCTGCTCCGCCAGCTTGAGGAGGAGAACGGCAAGCTCAAGCGGTTGCTGGTCGGCAGCATGCTCGACAATGTGATCCTGAAGGATCTGTTGGGAAAAGCCTGACAACATCAGGCGAGTGGCGAGACGCGGTGCTCAAGGTGCTGGAAAGCTGTGCCATTTCCCAGCGCTGGGCCTGCGTCCTGATCGGTGTCGACCCTAAAACAGTCCGACGCGAACGCCCGCCGGACCACGGAGCCATCCGGACTGCGATGCGTGAGGTCGCGGGCCAGCGCCGTCGCTTTGGCTGTCGACGGATTGGCATCATGCTGGAACGGCAAGGGATGATCATGAACCACAAGAAGCTCTACCGGCTGTATCGGGAGGAGGGATTGTCGGTTCGCCGCCGTCGTGGCCGGAGCCGAAGGCGAGCGAAGCTAAACGAGCGCGTGGCAGCCGCAGGCCGATGCCTGAGCCGCTGACGCCGGGCGCGCGCTGGTCGATGGATTTTGTGTGCGATACATTCGGTACCTCACGCAGGTGTAAATGCTGTTTTAAATTTCCCCACATGTGCTGGCGCAAAATTCCCCAGCGCGGATATGGTGATCAGCCATTGAGATGATCGATGGCTCCATGTTTTGGCGGCCTGCCACGGCGTCTTGGTGCAGGCGGCGGCATCAGATTTGCGTGAGCCCGTGCGTGCTCTGGGATCAGATCGGCATGCTGGCGCAGGCGATAGCTCGCCCCCTCGATCTGAACGACGACGGCATGGTGAAGCAGCCGATCGAGCAGCGCGGTGGCGACGACAGGGTCGCCAAAGACCTCGCCCCATTCGGCAAAGCCGCGGTTGGACGTCAGGATCATGGCGCCCTTTTCATAGCGGGCATTGACGAGCTGGAAGAAGAGGTTGGCCCCGCCCGGCGTGATGGGAAGGTAGCCGATCTCATCGACGATCAGCAGCGAGGCGCGAGCGTAGAAGCGGATTTTCTCGACCAGGCGGCTCTCGCGCTCGGCCTTGGTGAGCGCCTCGATCAGCTCGGCCAGCGAACAGCGATAAACGCTGCGCCCGGCCCTGACGGCGGCCACGCCGATGGCGGTGGCCAGGTGGGATTTTCCGGTGCCGGGTGGCCCGAGAAAATGCAGCACCTCGGCCCGGTTGATGAACTCGAGCTGGGCCAGCGCGGTGATGCGATGCCGATCGAGCGAGGGCTGGAAGGAGAAGTCGAAGCTCTCGATGGTCTTGATCGGCATGAGGCGGGCGGTGCGCAGCGCCACTCCGATGCGCCGCCCCTCACGCAGGTTCAGCTCCTCGGCCAGCAGATCGTCGATGGCCTCGATGGCGCTGATCTCGCCCTTTTCCAGCCTGCCCAGCGTGTGATCGAGCGTTTCGAGCGCGCGAGCCATATGCAGGGCCAGCAGGCTTTGCCGGATGCGTTCGGTAACCGACATCATGCGGCACCTTTGGTATTGAGGCTGGCCAGGCGTTCACCCACCGCACCGTAAAAGGCCAGAGGGCGCTGGAGCATCGGCATCGCCGGTGTCGCAGGCAACATCTCGGCGCGTTTCACCGGCGGGGCCTTGCGATGGCCTGGCTCGATCCGCTTGCGGTTTTTGCCTTCCAACACGGGATGCCGGGCGATGAGTTGCCCCTCCTCGAAGATCCGGACCTCATGGGTATGGTGCTGGACCTCAACCACGCGGCGGCGGGCGGTGTCGGGCACGCTGTAATAATTGCCGGCCACCGCCACCAGCCCCTCGCAGCTGATCCGCCGTTCGACGGTCAGGACCGCATCGTAACGCATGGTCGGCAGGGCACGCAGATGAGGCTGCTCCTCCTCGAAATGCTCGCGCACGATCCGTCCTGTGGTGGCATGCTGCCTGACGTTGGCGATGTCCGCGCGCCAGACATCGAACTGGGCGTTGAGATCATCGAGGTCGTGGAAACTGCGGCCGAGGAAGAAATCCTGACGGATGTAGCGGAAGGGCCTCTCGACTTTGCCCTTGGTCTTGGCCCGATAGGGCTGGCAGGCCTTGGGCGCGCTGCCATAATGGGCCAGCAGCGCTACCAGCGAGGCATTGTAGGTCACCACGCCCGCGCCATCCTCGCCGATGACGGCAGTCTTCATGCGGTCATAGAGAATCTCCGTGCAGCAGCCCGCCATCGCCTCGAAGGCAGCGATGTGACAGCGCATCACCGTTTCCAGCCCCTGGTTCGGGCAGAACCGCCCCCATAGCCAACGGCTGTGTCCCAGCACCATGCTAAACAGCCAGACCTTACGCACAACGCCCGGTTCACTGGTGAAGACCGTCTGGAATTCCGCAAAGTCGACCTGAGCCTGGACGCCGGCGCCTGTCTCGAAGCGCCGCTCATAGGTCCTGGGCACTGGCGGACGGATCTGGCGCAGGTATTCCGTCAGCGACGAATAAGCCCCCTTGTAGCCCATGTCGCGGATCTCGCGATGCAGTCTGCGTGACGACAGGCCAGGATAAGCGGTCATCCGCTCCAGCAGATAATGGCGGTGGGGTTCTACCGCGCTGATGGCCGGCTTGCGCGGGGTATAGGCTGGTGCCTCCAGCCCGCTGGCCAGATATTTCTTCACCGTCTTGCGATCAAGCCCGGTTTGGCGCGCAATGGCGCTGATACTCAGCCCCTGCCTCTTGAGTTCCTGGATCAAAACGACCTCCCTCAGTCCTATCACCTGCGCGCCCTTCCTTCGGCATCAGCAGGGATAAATGTGCCGCCTGATGGGAATGGGGGCATGCCCCCATTCCCATCAGGCGCAGTCCTCAAACTGGGGAATTTTCAACCAGCACATTTGGGGAGATTACGACCAGCACTCACACGCAGGTTCAGGATTTTGGCGATCAATGATGGATCAATGATGATTTCTCTCGGGAAAACCTGGGCCTGGTGGGCGACACCAGCATCAAGGGCGCTCGCGTGGCCCGCGAACTCGATACGCTAGTGCGCCTCCATGGCAAACCGGTATGCATTGTTAGCGACAATGGCACCGAATTTACCAGTCGGGCGATCCTGGAATGGGCGGGCAAGCACAAGGTCGAATCGCATTTATCGACCCCGGCAAGCCGCAGCAGAACGGGTTCATCGAATCCTTCAACGGCTCGCTGCGCGATGAACTGCTTAACGAGAAATTGTTCGACAGGCTGTCCGATGCCCGCTGAAAGCTGGCGATCTGGCGCTACGATTACAACAATTTCCGACCCCACTCATCTTTGGGAAACCGGACGCCTGCACGAGCGCGTGGGGCAGGATGGTGTCGCCCTGCGCGAAGGCTCGACGCGCTTGTGCAGGCGTCCGGGCCGTCATATTCAACCCCAAGTTTCTCGTTATGATCGAGGGACTGCCGGGGTTGCACCTCAGGACGATGAACCTGAGCGTCTCCAAGGCCCAATGCTCGGCTACGAGGGCTGGCAAAATGGCTCGTGGGTCCAGCAACGCGTGAAGCGCCGGGACGCCTCAGTCAGACAGCGGATTCTCAGTGTGCCTTGACCGGAAGAGCTTCCAAAATCACTCCAGAACATCGCTTGCGTTTATTATGTGCCGTTTCCGAAAAAACCGGATTTCAGGCTGCTTGGGAGATGGCAGGATTGACCCATTCGAGCTCAGGCATAGGCGGGAGGGCGAAACTGTTGCCTACGGGAATATCTGCGAGCGTAAGCAGGGTTGGTGCGATTTCCCGCAGTGACACGCGCCTCTCTACGACGGTATGCATATGCTCAGGAGTGCAAATCCAAAGCATTCCATCGGCATGATGCATACCGCTTCTGACGGCCTCTACCGGATAAAACATTGCGTCAAACGCAGGCGTTTCATTTGACGCAGTGGATGTGATCTTCGCGCTTGCCGCGGGATGGGTCACGAGATCGCAGCCCGAAAACACCCTGGAGCCCTCGCAACGAGCCATCATCACCGACGTGCCGTCGGGCAGCTTGACGCCACGAAGTCTCTCGACTGCTTTTTGTGCTTCCGCTTCAGTGTCGTAGATGAGATGAAATTGCTCTGCCATGACAGGGGCATAGGTATAGCCTTCGGGGACCCCGGCAAAAGCGAAGAGCTTATCCTGGTTGTGCATTTTGAAGATCTGCTTGCCGCCAATATCTTCATGGTCAAGCATCGGCTGTTGGCTCAATGCTGTGCAAAGCACAATGCTCGTCTCAGGCCCTGCAAGTGCCCTGGCTTCGCCGATGATCTCATCCATCTTCTGGTAGCCGTAAGGGATCGCCTCTGCATATTTTTTCTGCGTCTCAGCATCCGAATTGACAGAAAACGCCTGAGGCTCGAAATTGCGCCAGAAATAATGTTGAAAATGCGCGGTGCTGTTCAGAAAAAATGTCGATAGTGCAGGGCGTTCGGTGCGATAGAATCTGCGAAAGATATCCCACTGCAAACGATCGAGGATTGTTGCGCGGCGCCAATGGATCGGCTTGCTCAGTTCGCCAACAAGCTGGCGTATCGTCTCAAGCATCGTGCGAGAGGACAAGCCGTTTCCTGCCATGAAGCGCATGAAGCGAAGCATCTTGCTTTTGCTGACGCCTGGGCGGTTCGTTGTGTATTCCTGCACATAAGTGCGTACCACATCGAGATAGGGATCGAAGAGCCCTGCCGGTTGCGGCTTGATGTCGGTGGCCCACGGATCCGGAAGGACCATGCCATTGAACGAGCCGCCTTGGACCGCTGCATTCATGCTGCCGCAAATCCAAGCCTTCCGACCAGCGTCCGACACCATGTCCCAAATTCGAGGCTCTTTCAGCCTGGGGCCGTCGCCAAGATCAAACACCTTATGCTCTGCATAGGAAAGGCCTGTGTGAACGGTCACCCACTGAATCCAGGGCTCCAGCGCAGGTGGCGCTTCCTCTGCATCGGTTATAGCTACAATCGACTGACTGCGAAGCTTGGCAAAATTGGGCAGCTTGCCCAATGCGATGAGGCGATCGACCACAGAAGGGGTCAATTCATTGAATTCTAATACAATGACGTCTTTGGCCATCTTCGTTTCCAATCATCCAAATCGCCAATAGCTGCCGCCCGGCAGATTAGCATGAAGCCGTTAACTACGAAAGCGGCCCGTCAAATTGACTCTGATCAAGATGCAACGCTCAGCCAAGCCAAGCGTCCTCCGGTTGCGCGACTGACCAGTGCTATGAATTGGTTGATGGTCTCGCGCCCGCCAGGGAGGAGGGCCAATACAGTCCAGGCAATTGCATAACCAAAGAACCCGGCTGCGATTAATTTTGGAAGATTGGGAAGCGAAACGAAATGACGAAACACAAGCAACCCTATGACGGTCAAACTGGCGGAAATCACATGTGGAGCGGCCAGTTTGACGAGATCCCACGCTGAGATTGGACCAGATCGACCAACGTATAGGATCATCAAAGGCAATCCAACAAAAAGATCGGTAAGCGCGAAAGATGCTGCGACGCCGGTGACCTGAAACTGTAATCCGACAACGAATGCAATAACGCATACCGCCGTGTGCATTGCCATAACAGTAGAGAGTTCGCGTGTGCGTTGTTGACTAACCAGGAGCCAAGGAAGAGTTTGACTTAGCGGCATATACATCCCTGCCAGACCAAGCCAGCGGAAGATAGGGACGACACTTGACCATTGCCTCCCCATAGCAAGCGGAATTAACTCATCGGCCATCACCACGAGAACTGCCATTCCGGGTATGGCAATGAGCATAATTTGGTTGGAGGCTCGTCGATATGCTGCCTTATAGCGCGGTCCATCGTTCGCCAGGCGAGAAAGAATGGGCACGACTGTACGTGACAACGGACTTACAATTTGCATCAACGGGAATAGAAGGAGCTTATAGGCTCGATCGTAAAAACCAAGGGGCTGGGCCCCCAGATACCTGCCAATCAGGATATTATCAGCATTACGAGCAATGTAATTGGAGATATTTGCGCTCGCTATCCCGCCGCCAAATGCAAGTAGATGCTTGACCTCCGAAAGCCTCGCGGGGCGTCCGGGCGTCCAACGTGTAGCACCCCAGCCGCAGATGAGCCCTACTGACATATTGCCGATCACTGATGCAACGAGCGCCCAGGAACTGGGGTGCATGATGGCCACAATGATCGAGGCTAGGAGGCCTCCAACTGCGCCACCGATCTCTGCGATTGTCATCGCTCCGAACCGTAGGTCGCGCGTAAGGATGGCAAATTGCAAAGTCGAAAGTCCGGAAAGAACGATGGTTCCTGAGAGTACCACTGCCAGATTTACAACAGCTGTTGTCCCGTAAAATACCCCTATTAGCGGCGATGCAGCAGCTAATGTTCCTGCAAGAAAGACCGATAGGCCGATATTGATCAGAAAAAGTGTTGTCTCATGCGATTTGGATACATCCGGAACAGTGATAACGGCATTGGATAATCCAAAATCCTGAATCATCATCACGAACCAGACAAGCGGCATCAACATTGCAAATAAGCCAAAATCTGTCGGGGCAAGTAAGCGCGATAGGATCACTGTTGAGGCGAGCTGGCAGGCAAACTTCACTGCTTGAGCGGATCCAAGCATAAGGGCACCGCCCATGGCTCGGTGGGAGAAACTTTCAGATTCGCCCGGATCAATTTCCGCGGCAGCAGTTTCAACATCTTCAGGAATGGTTTTGATCGACATTGTTATTCCTCAAGCTACCACTGCGGTCGAACGGGCTCGCGTCCTATATCAAAGTTAACAAGGGGCTAGCATATTTCGCCATCCTTGGCGGGAATTATTTTTGATCGGATTCCCGCCCTTTGTGCCAGCAAGGTACTTTGAAAACATGCCTTTGGGCAGTGAACATAAGGACCATTTTCACATGGGCTTTGGTCACCATGCGTCGGGATTTGATTGAGGTCACGCTTGAGGATTTATGCATTGCGGCCGGATCAGGTCTTAGTGTGCCCGATGTTTCAGTGACTTAAAGGCCGGCGCTTCTGCTTTGCCTATCTGGAGGACGTGAAGCGTGATCGAGAGAGGTGCATCGTCGAGCGCGATTGGTATAGCGACAGCGCTTTGCTTGATATGATTTAAGAGAAAAATATAAGGCTAAGTTTATAAAGTTTCTTTGAAGCGCTGTTTGATATTTAGAGGCGGAAGGGGTGGCCTTTACCTTCGTTTTATAAAACGCCTGATCTGGCATTTACTGGGAAGATAATTTATTGGTTTCCGCAGATTTTGAGTTCTTGTTCTTAGCCGATGCTCTGCGTTTGGCAGTGCTTTGAAGTGCTTCAGGTTCGATCGGCGTGCGAACGCTTGCTACTACGTTGCGTTTCGTAACATTCGTTGACATTCGTTCTAAAGTAGAGGTGCGCTCAACTTTGTGGGGCATCGAGTTTTTGCGATTGGCCCCGGGCAAGCCGCAGGAAACTTCGAAACCTCGTTTGTCAATGCAAGGCTCATTTTCGGTGTTCGAATCAGGGCAGTAAATAAGCCGACCGCGATTGTCGCGGCAGCCATCTGCGAGAGCTGAACCAGCCGACGCCACGGTTAGGAGGGCTCCTAGAGCCATCAACCAGGCCTTCTGATCAAACTTTTTGTGCATCACCTGAGCATAACCAATTCAATAAAGGGAGGCAATCGCCAGAAAACGAGGTGCTGCCTTGAAGCCGAATGAGGTGTCCGCAACATTTACAGCCGCCGCCAACGTTCACCTCGCCCCATCCGGCCCACCAATTTTCGACATGCCAGGCAGCTTCCGACTTCTAGCCCATCCTGTTTCCAACGATAATATGGATGTGGTGAAAGGTGAAATCCCAGCAGGCACTTTATTCGTTGGAACATATTTGCGATCCTTAATTCCTTCGAAGAGGATTATGCGACTGCCGCTAAAGGTGCAATTGAAATGGAAAATCCGAGATTTTTATGAGATTTAACAATTGAATTTCCATTTTCCTCAACGTGCATGCAATACCTCAATCTCTCCGTCTTCAAGGCGGAGAGCTGAAAGTACACCTGTTTCATAAGTGCCTGTGTCAATACCGATCCGATTCGGCTCAATGACTGGATATTCGTCAAACCAAGTATGTCCATGAACAATTATTTTTTCGTGTTGGCTATTATAATTAAGAAATTCCTCTCTGATCCAGAGAACGTCAGATTCGACTTGCTTATCAAGCGGGACCCCCGGTTTGATGCCAGCATGCACAAATGTATAGTCACCAATCGTTACAGATAGCTCGAGGTTTTCAAGAAATAGCAGGTGAGAGACGGGAAGCTGTGTCATCAAATCGTCTCGCGCTCTGACGTGGTCAATAAGCGGGGCGTTCACGTCCGGGGGGCGAACGCCATAAGAAGACAGGGTTTCTCGACCTCCAAAGCGGATCCAGGATAAGGAATCGCTTGGATTGTATAGGTAACGCAGCAGGATCGCCTCATGGTTTCCCTTTAGGAAGTGCAGATCAAAGGGGCGGTGGCGCTTCAACCAGCAAAGCGAGTCGATCACTTGAGATGAGTGGGGGCCTCGATCAATATAATCACCGCAGAATATTAAAAGAGGGGTCCTGCCATTGGCGCGCTGCGTGGCATCGTTAGTAACAATCTTCAGGAGAGATTTTAACTGGCTGTAGCATCCATGTATATCACCTATCGCATAGATTAAGCGACCGTCGGTATTCGCATCGCGCGGAATTGGCTTGTCGATTTCTGAAAAATCAAGGCTGTGCGAATTTGATTGAATGTTCATCTCAATGTTGACCTATTGGCGTCGTGCGTGCTCTGAGTTCGGCTGCCATAGTTTTGTAGGCCTCAATCGTGCCCGCAGGATCTTCGCTTGCATGCTCGCGCAGATCCGACCAGCGCTGAGAGTAACTAGCAAGAACCTCTCTTGATACGTTCTCGTGAATTGCTGTTGCGTAAGCATCGCTTAATTCATGATCAGCGACCAGAATTGCATTGGATTTGCAATGGAAAGAGTTCCTATTGGTTGCGCCAGCGCATTTCGAGCCGGAGGCCAGATTATCATTGATGTCCAGGGATAGCGGCGTTGTCGCTCTCTTCCTCATATCAAGAGGTGATGATAGAGAATCTGGGAAAGGGAGTTCATTTTTTGTAGAGTGTTGACCCTGGTTGCCGCCCGGGCTTTTAATTGCAGTGCAACTGACGTCTAAGGCACCATTGGTTTGACACATATGACTGATTTTGTGATTGTTGTTAACATGTACAAGGGGCGTTCCTAGAGGTTTTATATTGTTTTCCTGATGCTTATACCAGAATATTGCTGAAATAAGCATGGCGGCCGTGAGAATAGCCGTTGCTAATGCAATTTTCCATGGCCGGGGGGAGGGGCGGCGAACCTGTAGTGAACTTGCAAGAATTTGGAATTTTTCTGCAATTTGCGCGGTTGGGATCTCGACCTCTTGTTCAACTGCCGATGACATTGCTCCCTTCGATGAGAACTGGCCGAAGATTGCTTGCATTTCATCGCCAGGCGAAACCCCGTTCGCAGCTAGGCGCCAGTTGATTGGCAAGTGGCTTTCCGGCGTGAAAGGCTGTTCAGCTGACAATCGAATTACCCCGTTTCATGCCCTGAGCTAGCTGAAGACAGTTGGCGAGAGATTTCACATTATAACAATTACTTGCTAGTTTCGTAAAACACTCGCTCTCTTTCCAAGAGCCGAAGGCGATCCGGGATGGTTTGGCTCATCCGGATGCCTTCGGGTTTATCTCTAGGCGGCAGAAAATACTGACAATCCTTCCGAAAAAACCGGATTTCAGGCTGCTTGGGAGATGGCAGGATTGACCCATTCGAGCTCAGGCATAGGCGGGAGGGCGAAACTGTTGCCTACGGGAATATCTGCGAGCGTAAGCAGGGTTGGTGCGATTTCCCGCAGTGACACGCGCCTCTCTACGACGGTATGCATATGCTCAGGAGTGCAAATCCAAAGCATTCCATCGGCATGATGCATACCGCTTCTGACGGCCTCTACCGGATAAAACATTGCGTCAAACGCAGGCGTTTCATTTGACGCAGTGGATGTGATCTTCGCGCTTGCCGCGGGATGGGTCACGAGATCGCAGCCCGAAAACACCCTGGAGCCCTCGCAACGAGCCATCATCACCGACGTGCCGTCGGGCAGCTTGACGCCACGAAGTCTCTCGACTGCTTTTTGTGCTTCCGCTTCAGTGTCGTAGATGAGATGAAATTGCTCTGCCATGACAGGGGCATAGGTATAGCCTTCGGGGACCCCGGCAAAAGCGAAGAGCTTATCCTGGTTGTGCATTTTGAAGATCTGCTTGCCGCCAATATCTTCATGGTCAAGCATCGGCTGTTGGCTCAATGCTGTGCAAAGCACAATGCTCGTCTCAGGCCCTGCAAGTGCCCTGGCTTCGCCGATGATCTCATCCATCTTCTGGTAGCCGTAAGGGATCGCCTCTGCATATTTTTTCTGCGTCTCAGCATCCGAATTGACAGAAAACGCCTGAGGCTCGAAATTGCGCCAGAAATAATGTTGAAAATGCGCGGTGCTGTTCAGAAAAAATGTCGATAGTGCAGGGCGTTCGGTGCGATAGAATCTGCGAAAGATATCCCACTGCAAACGATCGAGGATTGTTGCGCGGCGCCAATGGATCGGCTTGCTCAGTTCGCCAACAAGCTGGCGTATCGTCTCAAGCATCGTGCGAGAGGACAAGCCGTTTCCTGCCATGAAGCGCATGAAGCGAAGCATCTTGCTTTTGCTGACGCCTGGGCGGTTCGTTGTGTATTCCTGCACATAAGTGCGTACCACATCGAGATAGGGATCGAAGAGCCCTGCCGGTTGCGGCTTGATGTCGGTGGCCCACGGATCCGGAAGGACCATGCCATTGAACGAGCCGCCTTGGACCGCTGCATTCATGCTGCCGCAAATCCAAGCCTTCCGACCAGCGTCCGACACCATGTCCCAAATTCGAGGCTCTTTCAGCCTGGGGCCGTCGCCAAGATCAAACACCTTATGCTCTGCATAGGAAAGGCCTGTGTGAACGGTCACCCACTGAATCCAGGGCTCCAGCGCAGGTGGCGCTTCCTCTGCATCGGTTATAGCTACAATCGACTGACTGCGAAGCTTGGCAAAATTGGGCAGCTTGCCCAATGCGATGAGGCGATCGACCACAGAAGGGGTCAATTCATTGAATTCTAATACAATGACGTCTTTGGCCATCTTCGTTTCCAATCATCCAAATCGCCAATAGCTGCCGCCCGGCAGATTAGCATGAAGCCGTTAACTACGAAAGCGGCTCATTGAGTTTGGGTGAGCCCGCGAGCCAGTCGGTTACCGCACCATAACAGCGTTGAGGTGAAAAGTCAGTTCTTGCTACCTCAAGTGCCAATTCGGCACGCTTTAAACGTTCCGCTGGATCTTTTAGCAAGGTTATGATGGCGTTGGCAAAGGTGGCATCGTCATTTGTACAAATCACCGACGAACCAATCTCGGCTTCCACGCCCTGAAGTGTCACGGACGTGGCGACTATTGCCTTACCCCGTGCGATTGCGTCGATTAGCTTGATCTTCAGTCCCGAACCGACAGTCAGAGGTGAAATCACAACCCCGGCCTGACGATAGAGAGGTTCCAGATCAGGGACCACGCCGCAGAACTTGATTCCCGGTGTCGTCACGCTTGAGAATGCCGCGGAGACTGAGCCGGCGATAATCAACTGAGCATCCGGAATGGCTGAGCGTACACGTTCCCAGAGCGATTCGAGGATCCATTCGATTGCAATCACGTTCGGTGAAGTGTTGCTTCCTACAAACAAAACCGTGCGATCGTCACCAGGCTGCGCAACGGGTACTGGATGAGCAGCCATCGGAGCGGTAAAAACACTGACTGTCGGCACGTGCCTTGCAACCCACTCGGCCTCCTGGGATTGGATCGCGACCACCGCGTCGGCTCGGCTCATAAGCCTGGCTTCCTGATTTTCATCGATAATATCGACGGAATCGCGATTTGCAGCGCTACCAAAGCTGTTGGCGCGCTGGACGAACAGATCATGCATGACGATCGCACTCTGTGCTTCGGGCCGCATCAGCATAGGAATTGCTTCGGCTTGGAAGACATAGTCGATTAGAATGGCATCGGCGTGTTGACGGCCTTGCTGTGCAACGAACAATCTATCGTCGTCATTCCAGGGGACAGTTATCGTGTGAGGATAGGGGGTGTCCGGAAGTGACAGTCGGATGCCAAACCGTTTGGCGATGCGCGCAATAATAGCTTGTGAGGCATCTTTCCAAACACGAAAGTCACGCGACACGACAAATGAACCCCACTTCCAGACACCGCGTATTCGGTGAGTCTCGAAGATGGAGAGATCATTGCCAAGTCGTAATATCGGGCGTCGACCCGTGATCGAGGGGGAAGGTTGCAATAGGTGGGGTAACATTCCAGCTTCACGGATTGCACTAGCAATATCAAGAAGATAGGTTGAACTTCCGTTGGTTCTTCCTACAATGCGCTGCCGGCTGACTATCAGTACATGTCGTCCAAATTGCTTGGTTGACAGTTGAGGGCGAGGTTTGAGGCGCCTGAACCTTGCCGCAAGTGGCAAGCGCAGAAGTTGTGCTGCTGATTTGCGAGTCCATAGAACACGAACCGCGGTCAGCGCATCACGCTTCCTCGCCGCATCGAGAAAATGCTCGAAGGCTGCGGCATCTTGAGTGGCGGCGCTGCGTTGCGCAATCGCTCGCCGGGTAGCGGCATCTGCGCTCGGGAATAGTCGGTCAATTCGGCTCGAAGCTGCTACCATGGCCTCCAAATCGGCAATAGAAGTTCGATGTGATATCGATTGGGCATGCTTACGATAAAAATAAGTAAGTGTTGGAATAACCCAGTACCGCAACCCGGCAGCCAGTGCGCGAATGATCAAGTCGTCATCCTCGGCGATACGCAATCGCTCGTCATAGCGAAGGCGGGCGGCTTTTAGTGCGCTGTGGCGAATGATCGGTTTGAGAAAGCCCAGATTTGGCTTTTTCCCGTACATTACAGTTTGAGAAAAATAGCGAAGTGGTGTGAGTTCGAACGGGCCATCGGCCTCAGGATGTTCTAAAAAGCGTTTGGCTTCAGATCCAAGCTGATTGTCAAACACCAGCAGGTCGTCGCTTACAATATCCGCGCAATACCGATCTGCGGCTTCAATCAGGGTCTCGATCCGCAGGGGGTGCATCAAATCGTCATTGTCAAAAATGGCAATCCAATCGCCTCGGGCCTGGGCGATTGCACGGTTTCGTGCTCCTGCAGGGCCACTGTTGCGGGTTGATGCGATGAAGTGAACGCGTGGATCATTGGCCGCCAATGCCAAAGCGATGGCTGGACTGCCGTCGTTTGAAAGGTCGTCGGCAATCAGGATTTCTATGTCCGATATCGACTGTTGCAGCGCCGATTTAACTGCTGCAGCAAGATACCGCTCGCCGTTATAGTTAGCGATAACTATCGATACGCGAGGAGGGAGGGCAGTTTCCATAGTCACCAATTTACCATACCCTGCGCGCAAATTCCCTGTTGCGCATTGTTGTCAGAGGTGAGGAGGCCACCACTTCTGCCGCTCGCGCGGCGAAGGAAAGGCGCCCCAGCAAGCCGTGCATTTTTTGCAGTCGAAGCATAAACTTCGTTATGAACGGAGTTGGCTGGCATCGTTGCTCCTCCTGTGCTGCAGTTGCTCAGCACATTTGTGCATTGCGTCAAATTCGAGGGTAGTTAGCATCATTTTGCGCCTGCCACGGGATTTTTTTCACAATCTCCGGGCGGACCCTGTGCCATCTCGGCACTTGGTACGCCCGTGTTTACGTTGCAATGCGGAAAATGGTGCTCTATCATCCCGCTGTTGGCGGCGCCTCGCAGCTGAAGCTCCGATGACTTCCGATAGTGCAAGTTATCCCCGTGGTTAGCGGATCGATCAAAGGTTCTGATGCCAATGGCTACGTGTGATCTATGACGACGAAAAGACAGATCAAATGTGCAGTCGTGGTCGGGCGCGGCGATTTCAGCGGCTATATGGCTGGCACGATCGGAAAGGACGAGCCACGCATTGAGTTTGTGGAAATAGCCCGGGCTACAGAGGGAGATTGCATCTCTTTCACCACGGGTGCCCAAATCCATGGAGCGTGGTTCAACTGGCTATTTGCAGGCCGTCCAAATCTAGGAGCCGCTGTTCACGCAGCGCTCATTGCTCACCGATATGAAGCGATTTACGTTACAGGTGAAGACGTCGGCCTGCCGCTGGCGCTGCTGCTCCGGTTGCGCGGTTGGAAAGGCCGCCTCGTTTGCCTTGCGCACCGTATAACGCGGCGGCGCGCAAAGATCTTTCGCCTGATAGGGGCCGGCGTTTTTCATCGGGTCATAACTGTTTCGGAGGCGCAGGCCAGCTTGATGGTGGCTCTGTCGGGCTTTCCGCACGAACGTGTTCGAGCACTTTATAATTGGGTTGATGACCGTTTTTTCAATCCTGAGCTTGTCGTGCGGTTAGATGACGTCGATTTTGTTGCATGCGGCGCAGAAAATCGTGACTATGATGTCGTGAAAGAGGCATTCTTTAGCTTGCCAAATCACGTCATGCGCATTTTTGGGCATGGGTTTTTTGGAACAGGCATAACTAGCGCGAACGATGCTAGGGGGCAATTGCCTAACGTTGTGGCAATGCCGCGCGTTAGCTATGATGCGCTCAGAAATTATTATGGCAGCGCGAAAGCTGTAATCGTTCCGTTAAATGAAGTCGATTATGCTGCCGGGGTGACCGGAGCGATCGAGGCTATGGCTTGTGGCTGCCCGGTGATTGCGACTGAAACAGTCGGAATAGCTGAATATATGATGCAAATCGATCCGCGTTTACGTGTCCCGCCCGGCGATGCAGATGGGATGGTGCGCGCAATCGAAGCGGTCAACGACAGTGACGCGATTGTTCTTTCCGCTTGGGGGAGGGCCAACCGCGAATGGATCGTTGCTCATTGCAGTCTCGACAATTATGTTGCGTCAATCTGCGATGAAATGCTTAACGTTGAAGGTGCGAATTGAGCGTGGATAATCAGCATTATTCAACGGTAAGTGAGGTGGGTGATTACACCTCCAGGTTGCCTGAGCCTGCTGCTCGATTTAATGTGTCGCAGGCTTGGCAGTCGTTTTTTTTGATCTACCTATGTCAGGTTCAACTCTTATTTGCCTCGATGGGTAGCCGACTTTGGATTGTTGGTTTTCTTTTGGTCTCTAGTTCTTGGGTGATTGCACATATTGGCAAGAGTGTTACAGCTCTCCGACGCAATGCGCTGATTTTCGCTCTTCCGTTATATTATCTCCTGTCTTCAACGTGGTCGATATATCCTTGGAAAACCTTGTACTCTGATGCTGAACTGTTTTGTACGTTTGTTCTGGTGATTTCAATCGTTGCTGCTCCAGATCGTCGAGCAGCAGTGACGGGATTGGCGTTAGCCTATGCCACATACACAATTTTTTCCCTTATTTTTGGCGGTCGTGTCTTTTGGGAGGCTCAGGGTGAGACGGCATTTGCCGGACTCGGGGGTGGGAAAAATATATTCGGCCACACCTCGGCGCTGACCGGAATTACTGCTCTTTGCTTGCTCATTTGGGGGTGGGATCGGAAGCAGTCAATTAATATACGCTTGTTGGCGTTTGCAAGCTTCGCGGGCCTCTATCTGGTGAGTGCATACGCTGTTGTTATTGCGCGGGCTAGCGGATCAATAATTGCGCTGGGATTTGCCACGGCAGTATTTTTTATTGTCCTGATAGCAGGGAGGTCTGGGCGTTCCGTTCAATTTTTAATGTTTTTTGTCTTTGTGAGTATGGCAATTATCTTCCTTTTTTTTGGGAAGGAAATACAGGACAGTGTAACGGGTCTCATTTTGCAGACCTTTCATAAAACTCCTGCGCTCAGTGGCCGTCTCTATTTCTGGGCGACGGCCGACAAGATTATCAAGGACAATCCGATTTTTGGCATAGGTTATGACGCATTCTGGACTGTTGGCAATCCGACAGCTGAAGGACTGTGGGAAATGTATGATATTCCCGGCAAGTCGGGGATTAACTTCCATAACACTATGCGTGAAATTCGCGTTGAGGGGGGAATGGTCGGGCTCTTTGTGGTCGCTACGACAATGGCGACACTCATTGGAAAGCGCGTCGTTCGGGCCTTGGCAACGGGAGATGAAATTGAGGCTTTGGGGGTTGCGATCTTCGTGTATTATGTCTCTCGTATTTTGACGGAGAGTGTCGCGTTGGGAATTTGGCAGCCAGATACTGTTGAAATTCTTTTCTTTTTGACGCCGTCTCTGGCGCTGCTCAAGCGAAATTCCAGGCCGGTTTTCAGGAAGAGTTCTGAAGTAGATTGAGCATGCGCTGGCCGTTGTTTTCTACGATCGCGCGTTTACCTTGAACGTTGGGCCGACCTCTTCTCTCTGACAATGCGACTTTCCCGGGTTTCGGGCATCTGCCGTATTGGGATGTCGATGATTTGCTGCTGGTCGCGATTGAGCCTTTGTTGGCCTACCTCCTTGTCGGTGAGAGCTTGGGTCAGGCGCGCCAAGAGTTGGGGAACGTGGAGGTGCCACTGATGGCCGGCAGAGGCGGTTCGTAGTTTGTACCGAGACTTTCTCTCGGGCAGTTGATGCTGCAAATTCACTGAGCCGGGAAAATCCAACTCCTGTTATATGCAAAGTTTAATCGTCGTAACGGTCAAGCGAAGTTTGCCTGCGGGGCAGGGGGGGATGTTGGTCAATGAACCGAGCCGAGGTTTCCTTCGAGGAGGTTTGGCTCTCTCGTTGAATTGGTCAGGAGGCCAATGCGCGCGATAATGACGTCGGCGTTTTGGGTGACGTGTCGTGCTTGTTTTGAGCGTGCGATGTTTCGGATGATCGCGAGTATGCGCTGGCCAAGACGCATGTCTTTTGTGACGCCGAGATCTACGATGGGATTTGCGGCACCGATTTTGTCTGGAGCTGGGCGGCGCCTGAAGCCGCCGATCCGGACTTTTGCGCCTCCCTGGGTAAGGAGATCGACTCTGCGTGCTACGGCAGCATCGTTCAGGTCGTGGACGAGATAGCCGACTGTGCCGTCAAAAGTAATTTTATTGCTCTCATTGAGATGTTGCATCGCAGTCCTCGTTGTACCGTTTTTGAACAATGCGCCTTTGAGAAACTCATAAATCAATTGCCTTAACGGCAGCGGACTGCAAAGACCTTTAGTGGGGTTGGGTGGTGTCATCACGGCCCATCTACAGCCAGCTACATGGCGCTAGAAAAGGTTAATATTGTGGTTTCACAATCGATTGACGGTGCCGAGCAATCTTCCCAGCATGATTCTGGCAGCGGGTCGACCTTTCCGGATCCTACAGCGATTGTCGCGATCTTCCAGCGACGCCTGTGGTGGTTCATAGCCCCATTGTGCGCTGCGGCAATCCTGCTTGGCCTTTATCTGGTGTTGGTGCATCCGCGTTATACCGCTGAAGCCTCGATCGTCATCGAGCCGCGCAAGACAGATGTGATTACCAGCAACCGCAATATCGCAGCGGCTCCAGATGCACGGCCTGCCAATGACGAGGTGGACACCGAGGTCCAGATCCTCACTTCGACGACGATGGCCGGCCGCGTTGCTCAAGCGCTGCATCTCGAGCAGTATCCGGAATATCGCACCACCCAATCAATGGATTACAATCACGCGATCCCGAGCAAAAATCCGCTCGCGGAGACGCTGCTCAAGCACATGCTGATCCAGCGGACCGGCTTGACCTTCGTGATTACCGTCGCGGCAAAATCCAAGGATCCGGTGCTCGCTTCGCGGATCGCGAATGAATATGTCCGCCAGTATATTGCAGCAGGACTCGACGAGAAGAATCACGCTTCTGATGCCACGGGGGCTTTCTTGCAGAGCAAGCTTGATGAGCTGCGCAAGGATGCGGTGTCCGCGGATGCAGCTGTACAGCGCTACAAAGTCGAGCATGGGCTTATGAGCGCTGAAGGCGCGACCATGGCGGAGCAGGAAGTTTCTTCGCTCAACGAGGAAATCGCCAAGGCACGGGCAGATTATGCCGAGAAGCGGGGCCGCCTCAATTCCGCGCGCGCATTGGCCGGGCAAAGTGATGGCCAAAATCTGCAGACTGCACTGCAATCGCCGACGATTTCTGAACTGCGAAGCAAAGAAGCGGAAGCGAGCCGTCGCCTCGCCGACCTTTCAGCGCATTATGGCGAACTCTATCCGGAAGTTATTCGCACCCAAAAGGAATTGGCTGATATCCGGACGCAGATCAGCCGTGAACTGCAGCGCATCGTTTCAAGCCTGAACGGTGAAGCCCAGATCGCTGAATCGCGTCTGGCTTCGCTGACACAGAGCCAGGCGGCTGCCAGTGGCAAGCTCGCATCCAACAGCGTTTCGCAGATCGAATTGCTCGAGCTTCAGCGCAAGGCCGAAGGCGCCAGTGCGATTTACGCAGCCTATCTCAATCGTTCGAATGAGATCATTTCGCGCAAAGGGCTCAACTCTCCTGATGCTCGCATCAGCGCTCTGTCTCCTGTCCCCACTGTGCCGACTTCGCCAAATATTCCGCTCGCGGTGTTGAGCGCACTCCTTGCAGGGGTAGGTTTGGGCATCGCGGGTGTATTCTTTGCCGAATATCTTGATAGCGGGGTGAGCACCAAAGCCGATGTCGAGCGTCGGCTGCGGGTCCGCTACGCCGGCTCTGTGCCTGAACTCAAGTCGACCCTGGGCAATGTGCGCGTGCCTCAGTCGCCGCAGGACTACATCATCGACCATCCCAATTCGGCGTTTGCCGAAGCATTCCGGAGCTTGCGTGCTATCCTGATGCTTCGCAGCAACTCAGGCCCGCGTGTTGTTGCGATTACCTCTGCGCTGCCACGCGAGGGCAAATCGACGACGTCGATCTGTCTTGCGCGAACCTTTGTGGGTTCAGAAATCCGTACGGTTCTGGTTGATTGCGACATTCGGCGCCGCTCCGCAAGCGACGCGCTTCTTCCCCCAGATTCTCGTGGTTTGCTCGACTATTTTGCGGGAAAAGTGTCGATCACCGAAGCAATCGTCCAGGATCGGTTCACGAACTTGTCAGTGCTTGGTACCACGATCGCAGCTGATGCGGGTCATGATATCATGACCCGCGCCAATATTGATCGCATGCTTGAAGATCTGCGGGCTCATTTTGACGTGATCCTGCTCGATACCGCGCCAGTGCTCGCACTGGCCGAGACCCGTGACCTGGCGGTCACGGCGGATTCTGTGCTGATCGTGACGCGCTGGCGCGCGACTTCGCGCAAAGCCGTCGATGCTGCAATACAACTGCTTTTGAACGCTGGCGCTCGGGTGCGGGGCCTTGCCTTGTCGCGCGTCGATGTCAGCAAATTCGCCAGCACCGGACCCGAGGATATATACAGCTATCACAAGAAGTTTGCCGGTTATTACGTGAACTGACATCGCGCCTTATCATCGACCAGACTGATATGGCGGTCATTGGGATGGCGTGAATGAGGTCCATCAGGGCGAAACGCAGATCACAAGGGCAGGCTGCCCTCTAAAGTGGAAAAGGGGCGCAAGGGGTGACACTGCAGAGATCTAAGTACCACCTGTCGATGGGCGTAGTGAGTGCTGCAGCTGTCATAGCTCTGGCGCCACCTGCTTTTGCGCAAATTGCCGAGCCTTACCAACCTGTCAGTCCCGATCCGACCGCCGATGATGTTCTGACCCGTAGTCAGTCAGACTTCACTCCTGTTGGCGGTCGCCTGGGCAGCTTCTTTCTCTATCCGCGGCTAAACGTGGAAACAGCATACACGGACAACACGCTTGGCACGCCCAGTAACAAGAAGGGCGATGGCTATGCGATTGCAAGAGGTGACATACAGCTTGTTTCCAATTGGAGCCGGCACAAGCTGGAGCTTCTTGCTTATGGGCAGGCACGCAACGACTTCAGCCTCACGAGCGAAAATACCCAGACTTACGGCGCAGCCCTGAATGGCCGGTATGACGTTAATAACAATACATCGATCGATGGTAACTTTCGTGCCGATAAGCAGGCTGAAGATCGGCTTGGCGTCGACAACACCATCTTCACATACAATCCGCTCCAATTCTTGATGCTGGACAGCAATATACGGGCCAAAACGCGGTTGGGCGCGCTCAATTTACAGGGCGGCGTCCAAATCGTGAAACTGTCCTACGACAACGCGCTCGGGGCGGCAGGAACGATTGATGAGTCAGGTCTCGACAACACGCGCGTACTGTACCAGGGTACCGTGCGCTACGATCTCACGCATAGCACTGCGCTGATCTTTGCCGGACAATATGACACGATCGACTATCGTACCTCGGTCTTCGGCGATCGTAACTCCAGCGGTTATCGTCTTGAGAGTGGTATTGGTTTAAGAATTACTCATTCGCTCGTCGGTGATATCAGAATTGGCTATTTGCATCGCAGCAATGAGAATCCTGTATACCCTGATCTATCCGGGGTTTCTTTTTATGCGAACATGGCCTGGACGCCCACGCGCTTGCTCTCTGTGCGGATGACAGCCAACCGTGACATCGAAAATTCGGTCACGTTAAACAGTCCGGGCAACTTGCGCTCAACAGCACAGATTCGCGCCAGCTACGAGCTGCTGCGCCAATTGATCGTTACCCCAGGCTTCCGCTTTTCCCGGGTTACAGCAATCGGCATTGGCGGATCCAACAACGAAGAGGAAGCCACTCTTCAAGCCATTTACCGGTTCAACCGACAGTTTTCTCTCACCGGGAAATACCGCTACTTCAATCGAAGCGCTGGTCTTTACCAGCCAGTTGAAGGAAGCGTTATCTCGCTTGGCCTGGCGTTGACGCTATGAGGGCAGTCGACAAAACGGCCGGAAGAGTTGCGCACATGGCGAAGGTCGATGTTGTCATCGCTGCCTATAATGCAGCTGCAACAATAGGCGAAACGATCCGCTCTGCGCTCGCGCAACCCGAAGCAGCCAGCGTCGTGGTTGTCGATGATGCATCAAGCGACGAGACCTGTCAGGTGGCAGCAGCCAGCGATGACGGCACAGGGCGACTGAGAATCCTGCGCCAAGAACGCAACGGAGGCCCTTCACGCGCGCGCAATCGCGGCTTGGCAGACGGTTCCGCGGAATGGTTCACCGTTCTTGATGCCGATGACATCATGCTGCCCGGTAGGCTTGCGACGCTGCTGGGCCATAGCGATGATGCCGACCTTATCGCTGACGACCTGCTTGTGCGCGATGAAACGGCGCAAGAACAGCGCCCCATGTTTCTGCCGCCTGTCACACAGGTACAGACACTCAGCGCGGCGGCTTTCATTCAAGGCAACATCAGCCATGGACAGAAATCACGCCGGGATCTTGGTTTTATCAAGCCCTTGATTCGAAGAGATCTACTCACGCGGCACGGGCTTCATTTTGATGAAGCCCTTTGGCTGGGTGAGGACTACGAACTATACACGCGGATGCTCCTGCTCGGTGGGCGCCTGATCCTCGTGCCGGCAGCTGGATATGTTTACACAATACGGCCTACCTCGCTGAGTGGATCTCATACCATTGAGGCATTACGGATGTTGCGCGATTGCGACATTCAACTCGGCCAAATCCCAAAACTGGGCAGCGCCCAGCGAAAGGCACTCGACAATCACTACTCGAGCGTGGATAGTCGGCTACAATGGCGTCTTCTGATTGAAGCGGTCAAGCATCGCAACGTTGCTGCCGCCGCCAAAACTTTCTCACGATCCCTTCCAGTTACGCTATTTTTGATCAAGATGCTGCTTGAAGAAGCGTTTCGACGCATGAAACCGGCACGCTAAGCATCAAGGTCAAAAACCCGAATCGTAGTTCTTTTTTGGAATTTGATATGCCTCGCATGCGCAAATGCATCATTCAAGCCACCCTGGCAATTTTGGCATCCACGGTTTGTGCGCAGGCAGCAATTGGCGCGCCTGCGCCGGCAGCTGAGAAATCGGCTGGCGGGCCTGCCGCATTGGACGATTACAAGCTTTCATCAGGCGATCGCATCCGGATCATCGTCTATGGCGAGGATGGGATCACAGGCGAGTATAGTGTTACCGATGAGGGCGTGATCGATTTCCCTCTCGCCGGTAAGGTCCCTGCCAGCGGCCATCCACTCAAGGACATCACCACCACGATCGAGCAGCGACTGGCGCGGGGCTACATCAAGGACCCGCGCGTCAACGCCGAAATCGTCGATTATCGCCCATTCTACATCTTTGGGGAAGTTCAAAAGCCCGGAAAGTACCCGTTTGCGATCGATCTCACGCTGCAGCAAGCCATCGCTGCTGCCGGAGGATTTACCTATCGCGCCAATCTGAAAAAGGTCTTCCTGCGCCATCAAGGCGAAACCACCGAAAGCATCGTCAACGCCAAGGCCGGGCCTGTCGCACTCATGCCAGGTGATACCATCCGAATTAGCGAACGCTTCTTCTAAACGGAGTGGCAAGGAAAACTCACTTCTCCTGTGTAACCCTCCTTGCCACCTAAACCATTCCAAAACTCAAAAGGCAGTTATTGATTTTGCCGGCCCGTCGAATGGAAAAGGCCGCAAACATCACATGATCATCTGACTTTGAGCCCCAAATGCAGAATACGGAACTTTTGATAAGCACCTAAGCTAAGCTTTGGGGGTGATTTGATGCGTCAGCTAGCGTCGTCCTGAGGCATGTACGAAATTTCATACCTGTTGAGCGCAATCAACTGTGAAATACTGCCAAAGTATTCCTACGCAATAAGGTGGATTGGTGATTCATATTTTAGATTATCCAAATCGCCTCTTATTTTATCATTGATATTTCCAATTTGGTTTAAATTCGATTTAGTTGGTATTGGTCCTTGTTAACCAATGATTGACGCGATTAAACGGAGCGGCTAAAAAATACATATATCAATGAGGATTTCTGATGTCTGCCTCACTTAGACGCATTGCTGTCAGAGTTCCCTCATACGCGACCTACGTGTTTGAGCGGCCGTCATGGCTAATTTTGCTCTTGTTTGGCCGTCTGAAGTGGGCACGCTGGATCGAACGGCGGTTGCGTACGAGAAATCAGCCAATCACCAGTTTGCCAGCAAGTGGGCGAGTTGCTTCACCTGATGCAAGCGAGGTGAGCGACCGCTTAAATAAGGATGGTGTTTGCGAAGGTTTCGTTCTCGCATCAGAAACTCTTGATGAGATACGTTGCTTTGCGGAAACAAACAAATGCTATGTAAGTTACGATGAAAAGGAAGGTTTTTTGGCGAGAGATTTTGCTATATTAAACAATATAAGATCCAAGGATATTTTGGCAGGATATTATTTTTCATCTGTTGAAAATTGCGATGCTATACGCAATTTGCTTTCTGATCCGCGACTTATGTCTGCAGCAAGAAATTACATTGGCCAAGAGGCAAAAAATATTCGAGTTAGATTGTGGTGGAGTTTTCCCGCCCAGCGTTTCGACGATAGCGATCTGCGACGTGCTGCACAGAATCGGTTTCATTTTGACCTTAATGACTGGCGTACGCTAAAATTCTTTTTCTATATTACTGATGTAGATGAACAATCTGGACCGCATGTCTATGTCAGGGGTAGTCACCGTCGGCGCAGTCTACGGCATCAGTATACACCGTTTCACGGCAAGGAGCGCGCGGATCTTGAAGCGTTTTTTGGGGTTGAACGTTTTAGATTGATTACTGGACCTGCCGGAAGCGGATTTTCCGAGGACCCTTTTGTTTTCCATACTGGATCGGTAGCTTGTTCCAATCCTCGGCTCATTCTTGAGCTCGAATACGGTCCCTATAGCCCAAGCCCTAGCTATCGCTACGGTGCTCTAGGCTAGCGTTCGATCCCAAAGGCGTTGGCTTTTTCTCTCGAAGCGTCCGATCTTCTTGACTGAAGGTTTTTCTAGGGAATTGTAATCACGGCTAGGTCAAGTATCAAGAGAATGCAAATGTGAAAGATATTGGTTTATAGAATTAATGTTTCATAAAAATCGTGCATTTTGTATTCTCGGAGAAAATAAGGTCCCTTAGGGGTATTATTTCGAAATTTATAGTTTTGTAGATAATATCAATGGTATCTTCGATTGCGTTAATTCACGCTGCAGGATTGATGATCCATGATTTTGATATCCCATTAAAATTCGTAGAAATTTGACTACCAATGCTTCCTATCGAGGCTGAGATGACAATGGCCACGAATGCAAGTAGTAACCCATATTCTATGGCGGTGGCGCCATCTGCGTCAGCGAGAGAGATAGTATCTGAATCTCTTTTGGGGCATATAGAATATTCTCTGTTCTGATGAGCCAGTTTGCGCCATCATATTCCATATTTCTTATCAACGCATTAAATGTTATTATTTTACTTTAAGTCTGGAAATCAAAATTCCTCGTATTTCTCATATAATTTAAAAATTAATTATAGATTTTATAGAAATACGTAAGATATTAATATCATTTCCGAATCTAATAGATGAGGCGCATAAATTTTTGATGTAATTTTTTATTGTGAATCTCGTTGGCGTTTTAGGGTGAAGTTTATTTCAGGCATTAACATTTGTGAATGGTTTGAATTTTTTATCTATCGACCGTTTTTTATCTCTCTCCACGGCGATCTTTAATTTGCCGCGGGTAGCGGGCGTTGAATGAAGTGGGGTATTTTTTATTCTGTTATGGATTTATATTCCATAACTATTTTAAAAATAACGGAAACTTTACTTCGTTTAGGTTTGTCTGATAATATGTCGATAAGTTAGTACGTTGAAATTTCATTTACTGATTTTCAGGACAAGATGATCGGGGTGAATAAGAGCTCATTATTCAGGAAATTTCATCGACCTGTTTAAGACGATGTTTCGCATTGATTGCGTTGCAAGCGGTGATATTTGTGATCGGTTGACTTCGGTTTTAGGGAGCTGATTGAGATGATTACCCCAGTGGTTCTGTGCGGAGGAAGCGGGACGCGGTTGTGGCCGCGCAGTCGGGCAGCCAAGCCCAAGCCTTTCCTGCCGCTGGTGGGGGACCGCACCCTGTTTGAAGCTGCGCTGCACCGCGCCGCCGACCGCGAGATTTTCGCCGCGCCGATCATCGTGACCGGCAAGGCGCATCTGGAGCATGTGGAAAGCCAGCTGGCTCTGGCGCCCGATGCCGGCGTGGTGGTGGAGCCTGCCGCGCGCAACACGGCTGCGGCCATCGCTCTGGCCGCGTTGCGTGTGCCTGAGGACAGCGTGATGCTGGTCTGCCCCAGCGACCACCATATCGGCAATCCCGAAGCTTTCGTGGAAACCGCTCGCCGCGCCGAGGCGCTTGCCACACAGGGCTGGCTGGTGGCCTTCGGCATTGCGGCCACGGCGCCGGAAACCGGCTTTGGCTATGTGAAGCAGGGCGAAGGGATCGTGGGCACGGGCGGCTACAAGGTTGATCGTTTCGTGGAAAAGCCCGATCTGGAACGCGCCATGCAGTTCCTGAGCGAAGGCACCTACAGCTGGAACGGTGGCATCTTCGCCTTCCGCGCCGGTGACTATCTGCGCGAGCTGGAAGCCCATCGGCCCGATATTGCGCAGGCCGTGCGCGCCGCCGTGGCGCAAGGCCATGAGGATGGCCGCCGCTTCCACCCGGATGCGGAGCTTTTCGCGCAGGTGCCCAGCGAATCAATTGATTACGCGGTGATGGAAAAGACCCAGCGCGCCGCCGTCGTCCCCGCCGCCATGGCCTGGAGCGACATCGGCAACTGGCATGCCTTGTGGGAAGCGCGTGATCGTGACGCGGCGGGCAACAGCGTGATCGGCAAGGCGGAACTCGTGGGATGCCGCAACGTTCTGGTTGAGAGTGATGGCGCGCATGTTTCGGTCATCGGGCTGGAGGATGCGATCGTCGTGGTCGATGGGCCCGATGTGATGATCACCTCGGTGGCCGGCGTGCAGAAGGTCGGCAAGCTGTATGGCGCGGCCAATCAGGCGGCATGAATAAGGTCCAGCGATGAGCATCTTAGCGACACAGGGCGAACTGCGCGTCAAGCTGGTGGACAAGCCCTGGGGGCGCACCGATCTGCCCCCGCCTTTCACCGCGCCTGATGGTCGCCAGATTGGTGAAATCTGGTTCGAGCCGCCCCCGGCTTTGCCCGAGCTGCTGGTGAAATACATCTTCACCAGCGACAAGCTTTCCGTGCAGGTCCACCCCAGCGACACGCAAACGCTGGAGCGCGGTCTGGGCAAGCAGGGCAAGGAGGAATGCTGGTTCGTGATCGCCGCCGAGCCCGGTGGCCAGCTGGGCATCGGCTTTCGCGAGCCCATCAGCCATGAGGCGATGCAGCCGCTCTGGACGGCAGCATCGAGGAAAAGCTGGTCTGGCACGATGTGAAGCCGGGCGATTTCTTCTACATTCCGGCCAACACTGTCCATGCCATCGGCGCGGGGGTGACGGTGGTGGAGGTGCAGCAGAACAGCGACATCACCTATCGCCTCTATGACTATGGCCGCCCGCGCGAGCTGCATCTGGACGATGGCATCGCCGTGTCGCTGGGCGAGGTCTATGACCTGTCACGCTGGCACAAACATGTGGGTGAGCATGGCAATGCCGCGCTGGTCGATGGGCCTTATTTCCGGCTGGACCGGTTGGAGGGCGTGCCCGGCGGCGATCTGGTGGCGCGCTATGGGGATCGCCCCGTGCTGGTGGCGCCGCTGAAGGGTGAGGTGCATATCGCGGGTGAGGTGATCGCTCCGGGTGGCTGTGCTCTCGCCATGCGGCTGGGGCGCGCCAGCTTCGCCGATGACGGGCTGGCGCTGGTGATGCAGCCGGTTTGAGTGGGGCTTGACTGGGCATTTATTTTTTCATTTTTCGATTGGCTTCGAAGCACAGCTGCGGCTTTTGGGCGCTATAAGCAAAAGATTTTAATTCAAATCCAATTATTGAAATAATCGGAAGTTTACGATTGCCGGAACTAAATTTAAGAAACCATCTTTTTATTTAGTATATCATGCGTTTAGGCGCAAATGATAGATCTTGTCTTGATTCACGGAAAAGAGATTATTTCTCTGATTTTGTGAAATGAATGTATTTAAAAATAATCCGTAAGGGTATGGCGATCTGTGGAAATAGATCGTTCATTGAATCTATAAATTTAAGAATTTATCCAGGAAATATGGGTTGATTTCCCGAACATGTGGTAAAAATTGCTTTGAATAGAGCTTGTATCTTCGTGGAAATTTTGTGATAAAAATGATATTGATGTCTCTCTTATGTTAAATAAGGAGATAATTGATCCTCTTTTGGGCAGTGATGAGTATTCACGCAGATCGCCATCCACTTTTAATTCACTGACTTTGTACATGATGGCCAGGAAATGACGGGATTTTACGGCCGATATTTTTTTTATTATTTTTATGTATATGTTGCCATCGGATGCCAATATTTCTTCCAATATATGGCTTGTATTAATTGTATCATTAAAATTGTTCATTGCGCACCCGGTTGAAGCGATGGATAAACGAATTTTCTGCTGGATGATATTGAATTTAATTTATCTCAGAATTACAATCATAAAATATTGTCAATTTAAAATTCTGGAATAAAATTCTTTTCCATGTATCATGATATGAAAATCAAGGTCTGCCATAGATTTGTTTCAATCAGTATGACGTGTCCAACCCAGCTTCAGGCCAGGAGTGATTAGAACCCGGCAGCTTTTTATCCGACACCATTCTCTGAACCATCCGAGGTCGGAGTTGCCCGGCTCATTCATGGTGACAGTCTGGGGATGCCACCGGGATTTATCAGCTTGATTGGGGGGCAAAGATATCCCGGATGCAGGCTTCGAGGCCGGCCCGTTCGCGGTGGTAGGACTTATAATGATAGGCCGGGGCGTCCATCTTCAAAACCTGCCAGGGTCGGCGCATCGACATGTCCCGGTCACACGGATCCCATCCACGAGCTCGCGTTTGTGAGCAACCTTACAGTTTTCGAGAATGACATCCTGAAGCATTCACGGTCGAGGGGCAATTCTGCCACCAGCTTGCGCAGTTTCGTGTTCTCCTCCTCGAATTGCTTCTGGCGGCGCATGGCCGGCGGTAGCATGCCTTCATATTTCTGAAATACGCTGACTGACTGATACCTGTCTTGTGGCAGATTTCCGCGACCGGAGCGCCATCGGGGCACTGTTTGAGAACAAGTTCCTCCTGGGCGTCTGCGAATTGGGCTGCTTTCGTCGCTCTTCGCTCCTCGCAGGCAGGGAGGTTGCTGCGAAAAACTCAAATCAGGAATAGTCCAGTTGTCGGTGAGGGGGGGCATACCCTGGCGATGTGCAACTGGTTTCTCCCTGGCGGGGCGTAGAGGCGCGCGCTTACGCCATGTGTGCGCGGCTTCAAGTTTCTTGCGGCGCACGCTATGCTGGAGAATGGCAAATGCCGGCAGGCGAGTTGGCGTCGGAGAACCAAAGGGGCTTGGTGCTACGCTTTGCTGCCATGCGTGCCTGGGCTTTTGCTCGCTATGAACAGGCGCGCTCACTGGACATCGGAGTGTATCCGGGAAAAGTAGCAGCCATCATCTGGTGGTCAATCCACCGCAGGGATAAAATGTAAGTGGTAGTCGAATCCAGAGGATGCGCTTTTGGTCACTGATCTCAATATTACGGACTAATATTAGGCTTCAGTGAATTGGCACATTGTCAAATGTATCTGCAAAAAATTGTAATTTATCAAAAGTAACGTTGTTAAAGGATCAATTTTTGCGCAAGTTGACAATTTCAATGAGTGCGAATATTTTTTTAAAAATCTAAAAAATTCTATTTATGAATGGGATGTCGAGTCCTTTGCTTCCTATGCTTACGGAAACGTCAACTCGGAAATTCGATTTTTTATATTTTTTAATGGATGATATCTTTGCTCTATATTTCCTATTTTCTTTCACGAGGAGGCCAAAAATACAGCTTTCATTTGAAACGTAACCTAGCTTTTCGCCATTCATCCTTCGGGCGACAATAGCATCGTTTCTATTGAGATTGTCAAATTCATGACGAAATTCAATAACCTCCCCAATCTTTGTGAGGTTGACCGCCTGTGAATATAGATCGCTCCCGGAGAGAGTGCAGGTTTTTCTTTTTAGGTCTATGCTCTGTGAACTTTCTTCAATATATTTCTTTATTTCGTAGAAATCATCGCGATGTATGCATGAAACAATAACAAAAGCTGTGTATAGATCGTTTCTGCCATATGGTTCTTTTACCCAGCCGAGTTCTACAGTTGCGGGTATCATGCCTCTTTTGATTGCTTCAGAGAGCGGGCCTTTGCGAGGAAAGGCACCGATCAATTTCCCTTTTCTTGTAGCGGCATACATTACAACCTTATTTCCTTGATCGAATTGTATGCTTAGGAAATCTTCGTCCCCAAGTTGCGATAGGTTGGATTGGTATTCAATGGAGCGTTCCAGAGCGAGATGAAATATTTCGCCGTTTTCGACGGCGGAGTTTATCTTCATCACACTGTTGAATTTCCAAGGCGACGCTAAGCGACCCTCGGAAATATCTGAAAAGAAATCAAATTCAAGGTCGTCAACCTCAAGCATCATCATAGCTGCCACAAGGCTGGCTGCGTCAACATCTGCGTCAGCGCGCTGTCGCTTCAACCAATTCCAGAGAGCTATCACGCCCATCCCTTCCGAGGATTTTTGATGCTAAGAATCACCATGCGTTCAAATTATCGGATCGATTCATTGGCCGCAAGCGTGGTTAATTGCCAATGAAAGATAATTGATATATATAAATTATTTAGAATGAAGGCAAGATCGACCCAGAAAATTGGGGGAAGATTGTGATTGTAAATTGATTAAATAAAAATTTGTGACGCTTTTGTGATTTTATGTTTCCTATTTTCTTGGTGTCCGAGACCCCGAGGTGGCATGAGCTGGAGTTTGAAGCGCCCCCTGGTTTGAGGGATGCTGTTCAGCGTGGTATTTACAGTGTATCGGTGTAACATATCGAGTGATTGGCCACTTGGGGCGTGAATGGCTGACTCGATGCTCTTTCGCTCGATGGTGCGAACCGAACGGGGCGCGCATTCATCTCCTTGAACGCGTGCCATACTGGCTATACCCCTTTTGTTGAATAGGCGCCGGCATCGAGTTGGATCATCCTTATCCTCTGGTTTTTGGGAGATCACCCGATGGACGATGATGCTGTTCTGCAGCTTCTGCCAATGCCGACAGGCTTTGCGATGTCGTTTGAGCTCAACGAACTCTGCTCTGGGAGGAGTTTGGCGGGATGCTAGGCCAGATGGTTCGAGACTCTACGGAATTTGCACAGGATTATGCCAGGGTTGCGGCATGCATTGATACACAAGGGTGTCATGTATTTGCCTCTGTTCTCGACCGTCAATCGGACCATTGAGGGGACGGACTATGGATGTCGAACACCTCTGCGCAAACGAGAAAGATGAGGCTGGTGCATCTTGTCGGGCATCGGTGGTGCTGACGAGCGATGCGCTTGGAGTTGCGCTGGACCTATTCGAAGACCTGCTAGACAGAATAATCGGCGACCCGGTGCAGGAGATCGCCTGCGAAGTTATCGTCTCGGCAACTGCCGATCGTTGGAGCGACTTGCCGATCAGCACAGACAACCAGGTGCTGGAACTGATCAATACCTTGTTTGAACATATGAGCGGCCAACGCTTCGCCATGGAGTCGTCCGAAACGGAGTAGATCGCGAAGGTCTTAGATTCCGAGACGGGTTGGGTGTTGTGCGCTTGTTGCCTCCACGCTTTGTCGGGGGGTAGCCGTAGTGCATCATCGGTTACTATTTCTATCATCAGATCAAATATTTCTGGAGGCAGATCGCGCTATGGACGAAGGCGCGGCGGAGATCTTCAGCTTAAGGTGCGCCTCAAATCACGGTAGTTGTCTTTTTTATGCGCATCGCATTCCAGGGGAGACGCCTAAGATCGAACATATAATTTTTTGGGACTATGAAATTTTGACAATCAGAGAAGATCATCGGCGAGGTTGATATGGAAGATTTTCCTATCGAAGGAAATTATTAAATTAAAGGTGATAATATATTTTAGGTCATTTCAATTTGATGGTTAGAATATTATAAAGCATCGGTGCATATCAATAATATTATTGGCGATAAAGTGGTTGGGCATTCGTCGGGAATTTTGGTAAAATTACCTAGGAGTCCACCAAAATCGGCGGAAATGATTTCGACAGCGAAATACTGCATCGGAGATACGCTGAGCCGCGCCGAATACCTTGCGGATACTGTGCGTAGCAGAGGGTGCCAGAAACCTTACGGGTCATGAAATTGTACCAGTTGCGATCCAATTTGCCCGGCGGGAAATGTATTCATTTTTGTTATCTTTATTAGATATCAAGCATGGCATATGCCGAGGTTCTGGTGCAACGACCTACTTTTGGTTTCTGTATCCCGTCCGGAAACCCAAGGCCGCTGTCCGGATAAACAATTCACTCAGCTGATCGCAATTATACCCCACCAAAGCAAAACCCCGATGGGAACTGCGATGATGAAACCACGCATGATTCAGTCCTTCGTTGATCAAGATATTTTATATTTATACAGATTTGTTGCGTGGAAATTTCAGATCGTGCAATCTTTTGCGCGAGTTGTGAGGATATTGAAGCTGGCAGTGCAGAATCGAAGTTATTCTCCGATCAGCAGCATATGAGAATGCCGCAAACGACCTGTTCTCGAACAAGGTCATTTGGTTGCGTGGGTGGGAGATTGTTTGACGCCCTGGTAAGGCTATTTTGCCGCGTCACTGGTATCTCATGTTTGAGAGATCTTGAGAGAGGGGCGTGGCCAGTCAGGCACGGGGGGTGTCAGGGGAGATGGATTCGCTTCTAGGAAACTACAAATTTTAATTCTGTTTTGGTATCAGCGTGATGGCCCGGCGAACGGCCTTCCCGATTGTCCATCCGCCGGGCCAACCTTGTGATGAATTGAAGGGCTTGCATTTGCACCCGCTGCTCAGGAAGGCCCGCATTGGCTCAGAGGAAATAGATCGCCGCCGCGATCATTCCTAACCACAAGATTGCACCCAGGATAACCCCGAGCACGATGCTGCGTGCCGGCGCTGAGTGGTGAACCGCCTGCGGAGGCGCCCCTTCTTCGCTCGGATTTTGCTTCAGTTCCTTAGAGTCGCGCGATTTGGGCGCAGTTAGAGATGAATGATCAAGGGGCGCAACCATGGCCCTCTCCTGTGTTTTTCTGTCCATGACAAACGTATGAAATCAGATTTCGCCTCACATAGGGAGGAAAAAGGGAAAGCCTCCTCGTAATTGGCCACCGCCATCCGTCAGAAATAGCCGCCTTAGGCGGGGCCTTCCGTGGTGTGACGGGTCCTTGGACATTGGTCGGTATTCGTTACCTGATTTGTCGCAGGGCTACTTGGTTAGCCACCGCATGTTGCCTGCCGCTTGCGCAGACGTGAGCGATATTAACCGCACTATCGTAGCGCATCTTCCTGATTACACTGTTGAACGGGAACAATTTTCTCCCCCCTTGGATTTGATTGTGCCCTGACCGTTGGTGTAATGGGGCGGGGGCGGTGTGGTCGCATTCGGCGAAGCGGCCGGCGCAAATGAGGAATTTGATTCGTTTGCCTTTGCGGTCAATTAAAAAGCGGAAGTGAGAGTTTTTCGCATTAATTTAAAATATTGCAGTTGAAGGAAAATAATAAAATTAGAATAATCTATAAATATATGTACTGGTTTGTTCGTATATTTCTAGTTTAACTATCTAGTAAATTTCAAAATGTTTTTTCAGAGATAGAGATCCGCCAGATGTTCAATTAAATTATTGTAAAATGGAGTGATTTGAGTTTCTGCGTCATTTGACGGCTTTGCGCGGTGCGATTTTGGACGGTATTTGATTTTTTGAAGTTCCCTTGATCTTAAGTGCATAATCCATAGGGAACAGGCTCTGACGGAGGCCGGTGATGAGCACAGATTTGCAAGGCGACCTAGACCGTTGGCTCGCGCCATTCCTCGATCATTTGGGAAACAAGACGCGACGCCTCATGTGCCAAGCCTATATTGGGGGGCTCATTGCTCCTGGTGACCGCAAGAGCATCCAGCCGATGGCTGCCAGATACGGCGATATTAGTTATCATCGCCTGCACCATTTTATTAGTGAAGGGGTATGGAGCAGTCTGCCCGTGGAGGCTGAGTTATGGGGACAAGCCGATGCCCTGGCGGGTGGCGAGAAATCTTGGCTGATTATCGACGATATCACCCTGCTCAAGCAAGGTAACGGCTCGGTTGGCGTGGCGCCCCAGCATGTCACGCCTCTGGGGAAACCGGTTAATTGCCAGAACATGCTCGCTGTGGCGTTGACGTCGTGTGAGGTTCCCATCATGCTGAGCTTGCGTCTCATGCTACCCGATAGTTGGACCCAAAATGAAGGGCGCATGCTTAAAGCCGGCGTTCCTGAAAAATTTTGGCCGTCTAAATCCAAGTCGTCTATCGCGATCGAGGAGATTGATCGGATCTCTGCTTCTGGTGTGCGCTTCGGCTATGTGTTAGCTGAAGCAGGCTGCGGGCTGTCGACTCCGTTTCTGCAGGCTTTAGGCGCGCGTAAGCTTTGCTGGGCTGTGGGTATTTCCAGCTGTCAGAAGTTTTATCCTGCCGTGCTACAGCCGGGCTTTCCAGCGGCAAGACGCGGACAACAGCGGTTGCACCTTGTGCAGGATATTAAGTTGTTCCCGGCTCACGCCATTTTGGACAATGCCAAGTGGCGCCAGGTCAGATTGCGCTGGGGAAACAAGGTTCGTTTGATCACGCGGATTGCTGCGATGCGTGTGTGCATGCCTTATGGTGAGGTACAATGTGGAGTAAGTTCTGCTCCGCAGCATATCCCCAATGAGGAGGTTTGGCTGGTAGGCGAGAAAACTTCGAGCGGGGAGCGCAAATACTATCTCTCAAACCTGCCTGCTGACAGCTCGATCAAGGATGTCGTCGCGGCCATTAAGGCGCGATCGATTTCCAAGCATGCGCATCGGCAGCTTAAGGAAGAACTGGGACTTGATCACTTCGAAGGTCGATCTTGGATAGGACTTCATCGTCATGCTTTAATGACTATGATAGCCTATGCTTTCCTGCAATTTCGCCTTCTTTATGATGGAGGAAACGGGAAATAGCCTCTAGTTCTTCACTTTAATGCAGAAATCCGATGACTTAATAAGCCACCTTGGGATCATCTGGTTCAATCGCAACCACTAAACTACTAACAACTTCGTCAACAGCATGCGCACGGTGCTCTCTTTCGATAGATGGAAGCCAGACGCGCGTCGATCCCTTAGAGATGATCGGCACTACCCTGACTTTGAGCAAACCTATTGTTCAATTTCACTATAGCGCTGTAAAAAAAAGGTACTCTCCTCCGCACTACAGCCATTGCCCCAACATGCGTGGGCGTAGAGGCGACGGGCGAGTTCCTTTCTGTGTTCAATATATTGAATATAAAATAAAAATAGCGAAATATAGTCTGTGGTGAAGGATTTTTCCTGAGTCGTTTGTGGGGAATATAGAATTGCCGGTTTCTTAGGAATTGATCTGCAGAAATTCTATGGAATTGCGCTTATATGGTTGTAAAATATTGACTTGGGTAACCTCTATGTAACTATTCGAATGAATCGTTCTTAACTTTCACATTGCCATGATATTATTCATATGCTTATGATAATGCATGTCATGCGAGCCACCATTTTGTCCTACCACACTGAGGTTTGTTGCTGCGCTGGCTCGTCGCAGAAGCGCACGGGCTGGAATGCGCCCTCAAGGTAGAGAGGTTCAGAGCGCGATCGAGGCGCTTGAAATTCTTGCGCATGATCTTGAAGCGACCGCCGAACAGATGCTCCGCAGTTGGTCCAGCGAACCTCCCGAGGAGCTTGTCTAACGTGCACTATGTTGAACGTGCACTATGTTGATTGTCACCGAGATGTAACCTGGGATTCCAGCGAGAATTGATCCCGGCGGGTTTTGGTAAAGTGCTACCGCCGCCGGGCAGGTTCAAGGGGAAGGCAGAGGAATCTACCCTTGCTTCAGTCCTTATTTGTCCCCCGCTGTCCCCCGCTCTCATATTTGACGTATATTTCACACCATACGCAATATGAAAAATAATCTCTATAAAATAGCATAATGAAATGTTATTCAGCCAGATAGAACTGCTGTTGGAAGGCAGCTTTGTCAGCGGGTCCTGACCGGCATATTCGAGGGGCAAACGGCAGGTCCAAGCGCAAGCGGACATTCCTCGCACCGCATCTGAACGTCGTAATCTGATCGGGAGCTGCCGGTTTCGTACCACCTTGGCGAGCGGCAGCTATCGCCCTTTGAGGTCTCGGAACCTGCCGTTCCGCTCCCCACAACAATGCAGTTGTACATTTAGAGCGAATTTGACCAAGCTGTATGGGTTGTTAGGCTTAAATAATGAGCGGTGAGGCTGAAAGTTCTGAAATAAGTCTTGCAGCCTCGCCATTATTTGATTTCTAATTTTTTAATGCTTCAGCTATTTTGTGCTGGATGCCATGCGTAAATTTTATGGATTTCACTTTGACGAAATTAGTATTATTATTCATTTTGCCTTGATAAATTATACAATTTTTGTTTTTCATTGTCAATTTTGCTTGAAGAATATGAATATATAAAGAGGTTATTGTTTGTTGGGGCGCCCAAAGTCCTGTCTACTCCGGCCCTTTGAGCGATGCGGATTATTTCGTCTTCCCACTTCTGGAACCAGATACGCTTTTCCTCTTCCAGTTGGTATAGATCGTAAACCCGTGCCATACCCTTCTTGGTATGGTTGAGCATTGCTTCGGCGGTATCAAAATCTACACCGAGCCTTTTGTATTTGAACGGGCTGTGCGGCGAAGATCATGAGGTGTAAACCGTTCGATTGACTTGCCTGCAGTCTTTTCCATTCTCGTTCGTATTCGGTTGCGAGCCTTATACCATGACATGTGAGAAAGAGGGCCGTCTAACAATTCTGAAGGAAACAACCATTCGCTGTTGGAGCGCATAAGAGATTGTCCCCAAGGACCCAAGGCGATCTTATGTTCGACAGAATTTTTGGTGCGTGCAGGAGGTAGCGTCCAAACGCCGTTCGAGAATTCATCAACTCTGCCTCCAATGACCTTTGAAATACGCGCAGCGGTCATCAACATGAGCAGAAAACCACGCTGGAAGGCGCGATGCTCTAAAGCCAAAGCTTGCAAAAACCATTCCAGCTCTTGTAGGCTTAAGATCCGAGATCGGGATGACTCGGGAAACCGAAGGTCTTTCAGCCGAGTTGAGGGGTTCTTGGTTAGTCCTACGGATTTTCCTCTTAAAGATGCCGCCTATCCGAAGAAGACGCATATCTCGTTGGCGATACGATTAGCATGTATTCTGCCGGTTTGAGCCTTTTCTTCTACAAGATTTATAAGATCATCTTCGCTAACTCCGTAGATATTTCGGGTTCCCAGTCTGGAGTCTATATAATTTTTATATATGTGTGATTTCAGGGCAATTGTGGTCGGCTTATTTTTCCTTTTGGCACGTGAGCCTCGGCCCTCCTTCACCGCAGTCATGTATAAGCTATGAGCATATGCTACCGACATTTCGGCGTGAGTTTTTTCCTCGCGCTTAACAACGCGTGGATCGCGCCCCGCTTCAGCATGTGCATTGAGGTCCCTTGCCCACACGCGTGCATCGGCGATGGACTGTGCTGGGTAAAGGCCACCGAAGATCGTGGCGATGGTTTTTTTGCCTGCAACGAGTCTGCGATAGAGCCAGCGTTTATTGCCACTCCCCAACCGCTGAATCGATAGCCCCGGGGTAAGGGGGTCTGTCATCTGATCGCAAGTCATGTTGTCAATCGAGGCGGGTGAGAAGGCGATTTTCCTAGCCATGATTCGAATCTCTCGATGCCAGGCGCCGATAAAATCATGACATAAATCCTGACAAAATAGCCGTCCAAGCACGTCTAGTGTTGGCTAGAATTGGCTAAACGCTATTCCGAGAGGTTTCTCACGATCCTTCGCGACTGGTCTAAACGGGAAATCATTTTTCATTTCTTAAAGCACTGAAAAAACGAAATTTCCTCTGATGAACACACCCAAAAAAGGCCGGGAAAAGACGTTTTCGAGCGCCCCCAAGCGAGAAAAGGGCTTGTGGTTTAGGTGTAAATCACTCAGCTCGACCAGCCACGCGCTACCTGCGCGAGGAGATGATCATGAATGCGCATAAGCCGACACCAGGCATAAAAGAAAAAAGTCATTATGTGGTGCTGGATGGCTTGCGCGGCGTCGCATCGCTGCTGGTGGTGGTCTTCCATCTGTTCGAGGCCTTCTCGGGCGGCGATCCCACCAAACAGATCATCAACCATGGCTATCTGGCGGTCGATTTCTTCTTTCTGCTCTCGGGCTTTGTGATCGCTTATGCCTATGATGACCGCTGGGGCAGCATGTCGAGCTGGAGCTTCTACAAGCGGCGGCTGATCCGGCTGCAGCCCATGGTGGTGCTCGGCAGTCTGCTTGGCGGCGCGCTGTTCTATTTTCAGGCGGGGCCGCTGTTTCCGCTGATCGCCCGGACGCCGCTGTGGCAGATGCTGCTGGTGATGCTGTGGGGCTGCACCCTGCTGCCGCTGCCCAAGAGCCTCGACATTCGCGGCTGGAACGAGATTCACCCGCTGAACGGCCCGGCCTGGTCGCTGTTCTACGAATATATCGCGAACATCGGCTATGCGCTGATTTTCCGCAGGCTGTCCTTGCGCATGCTCACCCTGGCGGTGGTTTGCGCCGCAGCTTTCCTGCTGCATTACGCGCTGCTGGGTGCCAATCGCGATCTGATCGGCGGCTGGTCGCTTGACGCTGAAGGCCTGCATATCGGCTTTGCGCGCCTGCTCTATCCTTTCCTCGCGGGCATGCTGCTGATGCGCCTGGGGCAGCGGATCAGAAGCCGTCATGCCTTTGCGCTTTCCAGCCTTCTGCTGGTTGTGGCCCTGTCGATCCCCCGGCTGGGCGATACGCCGCATCATTGGAGCAACGGCCTCTATGACGCTTTGTGCGTGATCCTGATCTTCCCGCTGATCGTGGCCATCGGCGCGGGTGAAAAGCGCGTCGATGGCCTTTCGGTGAGCATCGCGCGCTTTTTCGGAGAGCTGTCTTTCCCGCTCTACATCACCCATTATCCGCTGATCTACATCTATACGGAGTGGGCGGTCGACAAGAAGGTTTCGGCCGAGCAGGGCGCGCTCTGGGGCATGCTGCTGCTCGCGGCGGCGGTGGCGATCGCCTATGCCAGCCTTGTCTTCTACGACCGGCCCGTGCGGCGTTGGCTGACGGCGCGGTTTTCCGACGCGTGAGGCCTCACCAGCGCTTCAGCACCAGCTCTCCTGAGGGTGCGCAGGCGTAAAAACCCGCTGTGGGGCCATAGGCATGAGTGGTGGCCAGGGCCACTGCCGGGCGTGCGCCGACCTCGGGCGCATGGCCGGGGCCGTTGCCGGTCATATCGGTGGCGGTCAGGCCCGGGTCCACGGCATTGACCTTGATGCCCTCGGCGGCCAGTTCCTTGGCCAGCTTGACCGTCAGCATGTTGAGCGCTGTTTTGGAGGCACAATAGCCCGCAAAGCCCACGCCCCAGGTCTCTCCGCGCAGATCGAGCGCCTCCTCCAGCGAGGCGAGGCCGCTGCTCATCATCACGATCCGCGCCGCATCCGATTTGCGCAGCAGCGGCAGAAAAGCCTGAGTCACAAGCATAACGCCAAAGACATTGGTCTCGAACATCTGCCGCATCTCATCAAGCGACTCTTCGGCGATGGATGGCGGCGGGGCGAACATGATCCCCGCATTGTTGACCAGCACATCCAGCCTGCCCGACTCGCTGGCGATGCGGGCTGCAGCTTGTGTGATGCTGGTTTGATCGGTGACCTCAAGCTGCAAGGCCCGGGCGTCGAAACCCGCCTCGCGCAGGCTTTGTGCCGCGGTTTCACCGCGCGGCAGATCGCGGCAACCCAGCCAGACCCTGTGGTTTTGCCCCCCGAGCTGGCGGGCGATGGCCAGGCCGATGCCCTTGTTCGCCCCGGTCACCAACGCGATCTTTTGCGGTTCCATCATCATCCTTCCCACGAGTTTGTCCGCACCGGCATAAGCGCGGCGCGGCAGCGGCTGAACCACGACCAAGGGCCAAAGATGGTGCTCCAGCGGCGCATGGAGTGTGGCAATCAGGCAACATTTCAAGCAGGTGCAGCCTGTTTCCACCCCCCGCGCATGGGTTTGAGCACCGGTTTAAAGCCTGCAAATTCAAGCCCGGCCAAGGCTGCGCTAAGTCCTTTATTTCTGCGGCTCAGAGGCAGGAACGCGATGCCTTGCCAATCGTTGAGCATACGATTGCAAAGCGATGCGATCACCAAAAGCATTGATAAGATTGTGTTCGCATTTTAAAACTTATGGAAAGCCCCAGGAAAGAGGGCGTTGCTGGGAGGAGAGGTTTTTTAGACTGAGAAGCGGATGTCGCGCGCCTTTGCCGCATGCGCTGATCCTATCCAACATCCACCGTCCGATTGCATTCCGCCTGCTGTGGCTTGCGGGATACACGTCGTCATAAAATCAAGATTTCAGGGAAATGACCAAATGAGGGAGATGAACGTGGGCAACATGTCATCCAAAAAGAGCTTTCTGGTGGGCGCCGCTTCCACCCTGGCCGTATCCATCGCCGTGATCAGCCAGCCCGCTTTTGCGCAGGGCACGGCGCCTGCCGATCAGGCCGCAACCGCGCCGGCCGAAGCCCCCACCACCGTGGCCGATCCGGCCAACCAGATCGTCGTCACCGGCTCGACCTCGAAGCGTACTCTGCTGAACGCCTCGGTTGCCATCACGCAGATTTCCAATGCCGATCTGGCGCAGAAGGCGCCGCGCAACACCGTCGACATCCTCGAAACCATCCCCGGCATCTTCGTGGAAGGCACGGCGGGCCCGGTGTCGAACAACTATTCGGTGCGCGGTCTGCCCGGCGGCGGCCAGCAGTTCGTGCGCCTGATCGAAGATGGCATGCCCGCGATCTATGGCGGCCTCAACGATGACGAAGTCTTCCAGTACGACGCCTCGATCGACCATGTCGAAGGCCTGCAGGGTGGTACTTCGGGCATTCTGACCCCCAATGCGGCGGGTGCCTCGATCAACTTCATCTCGCGCAAGCTGAATTACGATCAGGGCGGCGGTCTCTTCAAGATCACCGGCACCACCTATGGCGAGGCGCGGACCGACTTCTGGTATTCGGCCCCGCTCAAGTTCCTGGGTCCGGATGTGGCCTTCGCGGTCAGCGGCTATCTCGATTCCAACCCCGGTCAGCGCGATTCCCAGTTCCGCTACGACACCTATCATGTGAAGGCACAGCTGGAAAAGCGCTTCGATGATGGCGGTTACATCCGCGCCACCTACAAGCGCTGGAACGAGCACGATCCCTATTACGCCGATCAGCCCTATTCCTATGTCAACGGCAAGATCACCAGCGTGCCGGGGCTGAGCGGGCAATACGGCAACATCATCGGCAATGGCTTCGGCACCATCACCATGCCCAACAGCTGCGCCGTGGGCCAGTGCACCCGCACTTTCAGCGCCAAGGAAGGCATTCACGCGCAGGGCAATCAGTTCCGCATCGATGTCAACAAGCCGGTCGGCCATGGCATCACCCTGTTCGCCAAGGCGCGCTACACCCAGACCAACTGGGACTTCAACGGCGTTTTCGCGGGCAGCGGCAGCGGCAATGCGGGCCTGGCTTCGGCCACCGATTACCTGACCTATCAGGCCACCTGCCCCACGGCAGGCTGCACCTCGCCGATCAACAGCCTGCTTCAGCAGGGGCTGACGGCCTTCCCCGGCACCACCCAGTTCGGCGTCCGCAATCTGACGACGGGTCAGGTGATCGCGGCTTCCAACACCGCCGCGCTCAATGGACTGAACGGCAATGGCTTGCTGCAGCAGACCTGGCTGAACCGCCAAACGATCAACATCCATGACGTGGGTAGCGATTTCGGCGCCAAGTGGGATGCCAGCGGCAGCGGCTGGAAGAACAGCCTGACCGTGGGCGGCATGATCTATCACCAGCGGCAGGACAATGACCAGTCGGCGGTCTCCAACCTGCTCAACGATGTCACCAACAACTCCAACATCTATGATGTGGTGGCGTTGAACTCCGCTGGTGCGGTGATCGGCACGCTGACCAACAATGGCCTTCTGGGCTATGGTGACTGGGGCGCGGGCATCAGCTATTTCGACCAGAGCTCGCAGTCGGTCTATGCCAATGACGAGTTCACCTGGCACGAGAAGTTCCACTTCGACGTGGGCCTGCGCTATGAGCATGAGAAGCAGACCAGCTACAGCGGCAACAGCTCGCCTTCGGCTGTGGCGCCGGGCACGACGGGCCTGCTGCAGCAGAACCCGAATGCCTTCAACGGCACCTATTCGGTCAACTCAGGCTATGCCGAAAACCCGCTTAACTGGACAGCGGGCGTGAACTACACCCACAATTCGCATCTGTCGGTCTATGGTCGTTACGCCCATTCCTATCAGACGAATGGCAACAACTCGAACGGTGCCACCGCGATCACCCTGTGGGAAGCGGGCATCACCTATGCCGGTCACGGCTTTGTGGGGTCGGTCCGTCCGTTCCGCACCATCTTCAAGAACCAGAGCTTCAACGGTCTGATCCTTGATGCGGGCACCAGCACCTCGGAAAGCTTCGTCGCCAACATCACCACCAATGGTGTCGACCTCGACCTGTCCTACCGCCCGACCTATGAGCCGCTGCGCTTCCTCTCGATCCGTGGTCAGGCGACCTTCCAGGACCCGAAATATGCCAGCGCCTGCCTTGGCAGCATCAGCAACGGCATCCTGTCCAATTGCGCGCCCTATCCGCAGGCTGATGGCCTGACGCCGGGCCGCACGCCCAAGGTGATGTACACCATCACTCCGGCGGTGGATCTGCCGCATCATCTGGGCAGCATCTATCTGCGCTACAAGTACATCGGCAAGATCTTCGCCGATCAGACCGGCACGCTGCCGCTGCCCGCCTATGGCGTGCTGTCGATGGGCGCCGAGCTGAATGTGACTGACCGCATCACGGTCAATGCCAGCGTGGACAACATCACCAACACGCAGGGCCTGACCGAGGGTAACCCGCGTCAAGGTCTGTCCGAGCAGGTGGTCAACGGCTATTTCTATGGCCGTGGCATTGTCGGCACCAACGGCATGGTCTCGCTGCAGTACAAGTTCTGAGCGGACTGATGTAAACCAGCAGGCGGCAATCCCCGGCGCGGGGTTGCCGCCTGTTTTTCCTGACGAAAGAGGCGTGATGGACCAGCGTATCGGCAAGGTGGTGATCCTGGGGGGAGGCACCGCGGGCTGGATGGCCGCCGCCGCTCTGGCCAAGGTCAACAGCCCGAAACTCTTCGACATCACGCTGATCGAATCCGACGAGATCGGCATCGTCGGCGTGGGTGAGGCGACCATCCCCACCATCCACTGGTTCAACCAGCTGGCGGGCATCGATGAGGCCGCCCTGCTGCGTGAGACCCACGCCACCTACAAGCTGGGCATCGAATTTGCCGGCTGGAATGGCGAGGGCAGTGCCTATTTCCATCCCTTCGGCCGCTATGGCGCGCCTGCCGATGGGCCGATGTTCTACCACCGCTGGATACGCGCACATCTGGCTGGCGACATGCACAGCCATGAAGATTACTCGCTGACCACGCAGCTGGCGCGGGCCGGGCGGTTTGCGCCGCCTTCGAACGATCCGCGCTCGCTGCTCTCCACTTTGGGCTTTGCCTATCATTTCGACGCCGCCTCCTATGCCGCCTTCCTGCGCCGCCAATGCGAGGCCAAGGGCGTGCAGCGCATCGAAGGCAAGGTCGAGCGCGTTGAGCAGAATGGCGAAAACGGCTTTATCACGCGCCTCACCACCCAGCGCGGCGAGGTGATCGAGGGCGATCTGTTCATCGACTGCTCGGGCTTTCGCGGGCTGCTGATCGAGCAGACGCTCAAGACCGGTTACGAGGACTGGACGCATTGGCTGCCCTGCGACCGCGCTCTGGCGGTGCCCTGCGAGAGCGCCGGGCCGCCCACGCCCTACACACGCGCCACCGCGCGCGAGGCGGGCTGGCAATGGCGCATTCCGCTGCAGCACCGCATCGGCAATGGCTATGTCTATTCCAGCCAGCATCTCAGCGATGATGAGGCGGCGGCCAAACTGCTCTCCCGTTTGGATGGCAAGGCGCTGGCCGATCCGCGCCCGATCCGCTTCACCACCGGGCGGCGGCGCAAGGTGTGGAACCGCAATGTCATCGCCATGGGGTTGGCCAGCGGCTTCCTCGAACCGCTGGAATCGACCAGCATCCATCTGATCCAGAGCGCCATCGCCAAGCTGCTCTCGCTCTTCCCCACGCGCGGCTGCGACCCGCTGGTGGCCGAGCAGTTCAACCGCGTTTATGGGCAGGATGTGGAAACCGTGCGCGATTTCCTGATCCTGCATTACCACCGCACGCAGGGCCGCGATGAACCCCTGTGGCGCCAGTGCCAGACCATGAGCCTGCCCGATAGCCTGACCTATAAGGAAGAGCAGTTCACCCGCACGGGCCGGATCGTGCTGGGTACCGATGAGCTGTTCCGCGAGGCAAGCTGGTTCGCGGTGATGATGGGGCAGGGGCTGATCCCGCAGGATTACAACCCGCTGATGGACAGCTTTCCGGCTGCTGCCAATGACCAGCATCTGGCCCGCATCCGCAGCGAGATCGCCGCCGCCACGCCAAAGCTGCCCCGGCATGAGGATGTGATCCGCCAGCGATTGCAGCCCCAAGCGCCGCGCTGACCCAATTTTGACCGCAGAGCCATACATTCGGCTTGATCGGAGTTCTATCGATGCTTTTGAAATCTTCCCTCTCGCTTGCCGCCGCTGCCTTGTTGGCCGTGCCTGTGGCCCATGCGCAACCCGCTGCTCAACCGCTGCAGTTCGAGGTGAAGGAAGGGAACAATCTCAACAGCTTCTATCGGCAGGGTCCGGTCGCGGCGCATCTGCTGCTGCGCTCTGGTCTCGATCCGCGCATTCTGGTGGCCTTTCCGGCGGGGAACAGCGGCGTTGGCCTGTGGTTCGATCATCTTGGCCAGACTGCCACATGGCGCATGGTCACCCCGCCCACGGCGCAGACGGTGGAGGATGCCAAGGGCCGCAAGCTCTATGGCATCACCGCCACAGCTGAAATCACCGCCTCCGCCTTGCAGGTGAAGCAGGCGGTCCTCTCCTCGGTGCGCGTGCTGCGCGATTACCAGAGCGACGGCATCAAGACCCCCGAGGTCGAGACCACTCCCAGCATCAGCGGCCAGACCATCCTCTGGCAGCGCGATCGTCTGGATGGCGCGCCGGGCTATCGCCTTGCCGTGACGGTGGTGCAGGGCACGCTGGCGATGGGCCGCATCACGGCAGGCGCCGACGGCAAGATCACCCTGCGCATCGAGGCGCAGAGCGGCGAAACCCCGCTCACCCCGCTGCAAGGCGATGCGCTGCTCTCGCCCAAGGCGAACCGTGATCCCGCCGCGCGCAACACGCTCAGCTTCCTGAGCTATCGCGAGAAATTCATGGCCGGGTCATGGCGCTTCAACACCTATTTCGGGCGCGACACGATGATGTCGCTCAGCCTGCTGATGCCTGCCTTGCAGCCCGAGGCCATCGAGGGCGGGCTGCGCTCGGTGATCGCCCGCCTGTCGCCGCAGGGTGAGGCCGCGCATGAGGAAGGCATTGGCGAATTCGCCGTGCTGGACCATCTGCGTCACCACCAGCCCCTTACCGACGCCCCCGAATATGACTACGCCATGATCGATTCCAGCTATATGCTGGCCCCGCTGGTCGAGCGCGCCCTGCTGGGCAGCCCCGCCGGTATGGCCCGCGCCAGGGCGTTTCTGGCCGCCCCCAGCGGCAAGGCGGGCGATGCGCAGGAAACCGCAGGTGCTGCCCTGATGCGCAACCTGCGCTATGTGCTGGCCACCACGCAGCCCTTCGCGCAAAACCCCTCGGTCGCGCATCTGCTCGCGATCAAGGATGGCCGCACCACCGGCGAATGGCGCGACAGCAATGATGGCCTTGGTCTCGGCCGCTATCCCTATGACGTGAACGCCGTCCTCGCCCCCGCCGCCCTGCGCGCCATCCAGCGCCTGACGGCCTCCGGCGTGCTGGCGCCCTATATGTCGGGCGAGGACAAATCCGCCTTCGCCAGGGCCGGTGCCGCAGCCGACATCTGGGCCAGCAAGGCGCCCACCTTCTTCGATGTGGCCGTCCCCGCCGCTCAGGCCAAGGCCGATGTCACCGCCTATGCCGCCGCGCTGAAGGTGCCCGCTCAAGCCGCGCTGAAGGCCGTGGGTGCCCAGCCCCTGCGCTTCCATGCCCTGTCTCTCAACGCCGATGGGGCACCCGTCCGCGTGGTGAACTCCGATCCCGGCTTTGCGCTGATGTTCGGCAGCCCTGACCCCGTGGTGCTGGATCGCGACGTCACCGCCATGATGCGCCCCTTTCCGGCTGGCCTGATGACGGATGTGGGCCTGCTGGTCGCCAATGCCGTCTACGGTACGCCCGAGGACAAGGGTCGCTTCACCCAAAGCGCCTATCACGGTCTGGTGGTCTGGTCATGGCAGCAGGCCCTGCTGGCCGCTGGTCTGGATCGCCAGCTGAAGCGCCGTGATCTGTCGGTTCCGGTCCGTACCCATCTGGTGGCGGCCCGGACGGCGTTGTGGAAGGGCATTGAGGCGCATCGCGATATGGCCAGTTCCGAACTGTGGTCATGGGCGTTCGAGAACGGCCATTATAAGGTGGTGGCCTTCGGTGCAGGCGCCGGGGATGCGGATGAGTCGAACGCCGCCCAGCTCTGGAGTTCGGCCTATCTGGGGTTGACGCCTGTTCATTGAAGAAGGTTTGAAGGAGAGAAATGCGAGGGTGTTACACCCTCGCGCTCCCATTAATGTCTATGTTGCGCTTCGGGTTCGGCCTTGGCGCCAAGGTCGCTGCGCCGCAGGCAGATATTCATTGCGCAGTGCTTTCGGTTTTAAAGCCTGCGGCGCTTGAGGTGGCGCAGGTGGAGAGCCGGGGCGCTATGATCGGGCGCCACTGCCCTTGCGTCGGAAGACGTTATGGGAGCGCGAGGGGGTAACCCCCTCGCTTTTCCCTTTTCCCCTTACTCGACAAACTTCGCCGAAGTCTTCTCGCGAACCTCTTCCACGGAAACCCCCGGCGCCAGCTCCAGCAGCTTGAAGGGCGAGCTGTGATCCGGGCGCTGGAACACCGCCAGATCGGTCACGATCATGTCCACCACGCCAAGGCCTGTCAGCGGCAGGGTGCAGGCGGGGATGAACTTGGGGGAGCCGTCCTTGGCGTTATGCTCCATCACCACGATGATTTTCTTCACGCCTGCGACAAGGTCCATCGCCCCGCCCATGCCCTTGATCATCTTGCCGGGGATCATCCAGTTGGCGATGTCGCCGTTCTCGGAGACCTCCATGGCGCCAAGGACGGTCAGGTCGATATGGCCGCCGCGGATCATGCCGAAGCTGGTGGCGCTGTCGAAATAGGCTGATTGGGGCAGTTCGCTGATGGTCTGCTTGCCAGCATTGATGAGGTCGGCATCTTCCTCGCCCTCGTAGGGGAAAGGGCCGATGCCGAGCATGCCGTTTTCGCTCTGCAGCGTGACGGTTACACCAGCGGGCACATGGTTGGCGACCAGCGTGGGAATGCCGATGCCAAGGTTCACATAGAAGCCGTCTTGCAGTTCGCGCGCGGCGCGGGCGGCCATATCATCTCTGGTCCAGGGCATTATGCGTCCTCCCGCTTGCGCGTGGTGCGGAATTCGATCTTCTTGTCGTAAGGCGCGCCCAGCACGAGGCGCTGCACAAAGACACCGGGCAGATGGATGGCGTCAGGGTCAAGCTGGCCCGGTTCGACGATCTCTTCCACTTCCACCACGGTGATCTTGCCGCAGGTGGCGGCGGGGACGTTGAAGTTGCGGGCGGTCTTGCGGAAGATGACATTGCCGGTGGTGTCGGCCTTCCAGCCCTTCACAATGGCGAGGTCGGCAAAGATGCCTTCTTCGAGGATATAATCCTGACCGTTGAAGCTCTTCACTTCCTTGCCCTCGGCCACCATCGTGCCGACGCCGGTCTTGGTGTAGAAGCCGGGGATGCCAGCGCCGCCAGCGCGCATGCGTTCGGCCAGCGTGCCTTGCGGGGTGAATTCAACCTCCAGCTCTCCGGCGAGATACTGGCGTTCGAACTCCTTGTTCTCGCCCACGTAGGAGGAGATCATCTTCTTGACCTGCTTCGTGCGCAGCAGCTTGCCGATGCCTTCATTGTCGATGCCGGCATTGTTGCTGGCGAAGGTGAGATCCTTCGTGCCGGCGGCTTGAATGGCATCGATCAGGCGCTCGGGCAGGCCGCTGAGGCCAAAGCCTCCGCTCGCGATCAACATGCCGTCGAACAGCACACCTTCCAAAGCTGACGCGGCGTCGGGGTAAATCTTGCCGGACATCCGGACATCCTTCTCCTGGCTTTTGTTGAGCGTGGGGATAGCAGGATCAAAACATTTGCTCTAATAATAGATTTTTACCTTTATCGATAGATAAAGCCTATCGGATGGCCCATGAACCGCATTGCGCTCTATCATCTGGAAACGCTGCTGTGGATCGCGCGGCTGGGCACATTTCATGCCGCTGCGGCCCGGCTCAACACCACCCAGCCCACGATTTCGGCGCGCATGCGCGAGCTGGAGGGGCAGTTGGGCTATCCGCTGTTCCAGCGCGAGGGGCGGCGCATGCTGCTCACCGCCCGCGCCCGGCAGTTGGTGCAGGATTGCGAGCCGATCTGGATTCAACTGGAACGCGCGCTGGACAGCGGCCACCGTGCCGGATCGGTGCGGATCGGCACGGGCGAAATTGCCGCCGCCACCTGCATGCCGGGCTTTCTGGCCGGGATCGAACAGGATTTCCCCGGCGTCACCATGGATGTCTCGATCGAGCTGACGGCCCATCTGATCGAGCATCTGCTCAGCGCCGTCAGCGATCTGGTGTTTCTGGCCGGGCCGGTGGCGGCGCCGGGGCTAAAGGTGGCCTCGATCGGCACGGTGAAGCTGGTCTGGGCGGGCAGCCCGGCCACGGCGGCTGGCATGAGTGACAAGGTGCCGGTCTGGTCGCTGCCGCGCCATTCGCCGCTGCATCGGATCATGCTGGAAACATTGGCTGAAAAAGGTCTGGAGCCCGGCATCGTCCATCGCTGCAACAATGTGCAGACGCTGATCGATACGGTGGCGGCGGGGCAGGGGATCGCCCTGCTGCCGGCCTTGATGACCGCCGGGGCGATGGCCCGGGGCGCTCTGGTCGAGGTCTGGCCCGCGCCCGAGCGGGATATTCTGTTTCAGGTGGCAATGCGCGCGGGGGAGAGCGATCCGCTGATCCTCGATCTGTTCAAACGCGCCCAGGCGCTGCGGATCGATGCGGAATAAGGCCAGTGGAGCGTGCCCCCGTTGCGCTCGGAGGTGGAAATTAGGGGATTGTCCTAGGGTGCCTCGCCACCCGGCAAAGGGATTTTCCCGCTAGAACAGGCTCGCTCTGGATTCAAAGGCTTGGCAAGGAGGCTTGGAGCATGACGAGTATTTCCAGCACCACCAGTGCCGTCGGCGCTCTGTCGACCTATCTCAATCAGCTCAGTTCCGGCACCAGCGGATCGACCACCAATGGCAGCGATGCCACTTCGCTGATCTCCATGATCAACGGCACCGATTCCAGCGCGTCCAATCTTGCGACGTTGTTGGGGACCAACACCACCTCGACCTCCACCAATGCGTTGAGCGCGCTGCTGGGCAGCAGCTATGACACCACGCAAGGCCTGCTGACCGAGATCAGCTCGCTGGCGCAATCGCTGGCTGCGGGCGCGTCCACGACAGGCACGGCCACGACAGGCACGGGCACCAGCTCCACGGGCACGAGCGCCTCCGGCACGAGTACCGATGGCAGCAGCACAACCGGCTCGACCACGGACAGCACGGGCAGCGACACCTCGACCTCCACGACGACGGACCCGGCCGCCACACGGGCGAAGATCACGCAATTGCTGACTCAGGCCTATGCCAGCCAGCAGCAGGGTTTCCTCTCGCTGCTGGTCTGAATCAGGTGCCGGCGCGGGATCGTTGGGGGCAAGCCTCCCCTTGATCCCGCCTGCCGAGCCATTATTCTCCCCCAATGCGGACCCGTCTGAGCATTTGCCTGCGAAAAAAGCGCTATCGCACCGAGGCGGAGGCGCTTGAGGTCGTTTTCAGCGCCGCCTATCCCTTGCGCCCCTATCGCTGCGACCGTTGCGGGATGTTTCATCTGACCGGGCGCACCAAGGGCAAGAAAACGCCCCGTCTTCCTGTCTCTGTCCTCAGCCAAGGCTGAAGCTGACCCCATCCTTGCTGTGCCATTGCAGCGGCGGCAGGCCTGCTGCTTCGCCGATACGCCGGATATAGGCGACAACATCGCCTGCCTTCTCGCCCGCCATCACGGGGCGGCCGGGCGGCTCGAACCAGATGGGCAGCAGGCCGGTTTCGATCCTGCCATCCTCATGCCAGAGGATCTGGCCGATCATGCCGTTCACCGCCTCGGGGTGGAAGGGGGAGAGGGGATAGGCCGGATCGGGCTCGAAACCGAACATACGCTTGCGGCGCTCGACCCATTCGGCGCGGGCCGGGTGATCCTGAGCGGGGGAGAGCGCATGAGTCACCACGCAGCCATTGCCCAGCCCGTGGAACACCGGCCTGCCGTCGATGATTTCGATGCCGCGCGCGATATGGGCGTGGTGGCCCACCACCACATCGGCTCCGGCGGCGATGGCGGCGGCGCTCAAGGGGCGCTCATAGGGGGCCAGAGCGGCGGGGCGATGGGTGATGCCCTTGTGAAGCGCGACCACCACCAGATCGGCCTTGCCTTTGGCCGCCGCAATATCGGCCTCCATCAGCGCTTGAGACGCTGGATCGATGGTGACCAGATTGGCCTGCGGGCGGGAGGGGCCGCCATCCTCGGGCAGGATACGGACATAGGCGCAGCCCGGCTTGTCCTCGCCCGCCCAGCTCAACTCCGGGCCGACGCAATTGTAGCTGAGCAGGGCGATGGTCCGCTCGCCCCCTGGAATCAGGCGCGGGGCGCGGGCGGTTGCCAGATCGGGACCTGCACCCGCGTGAGCGATGTGGTTGCGGTCCAGCCCCGCCATCGTATCGGCCAGACCCTGATCGCCGCAGTCCATCATATGGTTGCCCGCCATGCTGACGGCGCTGACCCCCGCGCGGGCCAGAGCATCAAGATGGGCAGGATCGGCGCCGGGGGCGGGCACGTCTCCGGGCACCTCCTCGGTGCTGGTGGTGTGGGGCACCTCCAGATGGCCGATGACCAGATCGGCGGCACGCAGCGTGGGGGCAAGGCCCGAAAGCCAGTGATCGGCATCGGGAACATCGAGGATCAGATCGCCCAGCAGCAGGATTTGGGTCGCGGTCATTCAGATCACCTTGGCGTTGCGCAGGGCGGTAATGGCGCTTTTGTCCATGCCCAGTTCGGCCAGAATGGCGTCGGTGTCGGCGCCCAGAGTGGGCACGGTGGCGGGACCTTCCGGGCGAGGGAAGCTCGGGCCGAAGCCGGGGCCGAGAATGTTCAGAGCTTTCTCCTGCCCCGGCAGCGTGGCGCTGTGCAGCAGCCCGCGCTGGGCGATATGCGGATGGGAGAGGATATCGCCGATCTCGCCGATGCGGGCGGCGGGCACGCCTGCGGCGGCCAGCGTTTCATCCAGCGCCTGCGCATCGTGGAGCAGCATCTGGGCCGTCAGCCAGCCTTTCAGATCGGCATAATGCGTCACGCGGGCGGCATGGGTGGCGAAACGCTCGTCCTCAATCAGCTTGGGATGGCCCAGAGCGGTGAACAGCGCGGCGATCTGGTGCTGATGGTTGGCCCCCAGCGCGATCCAGCCGGTACGGCAGGCGTAATATTCCGCCGTCGCGACCAGACGGAAGCCCCGATTGCCCGTGCCTTTGGGCGCCTGCCCCGTATAGGACCAGACCGAGGCCGCCGAGCCCATGATTTTCAGCGCGGCATCGATCATCGCCACATCCAGACGCTCGCCCTCGCCCGTGAGGTCGCGGCGGCGCAGTGCGGCCAGCACGCCGATCACACCGAGATAGCCGGTGAAGCTGTCCACCACCGGAATGCCGATTTTCAGCGGACCTTCGGGGGTGGCGTTCATCATCGCCATGCCCGATGTGGCCTGCGCGATATGGTCATAGGCGCCGCGATCCTTGAGCGGCCCCTCCTGCCCGAAGCCGGAAAGCGAGAGGTAGATCAGGCGCGGGTTGAGCGCGCGCAGGGCCTCAGGGCCGAGGCCGAGCCTGTCCATCACGCCGGGCCGAAAGTTCTCGACCAGAATATCGGCCTGCGCGGCCAGATCGCGGGCGATGGCCAGCCCTTCGGGCGCTTTCAGATCCAGCGTGAGCGAGCGTTTCCCGGCATTGACCGCAGCAAAGGGGATCGACAGTCCGGGCAGCCCGGCATGCTCGGTATAATGGCGGAAGCTGTCGCCTGTGCCGGGAGGCTCCACCTTGGTGACCTGAGCGCCCAGTTGCGCCAGCATTTGCGTGGCGGTGGGCCCGGCGATGGCATGGGTGAAATCCAGCACCTTGATATCTGCGAGAGGCATCATGCGGCGTCTCCCTGAAGAGCGGGATCAAAGCCCAGTTCGCGCAGGATTTGCGCTGTGTCCGCGCCGGGCAGTTGAGCAGGGCGCGGGGGGACGCCGGGCGTATCGCTGAGGATAAAGGGCAGGGCGAGTTGGGTGAGCGGCGCCTGACCGGGCAGCGGCACCTCCATGATACGGCCCCGCGCGCGGTGATGCGGATGGGAGGCGGCCTGCGCCGGGGTCAGCACGGGCATGGCCTGCGTATCGGCCTGTGCCAGCAACTCCAACCATGCATCGCGCGGGCGGGTGACGATGATGGCGGCGATCTCGGCCTGCATCTGGAGGTGGAGGTCTGTGCGGTGCTGCAGAGACCCCAGATCCTCGCGCCCGATGGCGGCGCAGAAGCGCTGCCAATAGCGCGGCTCCATATCGGTGGTGCAGAGATACTGCCCATCCGCGCAGAGCCACACCCCGCCCTTGGGATGCCATGCGCCGGGCGGAGGCATGGCATCCAGATCGTCGTAACGCCCCATCGAGACGGCCAGCAAAGGCAGGCAGGCGTCGCTCATGGCGACATCGACATGCTGGCCCTTTCCGGTCCTTGCGCGGGCTTGCAGGGCCAGCAGCAGGGCGATGGTGGCATGGGCGCCGGTCAGCACGTCGGCCACCTGCAGCCCCGGCAGCGAAGGCTCTGGCAGGCCGTTCAGTCGCGACAATGCTCCCGCCAGTGCCAAAGCCGCAGGATCATGCCCGGCGCGGTCCGCGCAAGGCCCCGTCTGCCCGGCAAAGCTGACCGAAAGGTAGATCAGGCGCGGATTGAGCTTGAGCATCGCCTCCACGCCATAGCCCATGGCGGTCAGCACGCCGGGGCGGTAATCCTCGATCAGCACATCGGCTTTGGCGATGAGTTTTTCGAGGATCGGACGCGACTGCGTGGCGCCGGGATCGATTTTCAGGCTGCGCTTGTTGCGGGTGTAGCTGGGGCGGGCGCGGCGGCGCAGGGCGGCGGCTTCATTGGCATCCTCGCCGAACATGGCGGCTTGCTTGGCAAGTTCGCGCGGGTGTTCGATGCGGATCACATCCGCGCCCATGTCGGCACCCACCCAGCTGGCATAGGCGCCCGGCAGAAAGCGGCTGAAATCGACAATGGAGAGGCCCGTCAGCGCGGTCATACCGAAGCCAGTCGCTGGGCCGAGCGTTCGGCGGCAGGGCCTTCGATAAAGGCGGTGATCGCCGCATCGGTGGCGGCGGCATCCTCGCCCTCGCGGTTGAAGTTGTCGGTGGTGAGCTGCAGCACCGGATAGCCAGCCGCCTGCAGCGCGCGCACCACAAAGGGATCGGCGTCTGATAAAGCCACCACGCCATCCACGGCATGGGTGTCAGCCTCATGCACATACCATGGGCCGGCCCATGTTGGCATGCGCAGCTCGTCGCCCATGGTGATGCAGCGCGAGGCCAGCGCCCGCAAGGGATCGCGCCCGCCCGACAGATCGCGGATATAGCCATCCGCCGCCAGTGCCAGATACATCGACCAGACGAAGACCGCGCCATGGCTCTCCTCCCATTTCTGGTAGAAGCCCATATCGCTCCACAAGCCGCGCCCCAGCCAGAGCAGGCGGATTTTTTCATGCGCGCAGGCGGCAAGCCCGGCATCGACGCGGGCCTTAACCTCCTCATAGAAGGCGCGAGCGGCGTCGCGCGCCCAGACCGTGCCACGATGCCATTGCGGCACCATGGTGGCGGGCATGGAATCGACCACGCCAATCGGCGCGGGCACGGTGCGGGCGACCAGATCGCGGGTGGCGCGGTAATAGCCCTCCTGCTCGTTGACCAGATCCATCACGCCACGGAATTTTTCGGGCTCGAAGCTGCGGCCGGTGGCCTGTTCGAGGCTGGCGATCACGGCGCGCAGTTCCTCGGTCATCAGATCGAGGCGTTCTTCTTCCAGCGCGGTGTCCCATTGGTCGGGCAGGCGTCGCCACCAGTCGCTGTAGAGATCGGAGCGCGGGTCGCTGGTCTTTTCGTAGACGAAGGGTTGGGCACCGGTTTCTCGGCCCCAGTTGGCGAAGATTTTCGCGGTCGGTTCGGAAGAGGCGACGGCATGGAGAAAATCGGGGTGAGGCAGGCCGCCCCAAGGGGCGTTGTCCGCATCCTCATCGAAATGGGCGGCGAGGCCTTGCGCGGAATAGGCCTCCACATCGGAGGGGTAATGGTGGTCGCGCAACAGGCCCTGATAGCGGCGCGACTGTTGCTTGGCCGCCACGATCGAGGCCCACCATTGATTGACCACAAAGGGGATATCCAGCGCGCGCAGGATTTCCTGCGGAGCATTGGCATTGACCATGGCGAAGGGGCTGCCCTCGGCCACCTGCTGGCGGATGCCTGCAAACCAGTCGCGCTGATAAGCGTTGAAGCTGGCCACCGAGGTCAGCGATTTGCGGCTGCGCGGCGGGGGAGCGGGTGCGGCGCGCGCAGGTTTGGGTACGGTTTGCGGCTTGGGCTGAGCGGGCTGGTTGTGCAGGGCGGCGGTGAGTTTCTCCCCACCATGGGCCGGGCAGCGGATGGTGGTGAAGGGGATATTGGGCACGGCCTTGCGCAGGGCGGCGATGTCCCATGGTGCCGCCTCGTCACCGCCGATGGCGATATGGAGGATAGCCTCCGGCTTGGTGGCTTGCGCCAGAGCGGCGAGGCGGGCGGCGGGGGCGGTGCTGTCTTCCACCAGCGGGGGGATGGGGCCGTGCGGGAAGCGGGCGCCCCAAGGGTGATCCTCGCCCACGATCAGATGGCCTTGCGCTTCGATGGCGCGGTAGATCGCGTCGCTTTCATGCGCGGTGCCGCAAACCAGCACGCGCTTGCCCGGCAGGATGGGGGCTTCCGGCAGTTTGGCCAGCAGGGTTTCCAGGGCGGCGATATGCTGGGCAGGTGGCAGGATGGCGGCGCTGGCGATGATGGTCAGCGCATCGCTGCCCGATAGGCGCCCGGCGGCGCGGTGCGGAGCGAGGGCATCGAGCAGGGCGGTCTGGCGGGCCAGCAGGGTTTCGATTTCGGGCAGATTGCGTGGTGCATGGCCGCCCAGCGCGATCAGCCAGTTTTGCAATTGGGCCAGTCGCCTGGCGCTGTAGGCCTGCGAAGAGGCCCGATCCATATGCAGCAGATCGAGGAAATGGATATGTTTCGGCGTCGGCTCGCCTTGCCGCGCCAGTTCGCGCAGGGCGGCGTAGAGCTGGGCCTGTTCGCTGTCGGCGGCGGTGATCAGGATCGGGGTTTCGGCCAGTGCCTCGTCCAGCAGGGTTTCCAGCAGGGCGCGGCCGCGCTGGCTCATGGCGGTGGTGCCCATGATGGCGTCGGCGCGGGGCGTCTGTTCCATGATCGGCGCGACCAGACGCATGGGCTGGAAACCACAGCCCAGCAGCAGCGCGCGCGGGGCATCGAAGCCCAGCGTGCGGATGATGCGCGTGCCTTGGGGCGGCTGGGCGAGGAAGGGGGCGATCACAGCACGCCGTCGCTTTTCAGGCGGGCCATGTCGGTGTCGGAATAGCCTAGAAGGTCGCGGTAGATCGCGTCATTGTGCTGGCCGATGCTGACCGGCAGCGCGTCGTCAAAACCCGTTGTGGCCGCCGAAAACTGGATCGGCACGCCCGAGGTGCGCAGATCGACCGTCGAGCCATAGGTGGGATGCTCCACCGCCATGGTTTCGTGGCGCTCGACCACGCGGGGGTCGACCAGAGCATCCTCGGGGTGGCGCACCGGGGCGACGGGCACGCCACGTGCTTCCAGCGCGGCCACGACATCGGCCACCGGCAAAGTGCGGCTCCAGGCGTTGATGCGGGCTTCCAGAACTTCGGCATTGGCCACGCGGGCGTCGCGGTTGCAGAAGCGGGGGTCTTGGGCCAATTCCGGCTCGCCCATGGCGGAGAACAATCCGCGCGCCAGCGGCTCATGCACCGCCACCACCGCGACATAGCCATCGGCGCATTCGAACACGCCAAAGGGCGACAGGCGCTGGACGGTCAGCCCCGTGCGCGCCTCCATGCCCGCCGCCGCCATGGCCGACCAGTTCTCGATCGCCACGAAGGAGGTCAGCGCCCCCAGCATCGAGACATCGACATGCTGGCCCTCGCCGGTGCGGTGGCGCTGTTCGATGGCGGCCAGAATGCCGATGACGGTGAAGACCGGGGCCAGCATGTCCGCGATAGGGATGCCGATGCGCACCGGGGGATGGCCGGGTTCGCCGCTGGTGAACATCGCGCCGGAGAGGGCCTGAATGATCACATCCATCGCCTTGCCCGAATGGTTGTTCGCGCCAAAGCCCGAGAGCGAGGCGAAGACCACGCCGGGGTTGACCGCGCGGCAGGCCTCATAGCCCACGCCGAGGCGGTCTGCGGTGCCGGCGGTGAAGTTCTCGACCACGATGTCCGCCTTGGCCACCAGATCCATGAAGACCTTCTTGCCTTCGGGATGTTTGAGGTTGAGCGAGACGCCATATTTGCCGCGCGCGCGGGTGATGTGCGACAGCGAAATGTCATCCTCATGCGCGCGTTCGACCAGAATGCCGTCGCGGCCCAGATAGGGGCTGTTTTCGCGGGCGAGGTCGCCGCCATGGGGTTCCTCCACCTTGATGACCTTGGCGCCAAGGCCCGCCAGCAGCAGCGTGGCATAGGGGCCCGCCAGCGCGCGGGTCAGATCTATGACGGTGAGGCCTTCGAGGGGGCGGGTTTGCTGAGCGGTCATCGGGCGGGTTCCTTGGAAGGGGCGGCGCAATCTGCAGTGCCATGCGCGATCAGGGATTGGGCGGCGCGGAAGACGGGCTCTCCATCGATGCCGAAGCGGGAGAGGTCGCGCGCCTGCACCAGGGCGAAACGGTTGTAGAGGGTGTCGAAACGGGCCTGATCTTGCGCGGGCAGGGGGATCACCTCGACGTGATGGGCTTTAGCGAAGTCGAAACCGGCCTGCTCGGCCTTGGCGTTCTGGGTGTTGAGCTGGGCTTCCCAATAAGGTTTGGACTCGGCCAGCAGCTTTTGCAGATCGGCGGGCAGGCGGCGCCACGCCAGATCGGACATGGCGCGGGCGGGATAGCCGCCACGGCTCAGGCGCAGGGTGGTGTAGTGGTGCGCCACCTCGGCGAAATGCAGGCTTTTGATCGTGTCGGCGGGGGCGACCACGCCGTCGATCACGCCTTTGGCGAGGGCCGAATAGACATCCGCCATCGGCATGTTGACCGGATCGGCGCCGAGGGCACGTAAGGTGTCGATGCTGTCGGTCTGGGCGCGCAGGCGCAGGCCTTTCAGATCCGCCAGCGTGTGGATGGGCCTGTCGCGGGTGATCAGGCCGGGGAAATTGCCCGCCTGCACCGCCAGCACATGCAGCCCGGCTAACTCCTGATTATATTGCGGGAAGCGGGCGGCGAGGCAGTCATAGACGGCGACCTGCTGCTCCATGGTCTTCACCCCGCCGTAGAAACCGGCCTGCGTGCGTTGCAGATGCACGCCGCCGCGGGTGTAGATCGGCGTGATCAGGCCGATATCGGCAAGGCCATGGCGGATTTCGCTGATGCTCATGTTGGAGGAGATCAGCGCGCCCGACCAGAAGGGCTTGAAGGCGATGCGCCCGCCGCTGGCCTGCTCCACATGCTTCATCCAGGCGATGTCGGCCTTGCTGAAGGGATGGGTGGGCGGATAGGGGCTGGCGTAGGTCAGCGTGTATTCGGCGTGGCTTGCCGGTTTGGGCGAGCAGGCGGCGAGTATCAGGCTGATGGCGATGATAAGCTTGCGCATGGTTCAGGCTCCCACCACCGAGGGCAGCCACAGCGCCATCGCGGGGATGGCGATCAGGCAGGCCAGATGCAGGAAATCTGCGACGAGGAAGGGGATCACCCCGCGAAAGATCGTGCCCAGCGACAGATCCTTGGCCACCCCCTGAAGCACATAGATGTTGAGCCCCAGCGGCGGGTGAACAAAGCCCAGCTCCATGGTGCGCACCAGAAAGATGCCGAACCAGATCGGGCTGTAGCCGAGCGTATGGGCGATGGGCAGGAAGATTGGGGTGGTCAGCAGCATCAGCGCCACGCCGTCGAGGAAGCTGCCCAGCAGCAGCAGCACGGCGGCCATGGCGATGATCGCCAGCACCGGGCTGGCATGCAGGCCGATGACGGCGTTCGACATCGCCTCGGTGATGCCGCTGATCGAGACGAAGGTGGCGAACAGCATCGCGCCGATGATGACCAGATAGATCATGCCCGCCGTGCGCAGGGTGGATTGCGCGGCCTTGGCCAGTGCGCCGAGCGAGAAGGCTCCGCGCAGCGTCAGGATCACCAGAGCCGCCACCACGCCGACCGAGGCGGCCTCTGTGGGCGTGAACCAGCCGATCATCAGCCCGCCCAGCACGAACAGGATCAGCAGCGCGATGTCGGCAATCTTGGTGAGGGCGCGCAGGCGTTCGCTCCAGGGCGCGCGGGCGATGGCGGGCGCCAGTTCGGGTTTGAACGCGCAGAGGATAATGATGGTCGCCAGATAGCTGATCGCCTGAGTCGCCACCGGGATCAGCGAGGCGGCAAAAAGCTTGCCGATGGATTGCTCGGCGATGATGCCGAAGACGATCAGCGCGCCAGAAGGGGGCACCAGCGAACCCAAAGTGCCGCCTGCAGCCAGAGCGCCCGCAGCGAAACCGGGCTGGTATCCGGCCTTGCGCATTTCGGGCAGCGCCACCGAACTGATCGTGGCGACGGTGGCCAGCGACGATCCGCTGATCGCGCCAAAGCCCGCGCAGCCCGCGATGGAGGCCAGAGCCAGCCCGCCACGCCGATGGCCGACGAATTTGGCGGCGACTTCAAAGAAATCGCGGCTGGCCCCGGCGGCAAAGCAGATATGCGCCATCAGCAGGAACAGCGGCAGCACGCCGAGTTCATATTTGCTCATGATGTCGAAGGAGGTGACGGCGCCCTTGGTCAGTGCCGCCTCGGGCGAGATCAGCACGGCCATGCCGCCAAGGCCAACCAGTGCGAGGCCGACGCCGATGGGCACGCCCGCTGCCAGCAGGATCAGCAGAAGCGCGACGCCGGCAGTGCCGATCAGTTCGGGCGCGATCATGCCTGCGGCCCCTTGATGGCGCGGCGCAGGAACAGGGCGGCGATGGCGATGGTGGTCAGCAGCCACAGGGCGCGCAGCCAGCGCAGGGGGATATGCAGCAATTCGGTCTGCTCGAAGCCGCTCCACAGTTCGGCGTTGAGGCGTGCCGTGCCCAGCGCCAGCAGCACAAACAGCAGCGCGCCGAACAAAGCGGCGACTCGGGCCAGACGCCCGGCGTTTTCCGGCGAAAGGCGCGCCGTCAGCATATGCACGCTGGCGTGATGGAAATCGAGCGTGGCCACCAGCATGGCCGAGGTGGAGAGCAGCACAATCGCCGCCTCTGTGATCTCGATCGAGCCCAGCAGATGCAGGCCGATATGGCGCCCGGCCACGGCAATCGCATCGGAGCCCGCCGCCAGAACCAGCCCCAGCGCGCCGGGCGTATAGGCGGCCAGCATCGCCATGCGGCTCCATCGTGATGGAGCAGGGCGCTCGGGCGCAGTATCGCCGGCCTCGCTTGGGGGCATGATGTCCTCTTTCCCTTCTGGCGCTCTGCGGCGCATGGTGCTGGCGGGCGGCGTTGACAGGCTGGCCGTCAAGGCGTCTAATACCCCTATCCAGTAGATGGTAGATTAGGAAGATAATTGATGATGTCAACCAATTTGCAGCCGGAGCCGGTTTATGGCCAGTAAGGTGGCAGGTGGCGGCAGGGTGGCTCAGACCCGCGTTGTGGAGAGCGCCACGGGCGTTAAACTGGGGCGGCTGGGCGATTTTGTCGGCTTCCGTTTGCGGCGCGTGCAGAATCAGCTCTCACGCGATTTCGCGGCGGTGACGGCGGAGCGTGGACTGCGCTCTGGCCTGTTTTCCTCGCTGGCTTTGATTTCCGCGAATCCGGGGCTGTCTCAGGCCGAATTGTCGCGGGAAATCGCCATGGACAAGTCGGTCACGGTGACTTTGGTGGATGAAATGGAGCGGCGCGGCTGGGCCGAGCGCAAGCGTTCTCCTACTGATCGGCGGCGCCATGCGCTCTATGTCACGCCTGAGGGCGAGGCGCAGCTGGAAGAGATGTTCGCACTGGTCAGCGAGACGGAAAATGCCGTTTTGCATCAGCTGTCTCCGGCGGAATTGCTGCTGCTGAGCGAGCTGCTTGATCGCATGTATGCTGTCTGTGTGGCGGAGGATGGTGGGGAGGCTGTAAAATAGGTGATAAAAAATAAGGTTGACTCATTCTACCATTATCAGCATCTTTCCCGGCAGAAGCAGAGTGCAGCGCCGATAGGCTGAATGCGGCCGTCGGGAGAGGATGACCATAGGGGGCCTGTGTAAGGCCTCCGCTTACCCTCGTGCTGTCCATCTGCGCGTGCATGCATTGCAAGCGGGAGGATAATCATGAACATAACCGCGTTTCGGGCCGCAACCCTGATGAGTTCCGCACTGGCGCTGACCCTGATCGCGCCGGCGGCTCATGCTCAGGATCAGGCCCAAAATCAGGCAGCGACTCCGGCTGCCGTGCCGCCGCCCGCCGCCCCTGAAACGCACGCCGATGCCGACATCATCGTCACCGGCAGCCGCGTGCGCGGTGTGGCGCCGATTGGCTCGCCGGTGGTGGCGATGAGCAACAAGGATATTGCGCAAGCCGGTCGCGTGACCTTGCAGCAGGCGATTCAGGATCTGCCGCAGGTCTTCAATCTGGGCGTTTCGGAAGGGTCGCGCGGCCAGACGGGCGGCGCGGGCAACATCGTCTATGGCAATTCGATCAACCTGCGCGGCATTGGCCCCAATGCCACGCTGATCATTGTTGACGGGCATCGCGTGACCAACAATGGCCGCTCGATCGATCCGTCCATCCTTCCGACGCTGGGCGTGGAACGGGTTGAGGTGGTGGCCGATGGCGCGTCGGCCATCTATGGTTCGGATGCGGTGGCGGGCGTGGTCAACCTCATTCCGCGCCGCAATTTCAATGGTCTGGAAATGGTGGCGCGCGGCGGTATTTCCGATGATGGCGTCTACACCGAAAAGACTTTGGGCGCTGCCTTCGGCCACAAGTTCAACGGCGGGCAATTCACGCTGGCCTATGAGCATGTCGAAAAGAGCAATCTCAACGGCAATGACCGCAGCTTCTTCCGCTCCAACCAGACCAGCTCGGGCGGTAACAATTATTCGGTGACGAAATGTGCGCCCGGAACGCTGAAGGCAGGCGGTGTATCCTATGCCATGCCGGGACAATTGACGCAGGCCAATGCCGGAAGTCTGGTCGCGGGCACATCGAACAGCTGCAACGATTTGCAGGGTCAGGATCTGATCCCGCGCCAGCGCTATGACAGCATGAACGGCACCTTCGATTACGCCATCAATGACTGGCTGAGCTTCACCGCCGACGGTTTCTATTCCTATCGGGCCTTCCAGCGCCTGCCCGCTTACGCCAATGCCACGATCACTGTGCCCTCCACCAACGCCTTCTTCGTGCGCCCCAATGGCTTCACCGGCAACAGCTACACCATCGACTACAACTTCATGAATGACAGCCAGCGCAACATGAGCTGGGGCCATTCGGAAAGCTGGCAGATCTCGCCGGGCCTCAAGGTGAAGCTGCCGCATGGCTGGCAGTTCGAGGCGCTGTTCGACAAGGGCCGCACCTATGATATCTCAAGCTCCACGGCGGGGCTGAACAACACGGCGCTCACCGCCGCGCTGGCCAGCAGCAATGCGGCGACGGCCTTCGATCCCTATGGGCTGGGGCGCACCACTGCGGCGACACTGGCGGGGATTTTCAACCAGGTCTCGATCAACCCGACCATTGGCCGCTTCACCGGTTACGAGGCGCGGCTCAACGGTTCGCTGCTGCATCTGCCGGGCGGCGATGTGAAGCTGGCGCTGGGCTATGAAGGGCAGCAGTTCAACATGTCGCTGGGCACGCAGAATGGCGTGCCGGGCGTGGCCTATCGCTGGACCAATCCGGGTCGCCGCGTCGATTCCGCCTATGCCGAGCTGGTGGTGCCGGTGTTCAGCGGCGCCAATGCCATCCCCGGCCTGCGCAAGCTGGAGCTGGACGGCGCGGTGCGTTACGACAAATATTCCGATGTGGGCGCCACCACCAATCCGAAGTTCGGCGTCAACTGGTCACCCATCGAGCGGATGACGGTGCGCGGCAGCTATGGCACCAGCTTCCGGGCGCCCACCCTGCCGCAGATCTATGGCAACACCAGCCAGCTCTATGTGCAGAGCTATCAGAACCCCACAGGCGGCGCGCCGATCACGGGTGTGGCGCTGTCGGGCGGCAATCCGGGGCTGAAGCCGGAAACCGCCAGCACCTGGTCGGTGGGTGCGGATTACAATCCGGTGCGCAATCTGCGCCTGTCGCTCACCTACTGGAATGTCGATTACAAGAATCAGGTGATCGCGCTGCTGTCTGACCTTTCGGTGTTGACGCGCGCCGCGCAGTACAATGGCACCGGGCTGATTGTGCAGGGCACGCAGGCCTCGCAGATCGTGGCCAATTATATCGCTGGCGGCATGGCGGTTTCGGGCGCTTTGCCGGGGGGCAGCGCGGCCAATGTCACCACCTTTGTCGATGGGCGCAGCCAGAATCTGGGCCGCTCGATCACGCGCGGTTTCGACTTTTCGGCCAATTACCTGCTGCCCACCGACAGGATCGGTAATTTCACCTTCAATCTGGCGGGCACCTATCTCACCCAATATCTCTCGCAGCAGACGCCCACGGCGCCCTTCCTCAATCTGCTGAACCAGATCTATCAGCCGTTGCAGTTCAAGGCGCGGCTTAGTGTGAATTGGGATATCGGGCGTTTTTCCGCGATGGTGCGGGCCAACCATCTGGGCGGCTATGCCAACACCGCCGCCACGCCGGTGCAGAAGGTGGCCAGCTACACGCCGATCGACCTCAACCTCAGCTTCCGCGTGGGTGACAAGGCCAAGCCTTTCACGCTGGGGCTGGAGGTGCGCAACCTCTTCGATGTGAACCCGCCCTATGTGAATGTGGCGCCCAGCAGCAATGGCGGCGGCGGCTATGATGCCACCGCCACCGATCCGGTGGGCCGTCTGATCGCTGTCTCTGCAAGGAAGACGTTCTGATGCGCGTGCCTCTCAAGCTTTGTGCCAGCCTTGCTGCTCTGGTCGCCGTGATGGGCGGAGGGCAGGCGCAAGCCCAACCCGCTGCTCCTGCCTTGCAGGCTGCGGCGGCGCCTTCCAGCTTCGGCCATTATCAGCCTCCGAAGCAGTTTACCGAGCAGGTGCATGCCACCTTCTATGTCCGCCTGCGCGATGGCACGCGGCTGGGGGTGACGGTGGCGCGCCCGGCGGTGAACGGGCAGGCGGCTCCGGGCAAGTTTCCGGTGATCTGGCATCATACGCTTTCCGCCACGCAGGAGGCTGCCGATGGCACCGGTCCGCGCGCGGCGGGGTTCCGCTCGATCCCCTCGCTCACCGATTACGGCTATGTGGTGGTGCAGGTGGCGCGGCGCGGCAATGGGCAGTCCTTCGGCACGATGCGCGGCTATCATGAGCGCAACGAGGATGCCGATGCCTATGAAATGATCGACTGGCTGGGCACACAGGACTGGTCGAACGGCATCGTGGGGCAATATGGCTGCTCGAACACCGGCGATGCGGCGATGCATGCGTTGACGGGGGACAATCCTCACCTGAAGGCGGTGTTTGCCGGGTGCTTCTCCTGGAACAAGTATGATGCCATGCGCCGGGGCGGCATCTTTGCCCAATGGGGCACCGGCCCCACGCGCACCGTGGCGCAGGATATGGCCATCGCCCCGGTCGATGAGGACAAGGACAAGACCCTGCTCCACGCCGCCGCGCTGGAGCATCAACGCGCCACGCCGCTGTTCGATCTGTGGAAGTCCATGCCCTATCGCGACAGCTGGGCGCCTTCGGTGCAGTCCACCTTCTGGCAGGAGGGCAGCGTGTCCTCCTATGCGCAGCAGGTGCGGCGTTCGGGTACACCGCTCTACATCATGGGCGGCTGGCGCGATGAATTGCGCGATCAGGGGCTGATTGCGCGGATGAACATCCCGGGCACGCGCATCCTGATCGGCGACTGGCTGCATTGCCAGAATGACGGCTTCGCATTGGTGGAGGAAATCCATCGCTTCTTCGACCGCTATCTGAAAGGCATCGATACGGGCTTGGAGGCTCAGGCGCCGATCCATTATTTCGTGGTGAACGCGGGCGCGGATCATAAGGGCGAATGGCGCGAGGCGAAGGACTGGCCCCTGCCGCAGAGCAAGCCGACGCCCTATGTCATCAGCCCCGCCGGTCTGCTGGCGGGCACGGCGCCTGCCAAACCGCTGCATCAGGCCTTCCCGGTCGATTACACCGTGACCTGCCCCGAGGGCGGTTCGGGATCGACGGTGCAGCCCTGCCATCTGCCGGGCAAAGGGCTTTCGATCGCGGGCAAACCCTTGGCGCAGCCGCTGGAGATCACCGGCCATGCGCTGGCCGATGTCTGGATCGCCGCCGACACCAAGGACGCCAACCTCTTCCTGCTGGTCGAGGATGTGGCGCCCGATGGCAAGGTCCGCGTGGTGACGGAAGGGCGGTTGAAGGCGTCCTTGCGCAAGCTGGACAAGGCGCCCTGGGCGCTGCCCGGCATCCCCTGGCACCGCGCCTATGCCGAGGATGCGCAGCCTCTCACACCCAATGAGCCAACGCGTCTGCAGTTCGACATCATGCCCACCTCTTACGTTTTCCTGCCGGGCCACAAGGTGCAGTTCACCTTCACCGGTTCGGACCATCGCGAGCGGGCGCGTGATCCTCAGGCTCAGCCCCGGACGATCACGCTGATCAGCGACAAGGCGCATCCTTCCACCGTCAGCCTGCCGGTGGTGGCGCAGTGATCCATTCCGGGCCGGGCGGCGACACGCTTCCCGGCCCGCTTTTCGTGAGATGATGACGATGACGATCTTCACACGTAGCCTTCTGTTGGCAGGCCTGTCGCTGGCCTGCGCGCTGCCCGTCCATGCCGAAGGCGCCCATTGGGGCCAGAAACTGCCCGAAACCGCCAACTCGCATATTTTCGCCCCCATCGTCCTGCCCGGCTCGGCGGATGAAGAGGCGCTGAAAAAGGCCGATTACGTGCAGGAGGAGTATCTCCTTTCCGGCACTGGCAACATCTATGCCGAGGGCTCCCAAGGCGGCCCGATCAGCGTGGCGAAATCAGGCGTGCCCTACACCACCCGCGTGGTGATCGTGCGCCCGCGCGACCCCAAAAACTTCAACGGCATCGTGCAATTCGCCTTCCAGCATCCCAGCCTTGCCGGCACGCAATGGGGCCGGATCGATACGCTGGTGCTGCGCACGGGCTCTGCCTATGCCGTGGTGATCAATGGTGGCGATGCGCCGAGCCGCAAGCTGGGCTCGCCGCAATTCCCGGTCTCGGCGCCCTATCTGCCGCGCTGGTATGATCCGGTGCGCTACAAGGCCTTCGACGTGCCCGAGGATGACGGCATCCGCTGGGACATCATCGGCCAGACCGCCAGCCTGCTGCGCGACCCCGGCAGCACAGGGCCGCTCGCCGGGCTGAAGGTGAGGCGCGTCTATGTCTCGGGCTGGTCTTTCCTTGGCAGCACGATCCGCAGCTGGATCAACTTCGGCTTTCATGACCGCTATCGCCGCAAGGATGGCTCGCCGGTGATCGACGGCTATCTGATCGGCATTTCCGCCGGTTCGGTGGAGGCCGGGCATGTCCCCCTGAATTCCACCGGTCCGCATGTCGATCATCGCCGTGACATGCTGCGCCAGATCGACGTGCCGGTGATCGAACTGACCTCATCCATGGAGGCGATCACCAATGTCTTTCCTCAGGCGCCCGAAAGCGACGCGGTGAAGGGCGGCCATCGCATCTATGAGCTGGGCGGGGTCAGCCATCTGGATCAGGGCACACACGCCCAGTTCAAGCCCGCCACGGAGCAATTGATCGCCCGCCATCACCCCGCCGCCAAGGAGGCGCCGGTCTGCACCGTGGAGGACACCGATGTGCCGATGCGCGATGTGGCGCAGGCCGCCATGGCCAACATCGACATATGGGTCAGCACCGGCAAGGCGCCGCCACGCACCAGCCGCATGCAGGTTCAGAGCGACGGCAAGGATTATGTCCGCGATGCTTTCGGCAACCCCTTGGGGGGCGTGCGGGTGGCGCAGCTCGACGTGCCGCTGGTGACCTATGCCGAAGCGCCTGCCTCGGCCTGCGGCGGGGTGGTGCCGATCCGCAATCTGAAGCGCCTGCCGGTCGATCCGGCGCTGCTGGCGAAAACCTATCCGGGCGGCAAGGCGGACTATCTCGCCAAATTCGATGCGCGGTTGGCCCGGTTGCAGGCGCAGGGATGGTTGCTGCCCCCCGATGCGCAGGAAGAGGGCCAGCGCGCGCGCGGCTATGCGGATCAGGCTTTCGGCGCCCGCTGAAACAGATCGGCTGCCCTCGATCGGAAAGTTCCGAAGTTTGGCGCCGTGGGAGGCGGCTGGAACCGCTTGGGTGTCGCCGGGTTGATCTGCCGAGAGGAGCATCATCATGGCGATCAAGGCGCCCGACACATCTGACGGCCTGACACCCGCAAGGGACCTGGCCGAGGGCATGCAAATGGCGTTCCCCGGCGCCTCGCCGGATTACCTGCAGGCCCGCAAGGGGCTGCTGGCTGAAGAAATCGAGCTGCGTCGGCATGCCACCCGGCTGGCGCAGCAGCGGCAGGCTCTGCCGCCGGGGCCCGTCATCACCGCGCCCTATCGCTTCAAGGACGAGCAGGGCTTCGATGCCACGCTGGCCGATCTGTTCGGCGATCACGACACGCTGGTCGCCTATTTCTGGATGTATGGCCCCCAGCGGGAGCGGCCTTGCCCGATGTGCACCAACTGGCTTGGCGCGGTGAATGGCAATGCGGCCGATATCAAACAGCGTGTCGCGCTGAAGATTTTCGGTCGCTCCCCGGTTGCCCGGCAGTATGACTTCGCGCAGGAACGCGGCTGGCGGCATCTCGATTTCGTGCAGACCGTCGGCGATGATTATGCCCGTGATCTGGGCCTGCTGAACGAGGATGGCACGGAAAATCCCGCTCTGGTGGTTTTCAGGAAAGACGGCTCAGCCATTCGCCTGTTCTGGATGAGCCAGATGCGGCGGGAGATGGCTGACCCGGGGCAGGACCCGCGTGATTATCCCGATATTGCCAGCCTCTGGTCGGTGCTGGATCTGACCCCGCAGGGGCGGGGCACGGATTGGTATCCCAGACTGTCATATTGAGATCGCGGCGCTCCGTGAGGCTGGGGTTTTGCGCCCCGTCAGACCTGTGTCTGCGCACGCATCCGGCTGGGCGGCAGGTCATGGAAACGCCCCCATGCCCTGCGCAGCTGGCGGGCCGAGCCAAAGCCGCTGCGTTCGGCCACGCCTTCCATGTCCAGCCGTGATCCGGCCAGCATGTCGCGGGCCAGCGCCACGCGCATGCGGCTGACGTAATCGCCCACGCTCATGCCGGTATGCTCGTTGAACAGGCGCGAGAGATTGCGCGGGCTGGCCGCTGCCACATCCGCCAGCCGCCCAACGGACCATGGTGCGGCGGGATCGGCGGCAACGGCATCCTGAACGCGGTGGATCACCGGATGGATATGGTTGCGCCCCTCCAGCCAGGGTGAGAGCTGGGGATCGCCGCCGCCCCGGCGCAGATAGACCACCAGATAGCGCGCGATGTTCAGCGCCACGCCATGCCCGGCCAGCTGCGTTACCACATGCAGCATCAGATCGACGCCCGCCGTGATCCCCGCGCTGCTCAGCCGGTCGCGATCCTCGACATAGAGCCGGTTTTCGCGCACCCGCGCCCGGGGGGCCAGCCGCACCAGATCCTGTGTGCAGGCGTGATGGGTGGTGCAGTCATAACCGTCGAGCAGGCCCGCGCGTGCCGCCATCAGCGCCCCCGCGCAGATCGAGAGCAGACGGATGCCGGGGCGCACCACCTGCCTCAGCCAGTCGATGATCGCCGCGCCCTGCCGGGCCGCCTCGCGGTCATCGGGCGGCGTGTTGGCGCTGCCGGGCACCACCACCAGCGCATCATCGGGAAGATGAGCGGGCAGGGGCGCAATGCCCGACACGCCAAGGCCGATCGAGCTGTCGGTGGCGGGCTGCGGGCCGACATAGGTCACCGCAAAGCGCACCGCGTCCTGTTCGAGATTGGCCTTGCGCAGCACCTCCATCGGCCCGGCGATATCGAGCAGCAGGACATGCGGCGGCACCACGACAAAGACCGGCACCGCGACAGGATGCGGTGCCTGTTTCACGCCGCCACCCTGTCCCGGACGGCGGCCAGCGCTTCTTCCACCGTGGCGATGCGCGCGAAGCGCCCGGCCAGCACGGCTTCGGTGCGGGCGCGCAGCTCCGCCGGGCTCCAAGTGTGGCCGGTGGCGTCGGTGATGGGGGTGGTCAGCGTGGCCTCGGCGACATAATCGACCGTATAGCCAAGGTCGGAGGCATGGCGCGTGGTGGTTTCGCAGCATTGCTCCGTGCGCAGGCCCGAGACGATCAGGCGGCGGATGCCATGTTCCGTCAGCCAGACATCCAGACCCGAGGCCACCAGCGCGCTGTGGCGGCGCTTTTTGAAGATGGCGTCAGGGCTGATCTTCAGGTCGGCAAGGGTCTCGACCAGACCGGAGGCTTCGGAAAATGGGCCCGCGTCGGTGATATGGAAGATCTGGAGGATGGGCAGGCCAGCGGCCCTGGCCCCGTCGATCAGCCTTTGCTGGCGCTCGATATAGGCGGGGAGCTGGTCCTCCTGCCAGCTGTCGAGATGGCGAAAGGATTCCTGGGCATCGATGACGAGCAGTGCGGTGTCGGACATGGCTGTCTCCATGGATGGTGAAGGTGAACCATCCTAGGCGCCCTGTTTCAAGGCGAAATGCCCGGGAGGGACAAGAAGCGGACATCTCGCGCCAAAAGCTGACTGGTTCGCCATGGCTTGCGCCACCAATGCCCTGTCCTGACAGCTGGCCATCGCCCGAGGGGATCGTCCCTGGCGCGCGATGCGCCGTCATTCACCCCGCCATCTCAGCCTGTCGGCGAGGGCGCGCAGCGCGGGCGTCACCTGACGGCTGGGATAATAGAGAAACAGGCCGGGGCTGACGGGGCAATAAGCGTCGAGCACCTGGATCAGCCGCCCCTCGGCAATGTCCTGCGCCACGTCACTCTCCCACATATAGCCCAGCGCCGCGCCCGCCCTGACGGTGGCAGCGGCCACAGTCTCATCATTGACGATCAACTGGCCGCCGAGGCGGCAGCGGATGTCGCGGCCTTCCCGCGTGAACTCCCATGGCAGCAGCCCGCCGCCGACCAGCCGGTAATTGGCGCAATTATGGCTTTCCAGCTCCTCCGGGACGGTGGGAGGCGGATGGAGCGAGAAATAGCCCGGCGTGCCGACCACCACCGTGCGCATATCCGGGCCGACGCGGAGCGCGACCATATCGCGCTCGACATTGTCACCCAGCCGGATGCCGGCATCATAGCCTTCCGCGACCAGATCGACCAACCGGCTGTCGACATTCACCTCGACAGAGACCTCGGGGTGATCGCGCAGGAACTGCGGCAGCCTGTTGGCCAGAACCATGCGGGCCGCCGAGGAGAAGGTGGTCAGCCGAAGGTGGCCGGATGGTTCGCCGCGCCAGTCGGCCAGCGCGGAAAGGCCGCGTGCCACTTCCTCCAGCGCCGGATCGAGCGAGCGCAGCAACCGCTCTCCCGCCGGAGTGGGGGCCACGCTGCGGGTGGTGCGCGCCAGCAGCCGGACGCCAAGGCGCTGCTCCAGCCCCCGCATGGCATGGCTGAGCGCCGAGGGTGAGAGGCCCAGCTCGGCGGCGGCGCGGGTGAAGCTGCGGGCGCGGGCCACGGCGGCGAAGGCTGCCAGATCGTCCAACTCGCCACGCTTCATTGCTGCATATCCTTCACAAGCCCTTGCGGCCCAAAGGGCCTAATCGCCCGGGTTCATCGCCGCTATCTTGACGCGGATATAGCAGGAGATGCAGCAATGAGCCTCACCAATTACCGCAGCCTTGGTCGCTCCGGGCTGGTCGTCAGCCCGCTTGCACTTGGCACCATGACCTTCGGAGCCGGGCGATGGGGCGCCGATGAAGCAAGGTCCCGCGCGATCTTCGATGCCTATGTCGAGGCCGGCGGCAATTTCCTCGATACCGCCGATGTCTATTCGGGCGGTGAGAGCGAGGCGATGCTGGGCCGCTTTCTGGCCGAGCGCGGCGCGCGCGACCGGCTGGTGATCGCGACCAAATCCGGCTTTCCCCGCCGTCAGGATACGCCGCTGGCCGGGGGCAATGGCGCGCGCAACATCCGCGACGGGATCGAGGGATCACTGCGGCGGCTGGGCACCGATTTCATCGACCTCTACTGGACGCATGTGTGGGACCGCACCACGCCGCCCGAGGAGGTGCTGCGGGCGTTGAGCGATGCGGTGCGCCGGGGGGACATCCTCTATTACGGCTTTTCGAATGCGCCCGCATGGTATGTGGCGCAGATCGCCACGCTGGCACGGGCGCATGGCCTGCCGCAGCCGATCGGGCTGCAATATTCCTATTCGCTGATCGATCGCGGCGTTGAACTGGACCTCGTTCCGGCGGGGAATGCGCTGGGACTGGGGCTGGTGGCGTGGAGCCCGCTGGCCGCCGGGATGCTGACCGGCAAATATGGCCGGGAGAAACTCGCCGATGCGGGGCCTGCGGGCAGCCTGCCCAACCGCTCGGCACAGACGCTTGAGGGTGGCAGCGATGGCCGGTTGAACGGCGACAATCCCTATGGCGGTATGCTGTTCACCGAAGGCAACTTTGCCATTGCGGATGTGCTCAGGACGGTGGCGGCGGAGATCGGGCGTCCGATGGCGCAGGTTGCTCTGGCATGGCTGGCGGGCCGGCCGGGCCTGTCGTCCGTGCTGATCGGCGCGAGCCGGGCGGAGCAGGTGGAGGAGAACATCGCCTCGCTCGATATCGTGATCTCGCCCGAGCAACAGGCGCGCCTTGACGCTGCCGGTGCCTTGCCCATGCTCAACCCCTATTTCATCTTCGACCTGCCGCGCGACCGCATCTTTGGCGGGAACACGGTGGAGCCTTGGGTATCAACCGGAGCCTGATGCCGGGGCCCCAAGAACCAGCGGTTCGCTATGGATGGCCGCCATGGTCAGGCGCTGCGCAAGACCCTGGACAGGCCATCGACGGAATAGGGCTTGTGCAGAAGCGCGAAGCCGTGCCCCGTATCGTCGGCCAGAACATGGCTGTAGCCGCTGGTGAGGATGATGGTCAGATCCGGCCAGCGGCGGCGGATTTCCCCGCCCAGTTCCACCCCGTTCATGCCGGGCATGATCACGTCGGAAAAGACGATGTCGATGTTGGCGTGATCCTCTTCGAGGATGGCGAGCGCGTCGCCGGCATTGCAGGCCCGCCGCGTCATGAAGCCGAGATCTGTCAGCAGATGGGAGGCAAACTCCCCGACCTGGGCATTGTCTTCCACGATCAGGACGCTGGCCTGCGTGGCGGCAAGCGGCTCGTCCGGTGAGGAGCCGCCCAGAGCCACCGTGGCTTCCGCGCGAGGCAGGTAGAGGCTGAAGGTCGATCCTTCGCCAAGGCGGCTGTCCACATCGATCTCGCCGCCCGACTGCTTGATGAAGCCATAGACCTGGCTGAGGCCGAGGCCGGTGCCCTTGCCCACCTCCTTGGTGGTGAAGAAAGGTTCGAAGATGCGGTCGATCTGGTCGAGCGGCATGCCCGAGCCATTGTCGCTGACCGAAACCCTCACGAAGTTTCCCGTCGCGGGTTTGCGCCCACCGCGTGCCGGGATCGATCCGGCGGCCTCGATCGCGATGGTGATGCGCCCTTCCCCGTTCATCGCGTCGCGGGCATTGACCGCCAGATTGACCAGCGCGGTCTCGAACTGGCTGGTATCGACCTCGACACAGCAGGCCGGGCAGATCGGATCGACGGTCAGATCGATCCGCGAGCCCACCACCGTGCGCAGCATATCGGCAACCGTGGCGACCTTGAGCGCGGCATTGAACACCTCCGGCTTGAGCGCCTGACGGCGGGCGAAAGCCAGAAGCTGGCCGGTCAGCCGTGCTGCCCGGTCGGAGGTGTCCATGATGGCGTCGATGTAGCGCTTCTGCTTGTCACGCGGCAGTTCGCGGCGGGCCAGCAGTTCGGCGGAGGAGCGGATGATCGTCAGCAGATTGTTGAAATCATGCGCGACGCCGCCCGTCAGCTGGCCGATCGCCTCCATCTTCTGGAGCTGGCGCAGCTGATCCTCGGTGGCCAGCAGCTCGCGTGAGCGTTCCTCGACCCGAACCTCCAGCGTTTCGTTCAGGCGGCGCAGCTCTTCCTCGGCGATCGTGCGTTCCAGCAGATCGGCGGCCTGCCGGGCCACAATATCGAGCATGCGCAGATCGCGCTGCGAGGGCTGATGTGGCTGGCACCAATGGGTCGAGATCATGCCCAGCAGCTTGCCCCGGCGTGAGAGCAGGGGCGTGGTCTGGGCCGAACGAATCCCGGCCGCGCGGAAGGCTTCCAGATCGGGCGTGCCGGCAATGTCGGCCCATGCCTCGAAATCGGGGATGATGGCCCGCTGCCCCAGCTTGAGTGCCAGCGTGCAGCTGCTGTAGGCCGCCGGGCTGACCCATTGCCAGAAGGCGACAGCCTTGGGCGGCAGGCCGCGATGTGCCAGCATCTGCAACTCACCGCCGTGACCGGAGGGATCGCCTGCGGGGCACAGCAGCTGCATCGTCCCGAATTGCGAGCCGGTGATCGTCACCGCCGCCTCGACGATCTTGCCATAAAGTTCGAAACGGTCCTGCTCGCCGATCAGGGCCACGCTGATCCGGTGCAGCAGGTCGATGTCGGAAAGCTCACCGGAGTCCTTATCGGACAGATCGGTGATTGGCAGCACCTGAGTGCTGTGTGATGCGTGGACCATGGCGCTCGTTTCCCTTCCGGCACGGCGACAGCTGGCGTACCCCGTAAAAGCGATAATCCCCTGGGCCATGCAAGGTTCCGGGGAAAGGGGATACTCATCACATTTACGGATGGAATCCCGCCCATCAATCCACCAGCCGGTGCATCAGATGGACCAGCTTGCCATGATCATAGGGTTTGGGGATGAAAACCCCGCCGGCAGGCAGAGGGACCTCTCCGGGCGCGAGTTCGCCGGAGGTGACAATCACATCGATCAGCGGCCAGCGATCATGCACCAGCCCGGCCAGCCGCATGCCGTCGATCCTGCCGGGCATCTTCACATCGGTGAACACCAGCCTGATGTCAGGGCGGGTTTTCAGCACGGCCAGCGCCGTTTCCGCATCGGGCACCTCCAGCGCCGTCAGACCACTGTCCTTGACCATCTCGACCGCTGCCATCCGCAGGATCGGTTCATCCTCGACAACAAGGACCACAGGGGGGGCTGATGCCATCGTCTCGCTCCATGCCGTTCCATCCGGGCCGACGATGCCGCGCAGGCGGCGTCCACGGCCCCTGTGGAGATGAAGCGCTTGAGGAGGCCGCCTGTTCCAGCCAAAGCTGTGGATCGCCAGAACAACCGTGGATTTTGCGGGGCTTGCCGGTGATCAGGCGGTGTCAGGCCCAAGATAGGAGGGGGGCAGGGGGACGGTGCTCAGGACCAGCTTCTGCACCGCGACATTGTCGTCGAGGCGCCACAAGGTCACCACATGCTTGCCAGCCGCCATGGGGCCAAGATCGGCCGTCAGGCGCACAATGTTATCCTCGACCGCCTGCGCCCAGCGTTTCTGGCCCGGTGTTTTCTGTCCCCCGCCGGTCGCTTCGAGGTCTGCTGTAAGGATTTGCATCGGCCTGTCATCGACAGAAACCCCGATCCGGACGCCGCCCTCGCCCAGCGTGTCGAGCGTCGGCGTGGTGAACAGTGTGAGAGATGCCGGGCCGGGGGTGTCCACGATCATGTCATAGTCCAGGCGAACGCCATCCTTCCCGGTCGTGGCGCCCTGACCTTGTGGCAGAGCAAGCACCGCACCGGCTGTTCGCCCGAGGTGCGGGATGACCGTCCAGCGCAGGTTCGGCCCATGGTGGGCGCGATCGAAGCTTCCCGCGTCCCGCGCCACGATACCGGGCTGACGCAACGCGGGCGTTACAAAGGCGGGCTTTGTGTGGCGCTGGTCATCCGGCGTGTCGGCGCCGACGCGCATGATGCTTGGCATCGTCTGCTGGGTCGGGTCGTTCCAGGTGACATAGTTCATATGCACCTGATTCATCATCCCATCCCACTTGCCGCCATGGATCGTGTGATAGCGCTCGGTCAGGGCGCGGTCGCGCGCGAAGGCCGTCTCGACTTCGTTGGCGAAATAATTGGCGCGCGGATCGTTGGTTGTCGCCAGCGCGCGGTTCCAGGCCGTGGCGTAATAGAGCCGGTAAAGATTGGCCATGGCAGAGACGGGAAACTCCACCAGCTGGTAATAGGCATCCATCTGGTCCGGGCGAAGTCTGTCACGCACGGCCAGCATGCGCGCTTCCAGCTCGTCCCACGCGTCCACGATCTGTCCGAATTCGCCGCCGTCCAGCGCCTCTGCGGTCGCTTTGCCGATGGGGAAGCTGTCCTGATCGATCAGTTCGGGCTTTCGCCGTGCGGCGAATTGGCTGTAGGCCGTGATGATCCGGGCGATGGCATCGGCGTGATCGCGACCGAAAGTGGCCTCTGCCCAGTCTCGCGGATAGGCCTGCAGGGCCTGAGGCGTCATGGCCTCGGGATTCCAGGCCATGGCCAGAAAGAAGCCGAGCGGGAATTCCATGGGTTTGATGTCACCGACATTGGCGATCCAGATCTGCCGCGCGCCGCGCTGGTAGGCCAGATCCATCTGCTGCCAGGTCTTCTCGATCTGGTTGGTGTTGATCCATTTGTAATTGCGCGGCACGCCGACATAGTCGAAATGATAATAGATTCCGTATCCGCCCGAACGCGGCGGCGCACCCGGCTTGGGAAGACGGCGGATCTGCCCCCAATTGTCATCCGAAAACAGCAGCGTGACATCGTCCGGCACCTTCATGCCGTGATCATAGTAATCCTGAACTTCCTTATAGAGCGCCCACAATTGCGGCATCTCGCTGGCCGGCTTTCCGGTGACCTCGGCGATGATCCTGCGCTGATCGGTCACGATGCGCTCAAGCAGATCGGTGGCGGTGCCTTCGGCCATGGCCTCGTCGCCATCGCCGCGCATGCCCACCGTGACAAGGGATTCATAAGCCTCCCCATGGCCCTTGGAGACCATGCGCTCGATGCCGCCGCGCCAGAAACGGCGCAGATTGTCGGCGTTTCTGGCATAGTCCCAGGGGCCGCCGGTGACGCCAAGCTCCTGATTGCGGTGCCATTCGGACTGAGCCCGCAGCATCGGCTCATGATGGGAGTTGCCCATCACCACACCCATCCTGTCGGCGATCACCATGTTCTGCGGGTCATCGGCAGCGAAAGCCTTGGGCGCCCACATGGCGGGCCAGAGATAATTGCCCTTCATGCGCAGAAGAAGTTCGAAGACATGCACATACATGGCAGAATTGATGCCGCCGAATGCCTTCTTGGCCCAGCCGCTGAAGCATGGGTCTTCATCATTGATGAAGAAACCGCGATAGCGCACCTTCGGACCATCAAGATGGGGATGCCTTGAGACGAAGACATTCTGTCTGAACGGCACCGGCACATCGGCAAACCAGTGCCATGGCGAAACGCCGACATGCTGGCACAAATCGTAAAGGGCAAAAGCTGCGCCCCGGCGGTCCGAGCCGATGATGACGAGGGCTTCGGACACGCCCGGATAAGGCCGTTCGACGACCAGCCGCAGATGGCTTTCCCATTGCCCTTTGAGGCGCGACACATCGATCCGCCGCGCTGCAACCAGAGCGTCAAGGGCAGGACTTTGCCCAAGCACGCCGACCATCAGGATCGGGCCGCCGGCCTGCCGTGGGTCAGCACGCCATGGGGGCGATGTGCTGCAGCTGCGCTTGATATCGCTGGCGAGGCATTGCGCCGCGTAACGCACGGCGGAGTTGGCGCTGTCTTCCACGACGATGGTTGCCGGAACGCCCGCCGCGATGAGGGGGAAGTCGGCAGCCTTGCCCGATCCGGCGCCCCATGCGAGGGCCGGAACCACAGGCAGCAGGGCACTTGTGCTGGCAACGCCCGAGAGCAGCTGCCTGCGCGACAGTCGATAGAAAGGCCTCATCCTCAGCGCTCACCCATGTCTTTTTTGATAGCGCTATCATTGCAGTGTTTGTGGAGGCTGGCAAGGCGGATTGTGCCTTGCCGGTTGCGCGGAAAGCCACAATCCCAAAGCGGCGGGGCTGCTATGGTTGCGATCACATTGGCGCGAGTCTGGCTAAGCGACCGGCCTTCAGGCTGGGCTCATGCCTCCGCAATGCGCAGGAGCAAGGCGCGCAGCCAGGTCAGGGCCGGATCAGACCGGTGCCGCCCATGCCAGATCATGGCCAGGCTGATCATCTGTGAGCGGGCCGCCGGCATCAGGATCAGGATATCTTCGCGCAATTTCTCTCGCTCCGCGATGCGGCGGGGCACGCAGGCCACGGCATCGGTCCGGGCGATGATCGCCGCTGCGGTTTGCGAGTCATAGACGGTGGCCGGTGCATGCTCGACCGGCTGCGGGTCCCATTCCACGAATTGATCCGGTGAGGGCGCGGCCTCGCCATCGGGCGATCGCGGGGTCAGAAAGGGGCGCTGGGTGGCGATCCGGATGCGGGGGGCGCGCAGGACAAGCGCAGGGTCGGGCTTGCCGCTGGCCAGCGGGTTGGTGCGTGCCGCAATCCAGACCATATCGTCATCGAACAGGGGCTCGATCACGAAACGCGAGGGCAAAGTCTGCACCGCGCCAAGCGCGAGGTCGATGATGCCCCGGTCCAGCATGGCCGCGCCATCCTCGATCAGCGGCACGACCCGCAGGCTGATCTGGGGCGCCTCATGCCGCAACTGCTCGACCAGCCCGGGCACGATCAGCCGGCAAAAATAGGCCCCGGCAGCCAGTGTGAAGCTGCGCACCGCCGTGGCGGGCGTGAAGCGGGCCGGGGCCAGCGCATCGCGCAATTGCTGCAGGCTGACGCTGATCCCGGGTGCGATCTGCTCGGCCCTTGCCGATGGCTGCAAGCCGCGCGGTCCACGCACGAACAGCGGATCGTCCAGCATCCGTCGCAACCGGCCCAGCGCATGGCTCACCGCCGATTGGGTCAGCCCCAGACGCTGCGCCACCCTCGTCACCGAGCGCAGCTCCATCAAGGCATCGAAGACGCGCAGCAGATTGAGATCGAGGTCCGACATGAATTCTGTTCATGATTAAGCTGATGAATGATCATTCGATTTATGACGCCATGGCTTTAGAGCGCAAGGACAGATTGAAGCGCCGCGACATACGGAAGCCATGACAGTGGAACGGGGATTGCAAGACCATACGAAGGATCAGCCCGCCGCAACGCGACGCCAGCGTCTGCGGGCTCCGCTGCTGGCGGCAGGGGTGGTGGCCGCGCTGGCCGCCTCGCTCTTTTTCTACCTGCATGGCGGGCGCTATGAGAGCACCGACAACGCCTATTTCCAGACCGGTCTGGTGTCGGTGGCCGCCAATGTGAGCGGCCCGGTGGTGGCTGTCGAGGTGCATGACAACCAGCGTGTCCGGCAGGGGCAGGTGCTGTTCCGTATCGATCCCGCGCCCTATCAGGCCGCCGTGGATGAGGCGGAGGCCAATCTGGCCGATGCCCGCACGCAGGTGGCGGCACTGCGCGCCAATTACGGGCAGGGCGAGGCTGAACTGGGCGCGGCGCGCAACCGGCTCGATTATGCGGTTCGTGAAGCGGCGCGCCAGAAACAGCTGATGACCGAAGGCATTTCCTCTCAGGCGCAGTATGACCGTGCCTTGCTGGAGGCGCAGACCGCGCGGCAGGGCATCGAAACCAGCAGCAAGAAAAACGCCGGGATCGCCGCGGCGCTGTCAGGCGATGTGACCGTGCCCACCGATCGCCAGCCTTCCGTGATGCGGGCCCGGGCGCAGCTGGACCGGGCGAAGCTCAATCTGGGCTATACGGTGGTGCGCGCCGCGCAGGATGGCATCGTCACCAAGGTCAATCAGCTGCAGCCGGGAGACAATGTGACGGCGGCGAAGCCCGTCTTCTCGCTGGCCGGGGCGCATATCTGGGTCGAGGCGAATTTCAAGGAAAACCAGCTCGATCATATGCGGATCGGGCAGAGCGCCAGCTTCTCCATCGATGCCTTCCCCGGCCTGCATCTCACCGGCCATCTGCGCAGTTTCAGCCCCGGCACCGGCAACAGCTTTGCCCTGCTGCCCCCCGAAAACGCCACCGGCAATTGGGTGAAGGTGGTGCAGCGCCTGCCGGTCGAGTTCGAGATCGACAATCTCCCCGCCGATGTGCCGCTGCATGCCGGGCTCAGCGTCGATGTCACGGTGGATACCGGCTTTCGCCGCCATCTGTGGGGCGCGGGCACGCAGGCGCAATGACCACGGCTGAGGCCTCTTATCCCGAGCCGGGCATCCGGCGGCTGATCACCGTTTCGGTGATGGCCGCCACGGTGATGAACTCGCTCGACAGCACCATCGCCAATGTCGCGCTGCCGCATATTCAGGGCAGCGTGGCCGCCTCGGCGGATGAGATCAGCTGGGTGCTGACCTCCTATATCGTCGCGGCGGCGATCTGCACGCCGCTGACCGGCTGGCTGGCCGGGCGCTTCGGGCGGCGGCGGCTGATGCTGTGGTCGATCGTCGGCTTCACGGTGGCCTCGGGCCTGTGCGGGCTGGCCTCGACTTTGGGGCAGATCGTCGGCTTTCGCCTGCTTCAGGGCGTGTTCGGCGCCGCGCTGGTGCCGATGAGCCAGGCCATTCTGCTCGACATCAATCCGCCCGAACGACACGGCCCGGCCATGTCGGTCTGGGCGATGGGGGCGGTGCTCGGGCCGATCGTGGGCCCCGCGCTGGGCGGCTGGCTGACCGACAATATGGACTGGCGCTGGGTGTTCTTCATCAACCTGCCGATCGGCGCGATGGCCTTTCTGGGACTCAGCCTGTTCCTGAACGACACGCGGGCGGCAGCCAGCAGCCGGCTGGATCTCTTCGGTTTTGCCATGCTGGCGCTGGCGCTCGGCTCGCTTCAGCTGATGCTGGACCGCGGCCAGACCAAGGACTGGTTCAGCTCGCTGGAAATCTGCATCGAGGGCGGCAGCACGCTGGTCTTCGGCTATCTCTTCGTGGTGCATACGCTGACGGCGCGGCAGCCCTTCATCGATCTGGGTCTGTTTGCCGATGTCAATTTCACGCTGGGCAGCCTGTTCGGGTTCGTGCTGGGCGTGCTGATCTTCTCGGTGCTGGCGCTGCTGCCGCCGATGCTGGAGGGGCTGATGGGTTATCCTGTCGTGCTTACCGGGCTGGTCACGGCGCCGCGCGGGGTGGGGTCCTTCCTCTCGATGACGCTGGCGGGCATGTTGATCAAGCGGATGGACCCGCGCCTGATGATCCTGCTGGGCTTTCTTCTGGCGGCCTCCTCGATGTATGCGATGGCCGGCTTTTCGCTGGGGATGGACGCCAGGCTGATGATCGGCTCGGGCTTTGTGCAGGGGCTGGGCACGGGGATGATCTTCGTGCCGCTCTCCACCATCGCCTTTGGCACGCTGCCGCCGCGCTATCGCAATGAGGGTGCGGCGATGTTCACGCTGATCCGCAACATCGGTTCGGCCATCGGCATTTCGGTGCTTCAGGCCATGACGATCCGCAACACCGCCACCGTCCACGCCCGCCTGACCGAGGCGGTGAGGCCCGACAATCCGCTGCTGGCGAGCGCCGCGCCGGGCTTCGATTTCGACGTGCCCGCGCAGGTCGCGCGGATGAATGCGGCGATCACGCGGCAGGCGTCGATGGTCGGCTATATCGATGCCTTCTGGTTCCTCTTTCTCGTCACGCTGGCGGTGATCCCGCTGCTGCTCTTCCTGCGCAAGCCGCAGCCCAGAGCCGCAAACCGTGACGAAGCCCCCTTGCATCTGGACTGATATGCGCCTGCCTTGCCTCCTTCTGCTGACCGCCGCGCTTGCGGGCTGCACCGTCGGCCCTGATTTTCAACGCCCGGCCCCGCCGGCAGCGGCGTCCTACACGCCCCCCGCCGAACAGCAGCCCGCATCCCCCGGCCAGCCGCTGGCGGTGCTGGGTGAGGGGCCCCAGGCAGGCTGGTGGCATGCCTTTGGCTCGCCCGAGATGGATGCGCTGGTCGATCGGGCGCTGGCGCATAACCGCAGCCTTGAGGCCAGCGATGCCACGCTTTCCGCCGCCCGGCAGGATGTGCGCGCCATCGCCGGAAAGCGGGCGCCGCAGGTGGATGCCAGCGTCCGTTTCGATCAGGAGCAGGTCAATCTGGCGGCTTTCGGCTTCAACGCCGCCGCGCTGGGCGCCTCGGGCAATCCATCGTTCCAGCTCTATTCGGTGGGCGGCGGGATCAGCTATGATCTGGATCTGTTTGGCGGGCTGCGCCGTCAGGTCGAGCAGGCGGCCGCTCAGGCCGAGGCGCAACAGCGGCGGACCGAGGCGGCTCACCTCATTCTGGCCGGGCAGGTGGTCAATCAGGTGCTGGGCATTGCGACGATCCGCGCGCGCCTCGCGGTGCAGCAGGCAATTCTGGAGGATGACGCCCGCAACCTCGACCTCACCCGCAAGCGCCAGCAGGGCGGCGAGGGGACGCTGGTCGAGGTGCTCAACGTGCAGAGCCAGCTGACGGCGGATCGCACCGCTCTGCCCGCTCTGGATCAGCAACTGGCCGAGGCGCGGCATCTGCTGGCCATTCTGGTGGGTGTGGCCCCCGCTGAGCTGGGCCCGGTCGAGGTCGATCTGGACCGGATGACCTTGCCTTCTGCCTTGCCGGTCACGCTGCCCTCCGGGCTGGTGCATAAGCGGCCCGATATCCTCCAGTCAGAGGCCGATCTCCACGCCGCCACCGCCGCCATCGGCGTGGCGACCGCGCGGCTCTATCCCGAAATCACGCTGGGCGCGACGCTGACTCAGGCCACGCCCGGCATCGGCAACCTCTTCGAGAACGCCTTCCGTGGTTACGATGTCTTTGCCGGACTTTCCGCGCCGATCTTCCATGGCGGTACGCTCAAAGCCCAGCGCGCCGCCGCCGTGGACCGTGCCCATGCCGCCAATGCCACCTATCAGCACACCGTGTTGACCGCCTTTGGTCAGGTCGCCGATCTGCTGAGCGCGCTCCAGACCGATGCCCGGACGGTGGCGATGCAGCACGAGGCCGAAACGGTGGCGCGCCATTCGCTGCAGCTTTCGCGCCGCAGCTTTGAGGTGGGCAACAGCGGCATTCTGCAGGTGCTGGATTCCGAGCGGCTCTATCAGCGGGCCAGCGCTGATCTGGTGATGGCTCGTTCGGCGCAATATATCAATGTCGCGCGGCTCTATGTCGCCACGGCGGGCGGATGGGCGCGATAGGGATAGAGCGCAAGTTTCAGGCTGTGGCATCTTGCAACACAGTTAAAAGAAACCATCCAGAGCCCAGCGTGAAATACGTGACCTCATCTGATTCACAATGACTTCGTCCTTGTGAAATCGATGCCAATATAACCGTATTGGCCCTTCCCGTGATAATTTAATAATCTTGAGCGATGTTTCTTGGCTGCTATAGTCCAGCCATAAGAAAGAGAGGACTGCGAAGGCAGAGCAATCGACGTGGTTATTCCTGCTTCAGGAGGTCATATGCAACTTCGCCGCATGATCCGATCCCTTGTCTTCCTTGCACTGTCCTTACCTCTCCTTGCCTCATCCGCCCTTGCCGGAGATTTGCCCAAGCTCGGCGCGGCGCCGGACAAGGTGTCGATTTCGGGCCTGTCGTCGGGCGGCTTCATGGCGGTTCAGTATGATGTCGTCTATTCAGCCGACACGATGGGCGTGGGCGTTGTCGCAGGCGGCCCCTTCGCCTGCGATGCGATCTATCTTGGCAATTTCGCCTTCTGCATGCAGGGCATGCCCAGCGGCACACTGGCCTATGCCACGGCGCAAATGTGGAGCGCGGCGGGCACCATCGATCCCGTCTCCAATCTGACAAGGCATAAGGTCTATCTGTTCAGCGGAACCAGCGATACAGTCGTCAAGCAGACCGTGATGGATGCGGTGCACAGCTTCTATCAAGCGGCCAAAGTGCCCGGCGCCAACCTGATCTATGAGAACAAGAGCGATGCCGGCCATGCTTTCATCTCGGATCACGCCACGGCGGAATGTACGGTCAGCCAGGCCCCCTATGTCAATGAGTGCAAGGTCAAAGGCAGTCTCTATGACCAGCCGGGGGCCATTCTGAGCCAGATTTACGGCCCGCTCCAGCCCAGGGCGGTGACACTCTCCGCCCAGCCGGTGGCCTTTGACCAGACGCCCTTCCTGCCGCCGTTGAGCGGGCTGGCGTCGACCGGCTATGCCTATATTCCCGCAAGCTGCCAGACCGCCGGATCGAACTGCGGGGTGCATGTCGTGTTTCACGGCTGCCTGCAGAGCGCCGAGGTGCCGGGTGTGGGGGATGCCGTCTATGGTCGGCTCGGCTACAATGAATGGGCGGATACGAACCATATCATCATGCTCTATCCCCAGATCGACACCCATTATGCGCTGAACCCCAACGGTTGCTGGGACTGGACCGGCTATACGGGCCCGGCCTTCGCAACCCATTACGGCCTGCAGCTTTCCGCCGTTCATGCCATGGTCCAGCGCCTCACCAGCCAATAGGTTACGGTGAGGCGATCAGGATTGCCCGATGGGGCGATGCGTCAGGGGCATGTGGGGCAGACAGTCCCACATGCCTCGCGGCCCGGCTTCGGGATTCCGGCAACATCTGAAGGCGCTGGTTGCCCCACCGGCACAGACACTCAGAAAATCGCCTTGGGCGTTCCGTTCTGCTCCGTGACGTGACTGCATTGTTGCGTGACCGGATCGCCATTTCTGTCGGCATCGACTCTGGTCAGCTTGAGGCTGGCGCGATCCAGTGACCATTTTGCCTCCCGGTCCGCGAAGGTCAGCGTCCCGGATGTAAGCTGGGCCGGCATGTCCCTGAGCGTATAGACTCCCGAATGAGCGATAAGCGCGGTGACACTTTTGGTCTCGGGATGGGCCCTGATGGAGATCACCTCTGGCGCCCCATGGCTGGTTGCCGCACATGCCAGGAACATAGGCACGGCCTCCTGCGGGTTCGGGGCGGCCGAAGCCGGCGTGGCGGTCGCAATCAAAAGGATGGCGATGGGGCGGCGCATGTCACATCTCCTGAAGTTTCCCGCTTGGGCCTGATCTGGCTCCCGGATCGTCATAGAATGACCTTGAGGATCTGCTCCCGCTCCGGCCCGTGCCAGTCCAGCGTTGCATGGAACAGGGCCTGCTGCACCGCGCAGCGATCCGCATTGATCTTCACATCCTGCATGGATGTTTCGACCCGCTGACGGCCAAGACCGGTGATTGCGATCACCCGGCCCATGATGGCGCCCGGGATGGTCACGCGGATGGTGCCGGGAGGAGGCGCCTTGGCCGAAAGCTTCCCGGCCTGTGCCAGTCGGTCGGCCAGTTGCTGCTGGTGTTCAAGCAAGGGTTTGGGCCAGACCATTGCGGCGGGCAGCACATTCTGGCGCAGGAAGCGGGTGCAGGCATCGCCGCCCATCTGGCGGGTGAGGCCGATCAGCGCCAGATGGGTTCTGGCCTGATCGTCCAGCCCGGGGCCGCCCGCGTCACGCATCGCGTCATCGATGCGGTTGCGCACTTCGTGATCGATCAGCCGGGCGGCGCTGGCATCAAGCTTCGCCGGATCAAGCTGCTGCCTGCCCTCCCGGTCGATCCAGGAGGCAAGGTCAGGCTGCACCCGGCTCAGCGCGTCCAGCGTCATGCCGGAGCCGAAGGTGAGGGCGATCGCCTTGTTCAGGGCCAGCGTTTCCTCCACGCTGTGCGTTGGCGTGATGGGCGGGGCCGGTGTGCCGTCATCGTGGTTGAGGGCGATCAGCACGCGGATCAGCACCAGACACCCGAAAGCGAGCCAGTTGAGCCGCAACCGCAAGCGGCGGCGCGTCGCCATGCTCCTGTCCCAGGAGCCCACACGCTGGGCATCGAGCAGGCTTTCCAGCTCGGGATAGCGGCTGCGGATCAGCATCAAAAGGTCGCGGATCTCGCGCTTGCGCGGAAGAAGGGCCGGGGGCAGATGGCGCAGCGCCCCCGCCGGACCGGGGCGCGACAGCTCTCGCCATGCCTTATGGAAGGGATGCGACGGCAATTGCACATCGCGCTGGAACAGATAGCCCGCCAGCCGCTCATTGAGAAAGGCGACATCGCGGCTTTCGCCCAGTTGCCCGGCCAGCCGGGTCCAGCCCAGCGCCTCCGCCGTCTCTTCCAGCAGCGGCGCGCAACGCGGCCAGCTGGCCGAGAACAGACTGGCCAGCCAGATTTCGGTGCCCTCCCGCTGATCGAGCCGGCCATGGGCGGCTTGCGCGAGCAGAGCCCGCAGGCAGGCGCGCGCTTCGGCCTCATCCTCTTCGGAAAGGGGCTGATCCTTCGGGTCGATCAGCAGGCTGCGCAGGCGGACTTCCGGGCGCTGCACCGGGTGGCTCGCTTCGCCCTGATCCAGCACCGGCACCGCGAACACCGGCCCGGGCGGTAGCGCCGGTTCGCTGCCATGGGCCGATGAAGCCCGGCAATCGGGGGCCAGACGGATCGGGGCATCGGCCTGCCAGACGGGCAGAGGCACGCAGACGCGGCCAGCGGCCTCGGCCTCATGGCCCGTCAGCAGAGGCGCGGTGTGATGCGTCTCCGGCGGCACGACGGGGTCGGTGACCGGCGCATCGTCAGGCTCCTGATCGGGCTCGGGCAGCGGGGTTTCGGCCTGCGGGGGCTGGCGTTTGGCCTGCTGCAGCGCATGGTCGCGGGCCTGGCGCAGGCGGGCGTAGGCGTCCGGATCGAGGTCCGGGTCCATCGCCCTGAGCCTTGCGGCATAGGCCTTGCGGATGGCACCGGCATCGGCGGTAGGCAGGATGCCCAGATCGTACCAGGGAAAGGCCTGGCTCACAGGATCGGCTGCTCGTCCAGCATGTCCAGCGCGGCGGTCAGGCTCTCGCGCGCCTCGGCAATGCGTCTTGGCTCCTGCGAGGCCAGCGCGTTGGAGAAATAGGAGATCCACTGCCCGATCATGGCGCGCTGCTCGCCGATAAACTCCTCATAGAACCTTTCGGCGCGGGCCATCAGCGCCACATGCTCAGCCGCCTCCCGCGGGTGGAATTTGAGGCGGGCCAGCGCCTCGCGGCGCTTGTCGATCTCCTGCTGGCTGGGCCGGTCCTCCTCGTCGAGGATCACCAGATTATGGGTAAGGCCGGTTTCGGCAACGGTGACATCCACCTCCAGCAAGCCGCTGCTGTCATAGCTGAAGCGCACCTCGATGCCGACCTCTCCCGCCGGGCGGGGCGGCACTGGAATATCGAGCGATCCCAGCTGGATGTTATCCGCCACGCGCCGCGATTCCCCCTGAAACACCCCCAGCGAGAAGCGCTTCTGCTGATCCGACAGTGTGTGATAGCTTTTGACGCGGCTGACCGGCACGGGCGTGTTGCGCTCGATGATCGGCGAGAACAGGCCCTGTTGCAACCCGCCATGGCCATCGCGTTCGGCCACATCGATGCCCAGCGTATAGGGGCAGACATCGGTGAGGCGGATTTCGTCCAGCGCGCTGTCCCGCGCCAGCAGACCGGCCTGCATCGCCGCGCCCAGCGCCACGGCATGGTCGGGATGGACGGTGCTGTTGGGGAAGCGCCCGAACATGCGCGTGATCGCCCGCCGCACGATCGGCATGCGGGTGGCCCCGCCCACCAGCACGATCTCGCTCAGGCTGGCCAGATCGACCTCGCTGTCACGCAGGGAGCGGATCACCGGATCGCGCAGCCGGGCCAGCAGGGTCTCACAGGCCTCTTCCAGATCGGTCTCGGTGACCCGGGCCGACAGGCGCTCATCGTCCAGAGTCAGGGCGAAATCGGCCTCAGCATTGTGCGAAAGCTGGCGGCGGGCTCTTTCGGCGGCGCGCGCCAGCAGGGCCTCGCGCTGTTCGGGCGGGCATTGCCCCAGCCGCCCCAGCGGATCGAGCCTGCCCAGCACCGCCTGCGCCAGCGCGGCGTTGAAATCATCGCCGCCCAGACGGTTGTCGCCCGAGGATGCGCGCACCTCGACAATGCCGTCGAAGAGTTCGACGATCGAGACATCGAAGGTGCCGCCGCCCAGATCGAAGACCAGAAAGGGCTCGTGATCCTGCCTGTCGCTCAGGCCAAAGGCCAGCGCTGCTGCCGTGGGCTCGTTGATCAGCCGCCGCACGTCCAGCCCGGCCAGCTCGCCCGCGCGGCGGGTGGCCTTGCGCTGGCGGTCGTTGAAATAGGCGGGCACGGTGATCACCGCCTCACGCGGGGCCTCGCCGGTCAGGGCCTGCACATCGTCGCGCAGCGCGCGCAGGATCAGGGCGGAGAGGTCTTCGGCCTTGTAATCCTTGCCGCGCAGCCTTGTCACGCGGGAGGTGCCCATCAGCCGCTTGAAGCTGGCGGCGGTGTTGGCCGGATCGCTGCTCATCCGGTCGAGCGCGGGGGTGCCGACATGGACCATGCCCTCGCCATCGATGCTGATCGCGGAAGGGGTGAGCAGCTCGCCCAGAGCGTTGGGCACCAGCTGCGCCTGGCCATCCCGCCACAGCGCGACGGCGCTGTTCGTCGTTCCCAAATCGATGCCGATCAGCATGTTATTCTTGTCCGGTGCCATGGAGCCAGCGTTTGGGGCAAATGCATTTGATGTTTCAAAGGCATTGTCAAATCAAATACCGGGCCACATCAAAGCAGCCGGGACCGGCACGGGGGAGGCGGGAAGAACGGCAGCCTGAATTCTGCCGCTTCCCTTATGGCTCTTCGAGGATGGCCGCGCCCCATGGCTCCAGCTCGACCGGAGCACCTTTGGCGACGGCATGGCCGGACAGCAACTCCTGCGCGGCTGCCGGAGCCGCATAGCGCGCCGGGCTGGCCGAATAATTCAGCACATAGCGGACATGATGCCCGTTCTTCAGCACGCCGCCGCGCACGATCAACGGGAAACGCGCGCTTTCTTCCTGAGCCACACCGGCATCCTCCAGCGTGTCCTTCAGCAGAGCCGCCATCATCTCGGCGCCGGGCATGAAGCCGACATAGGTGACATCGCCCTTGCCCCAACTGTTGCGTGTGACGGCGGCATAGGCGGGCCATGAGGGGTGGTGATAGCGTGCCAGCACGCGGGCGGTGGTCGGCTCCAGAAACTCCATCCACCAGCGCACGGTGTTGGCCTTGTCGCCCACCTTGAAGGGATCGCCCTCAAGGCTCACCCCCTGAGGCGCGGCGAATTGCGAATAATGCACGCCTGCAGCCTCGGCGATGGCGCCGGGCTGGTCGGCATAGCGCACCTTCACATTTTCGTCCGAAAAGCCGCTCTTGAAGCTGTAGAGCAGATGGCCGCCTGCCCTGGCGTAATCGTTAAGCCGCCCGATCTCGGCATCGCTGGCGGCATAAAGCGCGGGCACCACCACCAGATTGTACTTGGCCAAAGGCGTCGGCGTGGAGGGCGTGATAAAATCCACCTCCACATTCATGCGGTACAGCGCATCGTAATAGCCGCGCATCACATCATTGTAGGCGATCGACTGGCCATCGGCCTTGGGCTTGAAGCTGTCGAAGGCGGTCAGCGCATTGTTGCTGACATAGATCGCCACCTTGTTGCGCTTGGTCAGATTGGCCAGCTTGGGCCCCAGCCGCGCCAGATCGGCGCCAATGGTCATGGCTTCGCGATAGGTGGCATTGGGCTTGAAATCCTGCGAAAGCAGCCCGCGCCAATAGGTCTCGATGGCGTTGGCCGTGGTGCCCCAATGCCAATATTCCACCATGTTCGCGCCCGAGGCCAGATGGCTGAAAGCCTGAAGCCGCAACTGCCCGGGATAGGGTGTCCATTCCGGAAAGCCCTGAGCGGTGGTCTCCAGCACCAGATAGTTCTGGCCATATTTGATCGAGCGGGCCAGATCGCCGCCCAGCGCGATTTCGTTGCCGGTCAGCAGGCTCTGGCCGGGGTGATAGATGTCGATCCCCGCCACATCGAGCGCTCTGGCCGCATCCCAATGATTGACCTCGGTCTGGATGCCATAGGACGAACCGCGCCAGTCGAGATCGAAATTCTGGGTCATGAACTGGGTCTTGCGGGCATGGGCGCGTACCAGATCGGCCTGCCAGGCCAGATAGTCGGTTACCAGCCCGCGCTGGAATTCGGCAAAAGCGGCGGACAGGCTGGCGTTGATCGAACCGTTGGTGGAAGGAAAATCCTCCCAGCGGTTGATGCGGTTGCTCCAGTAATTGAGGCCATAGGCCTTGTTGAGCGCATCGAGATCGCCGTGGAATTTCGCCTTCATATGCTCGACAAAGGCGGCCTGCACATTGGGGCCGCTGGTGCCATAGGCCTTGGTCTCATTGTCGAGCTGATAGCCGATGACCGCCGGATTGTCCTTCACATGGTCGACCAGCGCGATGATCGCGCGCCGAGCGGCGGCGCGGAACTCCGGGTTGGTGATGTCCATGTTCTGGCGGCGGCCATATTGCCCGGGGCCCTGAGGGGTAATCGCCAGCACATCGGGATGTTCGCGCGCCAGCCATGTCGGCACGGCATAGGTGGGCGTGCCGACAATCACCTTGATCCCGGCCTTGTCCATGGCGGTAAGCACGCGGTCGATATGATGGAAGTCGAAGGTGCCGGGCTGGGGTTCCATCGTGCCCCAGGTGGATTCGGCGATGCGGACCACGGTGATATGGGCCGCTTTCATCATCCGCACGTCTTCATCGAGCCGGTCGGCGGGGGCGTATTCGTCGTAATAGGCGGCGCCGAACAGGATGGTGTCAGGCCAGTGAAATCCGGTTGCCGAGGGCGCGGGGGCGGCTGTCGCCGCCGGAGCCATCAGGGCCATGGCGCTGGACAGGAGACCGGCGCAGAAGGCTTTTTCAGGAAAAGACAATGCCATGGCAGACCAGCACCCCTCGCTTTTTTGATGTATTGCTTGGAGTAATGCGTGTCTGGGATGATAGCAATGTCCGACCCTGGATGACCAGAAATCAAGGGCATGATCTCTCTTTATGGCGCCGGATGAGCCATCTTTTCGATGATGTCTGGTTATACTTTTCAGCGCTGTGGCTGGTGCCTTATCTGGCCATATGCCGACAACGCCTCCCCGCACGCCGACCCTCCTTGAGCCCATGCTTTGGAAAGGGCTTACACAAAGGGCGCAAGCGTGGTTTACCCCGGGCTGTGACGACGCAACCCCTTCTCTCCCTTGCCGATCTGCGCAAGAGCCTGCCCAACGGGCGCGTGCTGTTCGATGGCCTGTCCCTGCATGTCGCGCCGGGCGAGGTGGTGGCGATCATGGGGGAATCGGGCGTCGGCAAATCCACGCTGCTCAATCTGGCGGCGGGGCTCGATGTGCCCGATGCCGGACAGGTGCTGCTGGAGGGCACCGATCTGGCCGCGCTGGATGAGGATGCCCGCGCCGCCCTGCGCAGCCGGATGATCGGCTTTGTGTTTCAAGCCTTTCATATCCTGCCGCATCTCACTTTGGGGCAGAATGTCGCTTTGCCGCTGGCCCTGCTGCGCGAAGATCCCGCGCAGAACATGGCCCGGGCGGCGCAGCTTCTGGCCTCGGTCGGGCTCGAGGGGCGGGCTGCGGATTATCCGGCGGCGCTTTCGGGCGGAGAGCTGCAGCGCGTGGCGATCGCCCGCGCGCTGATCCACCGCCCCGCGCTGATTCTGGCTGACGAACCCACCGGCAACCTCGACCCCGAGACCGCCGCGCGCGTGCTGGCCCTGCTGGTGGCGCAACTGCGTGAGGCTGGCGCGGGCGCGCTGCTGGTCACCCATTCGGATGTGGCGGCGGCCTCGGCGGACCGCATCCTGCGCCTCACCTCTGCCGGACTGGTGCCGGGATGAAGCGCCTGCCCGCCGCGCGCGCCACGGTCATCCCGCGCTGGATGATCCTTGGCGAGTGGCGGGCGCATCCCTGGCGGATCGTCACGGCGGTGATGGCGATTGCCATCGGCGTGGCGCTGGGCTTTGCGGTGCATCTGGTCAATGCCTCGGCGCTTGATCGCTTTGCGCGCGGGCTGGCTTCGGTGAATGGCGGCGCGGATCTGCGCATTCAGGCCGCCGGAACTCAGGGCTTTGACGAGGCGCTTTATCCACGCCTCGCCCGCCTGCCGGGGATCGCCGGGGCCAGCCCGGTCGTGGTGCTGCGGGCCCGACTGGATGGCCGCCTGGTGGATGTGCTGGGCCTTGATGTGCTGCGCGCAGGCGTGGTGACACCCGCATTGCTGCCCCGCCCGGCGCAAGGCGATGAGAGCGCGGCCTTCGCGCCGGACTCGGTCTTTTTGCCGCAGGACTGGATGCCTCGCCACTCTGTTGGAGACCATGTGCCGCTGGTCGCCAATGGCCGGGAACAGCGCTTTCGCCTTGCGGGCACGCTTCCCGGCGTGAGCGGGCGGGCTTTGGCGGTGATCGATATCGCCGCCGCGCAGGACCGTTTCGGGCGTCTGGGCCGCCTCGACAGGATCGATCTCAAACTGGCGCCGGGCGCCGATACGGCGCGGGTGAGGGCGGCGATGGCCCCGATGCTGCCCGGCGATGCGGTGCTGGCCGATGCTCAGGACGATCAGAGCCGCAGCGATGCCCTGTCGCGCGCCTATCGCGTCAATCTCGATATGCTGGCTTTGGTGGCGCTGCTGACGGGCGGCTTTCTGGTCTATTCGGCGCAGGCCCTGTCGATTGCGCGGCGCAGGGCGCATTTCGCGCTGCTGCGGGTGATGGGGGCCTCGCGGCGCCTGCTGCTGGGGCAGTTGGTGGCCGAGGGGTTGTTGCTGGGCTGCGTCGGCGCGGCTTTGGGGATCGCTTTGGGGCTGCTGATCGCGATGGGCGTGCTGCATCTGGTGGGCGGCGATCTGGGCAGCGGCTATTTTTCCGGTGAGGGCGCTCCGGCGCTGCGCTTTACGCCCGGCGCGGCGCTGGGCTTCTCGCTGCTGGGGCTGGGGGCGGCGCTGGTCGGCAGTCTGGTGCCGGCATGGCATGTGTCGCGGATCGCGCCGGCGGTGGCGCTGCGCAATCCGGGCGATGCGGTCGATCCGGGGCACCGGCCGCGCATCATGCCTGCGCTGCTGCTGGCGCTGCTGGGCGCGGGCTGCGCCCTGCTGCCTGCCGTGGGCGGGATTGCCCTGTTCGGCTATGGCGCGATCGCCCTGCTGCTGACGGCAGGCATCATGGCCATGCCATGGCTGGCCCGCACGCTGCTGGCGCCTTTGGCGAGGCGGTCTTTCACCTCGCCGGCCGTGCAGCTGGCCATCGCGCGGCTGTGGGGCGCGCCCAGTCAGGCGGCGGTGGCGCTGTCGGGCATCGTGGCCAGCGTGGGGCTGATGATTGCCATGGCGGTGATGGTCGCCAGCTTTCGCAGCTCGGTCGAGACATGGCTGGACGCCATCCTGACCGCCGATATCTACGCCACCGCTCAGGGCGATACCCCTTTCGACCGCGCGGAGCAGGCCAGCCTGCTGCATCTGCCGGGCGTGGCCGCGATCACCTTCGGGGCGCAGCATCGCCTGACCCTCGCGCCCGATCGCCCGCCCCTCATGCTGGTGCTGCGCGATGGTCAGGATGCCCAACCCGCCACGCTGGCTCCCGCCTTGCCCGCACCACAGGGACGGCTGGCGGTGCGTCTGTCGGAACCGGCGGCACGGCTCTATCATCTGGCGCCGGGCGCCACGCTGGCCTTGCCTTTGGGGGCGCGGCGGGTTCCGGTGTTCGTGGCGGGCATCTATCGCGATTATGGCCGGCAGGATGGCACCATCGCGCTGGAGGGCGGCGCCTACACCAGCCTTACCGGAGACAGCGCCCGCGGCGAAGCCGCCGTGCATCTGGCCCCCGGTGCCGACCCTGCCGCCGTGATGCAGGCACTGCGCTCCGCCCTGCCGCCCGCTCTGGCGCAGGAGCTGGAGATCGTGCCGACGCGCGCGCTCAAGGCCCGCGCGCTGGCGATTTTCGACCGCAGTTTCGCCATCACCTATGGGCTGGAGATCATCGCCGTGCTGGTCGGGCTGGCGGGGGTGGCAGCCACCACCTCGGCCCAGACCATCGCGCGATCCCGCGAATTCGGCATGCTGCGCCATCTGGGCGTCACGCGGCGGCAAATCGTGGCGATGCTGGGGATGGAGGGCGCCTTGTTGGGGCTGGTCGGCGGTGTGGCGGGGGTGGCGCTGGGCTGCGTGCTGGCGCAGGTGCTGATCCATGTGGTCAATCCGCAATCCTTCAACTGGACGATGGAGACGCGCTTCCCTCTGGGGCTGCTGGCCGGGGTTGCGCTGGCACTTGTGGCGGCCTCCTCGCTGACGGCCATGATCGCCGGGCGCCGCGCCACCTCGCTCAATGCCGTGCGCGCGGTGAGGGAGGATTGGTGATGCGGCGGTGGATCGCCCTGCTGGCCATGATCGCGCTGATCGCGGCCTCGCCTGCGGACCGTCGCTTTGCCTCGGTGAAGCCCGGCGTGGCTTTGAGCTTCCCGCGCGATCACGGGGCCCATCCCGAGTATCGCACCGAATGGTGGTATCTCACCGGCTGGCTGGATGGGCCGGGCGGCAGGCATCGCGGTTTCCAGATCACCTTCTTCCGCTCGGCGACGGGGCTGGGGGGCGAGAGCCGCAGCGCCTTTGCCCCACGCCAGATCCTGCTGGCCCATGCCGCGCTGTCGGACCCGGCGCTGGGCCATCTGCTCCATGGCGAACGCATCGCGCGTGAGGGGCTGGGGCTGGCGCAGGCCTCACGCAGCGACACCGATGTGGTGCTGGACGACTGGCATCTGCGCCGCCTGCCGGATGGGCGTTTCGTGGCCCATGTGGCGGGGCAGGGTTTTGCGCTGGACCTCACCTTTCGCCCCGCCCAGCCCATCCTGCCCGAGGGCGATCATGGTTTCAGCCGCAAGGGGCCGGACGCGGGCGCGGCCAGCCGCTATTACAGCATGCCCCATCTGGCCGTGAGCGGAACGGTGAGCGAGCAGGGGCATGCGCAATCTGTCGGCGGTGAAGCCTGGCTCGACCGCGAATGGTCCTCCAGCTATCTGCCCGAGGGCGCCGTGGGCTGGGACTGGACAGGCCTCAATTTCGACGATGGCGGCGCCCTGATGGCCTTCCGCATCCGCCGCAAGGATGGCAGCGCGCTGTGGGCCGGGGGCAGCTATCGCGCGCCTGCGGGCCAGATCGCCGTGCTGGCGCCGCAGGATGTCAGCTTTACGGCGCGGCGGCATTGGCGGTCGGCGCGCACCGGGGGGCTCTATCCGGTCGATCCCGTGCTGCGCGTGCGGCTGCCCGGCGGACTGCGAGAACTGCCGATGGCGCCGCTGTTCGATGATCAGGAACTGGACGGGCGGGCCGCTGGCAGTCCGGTCTATTGGGAGGGCGCCGTCAGCGTGCCTAGCGGGCGTGGCTATCTCGAACTGACGGGCTATGCGAGCCAACTGCATTTGTGACAGCTTACAGCATCTCCAGCGGGCCACGTTTGGCAGGTCTGGGGAACAGGCGTTCGAGATCGGCCAGATCCGCCTCGCTCAGCACAAGATCGGCGGCGACGCGATTGTCGCGCACATGCTCCACCGAACCGGCCTTGGGGATGGGCAGCACGCCATCCTGCCGCAGCAGCCATGCCAGCGCCACCTGCGCCGTGCTGGCCTGATGCCGTCCGGCCACCTCGGCCAGACCGCGATGGCCAAGCAGCCGGCCCTGTTCGACCGGACTATAGGCCATCACCGGGATCGAACGCCGCCCCAGCCATGGCAGCAGATCGCATTCAGGCCCCCGCCGCGTGAGATTGTAGAGGATCTGGTTTGTTGCGCATGCGTCTCCGCCTGCCGCGACCAGCTCCGCCATATCGTCGGTGTCGAGATTGCTGACGCCCCAGCGGGCGATCAGCCCCGCCGCAACCAGCCCCTCCATCGCCTCGACGGTTTCGGCCAGCGGCACGTTGCCGCGCCAATGCAGCAGATAGAGATCGAGATGGTCGGTGCCCAGACGCCTCAGGCTCGCCTCGCAGGCGCGCCGCAAGCGGCTGGTCGAGGCATTCTGCGGATAGGCCTTGCTGACCAGAAAGACCTGATCGCGCAGCCCTGCCATGGCCTCGCCCACCAGCCTTTCGGCCTCGCCTTCGCCATACATTTCCGCCGTGTCGATCAACACCATGCCCAGCGCGATCCCCTCACGCAGGGCGGCGATCTCCTGCGCGCGGCGGGCGGGGGTTTCGGCCATCATCCATGTGCCGAGACCAAGGGCGGGCAGCTGCGTGCCATCGGGAAAGGCGATCGTCTTCATGCTGGCTCCCACGCGCCATCAACGGGATGGTTCACGCTGCAAATGTGTCGAAACGGTCTGAGGCTGCCTGAGCGCTGATCAGCGCCGCTTCTGCCGATATCGCGCTCAGTCCCGCCCGGGCCACATGCGCTGCAACTCGCGCTCGCGGTCAAGGAACTGGTGCTTGAGCGCCCCGCCCACATGCAGCAGAAACAGCGCATAAAGCGCATAGGCGGCCAGCCCATGGGCCGCGCCAAAACCGTCATGCAGACGGTCGCGCAGCGCCGGATCGAGGTGCTGGAACCAGGCAATGCGTGGCCATTCGAACAGGCCGAACCAGAACATCGGATGCGTGCCGGCATCCTTCCACGCCGAATCCATGATCCAGCCCGTCAGCGGCATCACGAACATCACCGCATAAAGCAGCCCATGCACGCCATGCGATGCGGCCCTTTCCCAGCCCTGATAGGAGGGCGGATAGGCGGGCGGGCGATGGGTGAAGCGCCACAGCAACCGCATGATGGCCAGCCCCAGCACGGTGATGCCGATGGATTTATGCGCGTTGATCATCGGGCGCACCTGCTCGTCGGCGGCATGCGGCCAGATCCAGGCCAGCGCTATATTGGCAATGATCATGATCGCAATCAGCCAGTGCAATGCTATGGCCGCATGCGTGTAACGCTTTACCATTCTTCTGTTCCTTCCGCAGCGCGGTCGCCCTATTCATCGTCCAACGCCGGTAACAACGCAATGACCATGCTTCAGCACGCTTTCGATCTTCAGTCGCCGCGTCTCGCGCCCCGCCCGGTGCCGCTGGTCAGCCGGGTGATCGGGCTGATTTCGCCGATCCTGTTTCTCACGCTGACGCTTCAGGTGTTCCTGCGCGCCAACCTGTGGGGCTGGAGCGTGGGGATCGCCTATATCCTCTATGACACGGCGCTGCTGCTCTTCACCGCATGGAGCATCCTGCCGCTGCGCCATGCCGCGCGCCCGGTAACGCCCCCGTTGCCTGCGACCCGCCCCACGCTGGGCGTGATCATCGCGGCGCGCAATGAGGCGCCGGTGCTGGGCGTCACCATCGACCGTCTGGCAAAACAGGAGGACCCGCCCGAACTGATCCTGCTGGCCGATGACGGCTCGAATGATGACAGCGCCCGCGTGCTGAAAGAGCTTTACGGCCTGACCATGCCCGCGCCTGGCGAGATCAGCGGCCCGGCGCCGGGCATGCCCGCCTTGCGCTGGCTGCGGCTGCCCCATGGCGGCAAGGCGCGGGCGCTCAATGCCGCGATCATTCATGTCGACACCGATCTGATGCTGACGGTGGATGCCGATACGCTGCTGGCGCCCGGCTCGCTGTCCGCGATGCGCCGTGCCTTTGCCGTCGAGCCGGAACTGGTGGCGGCCACCGGCGTGATCAGGCCGATCTGCGGGCCGCAGCTTTCGGGGCGGATTTTCGAGACGTTTCAGCGCTACGAATATGTCCGCAATTTCCTCTCGCGCTATGCCTGGATGCGGCAGGACGGGCTGCTCCTGATCTCGGGCGCCTTTGCCGGTTTTCGCCGCGATGCGGTGCTGGAGGTCGGCGGTTTCGACCCCGAATGCATGGTCGAGGATTATGAGCTGATCCACCGCCTCTACCGCCATTCTGCCGAAACCGGGCGCGGCTGGCGGACCCGCGTGATCGGCGATGCCATCGCCAGCACCGATGCTCCGGCCAGCCCGCTGGCCTTTCTGCGCCAGCGGCGGCGCTGGTTCGGCGGCTTCCTGCAGACCCAGCACTGGAACCGCGACATGGTGGGCAATGCAAGCTTCGGCAAGCTGGGCACGCGCATGCTGCCGGTCAAGGCGGTGGACACCTTCCAGCCGATCTATGGGCTGACGGCCTTTGCCGTGCTGATCAGCCTGTTCCTGACGCATGGCATCGCGCTGGCCGTGCCGATCCTTTCGGTGATGGTGGCCAAGGTGGCGCTGGATCTCAGCTTCCATCTGTGGTCGATCACGCTCTACCGCCGCTGGACGGGGCAGACCGACGGGCTGGGGCTGGGCGTGGCCGTGCTGGTCTCCTTTGCCGAGCCCTTTACCTTTCAGCTGCTGCGCCATGCCGGGGCGCTCTGGGGCTGGGGTGCCTTTCTCTCGGGGCGGGAGAGCTGGGTGAAGCAGCATCGCACCGCCATCCCCCTGCTGGCCGAGCAGGTGTAAGGCCTTCAAGCTGCCTTTCCGGCGATTGCGCATACCGCCGTCTTGAAGCAGGATGGCCCGCGTCAGGGTTTTTGAGGCGGGCCGGATTGCCCGATGGAGTAGGCATGGTCTTGATCGAAGCCATCAGTTTGGGCGGCATGGCGGGTGTGCTTGTCGAAAGCGGCAAGCGCGGGGTGATCAAAAGCTGGAGCAACCGGGATCAGCTGCCGCCGCTGGTCAAGCTGCTCACCCTCATCGTCCTGATCGCTGTCCCGCTGGCCCATGCGGGGACATTGAGCGGCTTTGTCACCGCCGCCTTGCTGACGGTCGGGGCCTTCACCGTGGCGCGATGGAGCGTGGCCTCGCTCATCGTGCTATGGCGCAGGCGGCGCTGATCAGCGCCGGGATCACCCGGCCTGATAGCGCGTCTTGCCGCCCACGATGGTTTTGAGCACCTGCGTCGCCGCGATCTTTTCGGGCGCCACGGCCAGCAGATCGGTGTCGAGAATGGCGATGTCGGCGTAATAGCCGGGCGCCAGCAGACCGGCGCGGTCCTCCATAAAGCTGGAATAGGCATTGCCCCAGGTGTAGGCATGCATGGATTGCTCGACCGTCACCTTCTGGTTCGGCAGCCAGCCGCCGGGATTGGCGCCATCGATGGTCTGGCGCAGCACGGCGGCGCTGATGCCGATGAAGGGATCGAGCGGCGCCACCGGCCAGTCCGAGCCGAAGGCCACCTTCACCCCGGCATCGAAGAAGGAGCGGAAGGCATAGGTGCCCGCCAGACGCTGCTGCCCGATGCGCTTCACCGCCCAGCGCCCGTCATCGATGGCATGGAAGGGCTGGACCGAGGCGATGACATTCTGCTGCGCGAAACGCGGAATGTCGGACAGGCGCACATGCTGGGCATGTTCGATGCGGAAGCGGCGGTCGCGCGGGCCATTGGCCGCCGCCACATCGCGCATGATGTCCAGCACCACCTCATTGGCGCGGTCGCCGATGGCATGGGTGGCGACATGCAGGCCATGGGCATCAGCCTCGGCAATCAGATGGTGCAATTCGTCGGGCTGGGTGACCCACAGGCCTTTCTGCTCGGGCGCATCGGCATAGGCCTCGAAAAAGGCTGCCGTGCGCGCGCCCAGCGAGCCATCGGCCAGCGCCTTCACACCGCCCCAGCGCAGCCAGTCGTCGCCGCGACCGTCGCTCTTGATGATGTCGAGCAATTTGCCCTGATCCTGGATCGGCACGAAGCAATAGAAGCGCTGATCGACCAGACCGCGCGCATGCAGGCGGCGCAGCGCGGGCAGCACCTCCCAGCTGATTTCCGGATTGTGGATGCGGGCAAAACCTTTGGAGAGGCCATGCTGGATGCCCTTGAGCATCGTGGCATCGGTATCCTCCTCCGACATGGGCGGGATCACCCGCTCGACCAGCGCCTTGGCATTGTCTTTCAGCACGCCGGTGGGGTTGCCCTGCGCATCGCGGATGATCATGCCGCCTGCCGGATCGGGCGTGTCACGCGTGATGCCCGCCAGCTTCAGCGCCACGCTGTTGAGCAGATAGGAATGGAGATCGGTGCGCGGCACGGCGACGGGCGTGTCAGGGGTGACGGCATCGATCCACTCATGGGTCGGCAACTGGCCGCCCATGCGCTGCTCATCCCACGATCCGCCCAGAATCCATTTGCCGGGGCGGGCCCGTGCCGCCGCGCCCAGCCGCGCCGCGAAATCCGCGCGGCTGGTGGCCGAAAGCAGATCGGGCTGGGTCAGCTCCGCCGAGCCTTTCAGGAAATGCGTATGCCCATCGGCAAAGGCGGGCATGCCGAAGGCACCATTCAGATCCACGATCTGCGTTCCGCGCGTGGCCATAGCCTTCACCTGATCGGCGCCCAGAGCGGCGATGCGGTCGCCCCGGATGCCGATGGCGTTGACGCGCGCCGCGCCCGGCACGCCCGTCCAGAAACTGCCGTTGACCAGCGCAATGTCCAGGCCGGCCCCAGATCCATTCTGCGCGGCCATCAGGCGGTTCTGGCTGGCGATCAGGGCGGCGGCGCCTCCCATGAACAAACGGCGGTCAAGCATAGGTCTATCCTGATCCAGAGCATCGTGCGAAAAAGTGGGAACCGGTTTTTCGCGCAAAACGATGCGACAACGAAGGGTCTTTATCGGTAGCATGCCGGTCTGGAAGGCAGAAACACCCTCCAGACCGGCTTTTCGCCGGGGGCCAGAACCCCCGGCACTGGTTAGAGGCTCCAGTCCAGACGCAGGCCGATGGTGCGCGGGCGCACGATCGAATAGGCAGGCGCCGTCTGGGCGGTGAAAGGCCCGCTCAAAATGCCATAGGTGTTGAACAGATTGTTGATGAAGGCGGTGGCCCGCACATGATGCGGCAATTGCGCCGAAAGTCTGGCGTCCACGATGTTGAAACCGCCGCGCGTGCTGTCCGACCCGAAGGCGACCGGCGCCTTGGAGAGATAGCGATGCGCGATCTCCAGCGCGGGCTTGCCGGGCAGATCATTGGCCTCATAGCGCAGGCTGTTCGAGATCGACCACTTGGACGAGCCCGGCAGCGTGCTGCCCGAGGCATAACCGCCACCCACCGCATATTCATAAGGCAGGAAGGAGGTGAGATGGGCATCCTGATAGGTCACGCTGGTGGTGGCGCTCAGGCCTTTCATCAGCGTGGCCGCGCCGGAGAACTCCACACCGCGCACCCGCGCGCCCGAGGCATTCACGACATAGGAGTAATAGGACGGCCCGGGCCCGAATTCGCGGGCCTGAATGTTGCTCCATTCCATATCGAACAGCGTCAGGTCGAGTGACAGACGCTTCTGGAACAGCTGGCTCTTGGCGCCGACTTCATAGTTGGTCACCTTGTCGCTGCCATAGGCGGCGGGGATGGCGGGCAGCAGCCCGGCATTGGGATTGATCCCGCCCACGCGATAGCCGCGCGACCATGTGGCGTAGAACAGCGTGTTCCTGTCGGCATGCAGGGTGATGTTGGCCTTGGGGGTGAAGCCGTTCTCGCGCTGGTCGACATGGCCGGAAAGATCGGTGGTGCTGCCCGAGAGGAAGCTGGCCTGATTGAGCACATCGCCCGCCGCGCGGGTGTGGAACCAACGCCCGCCGCCGGTCACCTCCAGCATGGGCACCGGTTTCCAGGTGACTTCGCCGAAGATGCCCAGATCCTCGTTCAGCGTGTTCGAGCGATAGCCATAGATACGGTCATTGGGCGCCAGCACCGAGCCGATGATCGCCTGAGCGCCCGGCGCCCACATCTGGTCATAGGAATATTTGGTGGCATGCATGTAGCTGGTGCCGATCAGCCAGCGCCATGCACTGCCATTGTCCTTGCTGGCGACGCGCGCCTCGATGGTCTTGATGTTGGCATTGGCGACAGCCGTGTCCCATGCCGCATTCGGCCCGGTGGTGATGCCCGTGACATAGCCATAGGGATCGCTGAAGGTGGTGGTGTTGTCCTTGCGGTCGGTCGAGCCGATCACCGTCAGCGTGGCGATCTTGCCCAGATCCTGATCGAGCCGCAGGCTGTTGAGCAGCATGCCGGTGGTCTGCGGCTCGGCGCGCTGGGTCACGCGGTCATAGGTGTGGGCGGTGGTGATGTAGGTGCCATCGTCCAGCCGCGTGTCCTGCGCGGAGAGCATATAGGTCAGCTTGGTGCCGTCCATCGGCGTCCAGACGACCGACCCGCGCAGTCCGCGTGTGCGGAAATCATTGGCGCCCTTCTTGCCGATGCCGATGTTGTCGATATAGCCCGCATCGAAGCGCTGCAGCGCCATCAGGCGCACGGCCAGCCTGTCGGTGATGATGGGGATGTTGACCATCAGCTTGCCCGCGTAATTCGCCTCGCCATTGCTGTGCGCGGTGCTGCCGATCAGCGTTTCTGCTGCGGCATCCAGCTTGCTGGCATCGGCCGTCTTGGCGACATAATTGACCAGACCGCCCAGCGTGGAGGAGCCGAACAGCGTGCCCTGAGGCCCGCGCAGCACTTCCACCCGGTCGAGATCGAACGTGTCGATATCGGGGATGCCGATCGGGAAGCCGGGCTCCACGATGCTGATTTCGTTGAGGTAATAGCCGACGGTGGTCTGGCCCTGCTCGTGATAGGTGGTGGCCGCGATGCCGCGGATCACCACTTCGGACACGCCGGGCTGATAATCGTTGAACACCACGCCGGGCAGGCGGGTGATGTAGTCCGAAAGGCTGTTGGCGTTCATGCGCGCCAGTTCATCGCCCGAGACCGCGCTGATCGGCGCGCCGATCTGGTTGATGCTGGTGGCGCGCTTGGTGGCGGTAACGACGATGTCACCCGGGGCGGTCGCCCCCTCAGCGGCATCCGCCGCGAAAGCCGGTGCGGCCATTGTCAGTGCCAGCAGGCCCCCACCCGTCAGAAAAGCTTTGCGCATGATCTTGTCCCTCATTGTCTGGCTGGCCGGGCTTTGGTTGCCCCGCCTGAATGTCCCTGTGCCGAAAGAGGGCCCCATCCAGCCCCCCCCCCGATGGCTGCCAAACCACATCAGCGCGCGGCAATCCGAAACAGCCAAATCGTAAAGCCCGAGGGGGCCAAGGCGGTTTTATGACACAAGCGGAAATTCTGCCGCAAAGGGGCCAAAACCTACGTCAAACAACGTATGTGCAGCGCAGAAGCCACAAATCCGGTGGTTGACAGCCCGGGGGATAGACCCGCTATTGGCCCCTTCGATCGGCAGTCATCACCCATCAAGGAGGGTCCAGTGCGGCGCCCGTGGAATCTCGTTCTCCAGCACAAGCTGGACCCTGACCTTGCCAGCCCGCTCTACCTTCAGCTGGTCCATGCGCTGATCCATGAGATCGAGCGCGGACGGCTGCGCCCCGGCTCGCCGCTGCCCAGCACGCGCGATCTGGCGGGGGAGCTTGGCCTCAACCGCAAGACAGTGCTTTCGGCTTACGAGGAGCTGGTTTCACAAGGCTGGCTGGAAACCTCTGGGCGGCGCGGCACGATGGTCGCCACCAATCTGCCCGATGGCCCCCCGCGCGCCATTGACATTCAGGCCCCCATCGACCGCGCCCCGATCTATCGCTTCGCGCCCCCGCCCGAGCGCCCCATCGCCGTGCCCAGCGGCCGCCGTATCAAGCTCGACGAGGGCAGCCCCGACGGCAGCCTCTTCCCGCCCGAGGTGCTGGCGCGCGCCTATCGCACAGCAGCCCTGTTCTCCGCACGCCGCCAGCAGCTGGGCTATGGCGACCCGCGCGGCAGCGAGAAATTACGCGAAAGCCTTGTCACCATGCTGCGCGAGGAACGCGGCATGGTCGCCGATGCGGAGACCATCTGCATCACGCGCGGCAGCCAGATGGCGATCTCCATCGCGGCGCGGCTGTTGGCCCGCCCCGGCGCCGTGGCTCTGGCGGAATCCCTGACCTATGAGCCTGCTGTGGCCGCACTGCGCGGCGCGGGCATGCCGGTGCTGCCGGTGGGCATGGGGCCGGACGGCATCGACGTTGACGCCGTGGAGCATGCCTGCCGCCGCCACACCGTGGCCGCGCTGTTCCTCACGCCGCATCACCAGTTCCCCACGACAATCTCGCTGGAGCCGCAAAAGCGGCTGCGGTTGATCGATCTGGCCCGGCAGTTCGGCTTCGCCATCATCGAGGATGATTACGATCACGAATTCCGCCTTGGTTCGCAGCCGCTGCTGCCCATGGCGGCCTATGCCCCCGATGTGGTGATCTATGTGGGATCGCTTTCCAAGCTGCTGCTGCCGGCGTTGCGCGTCGGTTATCTGGTGGCGCCGGCTCAGGTGATTGCCTCGGCGGCGCATCTGGTTTCGGTCAGTGACGGCATGGGCAACCGCCTCACCGAGGATGCTGTCGCCATGCTGATCGAGGAGGGCGAGGTGCGCCGCCACCTGCGCAAGGCCACCCGCATCTATGCCGAGCGCCGCGATGTTCTGGCTCAGGCGGTGAACGAGCAATTCGCCGACATGGCCAGCGCGCGCCTGCCCGAGGGCGGCTTGGCGATGTGGCTGGAGTTCCACGATCTGGCCGCCCTGCGCGCCATCGAGGCGGGGGCGGAAGGCGCGGGGATCAGTTTCGCGCCCTCCGAGAGCTACCGGCTGGACGATACGGCGTCCTATGGGCTGCGGCTGGGTTTCGCCAGCCATCGCAGCGATCGGGCGGTGGAGGCGGTGGGCATTCTGGCGCGGATCGGGCGGGGGGAAGGTTAGGGAGAAGAAGGTGATATGCGAGGGTGTTACACCCTCGCGCTCCCGTTCATGTCTGCGTTGTGCTTCGGGTTCGACCTTGGAGCAACGTCGCTGCGTCGCAGGCAGTCTTCCCAAGGCATTGCTATCGGATTTCAAGCCTGCGGCGCCATAGGTTGCACAGGTCGAGAGGTTGGGCGTATCATTGCGGCGCCTCTGTCCGCGCGTCGGGACACGTCATGGGAGCGTGAGGGCCTGGAGCATGTCTCTTGAGACATGCGACCCACAAAGAGTCTCCCTCGCATCGTCCCTTTCTCCCCTTCTGGCCCCCCTGCATTTCCTGATCTGGCGCTTGGCGCATCGCCCTGCTGCAAGGCACAGTAGTCTTATGAAATTCCCCCAAGGCACGCCCGACGATCTCCTCGCCCTGATCCGCAGCTATCCGCTGGCCTGGCTTACCAGCCATGATGCGGCGGGCTTTGCCGCCACGCCGCTGCCGCTGATCGCCGAGACCGATGCGGAGGGGCGGCTTACAGCGCTGATCGGCCACTGCTCGCGGGCCAATCCGCAGGTGGCATCGCTGCGGGCCAATCCGCTGGCGATGGTGCAGTTCATAGGGCCGCAGGCCTATGTGTCGCCGGGGATCATCACGCGCGCGGGCTGGGCGCCGACATGGAATTATGCCGTCGCCAGCTTTCAGGTCAGCGTCGATTTCGAAGCTATTTCCACCATTGAGGCGGTGCGCCGCCTGACCAATCTGATGGAAGAAACCCAGCCCGCGCCCTGGGCCATCGAGCAGGCAGGCGAAAGGCTGGAGCCGCTGATCGCCCGCGTGATCGGTTTCCGTGCCACGATCCTGTCAGGGGAAGCCAGTTTCAAGATGGGGCAGGATGAAGACCCCGTCTCTTACGCTGATATCCTTGAACGCCATGAGGACAAGGTGATGGTCGACTGGATGCGCCGCCTCAATCCGGGGCGCGAGGCATGAAGCGCTCCCTGCTGTGGGCCGGTGCCGCGCTGGCGCTGATCGCCGCGATCCCCGCCGTGCAGGCGCAGGACACCGCCGCGCCCCATACGCTGAGCTACAAGGCGCATGAGGCGACATGGTCGCATCTCTCGCTTTCGCCCGATGGCCAGTGGATCTGGTTCGATCTGCTGGGCGATATCTACCGCATGCCCGCCAGCGGCGGCACGGCGACCCCGGTGCTGACCGGCACGGCCTATGAGCGCAATCCGGTGATCTCGCCCGATGGGCAATGGGTGGCCTATATCTCGGACCGTTCGGGGGCGGACAATCTCTGGATCGCGCGCAGCGATGGGACTCAGGCGCGGCAACTGACGCCGGACACCTCGCTGGCGCTCTACACCTCGCCGGAATGGGCGCCCGACGGCAAGAGCCTGACCTACAGCCGCGCGGTCCATTCCATTCTGGCCTTCGAACTGTGGCGCGTGGCGCTCGATGGCGGCAAGCCGCAGCGCCTGGTCGCCGCCCAGCCCCATGGCAATGAGGGCTGGGACGAAAGGATCAACGCGCTGGGCGCTGTGCCCACGCCGGATGGCAAGGCGGTCTATTACGCCACCAAGCCCGGCCACACCTGGACCGAGGCCGATCCTCCCAACTGGACGATCGTCCGCCGCGACAATGCCACGGGCGCCAGTGAGCCGGTGATCCCCGGCGGCATGCGCCCGGTGCTGTCGCCCGATGGCAAGCTGCTGGCCTATGCCGCGCGCAAGGCGGGCGGGCAGACGGGGCTGCGCTTGCGCGACCTGACCACCGGAGAGGACCGCTGGCTGACCTGGCCCGTGGATCGCGACGGGCAGGAAGGCGCCTATTACATCGACCTGCTGCCGCGCTATCAATTCACGCCCGACGGCAAAAGCATCGTGATGAGCGTGGATGGCGGCTTTGCCCGGGTGGATCTTGCCACGGGTGCCCGCACGCCGATCCCCTTCACGGCGCCGGTGAACCTTGCGCTGGCGCCGCAAAGCCGGGTGGTGCAGCGGGTGGAGGAAGGCCCGGTGCGCAGCCATCTGGCCGAAGCCGCCACGCGCTCGCCCGATGGCAAAAGCATCGCCTTTACCGCTTTGGGGCGCCTCTATGTGGCCGATGCCAAAGGCGGCGCCCCGCGGCTGCTGCTCGATGGCGATGCTTTCCAGCCCGCATGGAGCCATGACGGCAAGAGCATCGCCTTGATCCGCTGGAACCAGCAGGGCGGGGGCCTGTGGTCGATCCCGGCGAAGGGTGGCGCGCCGCGCCGCCTGACCGCGCGCGACGGCTATTGGCGCGAGCCGGTGATGCAGGCTGATGGCAGCGTGATCGCGCTGTGGTCCTCGCAATTCGACCGGCTGATGCGCAATGAGGAGATCGCTCCGGCGGGGCCGACCGATGTGGTGAAGGTCAGCCCGGATGGCACGGTGAGCACCATCGGCCATGGCATGGCGCTGCGCCATCTGCAGCAGACCACCGATGGCCGCATCTTTGTGCAGACCGCCGAAGGTCTGTCCCAGCTTGCCGATGGCAGGCTGACCGAGCGCGCCTCGGTGGTGGCAAAACCGATGGGGCAATATGTCGCGGGACAGCGCCCGGTGGATGAGCTGCGCATTTCGCCCGATGGCACGATGCTGGCGGCGCGCACCGCTTTCGAGCTGCATATCCTGCCCATGCCGCCTGCAGGCAAGCCTTTGGCCGATCTGGCCGATCCCGCGTCCGGGCAGCGGCAGGTGACGGCCATCGGCGCCGATACGATGCGCTGGGATGGCGATGGCCTGTCATGGACGGTGGGTGCAGCATGGCGCCATGCTGCGCTGGCCACCCTGCGCGCCGCTGCCGATCCTGAGGCCTCGGCGCAGAAGCGCGATCTCTCGATCACCCTGCCGCGCGCGATGCCGAGCGCGCCTACCCTGCTGCGCGGCGCCACCGTGCTGACCATGGAGCAGGGCGACAAGGCCATCGAAGATGCCGACCTGCTGGTGGTGGGCGACAGGATTGCCGCCCTTGGCCCGCGTGGTTCCTTTGCGCTCCCCAAAGACACGCGCATCCTCGATGAGACGGGCAAATTCATCACCCCCGGGCTGATCGATGCTCATGCCCATTTCTTCGCGCTGCGCCGCCCGGTGCAGGATGCGCAGGACTGGCAGTTTCATGCCGATCTGGCTTACGGCGTGACCTCGGTGCTGGAGGTGCAGGCCTTCACGCCGGACATCTTTGCCTATGGCGACCGCATCGATGCCGGGCGCGAGGTGGGCCCGCGCATCTTCAGCACCGGGCCGGGGGTTTTCGTCAACAGCGCGATCACCTCCGAGAAGGTCGCGGAGACTGTGCTGACCCGCTATCGCGAGGCCTACCGCACCCGCAACATCAAGAGCTATATGGTGGGCGATCGCGCCGCGCGGCAGGCGATGGTGGCGGCCTCGCGCAAGCTGGGCATGATGCCCACCACCGAGGGCGCGGCGGATTATATTCTGGAAATGACTCATGCCGTGGATGGCTTTTCCGGCAATGAGCACAACATCCCCGTCACGCCGCTGCATGACGATGTGCTGCGGCTCTTCGTGGCCAGCGGGATTTCCTACAACCCCACGCTGACGGTGCTGTATGGCGGCCAGCCGATGCTGCCCACCGCCATCCAGACCCAGCGGCCCGAGGATGAGGCGCGTCTGAAAGCCTTCATGCCGCCCGAGGTGATGATGGCCAAGCTGCGCAGCCGCCATTGGACCCCGGAGGAATGGCTGAGCGCCACCCGTTTCGCGGCGGATGCCACGCGTCTGCATCGTATGGGCGGTCTGGTCGGCATTGGCAGCCATGGCGAGATGCAGGGCATCGGCATGCATTGGGAAATGGCCGCCATGGTGGCGGGCGGCGCCAAGCCGATCGAGGCGCTGGCCATGGCCACGCGTGACAATGCCACCATCATCGGTCGCCCCGCCGACATCGGCACGGTGAGCGTGGGCAAGCTGGCCGATCTGCTGGTGCTGGAGGGCGATCCCCGGCTGGATATCGCCAATGCCCGCAAGACGGTGCTGGTGATGCGCGGCGGGATCGGCTTCGATCCGCTGACGCTGACCCGGGACGATGGCGCTGCGCTGCCGGCTCCATGGTGGCAGCGGCACCCCTGACTCCGCCATGCGTTGAAAACGCGATCATCCGGAAATGAGATGGTCAGCGGGCAAGCCGCCGATCGCTCGCTGAGGCTGGATGAGCGGGACCATCGTGAAGGCCCCGCTCATCCCATGGCTTAACGATAGCGCCAGCCGCCATGCCAGCCATAGCGATGGCCCCAATAGCGGTGACCGTCCCAATAGCCGTGGCCGGGATAGAACACGCCCACGGCCAGTCCGGGAGCGACGACGGCTGGCCCCGGCCCATAGTTGGGGCGGCAGGCGCCGTAGGGGCCGCGATGGAAACCGGGCCCGCACCCACCGGCGGCCTGAGCGGGCGTGATGGATGAGAGCGCGGCGCTGACAGCAAGCGCCGCCAGCAGGATGGTCTTCTTCATAGGATCTCTCCAATGTTGCACCGGCCCGTTGTTCTGGCCGACCCGGGTTAAACGGGGCGTGCAGGAATTCCCGTCGCGCGCTTCGAAAGTTTTTGTGCCGGATCGGGGAGAGGGGGCTGAGAGGATCAACCGGAAAAAAGCGCAGCCGCCGCGACGGCTTTTCGCTGCTGCCCCGTTCAAGCGCTTTGAGTCTCGGAGTTATTCTCACAGGAGCGCATCATGGCCTTGACCCGACCCTTCCCCTTTTCGTTGAACCGCCGGGCAATCCTGCTGGCCTTCGTGCCGCTTGCGAGCAGCCTGCTCGGCGCCTGCACCACCTATTATCCGGCATCGCCTCCGCCTCCGGGCTGGCGCGGCGAAAGCTGGGGGCGCCATGTGGCCCGTTGCGAACGGCATTACCCGCATTACGATCCGCGCACGGATCTGATCTATCGCCCCGGCGGTACGTTCTCCTGCCCGCTTTGATGGATGTTCGGGCCGGAGTTGAGGCCGCATAAAGGGCCGGTGGAGGGGATATCCCTTCCACCGGCCAGTGTCAGGCTTGCCCGTCGGAAACGGACAGGCCTTCTGGTCGCAAGGCCACAATGGGAGGATCGCACATCCGGGTCGATCCGTGAATTTTACGGGTATCGATCCGGTGACGGATCGGGCAAGCACAGGCTGGCATGTCAACGCCAGATCCTCACCGTTTTCAGCAGCTTGAAACCACGCTGCGGGCTTTCGCCTGCCGCCGGACGGATGTCTTCCTGTTACCGGCCTATGCCGCCGGCTTTGCCCTGCTGCACTGGATCGCGCGGCCCTGGGGCGGGGAGGGCTTCTTCTCGCTGTGGTATCCGGCGGCGGGCTTGCGCTTTGCCGTCTTGTGGCGTTGGGGCCCCCGGCTGACGCCATGGCTTATGGCCGTAGAACTGGCGGTGGATGCGTTGACAGGGCTGGTCGATCTGGCCGGGCCGGATGCATGGCACGATGCTCTGGGTGTGATGCGTCCGGCGCTGACCTGTGGCCTTGTTCTCACCGTGTTGCAGAGGCTGGCGGTGCGGCGTGGCGCGCCCAACCTTCTGCCGCCGATGATCTTCGGTCTGGCGGCTGTCGGCGCCCCGATCCTCAACGCCTTGCTGGTTCAGCCGATCCAGCTGATCCTGCCGCGCACGCAGCCGACCTTCGGTCAGGGCATCGATCTCGTCATCGCGCTGAGCAGTCTGGTGGTGGGGGATCTGCTGGGCATTCTGGTGCTGGCCCCCGTGCTGCTGTTTCTGGATGAGGTGATCCAGCGCAAAGTCGGCCTGACGCTGCCGCGCCTCAAGCCGCTGGCCTTGCTGGAAGGCGGCGGGGCTCTGGCGGTCAGCACGCTGGTGGCATGGTTTCTGTGGCGCGCGGGCATGGGCGTGCAGCCGGCCCCGGGGCTGCTGGCGGGCGCATGGATCGGGCTGCGTTTCGGGCGGCGGGGCGCATGGCTGGCGATCTTCGTGCAGGTGGTGATGCTGCTGCCCTATTCCGCGCAGGCGGTGACCTATACGCAACGTCTGGGCCTGCATCTCGGGCTGGCCTCCACCGTTGTGGTGACATGGCTGGCGGGCAGCTATTGCGATGCGCAGATCTGGGCGCAGGCCAGTCTCGATCGGCGCAACCGCATGCTCTTTCAGGCCGAGCGGCTCAAGACCTTGCGGGCGATGTCGGTCGCGGTGATCCATGAGATCAGCCAGCCGCTCTCCACGCTGGCGATCGAGGCGCGGCATCTGAATGAGAGCTGCGGCGATGCCCCCGCCGAAATCGCGGCGAGCGCGGCGCTGGTCGATCGCAAGGCGCGGGAACTGTCCGATATGGTGCGGCGTCTGCGCCGCTTTGGCGGCCGCGATGTAGATGAACCCTCCCCCGTGCAGGTGGCTCTGCTGGTGCAGACCGCCCGCCAGATCGTGGCGCCCGAACTGCGCGCGATGGGGGCCTGGCTTGGCACCGATCCGGTGGCGGAGGACATCTTTGTGCAGGCGCAGGAGGTTGAGCTGACTCAGGCGCTGGTCAATCTGTTGCGCAATGCCATGGCAGCCCATGCGCAGGTGGCTCAGGCCGAGACCGACATGCGGCTCGATGTGCATGTCGAGGGCGGCGAGGTCTGCCTCGAAATCGTGAACGCCGCCACGGCCAGCGGCGCGGGTGGCGATGGCAGCGGTCGTGGGGGCATGGGTGTGGGGCTCGCCATCGCGCGGACCATCGTCGAGGCCCATGGCGGCAGGCTGTCACGCAGGGACGCCCCCGGGCAGGTGCGCTTCCTTCTTTTCCTGCCCATCGTCGGAGCCAGTGCATGACCATCCAGCCCTCTTCCTGCGTGGCCGTGCTTGATGACGATGCCGATTTCGCGGCGGCGGTGGCGCGATTGCTGGTGCGGCAGGGTTTCGAGGCCAGCTTCTTCACGAAGCCCGCCGCCCTGCTGGGCGAGATGATGGCCAGAAGGTTCAGCTGTGTCGTCAGCGATATCCAGATGGCCGAAACCGATGGCTTCACCTTGGCCGAGCATCTGCGCGCCCGTGACCCCGGCGTGGCACTGGTGTTCATGACCGCCTGGCCCACCACCGCCCATGCCGTGGATGCGGTGCGCCGCCATGGCGGGCTGGACTATCTGGAAAAGCCGCTGGATGAGGCGCGCCTGATTGCTGCCGTGCGCGAGGGGCTGGCATGGTCGGCACGCAAGTGGCAGGTCGAGCAGGCCACCGGCGCCTTCACCCGCCGCGAGCGCGAGGTGTTCGATTGGCTGGTCAAGGGGCACAGCAACAAGGAGATCGCCGAGTTGCTGGGGATTTCCGTGCGGACGGTCGAGGATCATCGCGCCGCGATTGTTGCCAAGACCCGTGCCAATGGCCTGGCCCAGCTTGTCGCGCTCAGCCGCGGTGAGGGTTGAGACGGGCCAGGGGCCGCAGGGCATGACCGCGCGATGACTTGGGGGTAAGACCAAGAGGTCGGGTTCGTGGCGTGATCTTTGATCTTCCATGAGATGAGTGTGTGTTGAAGAGGCCCGATCCGTTCGGCTTGGGCTATGATGACTTGCTCTTCCGGGATCGTGTTCTTGAGAATGCTCTTTCCGGGGTAGAGGATCTACGCATGCGTGGTGCTGCGTTGCCTGCCATGATCGCGATATGGGCTCTGCCGATCATGATGACATTCATGGGATCAACTGTGTCCTGCCGATGCTTTGCAGGGACCATGGACGGGGGCGGGAACGGTTCACCGGGCAGCGTGGGCAGGCGGCCTGCTGAGGATCATGTCATCGCGCGTTGCCGCTGGCCAAGACTTCCATCACAAGGCCAAGAGGAAGTAAGTCTGCCGCTATACCGTTTGTCACAGTGTCGATGATAACAGACTTCAGTAACATTTTGGGGCTATGAGCCGGTTTCTCCGGTGTCAGGTGCAGATAAAATCATGGCAACAATTCTGGCGGAAGCGCTGCTTTGACCTGTTGGGCAGAGGTGGTTCAAGTCTGGCGGAAGGGTTGCAAGTTTTCAAGAACAGTCAATATGTTAACCGGGTCGAGAGCATCGGGTCGGTTACAGGAATTTGAAAGATGGATGGCTTTGATGAACGATCGTTCAGAAGCTTTCCGACGGATCGCACCGCGAGAAAAATGACTTCCGGCACGGAAGTCTTCGAGTTTATTTGACGAAAGGGAACCAGACGCGTAGTCCTCGGTTCCCTGACGAGAAGAGGGACAATCATGGCCGATAACAATACCGAGAACGTCGCAAGCCTGATCGAGCTGGCCGGTGAAATCACCATCGCCTGGCTGCAGAACCCCAATGTGAACCCTGGGGCGCAGGACGTGCATTCCTTCCTGAAGGATATGCATGCGGCGATCACCGAGCTCAACACGGACAAGGCGCCCGAAGCCGAAGTCGTGACCTATGAACCGGCGGTTTCGCCCCGTGCTTCGGTGAAGCATGACCATCTTGTCAGCCTGATCGACGGCAAGAAGTACAAGACGCTCAAGCGTCATCTTGCGCTGCATGGTCTGACGCCTGCCGAATACCGTGAGCGCTATGGCCTGAAGCCGGATTATCCGATGGTCGCCGCCGATTACGCCGCGCAGCGCCGCGATATCGCCCAGAAGCTGGGCCTTGGCCGCAAGCGCCCCGAAGCCGCTGCTGCACCCGCCGCCAAGGCCGCTGCCGCGCCCAAGGCTGCCGTCGCCAAGGCTGCTGCGCCCAAGGCCGCAAAGGCCGCCGCCCCCAAGGCTGAGAAGGCTCCGGCTGCTGCCGCCAAGCCGAAGCAGGCTGCTGCCAAGCCCAAGACGGAAGCCGTCGCCAAGGCTGTGACCCCCGCCACCGAGGCGGCTCCTGCCAAGACGCCCGCTGCCGAGGCCAAGCCCGCTGCCGCGCCCAAGGCTGCCGCCGCCGCCAAGCCGCGCCGTATGGCCCGCGATCCCAAGGCTGAGGTTGCGGTTGCCGCCGTGACGGCTCCCGCCAAGGCTGCGGTCAAGGCTGAACCGAAGCCCAAGGCCGAGCCCAAGGCGAAGGCTGCCCCCAAGGTGAAGGCTGACGCCGCGCCCAAGACCACGGCCAAGGCTGAACCCAAGGCGAAGGCTGCCGCCAAGCCCAAGGCTGAGGCCAAGCCCGCTGACGCCAAGGCTGCTGCGGCCAAGCCTGCGGCCGCCAAGCGCGCGCCTGCGAAGAAGAGCGCTGCGGCTCCGGCAGCTCCCGCTGCTCCGACTCCTGCGGCGACCACTCCCGCAGAGGGCTGAGGACAGTCTTCCTCATAGGAACGCCGCCCGCTCCTCACGGAACGGGCGGCGTTTTTATTGAGGGCCTTCGCCCCGCAAGCAAGGCTATATTGACCTTGCTCCCGGGGGTTGGCGCAGCACTTTACTTCTTTTGCGGGTGGGCCTTGTCATAGGCGTCCATCTGCTGCTGCAGAGCGGTGCAGGCCGGGCTGGCGAAGACCTTCTTCTGCGCCTCTTCGATCCCGCCGCCATTGGCGAATTGCTCGGCGATGCCCTGCATGTAGATGCCCAGACCGAAAAGGGCCTGCGGCAATTCATTGGGCTGAGGCTGGTTTTGCAGCAAGGTCTTGATCTGATCCAGCTTGCTGTCACGGTCACTCGCGAGTTGCGGCATGCCATTGTCATCGGGCTTGTCCGACACAGCCATGGCCTCATGATTGAGCGCGATCAGGCGACCACCATCAGCACTGTGCAGAAATTGCGCGAAAGCGGCGAATTGCTTGCGCTCATCGGGGCTGAGGCTCTGCAGCTTGCTCATCAGCGGGGTGATAAAGACGCCGTCGCCCAGAACCTTGCGCATTTCATCCGTGCAGCCGGGCAGGGCCGGAGCCGCGGCCTTGACCTCTGGCGGGATGCTGCTGTCCATCATCTTGACCATGGTGGCCTGAAGGGCGCGGCTCAACTGATATTCGTCGGAGATATATTGCTGAAACAGCGGATCGGCGGTGAAATTGTCAGGGCTGACCACGGCGACGGGCTGGGCGGTGGCAGCATTGGCGAAAAGCACCGAGAGCAGCACGCCCTTGAGACATTTCATAAGGTAAAGATCCTTCAGCACGGGGGGCAGACTCGTCCGGAACGGCAAGAGCCTGTTTTGCATGCGTCCTATGCAGCATATGTCGGGCGGCAAGTACAGCGTGGGGCGGGTGTAGTTTTCGATATCCGATCTTGAAGATGGAGCGGGATGCTGATGGCTTTATGATGTGACCTTGCCATATTGGCGACAAGGCTTGACCAAGAGAGGGGCGGGATTTCACCTTTGCGCTGCTCTGTCCCGCCAGCGATACTACCGGCTGGAAGCCGGTGGCCGCCAGATTGAAGCCCTGCCTGAATGGGCAAGGCGAGGACGTGCAAGCCGCATGCCCCCGAAGGAGGCTGGTAAACTCCCCCGTTCGGGGCATGTTTGTTTTACAGGATTTTATAGACTGCCCTCATGGTTTCAGGGGCAGACAATCCGGCGCATCTGGCCATGGCGGCGCTTTGTCGGCTGATCATGCTGCTGGCGGTCACGGCAATCCTTCTGCGCTGCCGCCGCATGAACCACGCCGCCCGGCAGAGCGAGCGCCGCTATCGTCTCCTCTTCGATTCCCTGACGATCGCGATCTGGGAGCATGATTTCTCTCCCATCGTTGCGCAACTGGCGCGGCTGCGCGAAGAGGGTATCAGCGATATCAGGCGCCATATAGAGACCCATCCCGACATCGTGATTGCCATGCGCAAGCTGGTGCGGATCACCGATGTGAATGCCACGGCGCTCACCATGATGGGCTTCGAGCGCAAGGAGGATTTCTTCGATTATCTTGGCGACTTCCTGCCCGAGGGTGACAAAAGCTTTGCCGAATGCATCATCGCCATCGATGAGCGCCGCCCGCTGTTCCATACCGAAGCGGTGGTCATCCCGCGCGATGGGGCGCCCCGGCAGATCACCATCAGCTTTGGGCTGGGCCCTCAGGCCTCGCTTGATCGGGTGCCGGGCAGCATTCTCGACATCTCGCGCAGCAAGGCGCTGGAAGGGCAGATCCAGCACGCCCGTGAGGAGCTGGCCGAGGTGCAGCGCACCGGCGCGCTGGCGGCGATGTCCGCCTCGATCGCGCATGAGCTGAACCAGCCGATGGCGGTGATCCATAATTACGCCAATGCCGCGCAGCGCTGGCTGGCGCGCGTGCCGCCCGATCTTGAGGAGGTGCAGCAGGCGCTGCAGGGCTTGACCCGGGGCGTGGACCATGCGCGTCTGGTGATGCAGCGCGTGCGCTCGCTGATCGGCGAGGCGCGGATCGATCGGGCCGAGATCGATCTTGCCGATGTCCTTGCCGGCACCGTCACCCTGATGGGGCGCGAGGCCGCCGAGAGCCAGACCCGCCTGACTCTTTTCTCGTCGCCAGCCGAGCCGGTGATGGTGCTGGGCGATGCCATTCTGTTGAAGCAGGTCTTTGCCAATCTGATCCTCAACGCCATTCAGGCGATGGAGAGCACGGCACCGGGTCGCCGGATTGTCACTCTGGCGCTGGATGCAAGGGATGGGCAAGCGACGGTCAGCGTTTGCGATCAAGGGCCGGGCTGGGCCGATCCGGGCACACAGCAGGACTTCGACAGCTTCTTCACCACCAAGAAGAACGGCATGGGGCTGGGCCTGTCGATCAGCCGCACGGTGGTCGAACGCCATGATGGCACCATGCGGCGGAGCCGCGCACCGGGAGGCGGAGCGAGGGTCGATGTCACCCTGCCGCTGGCGGTCAATGTCGTGGCGATCCCTTGCGCAGCAGCGCCGGGCCTGATCCCCGTCTGAGTGCTGTCACACTATTTATCGCGAGGTGTGCTTTGCCGGGGCGCGCCGACCGGGGATCGACCGATGCCGTCCTCGCCTGCCTCGCGCTCATGGCCGGGGTTGTCACGCTCATCGGCCTCGCCGGAGATACGCATGACCTTTTCGACCTTGTCCAGCGGATCCTGAACGCCGGCGCGCTGATGCTGTGCCATGATGCTGTCCTTTTCCATGCCTGTGCACAGAAGGAAGGGCCGGGCGAAAGGGAAGGTTCCCCCGATATCCGGCACCGCAGGCATCAGACCTGCATCAGAGCCATCAAAAACCAGGATCGATGCCCCCGCGCGAGGCTGACAAAAAAGGGATTGCAAAGGGTGTTGGCCCTTTGCCCGCCGGAGGCATGACTTCCACCTTATCGCCCATCGAACACCAACAAAGCCACCCCCTGTCGTGGCAGACGCAGGCTGACCGGCGCCCCCGGCGCAACACTGACAGCCTCCCCCTGAAGCTGCGAGGCCTTTTCCAGCAGAGCATACTGGTTTTGGTCCGGCGACTGGGGCGATCCCATGGCCTGCCATGCGGCAAAGGCATTGGCGTGGGTCTTGTCGACACGCCACAGGGTGGCGGTGCCGGGCGAGGCCTTCAGGCCCTTCAGGCTGATGCTGATCTGCGCATCGGGCCCGGCCACATCGTCATCGTGATAATGCCAGAGCAACAGCGCCAGATGCCCGTCGGCAGTGCGGGTGGCGATGGAGCCGACATCGGCCTCGCCCTGCACGCCTCTGGCCATGACCTCTTCCAGCGGCAGTTGCGCATCGCTGGTGGAGGCCAGTTGCGTGGTGCCCAGCTTGGCGAAAAGGCGGAACACGTTCAGGACCGGAAGATCGATGCCATTGGTGGCCAACTGGCGATAGCCGGCGAACCATGGTTGATCCTCGAACTCGAAGGACCATGAAACCGCACCCTCCAGATGGATATGGCGCCGGGCGGCCAGATCCCACAGGCGGGCAAAGCTGGCGGCGGTGTAGCTGGAATACATCGTGCCGTTGCGATAGGCGTTCTGAGGGCCGGGGCAGGCGGCGCAGCCCTCCGGATCACTCTCCCCGATCACCACCGGCTTGCCCGCCAGAGACGGGACCGACAGCACCTTGGCAAAGCCGCGATCAGCCTCCTGCAGGTGGGTGGCGATCCCCATGCGGACATGCCCATCGACAAAGCCGGGCCGGCCCTTGGCGTGGAAGGAGAGGAAATCGGTGGGCGTGCCGGTTTGGCCGGTGGCGTAATTGGTGCCCGAGGAGACATGCTTGAGAAAGCCGTCCATAAAGGCCCCGCCCGATCCCGCCACATCCGGCCCGCCCACGCGCGCCCTGGGCAAGGCGCGGCGGATGGCGGCGATGGCGTAATCATGCAGCTTGTAGAAATCCTCGGCGCTGCCCTGCCAGTAGAAGGGGGAGTTGGGCTCGTTCCACACCTCGAAATACCAGCTTTCGACCTCGGCGCGGCCATAGCGTTCGATGTTGTGACGCGTCCATTGATAGACCAGCTCGCCCCATTTGGCGTAATCCTTGGGCGGATAGGTCCAGCCGGTGGCGATCAGGCGATAGTCGAAGCCGGGGCGCCAGCTGTGCTGATAGGGCGTGCCCGGCGGCGCGCTGGACAAAGCCTCTGGCATAAAGCCGATCTGGAGATAGGGCCGGATGCCGCGCGCGCGATAGGTGTCGATGATGTGATCGACGATGGTCCAGTCATAGACCGGCTTGCCATCGGGCCCCTCGCGATAGGCATTGGTGCTGCCCCATTTGAAGGCGGCGGTCCCATCGCCGCTGCTCAGCAGATTGTGAGCGCGGAAATAGACCTCGCCCGGCTTCAACTCGCCCAGTTCGAGCAGCAGTTTGCGCCCGTCCTTCATGGTGGCGTAATTGGGCTCATCCGCGCCGAAGAAGCGCCAGACGGGGGGCAGTGTGCCCTTGGTCTGCCCGGCGTCCACGCTGATGGAAACGGGGCGCGGGGCCTCCTGCGCCTGAAGCGCAGAGGGCAGGGCGGTGAGCAGCGACAGGGCGGCAAGCACGCGAAGCGGTGTCATCGGGCATCCTCTCAAGATGGCGAACATGCTTTTGCAGCGCATGCTATCGCGCGGGAAACGCGCGGAGGCCAGAGGGAGCCGGATTTTACTGCCCTGTTTTCAGCACTCCGCTGGCTTCGGCCCCGGCCACCAGCTTCGCGGCATCGTCGGGCAGCAGCCAGCCTTCCTTCACGCGCCGGTCCGCCACGGCCTTCACCCGGGCCACGAAACCGGCATGCGAGCCATAGCGTTCCTCCAGCGAGAGACGCGGATCGCCCTTGGCCAGCCTGTCGGCTTTGGTGGCGGCAAAGGGGATAAAGCCGCCCGCAAAGCCGCAATCCGTGCCCGCGCCATAGCCTTTGGCCAGCACATTCCAGCCCAGATAGGTGCCCAGCGGCACCAGATGCTGCACCGATGGCACGCCGCCGCCCAGCTCATTGCCATCGGCATCGACGCGCGGCACCAGCGAGGGGATCGCGCGGCGGATTTTGGGCGGCTGCTGCGTGATCACGCCCGAGAGGTCGGGATAGTCGAAACCGGGGCCGTAATCGTAATCCAGCAGGCCATTGATCTTGCCATCGGGCACGGGCGCGCCGGGGATCCTGGGCCAATGCATCGCGGCGGCGGTGGGCGCCACCAGATCGCCCTTGGCCAGCGTGGGATACTGGCTGGGCGGCGGCGCGCGCCCGGTGCTGACCCAGTCGACAAGTCGCTTCAGCAAGGCGCGCATGGTGGGCAGCGAGGGGTTGGGATTGCTGGCCAGCACGCAGACCGGTGCGCCGGGCCATGGCTTGTCGCCATCGAGCGAGATGCCGCCGGTGATCGACCCGCCATGCGTCACGCCCGGGAAGTAATAGCGGCGCACATTCGGCGCGATGGGGACATCGGCTCTGGCATCCGTCCCCACCAGCGCGGGCGAGAGGCGCAGGCCCCACAATTCGGTCGAGCCGAAGGTCTCCATGATCTTCGGGCAGGTGCCGGTGGCCGTGCAGCGGTCGAGCAGGCTGTGGGTGCCGCGTCCGCGCGTGGTGTCATTGTAGCGCGTCCACCACAGCGTGCCCTCGCTGCCGGGCTCGAAGAGGGTGGCGGCGCCTCCCGGCACGGCGAAGCGCAGGTTGAGCGGCACCTGCCGCGCGGCGATGTTGGGGTTGGCGCCATCAAAGACGCGGGTGCCCGCTTCATCACGGTTGAAGCCCAGATTGATGAAGCTCTTGACGAAATTGCCCGATTGCGAGGTGCCGCTCACCACGCTCCAGCGCACTTGGCCCGCCAGAGGGTTGGGCGTGCCCTCATCATCGGCTTTGGCGTGGCGCAGAAAGCTCACCAGATCGCGCGTGGCGGCAAAGCCGATGCCCAGCACCAGCGGATCGCGCGCCGTATAGGCCAGCGTATAGGCCTGCGTGGCATCGAAACCGCCCTTCAGGCAGATGCGCGCCGGATCGGGCGTGCCGGGGAACGGCGCGCTGCGACAATCGGCGAAGGCCCATTGGTCGGCGGGGATGGGTTCCAGCGCGGCGTCATCGCTGCTCTGGTGGTAGAGGTGGGCATGGGCGGTATCCAGATCCACCGGCAAGGGCCGCGCCACCGGGCGACCGATGCCGCCCGTCAGGCCCCATGTGCTGCCGGACAGATCGGTGACGCGGGCCAGCGCCATGCCGGTCAGCCCCCTGGCGACCGGGACTTGGGCGCTCTGCACGCCGGGCGCCGGGGTGAGATCGCCTTGCCAGCCGCTGATGACGCGGATATGGCCGTCCTCATCGGGGCCGACCTTGCCGTTGCCGCGGTTGGGCACATCGTAGAACAGCATGCCGCTGCCGCGCTCCAGCGGGCGGGCGATGGCGAAGGTGGCGCTGTAGCTTACACGGCCTTTCGCATTGCGCGGGGCATGGGCGATATCGGTGATGATGGCATCGCGCGCGGGGCTGAGATCGCCATCAAACGTGCCGGTGATGATCTCATAGGGACGCTCGCCCGGTTTGACCGGGGCCGGGGTGCGGCTCTCGATATGGATCGCGGTGACGCGGCCCTGCGCGCCCGAGGCCAGCGCCAGCAGCGCGCCGCCCAGCAGGAAGATCTTACGCATCGCCCATCTCCATATCCAGCAGTTGCGCGCCCAGCGTCTTGCCATGGGCATCGAGCGCCAGCGACCGCGTGACCCCGCCTGACAGCGCGCCATGCAGCACGAAATTCACCGCCCCCAGATTGGGCAGCACATGGCGCTCGATCCTTCGGGGCTTCAGCATGGCGAGGTGATCGGCCACGCGCTGGGCCGTCAGGGCGCGTTCCAGCAGGGGGAAGTGATCGGCTTCGCGCGCGAAGACGCAGATCTGGGATGTGTCGCCCTTGTCGCCGGTGCGGGCATGGGCGATGTCGCGCAGGCGCATCAGCTCACCTCATGGAGGATGGAGGGGGAAACCGCGTCACGCCCGATCAGCACCGAGGCGACGGCGACGACCTCACGCAGCGAGGTGGTCACCCCGCCCCCGCCCGAGGGGCCGTTAAGATAAAGCGCCTCCACCTCCGCGCCGATTTCGGCGGCGGTGGCGGCGTCAGGTGCGCGGGCGGCGACGCGGGCGCGCACCTCGGCGGGATCTCCCATCTGCGCGGTGACATTGGCGGAGTTCACGCCGATCAGATCGTAGCGGATATCCTCAACCGGCAGGCCCAGCATGGCGATGCGTTCCTTCACGATCTCCAGCGCCAGCTGCCCGCGCGCCACCGCGCCCGGTCCGGCATAGGTGATCTGCCCCTCACCGATAAAGCCGTCGCGATAGCCGACCGAGACCTTCAGCTTTTCGGGCCGGGGATGGCCCTGCGCGCCGGACACCGCGATGCGATCGGGGCCGAGTTCGGTCAGGCTCAGGCTGGTGAAATCGGCCACCACATCGGCCTGCAGATAACGCGCGGGATCGAGGATTTCATACATCGCCTGCTCACGCGCGCTGGCCAGAGACAGCCGCCCGCCCGAGCCCGCCACCTTGGTCAGCACGGCATCGCCATCCTCGGAGACCTCGGCCAGAGGGAAACCGAGGCGTGCCAGATCGGGCACATCCTTCACACCCGGATCGGCGAAGTAACCGCCCGTCAGTTGCCCGGCGCATTCCAGCAGATGGCCCACCACCGTGCCGCGCGCCAACCTTGTCCAGTCATCCTCTGCCCAACCGAAAGCATGGATCATGGGCCCCAGAAACAGCGCCGGATCGCAGACGCGCCCGGTAAAGATCACCTGAGCGCCCTCATCCAGCGCGCGGGCGATGGGAAAGGCGCCCAGATAGGCATTGGCGGAAATGGGGTTCAGATCGGCCAGCGCGCCGTCACGGTCGATCAGCGGATGATCCTGACCGCTGATGGCGCTTAAAACATTATCGCCCAGCACGGCGGCCATGCGGATGCCTTTCAGGCCCAGTTCGCGCGCCACGCCCAACGCCGCCTGCATCGCAGCCAAAGGATTGGCGGCCCCCATGTTCGAGACGATCCGCACCCCGCGCTCCATGGCCGGGCGCAGCACCGCGCGCATCCGCTTTTCCAGCCTTGGATCATAGCCCGCAGCCGGATCGCGCTGCCGCGCCAGCTGGGCCAGAGCAATGGTCCGCTCGGCCAGGCATTCGAAGCACAGATAGTCGAGATCGCCCTTCTCGATCAGTTCCACCGCCGGTTCGATGCGATCTCCGGCAAAACCGGCTCCGGCACCAATGAGAATGCGTGTCATGCGGTTGCTCTCACTTATAATCCGATCAGGCCGAGGGCCAGCGCCGCCAGCGTCATCACCAGCGTGGCGGCAAACAGCCATGGGAAGGCGAAGCGCTGATGCGCACCCAGCTCGATGCGGCTGAGGCCTGCGACAAGGAAGGTGGCGGGCGTCAGCGGGCTGACGGGAAAGCCGACGGTGTGCATGCCCAGCAGCGCGGCCTGCGCCACCTGCACCGGCGCCACGCCGAAATGCCCGGCCACCTGCGCCACCACCGGCAGCACGCCGAAATAGAAGCTGTCGGGATCGAACAGCATGCTCAGCGGCATGCCGGTCAGGGCCACCAGCAGCGGAATGCGTCCGCCCATGCCCGGGGGCACCAGAGCGACGCTGGACTGCGCCAGAGCGTGGATGAGCCCCGCGCCATTCATGATGCCGGTGAAGGCCCCGGCGGCGAAGAGGATGCCGGCCATCATCATGGCGGGGCGGGCATGCGCCTCGATGCGGGCGCGCTGGTCTTCGGCGCGTGGGTAGTTGATCGCCAGCACCAGCGCGGTGGCGACCATGAAGACCACGGCAGGCTCGGCCTTGCCGGTGACCATCAGCGCGATAACTGCCAGTGTGATTGCCAGATTGAGCCAGAACAGGCGCGGGCGGTGCAGCGGATCGGGGGCCTGCAGATCGGCGGTAAACGGCTCGATGTCAGGGGTGATGGTCGGCAGGGCGGCAAGGCGCTTTTCCTCGCGCCGCCCCATCCACCATGCTGCGCCGAAAACGAAGATCAGGCCCACGATCTGCACCGGCAGCATGGGCGCGAAAATCTGTGCCGTGGGGATATGCAGTGCCGCGCTGGCGCGCAAGGTCGGCCCCGTCCACGGCAGGAAGTTGACGCCCGCCGCCAGCGAGGCGCAACAGGCCAGAATGCGCCGGTCCATGCCCAGCTGGTCATAGAGCGGCAGCATGGCGGGCACGGTGATGAGGAAACACACCGCTCCCGATCCGTCGAGATGGATCAGCAGCGCGAGCAGCGAGGTGCCCACCGTGATACGCGAGGGGCGCCGCCCCACCAGCTTCAGCACGCCGTTCACCAAGGGCGCCAGCAGGCCCGCATCGCTGACCACGCCGAAAAACAGGATGGCAAAGACGAACATGCCTGCCACGGGCGCGATCTTCGTCACCCCCGCGATGATCCAGCCCGGCACGCCTGCGCCTTGGCCCAGCAGCAGAGCACCCGCCACCGGGATCAGGATCATCGCCGCCAGAGGTGACAGTCGGTTGGTGAGGATCACCGCCAGCATCACGCCAACGATGGCCAATGCGCCCAGCGCCAGAACAGTGGGTGCCAGCATGCTCAGGCCTCCCCGGCGGAGAGGGCCGCCATCATGTTCTGCGCGGCGGGTGACAGGCTGCGGCCCGAAAGATGGGCGATGCCGATCAGCCGCTCCGATTGCGGATCGTCCAGCCTATGCCATGCCAGATCATGCGCGCCCACCATCGGGCGGCAGGACAGCGGCAGAGCGCTGATCCCCAGACCTGCCGCGATAAAGGCCCCCAGCGTGGCAGGCTGGGTGCATTCATAGAGCGGGCGCGGGGCAAGGCCGGCGCGGGCAAAGGCCGCATCGGTGATCTGGCGCACGCTGCTGGAGGGGGCCATGGCGATAAAGGGGCTTTGCGTGAAGCTGTCCCAATTGGGTTGCGGCGGCGCTTCTCCGGCGCGGCAGACTAGCGCGCAGGGGTCTGAGAACAGGGGCAGGAAGGTGAAATCCTCTTCCGTGTCCTCAGGCGGGGTCATCACGGCCAGATCGATCAGCCTTTCGCGCAAATGTTGGTAGATGGTGCCCGCCAGCCCCTCGCGCACGGTCACATCCACCCCCGGCCACTGATCGCGAAAGCGGCTGAGAACTTGCGGCAGGTCGCCCACCGCATAGGAAGGCAGCACGCCCAGCACCACCCGCCCGCGCTGGCCGGACAGCGTCTGGCCCAGCTGATCGAAGGCCTCGTCGAAATCGGCGATCAGGCGTTCGGTGAGGCGCAGCAGATCCTCGCCCGCCGGGGTCAGCGAGACATGGCGGCGGTTGCGGTCGAACAGGCGGCCGCCAAGGTCTTCCTCCAGCAGGCGGATCGTGCGCGAGAGGGCCGGTTGCGAGACGCAGCTCATCTCCGCCGCGCGGCTGAAATTGACGGTCTGGGCCAGCATGCGGAACTGGCGCAAGACGGAAAGGCTGGGAGTGCGGGGCATACGGAACCTGTGCGCCAGAGGAAGCCGACCATCGGGCCGGAGGAAAGGCGCATGGTGGCGAGGCGCAGGCGCGGCGTCCAGCAGGCAGATGCCCTTTGGAGATGCCGATGCCATGGCCTCGCCAGCCAACATCAGAACTTGGCCGAAACGCGGGCGTACATCTGCCGCCCGAACGGATCGGCGATCGAGGGCAGGTAGCCGTTGTAAAGCGCGGCGCCCGGAGCCTTGTCGAAGATGTTGATCATCCCCAGCGTCAGGTCATAGCGGTTGCCCTTGCCGAAATTCAGGCTGTATTGCGCATCGAACACCGAGAAGGATGCCACTTTCGCCGTCACATTGGGCAACACCGTGCCGGTGCCGCTGGTGTTCAGATTCTGCCCGTAATCATCCTTGACGCCCGAGGTGTAGCGCCATGTCAGCGAGAGCGTGTGGCGGCCATAGCTGGCATCCACCCCGGCCACGCTGCGCCAGCGCGGCGCGGCGGACGATGACGTGGGCGACTGGTTGAAGGCATTGCGATAGCCCACGCCGTTGTAGACCACCGATCCCGTCACATTGCCGCTGCCATCGCGCAGCAGCACGCCGGTGTCGACATCATAGGTCAGCAGCCAGGTCAGCGTGTCACGCAGGGTCAGCTTCACCGGCCCGGCATCGAAGCCATATTGCCCCTGCAGGTCGAGACCCGCCGTCTTGGTGCCGCTGGGCGCGTTGAAGCTGGAGACCAGCACCGATTGCAGCGCCCCGGTCAGCGGATCGCGCACCACCGCGCTGCCGTTGGGCGCGGTGTTGACCACCTGCTGTGGGTTCTGTGTCGAGATCTGGTTGTTAAACTGATAGTTCCAGTAATCGAGCGAGATCCGCGCCCGCCGCGTCGGCACAAAGGTGGCGCCGATGTTGTAGACGGTGGAGGACTGCGGCTTCAGATTGGGGTTGCCATAGGTCTGGATCGTGCGGAAGCTGGTGGTGCCGTCGACCGGATCGGTGACATTGACCACATTGGTGCCGATCAGCGAGGCCGAGCCATTGGCCAAGGTCGGCGCCTGAAACGCCTTGCTGTAGGAACCACGCAGCGAGAACCACGCTATCGGGCGGAAATTCACCGCCACCTTGGGCACCAGCTTGCTGTAGCCGCCCGCATCCTCGTAACGCGCGGCGGCGTTGAGGGTCAGGCTGTCGATGGGTTCGTAATTGGCTTCGGCAAAGACGCTCTTCACCTCACGCGCGAAGCTGGTGTTGAGATGCTTGCCAAGGAAGCCGCCATAGCCCGAGAGCAGCAGGTCCGAATAGGTGGTGGTGGAGGTTTCGCGGCGGTATTGCGCGCCCACGGCCACGGCGATCTCATGGCCATTGATGCTGGCAAGCGGGCCGTTGGCGACAGCCTCTGCGATGTAATACTGGCGCTTGTAATCGGTGAAGACGTCGCTCTGCAGATTGTAGATCAGCGAGGGGTTCATCTGCGCCAGATTGGCCTGCAAGGGGCTGTAATAGAGGCAGCTGCCTTGCCCCGCCACCGCGCCGCTGGCGCCGCCAAGGAAATTGGTGTTGCAGTTGGGCCCGCCGTAACCGCGCAGCGCGGCCTGGAACAGGTTCATATCGGTGTCACGGTCACGGGCGATGGTCTGCGAGGCCGAATAGGTCAGCGTCGCCAGATACTTCCAGCGGCCGATCAGGCTGCCGCGCCCGCCCAGCACATAATGCTGCTGGTTCACCGTATCGCGCATCACGCGATAGTCATAACCGCCCGGAAAACCCTGAGCGCCAATGGCGCGGCCATAGAACAGCACATCCACGCCGAAGGGGTTGTAGGGGTTGGAGGCGGGCATCGTCGCATTGCCCGCGTTCTGGGCATAGGAGGGCACGCCGAAACGCTCTGAATCCTGATGGTAATAGCTGATTTCCGAGAAGATCGTGTTGGCGTCGTTGATCTCGAAGGTGCTGTCATCGTGGATGTTGATGCTGCGCGCGCGGGGGCGGATCGGGTTCTTGGGCTGGAAATTGTAGAGGCAGTTGCCAAGGCCGAAGGTCGCATTGCCCGTGGGCGCATAGACGCTGTTGGTGCCTGAAGCGCCGCAATTGGGGTCCACCACCTTGAGCGTGCCATTGGCCGCCTTGTTGGCATCGTAAAGCGCGGTGTAGTCATTGCCGCCGATCACGACATGGCCGCCGGTGGAGGTCAGCGGGCGGCCCGTCAGCAGATAGCTGCCCGGATAGCCGCTGGCGGTGTTGTTGACGAAGTTGGTGACCGCGCGGTCCGAATTCTGCAGATTGTCCTGAAAGCGGTACGAGGCCGAGAGCACGGTGTGGAACCTGTCACTGCCCAGACCCAGCATGGCCTGCACATTCCAGGCTGGCGACTTGTCGATACTGGTGAACTGGGCCGAGGTCTTGAACCCCTTGAACTTGGTATCGGTCAGCACGTTGAACACGCCCGCCACCGCGTCCGCGCCATAGGTGGAGGACGCGCCATCCAGCAGCACCTCCACGCGCTGGATGGCGATATCGGGCGTCAGGCTGTTGAGGTTGACGTAATCGTCGCCCGCCTGAGGCGTGACGCGGCGCCCGTTCAGCAGCACCAGCGTCGATCCCGAGCCAAGACCGCGCAGATTGGCCGAACGCGTGTCACGCGAATCCGCACCGCCCTTGGAGAGGTCCTGCAAACCGCCCGTGCTGCCGACATTCTGCGGGATAAACCGCGTGAGATCGCCGATGGACGACGAACCAGTGCGCTCGATGGCGGCATTGTCCACCGCCAGAATGGGCGAGGCGCGGTTCTCCTGCCGGATGTTGCCGAGATAGGAGCCGGTGACCACGATGTCCTGCGGCTTGGGCTCGCTGGCCTGCGCCTGATCGGCGGCAGGCGTGGCCTGCGCGCAGGCCTGCCCCTGCAGTCCCGCGAGGCCGATGGTCAGCGCCGTGCCTGCCATCAGCCAGTGTTTTGCTCCGTATACCCCCGTCATGCGCACCTCCTCCAGACCATTGGCGGAGAGATGCCCTTTCGGAACGCACCCATACGTTCCGAGCCGGATTGTTCCCCCTCTCCACCTTGGTGGTTTTCTTGTCTGGCGGCGTGATGGCGCGTGGCAGAGATCAAGTGAAATACAATTGGCCTATGCTCTTATAACCCGGGTTGATAAGTGAGGCAGGGCCTTCACCTTGCAGGCTTTTCCGCCATGGCGCCTGGCGTTCGGCGATCTCGCCCGTTCATCGATCTATCCGAAAACGCATAGCGGGAAGCAACATTTCGCCAATTCCATGCACGGCTGTGCCCCGCTAGGAGAGGGCTCAGACACCCCACCGCCCTCCATCCCGCTTCCCGACATGGCCAGCCGCCCCCGCATCGCGAGGGTGAGAGCGCGCCATTGCGTCTGCCTTTCAAGGAGCGTCCATGCCCCGCTATTCCGCTGTCGCCATCCTGCTGCACTGGCTGATCGCCGCCCTGATCCTCACCAATCTGGCGCTGGGCTGGTGGATGCAGACGCTTGAAGGGCTGGCCCAGTTCGAGAAGTATCAGCTCCACAAGAGCATCGGCATTCTGGTTCTGCTGCTCAGCGTGTTGCGGCTGGCCTGGCGCCTGACGCATCAGGCCCCGCCCTATCCCGAAACGATGAAACCATGGGAAAAGCTGGCGGCATCATCGGTGCATTGGCTGCTCTATGCCATCATGATCGGCATGCCGCTGACCGGCTGGCTGCTGGTTTCGACCAGCGCTTTCAAACTGCCCACCTTGCTGTTCCACACCGTGCCCTGGCCGCATCTGCCGGTGCATGACTGGCCGGTGGACGCCCGCATGCAGGTCAACCACCTCTCCGAGGGCGCGCATAAGGCGCTGGCTTTTGGCACGGCTGGGCTGGTGGCGCTGCATATCGGCGCAGCGCTCAAGCATCAGATCGTCGCGCGTGACAAGGTTCTCTCCCGCATGCTGCCGCGCTTCGGCCGCGCCAACTGATCCCCCTTCAGCTTCAAGGATAATCCCCATGCGTAACAATCTCTTCGCCGCTCTGGCGCTCGGCGCCACCGCCATCAGCGCCCCCGCCCATGCCGGAACCCCGGTCTGGAGCGTCAACAAGGCCAGCTCACATCTCGGCTTTGGCGTGGCGGTCAACAATCAGGGCGTGAAGGGCGAGTTCCGCCGCTGGGACGCGCAGATCGCCTTCGATCCCAAGGCGCTGAACCAGTCCCGCGTTTCCGCCACCATCGAGATGGGCAGCGCCGTCACCGGCGAGGCCACCCGCGACCAGAGCCTGCCCACCGCAGACTGGTTCAACACCGCCGCCTTCCCCCGCGCGACCTTCACCGCCAGCAATTTCAAGGATCTGGGCGGCGGGCGCTATCAGGCCATCGGTGATCTCACCATTCGCGGTGTGCGTCATCCCGTGGTGTTGCCCTTCACGCTGAAGATCAATGGCAAGAGCGCCCAGATGCAGGGCAGCCTGACGATCAACCGCGGCATGTTCGGCGTTGGGCAAGGGCAGTGGAAGGGCACCGAGATGGTCGCCGCCAATGTGCAGATCAACGTCAGCATCAACGCGACCCATCCCTGAGGATCGCAGGCCCGGACCCCGGTGGTCCGGGCCTGTCCTTCAGCTGTCAAAGGCGGTGGCCGTCGCCACATCGCGCCATGTCGCGATATCGGCCTGAAGCTGAGCGATTTTGGCCTCCATCCGGGCGATGCAATCCGCCCCCAGCGGCAGCCGCAGCGGTGGTTCAGGGCTTTCGACCGCCGCGATGATCGCCCGCACCCCCTTGGCGGGATCGCCCGCCTGACTCCCGTCATGGGCCGAGACATTGCTGCGGGTCTGGCCCGCGCTTTGGGCATAGGCCTCGATGCTGTGAGCGGCCTTCACGGCGGAGTCTGCCGAAAGGAATTCGGTGCGGAAATAGCCGGGCTCGACGATGGTGACGCCGATGCCGAAGGGCTTGAGTTCCAGCGCCAGAGCCTCGGACAGCCCCTCCACCGCGAATTTCGAGGCATTGTAGAGCCCGAAACCGACGGACCCCGCAAAGCCCCCCACCGAGGAAAAATTGACGATATGGCCGCGCCGTTGCGCCCGCATGGAAGGAAGCGCGGCGCGGATCACATTATGGGTGCCGATCAGATTGGTGGCGATCACCGCCTCGGCCTCGGCGGGGGAGACTTCCTCCACCGCGCCCACCAGCCCGTAGCCCGCATTGTTGACCAGCACATCAATGCCGCCGGTGCTGGCCACCGCTTCCTCCAGCACGGCGCGGGCCTGATCGGCATCGCGCACATCGAGTTTGAACACGGTTAGCCGGTCATGCAGGATCGGGGCGCGGCCATCGCGGGTGGTGCCGATCACAGTGTGCCCCTGTGCCAGCAGTTCCTCGGCCATAATCCGCCCGAAACCGCGAGAAATACCCGTGATAAACCAGTTTGCCATGGACCTTCTCCTTGATGCTGAGTGATGCATGCTGATTACCGCCGGGCGGCGGGGCGCTCCAATTGACCTGTTTGCGGCCTGTGATAAGTTCCACTAATGAACGCGGTCGATGTCAGACATCTGCGCTATTTCGCCGCCGTGGCGCAGGAGCGGCATTTCGGGCGCGCGGCGGTCAGGCTGGCGATCACCCAGCCCGCGCTCAGCCAGCAGATTTCCGCGCTGGAAGCCATTCTGGGCGTGCAATTGCTGATCCGCGACCGCCGCAATGTGGCGATCACCGAGGCGGGCGAGGCCTTTCTGGCCGGTGCTCAGGATCTGCTGCAAAGGATCGATGCGCTGGTCGAGACCACCCGACGCGTCGCGCGCCACTGCGATGCCCGCGTCACGATCGCCATGGTCGAGGCGACGAACCTGCCTTTCCTGCTGCCCGCGCTGGCCGATCTGCGGCAGCTCTATCCGGCGATCAAGGTGCTGCGCCGGGAGATGGTGTCGCCGCAGCAGGTGAAGGCTTTGCTGGCCGGTGAGATCGACATCGGCATGGGCGTGCTGCTGGGGCAGGAGGATGCCACGCAGGGCATCGCCACAAGGCCCTTGCTGGAGGGGCAGTGGCTGGTGGCCGTGCCGCTGGGCCATCCTCTGGCCGCGATGGAGCGCCTGACGCCGAAGGATCTTGCCCGCGAGGCGCTGATGATCTTTGCGCGCAGCATGAACCCGCCGCTCTATGATCAGGTGATCGAGAGCTTCCGCAAACAGGGCGTCGAGCCCAATTTCGTCTATGAAACCACCCAGCCCCAGATCGGCCTGACCATGGCCGGGGAAGGTGCGGGGCTGATGATCGGCGCGGATTATGTCTTTGGCGCGGCGCGGCAGAACTGCGTTTACCGGGTGCTGGATGGCTTGCCGCCGCTGGCGGTGCATATCTTCTGGCGCCGGGATGAGACCTCCGGCCTGATCCATGATCTGATCGAGGGGCTGATCGAAAAGGCGGGGGCAGCAGCGTGATGGAATGGAGCGATCTGCGGGTCTTTCTGGCCATCGCCCGAACGGGCACACTGGGCGCGGCGGCGCGCGCTCTGGGCCAGACGCAACCGACCATGGGCCGCCGCCTGCGCGCGCTGGAGGAGGCCGTCGGCCATATCCTGTTCCAGCGCACCGCCGAGGGTTTTGTCCTGACCGATGAGGGCAGCCTGGTGCTGGCCCATGCCGAGCGGATCGAGGAGGAGGCTCTGGCCTTCCAGCGCGAACTCAATGGCAGCGAGGGGCAGTTGGAGGGCATGCTGCGCCTCTCCTGCTCGGAATGGTTCGGTGCCTGCCTGCTGGCGCCGGTGCTGGCCGAGTTCGGCGCGCGCCATCCCGGCGTTTGCGTGGAATTGCTGACCGATGCGCGGCTTTACAGCCTGCCGCGGCGGGAGGCCGATATGGTGTTCCGCATCAAGCCTTTCGATGAGCCGGAGGTTATCTCGCGCCGCTTGCTGCATCTTCCCTATGCGGTCTACGCCCCGCCCGGTTTCGATCCTGCGGGACTGGGCGAGGGGCAGGGCGCGCGCCTCATCACCATGGACACCGGCTTTGCGCAGATGGCCGATGCCGTCTGGCTAAGGCAGAGACTGCCCGAGGCGACGGTGGCCTTCCGCAGCAACAACCGGCAGGTTCAGGCGCGTCTTTGCGCCGATGGCGCCGGGCTTGCCGTGCTGCCCCGCTTGCTTGGCGATGCCACGCCCGGCATCGCCGCCATCGATCTCGGCGAAGGGCCGCCGGGGCGCGACACTTTCGTGGGGTATCATAAGGATTTGCGGAGATTGGCGCGAATGAGGGCGCTGCTCGATCTGGTGGTGCAGCGTCTGGCTCACTGAAGGTGGTGTAAAGCGTGATCGGGGCAATATCCCGGAATGGCAGGCCCCCTTGGCGGCATGACCGCTTTGTTGGCTCTTTCAGAACCTGGTATCGAGCCCGAGCCGGATGGTGCGGGGCCGCACCGGCGTGATCTGATTGCCTTGGGCAAGGCCGAAAGGATTGCCGAAGGAAAAGGTGTTGGCCCGAACATTGCCCAGATTGTCGGCCATCACCGAGAGGCCAAGGCGGCCGATCTGGATGCGGGCATTGGCGCCCAGCACGACATAACCGCCTTGCGTCACCCCCTGATCCGCGCCCACGCCCAGCACCGACCGGCCGATATAGCGCAGCGTGGCGCCTGCGCTCACCGGCCATTGCCCGCGCCATTGCCCGTTCCACCGCGCCTCGCCGCGTATGCCGCCCCGCGCGACATTGGGCAGCGTTTGCGACAGGCTGGAGGCATAGGCGGGGGCCGGATCGCTCAGGCGACTGTCGTTGAGAAAGGCAGCGGCGCTCAGCGTCCATGACGGGGCGGGATGCCAGCCGATCTCGCCATCCAGTCCATAGATGAAGCCATGGCCGATGTTGGCTGTGGTGATCAGGCCATTGCTGCCCACCAGATCGGCCTGAATGTTGGCCCAATCGGCAAAGAACAATGCGCCGCGCAGCCACAGGCGATCATGATCCTGCCTGCCATAACGCAGGCCCAGTTCGTCCATGCTCAGATTGTCGGTTTCGAAGCGCTGGCTCTGCACGCCATTGCCCGATGCCGCCACCGAAAGGCCACCGGGGCGATAGCCCTGCTGGTAATGGAAGAACGCCGAAACCGGGCCACCGGGATGCCAGTCGAAGGCCAGCGTGTGCGACAGCCGCGCCGACAGATGGGTGACCCGGCTGGAGAAGACCCCCTGCGTATCGACCAGAAAGCCGGAGCTGCTGGCGACGGTCAGCCGCTCCCCCACTGTGGCGGTGAGGCGGCGGCCCAGAGGGAAGGACACCTCTCCGAACAGCGCGCCTTCGCCGCGTGTGTTGACCACGGTCGTCAGGGGAGTCTCATCGTTGAGGGGCCCCAGCCTGCGCATCAGGGCGCTGGCATTGTAGAGGGTCGAGGCACCCAGCACCCATGGATGGCGGCGGCTGTGCCCGCTCAGGCGGAACTCGCCGGTGAAGAGGGTGATGTCGTTCAGTTCGGTGTAGCGGGCCGGGGTGGCGGTGCCGTCATAGCCGGTGGCGTCGAAGACCGTGCTGAGATCCTGCTTCACAAAGCCCAGACTGCCGTTGAGATCGGCCCAACTCAGCGCGCGCCGGGCCGAGAGATAGCCCATCCGCTCATTGTTGTGGAACGGCTGGGCGATGGCGCTGTTGCGGGTCAGTTCGGGTGTGCCCAGCAACGTATATTGCCCGTCCGCGCTGTAGAGGTTCTGGAACACCATGCCCAGATCGAGCCGCCAGCCGCCCAGATCGTCCAGCCGCAGCGAAAGGCGCTGGCCATAGCTGGAGCTGCGGTTGATGTTCTTCAGCCCGCGCGAGGGATCGTCGATATAGCCGCCCGACTGGCTGCCATAGGCCACCATCCGCACCGCCGCCTTATCATGCGCCAGCGGCAGATTGACCATCGCTGCCCCATCCTCGCCCACGGCGCCCGACCAGGTCGTGCTCAGCCCTGCCGAGGCGGTGGCGGCGATAGCATGGCTGTCGGGCGCATTGGGTACGAAGCGGATGATGCCGCCCAGCGTGCCTGCACCATAAAGCGTGCCTTGCGGGCCCACCAGCACCTCGACCCGGTCCATGTCATAGAGGTTGAGATTGGGATCGGGCGCATTGTAGTTCAGGCGGATATCGCCGAGATACTCGCCCACGGTGGATTGGGTGGGGCCGTTGAAGCTGCTGTCGGCGATGCCGCGGATGAACAGCTTGTCGCGCCCGTCGCCCAGATTGGTGGAGGCCAGAATGGGCAGCAGCCGCGCGATGGCCCCGGTGCCCGAGGCGGCGTTTTCCGCCAGCCAGCCCCGGTCTGTGGCGATGATCTTGGCCGAGCCGGGGTAATGGTCCAGCCCCACGGCCTGCTTGCTGGCGGTGACCAGAATGTCGCTCTGGGCCAGCGCGATCGGCGCAACCATGGAAGGAGGCGGCAGAACAGGGCGCGGGGTGGCCGAGACGCGAATGGTGTGCGGATCGATGAATTGTGCCCGGGCGTCGATGCCCTTGATCGCCTGACGCAGCGCGCCATGCAGCGAATGGGCATCATGCACCCCGCGCGAGGGCCTGGTGCCCAGCACCGGATCGGTGACCAGAATGGTGGCATGGCCCAACGCGCCGATGCGCGCCAGCACCTGCCCCAGCGGCCCGGCGGGCACCTCATAGCTGCCGGCTCTTGCCGCTGGGCTGGCCAGAAGCAGGGGGGCGCACAGCAGGATGGCCGATACACCCCGCCGCAGGCCGTCAGGGCGTGGGGCCATGGGCGGGCTTCAGAATCCAGATCTTGCCCTTCTTCACCACCCGTACATTGAGGGCCGAGGCGAGCAGCGGGATGCGGGCGGGCGTCACGTCCTGCACATCGATCGTGCCGAAGACCGGCTGGCGCGCGATGGCGGCATCCACCTTGAAGGCGGCGCCCAGCACCCGCCCCAGATCCTGTGCCACCTGCTCCAGCGGGTTGCCGTCATAGCTCAGCCGCCGGTGCCGCCAGCCACCGACCGCCTCACGGTCCACGGGCGAGACCTTGGCCGTACCCGTTTCCGCCAGCATCTGCTGCCCGGCGTGGAGGGGAATGGATTGCCCCTCGGGCCGGTAATCGACGGCACCCTCGGCCACGGCGATGCGCGTCTGATCGGGCAGGCTCACCACATTGAACAGCGTGCCGACATCGACCACCTTGCCGCTGCTCATCTCCAGCGTGAAGGGGTGCTGGGCATCATGCTTCACGGCCAACAGCGCCTCGCCATGATCGAGCCGGGCGAAGCGGGCATCCTTATGGTCGAACACCATCTGCGTGTCGCCGTTGAGCGTGATCTGGGTGTCCGCATCGAGCTGGACGGTCCGGCTTTCGCCCGGCGTGGTCGCGATCTGGTAGCGGCTGGAGCCCGGCACCGTGTTTGACCCCGTGAACAGCGCCAGAGCCAATCCCGCCGCCAGCGCTCCGCCCGCGCCCGCCGCCCAGCGCCAGCGGCGTGAGGGGGAAGGGGCATCGTCATTGGCCGCAATCGGCTGCGGTTCTGCAGGCTGAGGCACCGGGAAATGCAGATCGGGCAAGGCAGGATCGAGGGCATGATCCATCGCCTCGATTTCGGCATAGGCCTCGGCGTGGCTCGGGTGCTGCGCCAGCCAGTCGGCGAAGGCATCCCAATCGGCGTCACTGGCCGCACCGCCGCCATCCCGCAGGCGGATATGCCAGCTCAGGGCGGTTCGGGTCAGGTCGGATGCGGTCTCAGTCATGGTGATGGCCCTGTTCATGAGCAGGATGCCGCACAGGCCCGCTTTCCTCATCAAATTTTTTGCGCGCGTTCAGAATGTCGAGATAGGCGCGCGCCAGATGCTTCTCCACCGCGCTGACGCTGATCCCCAGATCGGCGGCGATGGTCTTTTGCGGCACGCTTTCCAGCCGGAACAGGCGGAAGATGGTGGCCGTGCGCTCAGGCATGGCATCGATCACGCCTTGCAGCAGATGCAGATGCTGGCTGGCGATCAGCGCGCTTTCCGCCGAGGGCTGGGGGTCCACCTCGCGCGCAAAACCGCTTTGCGCATCGACCCAGCCTTCGTCGCGCAGGCGCCGTCTGGTGTCGCCCCTGCGGTGCAGCAGGAATTCGTTGGTCGCCATGCGGTAGAGATAGGCGCGTGGCTGATCGATTGGCCCCGTTCCCTGGCCTGTCTCCTGGCCGGCCAGTTTCAGCCCTACGGTCTGGAGCACATCCTCGGCTTCGTCGGGCATGGCGCCGCGCAGCCGCAGGAAGCGCAGCAGCTCGGGACGGGCGTTGAGGAAGGCCTGTAACAGACCGCTGTCGGACATGGGATAGCTATGGCGTTTCGAGGAAGGGAAGGGGCATCAGGCGTGTGTACGCGTGAGGATAAAACCGTTCCGGACGGCGTCAACAGCGGAGAAAATCTGCAAAATCAGAATTAAAACTGATTATTTGCAAAAGCTTATGTGATTTTTCCTCCGCCGGGGCGATTTTCCGTGAGGATCGGGCAAGGCCGCGGTGTCTCAGCCATGAAAGGACGAGATCCATGCCCCCCGACGATCCTGAACTGCTTGCTTCCCATGCCGCGCCAGTGCTGGCGCCGCTGGAACGGACCGTGGTTGCGTTGGCCCTGCGCGATCCCCTGTGGAGTGTGCCGACGTGGCGTGCGCCGCACCCCCGTCGCTGGTTTCATGTCAGCCGGCCAGATGTCGCGTGGCTGCAACTGGCCAATCCCCGGCTGGAGCGCCTGCGCCGCTTCGTCATCCTGCTGCGCCACGGCCAGCCTGTGGAGGATGACGCCACCACCCTGCTGACCTGCGGCTTCAGCCCCGGCCAGATCCTTGAGGTTCGCATGCTGACGGATCTGCACACCGCCGCCTGATCGGCTCCCCCCTTACCATCCCCTGCAAGCCTCAGCCGATCCACGCTTCCGGTGGAGGGCGAAGCCTGCCCAATCCCCAGAGAGACCACGCATGAAGATTGCCATCACCACCGTTTGCGCCGCTATGTCCCTGCTCACTGTTTCCGGGGCGCGGGCACAGGATGTCGATGCTGCTGCCCAGCGCGATACGGTGCGCAACACCGACCATATCATCGTCGGCATGGGCGCGCTCTACGCCCCGGCCTATGAGGGCGGCGACAAGTACCGCGCCCTGCCTCTGCCCGCCATCGACATCAAACAGGGCCGCTTCTTCGCCAATTTGCGCGATGGCATCGGTGCCAATCTGATCGACACCGATCTGGTGACGGTGGGCGCCAGCATCACCTACACGCAGGGCTATCGTTCCAAGGATGTGCCCGCCGGTGTCGGCGCGGTCAATTTCGGCGCGGGCGCGCGCGGTTTCGTGTCGGTCCATGAAAAGGGCGTGATGCTGACTCTGGGGGCGACGCAGGGCTTTGTCGGCGGCACCAAAGGTCTGGTTGCCGATGCCAGCCTGTCCTATCCCGTCTCGGTCACCCGCCGCCTGACGATCATCCCCAGTGTGGGCACGACCTGGGCCAATGCCAAATTCAACAACCGCTATTTCGGGATCGACACGGTGCAGGCCGCAGCCTCGGGCCTGAACACCTATGCCCCCGGTGCAGGCTTCAAGGATGCCAGCGGCAGCCTGACCGCCAGCTATCGCATCACCGACAACATCATTCTGAGCGCCTCGGGCGTGGTGACCACGGTGCTGGGTGCCGATGGCCGCAGCCCGCTGGTGGTTCACAAGACTCAGCCATCGGGCTTTGTCTCCGTGGCTTACCGCTTCTGATCGCCCGGCTCTTCGCATGCGCCGGGCTGTCCTCCCCGTGCTGCGGAGCGCCGTCTGCGTAGGCTGGAGCGCCGATCGGGTCATCCCCCCAATCAGGACGCGATCGCGTGCTCCAGCCGCCTCTTTCCGCCGTCGTTGCGCCAGACGTCTCCAACAGAACTGCCGCGCATATTCTGCGTGCCTGCATAGGCCAGCGAGGTGCCGCCATGATAGACCGCATTGTGATCGTCCATGCGCGAGACATGGCTGTTTTCGGCCGACAGGTTGAGGCGTGGCGCCGGCTGGATCGATGCCTGATCTTCCGGGAGAAGTCTTATTTGCGCCCCCGTTTGGGCCGCAACGCATCGCGCATGGCGAAGCTGGAGCTGATCCGTGTCACCCCCGGCAGGCGTGAAAGAACCTCGCCATGGATTTCCTCATAGGCGGCCACGCTGTCCATGCGCAGGCGCAGCCAGTAATCGACATCGCCGGTCATCAGGAAGCATTCACGCACTTCCGGGCACTGTCTCACGGCATGTTCGAAGCGGGAGAGATAGTCCTCGGTCTGCCGGTCGAGCGTGACCTGGACCACGACATCGACACCCCGGTCCTCCTCCTCCTCACGGCCCATCACCACGGTATAGCCGGCGATGACCCCGCGGCTCTCCATCATCCTGATGCGGCGCAGGCAGGCTGAGGGCGACAGGGAGACGGCCTGCGCGATTTCGGCATTGGGGCGGCGGCCATCCATGCGCAGGATTCGCAGGATCGCGCGGTCGAGGTCGTCGAGTGTGGATGGCATGATCTGCGGAAAGCTCGCTTGATTGGTGTGTTATAAGGTCATTTTTAGTCGATCATGCGCTTGTTTCGCAACTTATTTGAAGGGATGTGCGATAAAATCACCCCCGGAAGGGGATGAGGATATGATTGGCGGGGCACGTCTGACGATCGATCTGGAAGCGCTTGCGGCGAATTATCGTCTGATCCGCGATGCGGTTGCCCCGGCGGATGTCGGCGGGGTGGTCAAGGCCAATGGCTATGGGCTGGGGGCCAGCGAGGTTGCGCAGGTTCTGATCGCGCAAGGCTGCCGCCATATCTTCGTGGCCGTGCTGGGCGAGGCTGAAGCCCTGGTGCCTGATCTGGCTGACGGCATCAGCCTCTATGTCCTTAACGGATTGATGCCGGGCACGGAGGCGCATTGCGCGTTGCTGGGGGCCATTCCGGTGCTCAATTCGCTCGATCAGATCGCGCGCTGGTCGGCGCAGGCCGCCGTGCTGGGCCGCCGCCTGCCCGCCGTGTTGCAGGTCGATACCGGCATGTCACGCATGGGCCTGCCCGCCGATGAGCTGAACAGGCTGCTGGCTGACCCCGCCCTGCTCGACGGCATCGAGCCCACATTGCTCATCAGCCATCTGGCCTGCGCCGATGAGGCCGACGATCCGGCCAATGCCATGCAGGCCGCATGCTTTCACGAGATCGCCCGGCGCTTTCCCGGCCTGCCGCTCGCGCTGGACAACAGCGGCGGGGCTTTCCATGCGCGCCAGCATTTCGATCTCGTGCGCGCGGGGATCGCGCTTTATGGCGGTGCGCCTCACGATGGACGCAACCCGATGCGCCCGGTCATCGCGCTGGAAGCGGCCATTGCCCAATTGCGGACCATCCCTGCCGGCGCGGGCGTCGGTTACGGCCTGACCTTCCATGCCGAGCGCGCCACGACCATCGCCACCATCCCCGTCGGTTACGCCGATGGCCTGCCGCGCTGCCTTGGCAACAAGGGCGCGGCATGGATCGCGGGCGTGCGTGTGCCGATGGTCGGGCGCGTCTCGATGGACAGCATCACGCTCGATGTCACCGATGTGCCGGAAGAAGCGCTCTATCCCGGCGCGACGGTCGAGCTGATCGGGCCGCATCAGAGCCTGGACCAGCTGGCGGCGGACGCCGGCACCATTTCCTACGAAATCCTCACCCAGCTTGGCCGCCGCTATCAGCGGGTTCTGCTTCCCGCAGCCAGCCCTCTCTCTGACGACACCATCACCCGGAGCATCGCCCCATGAAAATCGCCATCCTTGGAAGCGGGGTGATCGGCGTCACCTCGGCCTGGTATCTTTCTCAGGCCGGGCATGAGGTGGTGGTGATCGACCGCCAGAGCGGCCCCGCGCTGGAAACCAGCTTCGCCAATGCGGGCGAGATTTCGCCGGGCTATGCCTCGCCCTGGGCCGCGCCGGGCATTCCGATGAAGGCGCTGCGCTGGCTGATGATGGAGCATGCCCCGCTGATCCTGCGCCCCAAGCTGGATATGGCGATGCTGCGCTGGCTGACCGCCATGCTGGGCAATTGCAACGCGCGCGACTATGCCATCAACAAGAGCCGCATGGTGCGCCTTGCCGAATTCAGCCGCGATTGCCTGATCGCGCTGCGTCAGGATCAGGGCATCGCCTATGACGAGCGCAGCCAGGGCACGCTGCAACTGTTCCGCGAGGAAAAGCAGCTGGATGGCATGGCCAAGGATATTGCGGTCCTCAAGCAGGATGGCGTGCCCTTCGAGGTGCTGGATCGCGCGGGCTGCATCGCGGCGGAACCGGGTCTGGCCGCCAGCGCCTCGACCATCGCGGGGGGGCTGCGCCTGCCCAATGACGAAACCGGAGACTGCTTCAAATTCACCAATGCGCTGGCGACACTGGCCGAAGCGCAGGGCGTGCGTTTCGAGTATGGCACGGATATTCACGGTCTGGTCGAGCAGGGCGGGCGCCTCACCCATGTCCGCACCGGCAAGGGCGATGTTGCCGCCGATGCCTTTCTGGTCGCCATGGGCAGCTTCTCGCCGCAAGTGGTGGCGCCGCTGGGGCTGCGCCTGCCGGTCTATCCGGTGAAGGGCTATTCGCTGACCGTGCCGATTGTCGATGCGGAGCGCGCGCCGGTCTCGACCCTGCTGGATGAAAGCTACAAGGTGGCGATCACCCGTCTGGGCGACCGTATCCGCGTGGGCGGCATGGCGGAAATCTCCGGCTTCAACAACAGCCTGCCCGAAGCGCGCCGCGCCACGCTGGAACACAGCTGCGGCACGCTGTTCCCGGGAGCGGGCGATCTTGCAGGGGCCAGCTTCTGGTCCGGCCTGCGCCCGATGACGCCCGACAGCACGCCGGTGATCGGGGCGACGAAAATCCCCAACCTGTTCCTCAACACCGGCCATGGCACGCTGGGCTGGACGATGGCCTGCGGATCGGCCCATGTGATCGCCGATCTGATGAGCGGGCGCCGCCCGGCCATCGAAACCGCCGACCTTGCGATCAGCCGTTATCGGGCATAGGCCCCGCTTCAGCGCCCCTCAAATCAAGGATAGGCAATGACCATCACCCGCATCGACCAGGGCCCGCGTTTGAGCGAGGCCGTTATCCATGGCGACACGATCTATCTTGCCGGGCAGGTCGGCACACCCGGCGAGAGCGTCGGCGCGCAGACCCGGGAGGCCCTCGCCGAGATCGAGGCCTTGCTGGCGCGCACCGGAAGCAGCAAGAACCATCTGCTTCAGGCCACGATCTGGCTGGCCGATATGGCTGATTTCGAAGAGATGAATGCGGCGTGGGACGAATGGGTCGCTGATTGCCCGCCGCCCACCCGCGCAACGGGCGAGGCCAGGTTGGCGGACCCGGGTTATAAAGTTGAAATTATCATGATCGCGGCCAAAGCCTGAGTGTGCGTTACAGCCATTTTGAGATCCGTGGTTTTCTGCGGATCTCAAGGTGAGGTTCAGGGTTACGGGACCGACAAAAATCATCGCAGAAATTATCTGCCCCTGGTTTTTGTGGGCAAGGTCCAGTCCAGGACCGTTCGTCCCGTGGGCCGGGAGTTGTCAGCCAAACGAGAAGACTTCAGCGATCTGAGCTTCACGTTCCCTAGGCGATCCGGAACGGCAGCTTTCCGCATGGAGATTGTGGATCGCTGCCATTCCTGCCTTCAGCTGTTAAGCCGAGAGTTCCTTTCGCACGATTTCGGCACCCGCAGCCAAAGCGTTGAGCTTGCCTCGCGCCACGCGACGGGACAGGGGCGCCATGCCGCAGTTGGTGCTGGGATAGAGCTTGTCGGCATCCACAAACTGCAGGGCCTTCCGCAGCGTATCGGCCACCTCGTCCGGCGTTTCGACGGTGTTGCTCGCCACGTCGATGGCGCCCACCATCACCTTTTTTCCGCGAATGAGTTCGATGAGGTCCATCGGCACATGAGAATTGTGGCATTCCAGCGAAATGATATCGATGCTGGATGTCCGCAACTTGGGGAAAGCTTCCTCATACTGCCGCCACTCCGAACCGAGGGTCTTTTTCCAGTCCGTGTTGGCTTTGATGCCATAGCCATAGCAGATGTGAACAGCCGTTTCGCATTTCAGCCCTTCGGCGGCCCGTTCCAGCGTGGCGACGCCCCAGTCGTTGACCTCGTCGAAGAAGACGTTGAACGCAGGTTCGTCAAACTGGATGATGTCGACGCCGGCTGCCTCCAGTTCCCTGGCCTCTTCATTGAGTATTTTGGCAAACTCCCAGGCCAGCTTTTCCCGGCTCTTGTAATGGTCGTCATAGAGCGTATCGATCATGGTCATGGGTCCGGGCAGCGCCCATTTGATCGGCTTATCGGTCTGTTGGCGCAGGAATTTGGCGTCTTCGACAAAGACTGACCTGGGGCGGGTGACGGCGCCGACGACTGTCGGCACGCTCGCATCATAGCGGTCACGGATTCGGATGGTTTCGCGCTTCTCGAAATCGACGCCATCGAGATGCTCGATAAAGGTCGTGACGAAGTGCTGGCGCGTCTGCTCGCCGTCGCTGACAATATCGATGCCTGCCTGACGCTGATCGTCCAGCGACAGGCGCAGGGCATCCTGCTTGCCCTCGATCAAACCCTCGTCTTCCAGTTTCCAGGGTGACCAGAGTGTCTCGGGCTGCGCGAGCCAGGAGGGTTTGGGCAGACTGCCGGCGGTTGAGGTTGGCAACAATGTCTTCATGATGGAGAACCTTGATCTTGGGGGAGGGTCAAAAGGCGTAAGCGGCGGACCATTGTTCGAGGACAGCCCTGTAGGGCTTCATGAAATGCTCCTCGGCGAACTTGCCCTGTTCGACGGCCAGACGGCTGCGTTCCTCACGATCGTAGACGATCTGGGTCGAGGAATAGTCCTGATGCTTCAGGCTGGGTTGATAGCAATGACCGGCCTGCGAATTGGCGTTGTAGATTTCGGGGCGATAGATTTTCTGGAAGGTTTCCATCGTGCTGATGGTACCGATCAGCTCAAGATTGCTGTAATCGCTCAGCAGATCTCCGGTGAAATAGAAGGCGAAAGGCGCAACGCTGCCTCGCGGCATGAAATAGCGCACTTGCAGGCCCATTTTCTTGAAATACTCATCGGTCGAGGAAAATTCATCCTGCCGGTATTCGATGCCCAGAATGGGATGCTTATTTCCTGTCCGGTGATAGGTCCTGCTGCTTGAGACGCTCAGGCAGATGACCGGCGGCTTGTTGAACTTTGCCTGATAAGCATCGGACTTTAGGACATGCTTGAAAATCTTCCCGTGCAGGTCGCCGAAATGATCGGGAAGGCTGAAGCCGGATTGTCCCTTGTTGTGTTCGGGCAGCAGGACGCTGAAGTCATAATCCCGCACATAGGAAGAGAAATTGTTGCCGACGATGCCCTCAAGGCGCGCACCGGTTTGCTTGTCGATGATGGTGGTGCTGAGCACCTCGATCATCGGGAAAGCTTCGCTGCTGCCGTCCTTGCCGATGGTCATCTCGATGGAGATGATATCCAGTTCGAGGGCATAGCGATCCCCCTCGGGATTGTCCCAATCAGCCAGCGCATTGAAGCGATTGTCGATCATCGTCAGAGCCTTGCGCAGATTGTCCTGGCGGCTCTCCCCTCTGGCCAGATTGGCGAAGTTGGTGGTGATGCGGGTGTTGTCCGCAGGGCGGTAATGCTCATCAAAGCGGATGCTTTTGATCGAAAAGGTAAGGTCGTTTCTGGTCATGACCTGCTGTCCTTGAGCGGTTCCCGGATCGCGGTCGGGGCGGATACGGGGGAGGGCGAGGCTGGCGCCGGTTGCGGGCATGCGAAGTCTCCTTCGGGCCAGCGTGTTTGCTGGTCCGTCATGATGGTCGAGGTGATGGGTTGGTTGGCGCGCGCCGCGTCAGGCGGGGATCAGCCCCGGCAGCACGGCGCGCTCACGCATTCGTCGCTGCGGGACGGAATGGAACAGGGCTGAAAACATCGACCGATCACCTGCTTTTGCCGGGCGTAAGGGCCGAAGGAAGAGCGCGCATGGCTTAAACAGGCCCGGATGGCGCATAAGCCCCGTGCCTTGCTGCAAGCGCGATCCACCGGAGGAACCCCCGTCCGAGGAACGTTATGGCGCCGAAGGCAGGTCTCCTGGCTTGCGGGTCATCGCGGTGGTTCCGGCCTTCCCAATGCCCTTGCGGGGCATCAGTGGCACAACATGGAACCGCCACTCGCCGCTTACAGTTGCGGGGGCAGCGCCGGACTCTGCCTCCCAATGCGAACATTGCGCAGGCACCACCGGCTTCCCGTCTTAGCCCCGCCGTCACGCCTGAGGCGGGGAACCTCGACAGGGTCTATCAACACCATTGGAAGGCCGCTGTCAAGCATCATATAAAGATATCGTTATATGATGCTTTGGGCAGGGCGCGCGCATGGTGGCCGGGGTGCCGTGCCTGTCAGGCAGGCTCGTCGCCATAGAACAGCTTGCCGGGGTCGATCTCGGGGCGGCCCTGGCTGACGCGATGGGCATTGGCGTCGCGCAACGAATAGACGCAGCCGCAATATTCCTGCTGGTAAAAACGCTCGCGCTTGGAGATCTCGATCATGCGCGCCGCGCCGCCACCCTTGCGCCAGTTGAAGGTCCAGTAGCTGATCCCGGGGTAACGGGCTGCCGCGCGCTCACCACGGCCGTTGATCTGCTCCATGTTCTTCCAGCGCGAGATGCCCAACGAGGAGGTGATCACCGGAAAGCTATGCTCATGAGCGTAAAGCGCGGTGCGCTCGAAACGCATGTCGAAGCACATGGTGCAGCGGATCCCGCGTTCGGGCTCCTGTTCCATGCCGCGTGCGCGCTTGAACCAGTTGGCCGTGTCGTAATCGGCATCGACGAATGGGATGCCGTGCTGCTCGGCAAAGCGGATGTTCTCTTCCTTGCGCAGCAGATGCTCCTCCCTCGGGTGAATGTTGGGATTGTAGAAGAAGATCGTGTAGTCGATGCCGCTGGCGGTCATGGCCTCCATCACCTCGCCAGAGCAGGGCGCGCAGCAACTGTGCAGCAGCACTTTCTTCTGCCCCTCGGGCGGGGTGAGAATGGGGCGGTTTATGGCCGGTCTGGTCGCATCATTGTTCATGGGTCACCCACATCGAAAAGAGCGGGTTGACGGAACGCATGACCGTTACGCCCGGCAAGGCCGAGCGCATGATGATGCGGCCCACCGGACACCCCGCCGGAAGCACGTTATGATGTCGAAGGCAGGTCTCCTGGCTTGCGGGTCATCACGGCGACTCCGGTCTTCCCGGCCTTTGAGAGGCCAGTGACACGGGATGGAGTCACCGCTCACCGCTTACAGTTGCGGGGGCAGCGCCGGATTCTGCCTTCTCAGGCATCACCGGCTTCCCGTCTTAGCCCTGCCACCCGCTTTTCATGGCATGCGAGCAGGGAACCTTGACGCTTTTTCTCAGCGCCACCTCTCGGCGCTTGTCAATCGCTTTGCTGTGAAAGGTGGCAGAGGGCCTTGGCGATGCCTGTGATTGCCGTTGCCCTGTACAGCGAGGCACTGTCGGACCCGTTTCCTGCCGCTCGCCAATTTGCAAACTTCGCAGATTTGCAGGTTTTTCTTCGCAAAGGCTCGCCATTTCAGCCGTTTTCTCTGAGCCTATGCTGGCGAATAAGGCGGATGCCCTCCCGGGGCGTAACGCCAGCATAGAGCACAACAGCGATGACCAATGCTTTTCGCAAATCCTTGCCCGGCAGCACTGTCGACTACATCGACACGTACGCCGCCATCGAGGCGATCCGCCCCGGCGCCTATGATGGGCTGCCCTATGTCTCGCGCGTGCTGGCCGAACAATTGGTGCGCCGCTGCGATCCTGCGCTGCTCACCGATGCGCTGACCCAGATCATCGAGCGCAAGCGCGATCTGGATTTCCCCTGGTATCCGGCCCGCGTGGTCTGCCACGATATTCTGGGCCAGACGGCGCTGGTCGATCTGGCCGGGCTGCGCGATGCCATCGCCGATCAGGGCGGCGATCCGGCGCGGGTCAATCCGGTGGTGCCCACGCAGCTGATCGTCGATCATTCGCTGGCGGTGGAATATGGTGGCTTTGACCCGCAAGCCTTCGACAAGAACCGCGCCATCGAGGACCGCCGCAACGAGGACCGCTTCCATTTCATCGAATGGACGAAGAGCGCCTTCGAGAATGTCGATGTGATCCCGGCGGGCAATGGCATCATGCATCAGATCAATCTGGAGAAGATGTCTCCGGTGATCCAGCTGCGCGATGGTTTGGCCTTTCCCGACACCTGTGTGGGCACCGACAGCCATACCCCGCATGTCGACGCGCTGGGGGTGATCGCCATCGGCGTGGGCGGGCTGGAGGCCGAGACGGTGATGCTGGGCCGCCCCACGATGATGCGCTTGCCCGATATCGTGGGTGTGCGCCTTACCGGCCATCGGGCGCCGGGCATCACCGCCACCGACATCGTGCTCGCCCTGACCGAATTCCTGCGCCGCGAACGTGTGGTCGGCGCATGGGTGGAATTCTTCGGTGAGGGCGCCGACAGCCTCTCGATCGGTGACCGCGCCACCATCTCGAACATGTGCCCCGAATATGGCGCCACTGCCGCCATGTTCCATATCGACCAGCAAACCATTGACTATCTGCTGCTGACCGGGCGCTCATCTGAGCAGGTCGCGCTGGTCGAGACCTATGCGAAGGAAGCCGGCCTATGGGCCGATGCGCTGAAGACCGCCGAATATGAGCGGGTGCTGGCGTTCGATCTCTCCACGGTGGATCGCACCATGGCGGGGCCGTCAAACCCGCATCGCCGCCTGCCCACGGCAGCTTTGGAGGAACGCGGCATCGCCGTCGGTCTGGCCAAGGCTCAGGCCGAGGAACGCGAAGGCTTGCTGCCCGATGGCGCAGTGATCATCGCCGCTATCACCAGTTGCACCAACACATCGAACCCACGCAATGTGGTGGCCGCCGCGTTGCTGGCCAAGAAGGCCAATGCGCTGGGGCTGACGCGCAAGCCTTGGGTAAAGACCTCCTTCGCGCCGGGATCGAAGGTCGCGCGGCTCTATTTGGAGCAATCCGGGCTGTTGCCCGAGCTGGAAAGGCTCGGCTTCGGCATCGTCGCCTATGCCTGCACCACCTGCAACGGCATGTCCGGCGCGCTCGATCCGACGATCCAGCAGGAGATCATCGACCGCGACCTCTATGCCACCGCCGTGCTGTCGGGGAACCGCAATTTCGACGGGCGCATCCATCCCTATGCCAAGCAGGCCTTTCTCGCCTCGCCGCCGCTGGTGGTGGCCTATGCACTGGCGGGCACGATCCGCTTCGACATCGAAAAGGATGTGCTGGGCGTGGTGGAGGGCAGGGAGATCCGCCTCGCCGATCTGTGGCCGAGCGACGAAGAGATCGACGCTATCGTCGCCGCCTCGGTGACGCCCGATCAGTTCCGGCAGGTCTATGATCCGATGTTCGCGCCGCAACTGCGCTCGGAGGCGAGCCCGCTGTATGACTGGCGCCCGCAATCGACCTATATCCGCCGCCCGCCCTATTGGGACACGCAGGGCATCGGCGCACTGGCCGCCCATCCGCGCCGTTTGAAGGCCATGCGTCCGCTGGCGATCCTGCCGGACAACATCACCACCGACCACCTCTCGCCCTCGAACGCCATTCTGGCCAGTTCGGCGGCGGGCGAATATCTGGCGCACATGGGCCTGCCCGAGGAGGACTTCAACTCCTATGCCACCCATCGCGGCGACCATCTCACCGCCATGCGCGCCACTTTCGCCAACCCGCAATTGGTCAATGAAATGGCGGTGGTCGATGGTGCGGTGAAGAAGGGTTCGCTGGCCCGCGTCGAGCCCGAGGGCAAGGTCACCCGCATGTGGGAAGCCATCGAGACCTATCTCACCCGCGCGCAGCCGCTGATCATCATCGCCGGGGCCGATTACGGTCAGGGCTCCTCGCGCGACTGGGCCGCCAAGGGCGTGCGTCTGGCGGGCGTGGAGGCCATCGTCGCCGAGGGTTTCGAGCGCATCCATCGCACCAATCTGGTGGGCATGGGCGTGCTGCCGCTGGAATTTCAGCCCGGCACCACCCGCCTGACACTGGGTCTGGACGGCACCGAGACCTTCGACGTCATCGGGGAACGCCACCCCCGCGCGAAGCTGACTTTGATGGTGCATCACAAGGATGGCGCCGTCACACAGGTGCCCGTCACCTGCCGCCTCGACACTGCCGAGGATGTCTCGATCTATGAGGCGGGCGGCGTGTTGCAACGCTTCGCTCAGGATTTCCTCGCCTCGACGGTGGAGAACGCCTGATGGCCCAGATCCGCATCCCGGCCACCTATATGCGCGGCGGCACCAGCAAGGGCGTATTCTTCCGTCTGGAAGACCTGCCCGAGCGTTGCCGCATGCCCGGCGAGGCGCGCAACGAGCTGTTCCAGCGCGTGATCGGCAGTCCCGACCCCTATGGCGCGCAGATCGACGGCATGGGCGGCGCCACCTCCAGCACCAGCAAGGGGGTGATCATCTCACCCTCGATACAGCCGGGCCATGATGTGGACTATCTCTACGGGCAGGTTTCCATCGACAGTGATTTTGTCGACTGGTCGGGCAATTGCGGCAATCTCTCCACGGCGGCGGGCGCCTTCGCCATCCATGCGGGCTATGTGCAGGCCGGGGCCGATGGCGTGAAAACTGTCCGCATCTGGCAGGCCAACATCGGCAAGACGATCATCGCCCATGTGCCCGTCAAGGATGGCGCTGTGCTGGAAACGGGCACCTTCGAACTGGATGGCGTGACCTTCCCCGCCGCCGAGATCGTGCTGGAATTCCTCGATCCTTCCGATGGAGAGGGCGCAATGTTCCCCACCGGCCATCTGGTGGACGAGCTTGAAGTGCCCGAGGCGCTGGTTTCCGGCGGGCTGCTGCAGGCCACGTTGATCGATGCCGGCATTCCGACGATCTTCGTGCGCGCCGCAGACCTCGGCTACACGGGCACCGAACTGCGCGAAGCCATCAACACCGATCCCGCCGCGCTCGCCCGTTTCGAGGCGCTGCGCACCATCGGCGCCCTGCGCATGGGCCTGATCGCCCGGCCCGAGGAGGCCGCCACCCGCCAGCATACGCCCAAGATCGCCTTTGTCGCGCCGCCTCGGGATTACACCGCCGCCAGCGGCAAGCCGATTGCCGCGCAGGATGTCGATCTGCTGGTGCGCGCGCTTTCGATGGGCAAGCTGCATCACGCGATGATGGGCACCGCCTCGGTCGCCATCGCCACAGCCGCCGCCGTGCCGGGCACGCTGGTCAACGAGGCTGCGGGGGGCGGCGCGCGCCAGTCGGCGCGCTTCGGCCATCCCTCGGGCACTTTGCGCGTCGGAGCCGAAACCAAACTGGTCGATGGACGCTGGACCGCGACCAAGGCAATCATGAGCCGCAGCGCGCGCATCCTGATGGAGGGCCGGGTCCATGTCCCCCACGATGCCTTCTGAAGGCCCCGATCTGCTGGGCGCCATGGTGGATGCCGCCGCAAACCGCGCCCGCGGCGATCTCCCCGGCGCTCTGCGTCTGGCCCGCTGCGAGCAGGTGCAGCTCAACGAGGGTTTTGCCGCCCCCGATGTGAGCATCGAGACATGGCCCGTCCGGCAGGATCGGCACACCATCACCATCTCGGTTTTCGCGACCGCGCCTCGCGGCGAAGGCGGCCATGCCACCGCCGCCACCGGGCGCTTCACCTTCACCACTCTGTCTCACCGGCGGGACACAGGCGCCTGACGCGCACCCGCCCCATCCGTGCGAGGGGATTTGCATGAACGACATCGCTTTCAAGCCCAAGAAGTCGGTCGCGCTGTCAGGCGTCGCCGCCGGGAACACCGCGCTCTGCACGGTGGGCCGCACCGGCAACGACCTGCATTATCGTGGCTATGACATTCTGGATTTCGCCGAAAAGAGCGAATTCGAGGAGATCGCCCATCTGCTGGTCCATGGCGAATTGCCGACACCGGCGCAACTCACCGCCTACAAGGCGAAGCTGCGGACGCTACGCGGTCTGCCGCATTCGGTGAAGGCCGCGCTTGAGGCGATCCCTGCCGCCGCCCATCCGATGGATGTGATGCGCTCGGGCGTCTCGGCGCTGGGCTGTGTGCTGCCTGAAACCCATGACCACAATCTGCCCGATGCGCGTGACATCGCCGACCGGCTGATGGCTTCGCTGGGGTCGATCCTGCTTTACTGGTATCACTTCGCCCATCATGGCCGCCGCATCGAGGTGGAGACCGATGATGATACCATCGGCGGCCATTTCCTGCATTTGCTGCATGGCAAGCCTGCACCCGAAAGCTGGGTGAGGGCCATGCACACCTCACTGATCCTCTATGCCGAACATGAGTTCAACGCCTCCACCTTCGCCGCGCGGGTGATCGCGGGCACGGGGTCGGACATGTATTCGGCGATTGCCGGGGCCATCGGCGCGCTGCGCGGGCCCAAGCATGGCGGCGCCAACGAGGTCGCCTATGATATCCAGAAGCGCTACGCCACGCCCGATGAGGCCGAGGCCGATATCCGCCGCCGCGTGGAGGCGAAGGAGGTGGTGATCGGCTTCGGCCATCCCGTCTACACCGTTTCGGACCCGCGCAATGTGGTGATCAAGCGCGTAGCGCATGCTCTGGCCGAGGAAGCGGGCGCCCGCCGCCAGTTCGCCGTAGCCGAGCGGATCGAGAGCGTGATGTGGGATGCCAAGAAGATGTTCCCCAATCTCGACTGGTTCTCGGCGGTGTCCTACAATCTGATGGGCGTGCCCACCGCCATGTTCACCCCGCTTTTCGTGATCGCCCGCACCTCGGGCTGGGCCGCGCATGTGATCGAGCAGCGGCAGGACAACAAGATCATCCGACCATCCGCCAACTACACCGGCCCCGAAAACCTGACATTCGTACCGCTCGACCAGCGCGGCGAAGCCCGGATTGCGTAAAGGAGTGACCATGCCCTATCTCATCGCCGACGATCTGCCCCGCGTTCCCGCCGGCCAGCGCTTTCGCGAAAGGCTGTCTGCTCCCGGCATCTATCGGCTGCCCGGCGCGCATAATGGCCAGGCGGCGCTGCAGGCCAGAGCAGCGGGCTTCGATGGCCTCTATCTTTCGGGCGCGGCGATGACCGCCTCGATGGGCCTGCCCGATCTGGGCATCATCACCGTGGATGAGGTGGCCTTCTTCATCCGCCAGGTCGTGCGTTCCTCCGGCCTGCCGCTGCTGGTCGATGGCGACACCGGCTATGGCGAGGCGCTCAACGTCATGCATATGGTCCGCACCTTTGAGGACGCCGGGGCAGGCGCGGTCCATCTGGAAGACCAGATCCTGCCCAAGAAATGCGGGCATTTGAACGGCAAGGCGCTGGTGAGCGCGCATGATATGGCCGCCAAGGTGGCCGCCGCGAAGAAGGCCGCGCGCGACATCGTGATCGTGGCGCGCACCGATGCGGCGGGCGTGGAAGGCTTCGATGCCGCCGTGGAGCGCGCGAAGCTCTATGTGGAAGCTGGGGCCGATGCGATCTTTCCCGAGGCGCTCAACACGCGCGAGATGTTCGAGAAGTTCGCGCAGGCTCTGCCGGGCGTGCCGCTGCTGGCCAATATGACCGAATTCGGCAAGACGCCCTTCTACACCGCCGATGAATTCGCGGCGATGGGCTACAAGATGGTGATCTGGCCGGTGTCTTCGCTGCGGGTCGCCAACAAGGCTCAGGCCAAACTTTATGCCGCCATCGCGAAGGATGGCGGGGCGCACAACATGGTCGACGCCATGCAGACCCGCGCCGAGCTTTACGACACCATCGGCCTGCATGATTACGAGGCGCTCGATGCCTCGATCGTCAAGACCATCGTGCCCGAGGCGATCCCACAGGGCTGATCCGGGGCTGACCTCCTCTGTCAAGGTCCGTCGGCCCGAACGGCCTCCCGCATCTGCGCATCGGGAGGCCGTTCACATCTTCATCTCGACTTTTCGCAAAATCCGCATTAGCCTAATCACTGAATAGGCAAGGATTTGTGAAATTCTGTGAAGGTTTTTCGCAGAATTTGCAAACTTTGCGAAGATGAGGGTGAGCGATGCGCAAGGCATTCATGGGCGTGCGGCTGCGCCGACTGCGTGAGGAACGCAACCTCAAGCAGATCGAACTGGCGCAGGCGCTGGGCATCTCGGCCAGCTATCTCAATCAGCTTGAGCAGAACCAGCGCCCGCTCACCGTGCCGGTGCTGGTGAAGATCAATGCGGTCTTCGGCATCGACGTGCAGCTCTTCTCCGAGGATGAGGAAGCGCGCCTCATCACCGATCTGCGCGATGCTCTGTCCGATGGGGCCGAGGCGATCTCGCTGGCCGAGGTGCGCGAGCTGGCGATGAACATGCCTGCCGTGGGCCGCACGCTCACCGCTCTGCACCGCCGCTATCGCGAGGTGGTCGAACGGTCCGAGGCGATGGCCGCGCAGCTGGGCGATGCATGGATTGCGGGCGGGCCGCCGCGCATGCCCTTTGAGCAGGTGCGCGACTTCTTCTATGCACGCCACAATCACGTCGAAGAGCTGGATGAAGCTGCCGAGCGGCTTTATCGCGAGGCCAATCTCTCACCGCGCGGTCTTCAGGAGGGGGTGATCGCCTGGCTGAAACATCGGCATGACGTCACGGTGCTGCGCCTTGATGATGGCGCAGCACCCCGGCGCTACGATCCGCACAGCCGCACGCTTCATGTTTCGGCCGGGCTCAAGCCGGGGCAGCAGACCTTCCAGATGGCCACGCAACTGGCCTTTCTGGAACTGGCGGATGAGATCGACCGTCTTGCCAACAATCCCATTCTGGCAGGCGAGGAGGCGCGCAAGCTCGCCCGCATCGGACTGGCGAATTACTTCGCGGGCGCGCTGATCCTGCCCTATGGCCCCTTTCTGGCCGCCGCCGAGGCGGAGGCCTATGATATCGAAAGGCTGGGGCGCCGCTTCGGTGTCGGTTTCGAGACGATCTGTCACCGCCTCTCGACATTGCAACGGCCCGAGGCGCGGGGCGTGCCCTTCTTCTTCATCCGTGTCGACCGGGCGGGCAACATCTCCAAGCGGCAATCGGCGACGGATTTTCACTTTTCGCGCGTGGGCGGTACCTGCCCCTTGTGGAACGTCTATGAGGCCTTCGCGCAGCCGGGACGCGTTCTGACGCAGGTGGCACAAATGCCGGATGGGCGCACTTATCTGTGGGTGGCGCGCACGGTGGGCAGCGGCAATGCGGGATATGGCATGCCCGCCAAGACTTTCGCCGTGGGCATGGGATGTGACATCCGCCATGCCTCAAGGCTGGTCTATTCACGTGGTCTCGATCTCAATGATCCGGGCATTGCGACGCCGATCGGTGCTGGATGCAAGGTCTGTGAGAGGCCCAACTGCCTGCAGCGCGCCTTTCCGCCCATCGGCCGATCCGTTGCGGTCGATGAGAACCAGAGTAGTGCGACGCCTTATCCGGTGGCATGACGGGATCGGGCTGGAGATGATGGCAATCCGGGCCGCGCGATGAGGCGAACGCGCCTTCCCGCCATTGAACCGGCGCTTACGGATTGCGGGCGGTGACGACCCAGGCGGCGCCCTCGAACATGATCGCGGTATCGCCGGGCCGCGTGGCGCAGGCCTTGCGCACCGCTGCCGCTGCCTGCTCCTGAATCTCGGGCGGCTGTTCGGCCAGAGCTCGCGACAGAGGGCCGACCTCGAAGGCCATGCGGACGGCATCGTCCAGCGCCTCCTCGCGAGAGGCACCCTTGCCGAAGGGGATGGCATGGTCGAGCGCGGCGCAGGCGATGTTGGCAAAGCCGGCGGCGGCAAGGATGCGCGTGATGCGATCCGCCGCGCCGAAGGAGAAGGGGCCCGGCGCCTCCGGATCGGGCGGCGGGGCGGCGGGCACCAGACCCTTGATCGCCCCCATCGGCAGGCGCACCCAGTCATTCTCGGCAGCGCCGCGCCAGCAGACGAAAGCCAGCCGCCCGCCCGCTTTCAGGGCAAGGCGCAGATGGGCGAAGGTGGCCGCCGGATTGTCAAAAAACATCACGCCAAAGCGGGAGAACAGCAGGTCAAACCCTTGCGATGGCAACTCGGCCCGGGCCGCATCGCTCAGTTCGAAGGCGATGGCGGGCTGGTCGGCGGTAAGGCTGCGGGCACGCTCGATCAGCGGCTGGGAGATATCCAGCCCCAGCACGCGCCCCTGCGGCCCGACATGATCGGCCAGCGCGCGCGTCGTGGTTCCTGCGCCGCAGCCGATATCGAGGATGGCCTCATCCCGCCGGGGCGCGGCGGCGGTGATGGCAGCCTCTCCGAAAAGCGCCAGCATGGCGTCGAGACGTGTCTGATGATCGACCCAGCGCTGACCGCTCGTGCCGTTCCAGTCGGAGACCTGATAGATGGTGGGCTGAGTCATAGGGGAAGGTTATTGCAAGCAAATCGCAGATTCAACGGCTCGTTTTCAAACCCGGCCTGTAAATTACTTTTTGCATAGAGGCAGCGGGCGTCGCTCTTGCAGAAAATCCTTTATGCCGCTTGTTGCCGGGGATTCTTTCCGCTACCGCAAGTTGCGAAAGGTTCGCAAATGTCTGATCCCTTCGCCCCTTCTGATGGATCGGCATGAGGCCAAGCTTGAAAAACCAGCCTGCCACCTTGAACTTCTACACCGCGCATCGCCGCATGCTGGTGGATTATGCCATGCAGATCACCGGTGATCGCGCTCTGGCCGAGGACATCGTGCAGGATGCCTGGCTGGCGCTGGCGGCGCAGGGCGGCGATGTGATCGTGCTGGACCCGCGTGCCTATCTGCGCCGCACCATCCGCAATCTGGCGATCAATGCGCTGCGCCGGAAGGTGCGGGAGCGCAAGATCGGCGGGGAAGAGCTGGACGCCTCGGTGTTGGAGGTGGCTCAGGACGCGCCTTCGCCCGAGGCCGATGTGATCGCGCGGACCGAACTGGCCTGCGTGATGGGCGTGCTGGCCACCCTGCCCGAGCGCCAGCGTGTGGCCATCGAGATGTACCGTTTCGGCGGCCACAAGCTGCGCGAAATCGCCGAGCATCTGGGCGTGTCGATCCCGCTGGTCCATCTGCTGGTCTCCGAAGGGCTGGCGATCTGCTCGGAGCGCTGCGGGCTGGAGCGGCTTTCCGCAAAAAATCGCTGAAAAACGCGGTTCGGTGGATGTCCTTGAGTCATGATGCGCGCCAGCCTTGCTCTGTTCCTGTCAGGATTGCGCGGAACCCTGCGGGCGCGCGCCCATGGATGACGCCTGGCGCAAGGCCCAGCATGAGGCCGCCGACTGGCTGATCCTGCTGCGCGAGGAGCCCGAGGATGCCGGGCTGGCCCAGCATTTCGAACATTGGCTGGATGCCGATCCCCTGCATGTCCGCGCCTGGGCCAGCGTGGAGGGCGTGTTCGAGGCCATAGGCGATCACCCTCCGCCCCCCGCCGCTACTGCGGAGCCTGCCCGGCGCCGCTGGCCGAACCGGCGCTTGGTGGGGGCGTCGGCGGGGCTAGCGCTGGCGGCCTGTCTGGCGTTCGCCATCCTGCCATGGGCGCGGTTGCATTGGCAGGCCGATGTGATCACCGGCGCCGGCGAAACGCGCGATCTGCGCCTCGCCGATGGCAGTCGGGTGCGGCTCGGCCCTGAAAGCGCCCTTGCCCTGCCCGGGCAGGGACATGACAGGACGGTGCGCCTGCTGGCAGGGCAGGCGTGGTTTGAGGTGAAGCATGATCCCGCCGCACCGTTCCGCGTCAGGGCCGGGCACATCACGGCTATCGATGTGGGGACGGCCTTCGATGTGCGGCGCATGGGCAAGGTGACCAGCGTGGCCGTGGCGCAGGGCGCGGTGCGCGTGCTCGATCTGGGCACGGCGCCCGCCACCACGCGCTCGCTCACCGCCGGGCAATGGGTCTCCATCGCCAGAGATCACGCACTGATCGAGGGGCAGGAGGCGCCCGGACTGGTCGGCGCATGGCGCAACGGCACCGTCGTCATCCGCAACCGCACCCTGTCCGAGGCGATTCAGGAGTTGCGCCCCTGGTATGGCGGCGGGATCATCCTGACCGATGCCGCTTTCGGTCAACAGCGGATCGATGGCGTCTATGATGCCCGATCCCCGGCCGTGGCGCTGGACGCGCTGGTGCTGTCGCGCGGGGGCGTGGTGCGGCATGTGACGCCATGGCTGATGATCGTCTCCGCGCATTAGGCTTTCGGTCCAGCCACAGGAAATTTCGATCTTTTTTGAAAAAGCCGCGCCGGGGTTTGTCTTCCTGATAAATTGACGTTCATGAGACGCATTATCAAAAATAAGCGTCTCTTCAGGGAGTATCACATGACGGGGTTTGCACGCGGAGACAGAATGACAATGGCCATGACGGCGGCATGGCTGCTGGCCGGCAGCATGCTGGCCGGAACGCCCGGCGGGGCCATGGCCCAGACCGCCGCTGCCACCAGAAGCTTTGCCATCCCGGCCCAGCCTCTGCCCGATGCCATCGTGATCTTCAGCCAGCAATCGGGCCTGCAGGTCACCGCCGATGCCGGGCTGATGAGCGGGCGCAGCGGCGCTGCAGTCTCCGGCGCGATTGCGCCGGCGGCGGCGCTCAGCCAGCTGCTGGCGGGCACGGGCCTGACCTTCCGTTTCGTGGCCGACCATGCGGTGCGCCTTGAAGCTGCACCTCAGGCGCAGGGCTCCGCCATTGCGCTGGGGCCGGTACAGGTGGAAGGGCAGGGCGCTGACAGTGCTACCCCCTCGGTCGCCCCGCTCGAAGCGATCCGCGGCCTGCCGCCCGCCTACGCCGGGGGCATGCTGGCGCGCGGCCAGCGTGTGGGCATCCAGGGCAATCAGGACATCATGGACACGCCCTACACCGTCACCACCTATACGACGGAGGCGGTGCAGAACACGCCTTCGGCGCAGACGGTGATGGATGTGCTCAGCACGCTCTCGCCCTCGGCGCGCAACCAGTGGAACAGCGCGGGCAGCTCGGCCAGTCAGGTCAATCTGCGCGGCTTCAGCGTCGGCTCGGGCGATATCGGCTATGGCGGGCTTTATGGCGTGCTGCCGACATGGTCGGTGGCGCCCGAACTGGCCGAGCGGATCGAACTGCTCGAAGGGCCCACCGCTTTCCTCACCGGCATGCCGCCGGGCGGCTCGGTGGGCGGGGCGGTCAATCTCGTCCCCAAGCGTGCCACCGATGTGCCGATCACGCAGGTGACGGCCAGCTTCTCGGGCAAGTCGCAGCTGGGCGGCCATGTCGATCTGGGCCGCCGCTTTGGTGACGCGGGGCAGTTCGGCGTGCGTTTCAACGGCGTCTATCGCGACGGCAACACCGCCATTGATCACAACCGCGACCGCACGGCGCTGGCCTCGCTGGGGCTGGACTATCGCAGCGATACGGTGCGGCTCTCCGCCGATCTGGGCTATCAGGACCGGGTGATCCGAGGCATTTCGCCCTATCTGGTGCTCAATCCGGGGCAGGACATTCCCGCGCCGCCCCGCGCCAGCCTGAACAGCGGCCAACCCTGGAGCCGTTTTTCCAGTCAGGACTGGTTCGGTGCCCTGCGCGCCGAGGCGGATCTCTCCGACCATATCACCCTGCATGCCGCCGCGGGCGGCGACATCTGGAAGCAGCATGATCTGGAGGACGGCAATCACACGCTGACCGATGCGCAGGGCGATGTCACCGTCAACCAATGGAACATTCCGGGCAGACAGAAGACGTGGTCGGTGGCGGCGGGGGCCAATGGCTGGGTCGACACCGGGCCGGTGCATCACAAGCTCAGCCTCGACGGCACGGCGCTGGGCACCACCTTCTGGGGCTGGACGGGCAATACGGGCCCCGATCTCACCTCCAACATCTATGCGCCCAGCTTCTATCCCGGGCCCGACATTCCCGAGGCGCCTGCGGTCAAGCAATACACCACCCGCCTTTACAGTCTGGCCGTGGGCGACAAGCTCTCGGTGCTGGACGAGCGTGTGCAGCTGACGCTGGGTGGCCGCCTGCAGCGCGTGCAGGCGATCAATTACGACAACGATACGGGCGCGGTCAGCTCGTCCTATGATCGCAGCACCTTCAGCCCCTCCTTCGGGCTGCTGGTCAAGCCGCTGAAACCGCTTTCGCTCTATGTGAACTATATTCAGGGGTTGCGGCAGGGCACGGCCGTCACTCAGCCCTATGCCAATGCCGGAACCGTCTTCCCGCCCTACAAGACCAGCCAGTATGAGGCCGGGATCAAGCTGGATCTGGGCAGTTTTGCCACCACCCTGTCGCTCTATCAGCTGGCCCAGCCCAGCCTGCTGGTCGATACGCCCAGCAACACGATGAAGCTGATCGGCAAGCAGCGCAACCGCGGGTTGGAGCTGAACATCTTCGGCGAGCCGGTGAAGGGCCTGCGCGTGACCGGCGGCGTCAGCCTGATCGATCCGGTGCTGACCCAGACGCAGGACGGGCTGGACAATGGCAAGACCGCCAGCATGACGCCGGGCGTGCAGAGCAATGTCGCGCTGGAATGGGATGTTCCCCGCCTGCATGGCCTGACGCTGACCGGGCGCTTCATCTACACCGGCTGGCAGTATTTCGATCTCGACACCGGCTATGACCGCCGCATCATCCCGTCGTGGACGCGGGTGGATCTGGGGGTGCGCTATGTGCTGGACAGGCTGCTGGCCAAGCCGGTGACCTTGCGGCTGGACGTGCAGAACATCGCCAACCGCAGCTATTGGGCCTCCGGCTGCTGCAGCGCCTATGTGATGGAGGGGCTGCCGCGCAATATCTCGGCCTCGGCGACGTTCAACTTTTAAGGGCGGATCGGGCCGGGTCAGCGGTTTGCCCGCGATCCGGCCACCTTGCCGCGCGGGCAGGCATGCCGTGACGAATATGCTGAAAATCAGCGACGCTCAAACGTCTGATTGTTGAAGGGCTAATGCGAGGCGATCTCATATCCGGGATGCCGCATCAGCCGCGATGGAACAAAGGTGATGATGTCTTGGACTGCAATGGACGGACGCCCTGCCCAAGCCGCCTGAGGACAGGCCGGGCGAAACCCTCGAACGGGTCGTGCCGGTCGAGTTCTTTATCCACTGACAGTGCCGGAGCACCTTCCTTGCCCAGCCTCCAACCCCGCGCGGCCCGGCCATGAGCGCTTTCCTTCCTTCTATCCCGCGCCGCCGCTGGCTGTGGCTGGCCCTTGGGTTGGGGTTGCTGGTCTTGCTCTGGCTGGGGGCCTCGCGGTTGATGGCCGATCCCGCCGAGGGTTTTGAAACCGCCACGGTGACGCGCGGCGATGTGGAGGAGACGGTCTCGGCCCTGGGCAAGCTTCAGCCGCGCACCTATGTCGATGTGGGTGCTCAGGCCTCGGGGCAGTTGAAGCGGCTGCTGGTCCAGCCCGGTGATCAGGTGAAGGCGGGCCAATTGCTGGCCGAGATCGACCCGCAGGTGCAGGCCGCCCGGCTCGAGTCCGACCGCGCCGAACGTGACCGGCTGATCGCCACGCTGAAGGATGCGCAGGCGCAGGCTGACTATGCGCAGGGCGAGTTGGCCCGCCAGCAGCAATTGCGCGCCGCCAATGCCACCCGCACGGATGTCTTCGATCAGGCCCGGCGTGATGCCATCTCCGCGCAGGCGAAGGCGCAGGCCATCCGCGCCCAGATCGTTCAGGCGGAGTCGACGTTGAAGTCGGATGCCGCCCAGCTTGGCTACACCAGCATCTATGCGCCGATGGGCGGCACGGTGGTGTCGGTCGATGTACGGCAGGGGCAGACGATCAACGCCAATTACACCGCCCCGGTGCTGCTGCGCATCGCCGATCTCTCCGCCATGACGGTCTGGACACAGGTCTCGGAGGCCGATGTCGGCCAGTTGAAACCCGGTATGAGCCTGTGGTTCACCACGCTGGGCTATGGCGAGCGGCGCTGGAGCGCGCGCCTGCGCCAGATCCTGCCCGCGCCGCCCAAGCCTGTCACCAGCGATGCTGCCGGCGCCCAGCCTGCCAGCGCAGCCGCCTCGGCCAACAATGTGGTGCTTTATACGGCGCTCTTCGATGTGCCCAATGGCGATGGCCTGCTGCGCCCGGAGATGAGCGCTCAGGTCTTCTTCATCACCGCCTCGGCGCATCGCCGCCCCACCGTGCCGATGACCGCCCTGACCTTGACCGACAAGCCGGGCCGCTACACCGCTCAGGTCGTCAGCGGGCGCAGGCTGGAGACGCGCAGCATCACCATCGGCACGCATGACCGCTTCACCGCTCAGGTGCTGTCGGGCCTGTCCGAGGGCGAGCGCGTGGTGACGGGGCGCAAGCCGGGCGGCGAACCATCCCTGCTGAGCCTGCGCTGGTGACGATGAGCGATACATCGCTGATCGCCCTGCGCGGGTTGCGCCGCAGCTATGGCAGCGGCGACAGCGCGGTGGAGGTGCTGCGCGGCGTCGATCTGGAAATCCATGCGGGCGAGTTCGTGGCGATCATCGGAGCTTCTGGCTCTGGCAAATCGACGCTGATGAACATCCTCGGCCTGCTCGACCGGCCCAGCGCGGGCTCCTATGCCTTCGAGGGCGCAGATACCGCCCATCTTTCCCGTGATGCGCTGGCGGCTCTGCGGCGCGAGGCTTTCGGCTTCGTCTTCCAGCAATACAATCTGATCGCCAGCGCCACGGCGCGCGAAAATGTCGAGGCCCCGGCGATCTATGCCGGCACCCCGCCAGAGATCCGCGCCGCGAAAGCCGAGGCCCTGCTCGCCCGGCTGGGGCTGGCGACGCGCGCCGATCATCGTCCTTCGCAGCTCTCGGGCGGGCAGCAGCAGCGCGTCTCCATCGCCCGCGCGCTGATCAATGGCGGGCGTGTGATCCTCGCCGACGAACCGACCGGCGCGCTCGACAGCCACAGCGGCGCCGAAGTGATGGCGCTGCTGACGGAGCTGGCCGGGCAGGGCCATACGGTGATCCTGATCACCCATGATGCCCATGTGGCCCAGGCCGCCGACCGCCGCATCGAAATCGCGGATGGCCGCATCGTGAGCGACACAGGCCGGGCGCCCTCGCGGGGCAAGGCCCTTGCCGCCGCTCCCTCCGATCACCACGATGCTCCCTTGATGGCCGATGTGGCCGAAGCGTTGAAAGCCGCGCGCCGCTCGCTGGCCTCCAGCCCGGCGCGCACGGCGCTCACGCTTTTGGGCATCGTGATCGGGGTGGCCGCGGTGATCGCCCTGCTCGGCATCGGGCAGGGCGCGCGGCAAACGGTGGTCGATCAGGTGGCGCTGTTCGGCACGGCGCGCCTCTATGTCGAGCCGGGCGGCAGCAATCCGCGCGGTCCCGGCGGCGTGCTGACGGCGCAGGATGCCGAGGCCATTCGCGGCCTGCCGAATGTCCGCGCCGCCATGCCTTACCTGACGGGCCATGTGACGGTGCGCCACGGCAACATCGATGCGCAGACCAGCGCCACCGCCGTCACCAGCGAGTATCCGCTGATCCTCAACTGGCCGATGGGGCAGGGGCGCTTCTTCACCCCCGAGGATGAGCGCGGCCTCGCCGCTGTCACCGCCATCGGTGTGAAGGTGCGTGACAAGCTGTTCCCCGATGGCAGCGATCCGCTGGGCCAGTTTATTCTGGTCAACAATGTGCCGTTTCAGGTGGTGGGGGTGCTGTCGTCGAAAGGCGCGCTGTCGGGCGATGCCGATGATGACGACACCATCGCCATCCCCTTTTCCACTGGCAGTCAGCGGATTTTCGGCACGCCCAATGTCTCCTGGCTTTCGGTGTTGATGGAGGATGCCGCGCAGTCGGACGAAACGGTCAAGATCATCACCACCGTGCTGACCGACAAGCATCACATTCAGGACTTCACCATCTTCAACAAGGCCGCCGCCGTGCAGGCCCAGAGCAAGACCGCCGACACGATGACCATGCTGCTGGGCTTCACCGCCGCCATTTCGCTGCTGGTGGGGGGCATTGGCGTGATGAACATCATGCTGACCACCGTAAGCGAGCGCACCCGCGAGATCGGCATCCGCATGGCCACCGGCGCGCGCACCGGAGACATCCTGCGCCAGTTCCTGACCGAAGCCGTGTTGCTGGCAGGCGTGGGCGGCGTGGCCGGGCTGGTGCTTGGCCATCTGGTGGGGCTGGCGGCGGTGCTGATCGGCACGAGGGTGATCTTCACGCTGCATGCCGCGCTGATCGCCTTCGGTTCGGCGGCGGCGGCGGGGGTGGTCTTCGGTTACAGCCCGGCGCGGCGCGCGGCGCGGCTCGATCCGGTGGTGGCACTGCAAAGGACATGAGGGCAGAGGACATGAGGATGCGCCGTTTTCCCTTAAGCCTGGCGCTGCTGGCCCTGTCCGCCTGTTCGACCACGCAGGAGGCACCGCCTCCCGCCATGGCTTTGCCCGTAAGCCTTGGCACCCCCGGCCTTGCTGAAACCGAGGCATATTGGCCCGATGCGGAATGGTGGCACGGCTTCGGCAGCGAGGAGCTGGATGGTCTGGTGGCTCAGGCGCTGGACGAAAACACCGATATCGCTGCAGCCATGGCGCGGATCGATCAGGCGCGCGGGGCCTTGCGCATCGCGCGCGCGCCTCAGCTGCCGGCGGTGAACCTGTCCGCGCAGGGGTTGCGGCAAGGGGCCAACAGCAGCAGCGGGGCCTCCAGCGGCAATTTCGCCTATGCCGAGGTTGCCGCCAGTTGGGAGGCCGATCTGTGGGGCCGGTTGCGGGCGCAGGCGCGCTCGGCAAGGGCCTCTTTGGCGGTCAGTCGCTTCGATGCGCAGGCGGTGCGCCTCTCCGTTGCCGCGCAGGTGGTGCAGGGGTGGCTGACCCTGATGGAACTGCGCGAGAGGCAGGCCCTTGCGCGCGCCGATCTGGAGGCGGCGCAGGGGTTGCTTGCCCAGACCCGGGCGTTGCTGAAAACGGGTGAGGCCTTGCCCGGCGATGTTGCGGCCCAGCGTGCTCTGGTGGCGCAGGTTGAGGCGCAGATGGCCGCATTGGAACGGGCCGAGAATGAGGCGCGGGTCAGTCTGGCCATTCTGCTCGGCCGCCCGGCACAGGGCTTTGCGGTGCGTGGTGCGGGTCTGGAGGCCATCACCATGCCCACCTTGCCCCATCCCGGCCTGCCTGCCCAGCTGCTCACGCGGCGTCCGGATGTTGCCGCCGCCGAGGCCGCGCTGGCGGCTTCGGGAGCCGATGTGGCTGCGGCGCGGGCCGCCATGCTGCCGCGTATCACCTTGTCGGCCAGCGGCGGGGGGCAGGTGGGCACCGGGCCCAGCGAGGCGCTCTACACGCTGATGGCCGGTCTGGCCCAGCCCTTGTTCGACCATGGCGCTCTGGCCGGGCAGCGCGATTCCGCCATCGCCCGAAGGCGCGAGCGCGAGGCTGACTATCGCAAGGCCGTGCTCACCGCGCTGGGCGATGTGGAGCGTTCCCTCAAGGCGACGCGCCAATTCGACCGCGAGGTGGCGGCAAGGCAGGAGGCTGCCGAGCAGGCACAGAGCGCGGTCGATCAAGCCAAGCTGCGATACACGGCGGGCAAGGAGGACATCACAGCCATCCTTGCCGCTCAACGCACGCTGTTTGCCGCGCGCGATGCGCTGGCCAGTGCGCGGGCGGAGCAGTTGCGTGAGGTGGTGGCGCTGGATGCGGCGCTGGGTGGTGGATGGCGCGTATGAACGATCCGCCATGGACCGTCAGCGACTTCTGACGGGAGGCATGGTCCAGAGGCAGAGCAGGGACCCGGCAGTTCGTGATAGCTGTCGCATTGCGACACCTAAGCCTGTCCAGCGGGCGATGAAGGGAAGCCAGCTTTCGGGGGCGTGCCCTGGAAAAGTGCACGACTGTTGGCGGAAGAATAAGGAGCAAGCTGGAATCTCCAATACAGGTTTCCCGACTCCATCGCATCAACGCAAGAAAGCAGCTCCATCGACTTCAGTCGCATGGAGCTGCTCTAGTCAGAACTGTGCTTGCGAGTGACCGGATTCAAAGACTCTTGGGCATTCCGAAACGGGCCCGGAAATCGGTCAGGTCGAAGCTGAAATCATCCATTGCGTTGAATTCGGCATCCGTCATCCCGGGATGTTCCTGCTTCTTGTACCATGCGGCATAGTCCGGGATCTCGCTGCTGAACTTCTTGTAATGGGTCGAATAGGTGCGGACCTTGACCTTGGGCACGCTGCTCGCGAAATCGAAGGTCATCAGGCGCATCCAGCCGTCACCGATGCCTTCCATCGTCTTCTTGGCCCCGGCGTCGATCACGGTTTGCTGGCGCCCCTGATAGTCCGAGAGCAACTGATAGACCGGATGGCCCAAACGGTTGGGATCGGTGCGGAACCACTGGGCATGTTCATGGCCGCACAGGACCATGAAGATCTGGTCATGCTTGGCGATGAACTTGTCCCACATCATCTGGGGCGTGTTGGCATCGGGATCGAGCGCGTGATTGTCGACGATGGGATTGGGTTCGCGGGCGCCGCCGGTTTGCAGGAAATCATGCATGGAGATGATCGTGGGCAGGCCGGGGTAGCGCTTCACGATCTCCTCCGCCCATTGAAGCGAGGCCTCGGGCGCGTCGAACTGCAGGCCGATATGCAGGAAGGTGTAGCCGCCCGCGGTGAAGATCTGGGCGTTGTCCGCCCCGCCATCATGGCTGGCGACATACCACGGCTTGCCCTTGAAGAAGTCGGACTGGTCGGAAAAGACCGAGCGCCAATTGTCCAGCCCGCCGACATGCAGCATGCCGATGTTTTCCTCCGACTTGATCACCGGTTTGGGCGGGTGGTTCGAATCCGGAAACTGCGCATCGTAATCGTGATTGCCCGGCACGGCGGAGAAGGGCACCTTGCCGTTGATCAGCTCATAGGCTTCCTTCACCTTGGGGGCTTCGATCGTCAGCACCTTGGGGGTGGGGGCCAGAAAGGCGTCGATCATCGGATTGTTGCCGCGCTTGAGACCAAGGGCCTGGCTGTGCGGGTCGATCGGCAGGGTCTGATGTTGCCAGGCGTCGCCCAGCGTCATGACGAAGGCGATGTCTCCACCCTGACTGCGGGCGTGATCGGCGACGAACTGCATCTGTTCCAGCAGCATCGGCGCAGCATCGAAGGCAAAACCGGCATTTTTCTGATGGTTGAAATCGACATAGTTCTGCGTGTCGGGGATCACCGCGATGGTGAAACTCTGGTCACTGGCAGCCTGTGCCTGCGCTGTCGTCACGGGAGAGAGGGCGATCAGCGCAGAGGCCGCGAGCAGGGCTTTGGCAAATGTCATCGGTTGGCTTCCTTTGAAGATCACAGATTGACGCGCAGGGTTGCGCCATAGGTTGCGGGATCGCCGAAGAAGGCGACCAGCGTGCCGGGCACCAGCGATCCGTAATTGAAGTAATTGTTGATCCGGCGCTTGTTGGCGACATTGCGGCCCCAGAACGAAAGATCCCAACGCCCATCGCGATCACGGACGCCGAGCCGCAGGTTCACCACCGCGTAATTGCCGGTGATCGAATAGATCGAATCATCGTTCGATCCATAATAGTGAGAGCGCCATGACACTTCGGGGCTGAAATAGACGTTGCGCGTCTTGCCGATCGGGGTTTCGGCTGTGCCGTTCAACCCCATCGTCCATTTTGGCGCGCCAACGATGGGCTTGCCGGACAGGTCGCAGGTCGTTGAGCCGGTCGGCGCTTCAATCGGGCATGGCGCGCTGGTGTAGGACAGATATTTGGCGTCATTATAGGCGACGAAACCATGGAGGCTCAGCCCGCGCATCGGGGCGGCGGTGACCTCGAATTCCGCGCCCTGCGTGCGCGCGGCGCCCGCACTGACGATGGGGTTGATGATCGACATGCCGCCCGCGCCAGACGGATTGGCGACCACCTGCGTCACATTGGCCTGATAGTTGCTGATATCCATGCGGAACAGGTCGAAGGTGGCTGCCAGCTTGTGGTGGAACCAGTCGCCTTTGAGGCCGATCTCGTAATTGGTCGCGGTTTCCGGGCGCACGGCATATTGGTCGAGCGGCAGCGTGCCGGGCGCCTGCGTCGTGTTGAGCCCCCCGGCCTTTTCCCCGTGCGAGACGGTGAAATAGGTCATCAGCGGAGGGGGTGGGGTGATAGTCGCTTGAGATCAGCCAGCTTGGCGCCGTGTCTGAAATCCTGACGAAGACGGCGCCGGGCGTGACGTGCCAATCATTGTTGGTGGTGCCGCTCCAGACGTTTTCCTGCTTGGTTTCATGCGTCACGCGCACGCCGCCGGTGATGTTCCAGCGCGGCATGACATGCCATGTCGCCTGCCCGAAAGCGGCGATGGAGCGGGTCAGCGGATCGGCATAGGTGTTCACATTCTTGCCCGCATAGCCCAGCACGGTGGGGATGGAGGCATAGGCGGCATAGGCCGTGGGGTTCGAGGCATAGAGCGCCGCCTCGCTCTGCAGCGTCGCATTCGACTGGCCTGACAGATAGGCCGGCGCATCCACGCCATATTCGGTATGGGCGTCGGTTTTGACGTATTGGTTGAAGTAATAGACGCCTGCGATCAGATCGACATTGCCGATCCTTGGGAATGCCAGCCGCATCTCCTGCGTCCATTGGCGGTCCTGAATGTGATAGCCGCCATAGAGGGCATCGGCGCTGCTGCTGTCGCTGTCGGCGCGCGAGTCATACTGCCAATAGCGGAAAGCAGTCAGCGAGGTGAGCGTGAAACCGCCAAACTTCCAGTTGATTTCCGCCGAGCCCGCGCCTTGGCGGGTGCCGGTCTGCAAGGGGCCGCCCGCTGCGGTGAAAGCGCCGGTGGGATCGACCACCAGCCCCTTGGCGATCATGCCGACATAGGGGTTGGTGATGATCGTGCCGCCGATGGCCGCCTGCTTGGCCGCCAGCGTCGCCCCTTGCGAGCCCAGCGTGGGGATGGAGGCGAGGGCGCCGGTGCTCTGCTGCTCGGCTGAATATTCGCCGATCAGGCGCAGGCTCAGATCGCTGCTTGGCGTCCACAGCAGCTGCGCCCGCGCGCCGTTGCGGTTGAGGTTGTTGACCCATTGCCCGTTGGAAACATTATAGACATCGCCATCGCGGGTGGTGGAATAGCCCGTCAGGCGGAAGGCCAGTTGCGGGGTGATCGGCCCGGTGATCGAGCCCTGAAACTGCTTGTAATTATAATTGCCGTAAGTGGCCGCGCCCTTGAACCCCCATTTGAAATCGGGCAGTTCGGTGGTGATGTTGATTGCGCCCGCAGTGGTGTTCTTGCCGAACAGCGTGCCCTGCGGCCCGCGCAGCTGCTCGATCTGCTTGATATCGATCAGGTCCATCGAGGCCATGCCGGGGCGCCCGAGGTACACACCGTCGACAAACACGCCTGCACTGTTTTCCAGCCCGTCCGAGCCCGGATTGTTGCCGATGCCACGGATCGACATGGTGGTCTGGTGCCCGTTGGTGATGACCACCACCGTGGAGGGGGCCAGCTGGTTGAGGTCTTCAAGGCGGATATGCTGGTTCTGGCTCAGGCGGTCGCCGCCGATGGCGGAGATCGCAATCGGCACATCGGCGGCGCGCTCCTTCACCTTGCGCGCCGTGACGACGATGTCGTCGATGGCGCCGCTCTGGGTTGCGGCGGGCGCGGCGGGTGTGGCCGCATCCTCCGCATGGGCCGCCGGGGCGATCAGCGCGGCGGCCATGGCCAGAGCGCAACAAGAGGGAAAGCTGTGGAATGATGCGATGCGGGCCATGGCCTGCTCCTTGGTGTGTGAGGGAAGGCCGGTGCGCCATGCGCGCGTCCGGCCACCCCGGTGACGCGGCGTCACCGGGCGGAATGAAGGGGTGGGTCGTGAGTAAATCGGGGCCGGGTCAGTCGATCGAGGGGGCGCCGCGCTGGCTGGCCTCGGTCATGTCCCGGCGGATGGAGGGGAGGGCCAGCAGAATGATCAGCCCGCCCAGAACATAGGTAAAGGATATGCCGACCAGCGCCATGCGCAGCGCATCGCCGCCAAACCGGCCATGCAGGGCATCGCTCAGCCAGCCGACCAGCGAGGGGCCGATGCCCACACCGGCAAGGTTGAAGAACAGCAGGAACAGCGCCGAGCCCGTGGCCCGCAGGCGGGGCCCGGCCAGATCCTGAATGGTGGCATAGACCGTGCTGCCGCTGCCCATCGCCAGCAAGGTCATCGGCACGGTCAGCCACAGCATCATGTGCAGGTCATGAGACAGGAGGAAGACCACGGTGACCGGGCAGGCCAGAATGCAGCATCCCGCCATCTGCCAGATCACCCAGCGCCGGTCACGCCGGCCCAGCATGTCGCCCAACAGGCCGCCCGCGAACAAGGCGACAATCATGGTGATCCCGTTGATCGAGCCATAGCCTGCCCCCACCTGACTGGCCGACAGCCCCTGACTGCGCATCAGGAAAGCGGGAATCCAGCCGATGGCGGCATAGGCGGCCATGGTCGCCAAAGAATAGCCCAGATAGATCAGGCGCAGACTGCGCACGCGCAGCAGCGTGCCGACCGCGTTAGGCATGGTCATGGGGAGGGTGGGCGCTTCCAGCGATGTCTTGCCTGCCACCGGCTTGCGCAGTGTCGCCCAGAGGAGCCATGCCAGCGCGGGGCCGGGCACCGCCCCCACCAGAAAGGCCGCGCGCCATCCCCAATGGTCCGCCACCCAGCCGCCGCAGACCCCGGCCAGCATCAGGCCGATGCCGCTGGCCACAGTGGCGATGGCAATCGCCGTGGCGCGCCAGCGCTCGGGGAAATGGTCGGAGAGGATGGCCTGTGTGGTGGGCACGCAACCCGCCTCACCCACGCCCACGCCCATGCGGGCGAGCAGCAGCATGGGAAAACCGATGGCCGCCCCGCACAGGGCCGTCATGATCGACCACAGGATGAGTGCGCAAGCCAGCACCGGCACGCGCCGCCCGCCATCGGACAGACGCGCCACCGGCACCGCCAGCAAGGAGTAGACCAGCGCGAAGCCGAGTCCTGTCAACAGGCCGACCTGCCCGTCGCTCACCTTCAAATCATGTTTGATGCTTTCCACCAGAATGCCGACCAGATAGCGGTCATACGAACCGATAAGCGAGATGAGCGACATGAGGAGCAGCACGTAAAGTGCCATCCTCATGCCCGGGGCGGGCAGGGCAGCCAGCGATGCGCGGCTTTCCACCGGCATCGCGACAGGATCGGCTTGGCGGAACATTATTCTGCGACCAGCAGCGCGGCGTCATGCCCAGCCGGGTCGGCGATGGGCGTGAAGCGCGCGCGGAAATCGTCCAGCAGGATCTCGGCCTCGTCGAGAGCGAGGAAGTCGGCCGGGCTCATCTCCGGGTGCTCATAGCCATACCATTGCGTGTAGAAGGGCAGATCGCTGGCAAAGGCCTTGTAATGCGCGGAATAGGCCCGCAGCCGCAGGCGCGGTGTTGCGCCGGCCAGATCGAATGTCAACAGGCGGATCCAGCCATCGCCGAGGCCATCGAGAACCTTCGCCTCGGGCGCGGAGACCTTGAGCGCCTGCTTGCGGGACTGATAGTTGACAAGGAACTGATAGACCTTGTGGCCATGGTCGTTGTTGTCGATCCGCTGGTTGACGCCGTGGAAATGGCCGTTCAGCGTGATCAGGATCTGGTCGTTGGTGGCAATCAGCTTGGCCCACAGATCCTGCGGGCTGTTGCGCTCCGGGTCCATGCGCGTGAGGTCCAGCGCGGCGATGGATTTGCGCTCGGCCGCCTCGTTGATGAACTCATGGATCGACAGGATGGTGGGCAGGCCGGGATGGCTGTCGATCACGGATTGCGCCCAGGCGATCACGGCATCGTCGGGGCACATTTCCAGCCCCAGATGCAGGAAGCGATAGCCGCCGCCTTCGAACAGCTGCGCGCTGTTGGCGCCATCGCGGAAGGAGGACACATACCATGGCTTGTCACGGAACATCGGCGTGTCGCTGCCGAAGACCTGCGTCCAGTTGTTCAGTTCGCCGACATGCAGGCCGCCGATCTGGTCGATCAGATCGATCACATCGCCTTGCGCGTCGGAGATCAGCGGCGGGTGATTGGGGTCGGTCCAGAGATGGTCGTGATCGTGATTGCCGGGCACGACCGAGAAGGGCATGGCCTGTGCCACGATCTCCCACGCGCGGCGGACCGCGGGCATTTCGACCTCACGCAGGGCTTCGGGCGAGGCGGGCAGAATGCGCTCGATCACCGGGTTGGCAATGGCGCCGATGGTGGCGTGGCTGGCGTCGGGGCCCGCAACGCTGGGGTGCTGCCAATTGTCGCCGAGGCCGGTGACGAAGGCGATATCGCCGCCGTTGGAGCGCGCGTTGCGGGCGATATGGCTCATCATATCCCACAGCATTTCGCGGGCATTGAGCGGAAAACCGGCTTCGCGCTGGTTGTTATGGTCGACGTAATTCTGCGTGTCGCAGATGACCGCCACGCTGAAGGGGGTGGGGCGCGTGTTGCCTGCCATGGTCGTCATTATCCTTTCGATCGGGTTTCGAGCGAGCTGGCGGCATGCATGGGGGTGCCGCTTGTTCGACTCGATAAACAGAACGATTGTTCAGTAGGTGTGGCGCTTGACAGTTCCATGACATAGCGGCGCGATCTTGGTGGGGTATTGACCGGAAAAATCTGCGATGCACAGAGGGTTGGAAAATAAAATACATAAATATCAGTTATATAAATGAAGACACAAAAATTTTCTTAGATCGGCCTGACAGCTTTGTCCGATGGTCCTCTCCGCATGGCGTTGAAAAATTAGGCCATTTGTTCAGTGACATTTTTGCTTGCGCCATGCGGGAAATTGAACGACAGAACAGGGATGCTCGCGTCTGAATCTTCTCGCTCTCCCGCCATCGATCGCTGGAAAGCCGCCGCCTATGACCTCGCGCTGGAAGAAGGGCTGGCCGCGCTCAGCACCAGAGCAGTGGCCAGCCGCGTGGGAGGCAGCGCTTCGGCCATCAACTACCATTTCGGCAATCGCGAGCAGCTGATCGCCGCCGTTTGCGCTCAGGCGCTTGAGGCCTCTCAAGGCTGGCGCGCCCATCATCGCGAGGAAACCAGCGTCAAATTGCCGATCTGGCTCGATCTGGCCGGAGCCTTCGCCACCCTGCTCCAGATCCGGATCGAGGACGGGCGCCCGTTGCTCTCGCTGTTGCGCGAACTCGAACAGGAAGCCGTTGCCAGCGACTGGCCGGATGTTGCAGCCGCCATCGTGGACGAGATGGCAGCGGAAGCGGCGTTCTGGCAGGATTATACGGCCATGTTCGGCGCATCCCCGGAGCAGGGGGCCTTATGGGCGGATTTGGCGCTGGCGCTCAGCTCGACCACCTTGTCGATCTCGACCAGCGCGCTGCGGTCAGCCTGGATTGTGGGTGCGGCTGTGCGCCTGCAGCAGCGGCTGGCCGGCCAGAGTATCGTGCTGATACCCAGCAGGATGCAGGAAGCGGCCCAATTCGACGCCTCATCCGACCGCTACAATGAAACGGCGCTGCGCATCCTCGACATCGCCTTGTCCGCGCTGGCCGAAAAGGGTGCCGATCGCCTCAACCAGCGGGATGTCGCCGCGCGCGCCGGCGTCTCCCTGTCTGCCGTCACCTATTTCTTCGGCTCCAAACAGGAGCTGATCAGCGCGGCTTTCGAGGAATTGTGCAGCCGTGCCTATCGCGCCATGACCGACGAAGGCCGGGAACGCAGCCGCGCCGAAATGGTCGAGAGCCTGAGCGCCGCAGAGGGCAGCACCTCGCTGACGACTCTGGATGTCCTCATGCGCTCGGGCATGCGCCATCCGGTGCTTGGCCCGGTGGTCGACCGCATGCTGGCCATTCGCGGTGTCGGCTCCGAGGCCTTGCTGGCGCAGCTCGGTTTTGCCGTTGACCGGCTGGACGGCTATCTGTGGATCTCAATGGTGACAGGCCGCCATCGGCGCGTTTCGCACCTGCCTGCTGCAGACCGGAAGGAGGCCATGCTGCAGGCGGCATGGTTCCGGCTTGAGGCGCTGTTCGCCCGCTGAGGCAGACATGTCCAGAACCCCGTCATCTCGCGAAGCGGCATCGCCTCGGCTCCGCTTGATCGACGCTGTCTGGTCGTTGTGGCAGACAAAGGGCCATGCGGCGATATCGGCGCGGGCGCTGGCACGCTGTGCCGAGGTGCCGGTTTCGACGCTCTACAACCACTTTGCCTCGCTCGATGACCTTTTCGTCAGCGCTCAGGAACGGGCGCTGGAGGAGGCAAGGCAATGGTGCAGCATGCAACTGAGCCATCTGGTTGATCCGGCCTCTCAGCCGTTCCACATGGATGGGCTGGGCCGGATCATGGCAGCCCTGATCGATGAATGGGTGTGGAGCGAAAGGCGCCTCGCCTTTGCCTGGCGCGAAGGCCTTCTGCTGTCCCAACGCGAAAAGGGCTATCAGGGCATCGGGGCAGAATGGCAGGCCCTGTGGAGCGGCTTTTGGCAGGCCATATGCGATATGTGCGGCGTGGGCGCATATTCTCGCTGGACAAGTTCTGTTTTCGAGGGGGAGGCGGCGCTGCACATGTTGCCCGGGCGGCGCGTGCTCGACCGGGCCTGCCTCGATGAACTTTGTCAGGGTTGGGCCGACTGGCTGATTGGTCGGTTGACGGTCGAAGGCCCCTGGCGCTTCAGGGCGCGCCAGCGAGCGCTGGATGCCCTGCCTCACCTGCCTGACCATGATGACGTGGCCCGACGGATTGCTTCGGCTGCGGCCGATGTCGTGGAGCATCAGGGGATGGCGGGATTGACGCATCGCTCGGTCGCGGCCCGGGCGGATGTCTCGCTCGGGATGGTTTCAGGTCGATTTCGGACCAGCGCCGATCTGGCGCGTCTGGCTTTCGACACCATTTACAGCCGGCTGGTGATGCCGCTTGAGGCGCATGAGGCGGATCTTTCCAGAGGGCAAATTCATGTGTCGCGGCGCCTGGCCATGGAGGAGTTGATGCTTGCCGTTGCCCGGGAGAGCACATCTCAATCCTTTGCCTCGCAATTGCGCTATCTGCGCGGGCGCACGAGCGGCCGGATTTTGCAAGACATGCTGGGTATGGAGGTGACGGTTTCCCCTTTGGATGCCGCCATTTTTTCCGATCTTCTTTCTGGCATGCAGCGAGCCGGGATTGACCTGTCCCAACCGGGCGATCTCGATCGGGACGGATCTGAATGGGCAGCGTTGCGGACCTTGCTGCGATCTCGGCCGATGGCGGACGCTGCAAAAGGGTGGGGTTTTTGAGGTTCCGCTGCCGGTCTGGTGAATGGCCGGTAGTTAACAGGGAAGGCCCGTAGTGCCTCGCGAATGTCGGCCATGTTGGCGAAATTGTGCCATCATTGCTGCATCGACCGAGCACGACAACATGGCCAAAGCGATGGTGGCCGATAAAACCGACGTCTGGATGGTTCACGCTGCGGTTTCCAGCGTCGGGGCGGTATTGCGATGCTGGCGCTCCGGGTTTGGGGGGCGCCGCTGCTTGCCCCACCACAGATAGAGCCCACTGCACAGCACCATGATGGTCACCAGATCGAGCAAGGCCCACAGGATCTTGAGCGGCCAGCCTCCGTAATCCCCGAAATGCAGCGGGCGGGCCAGATTGAGCGCCCTAAGGTACCATGGAAATCCGGGATCGAGCGCCGCTTTGCCCGATGCCGCATCGACAAAGACCGGCTGGAACAGCCGTGCGGTCAGGGGGCTGTCGCCATGCACCCAGACGATAAAGGCATTGGCGCTGCCTAGGGGCGATCCGGGCAGGATCATGCTGTTGGGGACCATGCCCGGGGCGGCGGTCCGCGCATGCTCGAAGGCCTGCTGGATGGCGATCATGGGCCCGGACCGGGTCGCGACAGGCGGCGCCCCGGCGTGCCACAGCAAAAACAGCGGGTCTTCCAGCGTGTTGACGACACCGGTCAGCGCCACCACCCCCAGCCACATGGCGGTGGCGATGCCCGTCAGATTGTGCAGATCCAGCCATGCGACCCGTTTCGAGCGCCCCTGACGGATCTCCCCAAAGCGCAGATCGCGGGTGAAGGGGCCATAGAGCACCACGCCAGACACCACCGCCAGCACAGTCAGCAGCCCGGCAAGACCCAGCAGCGCATAGCCCGCCAGCCCCATAAACAGGCGGCTGTGCAGCATCAGCATGGCGCCCATCAGGTCCAAGCCCTTGCGGTCAGGCGGGGACAGGGGCCGGGCGGCATGCATATCCATCGGCAGGTCAGCGCCTCCGCCGGTGACGGCATGAACCACGCCGGGCTCCTCATCCTTCCAGTAGAACACCTGCACGGGCGTGCCCATGGCCTGCGCCGCCCGCCATGCCACGCGATCCAGCGGGGCGGGCGGGCTGCCCGGCGTGGAGGACGCGCGAGCCAGCCTGCCGCCGGCCGCGTCGATCTCGTCATGGAAGATCAGCGGCAGGCCTGTCACGCAGAGCAGCAGCAGGAAAAGCGTGCAGGCCAGGCTCGACCAGCGATGGATCAAAGCCCAACGCCGGATCGATCTGGCCGTCATGCCGCTCACCAGCGCCAGGCCAGCGTGGCCAGCACATTGCGTCGCAGCCCATAGGCGCAGAGCGCCGCGCTCTGGCAATAGGAGACATAGCGCTTGTCAAACAGGTTGCTGACATTGGCGCTCAGCACCCAGTTCTGCATGGCCGGGATGGCATGGCCCAGCTCATAGCTGAACATGGCATCGGCCAGCGTGTAGGCGCCCACCTTGAAGTCGTTCAGGCTGTCGCCATAGCTTGAGCCGACATAGCGCACCCCCGCGCCAAGCTTCAGCCCGGCAAGGGCACCCGCATCAAAGCGGTAATCGGCCCAGCCAGAGGCCTGATTGGCGGGCACGCCATAGGGCGTCGTGCCCAGATTGTTGGCAAAGGCGCCGGTGGTGTCGTTGCTCTTGGTCACGCGGTTGTCGAGATAGGTGTAGGCCGCGATCAGGCTGAGCTGCTTGACCGGATTGGCATGCAGCTCAAACTCCACCCCGCGTGAACGGATCTCGCCGGTCTGCACGCTGAAGCCGGTGTGAGTGGGATCGGGATCGCTGGTGGTGACATTCTGCTGGCGCAGATTGAACAGGGCGATGGTGGCAAAGCCGTTGAAGCCCTGCGGCTGATACTTCAGCCCGGCCTCCACCTGCTGGCCGGTGGTCGGCTTGAAGGTGGCGCCATTATACGCCACGCCGATCGTGGGCTGGAAGCTGGTGGCATAGCTGACATAGGGCGAGAGCCCGAAAGGCAGGCTGTAGACCGCGCCCACCCGCCATGTCAGCTTCTGATCGACCTGCCTTGTGGTGGTGGCACCGACCAGCTCATGATCGGTCGATCCGGCCCAGTCCTGCCGCAGGCCTGCCAGCACATCGAGGCGTCCGGCATGGATCTGATCCTGCGCATAGAGGCCCAGCTGGTCCTGCCCGACCACATCGATCCCGGAATAGGCAGGCGCGGCAAGGCTGACCCCATAGACGGGCGCAAAGACATTGAGCGCAGGGGCGGCAAAGTTGAAGCCATAGCTCTGGGTGTAGTTGATCTTGCGGTAATCCAGCCCGACGATCACCGTATGGCTCAGCGCCCCGGTGCTGAATTTGGCCTGCGCCTGATTGTCGAGCGCGATCTGGCCGAGGCTCTCGTGGTTGATAAAGCCATAGCGGTTGAGCGTCGCATTGTCCGAACCCAGCCCATAGGCCAGCAGCGCATCCAGCTTGTCTTCGATATGGGTGTAGCGCAGGTTCTGGCGCAGCACCCATGTCTCGCCGATGCGGTGTTCCAGCCTGTAGCCGCCGCCCCATTGCATGCGGCTGTGCCGATCATAGGTCGGGTCGCCCACGTCGAGGCTGGTGGGGATGCGGCCATTGGGGTTGGCCGTCACCGTCCCTTGCGAGGGCACGAAATTGTAGAAACCGGCCTTGGGATCATATTGGGCGTTGGCCAGCAGGGTCAGATCGGTGTTCGCATCCAGCTTGATCTTCAGGCTGGGGGCGATGGCATAGCGCTCGGTGCGGATATGGTCGATCTGCGAGCCGCTGCTGCGCGCCAGACCCGTGACGCGATAGGTGACATCGCCATTGCTATCCAGCCTGTCACCCAGATCGAAGCCGCCCTGAATGCGGCCATAGCTGCCGCCGCCGATCTGCACCTCATGCACCGGCGTATCACCCGGCAGCTTGCTGACCAGATTGACGATGCCCCCCGGGTAGGCCTGCCCATACAGCACCGAGGCAGGCCCGTGCAGCACTTCGATGCGTTCGAGCGTATAGGGCTCGTAAGAGGCGATGTTGTAGCCGACATCGGGCAGGATCAGCCCGTCGAGATACTCCTCCAGCCGGAAGCCCCGGCCATAGACATACTCCTCGCCATCGGTGTTGACGCCGCGCTGCTCGGCCTGAACGCCCGAGCTGTAGCGCAGCGCCTGAGGCACGCTTTGCGCGCCCTGCGCCCTGATCTGATCGCTGGTGACGACAGAAATGGCCTGAGGCGTGGTGAGGATCGGTGTGTCGCTCTTGGTGGCGCTGGCGGCATGGGTGGCGACATAGCCGCGCACATGGCCGGTGGCGGTCTGGGGCGCGGTGCTGCCATCATCGATGGCGCTGCCCTCCACGGTCACCGTGCCCAGCTGGACCGTGCCCGATGGGACGGAGCCCGACTGGGCGGCAGGCGCCGCCTCCAGCGTGAAGATGCCCGGCCCGGTCTGGCGATAGGCCAGGCCCGATCCGGCGAGCAGGCGCGACAGGCCCTCGGCGGTGCCGAAGCTGCCATGCAGCCCGGGGGTCTGGCGGTTGCGGGCGAGGGGAGCATCGTAAAGCAGTTGCACGCCGCTCTGCTCGGCAAAGCGGTTGAGCGCGGTGGCTAGAGCGCCTGCGGGAATGTCATAGCTGCGCGCCGCCTGTGCCACGGCGGGGGCCGGAACCAGCGCCGCGCCACAGGGCAAGAGCAGCAGGCTGGCGGCAAGGGCGCGCCTCAACCGGCGGGCGCGGAGGTTTGTCGTGTGGTTTGGCGTCACTGTCTTTGAAGTCCTGCTCTTGAATGTGGGCTATCGCTAATGCGACTTGCCTTCAACAAGCAGGACGATGGCGGGCAAAAAAGGGAAACCACGCCGCTCAAATTTTTTCGCGAGAAGGTCGCCCGTCAGCTATGGATCAGGATCACATGATCGGTCAGCCGGGTGGAGCCAAGGCCCAGCGTGCGCTCGATCACATCGACCGCGCCGACCGGGTCGTCAATATCGAACACCCCGCTGACAGGGCGCTGCGCCAGATCCGCGCTGACCCCGATATAGCCGCGATGATAGCGGTTGAGCTGCGCCACAACAGCCCCCAGCGGCATGTTGACCACGCGCAGATGGCCGCGCATCCAGGCGTCGGCATCATCTGTCTCCACATTTTGCGTGGGCCCGATGCCGTGCGGCCCATAGGTCAGTTGTGCCCCCTCATGCAGCACGCGCGTCTGGGCTTCCCGTGTGATACGCACTGCATGCTCGGTGACGGTGACCTGCGTGTTGTCATGGTCCTGCCGCACGATAAAGCGCGTGCCCAGCGCCGTGGTGCTGCCTCCGCCCGACAGGACGGTGAAGGGATGGGCCCGATCGGGTGCGACGCTGAAGGCCGCCTCGCCGCGCAGCAGGCGGATGGTGCGCGGGTTGGCGCTGTCCACCGCAATCGCGCTGTCGGTGTTGAGCATCGCCATCGAGCCATCCGGCAGCGCGACCGAGCGTCGCTCGCCCACGGCGGTGATGGCATCGGCGCGCAGCCTGACGGCCAGTTCGGGGGCGCCCAGCACGGCCAGCACCAGCGCGGCGGCCATCGCCGCCCAGAGGTTCAGATTGCGCGGGCTGAAACGATGCCGGGCGAGCGGTGCTTCGGGATCGATGGTTTCGGTCAGCACTGTGGCGTCCAGACTGTCCCACAAGGCCTGCGCCTGGGCATAGGCCTGTTCATGGCGCGGATCGGCGGCGCGCCATGCGGCGCAGCGGGCCTCGGCTTCGGGCGTCCAGCTTGCGGCTTCGCGCTGGGCGAGCCACTGCGCGGCTTGTCGGCGGATGGCTCGGGAAGGGGAGGGCGCGTCAGTCATGCAGGCAAGTCCGGCCGGAGGCGGTAGAGCACCGCTGCTGAAAGGTAAGACGTTTCCGGCGCGCCCATGGAAACCGCGGGGTTGCGATCAATCATCATCGGGGTCATCCATCAGATGCTCCATGGCCTGCGCGATATAGCGCGCGACCATCTGGCGGCTGACGCCCATGCGCTGGGCCACCTCATGGGCAGGCAATTGCTCGATCCGGCGCAGATAGAGCGCCTGGCGGCAGCGCGGCGGCAGGGTTTCGATCGCGGCATCGACGCGGGCGAGGTCTTCCTGCCCCAGCAATGTGGCCAGCGCGGAGGGCGCGTCGGCGGCAACATCGGGCGGCGTATCGGTTGCGAGGAAGAGTGCCCCGCGAACCTTCTCGCCACGCATCTGGTCCAGCGCCAGATTGCGGGCGAGGCGATAGAGAAAGCCGCGCTGGTTGCGAATGGGCGGTTCGTCATCGATCCGCTGGATCTTGAGCCACAGGCTTTGTGCGACATCCTCGGCCGCAGGCTCGCTGCCCACGATCCGCCGGACCGCGCGCAGCAGCATCTGGCGCTCGGCGATGAGCAGGCGGGAAAGGGCAGTTGCGTTGGTTGTCACCGGCAGGTCCAGATGGAGCCGCTCCGGTTAGCCTGAGTTGAGAGTGAATCGCAAGATGGCGGCGCTTGAACTGGTTAATCGCTTTTTGGGGGCTGCCTGCATTTCGGCAGAAATCGGACAATGAGTGCAAAGGCGCCCAAGCCGAGGATGACAGCCGGAAGCGAGGCTTCCGGTCCGAAGCCTCCTCCCGTCAGGGCATCGATCGATCCGTGCCTGGGCAGGCTGACCAGCAGACTGCCGTCACTGGCCATGCCCGAAACGCGTGCCCCGAAAATTCCGCCCAGCATCAGGTTCCAGCCGGCGTGAATGCCGGCCGACATCCAGATGCGGCCTGTCAGCATATAGAAACCGGCGAAAAGCAGTCCGGCTTCCACGGCGATGGCCAAAGCAGCCAGCGGCGTGGCGTGCGGATTGGAGAGATGTGCTGCGCCAAAGGCTGCGGCCGAAAGCAGCAGCCCGGCTGCCATGCCGAAAGCACGCGAGAGCAGGCGGAAGATGATCAGGCGCGCCAGCAGTTCTTCCAGCAGGCCGGTGCCGATTGCCTCGCGAAGGTCATGGGGCCAGTCTGTCCAGCGCCCCGGCTTGATCTCATAGCCGCCAGCAAGCCAGAGGAAGCCTATCGTCATGGCGATGATCAGGCCACCGGTCAGGAAACCGGCCAGATACTCGCGCAGGAAGCCGACCGTGGACAGTTCGACGGGCCAGCGTTTTTCTCCCTGACGCACGAGGGCGATATAGGCGGTAAAGCCCAGCCCGGTGCAGATAAAGGCCATAGCGACGGTCACGGTGGCATGCGGGATCAGAGAGGTGACGAGCGACTGCAGGGAAAGGATCGCGCCTGTTACGATCAACAGGGCGATCATCCACAGCAGGCTGCGCAGCACCATCCAGGGGCCGGGGCGCAGAACGCCCTTGTTGCCAAGGATGATCCGGCTCTGGCGGTTCCATGCTGTTCCCAGCAATTCGGCGCGCATCTTCGTTGCCCCTGTTTTTGACATCGTCGGCTGGATGGATGGCTTGCCAGTGCTCGCGACGGGCTGGCCATGCATGGTATCTGTGGCTGCGGGGCAATCGCCGTGCCTTGCAGCACGTCATCCTGCCCCGCACCCCGTGTTGTCGCCCGTTTCCGGGCGAGGTCAGGCCTTCACGAAAGCGAGCAGATCGGGATTGATCGTCTCGGCATTCACGGTCAGCATGCCATGGGAAAAGCCCTTGTAGATCTTCGAGGTGCCATTCTTCAGCAGCTTGATCTGCAGCAGCGCCGCATCGGTATAGGGCACGACCTGATCGTCATCGCCCTGCATCACCAAGGTTGGCACGCCGATGGCCTTGAGATCCTCGGTCTGGTCGGTTTCGGAAAAGGCCTTGATGCCCTGATAATGGGCCAGGACGCTGCCCATCATGCCCTGCCGCCACCAATTGTCGATCACCGGCTGGGAGACCTTCGCGCCCGGGCGGTTGAAGCCATAGAAGGGCCCTGCGGCCACGGCGTGGAAGAATTCGGCGCGGTTCGCGGCCAGAGCGGCGCGGAAGCCGTCGAAGACCTCCAGCGGGGTGCCGCCGGGATTGGCGGGCGTCTTGAGCATCAGCGGCGGCACGGCGCTGACCAGCACCGCCTTGGCCACGCGGCCCTGCGGCTGGCCATGCTTCGCGACATAGCGGGCCACCTCGCCACCACCGGTCGAATGGCCGATATGGACGGCATTGCGCAGGTCGAGATGCTCGGCCACCGCTGCGGCATCGGCGGCGTAGTGATCCATGTCATGGCCGGTATCGACCTGCGTGGAGCGGCCATGACCACGGCGATCATGCGCCACCACCCGGTAGCCATGGCCGAGGAAGAACAGCATCTGCGTGTCCCAATCGTCCGAGCTGAGCGGCCAGCCGTGATGGAAGACGATGGGCTGGGCGTCCCTGGGGCCCCAGTCCTTGTAGAAGATTTCGGTGCCGTCCTGAGTTTTCACAAAACCGCTGCTCATGATCGTATCTCCGTGAGGTGTGGGGTGGGATGAGGCCTTGGCGAGCGCTGCCGTGGGAAGCCATGGCGCGGTGGCAGCAACCGCACCGCTCACGATGACATGACGCCGTGAAAGGGTGAAGGCTGAGTGTGACATGCGCGTTCCCGTCTGTGTGTGCTGGACTGGTGGAAGGGGCAACCGCATCAGGGCCCCTTGCCATGCGCTGAAATCTAGCCCGACTGTGCAGGCCGGGACACTATACGCAGGTTTGTGCATCACCATCCCTCGTGCTGGCTTGCGGCTGTTTTCAGTGCGACTGCGCTCCCTGCGGCGATGTCCGAAGGAGGGTGTTCTCACTCCCTCGATCGGGGGAATGGGCAAGGGAAGGGGCGGCATGGTAGAGATCACGTCTTCTTCAGCCTTGTGGACACCATGCTGCCCCTTTCCGCCCGTGATCCAGCCCTGGATGCCAGCTTCTGCTCCACATCGCCGGGCAGTCGTTCCGTCATCCGGAAGGTTTGACAGGGGGCATGCCGCAGGGACCGGAATTCACATTCGGAGACTTCACCCTCGATCTTGAGCGCAAGATGCTGTGGCAGGGGCATGCCCATGTCCCCGTCGGGCATCGCGCCTTTGCGATACTGGCGCTGCTGGTCGAGAACCCCGGACGCCTCGTCACCAAATCGGAACTGTTCGAGCGGGCATGGCCCGGCATCAGTGTCGATGCGGCCAATCTGCGGGTGCAGATCGGCAACATCCGTCGCCTGCTGGGCCCCTCCGGCAAGGACATCGTGACAGAGCAGTCGCTGGGATACAGCTTTCAGGGCGATGTCCGGCTCGCGCCGCTTTCCCGCCCCGCCCAGATTACGGAGCGCTTTTACGCGCCTGCCAATCTGACGTCACCGATCGGTCGCGAACGTGATATCTCCGCTCTGGAACAGGGGCTTGCTTCGCATCGGCTGGTGTCGATCGTCGGCCCCGGGGGCATTGGCAAGACGACCCTGGCGCTTGAGGTCGCACGCAGGGTCGATCCCGATTTCCTCGATGGCATCTGCTTTGTCGATCTGGGGGCAGCGGTCGAGGAGGGCGATGTGCTTGCCGCCGTCGCGGCGGCCTTGCAGCGCCCGGTTCAGAGCCATTGTCAGGCCGATATCCTCGCCTGTCTGCGCACCCGCCGCGTGTTGATGGTGCTGGATTGCTGCGAGCGCATGATCGAGCCGGTGGCGCATCTTGCCGAGGCCATTCTCGCCAATGCGCCCGGCGTCAGCGTGCTGGCCACCAGCCGCGAGGCCTTGCGGCTGCCCGGAGAGTTCGTTCTCCATGCCGATGGGCTGGCGGTGCCTGAGTCAGACTGCCCGCTCGATCAGGCGATGGGCTTCGGCGGCTTTGCGCTTTTTATGCGCGCGGCGGCATCGGCTGGCGCTGGCCCGCTTGCCGGCCTGCTTGCCGACAGGGGCGATGTGGCGTTGATCGCCGACATTTGCCGGCGTCTCGATGGCATTCCGCTCGCCATCGAACTGGCGGCCAGCCTGTCGGGCACGCTGGCGCTGCAGCAGATCCGGCAAAGCCTGGATGAGCGCATCTCTGGCCTTGCCCCCGCGCGGCGTGGCGGTCCGGCACGGCATCGCACGCTCGATGCCACGATCACCTGGAGCTACGATATGCTGGGGGAGATCGAGGCGCTGGCCTTGCGCCGCCTGAGCATCTTCGCCGGGGATTTCTCGCTGACAGCAGCGCAGAAGGTGATCGCCTATGGTGAGATCGATAATGCGACCGCGACAAGGGCGATTGCCGCTCTGGCGCAAAAATCCCTGCTATCCAGTCGAATTCTTTCGGGCGGGGCCCAGTATCGGCTTCTGGAGACGACACGGTATTTTGCCGAAGGTCGCCTGACCGATCTGGAGGAGCGATCGGACCTCTCGCGCAGGCATGCCCGATATGTGCTGGAAACGCTGCGGGCATGGGAGCCCAATATCCTTTCGGTCCTGCGCGAGGATAACGCCCCCGCCGCCTTTGCCCGCGATGTCCATGCGGCTCTGGAGCGGATCTTCGCTGACAGTCAGGCAAGCCTTCTGGGGATCGAACTGACGCTGGCGGCCGAGAGCCTGTGGCTGGCGCTCGGGCTCTATGATGAACATGCCCGCTGGATGCGGCGGGCGGAAGAGGCGCTTGGCGCCGCGCCGCAGGACGGTCCTCTCGCGGCATCCGTGTTGACGGGCCGGGCTTACAGCGTTCTTTACAACACGGCGGATGACCGGCTGATCGAGCTGGTTGGGGCCGCCGTGCAGAGCGCAAGCCAGATCGGCGACGATATTCTGGAAATGCGCAACCTGTTCCACGGCGTCTATTTCAATCTGATCCGGCATAGGGGCGGTGAGGCGCTCCGCTTTGCCCGCGCCTATCATGACCGCGCGAAGATGTCCGGCAATCATGCCTTGCTCGGTTTCGCGAGTGTGGCTGTGGCGATTGCGCAGGTTCAGACCGGGGACTGGGAGCAGGCGATGGCCTGTTTCGAAGCGACCCTTGCCAGCCCGCCACCTGCGCTGCCCGATCCGATCAGCATTCGTCTGGGGCTGGATGTGGGATCATTGGCCCTCTTCGAGCTGGGCGGATTGATCTGGATACAGGGCCATGCACGTCGTGGCACGGCGCTGATCGAGGAGGCCTTGCGCCTCACCGAGCAGAATGGTTCGCCGCAGAACCGGTTTCAGGTGCTGTGCTTCGGTGGCTGCAGTTCGGCCATTCTTTGCGGTGATCGGGAGAGATTGCGCCATTATCTCGCGCTGCTTGAGGCTCATGCGCGTGAGTTCGCGCTCTGGGCGATCACCGCCAGCGCCTATCGTGGCGGGCTGGCCTATCTTGAGGGGCGCTATGCCGATGCAAGAGACCTGCTTGAGCAGTATTTTGCGGCCAGCGTGCCTTCGGCCTCGCTGGACGGCATTTTCCTGACGATTCTGGCGGAGGTTCGGGGGCGGCTGGGCGACGAGGAGGGCGCGCTGGCGGCGCTGGCCGATGCCTGGGCGCGCAGAACGAGCGACCGTGATCCCTTCATCGCCGCGCAGGTGCATCGCGTGCGGGGCACTCTTGCCTTGGGAAAGCCGCAAGAAGAGGACATGGCGGCCGCTCTCTATCGGCAGTCCATCGCGGTGGCGCGTGCAAACCGGACTTTGGCTTTCGAGATTCCCGCTGTGATGGATCTGGCCCGGCTCGAATGCTCTCACGGCCGCTATGACGAGGCTTTGACGGTTCTGCGATCCACCCTTGCTTCCGCCCCGGCCGATGAGGATCTGCCGGGCATGTCGGACATCAGGCGTCTGGCTGAAGAGATAGAGTTCAAGATCCGCTGACGAACAGCCGGGCGCGCCCGCATGCTCCACAGTGTCCGATCGGAGCATGGATAAAAGGGCGTAAAGCAGACGTTTACACCGATATACTCGGCTGCGGAAGCAACTATGCTCTCTTCGCAGCGGGATAGCTGTGGCGAGACAGATCTGCACGCCATGAATTTGGGTGCGGGCGGCAGATGTCACAAAAATCCTGGCGCATTTTCTTTTATTTCCCCCCCCTTTGCGATCCTTGAGGTCGTTACCCTTATCGGGTGTATTCAGGAGTAGGCTGAATGAAATCTGGATTGATCGTCGCTGCGTCCCTTTTGATAATGGGCCCTGCGGTGCAGGCGCAGGATGCCAAGCCTGCGGCATCGGACGCCGCGGCGACCGCGGCTCCCGTCAAGGAAAAGCGGACCTGCCGGCTTGACGATGACACAAGCTCGATCGTGGCCAAGCGTATTTGCCATACGAAAGCGGAATGGGCCGCCATTGAAGCCGAGCAAAACAAGTCGCTCAATGTGCAGGGGCTGCAAGGCAACGGACGGCGATAGGCCGATGAGGTCGCCGTTTTGGCGGTAACCTGAAGGCGCAGCCATACAGCAAAGCCGGTCCGGACATTGTCCGGGCCGGTTTTGTGGCTTTGGAAGTCTGACCAATCCAGCCCGGCGCGAAAGAAAAGATGCGCCGGAGGATAGAGCGGGGGAGGAACTCGGCAACGCTCCGGCGCAGGATGGGCAAGTCTGGCGGGCTAGATGTGCCGCCTTCCGACATGGCAGTCAGATGATCAGCGTCAGCCGAAAATCTTGTTCGCAACTCTGGCGACCAGTTCGCCCTGATGGCGAGCGCCTTCCAGATCGATCGCCGTGGGCTGGCGCGAACCGTCAGGCCCGGCGACCGTGGTGGCGCCATAGGGTGATCCGCCCACGATCTCATCGACGCTCATCTGCCCCTGATGGCTGTAGGGCAGGCCGACGATGGTCATGCCGAAATGCAGCAAATTGGTGATGATCGAGAAGAGTGTCACCTCCTGTCCGCCATGCTGCGAACCGGTCGAGGTGAAGGCCGCGCCCACCTTGCCGTTTAGCGCGCCGCGCATCCAGAGGCCACCGGCTTGATCGAGGAAGGCGGCCATCTGGCTCGACATGCGGCCAAAACGGGTGCCCGTGCCGATGACGATCGCGTCATAATCGGCCAGCTCGGCGACGGTGGCCACGGGCGCCGCCTGATCCAGCTTGAAATGCGCCGATTGGGCGATGGCATCGGGCACCGTTTCGGGCACGCGCTTCACATCGACGCTGGCACCGGCGGCGCGGGCGCCCTCGGCAATGGCATGGGCCATGGTTTCGATATGGCCGTAGCTGGAATAATAGAGAACCAGGACTTTGCTCATCAGTCTTCTCCGACATGGGGGATGCGGACAAGGTCATGACAGCCGCCTCGGGCGCATGAAATCGGTCGGCCGTATGGCGGTCTCATACCTGAGGATGAGGGTGGGCAACGAAGGCGGTTCAAGCAGGGCCCGTTTGTCGTAAGACGTGATTGAAAAGCCAGGAAAATTGTGCGTCTCTCGCATCCTGCAGCAACATCTCGACGTATAATGGACGGACGCTTGGCCGGTCGTCATTCGTCAGGAAGATGCAGTTGACAGGATAGAACCCATGCCCCCCACCAAACCCATGTCCTTTGGCGCGCTGGCCGTGATTGGCGCTGTCGCCCTGGCACTTCCGCTTGGCCTGGCGTGGGCCGGGGGGCTGATCGGCCCGCACCGCATCAACGGCGGCGATGTGACGGCAGCGCTGGAGGACAATGGCGGCCTGCATCCCGGCTATCGCCGTGCCCATGCCAAGGGCCTGTGTTTCAGCGGCTCCTTCGAGGCCAATGGAAACGGAACAGCCTTGTCGAGGGCCTCGGCCCTGCGCGCAGGGACCTATCCCGTGATCGGGCGTTTCTCGCTGGCGGGCGGCAATCCGCTGGCGGGCGATGGGCGCAATGTCTTCCATGCGATGGCCTTGCGCCTTCGCACGCCGGACGGGCATGAATGGCGCATGGCGATGGATCACACGCCGATCTTCCCCGTTGCCGATGTCGCCTCCTTCATCGCGCTGCAGCGCGCGACGAAGCCCGATCCCAAAACCGGCAAGCCGGACCCTGCCGCGATGAAGCCGTTTCTGGCGCAGCATCCCGAGGTCAAGGCGTTCCAGACCTATATCGCCGCAGCGATCCTGCCTGACAGCTTCGCCAATGCGACCTATTACAGCATCAGCGCTTTCCGCTTCACCGATGCGGCAGGCACCACCCGCTTCGTGCGCTGGCAGTTCGACCCTGAAGCGCCTTTGAGCGGGTTGGACAAGAAGCATCTCGACGCCTTGCCACGCGATGCCCTGTTTCAGGAGATGATCGCGCGCACGGCCAAGGGGCCATCGCGCTGGCATCTGAAGCTGGTGGTCGCCAATCCGGGCGATGTGACGGACAAGGCCACTGTCGCCTGGACCGGCGCCCACCGCACCGTGGATGCCGGTGTTCTGACGCTCACCAGCGTGCAGCCGGAAGAGAACGGCGCCTGCCGCGATCTCAACTTTGATCCCACCATCCTGCCGCCCGGCATCAGCCTGTCGGATGATCCGCTGCTGGGGGCGCGGTCCAAGACCTATTCCTCCTCCTTCAACCGTAGGGCCGGGGAGGGCGTCCATCCCAGCGCCGCCGGGCAGGATCTGGCCAAGGAGAAAGGCCAATGAGCCGCAACCCTCAGGATTTCCATCCGCTGCTGCGACTGCTCCATTGGCTGATGGCGCTGATGGTGCTGGCGATGATGTTTATCGGCGTGGGCATGGTTTCGACCGCCGGTCCGCTCTATCCGGCACTGCTGGCGCTGCACCGACCGGTGGGGATTGCCATTCTCGTGCTGGTGCTGATCCGCCTGCCGTTGCGGCTGGCCACGGGGGCACCGCCCTTGCCGGAAGACCTGGCTCCCGCACAGAAGCTGGTGGCCAAGGCTTCGCATGTGCTGCTCTATGCCAGCATGGTGGGCATGCCGCTGATCGGTTGGGCGATGCTGTCGGCGGGTGGATACCCAGTGGTGGTGAGCGGCCTGGTGCTGCCACCGATCCTGCCGCATGATCTGCAGATCTACGCGCTGTTGCGCTGGGCCCACACGGTAATCGCGCTGCTGTTCTTCGCTTTGGTGCTGCTGCATCTGAGCGCCGCACTGTTCCACGGCCTGATCCGCCGCGATGGCGTACTGCGCAGCATGACCAGCGGGCATCGCCGCGCAGGCAGGGCTGACCCATGACACTCGAACAATTGCGCATCTTCGTCAAGTGGCTGAGCGTGAGCATGTCACCCGCGCCGCCAGCGTGCTCCATGTGACGCAATCGGCTGCCAGCGGCGCCATCGCCACGCTTGAGGCACGGCATGATGTCAAGCTTTTCAACCGTGTTGGTCGCGGGATCGAACTGACCGATGCGGGGCGCATGTTTCTGGGTGAAGCGCGCGCCGTGCTGGCGCGGGCCGGCAGCGCGGAACGCGCTCTTGCCGAATATGGCGGGCTGAAACGCGGCACCCTGCGGCTGGTCGCCAGCCAGACCATTGCGGGCTATTGGTTGCCCGAAAGGCTGGCCGCCTTCCATCGGCGTTATCCTGCCATCGAACTCTCGGTGGCCATCGCGAACACGGAAGGGGCGGCCCGCGCCGTGCATGATGGCGACGCGGAACTGGGCTTTATCGAGGGCGCCATCGACGATCCGGCTCTGGCGCATTGGCCCTTGGCAAAGGACCGGATGGTCATGGTGGGGCAGGCGCCCGTCGCTGCGGTGACCCATGAATGGTTGGCCAGGGCGCCATGGATCATGCGCGAGGAAGGGTCTGGCACGCGCTCCACCTTCGAGGTGGCGATCCGTGATCGCGGCCTCGATCCTGCCGCACTCAACATCGTGCTGACCCTGCCATCCAACGAGGCGGTGCTGGCCGCCGTCCGGGCGGGTGTGGGCTATGGTGTGCTTTCCGCGCAGGTGGTGTCTTCAGCGGTGGAAACGCATGCGCTGCATGTGTTTCCCTTCCATCTGCCCGAACGCGATTTCTTCGGCATCCGGCAAAAGGAACGCTATCGCAGCAAGGCGGCCGATGCCTTGCTGGAGGTCATCCGCAGCCATGACAGGTCCGCCGATCGGATGATCTGACAGGCGCCAGTCATCTGCCAGCCTGATCGGTTCAACGGCGGCAATTCGCTTTTTGCCATGCCTGCCAGCACGCCCTTCAGCGGTCATCCGCACCCTTGGGAAACCATCGTCCAGAGTGATCGGAACCATAGGAAACCACCGTTGGAAGGGCAGTGCCGGCAGGCCCATGTGCTTCTTGTCCCAAGGAGAATATCATGGCTTCGATCTTTCCTCTTCGCTCTGCGGCAAGGCGTCTCTTTCCCGGCCTTGCCCTCTGCCTTGCTGTCACCGGCGCGGCTTTCGCGACGCAGCGGGTGGAGGAATTCGCTTTCGGTCGCGCCTGGCTGGAAGCGCTGGTGCTGGCCATTCTGATCGGCACCACGCTGCGTTCGCTCTGGACGCCGGACAGCCGCTGGTTTCCCGGCATCACCTTCAGCGCCAAATTCCTGCTTGAGGCAGCCGTGGTGCTGCTCGGTGTTTCGGTCAGCGCCAGAACGATCTGGGCGGCGGGGCCATGGATGCTGCTGGGCATTGCCGGCGTGGTGATCATGGCCATCGGTGCCAGCTTCCTGATCGGGCGCCTGCTGCATCTCTCGCCGCGCATGGCGTTGCTGGTGGCTTGCGGCAACTCGATCTGCGGCAATTCGGCCATTGCCGCCGTGGCTCCGGTGATCGGCGCGGATGGCGATGATGTCGCCGCCTCGATCGGCTTTACGGCGGTGCTGGGCGTGCTTGTGGTGCTGGGCCTGCCCTTGCTGGGGATCGCGCTGCATCTCGACGGGCTGCAATATGGCGCGCTGGCCGGCTTGACGGTCTATGCCGTGCCTCAGGTGCTGGCTGCGGCGGCACCCATGGGCGCCAGTGCCGTGCAGATGGGCACGCTGGTCAAGCTGGTGCGCGTGCTGATGCTGGGGCCGGTGTGTCTGCTGCTTTCGGTGGTGTCACCCCGCCTGCGTGAGGAGGGTGGCGAGGCTGCGCCTCATGTGGTCGCCGGAGAGCGCCCCGCGCTGCACCATCTCGTGCCCTGGTTCATTGTCGGTTTCCTGCTGCTGCTGGCGGCGCGCTCCTTCCGTCTGGTGCCCCATGCGTTGATTGCTCCGGCGGGCAGCGTCGCGACCTTCCTGACGGTGGTGTCGATGGCGGCTCTGGGGCTGGGTGTCGATGTGCGCAGCGTGGCCTCGGCGGGCGGACGGGTGACGGCAGCGGTGGTGCTGTCACTGCTGACGCTGGGGGCGATCAGCCTCGGCCTGATCCATCTGCTGCATATCGCATGAGCCGATATGCAGATGGCAACATGGTTTCGGGCTGGCTGCATCATACGGTAGCCAGCCCGAAACCATGTTCATTCAACGGTGAGCTTCAGCGTTTCGGCCATCTTCACGAAATCGGCGAGAGTTTTCGCGCCCATCTTGCGCATGGCATTGCCCCGGTGGATCTTGATCGTGATCTCGCTCAGGCTCAGGTCGAAGGCGATCTGCTTGTTCATCTTGCCCGTCGCGACCCGAGTCATGACCTCCCGCTCGCGGGTGGACAGCGTTTCGAAGCGGCTGCGCAGGTCCTGCGACCCTTCCCGTTCCAGACGGGCGGCCTGATCCTGAGCCATGGCAGTGGCCACGGCATCGAGCATGTCCTGCTCACGGAAGGGCTTTGGCAGGAAATCCACCGCACCGGCCTTCATGCCGCGCACGGTCATCGGAATATCGCCATGGCCGGTCATCAGGATCACCGGCATGGTGACGCCCGCATCGGCAAGCTTGGCCTGAAAATCCAGCCCGCTGATCCCGGGCAGCCGGATATCGAGCACCAGGCAGCCCGCCGCCGCAACGCGATCGGAGGCCATGAAATCCGCGGCGCTGCCAAAGGTGTGAACCGCATAGCCGACCGAGCGGAACAGGCTGTCGAGCGCGACGCGCAGGGCCTGATCGTCATCGATCACATGCACAGCCTGCAAAGCCTGAGGATCGGTTTTTGACGGTGCGCTTTGCATGGGTTCCCCGGTTTTGGACATCGCTGTTGCCGCGCCGAGGGCGCGTCATCAAGGATGGCTTATCATCCTTCGATGCGGTGTCGTCACCTAAACGAATGGATGATGTCAAGGGAACGGAAATTGTGCTGGCTGGCCCGGGATAGAGGCTGCGTGAGAGGCTGTCGCGCGGTCAGCGCCTGTCCAGGAACACATAGAGCTGGTCGATCCGGCCATCCCTGATCAGGGCCAGATCGGTGCCGAACACATGCGGGTTCTGCCCGGGGATCGCCGCGGCCCAGCGCAGGATCGCCGTATCATGGTGCCCGATGGCAGGCGCCAGCGGCGTGAAGCGGGTTCCCGCCGGCAAGCGCTCATGCAGAGCAGCGACATGGCGAGAAATGGCATGGCGACCGATCAGGACCTCCTCCGCCTCGATCATGGAGGGGGCATCGGTCCAGAGCCGGGCCATGGCGTCCTCACGCAGGCTATGGTTCCTCTCGTTGAAGACCTGCATGACGTTGGCCTGCAGAAGGGCATCGTAATCGAACATCGGTTTTTCCTGATCGCTTCGCCAGATTGGCGCGGTGGAAGGAGCCTATCTGCCTGCCGATGCTTACCTGTCTGCCGACAAGCGGTCTGCCCAACTTCGGTTGCGATGGACTATACGCTCGTCTGATTGCGATGGCCGCGCGGCTGCTCTTTGCTGCTCCCCCGAATGGGGAGGTGGAGCAATCCCCCGGCCCGGTAATTGCTGCGCCTGCGAGCGGGGCGTAAAATAAGTACCTTGCGGCTGATCGGGTCGGATTTTTCGTTTCCAGCATACAGGATGGAGAGCCATGCGGTCTGTCGTCGATGCCATCCTCCGCGCCCGGCACATCAGCCATCAGGCGTGGGGGAAGGGCCGAGCGGAACGATCGCATGGAGCAAGGCGCCATGGATGATCTGCTGATCGCCCATCCACCGCAGGACCATCCGCCCCGCGACTATGGCATTTCGACGGCCGATGCGGTGCCGGCGCTGATCTCCTTCTTCGATGCCGACCACATCTGCCGCTTCGCCAACGATCACCATATTGACTGGTATGGGCGCGGCCCCGGCGAGTTGGTGGGCCTGCATATGCGGGAGTTTCTGGGGGAGGAGGCCTATGCCTCGCGGCGGCCTTATCTGGAACGGGTCGCTGCCGGTGAAAGCATTTCCTTCGAGGCGGAGGTTCCCCATTGGTCCGGCAACTGGCGCGAGGCGGCGATCCGCTATGTGCCGCGCATGGGCGCGCGGGGCTTCGAGGGCTTCCACATTCTGGTCTTCGATCTCTCGCGTGAGCAGCACCGCTTTCACAGCGTCTTCGATGGCACGGTGGTCGGCTTTCTCGAAATCGACCTGACGCCTGTGCGCGCGCTGGTCGAGGAGCTGGAAAGCAGGGTGGACGATCTGAAAACCCATATCGCCGGCGATCTTTCCGTGGTGCGCCGCGCGCTTGAGATCACCCCGATTGTCGGGCTTAACGAAAAGGCCAGCCAGATGCTGGGCGCCTCACCGCGCGAAGCGATCGGCACAAGGCTGGGGCGCTGGTGCCCCGATGCCAGCCTGGGGGCGTGGAACAACATCTTCCTCCATTATCTCGCCCGCGCGGTGAGTTATGAGGAGGAGACGGTCATCTCACGCCGGGATGACAGCCTGCTCGATGTCATCCTCAGCGCCGCCTTTCCCAAGCGGCCCGAGGAGCAGGTGCTGGTGGTCGTGGGGCTGGTCGACATCAGTGAGCGCGTCGCCAAGGAGCAGGCGCTGGCGCGCGTGCAGGCCGAACTGGTGCATGCCGCGCGCGTCTCGATGCTGGGCGAGATGGTGGCCTCGATTGCCCATGAGGTGAACCAGCCGCTGAGCGCCGTGGTGGCCAATGGCCATGCCGCCTTGCGCTGGCTCAACCGCCCGATGCCGGATGTCGAGGAAGCCAAGTCTGCCATTCGGCGCATCGTGGCCGAAGGCCAGCGTGCGTCCGAGATCATTGCCAGCACCCGCAGGATGGCGGTGAAAAGCGCCGGTGAGCGCGCCAATTTCGCCCTCCACGAGATGATCCTGGAGGCGGTGAGCATCACCCGCCGGCAGATCGCCAATCTTGGCGCGACTCTCACCAGCGATCTTGCCTGCCCGTCAGTAACGATGGCGGGCGATCGCATTCAGCTGCAGCAGGTGCTGATCAATCTGATCGTCAATGCCGCGCAGGCCATGGAGGATCAACCCGACGGCACGCGCAGCATTGCCGTCACGGCGCAAAGGCTGGAGAAGGGCATCGCCATCGCGGTGATCGACACAGGCCCGGGGTTGGGTGATATCGATGCCGATCAGCTGTTTGAAGCCTTCTTCACCACCAAGAAGGATGGCATGGGCATGGGGCTTTCGGTGTCGAAAAGCATCGTGGAGGCGCATGGCGGCAGCATCCGCGCCTTGCCGGGCGTGGCAGGCGGAACGATGTTTCGGGTGGAGCTGCCGATTGCCTGAAAGCCTGGCCTCAGCGCCGCCTCAGTGGCGTAAGGACAGCATCAGGCCATAGGTGACCGGTCTGGCCGCAATCCGCACCAGCGTGTCGGTAAAGCGGTACATGTTGTTCCAGTAATAGGCGTTGGTCACGTTGCGGCCGAACAGGCTCAGCGACCAGCTGTCGTCAGCGGCGCGCAGGCCGCCATGCAGATCGAGCGTGGTGTAGGAGCGCAGGCGCAGTTCGGGATCGTTCCCCAGACCGGCGCTGGTGGCGCTGTGATGGGTAAGATTGGCGCCCAGAAACGCCCTGCGCCCTTTGCCGATGGCCCATTCATAGGCGGCATCCGCCACCATCTGGAAGCGGGGCGAATAGGGAAAGGCAGAGCCCGCAAAATCGCTCAGCGCGCCGTTCTGGTCGTAGCCGGTGAAGCGCTGGACCTTGCTGTCGGCATAGGTGGCCGAGACTGAAAGATCGATGCCGGTAGCGGGGCGCGCCCGCACGGTTCCCTCAAAGCCGAGGACACGCGATTTGGGGATGTTGACCAGCGCCTCCACGACACCGAAAACCGGATCGACCACCCGGCCGCGCACTTGCTTGTCGCGATAGTCATAATAGAAGCCGGCGGCCTCGATCCGCACGGCGCCGCCGGCCAGAGGCGCCTTCACGCCCGCCTCATAGGCCAGCAGCGATTCCTGCGTGACGGGGGCGAACTGGATGGAACTGCTCACGCTGAGCGAGGGGAAGCTGCCGGATTTGTAGCCCCTTGCCACGCTGGCATAGAGCAGCGCGCCGCCATCGGTCTTGTAGTTCACATTGCCGCGCCATGAGACATTGTCCTGCGCGAGGCGGTTGCGGGTGGCGCCCTGCTTCAGCGTGGCCGCATCGATCTGGATGCAGCCATCTTGCGGCACCGGATCGATCTGCGGCAACGTGCCACGCGCGGCAGCGCTGAGGAAAGCAAGTGTTTCGCCCAGCGTCGGGTCGGCCCCGCTCAACTGGCAGCCGTAAAATGTCTGGAGCGAATTGGTGTAGCGCAGCCCGCCGATCAGCGTGAGATGCTCGCTCAGCCTCACTTCGGCATTGCCGAAAGCTGCCAGATCGCGCTTGTGGAACCGGAACGCGCCGCCCACCGTGGTAAAGCGGGGCATGATGCCGGGCAGCGGCTGGGCCAGTGAGCCATCGACCACATCGCCGAAAAAGGTCTCATTTGATGTCTGCCAGGCGCCATAGGTTCCGGCCAGCCAGCGCAGCCGCCCTGCTTCTCCTGCCAGACGCACCTCCTGATTGAAGGATTCAACGCGCCCCAGCTGGCGGAAATTCAGCGCCTGAAGCGCCGTGCCATCCTCATCGAGATGCTTGTCCTGATGGAAGCGCTGATAGCCGCCAAGAGTTGTCAGCGTCACGGTATGGCTCAGCGCAATGTCGGAACGCAGGGTGGTCTGGAAAAAGGCGTCGTGCGCGGCGGGATAGCCGGGCGTCCAGTCGGCGGCGCGCGCATTGCTGGGCGCCGTGGGATAGGTCTGCAAGGCGGGCACGCAGGTCGATGCATTGGCGCAGGCCACCTCGATCAGCTGGACGGCCTGCGTGTCGGAACGGTCGATCCAGCCATTGACGTTCAGCGCCAGCTTGGCGCTCGCCGATGGCTCCCATTCCACGATGGCGCGCGCGGCTCCCTGACGTGTCGCGCCATTGGTGGCCGCGCTGGTGTAGCTGCGTTGCCAATCGCCGCCCTGAACCGTCTTGAGTGCCAGTCGCGCCTTCACTGTGCTGGTCAGCGGTCCGCTGACATAGCCCTCGGCTTCCAGCGTGTTGAAGCGCCCGAAGCTGATTGTCCCGCCTTCATGCAGCCTGTCGGTGGGCTTGGCGGCGATATAGTTGATGGCACCGCCGGTAGAGTTCTCGCCATAGAGCGTGCCCTGCGGCCCCTGCAGCACTTCCACACGCGCAATGTCGATCACGCCGACCTGCAGATAGCTGGGCAGCGCCAGCGGGCTCTCATCCAGATAGACGCTGACCGCCGGGGAGGCCGACAGGGTCGAGTCATAAAACCCCACACCGCGCAGCGTGAGCACCGGCGGCCCGGCTGTGGTCCGTGCAAAGGTCAGTCCGGGCACCACGCGTTCGAGGTCCTCAATGGAACTGATACCGCGTTCCCTTGCGGCCTCACCGGACAGGCTGATGAGGGATGCGCCAACATCCTGCGCCGCCTGTTCACGCTTTTGCGCGGTGACGACGATGTCGTCCACCGGTGTAGTGTCCGTTTCGGCATGCACTTTGCCAGCGGTCAGCAATGCCGCTGAAAAGGCCAGCAATCCAAGATGTTTCATCAGTCGCCAGCCAGAATGGGGTGCCGGGGGACCGTGAAGGAAAAGCTCGCTCCGCCCGCGCAGGTGGCATCCAGCGCCAGCGTGCCGCCATGGGCCTCCACAATGGATCGGGCGATGGACAGGCCCATGCCCATCCCGTCCGTCTTGGTGGTGAAGAAGGCATCGAAGACAGAACAGGCCAGCGCCGGATCGATCCCGGGGCCGGTATCGGCAACGGTGAAGGCGATGCTCCGTGCCTGCCCCGCCACGCTCAGCGTGACCTGACGTTCGGGCGAACCGGCATGGGCCATGGCCTGCGCCGCATTGAGTACCAGCACGATGATCACCTGCTGCAACTGCACCCGGTCGGCGACAAGCTGCCCGAGATCCCCCGCATGCGCGATCTCGATCGAGGCGCCCAGCGTGCGCAGCTGCCCGCGCACCAGTTCGGCGCAATCGGCCACCAGCGTGGCGATATCGCAGGGCGCGCGATCGGGCTCTCCCCGCAAGGCGAGCGAGCGAATGCGCGAGATGATCTCCGAGGCGCGATTGGCCTCCGACACCATTCGCTCCAGCGCCTGACTGACCTCGCCCAGATCGGGTTCCTGACGGTTCAGCCAGCGCCGGGCGCCGATGCCATTGGTGCAGATCGCGCTGAGCGGCTGGTTAACCTCATGCGCGATGGAGGCGGCCATTTCGCCCAGCGTGGCGATGCGGCTGGCATGGGCCAGATCGTTCTGCGCCTTGATCAGCTCGCGCAGGGCGGTGATGTTGCGCCCGGTGGCATAGATCTTGTCATCGAAGCGGGAGATGTCCCACTGCAGCCAGACGACACCGCCATCCTTGCGAAGCAGGCGGTTTTCCACGCTGATGCGGTCACCATCCTTCACCAGCCTGTCGAGCGCGGCGATGCTGAGCGCGCGGTCATCGACGTGGCAGATCTCGATGGGGTGGCGTGAACGCATGTCGCGCTCGGTCCAGCCGAGCATGTGCGTCCATGCCGGGTTGAGGTCGATGGGGACGTAATGGGTGTTCGCGATGGCGAAGAGATCGCTGGAGGTTTTCCAGATCAGGTCGCGCTCGCGCTTGCGGGCGGAGACGTCGGTTTCGAGTGCCGGGCCGGGGCTTTCCGTTTCAGCCAGGAGTGCGGGCATATGCCGGGTGGCGGCAACCGCCTGCGCTTCGGCATCGAGGCGCAGGGCCTCGATCCGGGCCCATGAGTTCGCGCCGCGCAACTGTGCTGCCGTGAAATCCGCCAGGGCCAGCTGCTCGCCGGTCCATGCCCGGTCCTGCTCGGCATGAATGAAGAGAAAGCCGATCGCCTTGCCCTGTTGCACGACGGGAATTTCGATGCAGCCGGTTGAGCCGCTGGCCAGCAGCAGCTGTGACAGGGCATCGCGTGAGGCGACTGCATTGCGGCACAGCGCGAAGTCTTCAAAGGCAAGACCGGGCGGACTGGCCGTGGGGCATGCTTCCCACACGGTTTCGAGGCGCAGCGTTTCGGCATCGAGATCGGCAAGCGCATAACCGACGCGGCTGGCCTGCAAGGTCTCACCCAGCAGGCGCAGCAGGTCCAGCGGGGTCAGACTTCTGTCTGCGGTCTGGCCGCTCACAGGCGCGAGGCAGGCTGAAGGGCCGCAGCGCTCTTCTTGCCCCGTACTGCTGTGGTTACCTTTGCGCCCGAACACATCTTCCAAAGTCCCTCAACAAAGCCGCCGCATGGATTGTCCGCTCCGCATCACAGTTCATCGTCAGCGCGCTGCCGCACTGTTTTTTCGTGAACATGACACCCTATAAGCAGAGGTCGCCGGGCTGAACAACGAGGGTATGAGCCTGTAAAGGCTCGCTTTACGCCTCTTTACCGGGAGGATTTGGAAAGGGGATGGGGGATGTTCCAGATCTTAGGACGAAGCCAGCAGATGCGAAATCATACGCTGGTATGAGAGGCCGGCAGGCTTGGCCTTGATGTCTGGCCGCGGGATAGGCAAAGTCGCTTCAAGCGGGAAGCTTCTCACGCGCGAGCAGCAGCACTCCAGCCAACCCCGCCCAGAGGCTGCCGATCAGATAGGCCAGCCAGACCCCGACATGATCGACCGCGATCCCGCCCACCAGAGCACCCGCTGCCACGGCGGTCTGAAACACGGTGACGGTGAGGGCCGAGCCGGTTTCGAAGCGGTCCGGCGCGGCCTCATAGGTCCAGATCTGCACGCAGACGGGCAAGGCGCCGAAAGCCGCCCCCCAGAGCATGATCAGCCCGGCACTGATCCATGCATGCTGGCCTGCCAGAAAGGCGAAGGTGATGGCCGCCGCAATGGCAAGGCCAGTGCCCGCAAAGGTGAGGCGCAGATTCCGTGCCGCGCATTTGGCGCCTGCCCATGTGCCGATCACGCCCGCGATGCCATATCCGGCCAGCACCAGCGTCACCTGCGAGGCGGGCAAATGGATGCTCGCCAAAAAGGGCTGGAGATAGGCATAGGCCGCGAAATGGCCGCCCGCGATCAGTGCGGCAGCGGCAAAGCCAAGCCGCGCCGAGGGCACAGTAAGGATGGAGAGCAGATCGCGAAACCGGGTGGTTTCCCGGCTCGGCAGGGCGGGCAGCAGCGCCAGCTGGCCGATCAGAACCAGCCCGGCGAGCAGGGCCACCACCTCAAAGGCACTCCGCCAACCGCCCAGACCGCCGATCCAGGTTCCCAGCGGCACACCCAGCACCGTGCCCACCGAAATGCCGCCAAGGATCAGCGCCGTAGCCTGATGGCCGGCCTCCTCGGTCACCAGTCGGCGTCCCGCCGCTGCCGCAAAAGCCCAGAAGCCGCCCAGCGCGGTCCCCAACACCATGCGGCCCAGCAGAGCGATCCCCAGAGTGGGGGCAAAGGCCGTCACCAGATCGGCCAGCGCGACCAGCAGGCTTAGCGCCAGCAGCACAAACCGGCGGTCCAGCTTTCCCGCCTGCACCGTCAACAGCGGCGCGGCGAAGGCGGCGGTGATGCCGGGCATGCTCAGCAGCAATCCGGCATGGCCTTCGCTCACCCCCAGATCATGGGCGATGGCGCCGAGCAGGCCGATGGGCAGGAACTCGCTGGTCACCATAGCGAAGGTGCCCAGCGCGATCGAGCCAACGGCGGCCCAGCCTGCCGAATTGTCCAGCGCGGGGGAGGACGCGGCGGGCATCTCAGGTGAACCGGATCAGATCGGGCCCGGCCAGCGGATTGTCGAGCTGTTGCATGCGCCCGCCGTCCTTCAGGCATCCCAGATCCAGTGGCGAGAAACCGAAAGAACGGACCAAATCCGCCACCTGCTGCTTGGCCTCCGCATCGTCGCCTGAAAGGAACAGCACGCGGCGGCCGCCCCGCTCATCGGGCCGGGCAGCGATCAGCCGGGCGATGAGGGTGTTGAACACCTTCACCACTCTGGCGCCGGGCGCGAGGCTGGCGACGATCTCGCTGGAGGTGCGGCCATCGAGCGGGCTGCGCTGATAGTCCGGCGCATAGGTCGCGAAATGGTTGGTGGCATCCATCAGGATGCGCCCCTGCCAGTCGGGCAGGCCCGCCAGTGCTTGCGGAACCTTCACCCATGGCGCGGCCAGCAGCACGAAGTCCGCGGCAGCAGCTTCCTCGCGCGTTCCGGCGCGGGCGCCGGGGCCAAGGCGCTCGATCACCTCGCCCAGCGTTTCGGGCCCGCGACTGTTGCTGAGCGTCACCTGATGCCCCGCCCTGATGGCATGGGCGGCGACGGCCTGCGCCACGTCAGCCGCGCCGATGGTTCCGATATGCATTGCGGGCGCCTTCAGTAGGAGGTCAGCAGCACGACGCCCGCCTTGCCGGGGCGCTCGACATGATCGGCGGCCTCGCGCACGGAGGTTAGCGGATAGCGGGCAGCCACGGGAAAGAGGGCGGGGTTGCCCTCGGCCAGACGCAGGGCCAGCGCGATATCTTCCGCGCGTTGTTCGGGCGGCAGGCCGCCCCATGTGCCGACCGTCACGCCGAAGATGCGGATGTTACGGGTGGAAAAGGCCAGAGCGCGCACGGCGATGGGTTCGCCCGAAAGGTCGCCGTAGGAAATCAGCGAGCCGCCATTGGTCAAAACCTTCACCAGATCGCTGGCCAGCGAGCCGCCCACGGCATCCAGAACGGCCTGCACCGGCTTGTCCGCCACGGCGGCGGCAAGGCGGGTCTGCCAGTCGGGGCTGTCGGTGGAGAATACGGAGAGGCCGGGGATCAGGCTGGCCAGCTCCTCGGCGCCCTTGGCGCTGCGCACCAGAGCGACAACATCGAGCCCGGCGTCACGCAGCAGTGAGATTGTCAGCCGCGAAACCGCAGAACCGGCGGCGGTCAGCACCACCGTATGCTGGCCGGGAATGGCGCCTGCCTGCTGCACTGCGCGCCACAGCAGGGCGGCGGTCAGTGGATTGACGTGAAGCTGGGCGGCCACATCGTCGGCGATGCTGTCGGGGATGGGGGTGACATAGGCGGCCGATACGATGGCCAGCTCGCTCCATGCCGCGCGGCCCGGGAAGAAGGCGACGCGGGTGCCGGGCGTCAGGGCAACGCCTTCGCCCACCGCTTCCACCACGCCGAAACCTTCAAAGCCGACGCGGTTGCCGCCTTCGGGCACGGTCAGATCGCCATTGCTGCGGTAGTGCCCGGCGATGCCCAGCAGGTCACCGTAATGGACAGGGCGGGCCTGCACGCGGATCAGCACTTCGCCATGGGCGGGCGGTACCGGATCGGCGACCTGAGCCGCTTCCAGCACCTGCGAGGGTTTGCCGTGCTGGCGATAGAGAACGGAAAGCATGTGACTTATCCTTTCGCGAACAGCGCGACGAGCACGACTTCGGTGTCGTCCAGCGCGGTCAGGTGAAGCTGGGGTTCCTGCGCGATGGCCGCGCCATCGCCGGGGGCAAGGGTGATGCCGTTCAACGCGATCCGGCCCGAGACGGGGACCAGATAGGCATCGCCTTCAAGCGGCAGGGTGAGGCTCTGGCCTGCCTGCAAGGTGGCGCCAAGCACATCGGCGGCAGCGTCGATGGGCAGGGCATCGGTATCGGCCCTGCCGCTGGCCAGCACGGCGAAATGCTGCTGGCGCTCGGCTTTGGGGAAGCTGCGGGTGGCCCAGCGGGGGTTTGTGCCGCGCTGGCGCGGTTCGAGCCAGATCTGGAACATGCGGGTCGGCACGCTTTCGGCATTGTATTCCGAATGGCGGATGCCGGTCCCGGCACTCATCACCTGAACGTCGCCCGCCACGGTGCGGCCCTTGTTGCCCAGACTGTCCTCATGGGTGATCGCACCCTCGCGCACGTAGGTGACGATCTCGATGTCGCGATGGGGATGCAGGGGAAAGCCGGTCCGGGGCGCGATGGTGTCGTCGTTCCACACCTTGAGCGCGCCGATGGTGCGATGCGCCGGATTGCCGACACCGGCAAAGGCGAAGTGATGGCGGGCTTTCAGCCATCCGTGATCGCCGCCATCGAGGGTAGCGAGGGGGCGGTGTTCGATCATGGCGAGAGTCCTTGATAGGAAAAGGGGAGCGCCCGGCGACGGGGGGATCACGGCTCGGGGTGGAAGCCTTGCCGGGCGCTCCAGGCGGGTCAGACCTGAGCCTGACCACCATCGGCGAACAGCTCTGCGCCGTTCACGAAACTGGCATCGTCGCTGGCCAGGAACAGCACGGCCTTGGCGATTTCTTCCGGCTCACCCACGCGGCCCAGCGGAATGCGCGAGGCGAGATAATCGAGCAGGCCCTGCTGCTGGGCCTCATCATCGCCCGCCAGCTCGACCAGACCGGGCGTGCGCGTGGCGCCGGGGCTCACGACATTCACACGGATGCCGCTGTCCTTCAGGTCCAGCGCCCAGCTGCGCGCCAGATTGCGCACCGCTGCCTTGGAGGCCGAATAGATGCTGAAGGCCGCCGTGCCCTCGGTGCCCGCCGTCGAGCCGGTCAGGATGATCGAGCCGCCCTTGCCGATCAACGGCAGCGCCTTCTGCACGGTGAAGACCACGCCGCGCACATTGCGGCCGAAGGTGTCGTCGACGTGTTCCTCGGTGATCTGGCCGAGCGGGAGCATCCCGCCACCACCGGCATTGGCGAAAAGCACATCGACGCGCCCGGCCTGCGCCTTGACGGTTTCGAACAGGCGGTCGAGGTCGGCGAGGTTGGCGGAGTCGGCCTGAATGCCGACGGTCTCGCCGCCGATCTCCTTCACGGCGCGCTCCAGCACATCGGGGCGGCGGCCGGTGATGAAGACCTTTGCGCCTTCAGCCGCGAACAGCTTGGCGGTGGCAAGGCCGATGCCGCTGGTGGCACCGGTGACGACGGCAATCTTGCCGGACAGACGATTGGACATGAGTATTCTCCTTCAATGGGGGGGAGGGGAGGATCAGGAGGCGCGGATCGAGCGGAAGGCCTTGCGCATTTCTTCCGAGAACAGCTGGGGCTGCTCGAAGGCCGCGAAATGGCCGCCGCGGTCGACCTCGTTCCAGTAGATAAGATTGGGCCAATGGGCCTGAGCCCAGCTTTTGGGTGCGCGGTAGATTTCCTTGGGGAAGATAGTGGCGGCCATCGGCAGCTCGATACGACCGGCATCGAAACCGCCGCCATGGCGCGCATTTTCCCAATAGATCCGCGCCGAGGAGGCCGCTGTATCTGTGAACCAGTAGAGCGAGATGTTGTCGAGCATCTCCTGCGTGGTCAGCGCATCCTCGGGGTTGCCGTGGTTGTCGGTCCAGGCCTGGAACTTCTCGTAGATCCACATGGCCTGCCCGACCGGCGAGTCCGCCAGCGCATAGCCGATGGTCTGCGGGCGGGTGGCCTGCTCCTTGAAGTAGCCGAACTGGTCATCCGCGAAATGGGCGGCCGCCTCCATGGCGGCCTTTTCTTCCGGCGTGGGATTGTCGGGGAATTTCTCGGGGAAGACCAGCGGCCAGTTCACATGGGCTGCCACCAGACCTGCGGGGCGGACATGGCCCAGCGCATGGGTGACGCCGGAACCCCAGTCGCCACCCTGCGCCACCCATTTGGTGTAGCCGAGGCGCTGCATCAGCACGCCCCAGGCCTTGGCGGTGCGGACCACATTCCAGCCGGTTTCCCGCGGGCGATCGGACCAGCCGAAGCCGGGCTGCGAGGGGATCACCACATGGAAGGCGTCTTCCGCCTTGCCGCCATGGGCCACAGGATCGGTCAGCGGGCCGATCACCTTGAGGAACTCCACCACCGAGCCGGGCCAGCCATGGGTCAGGATGATCGGCATGGCATTGGCATGCTTCGAACGGACATGGATGAAATGGATGCCGAGCCCGTCGATCTGCGTGCGGAACTGGGGGAAGGCGTTGATGCGGCGCTCGAAGGCGCGCCAGTCATAGCGGTCACGCCAGAAGGCGATCAGCGCCTGCGCCTTGTCGAGCGGCACGCCCTGTGACCAGTCGCTGACGGTCTCGCGCTCGGGCAGGCGGGCGCCTCGCAGACGGAATTTGAGATCGTCGATGGCGACCTGAGGCACGCTGACCTTGAAGGGGGTGATGGCCGCGCTGGCGGGGCTGACGCCGGGGGTGGGCACCTGCGCATGGGCTGTGGACGAGAGGCCGCCCGCCAGCGCCACGACCGTCGCGCCCTCGGCCAGACCGAGCATGGCGGAGCGGCGGGAGAGCGGGGCTCCGGCTGGCAAGGTGTCGATGGGGGGCATGGTGGGGTTCCTTCCTTCGTTGCCGGATCTGTTTAGGATTGGCGGCGAGGGAAGGGGATCAGACGCGGGTTGATGGTTCTGATCTGAAGGTTTCCGTGGATCATACCTGTGTATGATCATGGCGGATCGGGTCACGAAAAAGGGCGCATCGATCGCTGTGATCGATGCGCCCCGAAGCGGGCAGGCCTGCGGAGGGGTCAGGCCTTCAAGGCGGCCTCAAGATTGCCCATCACGCCAAGCTGGCCGAGCAGGATCGGCACGGCGACATAGCAATGGAAGGACTTCACCTTGCCATCTTCCAGATGGAACACGTCGCAGCAGGGGGCGTGGATTTCCTTGCCCGTGGCGGGCAGCGTGCCCGCGCTCATCGGCAGGTCGCCGCGATGGGTGCCATTGAGCGACAGTTCCACCACGATCACATCGCCGCTTTCATAGAGGCTGTAGAGTTCACGATGCATGTCGGGAAAGGCGGCGGCGTAAACATCGACGGTCAGGCCGATGTCCTGCCCATAATATTTCTGCCCGGCGCTGACGTCCCAGAAATAGCCGTCTTGCGCAAAGAGCGAGACGAAATGGGCGGTGTCCTTCGCATTGGCCTCGGCGCTGGCATAGAGGTCGCGAATGAGTTTTTCATTGGCGGACATGGCTTGGGTGGCAGTGTCGTTCATGGGCGAAGTCCTTCCTTGGCTGTTGGCAGCAGCATCGGGAAAGCGCGGGGAAAAGGCAGCCATACGCGGGTGATGGCCGGTCATACACGCGTATGAATGGACGCTTTTGCGCCGCGCGCCCTATTTTCAGGGCCTCTTCGGAAGTGCCGCCTTGGTTGCGGCACGTCGCACAAAGGAACCCCCAATGGCCGATCATGACAAAACGCTGCCGACGCAAATCCTCGTCAGCGCCTATTATCGCGTTCATCCCGATGACCGAGATGCCTTTATCGCCGCTGTCGTGCCGGAAATGACCGCGGCGCAAAAGATGCCCGGCTGCATCTATTACGCTTTCGCTCAGGATCTCACCGATCCCAACACTTTCCATCTGCTGGAAGGCTGGGCGGACCAGGAGGCCTATGAGCATCACGAAAACGCCGAAAGCTTCCTGACCGCCCTCTCGACGGTGGTGAAGACGGTGCGCATCCTCGACCGGCAGGGCATCCGCTATGATGTCGGCAAGATGCATATCGACGATCCGCGCGGGAAGGTCGCCTGATCCGGCAAAGAGAGCGTTTTCGCTCACGGAGAAAAGGCTGCGGGTGCTGGGGCGGCTTGCCTTTCGACAGGCATGCCGCCAGAACCGGCCCCGATTGTTCGCGCATGGTCCGCAGGGCTCGCCCTGCATGAAGCGCAGCACGGCCAACCACTGATCTCGCGGGCGCGCTTCACATGATTCGTATTCTCATCGTCGATGACCATCTCATCATCCGTGAAGGCGTGGCCGCCATCCTTGAGAATGAGGAGGATATGGCCCTGATCGGCGAGGCTGCCGATGGCATGGAGGCTGTCGAGCAGTTTCGCGCCCTGCGGCCCGATGTGATCCTGATGGATATCCAGATGCCGGGGCTCAACGGGCTGCAGGCAATCGCCACCATCATGGCCGAAGCACCCGCCGCGAAGATTCTGGTGCTCACGACCTATCCGGGCGATAATCAGGCGTCTCGCGCGCTGGCTGCCGGCGCCTCTGGCTACATGCTCAAGAGCAGCCTGCGCAAGGATATGCTGGAGGCCATCCGCAAGGTGGCTGGCGGCGCGACCTATGTCGATCCCGATGTCGCGCAGGATCTGGCATCGCATATCGCGGACCGTCCTCTGGGTGACCGGGAAATTGCCGTGCTGTCGCTGGTGGCGCGGGGGCAGTCCAACAAGGAGGTGGCCGGAGGGCTTGGCATCTCGGAAGAAACCGTGAAGGCTCATCTCAAGAGCGCCTTTGCCAAGCTGAAAGTCGCGGATCGCACCCATGCCGTCACGCAGGCGATCAAGCGCGGCATGATCGAGATCTGACCCGGCAACCTTGGCTGACGCGGCATCCATACTCCGGTTTAAACAGGCATCCGGCTTGAAGGCGAGGGCGGCGCTTCTTGCGTTCTGCGCCTGCCTGCTGCTCTGGCTTGTGCCTGCTGTGGTCCGTTCCAGCGGCGATGATCACCCGCTGGCCTGGCAGCGGCATTTTTCCGGCAGCGAGGAAGGCGCGCCGAGCGGGATACGGGCGCTCGCCCAGACGCCTGACGGCATGATCTGGATCGGCACCAGCAACGGGCTCTATCGCTATGACGGGGTCAGCTTCGAACAGATGCCGCCCTCCAGTCCGCACCCGCTGCAGGCCGATGGCATCCTCTCCCTGTTGGCGACGAAGGATGGCGATCTCTGGGTTGGGCATGAGTGGGGCGGCATCTCGCTTTACCGCAAAGGGCAGCACCGGCCGGTCGATCATCTGCCTTACCACACGGTTTTCTACATGCGTGGCATTGGCATAGGCACTGGCACGGGGCCCGGTTGGGCCGTCACGGGCGATGGCCGCGATCTGACCCTTGCCCGTCTGACGGCGGGGCGGTGGGAAAGCTGGGTCAGCCTGCCTTTCACCAGTTGGGTCAATGATGTGACCGAGGGCAAGGATGGCGCCCTGTGGATGCTGTTCCATGACCGTCTCTTCATGGTCTCCCCGACGCAGAAGATCATCAGGCAGATCACCCCCGAGCCGCTGGTCGATGCCAGCCTTGCCACCGATGGCGACGGCGCGGTCTGGCTGATCACCCGCAAGGCGATCCGTCGCCTGTTGCCAGATTCAGGAGCAGCCTTGGCGCATATCGGGCCGTCCTTGCCCCGGCCTGCGGTGAAGATGGGCGGCAGGGTCATCTTTGATGGGCCGCATGCCTTCTGGTCGGTCGAGGATGACAATCAGATCAGGCGCTATGGGTTCGCAGAGGGGCAAGGCGCGCAACGGCTGGGCACCTTATGGAAGAGCCCCTATCGCCTGCCCATTCTGAGCGAGAATCAGCACGATCTGCCCGCTCTGGTCGACCGGGAAGGCAATCTCTGGCTGGGGACCAATCGCGGCCTGGAGCGCTTCAGCCCCTCCGCCTTCAGGCCGATGATGGTGGAGGCCCCCGAGGATGGCCACGCCGTTTCGCCGCCCTATGCGATCCGCGATGGCGCGGGCGCGGTCTGGCTGCGCCATGGGCACGACCTCTATCGGACGGGGACGGATGGCCGCCTGCTGAAGCAGCCTGTGACCCTGCCCGAGGAATTTGTGCCCTGCCCGGGCGCGAAAGGTAGCGTGTGGCTTCCGCAAGGGCGTGACCGGCTGGCCCTGCTCGGCGGCGACGGGCGCCAATGGGTTTCGATGGCGGGAACCCAGAATCTCGGGAAACTCACCAATGGCGGCCATTGTGTCGAGGATGACCGGGGGCGGCTGTGGGTTGGCGATCAGCACGGGCTGATGCTGTTGGGGCCGTCCGGCGCGCGGGTGATCGCGCTGGGCGAAGACAGCGGCTGGGGCGTCATCAACGTCCTGCCGGATGGGCAGGGGCAGGTGCTGGCCTATGTCGGGCATGGCAGCCTGTGGCGCACGGACGGGGTTCACACGCAGCAGCTCTGGAAGCAGCAGGACATGACGCTCGGCATGATCGAGGTGATGTATCAGGCGCCGCATTACCTGCTGCTGGGGGGCGACCGCGGGCTGGTTCAGTATGATGGCAAAGCCTTCCGCACCTTGCACCGCGACCGCTTTCCGGCGCTCAGCATCACCAGCGGCATCGTGCAGACAGAGCAGGGCGATACCTGGCTCCAGACCGACAAGGGCATGGTGCGCTTTCGCACGAAGGATCTGGAGCGTGCCTTCCTCGATCCCGGCTTTCGGCCCGCTTTCGATGTTTTCGGTCTGTCGGACGGCTTGCCCGGCCCTCCGAGCTTCATCAACATGTCCAACATCACGGCGGATCGTGAGGGGCGGGTCTGGGTCACCACCAATGGCGGCATCGCGGTTTACGATCCCCATGACGCGCGTTTCAACCGTGCCGCGCCGCCGGTGATGATCACCGGCCTGCAGGTGGACAGGCAGCGATATGGCCCGCAGCCCCGGATCGTCCTGCCGGCCGGGACGGCACGGCTCAAGGTGGATTTCACCGCGCTCAGCTTCGTTGATCCCACCCATATGCGGTTCAGATACCGGCTGTCGGGCGTGGATCAGGGCTGGGTCGATGGGGGAAGCACGCGCTCTGCCAGCTACACCAGCCTTGGCCCCGGTTCCTACCATTTCCAGGTCACGGCAGCGAACAAGGATGGTGACTGGAACGCGAAGGGGGCTACGCTCGATCTGGTCATCCAGCCCTATTTTTACCAGACCATGTGGTTCCGGGGGCTGTGCCTTGTGCTGGCCGGGGTTGCGGCATGGCTGCTCTATCGCTGGCGGGTGGGGCTGGTGGCGCGTCAGATGCGCAACCGGGCCGCCGAACGGGCCAATGAGCGCGAGCGAATCGCGCGCGATCTGCATGACACGCTGCTGCAAGGCGTGCAGGGGCTGGTGCTGCGTGTTCAGTCCGTGGCGAGCCGGATGCGCAAGGATGATCCCAACCGCGCGTTGCTGGACAAGACGCTGGACCGTGCCGACGGCCTGATCGCCGAGGGCAAGAGCCGGGTGCTGGGTCTGCGTATTGCGGATCAGACGCCGGACCTTGTCGCCGATCTGCAGCGCCTGCTCGATGACGCGGCTTTCCCTGCCGGTACGGGCCGCAGTTTCGACATAGAGGGCGAAGCAAGGGCGATGCAGGCCTCCGCCGCGCTTGAGGCCCGGGAAATCGTCAGCGAGGCTCTGTTTAACGCCGCCCGTCATGCGCGGGCCAACCATATCGCGCTGGTCGTCCGTTTTCATCCGCGCTGGCTGGAGGTCACCATCACCGATGATGGCATCGGCATCCCCTGCGAGCAGGCTCGCCCCGGGCTGGGTTTGACGGGTATGCACGAGAGAGCCGCATCGATCGGCGCCAAGCTAACGATCCAGCCGGGAAACACTGCAGGCACTGTCGTTAGCCTGCGGATTCCGGCGCGGCGGGCCTATGTTCTGCAGCCCTGGTTCGCGGGCCTTTCGTTATAAGGCGGCTCAGGCTTCCAGCATGGCCTCGATGCAGCCGACCAGCTCCTCGCCATCGAAAGGCTTGCGCAGAAAGCGGTAGACCCCGGCTTCCAGCGCGCGCTCCTGAACGGCATCGTCGAGAAAGGCCGAGATCAGGATCACTCTGCCCTGCAGCCTGTCGTCCACCGCCCGTGCCAGCTCGATGCCGTCCATGCCGCCCGGCATCTGCAGGTCGCTCACGACACATTGGCAGCTTTTCGCTTCGGGAGCGCCAAGGAAGGCCTCCGCGCTTTCGAACAGCGTGGCGCGGTAACCCAGGCTCCGAATCAGGCCATCCAGCGACTGGCGCATGCCTGCGTCATCGTCCACGATAGCGATAACCGGGATATCGGTCACAAATTCAGCTCCTGTGTGGCGCCATCAGGAAGGGGCGCCAAGGTCATTCCATGGTCCAAAGCGGCCGCGATGGAAATCATACGCGGGGATGAGAGACAAACGCTTTGAGAAGCGCCTATGGTCCGCAGCATCAGGAGGTCTGCCTGTTTGTCCCGCGCCGGGCCCGGCTCGGGGTGGACGGGCGGAAACACAGGACATGAGTTCACCAGCCTTGGATACCACGGATTTCGCCAGCCTCAGCCTGGACCTCATGCCGGCGCTTGTCTCTTTTTTCGACACTGGCCATGTCTGCCGCTTTGCCAATGCCCATCACCGTGAATGGTATGGGCGCGAGCCTGCCACGCTGGTCGGCCTGACCATGCGCGAGATGCTGGGCGAGGCGGCCTATGAAACGCGGCGTGAGCATCTGGCGATGGTGGCAAGCGGCCAGACCGTCTCCTTCGAGGCAAGCGTCCCGCACCGCGATGGCACCGCGCGGGAGGCCGCCATCCGCTATGTGCCGAAGACAGGGCCGGGCGGTCTGGTCGAGGGGTTCTTCGTGCTGGTGGTGGATATCGCGCCCCAGTCGCATCGCTATCACCGGGTCTTCGATGCCACGGCGGTGGCCTTCTGGGAGATCGATCTGTCGGGCGTCCACGCCTGGCTCGCCAGCCTGAGCGAGCAGGGGATCGACGATCCGGTCGCCTATATCCGCAGCCATCCCGATTTTGTGCGGACCTCGCTCGATCGCTGTCAGGTGTTCAATCTCAATGGCAGGGCCGAAGAGGTGTTTGGCGTTTCGCGTGGCGAGGCGCTGGCCACGCCCTTCGGCCGCTGGTGCCCGCCGCAGAGCGAGCCATTCCTTGAGGACAATCTCATCGCCTATCTGACCGGCGCACGCGGTTTCGAGGGCGAGACGGTGATGACCCGCGCCGATGGCACATGCTTTCCCGTCCATATCAGCACGGCCTTTCCCCGGCAGGTGGTGGCGTCGCCCGCAGGCACCTTCGCCATCATGGACATCAGCGAGCGCATCGCCCGCGAAAAAGCGCTGGCACAGGCCAATGCCGATCTGGTCCATGCCGCGCGCATCGCCGCGCTGGGCGAGTTGACCGCCTCCATCGCGCATGAGGTGAACCAGCCGCTCGCTGCCATCGCCACCAACGGCAATGCGGCGCTGCGCTGGCTGCGCCGGGCCGAGCCCGATCTGGAGGAGGCGGTCTGCGCCATCACGCGAATGATCTCGGAGAGCACGCGGGCCTCGCAGATCATCGCGCGGACCCGCAAGATGGCGACCAAGGGATCGGGGGAAAGGACGGTCTTTTCGCCCAATGAGATCGTCGAGGAATCGATCGCCATCACCCGTTGGCAGTTGGCCAATCTGGGGGCGGAGCTGTCCGTCACACTGGCGCCCGATCTGCCCGATATCACCGCCGACCGCGTACAGCTTCAGCAGGTGATCATCAACCTGCTGGTCAATGCCGCGCAGGCGATGGCGGCGCAGGCGGAGGGGACGCGCTCGATCATGGTGCGCAGCTGGCTGGAGGGCGAGCATATCGCCATTGCGGTGAGCGACACCGGCCCCGGCTTGCCGAGTGAGGGAAGGGAGCAGGTGTTCAACGCCTTTTACACCACCAAGGCGGAAGGCATGGGCATGGGGCTTTCGGTGGCCAAAACCATCGTGGAAGCTCATGGCGGGCAAATTCAGGCCCGCAATCTCCCGGCGGGGGGCGCGAGCTTTGCTTTCACCATGCCATGGCGGTAGGGGAGGCCAGATCCTATTTCCCGGCCCCGCGCATAAAGGCCGAAGTGATCTCCTCCACCCTGGCATTGGCGGTCATCGCCGAGCTGCCGCGGTAGAGGCCTGCCAGATAGGCGCGATCATAGTCGGTCAAGCCTTGGGCAGGAGCCTTGTCGCGAAAAAGGGTGAGGATGCTCGGAACAATGGTCTCGGTCGCATCACCGTTGAGGTCTGACAGCGTCCTGAACGCGGCATAGTCGGCGATCTGCTGCAGCGTTTTGCCAAGCGTGGCTGAACTCTCAAGGACCATCAGCACGGCGGTGATGTCATAGCGTGCGGGCTGGTCGATGATCGACACGTCATGGCCGATAAGTTCGGTTTCATCCTTGCGGGTGAGGGTTCCGACATGCGGTTGAGCGCCGTCCTTGCCGCGCATCGCGGTGATCGTGGCGACATAGGCAGGCCCCGGCGTGTCCGCCAGCCTGACCAGATCCTTGACCTCCATGCCGAGGCTTCTGGCGGCGCCATCATCATGCGACAGGCGCTCCAGTTCTTTCCGGGCATCCTTGGCAATCACGATGACGATGTTGGGGTGGCACCCGGCCTTGTCGACATGCAGCCCCGCGTCCCGCGCATCGCTGGCGATCCGGCGCACGGCAACCTCGTTGTAGGGCCCTTCGAGTCCGCTGACGGAGATGCAGACCGCATCCTCGAAGCGGGCCAGTTGGCGATCGTGTTGCCGCGAGATGGCCCGCGTCTGCACGTCAACCTGCTGCCTCGTTCCGGCATGTCCGGTGACGGCAATGGCCGGCTGTGCGGCAAGCTCTGGTCCACCCCATGCGCCGCCCAGACCCGTGAGAACCAGCAAGCTCAAAGCATGATGCAGCTTCGTTCGTTTCATGGCGGTGTCCTTTCCGGTGTCGAAGGCCGGATGATCCCGCGAATGGTGCCCGGCGGCCAGTCTACCTGAAGCTGCATGCCTCATACGCAGGTATGTCGGCGGGAGCCGCAGGTAGGATGGCTCCGCTCCATGCGATGCCCGAGGATGATCGCCATACCGGATCAAGGGACCCGATCATGGCCGCCTTCAAGCTTCCTCTTCTCACCATCGCAGGCGCCCTTGCGCTGGGGCTGACAGGGTGGCTGTTTTACAGCGCGACCGAGGATGGTCTGGTGACGGCCATCCTTACGCTGGCGCTTGCTCTCACTCTGGCGCCTTTGGGCGGGCCGGGAGATGTGGGCGGTGCGGTGGGAAGGCGCGGCTCGTGACGGTGCGCCGCCGCATGGAGGCATGGTCGATCACGGCCATCGCCATGGTGCTCCGCCTTACCCCTGATGAAGCGGATGTGATCGCGGCAGGCATAGCGCAGCTGGCGGGTGCGGCTTGGCATGGGATCGTCAATTTGCCGATATTATTCAATTTCTTGGTTCAGTGCTTTGCCCGGTCGTGGCGAACCCTTGGTCTTCACACGCCCGGCGGTGGCTCCCGGAGAATACCGCGCCGCCTCATCCACATTTTGCGTTCAACACAGACATCCCTGGAGGCCTTATGACCGCCCGATCCTCAACCGGAATCTTCGATCTCTCCCCCTCCCGCCGGATGCTGTTGCAAGGCAGCGCTCTGAGTCTGGGATCTGCCGCCATGGTGACGGGAGCATGGTCCGAGACAGCCTTGGCTCAGCCGGTTGGCCTTGCTCCGGCCACATCGGCGATCACGCCTTTCAGCCTGACGCTCGATCGGGCTGAACTGGCCAATCTCAAGCGCCGCCTGACGATGGCGAGGTTCCCTGACAGGGAAACCGTCAGTGACTGGTCGCAGGGTGCACCGCTGCGTGATGTGCAGGCGCTGGTCGCCTATTGGCGCGATCATTACGATATGCTGCGCCTTGAAAAGCGCCTCAACGCGCTGCCGCAGTATCGCACGCAGATCGATGGGCTGGGCTTCCATTTCATCCATGTCCGTTCGAAACATGCCGATGCCATGCCGATCATTCTGACGCATGGCTGGCCGGGCTCCATCGTGGAGTTCCTCAAGGTGGTCGGGCCTCTGACCGATCCCGAGGCTCATGGCGGGTCGGCCAAGGATGCTTTCCATGTGGTGATCCCCTCGCTGCCCGGCTATGGCCTGTCCGACAAGCCCGCAGAGCGGGGTTGGGGGCTGCCCCGTATCGCGCGGGCGTGGGGCACGCTGATGGGGCGGCTGGGCTACACGCGCTATGTTGCGCAGGGCGGCGACTGGGGCGCGGGCGTCACCACCTGGATGGCCAAGCAGCATGTACCGGGTTTGGTGGGCGTCCATCTCAACCTGCCGATCCTCTTCCCGCCGCCGATCGTGGGCGAGCCCGATGCGGATGAGAAAGCCTCCATCGCCCGGCTGGTGAATTTTGCCGAGGATATGTCGGGCTATGCCAAGCTGCAGGGCACGCGCCCGCAGACCATCGGCTATGCGCTGGCGGATTCGCCCACCGGGCAGGCGGCGTGGATCTACGAGAAACTGGGCGAATGGACCGACACCAGCCATCAGCCGGAGACGGTCCTGTCGCGCGACGAGATCCTCGACAACATCATGCTTTACTGGATGACAGACAGCGGCGCGTCCTCGGCCCGGCTCTATCAGGAGAGCTTCGCGACCGATTTCACGCCTCAGAAGCTGGATCTGCCGGTTGCCGTCAGCGTGTTTCCCGGTGAACTCTATCGCCCGCTGCGTAAATGGGGCGAGAGGCTCTATGCGAACATCATCTACTGGAACGAGACGGCACATGGCGGCCATTTTGCGGCCTTCGAGCAGCCGGAAATTTTCGTGTCCGAATTGCGTAATTCATTGCGCGGTCTGCGATGAAGGGGGTGATCTGGCGGCCCCTCGGGATCGCGGCCTTGATGGTGGCGGCCCCCGTGCCCGCTGATGCGCAGACCGGGCCGCTGGCCGTGACGGGCATCGACCATGTGGGCATCAACGTCCCTGATGCCGATCGGGCCATCGCCTTCTTCGCGCAGCTTTTCGGTACGCATGTTCTGACGGATGTGCGCCCGGCGCCGATCAGCCCCGCATGGAAGAGGCGCTTTCACTGGCATGCCTCAAGCCGCCTCAAGCGTATGGTGATGCTGCAGGAACCTGACGGGTCGAAAATCGAACTGTTCCAATATGCCGGGCCCCTGATGTCTCGCGCGCGACCTCATGAAGATGATGCTGCCGAAACCCATATCGCCTTCAAGGCTCATGATCCGGAGGCCACGCTGGCCGCAGTTCGACGCCTTGGCCTGCCCGTGCTGAACGCTCCGGCGACTGGCCCGGACGGATCGCGCTGGGTCTATATGCTCACACCATGGGGTTCGCAGATCGAGCTGGTTTTCGCGCCGGACGGATAGCCCATCAAGGCGGGGCGCCTGCGCTCCACGCAGTGATGCGCGTGCATCACGTTTTGACCGCAGGTCCGGGCTGGGCCTGTCCTTGAAGTCTTCTGACATGACATGGGTCTGGCACCAGCCGGACAGAACGAGATGCGAGGTGCTGATATGACACGATTTCGCAGGATCATCACCGCAATGGCCATGACCGCTGGCTTTGCGACTTCGGCGCTTCACGCGCAGCCGGTTCCGGCTGTCACAGTCGACGTCTCCGATGCCGCTCTTGCCGCCCGGCTCGGCGATTTTTCCAGCACGACGGCGCAGATCAATGGCATTCGCCTGCATTATGTCATTGGCGGCAAGGGGCCCCTGCTTGTGCTGCTGCCCGGCTGGCCCGAAACGTGGTGGGAATGGCACAAGATCATGCCCGAACTGGCCCGGACACACCGCGTAGTCGCGGTCGATTTGCGCGGCATGGGCGGGTCTGACAAGCCTGAGAGCGGCTATGACAAGAAGACCATGGCAGCAGATATTGGCGCGCTGATCCGCAGTTTGGGCGCGGACAAGGCCGATGTGGCTGGGCATGACATCGGTTCGATGGTGGCTTTCTCACTCGCCGCGACCCGGCCCGATCTGGTGCGCAAGCTGGTGTTGGTGGATGTTGCGCCGCCCGATAACAGCCTGAAGAGCTGGCCCATGTTGCCCGGCGTCGGTACTTTTGGCGATAAGGTTGGTGATGGCTCGACCGCCTATGTCTGGTGGTTCGCCTTCCATCAGGTCAAGGGTCTGCCGGAGCAACTGCTGGCTGACGGTCGCATCCGTTACGCTCAGGACTGGTTCTTCCACTATCTCACCCGTGATGAGGCGAGCATCGATGCTTTGGATCGCGCGGTGTACCAGTCTGCCTATACCAGCAAGGATGCGATCCGCGCCGGAGATGCGTGGTATCAGGCTTTCCCGCAGGACATTGTCGATGATGAGAGCTATTCGAAACTGGCCATGCCGGTGCTGGCCGTCGGCGGCCCGGGGTATGGATGGTTGAAGAGCGTTCTTTCCGCCCGCACAAGCGATCTCAGAGTGGTGAAATCGGATGTGGGGCATTTCATTCCCGAGGAAGATCCTCAATTCCTCGCAAGCCAGATGCGAAGCTTCCTCAAATAAGATGCAGAAAGTTGGAGGAAGATGGTCTGAATTTCAAGGTATTTGCAGGGTTTTTGGAGTTTCCAGAAGGTTATTGAAGAAGCGCCGGAGAAGTAATCCATCAAGTGTTTGATCGATGCAGGGATTTTCATCTTATTTAAAATGCTTATCTCTATCCATCAGGTTGTGACCATATGAAAAAATGGCAGCTATAAGGAAGAGAATTCCGAACAGTGATGGACAGCTTTGTCAGCGGTAAATGATGGTTTTTATCTTTTAGACAGTCCGCGATCTGTGGTCACGTCAAAATCATGATTGTTGCCGTCCATGCTGCCCAAGGCATGCAGAGTTGCCGGAAGGTCGATCTTGCCGGAGGTCTACGGCCTGGCCCAGAGGGCGCCGCATGCCTCGCTTGCGTGACCTCCGTGCGGACTTTGCTCCATGCTTGCATTTGCACGGCTTGCGGTTTGGCGGTAGATATGACGGCCAACAAGAAGGAGCCTCCTGATGAGCGCCAGCCTTTCACGATCCGGAGAAACGCGCTCCGGGCTTCTTCCCTTTTATGGCAACGGCAGCCACTGCACCCATTGCGCGGATGGCACCCATGCTGACGATGCCTTGCGCATGCATGTGCTGAATCTGCTGGCCCTGATCGAGCATGAGGATGCCTTGCCCAAAGAGGCCGCCCTGCGCATCGCCCGGGAATTGCTGGCATGGTGCAACGCTCCCGAGCCCGCGCAAGAGAGCGCAAACCTCAATCAGGTTGCCTAGGCCATGACGAGCAGCACCGGCGAAAGCCCGCTCACCACACCTTCAGATGCTCTGCTGGAGCGTCTGCGCGACATCTATCGCGATCTTCATGCCAATCCCGAACTCTCGATGCAGGAAGCCCGGACCGCAGGCATTGCCGCAAGCTGGCTGCGTGACCTGGGCTTTGAGGTCACCGAGCAGTTGGGCGGCACGGGCGTTGTGGGCCTGATCCGCAATGGCGATGGCCCGACCGTGCTGCTGCGCGCCGATATGGACGGCCTGCCGCTGCGCGAAACGACCGGCCTGCCCTATGCCAGCGCGAAAGAGGGCGTCGACCGGTTCGGGCAGGACACGTTTATCGCCCATGCCTGCGGGCATGACATGCATGTCACCTGGCTGATGGGGGTTGCCCATCAACTGGCCTCGCATCCCGAGGGATGGAGCGGCACGCTGCTCTGCGTGTTCCAGCCGGGCGAGGAAACCGGGCAGGGCGCCCGGGCCATGATCGAGGATGGCATGGTGAAGCGTTTCCCCCGGCCCGACGTGACGCTGGCCCAGCACGTCATGCCCTTGCCCGCCGGGCATCTCGGCTGGCGGACAGGCACCATCCTGTCGGCCGGCGACAGCTGGGAGGTGACGCTCTATGGCCGCGGCGCCCATGGATCGATGCCGCAAAAGAGCATCGACCCGGTGGTGATGGCAGCCTCGACAGTGATGCGCCTGCAGACGGTCGTTGCGCGTGAGGTTGCCATGACGGACTCCGCCGTGCTGACGGTGGGGGCGCTGCAGGCCGGGCGCAGCGAGAATGTCATCCCCGATCAAGCGCTGCTGCGGCTGAATGTGCGCACCTTCAAGGAAGAGGTCCGCGACCGCGTGCTGGGCGCCATCCGCCGCATCGTCGAGGCTGAAGCCGATGCCTCCGGGGCCACGCGCAAACCGGATATTTCGGTCCTCAGCCAGTTTCCGATCACCCGCAACGATGAACAGGCGACCCGGCGCGTCGTTGCGGCGCTGGAAGGCACCTTCGGCACGGAAGCGGTGAGCGAAATCCCTCCCGCAACAGCCAGCGAGGATTTCGGGCTCTTCGGCACCGCATGGGACAGCCCTTCGGTGTTCTGGGTGGTGGGCGGCATCGATCCCGATCTCTATGCCGAAGCCCGGTCACGCGGTGCGGTGGACACATTGCCCGCCAATCATGCTCCGGATTTCGCGCCGGTGCTGGACCCGACGCTTCAGATCGGCCTCAAGGCCATGGTCAGTGCTGCCCTCGCATGGCTGGCGCCCGCACAATAACCTCGATAAGCGACCCGATTGTGAACCAACATCTGCTTTCCGTAACGATCAACGTGCTTGATGCGCTGGGCACCATCGCCTTCGCGGTGAGCGGCGCCTTGCTGGGCGTTCGCAAGAACTTCGACCTGTTCGGTGTCCTGTTCCTCGCCTTTGTGGTGGCGGTGGCCGGGGGCATGATGCGCGATGTGCTGATCGGCGCCATTCCTCCTGCTGCCATGCGGGATATCCATTATTTCCTGATCGCCATGATCTCGGGTCTGGCCACCTTCTTCTGGTCTCCCCGGATCGCGAAACATCCCAATATGATGCAGTGCCTCGATGCGGTGGGTCTGGCCCTGTTTGCTGTGGTGGGGACGCAAAAGGCGATGGAGTTCGGGATCAATCCCGTGATGAGCGCGCTGATGGGGATGCTGACCGGCATCGGTGGCGGCATGGTTCGCGATGTGCTGAGCGGCGAGATCCCCTTTGTGCTGCGTGCCGATCTTTACGCGCTGGCCGCGCTGGCTGCGGGCGCTATCGTGGCGGGTGGCTCTTTTCTGGGCATTCCGTCGATCTACACGGTGCTTCCCGGGGCGGGCCTGTGCCTGTTTTTGCGCCTGATGGCCATCTATTACGGTTGGCGTGCGCCTCTGCCGCCCAGATCGATCGACGGATAAGACCATCAAGGTTGCCGGGTCTGCGGGGAAGGGCGAAGCTGGCCCGCCCCATTGAGGGTGACAAGGCGCCAACTTCCTGCCAGCCTGCATCGAGCAACAGGGGTAAGCCAATGCGCATGGTGGCCAATTTTCTCTGGTTTGTCCTCAATGGCTTCTGGATGGGGCTGGGCTGGTGGTTTTTCGGCGCTGTCGCGGCCATCACCATCGTGGGGCTGCCATGGGCGAGAGCCTGCTTCGTCATCGGCCAGATGGCGTTCCTGCCCTTTGGCAGGGAAGCCATCAATCGCCGTGACCTGACCGGGCGGGATGATCTGGGCACCGGTTCGATCGGTGTTTTGGGCAACATCATCTGGTTTGCTTGCGCAGGTTTCTGGCTGGCGCTTGGTCATGTCCTCTGGGGCGTTGCCAATTGCATCACGATCATCGGCATCCCGTTCGGGCTCCAGCATTTCAAACTGGCGGGCTTGGCGCTCTTTCCGGTGGGGCAGGCGATCGTCACCCGGGATGTTGCACAGGCGGCACGTGATCAACGCGCTTCCGCTACGGTGAGGGCATATCGCAAGGGATGAAAGCCCGGGCAGGGGAAGCGGGCCATCGGCCCTGTGTCATCGCTTTGGCCAGATCCAGCGCGGGGCGTCGTGATCCTCGATCTGGGTCTCGCCCAATCGCTTGGACAGGGCGATCTCATGCAGGCCACGGCTCTGGCGCAGCGCCGCGATCAGCCTTTCACTGTGAGAGACCAGCACGATCTGGCTACGGCGCGCGGCTTCGACCAGCAGGCGCGCCAAAGCCTCCAGCAGTGAGGGATGCAGGCTCGCTTCCGGTTCATTGAGGATCATGATCTCGGGCGGGCGGGGCGAGAGCAAGGCGGTGACCAGCAGCAGATAGCGCAACGTGCCGTCGGACAGTTCCTTGGCCTCGAAGGGGCGCAGCAGGCCGCGCTGATGCATGGTCACCACGCCATAATCCTCACCCTCGACATGAATGGCGGAACCGGGGAAAGCGTCATCGATGGCATCGCCAAAGGCTTCCCCATCGCCGATGGCCTGAATGGTGGCGATGGCAGCGGCCAGATCTGCGCCATCGCTGCCCAACACGGGCGTATAGGTCATGACATGCGGCCGCCGCGCCGGGGCATCGGCATCGGTGCGAAGATTGTCGTAGAAACGCCAGTTGCGCATCCGTTCGCGCATCAGCAACAGTTCGAGGCCGTCGACCGGATCGGCGCAATGGGTGACCATGCTGTCGAAGGCCAGCAGATTGGTCAATGCCTCGCGCCATTCGCCATTCTCGGCCCGGCGCAACCGGACGGCTTGGCCGCGCCTTTCCGCAAAGAGATTGGTGCGGCCCAGGACTTCGCCGGTCCACATCGCCTCGACCTTGATTTCGGGGTCGCGCTGGAAGGGATACATGGGTTCGGGGCGCCCCAGATCGATGGCATAGCCGAAATCCGCGCCTGAAAAGCCAAGACGAAGGCTGTAGGGCGCCGAACGGACCGTGCCGGTGATCGCCGTCTCACCGTGCAGCATGGCCTTGCTGAAATTTTCCGGCCCGGCCCACAGGGCCGAGAGGAGGCCGCCCTCGGCTGCCAGCGTGGAAATCAATCGCCCCTGTGCCGCTTCAGACAGCAGCCGAAGCGAGCGATAGAGGCTGGACTTGCCGCTGCCATTGCCACCGGTGATGAGCGTTAACTGGCCCAGTTCCAGCACAACATCCCGCAAGGATCGATAGCCGGCAACGGCGAGGCGGGTAATCATGCCGAATCTGTAATCCTGTGGCGATCGATGAGCAGATGCTTAGTTTGGCTGCTGTTACATCACGCTTCCTGCCTGCCTGGCAATAAATTTTGTAGTCTGGCGAATAGAGGGTGGCATTCGATGGATCGATGACAGGCCGCTTTGTCAGCGGATATGTCTGCAAACTGGACAAGAGCCAGTCAGCTGATGGTGCTGAATTTTATGCCAGCAGGCCGTTTGCAGCCACACTGGATGCGGCAGTCGCGCTCATGCCGCGGCTTTGCAGGGCGGCCCGCTTGACTGCTTCCTGAATTTCATCGTTAATCTTGTCTTTTTCGGGGCCGGTCAGGACGCTATATTCCTGTTCGGTCATTTTGTGCTTTTTCAAAATGCCATCGCGGATTCGTTCATATTGCGTCTCGGTGGCGGCCTTGTTGAATTCCGCCAAAACTTTAGCGAAATCTGCCCGCTGGCTTTTTGCTTTCGCCGCCGCGCTAGGCGTTGACGAACTGGAAGATGTGGCCAGATCGAATTCTGTTACGATCGTTGACATAAAATTCTCCTATAAGAATAATTCTCAGATTATTTCGGGAAGGTGAATTTTATATGATTGCTGCTATACGAGAGGTGTGCAGGGATATTCAAATTTCTTCTCGCGGGCTGGGTGTGTGATGGGAAATTTTGTTCAACGTAGCATGACGGCTTTTCGGCTCTTACAAGCAATTTGCGACATCGATGGGTGGTGTTGTTCAACGGCTCGCCGGGGCTTCGGGGCCGTGCAAAGGCTGCAGATCAGGCGAGGTCAGCAGGGCGATCAGCGCCGATTTTCCTGTAAGCTTAGGCTGCTCAGTGGGGGGGAGAGCGGACAACCACGTGTGGCAATGCGGTTGGGAAAACAGGCTTGCTGACGAAGCTCGGCGAATGGCCGGTCGAGATTGCTGGGGCAGCGCCTTTGGGGCTTTCGGTCGCTCACAGCGATATAGGCTTCTATCTGGCAACGGCTACAAATCGAAAGTGACACTTGTTGCCTATCGCGCAACGATCATGGATCGCTGTGGCGTGTCTATTAGAATTGTCTACCCTGACGTTCCTGTTCTTCTGGTGCGGAGCGGTCACCCTGAAACTGTGCGATCTGCTTCCTGAGTGAAGGACTGCGCTTGAGGATAGGCTTTGAGTTCGGGAGTGTCGGAATAGGCCGGGCGCCGGTCGGATCAGCACTAGGTCGGATGCTGTCAGTCTTTGGGTTCGACGAGAAGCAGGATGATATCCTGCCCGTTCGCAGCCGTGATTTCCATGGGGCGAGCGCTAGATCATTTCCTCGGGAGGTTCTCCTCGCCAACCCCGTTCCATTTCCGCTGCGGTTGCCTCAAGATTTCGCGCCAACATTTCAAGAGCATCTGCCGCGCTTTGCCGCTCATCATTCCACATGCCGGTCCCTTCGCTTCTTCTGCGGGCTACCGCAGCAGCGAACCGAAGGGTAATCGGGCAGAAAGGCTGCTCACTCGACATATCCTGAGATATGCACATTTCATCAGCAATGCCTATGTTAATTTACGGGGGCGAGCGGTTGGAATTTCGTCTGCAGCTATGTCGGTGATACATTACAACCATTTCGGCGCGTTTTCTCTGAAATGCTTGGTCCATGATGGACTGCTGCTCGTGTCGGTTCAGCCATCAGGCAAGCGACTCGGCCTCATTATTTCCAGAAGAAAGCACTGTCCGCTATTTCCGTCGCTTCGATGGAGGCCGCCGAGGGGGCATGTGACCGGCAAGGAAGGGCGAGCGGGCTAAGCCCAATTCTGGAGGGGCGGCCTTGTCAGGTATGCGCTCTCCCGGCGTACCGTCTGAAATTCATGGCCAAGGGCTCTTGCGGAAATCAGCGGTGCCAACCGACAGGGAGGTGCAATCGCAAAAGGGGAGAGTAATCCATGTCAATTATGATGACTATCATCAACGAAATTTTTAATCGGAGCGGTAGAAATTTTCCAGATGAGCATGACGTAAATGCAACTAGAGGCAGCAGGCGATAAGCGTCCCTCTGTTTAAGTAAACCGCACCTGTTTCACTGCATCATAAGTTGAGTATAGGAGAGAGGCCGCACTCCGTCGACCGTCACGTCAACTGGCGCCCGCTTGAGAGAGGAGAACCGTCATGATCCTTCGCCTTCGCTTCGCCGCCTGTGCCTCGCTCCTCTCATTGTTGCCCGTTGCTGCCTCGCCGGTTGCTGCGCAGGCAGGCCCGCCGCCGGTCGCCGCCCCGGGCAAGGCAACCGACGCGGCCACGCGACAAGCGGTGGTTGAAAAGCTCGCCCAGTCCATGCGCGACCAATATGTCTTTCCCGATGTCGGTGAGCAGGCCGCAGCCGCCATAACGGCCGCGCTGGCGCGGGGTGACTACAATGCCCTGAGCGATCCGGCCGCCTTTGCTGAACGACTGACCACCGATCTCGCCGCCATCGCGCATGACAAGCACCTGCGCGTCATCTCGCAGGTATCTGCGCCACCGTCTTCAGGGCCAGGTGCTCCTCCGACCTTCGGCAGCGAGGCCGGTATCGTCCGCGCCGACAAGCTTGCGAACGATATCGGTTACATTGATGTCTCGGGATTTCCACCGCCGCCCTTGTTCAAACCGGTGCTCGATCGGGCCTTGGCCAAGCTGAAAGGAAGCCGCGCCCTGATTATCGACGATCGGCGCAACGGCGGCGGGGTGCCGCAATCGGTCGCCTATCTGGTCAGCTATTTATTGCTGCCCGCAGAGCCGGCGACGCTCATCGAGTTCATCCACCGGACGCCGGGTACTCGGGAGTTCAAGCGTGATCGCACCATGACCGGCCCGACGCCTTTCAGCTTTGCCGGTGTGCCGATCTATGTGCTGACCAGCAAAGCCACCTTTTCGGGCGGGGAGGAGTTCGCCTATGATGTCAAGACCATGAAGCGCGCCACCCTCGTCGGGGAGGTGACTGGCGGCGGGGCCAATCCCGTCGGGCCGGTGATCCTCGGCTATGACTTCATGGTAGCGATGCCCGGTGGTCGTCCCGAAAGTCCGATCACCAAAACCAACTGGGAGGGTGTGGGCGTCGAGCCTGACGTCAAGGTCCCGGCGGGGGAGGCTTTCGGCGCGGCGCTGAAAGCGCTTGGCCAGAAGCCGGCCACTGACATCGCCGTTGCATCGCGCGAGCAAGTATTTGCCCCGCGCACTGCGCCAATACCGGGCAGCGACGCGTTGCTGACACGAATCATCGCCATGTACGCGACCGGCAAGATGGACGACACGCTGTTCGCTCCTGACGCGGTCGAGGGCGCACGTCAGGCTCTGCCGTTTATGCTTGAGCAGCGGAAGCGCTACGGCACGCTCAAGTCGCTCACGTTTCGTGAAGTCATGATGGGCGCGGACATGTACCTCGCCACATTTGACAATGGCGCGGCGGGGATCGGGATTGTGGCCGATCCTCAAGGGCGCGTGTTGGCGACGACTGGTTTCATGCCTCCCCCGCCCGGGAAGTAGCAGGGGTGGGCCATTCTGTATGCAGCGCCGCTAATTCTGCGCGATCATTCGTTTTGACATAACTGTTGTCTGTTAAGCGCGATTGGTCCCTGTTGCCGCCATGGATTCTAGCCATGGCGGTTGATCTGACCGGACGCTGCGACGTAGCGGTTCAAAAAGCAGGCCTCCAATGGGGATGTTATGGCAGCGAGGGTCAACTTGCTTCGATTATGCTATGATGGCGCCCAATTGATCGTTCTGTGGAGTCGCGGGTGACGCGGCCTCAAGAGAGGAGCGAAATCATGCCGCCCGTCATCGATGAAACAAAGCTGCATGCGTTCGTTGGAAAGATGCTCGGCGATCTGGGCGGTGCGATGAGCGTGCCAACGGTTCGCATCGGCATGCGGCTCGGATTGTTCGATGCCCTGGCCCGGGCGCCTGCCAACGCGCATGAACTGGCCGTGAGGGCAGGCGGCCTGCATGACCGTTATGTCCGTGAATGGGCGCTCGCACAGGCTGCGAACGGCTATGTTGATTTCGATCCGGCCTCGGATCGGTTCAGCCTGTCGCCAGAACAGGCCATGGTCTTCGTCAACCGGGACAGCCCGGTCTTCCTTGCCGGAGCCTTCGAGCTGGTGGCGGCGATGATCGAAGCTGAAGCCAGGGTTGAGGACTGTTTCCGCCATGGCACCGGCGTGCGCTGGGGCGATCATGCCGGCTGTCTGTTTTGCGCAACGGGTGCATTCTTCCGGCCCGGATACGTCAACAACATCGTTCAGAACTGGATTCCGGCGCTGGATGGCATGGAGGCACGGCTTCACAGCGGCGTAAAGGTTGCGGATGTCGGGTGCGGTGTCGGTTTCTCGACCCTGCTGATGGCCGAAGCCTATCCGGAAAGCCGGTTCATGGGCTTTGACTTCCATGCGCCCTCGATCGAAGAGGCAAGGCGACATGCACGAGACCATGGCCTTTCTGACCGCGTCACATTCGAAGTGGCAACGGCGAAGGACATTGCCGAGGACGGCTTCGACCTGATCACGATGTATGATTGCCTGCACGATATGGGCGATCCGCGCGGTTGCGCCATCCACATGCGCCGGATACTTGCGGATGGCGGAATCTGGATGGTCGTCGAGCCTATCGCCGGTGACGCGCCAGTCGATAATCTGAACCCCGTGGGGCGGCTATATTACAATGCCTCCACCATGATTTGCGTGCCAACATCGCTGGATCAGGAGGTCGGCGAGGCGCTCGGGGCTCAGGCCGGGGAACAGAGGCTGGCCCGGATTATGCGCGAAGGCGGTTTTGCAAGCGTGCGACGTGCCACCCAAGGGCCGTTCAACATGGTGCTGGAGGCGCGCTGACTGGAATCATGCTCTGCTGGCCCGCGACGCATGCGTCTTTGGGGCACAGGAAGTGCTGGATTTTTGTTCTGGCATCTGGCCGATCCCGGATTGGCTTCATCAACCCATGGTCTTCGTTATGATCGAAGGGCTGACGGGGCCTTGGCTGCAATCATTCATTCGGGAACAGCAGGGTTTTGGAGAGATAAGTTCGGTTCAGATGGCCGTGGTTTGTCGGGGATAGTCAATATGTTCTTGATCGCTGCCATGACATGATCAGACTCGCTCATTGCGTTGAATCGATCATAGTATGAGGCGGCTTTCTTTTGTGCTTCCTCAAGGTGCTGTGGGTTTTCAAGAATTTCTTGAAAAATATTTTGGTCAATGCCGAAAATTGCCCCATCATACCCATGAGGCAATCCATCAAAAGCTTGTTCCGAAACGAAGGCGGGTAATCCATATTCGAGAGCTGACACAATCTTTATCTTGAGGCCTGTTCCATCGACTGGAGCGAGGGCAGCTTTGGAAACGGCATAGATTTCCTCTATATTGTCGACAAACCCCAGCAACTGGATCGAGGGGTAACCGGAAGCCGCCTCAATGATGGCGGGGTCGTTGCAAATCTGTCCGCACACAGCGATCCGATAACGCGACAGCCATTGGCCATGAGTCTTCAGAAGGGATAAAAACCCCCTGACGTTCATTTCATATCCGGATGCCACGAATACAAGATCGAATTGATAATCCGGATTGTCGCCTCGGTTTGCTTTCCCCGAAAGATGCTCCCAAGAGGAAACATAAAAGGTCTTCGAATTTTCCAGCATCATGCGGAAGAATGAAGTCTCGGACGGCGATATTGCCACAACCCCTGCTGTCGCATCGAGAGCTGCCAATTCACCCCGCAATTTTCGCAAGGCGCTGATCGATAGGTTGCTTTTTTCTGATAATTTTGCCCATTTTGCGAACAGCAAGTCATGCGTATCGACCAGACATTTGGAGGTGTCGAGGCCATTAAGTTCGCTAAGGGCAAATTTGTAGCTGACAATGAAAGCGCCGGCCTGTTGTTTGATTGTTTCGAAATTGATACTTTGCTTCGGGGCGCTAAAGCCTAGGATCGATGAAGACCGTTTAGGGAACAGCGATACCAGCAGGTTTTTAACGGCAGCAACCCGTGCAAGGAGAGGAGAGAAATCCTCAATCACCAGATGTACACTGGGCCAGCGGCTGTGGAACAGCTTGACACTCTCTTCAGTCCAGGGATGCGATGGATGATTTTTGTGAGAATAAACCATCACATTCGAAAATTCTGATGCCAGACGATTCAACAGAGATGCCGCCCTGGCGTGAGATCCATCAATTTCAGCCGCGAATGATGACGTGAAGATCAGAACCACTGGCTTGTCATTGTCGATCATGCACGCCTCCGGGCGCTATTTTCGTCATGGGGGCGTCTCCCGAAGGGTAAGGAGAACTCGATTGGGCACGAGATTGCAAGAATAGATTTTGCGATGATGTCAGAAGATCCCGCTTGCGCTCTCGCTGGAAACGGACCCGTGAGCGATTGCTGGATTTGACCTCTTCAAGGGGGCGCTCCACCAAAGGGATGTTCAGAAGGAAGAACTTGTCGGAATATTTCTCTGCTCCGAGGTCGGAGAGATATTTGTCATAGGCATTGAGGAAAACAGAGGATTCTGCGTCTGTCAAACAGACTTGCGCTTCAGCGCAGACGCTCAGGATCGTTCTGGCTTCTATACCCAAAGCGATTCCCTGCAGGGCCGCCATGAGCAAAGATGCGGCGGACAATCCTCGCAGGTCCTTCATTGCACAGCGGGCTGCTTCAAATTCCTTCGCGATGCCCTGTATCCTTGTGAGCAGGATGATTGTTTCTTCAGGGCGCCCCACCAGCGAGCCGGGAGCAAATGAGAAGGACATCAGATAGATCAGGGATGATCCAAACATATACTCGAGTGTAAGCTCGCCCTCATTGTCGGTGGGGTGCGAGAACACGAGCTTTATGCTGTGATTTTCGGCTTCCTCACCATAGCTCCATAAATCAAGTCCTTCTGATAACATCAATCCTGACAATTTATCAGACAAGGCGTCACTCAGAACCTCGTAATGCCTGATGAATATCGATGCCTTGCTATCTGTATCAAGACCTTTGACGAGATATTTAGGGTGAAGGTATTTGAATTCTATCCTCGGCTGAAGACGCTTGATGATTTTGAAGCCATCCCATGAAATAGCCCTGCGGACGCGCCAATGACGGTCCGGGTTTGTGATAAAGCTGCTGAATCTATACAGGCGTGCAACCACCTTCAGCCGGCCATCTTCTTTTGATGCAAATGCTTTTGCATATTTTTTTTTCATAAGAGCAAGGGCCATAATGAATAACCTCAACATGCCGCATGAAAAGCGATGCGCCGTGATTTTGTGAAGCTTTAATTGAGTCTATTCATTGTGCATGTCCCGAGGCAAATCTATCAATAAAAATGCCATATGTTTATGACAGTCCTGTCATTGTGTAAAAAATGCTTTTATGACTGTGCTTGTCCAAGGTGAAGTGATTCTCGCGGATGAATCGCATTTCTTACAATGGTTTCTTTGGCCGTAAGACGTGGGATATCAAGATGTGGCAGGAGGTGATAAGCGTTTATAGCGCTATCATCGGCCAAGTCTTCTAACTGTGCCGCCTTCTCCCAAAGAGTAGGAGGGCAATAGTGGGGTATGTCCGTTCTTGGCCTGACAGATCAATCTGTTCACAGGCATGCATAGGCTCTTCTCCCATGCCGTACCAATGGGCGGATCGCGTTGCGATGACGCTTGCGGGGCGATGGGGTATCGGGGGTAATCAACTGGGTGTAGTACAGAAATTCCCTTGAAACTCAGCCACAGCATTGAATTTCTCTGCCGGTGACTCGAGGCGGAATGAACCGAGGGGCAGCTGTGGCAGCCTCAAGCGGTGGCAAGGAAGTTTCGAGGAGGCTAAGCCATTGCAATTAAGGATAGGGCCGAGGTTCCTGGCTGGACTCCATGCAGAACCGCTTCATAACCAGGCCAAGGCAGTCTGGGGGTTGGAGCGGCAGAGTTGGAAACGGCAGATGGCCATAAATATCTGACGTTGGATGCGCTGCGCGGTGTCGCCGCGATCGTGGTCGTGCTCGGACACCTGGGCGTTATCTTCAAATCCGCCTTTATGCTGAACGGCAGCTACTATCTGGCGGTCGATATTTTCTTTGTCTTGAGCGGGTTTGTGATCTCGCATGTCTATGACGGGAAATTGCAGGATACGCTGACTGCTCCTTCCTTTCTTGCCATGCGGGCGGTGCGTTTATGGCCGTTGATCGCGCTCGGCATCGTGCTTGGCACCACCCAGCTCACGATTTTGCCCGTTCCGGGGGAGCCTCACAATGCTCCTCCTGATCAGATTTGGATCAGTGCGCTCCTCAATCTGATCTTCCTGCCGTCCTGGTTCCATAATCCGGTCGGCAGCGCCTTTATCGCCGATGCGCCCGAGTGGTCGCTGTTCTTTGAGGTGGTCATTAACATTGTGTTCGCGCTGGGTCTGTTTCGCTTGCGGGGGAGGCCTCTGATTGCCTTTCTGGTCTTGTCCGGCCTGGGCATGCTGGCGGCCATCGAGCATTATCATTCGGCCAATGTCGGTTGGGCCTACAATCAGCGGATGGCGGGCCTGTTCAGGGTATGCTTTTCGTTCATGCTGGGGGTCGCTCTCTATCGATCTCGCGGGCTATGGGGAAGATTTACGCCCAGGCTCAATCCGCTGCTGCCGCTCTTGTTTGCTGCTGGCGCGCTGCTCCTGAGTTTGTTGAACTGGGAGCGGACGCTGTATGACGCGGTCTTTATTTTTCTGATTTCACCGGCTTTGGTGATGGTCTGCTCGGTGACCGAGCCATCGGCCCGCACGAAACGGATCGCGCGGATTCTGGGTGAGACATCCTATCCGGTCTACGCCATCCATTTCCCCTTTTGCCTCGCGCTTGCCGCCGTGATCGGCGTGCGGGAGCGGGGGGCGGCGGCCACCTTTGCCATCGAAGGTGGAGCGCTGATGGTGTTGCTGATCGCCAGCATGGCTGCCTCGCGGTGGTTTGACATTCCCATGAGGGCGGCGCTTCGGCCCCGCATGATATGGGCCGGGCGAAGGCGAACTCATGGTGCGGCGCGAGTTATGGAGCCGACGGTCCTCTCCGAATAGAGCTTCAGCTTGGTCGGATCAGCGCCTCACGGCGGCGTCCTGCAGCAACTCGGCCCTTCAACATCCGGGAGAGGCAAGACCAGCGATAGAATCGGCGCAGCTCCCTTGCTCGACGATTTACCAAAGGCCCAGTGGTGTTGGCCGACCAGGGCTATGACGCAGAATGGTTCAGGCACACGCTTGAGCAGAAAGGCGCCAAACCTTGCATTCCGGGTCGGAAATCCCGTTTCGTATCCGTCAAACACGACAAGCGCTGATACAAGCGGTGCAACCGGATCGAGATCATGTTCGGGGCGCCTGAAGGATGGGTGCCGCGCGGCAACACAATATGACCGATGTCCCGCCGCCTTCTTTTTCGCCCTGGCTCTGGCTGCAACCGTGTTCTTCTGGTTCTGATCAGGAAGACTCGGCCCTGAGGAAGGCTCCGTCAAGCGACTTGATGACCGCCTTTCGGTATTCTGACAAGCCAACAGCATCGGGGTTCGGACAGCTGCCATAAAAATCCACACGGACATGCGGCAGCTTGAGCAGATGGCCAACCAAGCTCAAACAGAAATGCATGGCCTACATGCAACATCGTTGATTTTCGCATGAGGCGTTCGGGCCGATGATGAGGGCCATGGGAAACAGCCCACATATCAGCGAGAGCCATCATGCAAGCAGCCATTCTTGAAACCCACACCGAAGCCTTCACTCTAAAGACCATCATGCTGCCCGAGCCCGGCCCCGGGCAGGTCCGCGTCCGCATCGCGGCCAGCGGCGTCAATCCGCTCGATCTGAAAATCCATCAGGGGCAGGCGGCTCATGCAAAGCACCCTCTGCCTGCCGTGCTTGGCCTCGATCTGGCCGGGACCGTTGAGGCCGTCGGCGAAGGCGTCACCCGTTTCCGCCCCGGCGATGCGGTCTATGGTATGACCGGCGGCGTCGGCGGCCATCAGGGATCGCTGGCACAGGCGGCCATCGTCGATGCCGATCTGCTGGCGATCAAACCCGCCAATCTCTCCATGCGCGAGGCCGCCGCCCTGCCGCTGATCACCATCACCGCCTGGGAGGGCATGGTGGACCGCATGAATGTGAAAGCCGGGGAGACGGTGCTGGTTCAGGGTGGCGCGGGCGGTGTCGGCCATGTTGCTGTGCAGATCGCTTTGTCGCGCGGCGCTGAGGTTTTCGCCACGGGCTCGGCGGGGCAGCGGGGTGTGATCGAAAGGCTGGGCGCGATCTTTATCGACCGTGAGGAGCCTGTCGCCGATTATGTCGCGCGCCTGACCGGGGGCGAAGGTTTCGACCGCGTGTATGACACGGTGGGCGGCGTGGCGCTGGATGCTTCCTTTCAGGCGGTGCGACGCTTTGGTCATGTGGTCAGCTGTCTGGGTTGGGGCACGCATGCGCTGGCGCCGCTGTCCTTCAAAGGGGCCAGCTATTCGGGCGTCTTTACGCTGATGCCGCTGCTGTCGGGCGTGGGCCGTGCCCATCATGGCGAGATCTTGGCGCAGGCCGCGCAGCTGGTCGAGGCGGGCAGTCTGCTGCCGATGGTCGATCCGCGCCACTTCACGCTGGAGACGGTCTGCGATGCCTATCGCACGCTGCGCGCCGGAGAGGGGCGCGGGAAAATCGTTGTCGATGTAGCGAATGGGGAGCCCTCCGAAGGAAAATGATGGATTGGGCCAGCGGCGGGGCCAGACTGATTTCCGATACGGGGATCAACTTGGTCAAACGTGAAAAATGTCCTGCTGGCGTGAATCCCGGGCCGACTGTTGCTGCCCACCGGGGCAGTCAATGGTCGGCTCGATGGCGGCTGAGAGGTTTTGGGTTCCGCTTTTCCCGTGCCGGACTTGCCGCGAAGGCTTCTTGGTTGTAGGATAAGTCTACATTGTGAGTAACTGGTTCGCATTGAGGAATCTTCCAGCGGGCGGTCACCCATTATAACAGGGAGGATGTCGTGAAAGAGCCCTTCGCCCCCAAATCTGCGGCGTGCCTGTTGCTGGCCATGGCCATCAGTCTTTCCCCCGCCCTGGCGCACTCTGCCCAGCCTGATCAGACCACGCAGGCGGTTGTGGTGCCATCAAAAGAAGAGGTGCTACAACTGGCCCGCCGCTCTGGCGAAGCGCAGGTCGCCCAGTTGCAGGCCGATGAGGCTGCGGGGCGCCGGGGCACAGGCCCCGATTGGGTCTCCGCTGTCTTTTTTACCGGCGCCATGAAGCTGGCGACCGCCACCGATGTGCCGAAGGTTCTGGATTATAGCCTGAAGGCCGCGCGCCGTTTCAGCTATGCCCATCAGGGCGATGGCGCGCCGGTTCATCTGATCAATGCCGATGATCAGGCCATCGGGGATCTGTACCAGTCGGCCTTTTTCCAGACGGGGGCGCCGGGTACGCTGATGCCGCTCAAGCAAAGGCTGGATTATACGCTGCCTTATCTGAGTCTTGCGCCCGAGCCCAAACGTCTGGTCTGGTGGTGGTGCGATGCGCTGTTTATGGCCCCGCCTGTGCTGGCGCGCATGTCGGCGATCACCGGCGATCGGCGCTATCTCGATGCCATGGATGCGCAATATTGGCGGGTTTACGATCATCTGTATGACAAGGATGAGCATCTCTTCGCCCGCGATGCGCGTTTTGTCACGCGCCGCTCGCCGAATGGCAGGAAAATCTTCTGGGGGCGGGGTGAGGGTTGGGTGATCGGCGGTCTGGCCCGCGTGCTGGAGGTGATGCCTGCGGATTATCCCTCGCGCCCGCGCTATGTGGCGCTGTTCAGGGAGTCGGCGAAGCGGATCATCTCGCTGCAGCATGAGGATGGGTTGTGGGGCACCAATCTGCTGGAACCTGATCTGATCCCGGGGCCGGAAACCTCGGGCAGCGCGCTGTTCACCTATGCGCTGGCCTTTGGGATCAATCACGGGCTGCTCGACCGCCAGACCTATCTGTCGCCGGTGTTGAGGGCTTGGGCTGGCCTTGGCCGCCATCTGCTGCCCAGCGGGATTCTGGGGCAGGTGCAGACAACCGGCGATCAGCCCGTGCCCACAAGGCCGGAGACCACCGGCCTTTATGCCAGCGGTGCTTTCCTGATAGCGGGGGTGGAGGTTTCGCGATTGAGCGATGCGCAGACGCCTTTGCCGGTGCCTTTGCCGGCAATTCCCAAGCTTCAGTACAGAGCCGCGAGTTGGTCCGGGGCTCCCCTGCCGCCCGATGCCACGCCCGAGCAGGTGCGCGAAAGGGCGCGGGTTATCGCTGAAAGACAGGCGGTGGTGGATCAGGCCTTCGATCCCATGGTCGATGATCCGCACTATACGGCGCCCATTCCGTTGGCGGCATGGGGAACGCGCTGAAGCCATTGTGGGTGGCTTCGGCGGGTGCTCCCATCATTTTAGTCATATGATAAATTCATAGCATTGCTTTGATGGTCTGAACGCCGTGAAGCAAGCGACTCGCAGCGGCGGTGATGGTGATCGCCCGTTGTTGGGCAATCGATTGAAGGAGGGGGTGTGCAGCGCCCCCTCCTTTTTTGTAGGAGCAAATATCCGGATTATTGCTGAAGAGGGCGAGGCCATCCAAAAAATTTATGATGAAAAAATAGCTTGTTAAATTCCATCAATGCCAGATCTGACGGCATTCACGGTCAGCAATTATCCTACTGATTGACGACGCCTGCACCCAAAGTTATATGACAACTATTCATTGCGGCGCAGACCGCAGCCAACAGGGGTGAGGACATGTCTTCTTCGACATTCAGAAGTGCGGTCTCCGTCGGGGCTCTGGCGCTTGCGCTGGGGGCGTTCAACGCCGAGGCGCAGGCTGATGCCCAGCCTGCAAAGACCGAAGTGGCCACGCCGCCGCCTGCCGATGGGGGCTCGGCTCAGCCTGCAGCGGCGGACATCATTGTTACCGGCTTCCGTTCGAGCCTGCAAAAGGGCCTTACGCTGAAGCGGGAAGCGGTTGGCGTGCGGGATTCGATCGTGGCCGAAGACATCGGCAAGTTCCCCGAGCAGAATGTAGCGGATTCGCTCCAGCGCATTCCCGGTGTGCGCCTTTCGCGCGATGGTACATCGAATGAAGGACAGCGGATCAGCATTCGCGGCCTGGGATCGCAATATGCGGTGACAACCATCAATATGGCACCTGTTCATACAACATCATCGCAAAACGTCGGTTCTTCGACGCGCGACTTCAACTATGACGTTTTCCCTTCCGAACTGTTCGGGCGGGTCGATGTCTACAAGACGCCGCTCGCCAATCTTGAGGAAGGAGGGATCGGCGGCAATGTCGATCTGCAGACACCGCGCCCCTTCGACAGCAACAAGCGCATTTTGCGCTATTCGCTCTCGGCCAATTACAATGATCAATCCGCCAAGATCGGCCCGCGTGGGTCACTGCTTTACAGCAATACCTGGGGCAATTTCGGTCTGTTGCTGGGCTTTGCCTATGCCAAGAACACCAATGAACGCTCCGGCTTCCAGTCGACCGGCGGCTACAATTCCTCGACGCTGGGCGCGACCTCCTACAATTCCCCCGCGCCGCCGACCAACACATCTGGCCCATTCCCTTTCCAGCTCAATCTTGACAGTCCGCTTGCCAATTTCAGCGGTTACACGCGCGATCAGGTGTCGAACGCTTATTTGCCGCGCTTCTATCGTGTCTATGCCTCCAGCGATGTGCGCACGCGTATTGGCGCGGTCGGTTCGCTGCAATATAAATCCGATCGGCTTGAGATCAGCCTGGACGGCATTTTCTCGAAGCTGAAAGATTCGACGGACGAATATACGTTCGGCGTCGGTGTTCGTAACTCCCGCAGCGTGCCCGGATCGACCTCTGCGCCCGGAACCGGGACGAACTCCGGTATCATCCCGCTCAACGTCAAGATTGACCAGTATAACAATCTCTACGGCACTTTCGGCAATACCGATATCACCACCGAGAGCTTCTATCGCGATTCCCAGACCAGCTTCTATTATGGCATTTTGCGCGGCGTCTATGATGTCTCCGACAGGCTGAAATTTTCCGCTCAGGCCAATTATTCGCGCAGCAATGCCTGGTATTCGGCCAATCGTATCGTGTCTCTGATCAACGGTATCCAGACCACTTTCGATCCGACCGGCAATGTCAGCTATCCCAGTATTTCCTCTCCCGTCGATTTCACCAATCCGGCCAATTTCACCAGCCCTTCGCTGGGCTTTTCGCTGGCGCGTGAGATCGACATCGAAAAGACCACCCGCGCCCAGTTCGATTGGGATGCCGGTGATGTGGCCGGTATCGAGATCAAGGCGCGTCTGGGCGGCAGCTATGTGGCCACCACCAAGCGGCTGGCCATTGCCGATGGCAGCAGCATCGCCACGAACCGGACGCTTTCGACCGGAGGCACCTTCAGCACTCTGAATGTGTTTTCCTATATGAACCCCTATGTGCAGATCGGTCGCCTCGCCAATGGCGGGAATCCGGGCTATCTCTCGGAATTTGCGACCTTCTCGCGCTCCTTCGTGATGGATTTTCTTGACGCGAATGGCGCCAACAATGCAGCCACGCCCAACCCCAGTTCGCAATTCACCGCGCAAGAGGATGTATCCTCTGGCTGGCTGGAAGTGACGGGCAAGACCAAACTCTTCGGTCGTGAACTGCGCGCCGATCTTGGCCTGCGTTATTCGAGCACCGCCACCAACATCGACAATTTCAAAAGCATCGCCTCGGGCGTTTTCGCGCCCAACAATGCCAAGGGCGGCTACAGCAACTGGCTTCCCTCGGCCACGCTGGCTTATGATTTGACGCCCAAGTTGGTGGCGCGCGCCTCTTTCGGCAAGACGATCACCCGCGCCGCTTTGCAGAACATCGCTTCGGCGCTTTATGTGCCCAACATTTTCTCGGGCGCCTACACAGTGGGCAATCCCAATCTGAAGCCGCAATTGGCCACCACCTGGGACGGCGGCGTGGAATGGTATTTCCAGCCCGGCGCGCTGCTCAGCCTTGGCGTGTTCCAGAAGACGCTCAATGGCACCACGCAGGCGGTGCAGGATCAGATCACGCTGGGGGCGTCGGGCCTGCCGGCCAGCGCCTTCAACGGCACTGCGCTTGGCTATCCGGATGGCAACATTCCCGCCGATTATCTGCTGACCCGCACCTCTTACATCAATCAGGGCACGATCAAGCTGAGCGGGCTGGAAGCGGCCTATCAGCAGACCTTCAAATTCCTGCCCAAGCCTTTCGACGGTCTGGGCATGCTGGCCAGCTTTACGGCGGTGAAGTCGCAAGGCTATGATTTCGTCACGCAGGGCGCCTCGCCCAAGAGCTTCAGCGTGGCCTATGTGCCGAAATACACCTACAGCATCACAGGCTATTATGAGAAGGGCCGCTTCTCGCTGCGTTCATCCTACAATTATTACTCCGCTGCGGCCAACACCAATGTCAACACCGGCAACAACCAGATTCCTTACAATTCGGCGGCGGGTTACCTTGATGCCAACATCAGCTATCGCTTTACCGACTGGCTGGAAGTCCGCGTCGATGCGGTCAATCTGACCAATGCCAACACCTATATCTATTATGAGGACCCCACCGGCCCCAAGGGCAATGGGCAATCCCGGCGCGATAACTCCTTCTACAATGGCCGGACGTTCAGTTTCGGGATACGTGGCAAATTCTGACGGGCTTACCGCTCCTCGGTGCTTCTCTCGGTGAAGCATCGACTGGGGCCCCGCAAGGGGCCCCCTTTTTTTGGGATATGCGGCCAGAGGCTCGCAGCGCAGGTGAAGGAACACTGAGATGAAGATCCATCGACGCGGCATGCTGGCGGGGTCCGTTGCGCTGCTTCACGGCGCGATGGCGCGCGCCCAAACTCCGGCCTCTATTGCTTCGGGGCAGCTATGGCCTGATGACCGTGGTCTCCATATCAACGCTCACGGTGGCGGGGTGTTGCACCATCAGGGCCGCTATTGGTGGTATGGCGAGCATAAGGTGGCGGGCGATGCCGGTAACAGGGCGCAGGTCGGCGTGCATGTCTACAGTTCGGCGGATCTGATGCATTGGCGCGACGAAGGCATCTGCCTGAGCGTCTCGCACCAGCCTGGCGATGATCTGGAGGCGGGCTGCATTCTGGAGCGGCCCAAAGTGCTTTTCGATCCGCAGAGCAAGCGTTTCGTGATGTGGTTCCACCTTGAACTCAAGGGGCAGGGCTATGCCTCGGCCCGCGCGGGCGTGGCGGTGGCTGAGCAGCCGCAGGGGCCTTTCACCTATCTGCGCTCGGCTCGGGTCAATCCCGGGGTCTGGCCGATCAATGCCACGCCTGAGGATTGCCAGGCGGGCACGAAACTGGCGCGCGATTTTTCCGGCGGCCAGATGTGCCGCGATATGACGCTATTCGTCGATGACGATGGGCGCGCCTATCATATCTACGCCTCGGAGGACAATCAGACGCTTCAGATCGCCGAGCTCGCGCCGGATCTCACCCGCCACAGCGGCCGCTATGCACGCATCCTGCCGGGGCTGGCGAATGAGGCGCCAGCGCTCTTCAAGCATGACGGGCGCTATTTTCTGATCGCCTCGGGCACGACAGGCTGGGCCCCCAATCCGGCGCGGCTTTACGTGGCGGACAATCTGTTCGGCCCGTGGCAGGCGCATGGCAATCCGGTGCGCGGCACGCCGGAGCAAATGGCCACCACATTCGGCGGCCAAAGCACCTTCATTCTGCCGATCAAGACCGCCAACGGTACTCAACGCCTGATCTTCATGGCCGATATCTGGCAGCCCAAAAACGCCATCGACGGCCGCTACATCTGGTTGCCCATCGACTGGGAGGACGGCCTCCCCGTGCTGCGCTGGACCAAGGGCTGGACGCCCTGAGTCAGCCCCCGGTCAGGCCAGCTGGCAGATATCCAGCACGTCCATATCCTCGTAATCGAGGTTTTCACCCGCCATTGCCCAGATGAATGTATAGGCCCGCGTGCCCGATCCCATATGCACCGACCATGGCGGGGAGATCACCGCCTCCTCATTGCCCATCACGATATGGCGCAGCGCATCGGGCTGGCCCATGTAATGGAACACCCGGTCCTCCTCGGGCAGGTCGATGTAGAGGTAGATTTCGCTGCGCCGCTCATGGACATGCGGCGGCATGGTGTTCCACACGCTGCCCGGCTGAAGCTTCGTCAGCCCAAGGCAGAGCGAGGCGCTCTGGCAGGCATGGGGTAGGATCAGCTGATAGATGCTGCGCTCATTCGATCCTTCCAGACTGCCGCGCTGCATCGGGGTGATCTCTTCCAGCGTCAGCTTGCGCATGGGGAAGGCGCGATGGGCCGGCACGCTCAGCAGATAGAAGCGCGCACCCTTGCCGGAAAAGCTGACATCCGCCTTGCCCATCGGCACATAAAGCGCGTCATGCTGCGCCAGTTCGAAGCTTTCGCCATCGACCGTCACCGTGCCCGGCCCGGCGCCGATGTTGACCACCCCCAGCTCGCGCCGTTCCAGCAGCGGATGGCCGGCAGCGCTTGTCGGCTCCGCCTGCCGGGCCAGTGCCAGCGTGGCGGAACCGGGCACCGCGCCGCCGATGATAAAGCGCTCGCCATGCGAATAGGTCAGCACGATCTGGCCAGGCTGGAACAGGCCGTCGACCAGATGGCGCTCGCGCAGATCCTCGTTGGAGGCGCCCTGCATCATGTCGGGATGGGTGGCGTAATAGGTTTTCTTGAACAAGGCTTTGCCTCCCGCCTGACTTAATTGAGGATGCCGCTGCGCTGCAGCTTGCTCACCTCGGTGGCGGCGAGCAGAAAGGCTCCCACGCCATAATATTGGGTGTCGCTGGCCTCGACCTTGTCGGGCCGGTCGCTGACCTGCTGCACCCAGCCCAGCCTGCCATCGGGCTGGATCGCCTGAGCCAGCGCCTGCCAGCCTTTCTGCGCCACAGGCGCGTAGCTCTCCTTGCCGAGCAGCCCGGCTGAAATGCCCCAGGCCATGCCATAGGTGAAAAAGGCGGTGCCGCTGGTTTCGGGCGGGGCCTGCTCGGGTGCCAGCAAAGATGGCGCCCAATAGCCGTCGGGCTTCTGCAGCTCCTTCAGTCGCCCGGCCATCTCAACAAAGAGCTTGCGCATCCGAATGTCGTCGGCGCTGCCTTTGGGCAGCAGCGGGATGATCCGCGCCATGCTGGCAAAGACCCAGCCATTGCCCCGGCTCCAGAACAGCTTGCGCTGCTGTTCGTCGCGGCGCTCAAAGAAGCGGCTGTCGCGGTAATAGAGATGCTGGGCGGGATCGAAGAGGAAATCGGTGGTGGCCCAGAACTCCTTCAGTGCGAAAGCCGCATAGCGCGGATCGCCCGTCTGGCGGGAGAGTTCGATCATTGCGGGCGGCGCCATAAACAGCGCATCGCACCAGCACCAACGCTCCAGACATTCGACATCGCCGCCCTTGGCCCCCTGATAAAAGGCCAGCGATACGCGCGCCGGATGGGCGAGGATAAAGTCGAAGCCCTTGCGCGTCGGGGCGATCGCCGGGGCGCCCGCGCCATGGCCTGCCGCCCAGAGATAGGATTGGGTGATGGCCAGATCGTCGGCATGATAGGGGCGGCTGCCGGGCGTCCAGCCATTGGCGGTGCCCATCTTGAGCACATCCTCGCGAATGTCGGGCCCGCCGCCATGATCGGCCAGAGCAGTCATGCCGATCCAGAAGACGGCGCGCTCCCAGCCGCGCGTGTTGGCCGTTTCGCTGGTGGCCTGCGAAACATGCGAGGTGTTGTCCAACCGCTCGACCTGCCAGTGGGCGAGGCGAATGGCAGCATCAATGGTGGCGCGGGCTTGTGCTTCATGGCTGGTTGGCCCCTGGGCGGCGGCGGCCTGAAGCGGGGTAGCCGCGATGCTCGATGCCGCCAGCGCCATGGCCAGCGTAAGGGAAAGATGTTTCACAGGTGATCCTCAGTCATAGGGGGGAAGGGAAGCCGGCCAACGGCTCAAGCCGGGGACTGATCAGATGAAGCGCCAGCAGCGCCACGAAATAGGCCGATCCGGCGACCAGAAAGATCGGGCCGTAACTGCCGGTTGCATCAAGCACATAGCCCACGAATTTGGCGATCAGCATGCCGCCGATCGCGCCTGCCGTGCCGCCGATCCCCACCACCGATCCCACCGCAGAGCGTGGGACGAGATCGGAGGGCAGCGTCAGCAGATTGGCGGAGAAGGCCTGATGGCCGGCTGTGGCCAGCCCGATCAGCAGCACGGCGGTCCATAGCGTATCGACATGCTGCACGGTGATGATCGGCAGCACCGCAAAGGCGCAGCCCAGCATCACCAGCTTGCGCGCGCGATTGGGGGTGAAACCGGCCCTGATCAGCCGTGATGAGCACCAGCCGCCCAGCACGCTGCCGCCATCCGACATCAGATAGATGGCGATCAGCGCCGGGCCGAAGCTCTTGAGATCGAGGCCGTAGCGCTTGCTCAGGAAATCGGGCAGCCAGAACAGGAACATCCACCAGATCGGATCGGTCAGGAATTTGGGCACGGCATAGGCCCAGGTCTGGCGGCGCGTGAAGAGTTGAGCCCAAGGCGTGCGCACCGCAACCGGGGAGGCATCGCCACGGAGCTGATCGAGTTCGCCCTGCGTGACTTGCGCCGTTTCCCCGGGACGGCGATAGATCGCCACCCATGCCACCACCCACAGCAGGCTCAGCGCCCCGGTGGCGACAAAGGCCGCACGCCAGCCATAGGCCAGCGTGATCGCGGGCACGATCAGTGGGGTGACGATGGCGCCGACATTGGCCCCGGCGTTGAAGATGCCCACGGCCAGAGCGCGCTCACGCTGGGGAAACCATTCGGCCACCGCCTTGAGCCCGGCGGGGAAATTGCCGCTCTCCCCCAGCCCCAGCGCGAAACGGGCGAGGGCGAATTGCACCACGCCGCTCACCAGCCCATGCGCCATATGCGCCAGCGTCCAGAAGCCGACCGCCACGGCATAGCCGACACGCGCCCCGATCCGGTCGATCAGCCCGCCCATGATCAGGAAGCCGATGGCATATGCGGTCTGGAACCAGAAGACGATGTCGGCATATTGCCGCTCGTCCCAGCCCAGATCGTGCTGAAGCACCGGCTTGAGCACGCCGATCATCTGGCGGTCGATGTAATTGATCGCCGTCGCCGCGAAGAGCAGGGCGCAGATCTTCCAGCGATAGGCGGTGCTGCGCGTGGCCGGCATCAGCTTGTATGTCATCTTTCAGCGCAGCCGGGCCGCAAGCCGACAGGCTTGCACGGCGCGTGAGTCAGCGATCTTCAGCTGTATGCCTGCCATGGCTCCGACCTCTCCATATCATGCTTTGCATTGATTGGAGATATGTATGACAACTTTGCAGCGCGGGGTCAATCGCCCGATTGCGCACCGGGCCGCAACAGGGCAATGGCGCTGAGCTGGGAATGGCGGCTCAGGCTTTCCTGCATATGATGCCGTGCCGCGTCGCGGGCGCGGGGCACATCCATGCGGATGATCGCATCGACCAGATCCTCATGCTCGGCGCGGACCTTGGCGGCATAGGCGCGATGGGCGTCCTCGCTCTCATCACGCAGATACATGTTGCGCGGCGGCACGAGGCGGACGCCCAGAAATTCGATCAGGCGCTCATAATAATGATTCTGTGTGGCACGGGCGATGGCCAGATGAAAATCACTGTCGGCGCGTGCCGCGACCATGGGATCATCGAAAGCGCTTTCCATGGCGAAAAGCGCTTCACGAATCGCTCCAATATCCGCCGTGGTACGGCGAGCCGCAGCAAGGCCCGCCATTTCGGTTTCCAGCGCGAGTCGCATTTCCAGCAGCTTGATAACATCCGCCAGTTCGGCCAATTCATCGCGCGTGACCTGAAACGGCTTATATTGCGCGGTTTCGGCAACATAGACGCCCGATCCCTGACGCGACACCACCAGCCCCTGCGCCGCCAGCCGCGCCACCGCCTCGCGCACCACGGTGCGGCTGACGTTTTCGGTTTCGGCCACATCCTTCTGGGACGGCAGGCGGGCGCCGGGCGCCAGCTTTCCGGCCAGAATCTGGGCTTCCAGCTTTTTGTAAAGGGTATCGGACAGCGATGAGGCAGCGGCAGTCACAGGAGCTTGTTTCCGTTCACAACGACTTGTCATACAATTTTCTTGGCGATAACACTATAGACCGAAACAGGTTGCGGGTCGACTCGTATGACCACTTGTCCGCTTAAAACGGGCAAGGGGAGGCGCCACCGCAAGGATCGGGAAGGACTCTATCGTGCCAGCCTTGCGCAAGACCGCGCCTCTCTTGTTGCTTGCCCTCCCGCTTCCCGCTCTGGCCGCCGATCCGGTGCCGCCGCTCCAGCCCCAGATCGACGCCCGGCGGCCCGATTGGGAAAATCCGGCGGTCTTCGCGATCGGCAAGGAACCGGCCCGCGCCACCGGCTTCCCCTTTGAAAGCCGGGAACGAGCCCTTGCCGGGCACCGCACCAAATCCGATCGCTTTCTGCTGCTGAGCGGCGACTGGCGCTTTGCCTTCAGCCCCGATGCCGAGCACCTGCCCAAGGGTTTCGAACAGCCCGCTTTCGATGTCTCGCAATGGAAGAGCATCAAGGTGCCCGCCGATTGGCAGGCGCAGGGCTATGACCAGCCGCGCTATTTCAACATCACCTATCCCTTCCCGGCGAACCGCCCGCTGATCCCGCATGGCATGAACACGGTGGGCTCCTATCGCCGCGATGTGGAGATTCCGGCGGGCTGGGGTGCTTCGGATGTTATCCTGCATATCGGCGCGGCGGGCTCTGCCTATTACGTCTGGGTCAATGGGCAGAAGGTCGGCTATTCGGAGGATAGCAAGCTGCCGTCCGAATTCAACGTCGGCCGCTTCGTCCATCCCGGCAAGAATGTCGTCGCCATTCAGGTCTTCCGCTGGTCGGACGGGTCCTATCTGGAGGATCAGGATTTCTGGCGCGTCTCGGGCATCGAGCGCGAGGTGTTCCTGATGGCCGCCCCCAAAACGCGCATCCGCGACAGTTTCGTCCATGCCGGGCTGGATGAAACCTATACCAATGGCAAACTGGCCGTCGATCTGGATGTCACAGCCGCGAAAGCACCCACCAGCGCGCGCATCGTGCTGCTCGATGGCGGCAAGCCGATCCTTGAAAGCGCACGCACCCTGCCCGCCAGCGATACGGAGCGCAAAGTCACCATCGCGGAAACCGTGCCCGGTGTGCGCCCATGGTCGGCCGAAACGCCCAACCTCTATATGTTGCTGACGGAACTCTATGATGCCAAGGGGCGGATCATCCAGTCCACCTACACGCGCATCGGTTTTCGCAATGTGGCGATCCGCGATGGTCTGGTCACGGTCAATGGCAAGCCGATCACCATTCGCGGCGTCAACCGCCATGAGCATGATCCCGAAACCTTCCATGTGATCTCGCTGGAAAGCATGGAGCGCGACATCCAGCTGATGAAGCGCAACAACATCAACGCCATCCGCACCTCGCATTATCCCAATGATCCAAGGCTCTATGAGCTAGCCGACCGCTATGGCCTCTATGTCATGGATGAGGCGAATATCGAGAGCCACGGCTATATGGACTGGGCCAACAAGCATCCCGGTCAGCGTGGGGACTATCAGCTCGGTTTCGATCCGGCGTGGGAGGGGGCCCATGTCTCGCGCGTGATGAACATGGTCGAGCGGGACAAGAACCATCCCTCGATCATCTTCTGGTCGCTGGGCAATGAGGCGGGGATCGGGCCCAATTTTGCCCATGCCGCAGCGACGGCGCGGCAGCGCGATCCGGGGCGCCTGATCTCCTATCTGGGCTGGGGCACATGGGACGATCAGCGCGAACATCGCCCCAATGACTTCGCCGACATCTATGCCCCCATGTATGACAGCGCCGCCAAGCTGAAGGATTATGCCGAGAACTGGTCCTATCGCCAGCCGGTGATCCAATGCGAATATGCCCATATGATGGGCAATTCGGGCGGTGATCTGAAGGACTATTGGGATGTGATCTATGCTCACCCCGGCAAGCTGCAAGGCGGCTTTATCTGGGACTGGGTGGATCAGTCGATGTTTCGCCACACCAAAGACGGGCGCTTCTATTGGGGCATGGGCGGAGAGTATGGCCCCAACCCGGGCGAAGAGCTGGAATTTGGCGATGGGCTCACCCAATCGGACCGCACGCCGAACCCGCAATTGTTCGAATTGCGCAAGGTCTATGCCCCGATCCAGTTCGAGGGTTTCGATCCCGCGACACAGCGCCTGACTGTGGCCAACCATTATGATTTTGCCACATTGCAGGGGCTGGATCTGGGCTGGCAGATCGAGGAGGACGGTGTCATCATCCAGCAAGGCGCCATCCCGCCTCTGGCGACGGCAGCGCATGGCCGTGAAGATTTGGCGCTTGGCCTGCCCGCCTTCACCCGCAAGCCGGGCGCGGAATATCTGCTGAACGTCACCGCACGCGCCCGGGCTGACACGATCCCCGGCGTGGCGGCAGGCTCTCTGGTCGGCTGGGAACAGTTTCCGCTCGCCCAGGGCGCGCCGCTTGCGGTATCCCGGGCTGGCGGAGAGGTTCGCCTCTCTCAGCAAGGTAGCGATCTGGTGATGCGCGCCGCGGAGGCTGAACTGGCCATCGACAGCAAGACGGGTCTGGTCAGCCATTATGCGGTGAAGGGGCGCAGCATCCTGTCAGGCGGGGCGCCCAATTTCTATCGCGGCCTCACCGACAATGATGTCGGCACCGGCGTCGAAAAGACCCATGCCGTCTGGAAGGACGCCTCGGCCCGGCGCAGTGTGGAGAGCATCGCCCGCCACGCTCTGCCCGATGGCCGCGCCGAGATCACCATCCGCTACAGACTGGGCGGGGAAGGAGGCCATTTCACCAGCCATTACGCCATGGCCGGCGATGGCACGGTGGAGGTGCGCGGCGAGTTCACCCCCTCGCGGGCCGATCTGCCCGATCCGCTGCGGGTCGGCCTCGGCTTTGCCATGCCTTTCGCGTTCGATATGGTCGAATGGTATGGGCGGGGTCCGCATGAAACCTATCAAGACCGCAAGACGGGCGCCCCCATCGCCCTGTGGCGCGGCAGGATCGCCGATCAGAACCATGATTACATGCGCCCGCAGGAAACCGGCAACAAGGTCGATGTGCGCTGGATGGAGGTGCTGCAGCCCGGCTCCGGCCTGAGGATCGAGGGAGCGCAGCCGCTGTCGATGAATCTCCTGGCTTTTCCCTATGATGATCTCTCGCGCCGCGAAGCCGGCACGCGCCGCAGTTCCGATATCACCCCGCATGACAGCGTCTCGCTGCTGGTCGATGCGGCGCAGGCGGGCGTGGGCGGTGATGATCAATGGAGCCCGATGGGGCGCGCCTTGCCGAAATATCGCATCGTTTCGGCGCCGCTCACCTACAGCTTCACCCTCAGACCCATCGATGGTGCAGGCACCACGCCCGACAAGGCGCGGCCCGCCAGCGCAACCGGAATTGCGGAGGTTTTGCCATGAAAACAACGATCGTTTTTGCCGGTCTGCTGACCGCTGCCGTGTCAGCCGCCGCCTTCGCGCAGGGCGAGCCGGGCAACCCCATGCCCGCCATCAGCAAGCAGCCGCTGTCGCCCCCGGCAGACAAGGCGGCCCGCGCCTCGGTCCAACTGGCGCCCTATCGTTATGACGATCTGCTCTGGGAAAACGACCGCACCGCCCATCGCATCTATGGCCACGCGCTGGAGGCTGCCGAGCCGCCCTCGGGGTCTGGCATCGATTCCTGGGGCAAGAATGTGCCCTGGATGTTCGCCGAGCGTCAGCTGAAAACCGGCGACCAGCATGGCTATCATGGCGAGGGCATGGATTTCTACAATGTCGGCACCGGGCGCGGTGCGGGCGGGCTGGGCATCTGGTACGACAACAAGCTGTGGGTTTCGCGCAATTACCGCAGCTATCGTATCTTCAGGAACGGGCCTGATGTGGCCGATTTCGAGGTCAGCTATGCCCCCTGGCCGGTCGATGTGGGCCGCAAGGTTTGGGAAACGCGCCGCTTCACCCTGCCGCTGGGCACGCAGTTCACGCGACTGGTCTCGACTCTGTCCTCGGACAAGCCGGGAGAGCTGATCGTGGGCATTGGCGTGGGCAAGCGCACCACCATTGCCGACAAGGATGGCGAGGTGACCATCGACCGCGCTCATGGCCTGATCAGCTGGTGGGGGCCAGACACCAGCGACCATGGCCGCATGGGCATCGCCATCCGTGTCGATCCGGCGATGGTGGTGGAGAGCAAGGGCGATGCCGACAATCATCTGCTGCTGCTGCGCGTGATGCCGGGCAAGCCTTTCGTCTATTACTCGGGCTCGGCCTGGAGCAAGGGCGAGGGGGGCATCCGGTCGCGTGCTGACTGGGATCGCTATGTCGCGGGTGAAAAGCTTGATTTCGCCATGCCTGCCGCCCCTGCGCGTTAAAGTCTTGTTTGACCGCGTTTTCCGAGCGGACGGGCGTGATGGCCCGCCTCGAAAATGCTCTGAAGGATACGATCATGGAACGACGCGATTTTATCGTCTCGGCGCTGGGCGCAGGCGCGCTGGCGACCACCGTTGCCGCCCAGCCTGCCCGGGCCGCCAAACCCGCAGGCCCATCCGATGGCATGGGGGACCGGGGCTATATGCTGGCGCTGCTGGAAAAGATGGCCGTGCCGGTGCTGGGGCCGATGTCTCAGGGGCGGCTTCATGCGCAGTTCAAGCCTGAACTCAGCCCGACATGGGATGGGCGCAGCCCGCAGGTGGCCTATCTCGAATGCTTTGGCCGCCTGATCGCCGGGCTGGCGCCTTGGCTGGCCCTGAACGGCGATGCCGGGCCCGAGGCCAGCCTGCGCCAGCACCTGCGTGATCAGGCGCTGGCCAGCTATGCCTATTCCGTCGATCCCTCCAGCCCGGATTATCTGAAATGGCAGGGTGAGGGGCAGGCGCTGGTTGATTCCGCCTATTTCTCCAACGCCCTGATGCGCGCGCCCAAGGTGCTGTGGGAGCCGCTCGACGCCAAGACCAGGGCGGGGATCGTGCGCGAGTTGAAGGGGCTGCGCTCGGTGTCGCCGCCCTACAGCAACTGGCTGCTCTTCGCCGCGATGAATGAGGCCTTCCTGCTGTCCATCGGCGAGGCTTGGGACCCGATCCGCCTCGGTCTGGCCATTCGCAAGATCGATGAATGGTATGTCGGCGATGGGTGGTACTCGGATGGGCCGCATTTCCATTTCGACTATTACGGCGCCTATGTGATCCATCCCATGCTGGTGGAAATTCTGGAGGTGCTGGTCGCCAGCGGGGAGAAGCTGAACGGCATGGATGCCAGGGCGCTGCTGGATCGCGCCTGGGTTCGGATGGAGCGCTACGCCACCAGTCTGGAGCGCATGATCAGCCCGGATGGCACCTATCCGCCGGTGGGCCGATCGCTGACCTATCGCACGGCCGTGTTCCAGCCGCTGGGGCTGCTGGCTCTGCGCAAACGCCTGCCCGCGCTGCTGCCCGAGGGCAAGGCGCGTTCGGCCCTGCTGGCTGCGCAGCGCAGGATCTTCAGCAATCCGGGCAATTTCAATGCAGAAGGCTATCTGACGCTGGGCTTCTGCGGCCATCAGCCGATGCTGGCGGATGTCTATTCCAACTCCGGCAGCATGTATCTGGCCTCGCTCAGCCTGCTGCCGCTGGGGCTTGGTGCTTCGGATTCCTTCTGGACATCACCGGCGCAGCCCTGGACCCAGAAACTGGCCTATGCGGGCCAGCCCTTCGCCAAGGATCACTATATGGAAGAGTGAGCCTTGCGATGCGCGCGGGCGGAATTTTTTCCTACCGTGATGGCAAGAGGCCCGCCTCGCGCATTTCATCCCTATGGCAAGCGAAACCGAACAGGCCGCCGCGCAGGCAGCAACCAAGGCGCACGTCAAGCTGGCGCAAAGCGCGGGCAAGCTGGAGCACAGCGCCGAGCAGCAGACCGACAGTGCCGACCGCCGCACCCAGCTCGCCGCCGATCGCACCGTGCTGGCCGCCGAGCGGACCTATGCCGCCTGGGTGCGCACCGGCCTGGCGGCGCTGGCCTCGGGGATCGGGGCGCGGGCGCTGCTCGACAAGATCGTGGCGGGCTGGCTGATTGGCGCCACCGGCAGCGTGCTGATCCTGATGAGTGCCTTCTGCTTTATGGCCGCGGTGTGGCGGCAGATGCACCCTGTGGCCCCGCCGCGCCCCGATACGCGGCGCCTGCCGCCAGCGCTGCTGGTGGTGGTCAACGGCTTTCTGGTGCTGGTCAGCCTTGCCGCGCTGGTGGGGATCTGGACGGGGTGACCTTAAGGTAAGGCCTCGACATCATAGACCACCACTTTGGACCAGAGATGCGAACACTCCTCGACAAAGCGCTGATGGAGGGGGTGGCTTTGATAGGCGTTCTGATCGGCGAGGCTGTCAAACACCATCAGTTCGGACACGGCAAAGCCGCTCTCGACAACATCCCTTTGCTCGGTCAGCGCGGGAACGCCGATCGTCAGCGTGCGGATCAGCGGGATCGCCCGGAGCGTTTCCAGCCCCCGGATCAGCGCATCACGGTCTTCGCGCGATGCGGGATTGTTCAGCCAGAAGAAGGCATGATGCAGCATGATGGGGTCCTTTTGTCGGGCAGGAGGGCAGGGCGATCAGCGCCGGGCCGGGTCAGTCCTTCCTGGCGGAATGCGGGATTTTGATGCCGAGCAGGACCAGACCATCGCCATAGATCCCGAAATAATGCGGCATACCGGCAGGCACCAGAAACACATCGCCGGCTTTCAGCTCTCTTTTGGTGCCACCCTGAATCTCGGCGCCTTCCAGCAAGCCGGGATGGGTTTCACGGCTCTGCGTCATGGTGCCGCCTGACAGCATCCATCCACTGCCCTGCATCACCGTCACATATTCGGCTTCCGCCACATGGACGGCAGGCGGGCGCGGGCGATGCCAATATTCCAGCGCCGCAGTCGTGCCATCGGCCATCAGCACCGGCTGCCAGAGCAGATCGGTGTCCGGCTTGAGCCGGGCTTTCATCGTGGCAATCGCGCTGTTGAGTTCACTGGCCGAGGTCAGCGCGGCGCCATGCTCTGCGCTGGCCTGCACCGGCTGAGCAGCGGCCATGTCAGGCTGAAGCGAGGCGAGGGCCAAAGTTGCGGCACCTATAAGGGCTGGCGCTCGCATAATCCGGCTCTGCATATCGTCTCTCCCTGTTCTGGCGTTACACCGATGCTTTCGGGCATGGATCGTAACGGATTTGCCAGATTGAGAAAGCCCTGAGAGGGGCAGCGTCGATCCTGCCGCAGCATTTCGGGAGGCCGATACCGCTGCCCCCCTTTTAGGTTGAATGGCTACTCTCAGCGTTCACGAAACGCCTCTCCGGACAGGCGGGTGAAGGGCGTAAGCAGGTAACGCATGATCGAGCGCTTATCACCGATCAGGTTCACATCGGCCACCATCCCCGGCCCGATCGGCAAAGGCGCGCCATCAGGCCCGCGCAGCGCTCCGGCCTGCACGCTGACCCGCACGGTGTAATGCGCCTCGCCGGTGCGCTCTTCCACGGTGGCGTCGGGCGAGATATCGCTGACGTTGCCTTCCAGCCCGCCATAGACCGAATAATCATAGGCGGTGATCTTCACCAGAGCGCGCTGCCCCTTGCGCACAAAGGCGATATCCTCCGGCTTGACCGATGCCTCCACAGTGAGCGCATTGTCGGAGGGCACCAGTTCGAGCAAGGGTTCGCCCGCCCGCACCGATCCGCCCAAAGTGGTGAAAAGCAGGCGGTTGATCCGCCCCGCCATGGGCGCGCGCACCACGGTGCGTTGCGCCTTGTCGGCCAGGGCGGGCAAGGCGTTCTGCCGCGCGGACAATTCGCCTTGAGCAGCAGCCAGATCGGTTGCCGCATGCGCCCGCCATTCCTGCCGCTGCTGCCCCATGCTGGCGCGCGCCTCGGCCAGAGCGGCACGGGCGCGCTGGGCGGTGGCGGCGGCGCCATCGGCCTCGCTCTGCGCGGCCAGCGCGGCATTGCGTGCCTGCACCAGAGACAGGCGCGGTTCGATGCCCTTTTCAACCAGCGGACGTAGCACCTCGGCCTGTTCCTTCGCCGTGTCGCGCTGGGCCAGCTTGGCGGTATGGGTGGCATCGGCCTCGGCAATGGCGCGCTGCGCCTGAGCGACGCGCGCCTCCGCCGTGGCCATGGTCCCGGCCAACTCGGCCTGACGTGCGGCATAGGCGGCCTGTTCGCGCATAACCGCTTCGCCTTGCGCGCCGGGCGCGAAATGCGGCGTGCCACCACCCACTTCAGCGGCCAGACGCGCGGTGCGCGCCTTGAGTGCATCCACCGTCGCCTCGCCACTGCCTAGTTCGGCGGCGCTGGCGGTGCGGTCGAGCTGGATCAGCGGCGTCCCGGCCGCCACATCCGTGCCCGGTTTCACCAGAATGGCGGCAATGATGCCGCCTTCCAGATTGGAAACGGTCTGCAACCGGGCGGTGGGGATCACGCGCCCCTGACCATGTACGGTACGATCCAATTGGGTGAAGCAGGCCCAGAGAATGGCCAGCGCGAAAAAGCCCGCGATGCACCAGAGCAGCAGGTTCGAAGCGGTATTGGGGCGGATGCGCGCGGCGCGGTCTTCCAGATGCATCATGCCGCGGCCTTCGCGATCTGGGCCAGCACCATGTCGCGCGGGCCATCGGCCACCACCCGCCCGCCTTCGAGCAGGATGATCCGATCCACCAGCTTGAGCAGCGAGGGACGATGGGTGATCAGCATCAGGGTACGGCCCTTCAATTCCTGTTCCAGCCGGGCGATCAGCGCGCCTTCGCCGCCGACATCCATGGCGCTGGTGGGTTCGTCGAAGATCAGCATCGGCGGGCTCCCCGCAAGCGCGCGGGCCAGAGCGATCGACTGGCGCTGACCGCCCGAGAGGCTCTCACCCCGGTCGCCCAACCGCAGATCATAACCATTGGCCATGCGGCCGATGAAATCATGCGCGCCGGAAATACGGGCCAGCCGCAGCAGTTCATCATCATCGATGGGTTGGTCCAGCACGATGTTCTCACGCACCGTTCCGGTGAACAGCACGCTGTCCTGCAGAGCAGCGCCGATCTGGCTGCGCAGGAAAGCGATGTCCAGCTGCGCCAGATCGGTTCCATCCACGCGCACCATGCCCTCCTCGGGGCGATAGAGCCCCAGCGCCATGCGCGCGATGGTCGATTTGCCCGATCCAACCCGGCCCAGCAGCGCCACATGCTCACCGGGACGGATCGCGAAGCTGACCTCGCTCAGCGCCTTTTCGGCAGAGCCGGGATAGCGGAATGACACATTACGAAACTCGATGGCCCCCTCGATCCGCGCCGGGCGCAGGGGTTCGCCTTCGCCGCCCTCGACAGGCATGGCCATCATGGCGTCCAACTGGCGATAGGCGGTGCGCGTCGCCGTCAGGCGCGAGAGCAATTGCGCGATCTGGCCCAGCGGTGCCACCGCCCGGCCGCCCAGCAGCGAACAGGCGATCAGCGCCCCCGAGGTCAGCTGATGCGCCGCGATCATCGACACGCCCAGAATGATGACGCCCGCATAGGAAATCGTCTGCGCCGAGGTGGCGATGTTGACGCCGATCGCCCCCACCAGCCGCTGCCGCAGCGAGGATTGCGCATGATGGTCGATCGCCGAAAGCCAGCGCCGCCCCATCAGACCGCCCGCGCCGCTGGTCTTGACCGTCTCGATGGCGCCCAGCGTTTCCACCAGCACAGACTGCTTGGCCAGTCCTTCCCCCATGGATTTCGCGGACAGTCGATCCAGCGCCGGATAGGTCGCCAGGCCGGACAGGATCACCAGAGGCACCATCGCCAGCGGCACCAGCACCACCCAGCCGCCCATCGCTGCGATCACCACCAAGGTCAGCGCGATAAAAGGCACATCGACCAGAGCTGTCATCGTGGCCGAGGCGAAGAAATCGCGCAGCGTCTCCAGCTCGCGCATCATCGCCGCCAGCGATCCGGCCGATCCCTTGCGCAGATCGAGGCGCAGCGCCAGCAGCCGCGCGAACGCCGCCCCGCCCAGCTTGCGATCAATATCCATCCCCGCCATATCGACGAAATAGCTGCGTAAGGACCGCAGGATAAAGTCGAACACCACCACGATGCCCAATCCGATGCTCAGCCCGATCAGGGATGCGGTGGCATTGTTGGGCACCACACGATCATAGACTGTCATCGAAAACAGCGATGATCCAAGTCCGAACAGATTGATCATCCCCGCCGCCAGCGCGACCTTCAGATAGATCGCCCTGTTCTCCAGCATCGGCTGGAAAAGCCATGGGGCAAAGCGGGGGTGGGCAGGCGCGATCTCGATCTCGCGTGTCATCGTGTGATCCGTTCCATGGCGGAGGCAAGCCCCAGCGCGGGCAGCAGGCGGCCCGTGCGGGAGAGCAAAACATAATGGGCCGCATCGCGCTGCGAGAGCGCCTCGATATAGGCGGCGGCGGCATCGAACATGGCGGTGTTGGAGGCCAGCACATCGAAGAGGTCCCCGCGTGACACGCGAAACCGCTCGGCCAGCACATCGCGTGAGCGGCGCGCGGCGATATAGCTGACCCGCAAGGCGGCGATCTGCTCATTCAAGGCATCCAGGTCCGAACGGGCGATGGCGGCATCGCGCGCGGCTTCCTCGCGCACGCGGTCGGCGCGGGCATGGGCGGCGCTGGCGCGGGCATCGGCCTGACGGGCATGCGCGCCGGCGCCGAAGGAAAAGCGGTAGTTGAGCGAGACCCGCGCACGCACATCGTAATTCTGATCGTTCTCGAACACGCCATAGCGGCCCGCATCCATGCCTGCGCTGACCCGGGGCAGCAGATCGGCATGGGCCGCGCGCGCATCCAACCGGCTGCCCGCCGCCTGTGCTTGAGCGCCTTGCACAGCGGGGCTGTCATCGGCGGCTTCACGCGCGGCGGTGCCATCAGCGGGCGCCTGACCCAGCAGAGGCGCGCGATCCAGCGCACCGGGCGGCGGGGCGCCGGTCAATTGTGTGAAGCGTGCCTCGGCATTGGCCAATTGGCGGCGATAGCCCGCCAGCCGCGTGGCGATGGTGGCGGCCACACTGTCCATCCGCGCCACATCGGTGGAGGCGGAGGCACCACGCGCGATGCGCTCGGCCAAAGCCTCGCGCATCATGGCGATTTCTCCGGCATAGCTGGCATCAAGCTGCACCAGCGTGCGCCCGGCATAGATATCGTACCAGGCGGCGATGGCGCGCAAGGCAATATCCTCCGCCGCGCTGTCCACCCCGGCGGCTGCGGCGCGCAGGCGGTCGCCCGCCGCGCCGATTCGGCGGTTGCTGGCGCCGCCATCGAACAGCGGCTGATCGAGCGAGACGGTGATGTCGCTGCGCTGCGGCGCGCGCAGACGCTCGATGGCGTAATTGGGGTCATTGTCGAAGCTGCGCGACAGAGTGCGATAGCTTGAGAGGCCCAGGGTCACGGTCGGCAGCCGGGCGGTTCGCGCTTCGCTGCGGGCGGCACGGGCTTCCTCTCCGGCGGCCTGTGCTTCGGCCAAAGCCGGGTTGCGGGCCACCGCTTCGGCCAGCGCCTGACGGAAAGGATCGGCGGCGCCCGCCGCCTCGCCCAGAGCCAGCACAGGATCGCGCGCCGGATCGATGGCCAGCGGATCGCCTTGAGGTGCGGGCAAAGCATGCAACCCGCCCTGCGCCAGAGCAGGCCCCGCCCCGCACAGCAGCAATGCCCCGACAAGGGGGCATGACATGATCCTCAAAGACAGACGCATGAAAGGGAAAGATCCTTGGCGGGGCTGCCCATGCCCCGAACGGGTCGGCCCCCTAGCTTCTGTCCGAACGATCTGTCCAGACCCATCGCAAGAAAATTCGTCGCAAAATTTGCATTAAAAATGAAATATATAAAATAAATGACGAATAATTTTTGAACGTAACAGTTATGACTTATTTCATTTCTAGCAATTGCCGGTCAATCGGAGGTGCGACCGATGCGACATCGTGGCTTGTACAGTTTTGAGGTGACATGATCTGGATTATATAAGTTTTTTATCCAGACGAGATCCACACTAACTTTCCCCATCATGATGCCGTGCAGGATGAAAACCTTGCGCGGCCATGGATGACGGCTGCCTGTCGTAATCAGCACCCCCTATCGTCTTGGGTTTTTCAGGGGTTCGTGTTCCATGCCTACGTCGGTTTTCATCAATGAGTTCCATTACGACAACGTCAACACCGATTCCGGCGAAGCGATTGAAATCGCCGGCATCCCCGGCACCGACCTGACGGGCTGGACCATCGTCCTCTACAATGGTGGTACCACCGCTGCCGCTGCTGCTGCAGCCGTGACTTATGGCACCGTCCAGACTCTGTCTGGCGTGCTGGTCGACAATGGCAGCGGGCTGGGCACGATGATGGTCACCTACGCGCAAGACGGTTTGCAGAACGGTTCGCCCGATGGTTTCGCGCTGGTCAATGCGCAGGGCCAGGTGGTGCAGTTCCTCTCCTATGAAGGCGTGCTGACGGCTGCCAACGGCCCCGCCGCCGGGATGACCAGCACCGATGTCATCCAGCAGGAAAGCAATGCCACGCCTGTCGGCACCTCACTGCAGCTGACCGGCAGCGGCAGCTATTACGAGGACTTCACCTGGGCCCCCACGGCTGCCAGCACCTACAACAAGATCAACAACGGGCAGACCTACACCGCCCCCACGGGCACCGGCACACCGACGCCCAGCGCCACGCTCTCCATCGCCGCCGTTACCGCCAGCGCGAATGAGGGCGCTCCGGGCGACAACACCCCGTTCACCTTCACCGTCACCCGCAGCGATGGCACCGGCACCGCCAGCGTTCACTATGCCGTCACCGGCGCGGCCACCAACGGCGCCAATACCGCCGATTTCGGTGGCTTGTTGCCTTCTGGCACCGTGTCCTTCGCCGATGGCGAAACGCAAAAAACCATCACCGTCATCGTCACCGGCGACCATCTCGCGGAAAATGACGAGGGCTTCGTGGTGACGCTCAGCAATCCGCAGAACGCCGCCATTGCCACCGGCTCGGCCAGCGCTACGATCCTCAACGACGATCACGCCGGGGCGCTCTCCATCGCCAACGCCAGCGTGCTGGAAGGCAACAGCGGCAGCACCGATCTGCATTTCACCGTCACCCGCGCGGGCGGCAGCGATGGCCAGGTCTCGGCCACCTACACCGTCAACCTCAACGGCACTGCCACGGCGGATGACCTGACTGGTGCCACCACCGGCACCGTCACCTTCGCCGATGGCGCCACCACCGCCGATGTGGTGGTGCATGTGCAGGGCGACACCGCCTATGAGCCCGACGAAACCTTCGGCATCACGCTGAGCGCCCCCACCGGCGGCGCCACCATCGCTCAGGCCACCGCCACCGGCACGATCCTGAATGACGATGCCCCCCCGGCAGCAGGCGCGATCTCCATCGCCGACGCCTCGATCGTGGAAGGCAACAGCGGCATCCAGTCGATGGAATTCGTGCTGACGCGTGACAGCGGCAGCACCGGCGCTATCACCGTGGATTACTCGCTAGCGCTGGGCACGGCGAGCGCCGCCGATCTCGATCCGAATCAGGCCTATAGCGGCACGATCACCTTCGCCGCCGGTCAGACCACCGCCACGCTGCTGGTGGGCATCGTGGGTGACACCACCATCGAGCCCAACGAGACCTTCACCGTCAACCTGTCCAACGCCACCGGCGGTGCGGTGATCACCGACGCGCAGGCCGTGGGCACCATCGTCGACAATGACCCCACCAGCGTGGTCTTCATCAACGAGCTGCATTACGACAATGTCGGCACCGACATCGGCGAGGCCATCGAGCTGGCAGGCCCGGCAGGCACCGATCTGACGGGCTGGACGCTGGTGCTCTACAACGGCGGCAGCGGTCTGGCCTACAGCACCCGCACCCTGTCCGGTGTGATCCCCGATCAGGATCACGGCTATGGCACGATGACCTTCGCCTATGCCAGCAACGGCATCCAGAACGGTTCGCCCAGCGGCATGGCTCTGGTCGATGCCAGCGGCCATGTGGTGCAGTTCCTGTCCTATGAAGGCACGATGACCGCCAAGGACGGCGCGGCCAAGGATATGACCAGCACTGACATCGGCGTGTCGGAAACCTCGGTCACCAATGGCTATTCGCTCCAGCTGTCGGGCACGGGCTCGAACTATGGCGATTTCACCTGGCAGAATGCCGCGCAGAACACCTTCGGGACCATGCCTGCCGCGGGCTCCGGCGGCACCGGCGCGATCAACACCGGCCAGAGCTTCCTGCCCGCCACCGGCACCAGCTATTTCGGCGTCACCGACACGAAGATCAACGAGGGCAACAGCGGCGTCACCCCGCTGACCTTCACCGTCACCCGTGCTGGCGGCTCGGCTGCGGCGGCCAGCGTCGACTATCATATCGATCTGGGCACGGTGTCGCTTGATGACATCACCGCAACCCCGCTTTCGGGCACGCTGACATTCGGCGTGGGCGAAGTGGCCAAGACCATCACCATCGGCGTGATCGGCGACACGGTGGGCGAAAACAATGAAACCCTCTCGCTGACGCTGAGCAATCCGGTCGGCGATGCGCAGATCAACCAGGCCACCGCCACCGGCACGATCCTGAACGATGATCCCATCGAGCTGGCGATCTACCAGATTCAGGGGGCGGCCCATACTTCCCCGGTGGTCGGCCAGACGGTCAGCACCACCGGCATCGTTACGGCGGTGAGCGGCACCAGCTTCTGGATTCAGGACCCGACCAGCCACCGCGAAACCGGCGCTTCGGATGCCATTCAGGTCTTTGTGGGCAGCGCTCCCACCGTCGCCGTGGGCGATGCGGTGCAGGTTTCGGGCGTCGTCACCGAATTCCAGCCTGCGGCCGGTTCGCTGACAGTCACCGAGATCAACACCCCAACCGTCACCGTGGTCTCGCATGACAATGCCCTGCCCGCCGCCATCGTGATCGGCGTGGACGGCATTCTGCCCCCCACCAATGTCATCGATGACGATGGCATGACCTCCTATGACCCGCAGCACGACGGCATCGACTTCTACGAATCGCTCGAAGGCATGCTGGTGACGGTGGAAACGCCGATCGTGGTCGGGCCGACAGATGGCAAGAACACCTATGTCGTCGCCTCGGCGGGCGAGGGCGCGACCAATATGAACGATCGCGGCGGCATCACCCTGTCGGGCACCGATGCCGCGCCCGAGCGCATCGAGATCTATGCCGACAACACCGTGCTGCCCGGCTATGTGCCCAACCACACGCTGGGCGACATTCTCAACAATGTCACCGGCATCCTCACCTATTACAACTCGCCCGAACTGCTGCCCACGCAGGCTGTCACCACGCTGGTCGACAAGGAAACCACGCAGGAGGTGACCGCGCTGAAGGGCGACGCCGATCACCTCTCCATCGCCAGCTTCAACATGGAAAATGCTGATCCCACCGATCCGCAGGCCAAGTTCGACGCCATCGGCAAGGAGGTGGTCAACAATCTGGGCTCGCCCGACATCATCGGCGCTCAGGAAATTCAGGATGCCGATGGTGCAGGCAGCGGCAGCGACCTGTCGGGCGCGGCCACGGCCCAGAAGGTGATCGACGCCATCGTGGCGGCGGGCGGCCCCACCTATGTCTATGTGGAAATCGCTCCCACCGTGGCAGGCAGCACCGGCGGCGAGCCGGGCGGCAACATCCGCAACGGCTTCTTCTACAACCCCGAGCGCGTCACCTATGTCGAGGGCAGCGCCGAGCTGGTGCCGGGCGCGGCCTTCACCGGCAGCCGCAGTCCGCTGGCCGCCGAATTCCAGTTCAACGGCCAGACGGTGACGGTGATCGATGTTCACTCCACCTCGCGCGGTGGTTCGGAATCGGCATGGGGTGCCGACCAGCCCGCCACGCAGGCCGGGGATTCCTCACGCACCGCTCAGGCCGAGGCGATCAAGGCCTATACCGATGCGCTGCAAGCCGCCGATCCTTCGACCAAGATGGTGATCCTGGGCGATTTCAACGGTTACTATTACGAAAACGCGCTGAGCACCTTCACCAAGGATGGCAGCTTCACCAACCTCTATTCGCTGCTGCCCGAGGAGGAGCGTTACTCCTACCTCTATGAAGGCGCTTCTCAGGCCTTCGACAACATTCTGGTCAGCAACAATCTGACCAATGGCGCCGCCTTCGACGCGGTGCATGTCAACGCCGAGCAGACTGTGCAGGTGATCACCGACCACGATCAGGTGGTGGCCACGATCTATCTGCCCACGGCCACCACCACCCCGACAAACACCGCCCCCACCGACATCACCCTGACCAATGCCAGCGTGGCGGAAAACCTGCCCGCAGGAACCGTGGTCGGCACGGCGGCGGCTGTCGATGCCGAGGGCGGCGCGATGGTCTATGCCTTGACCGACAATGCCAAGGGCCTCTTCGCCATCGATGCGGCCACGGGCGTGATCACCACCACGGCGGCGCTCGATCACGAGGCGCTGGCCAGCGCCAACATCACCATCTCGGCCACCGACAGTGGCGGGTTGAGCTTCACCAAGACCATTGCCATCCTCGTCAGCGATGTGAACGAGGCGCCGGCCCGCGTCACCATCAGCAATGCCACGGTGGTCGAAAATTCGGTCGGCGGCACGGTGATCGGCACGCTTGACGGGCATGATCCCGATGCGGGCAGCACGCTCACCTATGCGCTGGCCACCGCCGACAGCCGCTTTGTCATTGAGGGTAACACGCTGCTGGTCGCGGCGGGCGCCAACATCGATTACGAAGCGCAGCACAGCATCAGCCTGGACATCACCGCCACCGATCAGGGCGGGCTGCACACCACCTCGACCATCACGCTGGCGGTGCAGGATGTGGCCGAGAGCTTCGGCGGCACCAGCGGCAGCGATACGATCCTGGGCGATGCCGGCAACAATGTGATCGATGCGGGCGCGGGCGACGATGTGGTCAGCCCCGGCCTTGGCGTCGACACGATCACGCTGGGCGCGGGCGCCGATACGGTGCGCGGGCTGCTGGCCGAGCTGCTGGGCGACACCATCACCGATTTCGGCAAGGAAGACCGCATCCAGATCCAGAACAGTGATTTCCATCGTTCGGATTTCACCGTTTCGGGCACGGGTGCCTCCACCACGCTGGGCTTCGGCGGTGGTTCGATGGCGCTGACCGGCGGGCTGTCGGGCGGCGATGTCATGGTGGCCCATTCGGGCAATGACACGGTGGTGACCTTCCATGCCTATCTGGCCGCGCTGACCGAAAACACCGCCGTATCCAGCAGCGCGATCAACGGCATCACCAATCAGGCCTATCTGAGCGGTGACACCTCCACCGCTTTCACCGTCAATGTCGAGGCGATGAGCGGGGCTGCCTATCACAACACGGTGGGCGTCTATGAGGTCGATACCGCCACGGGCCAGATTTCGGATGTGCGGATCATCGCCGCCGATGCCAAGAATGCCGCGAGCGCGATCAGCGTCACCGGTGTAGAAGCCGGGCACCAGCTGGGCTTCTTCCTGGTGCAGGATGGCGCCAGCACGCTGGGTTCGGCGCTGAGCAGCACCAATCTGTCGATCGTCAGCCAGAACGGCCATCTGGCGCTGGCCAACAATGGCACGGCGATCAGCGGGGCGACGACCTTCTTCTCGACCTCGGCGGCGGCCAATGTCGATGGAATGCAGCATGTGCTCTCGGGCGTGGCGAGCGACGGTTCGGGCACGATCCGGATCGGCTTTGAGGATCTGCTGCGCTCCGGCTCGCAGAGCGATGACGATTTCCAGGATGTCGTGCTGCATGTGACAGCAGTGCCTCAGGCCCATGCCGCCGCGCTGGAGACGGCTGTGCTGCACGGTTGATCCCGGGTTAAATAAGGCGGGGCGGTGCCGGTCTATCCAACCGGTGCCGCCCCTGTCTTTTCAGCGTCTTTTCAGTTTACCGGCGCGCAGGATCGCTGTTTCGCCTGAGCCATTCGTCACCTCATCATTGATCCGCACGGTCATGTTCTTGTTTCGCGGTGGCATGCCCATCTGCCGCTTCAAAGGTGCTATGTCCCTCATCAAAGCGCGGTTCCGCGCCTTCGGCAGCCGGAGCGGGAGGGAAGTCTGCCCTATGCCGGAACAGCGCCCCCAATCACCTGTATGGTCGATGGCCGCCGATATGTGACGATTGCCACAAGCGGCCAGCGCGATGTGAAGGGCCCTCAGCGAACGGTCTATGTCGTCTTCTGTCGAATGGGAGGCACGGGCGTCGCAGGTGTTGGCCTGCACATCTGTCCCGCAAGGGCCGAAGCGGTGCGCCGGAGGCTGAACGGCATGCTTCCCCTCCCGGTCGAGCTTGGCCTGACCGATGCGTGGCACTTCAGCGACAGGCGGCGATCCGGCGTGGCAAACCATGCCGCCGTTTTGCGCGCGCCTGAAACCTCGCGCAAACCGATAAGAACCGCAGTGAAAGGGCGGCGCCATCGCTGCCGGGGCATGGCGCCGAGGTTATGGGTGAAAGGGGCCAGCTAAGCGGTCAGCAGGTGCCGCAGCGCCAGCCGATGGAGCAAGGGTGTGTAATCTGCCCAGCTGGTTTGGGGCGGGGGCGTTTCCTTGCCGGCATCGTCGGCATGGCGTACGGCCAGCGCGATGTCATGGCCTTGCATCGCTTCGAAAGCGGCGCATTCTTCCTCGTCCATGGGGCCGCCCTGTTGCTGCAAGGTGGCGATCGAGGCCTCAGACAGGCGGTCACGATAGGCAGGCTGGCGCGCCACCAGATAGCGCTTGGCCGCGACATGGTGGCGCACCGGCCCGGCCACGCCGGCGCCGAACATCGGTTCCAGCCAGTCCGCGCCGCTGGTTTCATGCGGCGCGGCCATCGTCCAGCCGATATCATGCAGCAGGGCGGCGGCGACGGCCTCCTCACCAAGGCCCTGGCGGGCGGCGATCTCGGCGGCTTGCAGCATATGGTCGCGGATGGTGATGGCCTCGCCATAGGTGCCCGCCATGACGGGGGCGAGGAAAAGTTCTTCGACCCGGGCCACGGCCTGCCCGGCCAGCCCTTCGGCCAGCACGGAAACCTGTGAGGTCAGCCCGTCGATATCGGCATAGGCACCCTGAAGGTGCCGCGCGCCATGGGCGGTGAAGGCGGAGCGCCCATGCAGCAAGCGGCGGTTGTCCATCAGCACCATTTCGCCGCTGCGCAGGGCGAAGGTCTGCGCGAAGGCCGGATCGGCGAGGCAGGCCTCCAGTTGCTCCCATGCCGCCCACCATGCGGCGCGGCGTGCGGCATCGGCTTCGACAGGCCGGTCGAGCGAGCGGGAGTTGATCCGTAGCCGCAGCAGGCTGCCATCGGGGGCGAGGGCGATCACCGGCTCGACCGTGGCAAGGCGCCAGTCGGCACTCTGCCAGGCGAAGCGCACCGGCACGGTGGTGAGCAGAGCGAAGGCTTGGGGCGCTTCGGTGCGCAGATGCTCGACCAGCGCCAGCCCGTCGACCAGCCATGTTTCGCCGCCTTCATCGGGCGTGTCGAGGGCGTGGAGCAGCTGCAGATCGGGCGGGGTGACGCGATAGGGATTGTCGGTATGAGGCAGCAGCGCCAGCGCGCTGTCGGCCAGATTGGCCGGATCGGGCTGAACCTTTACATCGAAGAGGCGCCCGTAATTGGTCTCACGCACCGGGCCGAAGCTGGCGAGGAAGGTCTCGACGGTGCCGGGCATGGTGGGCACATCGGTCAGGCGGGTGTAACCATGCGAAAGGACCTGTCGCAGGCAGGCCAGACGCGCGGCGGGATCATGCAGGACCGCGTGATAGTCATGCGATTGGGGCGGCGGCGTGTCGTTGCGCCATGCCTGCCGGGGAACCTGCGCGGCAACGGGCTCCAGCATGCGGGCCAGACTTGCCACGGCAAGGGTGGCCCGCGATCCATCGGCAAAACGGAGCTGCCAGAATTTTGCGCCCGCTTCGCAGGCCAGCAGCGCGCCGTGCGGGCGCAAGAAGCCAGGCACGCGTTGCAGCGATCGCGGATCGCGCCCCTCCTCGGCCAGTGCCAGCAGGTCGGGGGTCGACAGGGCATGGAGGGTGCCCGCGCTGTCGGCAAAGCGGGCGCCAGTGGCGTCGAAATCATGCAGGGTGATCATGCTGTCATCCGTCGATCGAAATAGAACCATGCCGCGACCAGCAGCGCCATGCCCAGCGCGCTGGTGATCAGGCTGACGGTCATCAGAAAATGCGTCCAGCCCAGCTGAAGCCTGGGCAGGTTGCGCAGCAGCAGCAGCGCCACCGTGCCGCCATAGCCGAAGGCATCGGCGACATAGATCAGGAAACCGGCATTGCCCGGCGTGCCGCCCGTGGCCACCAGCCGGTCGAACAGAATGCCGTTGAAGGGTGTATAGGCCAGATAGAGCCCCGCGCCGAGCAGGATCATCCAGGCCACCGGCCCCAGCAGATGCGCGGCAAACCCCAGCGAGGACCCGCCCGCCAAAGCAAGGCCAAAGCCCATCAGCATGAAATTGGCCGTCAGCGCGCGGCGGTTGTCGCGAAAGCCCATCAGCGCCGCCAGCGCGCCCAGCACCGCCAGGCTGACGGGCAGCTCGGTCCAGGCGAAGATGTCGGCCTGGCGGCCCAGACCGGCCTCGCGCCAGATCTCGGCAGAGAAATTATCGCGGAAATCGCGCAGGGCCGTCAGCATGATGTAGAGCAGGATCAGGCCGCTCAGCCCCAGCGCATAGCGCTGCCACAGGCGGGCGCGGGCGGCGGCATCCATGGGGGTACGCTCGACGCGTTCGGCGATGTCCTGAGCGGTGGGGGCAGGCAGGATCGCCAGGCCGTAAAGGCAGGCCAGCAGCACCGGCGCGAAGATCGCTCCGGTCAACGCGGGCATCCAGAAGGCGCTGATGCCGCGCAGCAGCAGCCCTTCGCCCACCGATTTGACCACGCCGGAAGACAGGATGAAGCTGGCGCAGAGGATGGCGGTGATCAGCTCCGACTGGCGCCGCCCCTCGACAAAGGCGAAGACCATGCCCCAGATCATGCCCAGCGCCAGCCCGTTGACGAAGAGACAGGCCGCGTTCCACGGCGCCGGAAACAGCGCGAAACCCACCAGCGCCAGCTCCGCCAGGCCGATCTGCGCCAGAATGCCCAGCACGCGGCGGTGCGCCGGCAGTTCGGCGATGATCTTCACCCCGATCATCTTGGACAGGGCGTAACCCACCACCTGCGCGATCACGAGCACGATCTTGTAATCGACGCCCCAGATGGTCAGCGCGCCGAAATCGCCCACGGTGAAGGGTTTGCGAAAGGCATACATGGCGAAATAGACGCCAAAGGCCATCAGCCCGGCATAAAGGCCAAAGGCAATCGGCGGCAATTGCGCGAGCCATTGGCCGGGCGCATGGCGCCGCTCAGCGGCCGGGGCTGTGCTGAGCGGCAGGGTGGAAAGCAGAGGCTGGAGCACGGGCCGTTCACACCATGATGGGGGGAAAGCCCGCTTACGCGATTCCTGTGACCGCCTTGCGTCAGGATCTGCAACGCATGCGGAGTGACGGGCGCACCGCCTATGTCACCGGGCTGCGGCGATGTAGATCGGATTGCCCACCAGCAGCAGGCGCCCCTGCGCATCCCGCACATCGGCGCGCAGCCAATGCGCCCGCCCATCGGCGCGCCATGGCGACAGGGAAAGTGACGCATCGCCCGCGAACGCGACCCGACGGGCCCCGTCGCTTTCCCCATCGACGATCAGCTGCAGCGTGCCGCTGCTCACCCCTTTCACCTCCACCGCCAGATCGGCGCTGTCGCCCGCGCGCAGGCGCAGCGTGCCGCCCATCTCGGCCTGCTGTGGGCCCGCTTTGGCGGTCAGGTTGAGGATGCGATCGTGCGTGCTCTCCACATCGATAAACACCCGCCCGCTGCGGAGCCCGGCCAGCAGGCCATGGACCGAAAGCTCGGGCATGTAGACGACGGTGGTGGGCATGCCCAAAGCGCCGGCTTCGGTGAGCGGGCGATCGGCCTCATGGCTGTCGCTGCCGCCGATGCCGGTGACATGTGCGCCGCTTTTCAGCAGGCGGTTCCAGTAAGCGAAGCCTTGCAGTGGGCTGTCCGCCGCGCCGGTCTCGCGCATGGTGCCGCCATTGACCACCTCGACGGCATCGGCCACGCCCTGCGGCAAGTCGTCCACCCGCCAGCCGCAGCCCATACAGATCTCGCCCGAGGGCGCGCCGGGGTGGTTGATCGAGACGATGCCGCCCTCGGCATGGGCGGCGTCGATCCAGCGGCGTGCCTGATCCCAATGGGGCGAGCCCATGCGGAAATCGAGGACATCGGTGGGGCCGAAGACATTGCTGTGGCCCCAGAAGGTGGTGATCTCTCGCCCGGGCACCAGCAGCAGCTTGTCGAAAGCGGGCTGGAGTTCGCGCAAAGCGTTGAAATGCGCGGTGCTGTTGTGATCGGTCAGCGCGATAAAATCGAGACCGCGCGCGGCGGCGGTTTCCACCACCCTATAGACCGGGCAGGAGACGCTTTTGCCCGCTTGCGACCGGCAATGGCCGTCGCTGTCGCCGCTGTGCATATGCAGATCGCCGCGATACCAGCCGGGGTGGCTGGAGAGCGGGGCATCGGCGAATTCGGTGATGGTCGGCTTGCGCTCGATAAAGATCTGCGCCTGATAATGCGCCTTTGCGCCCGGGCGGATGTTGGGGGCGCCAAGGATCAGGTTCCAGTGCCCGGCGGGCAGGGGGCCGGGCAGATAGCCCTGTGTGGCATCCTCGGTGCTCAGTGTCATATGGTCATGCGCGCCGCCGCCCCAGCCGCGAAACCTTTGCGGATCGCGCAGGCCCAGATCGATCACGCTGTGCTGGGCGCGATCATAGGTGAAGCGGATGGTGACGCGCGTGACGCCGGGGGGCAGGTCGAAGGGCAGTTCGGTGTAATGTTCGAAGCGATCATGGCCGAGGTCTCCTTCGAGAACCCGCCATGGCGCGCCCGCATCCGCCGCTGAGGTTGCGGGGGCCTGCGCCCCGGCTGTCGCAACCGACAGGCCAAAGGCGCAGGACAAAGCGAGAAAGGCGGATGCGAAGCGCTTACCCATGGCTTAGAACTTGTACATGATGGCGCCGCGGAAATTCCGCCCGATCAGCGGCCGCGCGATAAAGGTGTTGGCGCCAGCATCGCCATTCTGCAGCTCACCGGCGCGCGGATTGCCCTCGGTCAGGCCCAGTGAGTTGTTGAGATTGTCGATATAGCCATAGACCGAAAGACGCGGCGTGATGTCGAAACGGGTGCTGACATTGATCGTGCCATAGGCGGGCAGACGCACCGAATTGGCGGTGTCGACATAGCGCGCGCCCTCATACTCCCACGATCCCTGCACGCGCAGGCGGCCATGCAGCAGGTTGAAGCCCGGCACGATGCGCAGGCTGACCTTGGGCACGCGGATCAGCTGATTGCCGTTGTAATTGTTGAGCTTGCCCGTGGCATCCACATAGGTCAGCCCGCGATATTCCGGGTCCTGCAAGGTGGCCGTTCCCGAAAGATCGAACCACTGTGCGGGGCGGATCGTGCCTTCCAGCTCAACGCCCAGCGTGCGCGTGTCGGCATAGAGCGCCTCGGTCACCGAAGCGCCGGTGTTGAGGTCGAAGCGATAGTTGGTGAAGGAGACATTGTTGTATTTGGTCCAGAAGCCCGTCGCATAGACATCGAACAGGCGGCTGGCGTATTTCAGGCCGATCTCGCCCAGATCCATCGTCTGGGTGATGGGCGTGGCGGTTGGGCTGGTGATGTAATTGCCAAGGCTGGGCATGCGGTTGGCAGCGGTAAAGCGCCCGAAGATTCCGGCCTTGCGGGTGATCTGATAATCCAGACCCACCGTGTAGGTGGCGTGGCTGAAGGTGTTGTCGTAATTGGCGTAAAGCCCGCTGCCGGTGATGATCGAGGAGGTGGCGGGCGTGCCCAGATTGGCCGTGGTCTTCAGCGCCACCGTGCCGCGCGCGCGCATCGTTTCCCAGCGCACGCCGCCATCGAGGCGCAGCTTGGGCGTGATTTGCCATTCATCGCCCAGATAGAGCGCATTGGTGGTCTGCTCGCCATGAGCGTCTTCCCACTCATAGCCATATTTGTAGATGCCGTGATCGGTGAAGGTCTTCACCACATTGCCGGCAGTGTTCACCGCCACCAGATCGAGCAGCCGCGCATTGTTCTGCACATCGAGCAAGGCGGTGGAGGAATAACGGCTGAAATTCTCGTCGAGATGGGCGAAATAATAGCCGAAGGTCAGATCATGCGTGGTCGACCCCATGTGGAAACGGTGCGAGACATGGGTGTCGCTCATGAACTCATTGACTGGCATGGTGATGCCGCGCAGGCCGCCCACGATGACCAACCCGTTGCCATTCTGGTTGGCGGTGTCATAGATCTGGCCAGAGGTGGCATAGCGCAATTGCAGCGCGCTGGCCCCCGGCGCTTGCGAGAGCAGCGATGACTGCTGGCTGAGCAGGCTGGAAGCGCTTTGCAGCGTGTTGGGATAGACGCCGTTGCGCTGGGTCCAGGTGCTGTCATAGCGCGAGGTGTTGCTGATCTTCCAGCCATCCCACGGCTCGAAATCGAACTTGCCGGTGATCTGCGTGCGCTTCACCTGCGTGCCCAGGCTGTTGTCGAAATTGTACCGGCTGCCGTCGCCCTCGATCATGCTGATCTTCTCGGTCTCGGGCCCGGCCACCGTGCCGTAATTGCCGCTGAAACCGGGCACGGCGCGGATCTTGCCATCGGGATAGGTGCGCATCGGAATACCGGTGTAGAAGGCCACGATGTCATCCAGCCGCTTTACGTCGAGGCTGAACTTGGCCCGGTTCCACTCGCGCGAAACGGTGGCGCGGATCTGCCCGCCATGGTTGCCGGTGAAGCCCGGATCGCGCACGCCCCCTTCCGAGCGATAGAAGCCGCCCACCGCGAACTTCCATTCGCCCACCGGCAGGCCGACCCAGAAGTCGCTGCGATAGAGGCTGTCGGCGCCGATGGTCATCTTGACCAGACCCTCGGCCGTGTCGCCCACCTTGCGCGGGATGAAGTTGACCGCGCCCGCCGGAGCGTTGGAGTAGAACAGCGAGGCCGGGCCGCCGCGCACCACCTCGATACGCTCGATGGTTTCGTCCAGACGGAAGGCCTGATCGGCGTTGAGATAGCCCAGCGCCGGATCGTGCTGCACCGGAATGCCGTCTTCCAGCAGCTGGATCGAGCCATAGCCATCGACCGGCACGCCGCGCGCACGCACATTGCCGCTGGCCTCGCCGCCCGAGGATTCCACCCAGAAACCGGGCACGGATTTCAGCGCTTCTGTCACGCTGGTGGGGGCCTGCAGGCGCAGCGCTTCCTCATCGATGCGGGTGACCGAATAGCTCATCTGCGCCTTGGTGCGCTCACCCGTGCCGGCGCGCCCGGTCACGATGATGTCGGTGGACTGGCCGCCCTGCGCGGTCTGGCCATCGGCGGCGGCATTGTCGCTGGCCAGCGCCGGGGTGGCGCTCAGCATCGCGATCAGCGAGGTGGTGACGAGCAAGGATTTCATAAGTGCCCCTTTGGTCCTTAGTCATGCCGGGCCGCCGTCAGGAGCGGTTGCCGGTTCATGCCATTCGGGGCGGAGACGGGGGGCTGGAGGCTTTCCGCTACCCGTTTCGGCGAAAAAATCGGCGATGTGCGAAAGATTTTTTAGGGGCGCCGGATGTCAGATTTCTGTCATGGAATCGCCCTAGACGGTGCCGCGCATTGCTCCAGACCGGGGCGATGGAAACGGATGGGGAGGCGCCTGTGGCCTGGCTGCGCGACATCGACGTCTGGTTCGCCGATCATGTTTTCGCCTTCCACCAGCAGAGCCGCCGCTATGCGATGAGCCTGCTGCGCGACGAGGATGAGGCCGAGGAACTGGTGCAGGAAGCCTATGCCCGCCTCTTCACGCTGGAGGACTGGCGGGGCATTGCCAATCCCCATGCCTATACCTTGCGGATCATCCGCAATCTGGCGGTAGAGCGCTTCCGCCGCGCCGATGTGGTGCGGATCGATCAGGGTGCGGCTTTGCAAATGCTGGAGGTGCCCGATGACGATCCCACGCCCGACAGGGTGGCGCTGGACCGGTCCGAGCTGCATCAGGTGGTCCAGGCCATGGAGCAGATGCCGCCAAGGATGCGCGAGGCGCTCACTTTGCGAAGAATTGACGGGTTGCCGCCCGGGCAGGTAGCTGAAAGAATGGATATCTCCGTCTCCACAGTGGAGACACATCTGGTCAAGGCCCTTCGCTTTCTGATGCAGGCAGTCGACCGAACAGGCAAGAAAGCGGATACGGAGCAGTCAAGGGCATGGGAGAAGGCGGAAAAACTGGAACGGAGCTGAGGGAGGAAGCCACCCGCTGGCTGGTCGCGCTCGATTGCGGCACGGCTGACGCGGAGGCTTTCGAGGCCTGGCGCCGTACCAGCCCGTTTCACGCCTCGGCCTTTGCTCAGGCGGCGGCGGTCTGGCGCAGCACGGGCGACCGGCGGATTGCGGGGATGATCGATCAGCCGGTTGTGGAAGAGGCGCCGGTTCAGGAAGAGCTGCCTGCGCGCGGTGTTTCGCGTCGTGCCGTGGCGGGCGGTGCTTTTGCCGCTCTGCTGGGCATGGGCGGTCTGGGCGGCTGGCTGGCGATGCCCGGGCGGGCCTATGCCGCCACAGGTGTGGGCGAGCAGCGCAGCATCCTCTTGCCCGATGGCAGCCATGCCATGCTCAACACGGACAGCAAGGTGTCATGGCGCTTTGGTCGGCAGCGCGAGTTCTGGATCGAGCAGGGCGAGGCGGCCTTGACGGTCCGCCCCGATGCCGCCGCCTTTATGCTGCACAGCGCCCCCCTTGCGGCGGAGCTGAGCAGCGGCAGCTTCAACCTGCGCCTGCTGGGCAAGGAAGGCCATCTGCTGGTGCAGAGCGGTCAGGCGCGGCTGGAAACCGGCGAAAGGCTGGCGGCGGGCCAGATGGCCACGGCGAAGGCGGGCACCATCCTTATCAGCGATGCACCCGCCGACCAGCTGGGCGCGGCCACGGCATGGCAGCAGGGCAAGATTGTCTTCAACGGCATGCCGCTGGGGCGCGCGATCGCCGAGTTCAACCGCTATCTGCCTGGCAAGATCGTGCTGCAGGATGCCGAACTGGGCGAGACGCGGCTGGGCGGCGAATTCCGCATCGATGATCCCGACCGTTTTCTGGCGGCGCTGGCCAGCGGTTTCGACATCGCCCATCGCCAGCAGGGTGACCAGATTCTGCTTTATCGCAAGAAGCCGGGGGCCTGAGAGGCCTTCAGCCGCGCCCTGTCACGCCAAAGCAGCATTTGAACGCCATGCGCGAGCGCATGAAGGGGCCGGGGCGTCACCACAGAATCATGGCGAGAGGACGAGGGATGCACAACGCTTCCCGGCGCGCCATGCTTTGCGCGCTGGCTCCCGCGCTGCTGATCGTGGCGCCGGCCCATGCCACACCGCCTGCCTCACCGATCAGCATCGACCTGCCCGCCCAGCCGCTGGCCCATGCGCTTGACAGTCTGGCGCATCAGAGCGGCTGGGAGATCCTCTATCCCTATGCCACCGCAGCAGCACGGCGCAGCGCGGCGATCCATGGCCACATGCCGGTTGCCAGCGCCTTGCGCCATCTGCTGAAGGGCAGCGGGCTGGAGATTGCCAGCATCACTCCGGGCACGATCATCCTGCGCGCCGCGCCGCCGCCGAGGGCACAAGCTCTTGTACGCCCTGCGCGTCCAGGCCCGCCGCCACCTCCCGCCGCCGCGCCGCCTTCAGGCGATATTCTGGTGACAGGCCGCGCCGCACAGGGCGCACTCGCACAGACCGAGTTGAGCTATGCCGTCAGCCGGATCGATGCTGATACGCTGCACCGCAACGGCCCGCTGACCTCCACCGCCGATCTCTTCCGCCAGATCCCCGGCTTCTGGGTCGAGGCGACCGGCGGCGAGGCCAGCAACAACATCCGCGCGCGGGGCATCCCCACCGACGGCTATTCCTCGGTCGCCATGCTGGAGGATGGGTTGCCGATCCAGTATGATGGCGGTCTGGCCTATCTCAACACCGATCAGATCATGCGCGTCGATTCCACCATCGAGCGGGTGGAGGCGGTGCGCGGCGGCCCCTCGGCGATTTTCCAGCCCAATGCGCCGGGCGGCAGCATCAATTTCCTGACCCGCAGCGGGTTGAAGGACCCCGGGCTCACCGTCTCGACCACGCTGGGCAGTGCGGCCTATCGCCGGATCGACGGCTATTGGGGGATGCGGATCACGCCCGAGCTTGGCCTGTCTCTGGGCGGTTTCTATCGGCAGGACAATGGCTTGCGCAATCCGGGCTATCCGGCGGATCAGGGCGGGCAGATCCGCGCGGGGCTCGATTATGACGATGGAGGCCTGCAGCTTTCGCTCAATGGCAAATGGCTTGATGACCGGGTGATCCTCTATCTGCCCGTGCCGCTGCAGTCGAACGGGCAGGGCCGGGTGCAGGCGGTGCCCGGTTTCGATCCGCTCTACGATACGCTGGCCGGGCCGCAACAGGTGCATGTGGCCTTCAAGACGGCCAATGGCCCGCAGGATTTCGACCTTTCGCAGGGGACGCACAGCCGCATCGGCTTTCTCACCCTGCGGGCGCGGCGGACGCTGGGCGCCCCTGGCGCGCTGGAGATCAAGACCCGCCTGCGCAGCGGCACCACCCTGCGCAACGGCCTGTTTCCCGTGGGGCAACCCATGACGGGGAGCAGCTATCTGGCCAGCGTCTGGCCTCAGCTGTCCTCGGCCTTTCCCTCTGCGACCAGCGCGGCGATCCGCTATACGGGCAGCGATCAGCCTTTTCTCTCTGACAGCAATGGCAACGGTCTGGTGGTGGGGGCCAATCTGCTCTCGGTGCGCATGCCGATGACCGAATGGATCACCGATGCAAGATTGACTCAAAGGCTGGACGCTGCCGGTCATCACGATCTGGCGCTGGGCCTGACCTTTGCCGACACAAGGCTGGGCTTCGCGCGCACCATGAGCACCGCCCTGCTCGATGTGCGCGGGCAGGCGCGGCGGCTCGATGTGGTCGCGCTGGATGGCGCGGGGCGGCAGGTGGGGGCGCTGACCGACAATGGCTTCACCCGTTATGGCTCGATCTTCGACAATGCGCAGCTGCACACCAGCAATCTGGCGCTTTATCTGGCCGATGAGTGGAAGCTGGGGCGCCGCTGGCGGATCGATCTGGGCGGCCGCTGGGAGCAGACGCGGATCGGCGGCAGCATGGAGAACAGCACTGCCGTCAATCTGGGTGATGCCGCCACATTGGCCGATGATGCGGTGCTGACGGGCACGGGACAGTTCACCCCCATCCATCGCCGCTTTTCCGGGCTGAACGCCACGGTCGGCGTCAACTATCGGCCTGTCTCCAGCCTCGGCTTTTTCCTGCGCTACACGCGCATCAACCGCCTGCCCAGCGCCAGCGAATTCACCAGCACCCCCAACCGCACCGACGAGGCCGATGTGCCGATCACCATGGCCGAGGCCGGGGTCATCGCCGAACATCGGCGCTGGAACCTCTCTGCCGTGGGCTTTTCGACCCATTTTGCGCGTTTGCCCTTCACCGATTATCGCTTTGACACCGCCAGCAATGCCTATGTCGAGACGACCTCCATCGCCGACACCACCACGATCGGTCTGGAGCTGTCAGGCCATGCCGATCTGCTCGGGCCGCTTTCCCTCGATCTGCAGGCCACGGTGCAGGACCCGCGTTATCGCAATTTCCATTATGTCACGCTGATGGGCGGGCAGCCCGTGGCGCAGGATGCCACCGGCAATCAGCTGATCCGGGTGCCTGCTCTGGCTCTGCGCGCGGCGCCCAGCCTGAAGCTGATGGGCGGCAGGCTGCGGCTGGGCGCCGAGCTGGTGCATTATTCCGCCCGCTATGCCGATATCGCCAACAGCCAGCGCCTGCCGCCCTATGGGCTGCTGAACGCCACGCTGAATGCCAAACTCACCCATCATGCGACATTGGTGCTGAGCGCAACCAACATCACCAATGCGCTGGGCGTGACCGAGGGCAATCCGCGCGCGGGCTCGTTCAACGCCGGGGGGCTGACCAGCTTCTTTCTGGCCCGCCCCGAATTCGGGCGGGCGCTGCGCATGACGCTGTCGGTGACCCGTTAGTCAGGCCGCGCCTGACGAGCATGACTGTCAGAGATTTTCAGCAGGCCCGCCGTCGCCAGGGCATCCTGACCGGCGCCTGACAGCAGCAACAGGCCCAGACGCGCTGCGGCGGCCTTATCGGAGAGCAAGGCAAGCCCGAAGACCGGCTGCGGATCGAAAGCTGCTGGAACGGGCACGGTATCGAGGTCCTGCACGCCTTTCGTCAGATCCGATGTGGCGCTGCAATAAGTCACGGCGACATCGATGCTTTTGGCGGCGAACAGAGCCGTGGTTGCATTCTGCCCGGCGGTCAGTGCGGGCAGGGGCAGATCCCAGGACTGCGCGGCCCTGTCGCGCAGGGCCTTGGCAGCGCCGGGGTGGGCCTTGTCCATCAGATCGAACATCGCCATGGCATAGTCGCCCGAAGGATCGGCCACGGGGCGCGAGGTGCGGATACGCACCCCCTTGGCCAGCAGGCCATCGACCAGACGCGGCGCGCTCAATCCCTTCAGCTTCAGCTCATGCCGCGCCACCAGACACAGGCGGTTGCGGGCAAAGGCGACGGGCGGCACAAAGGTCCGCCCCTGTGCTGCCAGAGCCAGTGGCGAGCCCATATCCGCCGAGAGCAGCAGGTCAGGCTTTTCACCCTTTTCGATCCGCTCACGCAAGGTGCCCGAACCGCCGAAGACCGGCTTGATCTGGATGCCCATGGTGGCCGCGCGCTGGCCGATCTCGGCCATGGCGCCGCGCAGGCTGCCCGCGGCAAAGACCTCCACCGTTTCGGCGCGAACAGGCTTGCCGACCAGCACCATGGCCAGTGCGGTGGAAAGAAGAGTCGCGCGCGATGCCATGTCGGTCTCCAGTCAAAGGTGCCGCAGGACAGGTGATGCGGCGCGGACACATTTTTTCACGATGATGGCCGGGATCATGAAAATTCAAGCTTTTGACTAGGCCGGGCCGGTCGCGTCTGGCAAGGGCGGCGCCTGTTTTCCTATAGATAATTTATAGTGCCGGAGCCCCCCATGTCCGCCAGATCCGCCATCCTGTCTCTTCACCCGCGTGTGCTGCCTGTTTCCACGCTGGCCATGGCGCTCATGCTCAGCCAGCCCGCACAGGCCCAGACGGCGGAAGGCACCGCCACGGACACAGGCCCCCGCAGCCGCACCGGTGAGATCGTGGTCACCGCCAACCGCGCCTATGCCGAGCAGACCGATTATGCCGTGCGTCTGGCCGATCTGGGCCCGCTGGGGCAGCAGCCGATCGCCGATCTGCCCGCCTCGGTCACCACCGTGCCGGAGGATCTGATCGTCAACAATCAGGCGCGCAGTGTCAATGACACGCTGCGCTATCTGCCCTCGGTGCAGGTGCGCGACCAGCAGGGCTTCGAGGTCTCGCGCCCGCAATCGCGCGGCTTTCAGGGCAGCATCGTGCAGGATACGCGGCTCGACGGGCTCAACATCGTGGGCACCACCGCGATTGCCTCGGAAAATCTGGCGGGCATTCAGGTGCTCAACGGGCTGAGCGGCGCGCTTTATGGCCCGCAATCGCCTGCGGGCGTCTTCGATTACGAGCTGAAGCGCCCCACCGATGCGCCGCTGTTCCGCATGGTCGGCAGCTTCGATTCCCCCGGCATGTGGACAGGGCAGGTCGATGCCAGCAACCGCCTTGGCCCGGTGGGCTGGCGGATCAATTATCTGCATGGGCAGGGCTCGGGCTATGTCGATGGCAGTTCGCAGAACCGCACGCTGATTGCGGGCGACTTCGACGTCCATATCGATCCGCGCACCGTGCTGGAGATCGACCTCAGCCATTACCGCACGCAGGCCTATGGTCTGCCCGGCAGCATCGTCTATTTCACCGGCGGCAAGACGGTGCTGCCTGCCGCCATCGATCCCACGCGGGTCGGCTATGGTCAGCCCGGCGCCGGGGTGGATCTGAGCACCGATACGGCGCTGGCCAAGCTGAAGCATGATCTGGGCAATGGCTGGCAGTTTGAGGTCGGCGGGCTGTATCAGAACGCCAATCGCGGCCTTTATGGCATCACCAACACGCTGACCGACAATGCCGGCAATGACACCGTCACCAAGAATTTCACCGCCGTGCCGCGCTTTACCGCAGCCAGCAACACGGCGTCGCTGACGGGGCATGTCCGTGTGGCGGGGCTGGTGAACGATGTGGCGATCGGCACCAACGGCTTTATCAATGGGCAGTACAGCGCCAGAAACTCCATCGCCGTGGCTTTGGGCACGGGCAATCTGGCCAATCCCACCGTGCTGCCCACCGTGCCCACGCCGGCCGATGGCGGCAAATATCTTTCAGGCCGCACCTTCGTGCAGACCATCGTGCTGGGCGATACGGTGCATGTCGGGGACAGCGTGGCGCTGCATGGCACGCTCAGCACCTCTTTCCTCGATTCCAGGAGCTGGTCGAAGACGGGCACGGTCACCAGCGCCGACAACCGCAATGGGCTGGTGAGCGGCACGGTCAGTCTCAGCTACAAGCCTGTGGCGCCGCTGATGCTCTATGCCACCTGGGTCGACAGTGTGGAGCAGGGCGAGACGGCGCCTGCGGGCACCGCCAATGCCAATCAGATCCTTGCACCCTATCGCGATTATCAGGCCGAGATCGGCGCCAAATATCAGGTGACGCCGGGCTTCCTGATCACCGCCTCGGGCTTTCGCATGACGCGTCCGCTGGCCACCACCGATGCGGTGAGCAATATCTTTGCGGTGGTGGGCACGCAGCGCAACTGGGGTGGCGAGCTGTTCGGGCAGGGGGCGATTTCGCCGGCGCTCAGCCTGTTTGGCGGGGTGACCTATATCGATGCGCGGCTGGTCAATTCGGGCGTGGCCACCACCAATGACAAGCGCGTGGTGGGCGTGCCCGCGTGGAAGAGCGATATCTCCGCCGATCTGCATCCGGCCTTCGCGCATGGCGTCGCCTTCACCGGCACGCTGCATTACGAAAGCGACCGCGCTGCCACCAACACCAACAACAGCTTTGCGCCGTCTTATGCCACGGTCGATCTGGGGCTGCGCTACAATGCGGCATGGGGCGGCCATCACGAGACGTTGCGCCTGAACGTCATCAATGTGGGCGACAAGCGCTACTACGCCTCCATCGCCGATGGCAACATCGTGGGCAGCCCGGGCGCCAACACCGCCTATTCGGGCACGCCGCGCACCCTGCTGGCGAGCATCGAGTTCGATCTGTAAGCCTGGGCGATGATCACAGGGCACCAGGCGTGAAGGGGCAGGTCATCGGTGACCTGCCCCGCACCCCGTGTTGTTGTCCGTTTCCGGGCGAGGTCAGGCTTTCACGAAAGCGAGCAGGTCGGGATTGATCGTCTCGGCATTCACGGTCAGCATGCCATGGGAAAAGCCCTTGTAGATCTTCGAGGTGCCATTCTTCAGCAGCTTGATCTGCAGCAGCGCCGCATCGGTATAGGGCACGACCTGATCGTCATCGCCCTGCATCACCAGAGTGGGCACGCCGATGGCCTTGAGGTCTTCGGTCTGGTCGGTCTCCGAGAAGGCCTTGATCCCTTGATAATGGGCCAGGGCGCTGCCCATCATGCCCTGCCGCCACCAATTGTCGATCACCGGCTGCGAGACCTTCGCGCCCGGGCGGTTGAAGCCATAGAAGGGCCCTGCGGCCACGGCATGGAAGAATTCGGCGCGGTTCGCGGCCAGAGCGGCGCGGAAGCCGTCGAAGACCTCCAGCGGGGTGCCGCCCGGATTGGCGGGCGTCTTGAGCATCAGCGGCGGCACGGCGCTGACCAGCACCGCCTTGGCCACGCGGCCCTGCGGCTGGCCAAATTTCGCGACATAGCGCGCGACCTCGCCACCACCGGTCGAATGGCCGATATGGACGGCATTGCGCAGGTCGAGATGCTCGGCCACCGCCGCGGCATCGGCGGCGTAGTGATCCATGTCATGGCCGGTATCGACCTGCGTGGAGCGGCCATGGCCACGGCGGTCATGCGCCACCACCCGGTAGCCATGGCCGAGGAAGAACAGCATTTGCGTGTCCCAGTCGTCGGAGGACAGCGGCCAGCCATGATGGAAGACGATGGGCTGGGCGTCCCTGGGGCCCCAGTCCTTGTAGAAGATTTCGGTGCCGTCCTGAGTTTTCACAAAACCGCTGCTCATGATCGTATCTCCGTGAGGTGTGGGGTGGGATGAGGCCTTGGCGAGCGCTGCCGTGGGAAGCCATGGCGCGGTGGCAGCAACCGCACCGCTCACGATGACATGACGCCGTGAAAGGGTGAAGGCTGAGTGTGACATGCGCGTTCCCGTCTGTGTGTGCTGGACTGGTGGAAGGGACAACCGGATCGGGGCCCTTGCCATGCGCTGAAATCTAGCCCGACTGTGCGGGCCGGGACACTATACGCAGGTTTGGGGTCGCCTATGCGTGCCGCTGGCTTGCAGGCTCTTTGGGGGCGTGAATAAAACACCGCAAAGCAGTGGTTTACACGGATATACTTGATGGCGGAGGCAACTATGTTCTCTACCCTTGCGGGTTTTGAACGCGCATCACCTGAGATCTTGGATGTATTCAGGAGTAGGCTGAATGAAATTTGGATTGATCGTCGCTGCGTCGCTTATGACGATGAGCCCTGCCGCGCAGGCGCAGGATGCAAAGCCCGCGGCATCGGAAGCCGCGGCCACACCGGCCCCGGTCAAGGAAAAGCGGACCTGCCGGCTGGACGACGACACCAGCTCGATCGTGCCCAAGCGCATTTGCCACACCAAAGCGGAATGGGCGGCCATTGAAGCCGAGCAAAACAGGTCGCTCAATTTTCAGGGGCTGCAGAACACCGGACGGCGATAAGGGCATGGGGTCATCGCTTCGGCGGTGATCCTTCATTTGGTCCGGGCCGATCCCGCTGCTATCCAGCGCTTTTTCCGCGATCACGCCGGGATCAGGACTGCATTTTCCATGTTCATGCGCCAGCTGGTTTACCTCGTTGCCCTTGACCGGCATCGCCATTTCGCACGCGCCGCAGAGGCCTGCCATGTCTCGCAGCCTGCCCTGTCCGCCGGGCTGGCCGAGCTGGAGCGCGAGCTGGGCATCACCATCATCAAGCGCAACCGCAGCTTTCAGGGCATCACCCCGGAAGGCGAGCGGGTGCTGGCCTGGGCGCATCAGGTGCTGGCTTCGCTTGATGGCCTCAAGCAGGAGGCGGCGCTGGTGCGTCAGGTGGTGGGCGGCCATGTTGCGATCGGCACGATCCCTTCGGCGGTGGCGCCGCTCAGCGCGCTGGTCAGCGCCTTTCGCGAGAGTTTCCCTGCCCTCACGCTGGAGGTCCACGCGCTGAGCACGCCGGAGCTTTACCGCCGCATCAAGAAGGGCGAGGTGGATTTCGCCGTGGTCTATGCCGATGCGCAGGAGGAGGACGGCTTCGACTATCTACCGCTCTTCACTGAACGCCATGTGTTGATCGCCCATGATGGCGTGGCCCTGCCGGAGCATATCGGCTGGAAAGAGGTCGCCAGCCTGCCTCTCTGCCTGCTGAGCGGCGAGATGCACAACCGCCGCATCATCGACCGGATTTTCGCCGGGGTGGGCGTGAAGCCGGACATCGTGCTGGAAACCAATGCGGTGGAGGTGCTGCTCTCGCAGGTGCGCGGGGGCACATTGGTCAGCGTGCTGCCCGAAGGGGCGCTGCCGGTTGAGGGCCTCGGGGCGGACATTCATATGCATGCCATCGATCCGCAGCAGACCTCTGCGGTCGGGCTGATTCGGCAGGCGCGCAAGGTGCAGCCGCCCTTGTCGGAGGCTTTATGGGCCCTGTCACGGCGGCTGGACCCGGCGGTTTTTGCCGGAAACAGGGGCGCTGCGCCCGCCTGATAGATTTCGCTTATGATCCAGTCAGATCAAACGATTGGACCCATCTGGTTCCTGAGCCCATCCCGTTCCTGTCGCTGCACAGATCAACCGACAGCGAGCAGGAGACTGAAATCATGGCAAAGATTCTCTGCGTCCTCTATCCCGATCCCGAAACCTCCTATCCGCCCCGCTATGCGCGGGACGATATTCCGGTGATTTCCGGTTACGCCAACGGCCAGACCGCGCCGACCCCCAAGGGTGAGCTTGGCTTCAAGCCCGGCGATCTGATCGGTTGCGTGTCGGGTGAGCTGGGCCTGCGCTCCTATCTGGAAGGACTGGGCCACGAACTGATCGTCACCAGCGACAAGGACGGCCCCGACAGCGAGTTCGAAAAGCATCTGCCCGATGCCGAGGTCGTGATCTCCCAGCCCTTCTGGCCCGCCTATCTCACCCCCGAGCGCATCGCCAAGGCCAAGAAGCTGAAGCTGGCCCTGACCGCCGGCATCGGCTCGGACCATGTCGATCTGGAGGCCGCCGCGCGCAACCACATCACCGTGGCCGAAGTCACCGGATCGAACAGCATTTCCGTGGCCGAGCATGTGGTGATGATGGTGCTCTCGCTGGTGCGCAACTATCTGCCCTCGCATGAGATCGCGGTGAAGGGCGGCTGGAACATCGCCGATTGCGTGGCGCGCAGCTATGATGTGGAAGGCATGCATTTCGGCACCATCGCTGCCGGGCGCATCGGTCTGGCGGTGCTGCGGCGCCTCAAGCCCTTCGGCCTGCATCTGCACTACACCGACCCGCATCGCCTCAGCCCCGAGGTCGAGAAGGAGCTGGGCCTGACCTTCCATGAGGATGCGGAATCGCTGATCAAGGCGGTCGACATCATCAACCTGCAGATGCCGCTCTACCCCTCCACCGAGCATTTCTTCGATGACAAGAAGCTCAGCCAGCTGAAGCGCGGCGCCTATATGATCAACACCGCGCGCGGCAAGCTGGTGGACCGCGATGCCATCGTCCGCGCTCTGGAAAGCGGGCAACTGGCCGGTTACGCTGGCGACGTGTGGTTCCCGCAGCCCGCGCCTGCCGATCACCCGTGGCGCACCATGCCCAACAACGGGATGACGCCGCATATCTCGGGCACCTCGCTGTCGGCGCAGACGCGCTATGCGGCGGGCACGCTGGAGATCCTCGAAAACTACTTCGAGGGCACGCCCATCCGCGATGAATATCTGATCGTCGACTCCGGCGTGCTGGCCGGCACGGGTGCCAAGTCCTACAAGCTGACCTGATCAGGCAAGCACGCAACAAAGCCGGTTCGGATGCTTTCCGGGCCGGTTTTGTGCATCATGGCCAAAGCGCCGGGCTTTTCTCCACGATCAGATCGGCCAGCGTGCCGATGGCGCCGCTCATACGGGCACTGCGCCCTACAACCACGAAGTCGAACGCGCCCAGTTCGGGCAGTCCCGCCTCAGGCCCGATGGCCACCAACTGCCCTTCGGGATCGCCCAGCAGCAAGCGCGATTGCGCCATAATGCCAAGGCCCGCCAAAGTTCCGGCGCGCAGCCCGTTGAGGCTCTCGCTGGAGCAGGCGACGAACCACGCCCGCCCGGCATTGACCAGCGCCTCCATCGCCAGCGAGCTGGTGATGGAGGATGTGGGATAGATCACCAGTGGCACGGCGTCCCCCGCGCCAAGGCGGAAATCCTGATGCGCGATCCACAAGGGACGCTCGCGATGGACGACGATGCCGCGATCGTCGCCCGCAGGCCGCTTGGCCAGCACCAGATCGAGCCCGCCGCCATCCAGCTTCTGAAACAGCGCCGAGGACAGGCCCACGGTCAGCTCGATGCTGAGCAGCGGATGCGCCTGCCCGATCTCGCGCAGCAGCGCGGAAAGGCGGGTCAGGGTGATCTCCTCCGAAATGCCCAGCCGCACCCGCCCGCGCGGCGCGCTGCCCGCAAAGAAATCCACCGCCTGACGGCTGGCATCGATGATCTTGCGCGCGAAATCGGCCAGCACCGCGCCATCCGGGGTCAGGCTGACAGCATGGGTGTCACGCTCCAGCAGCGGGCGCCCGCAGGCCAGCTCCAGCCGCCTGATATGCTGGCTGACGGTGGACTGGCTGATTCCCAGTATGGTGCCCGCCGCTGTAAACTGGCGGGCATCGACTACGGCAAGGAAGGTTTTCAGCAGGTTGGTGTCAAACATCGTCGGCCCATTCGAAATCGCAATGATTGTTATTGCTTGATCAAAATCACCCTATGGCGATGATGTCTTTCACAGGAACGAGCCGCTTCCACCTTAAATATTTTTAATCCTGGCAAGATCCTGAACATCTCCAACTATTGGAAGAATTGCCATGAGTGATTATTCCCGTCGCAACATCATTGCGGCTGGCGCGGTGGCGGCTGCCGCTTCCGCCGCCAGTGCTGCTCACGCCGCCACCTTCGGCAATCCGGACCGCCCGCCGCAGGGCCGTCGCAACCTTGCCAATGCCATCGCCGGGCAGGACCCGGGGCCGCAGAACCCGACGCTGGCCGGGCAGTTCCCCTCCTTTCAGGACCCGCCTGCCACTGATGTGGCGGGGATGGATCTGTTCTGGGCCTCTTTCAGCAATGCTCACAAGCGCATCCAGTCCGGCGGCTGGGCGCGCGAGGTGACGCAGGCCGATTTCGCGATTTCCGAAGCGGTTTCCGGCGTCAACATGCGCCTCGGGCCGGGCGGCGTGCGGGAGCTGCACTGGCACCAGCAGGCCGAATGGGCGGTGATGACCGACGGCAAATGCCGCATCACCGTGCTCGATGGCGATGGCCGCGCCGCCGTGCGTGACGTGAAAGAGGGCGACCTCTGGTATTTCCCGCCGGGCCTGCCGCATTCGCTTCAGGGCATCGGCACCAGCGGCGCGGAATTCACGCTGGTGTTCGACAATGGCCGCGCGTCGGAATTCAACACGCTGATGCTGACCGAATGGATGGCGCATACCCCGCCGGAAATTCTGGCCGACAATTTCGGCCTGCCGCAGAGCGCGTTTCAGAACATCCCCATGGACAATCTCTGGATCTATCAGGCCAAGGACCCGGTGCCTCCGCTGGCCGAGGCGCAGCGTGCGGTGGCCTCTCCCCTGGGCGAGCCCGAGTTCGAGTTCACCTTCTCGATGGGCGAGATGAAGGCCAACAAGGTCACCAGGGGTGGCAGCGTCAAGATCGTCGACACGCGCAACTTCCCGATCTCCAAGACCATCGCCGCCGCGCTGGTCACGATCAAGCCGGGCGGCCTGCGTGAGCTGCACTGGCATCCCAATGCCGATGAGTGGCAGTATTACATCAAGGGCCAGGCGCGCATGACGGTGTTCAACACCGGCCCGCGCGCCATGACCGCCGATTTCCGCGCCGGCGATCTTGGCTATGTGAAGAAAAGCTTCGGCCATTACGTCCAGAACACCGGGACCGAGGATCTGGTCTTTCTGGAAATCTTCAAGGCCGATCGCTTTCAGGAGGTCTCGCTGGCGCAATGGCTGGCCTGCACTCCGCCCGAACTTGTTGCCCAGCATACCAATATGGACCCTTCGCTGATCCGTCAGTTCTCGAAGGCCCGCTGGGACGTGTTGCCGGCCTGAACGCCCGGCGAGCCCGGCAGTCACCTGTCCCCTAACCGAGGGCTGCCGGGCTCATTGACCTTCCTTCCGATGGAGCGCACCGACCATGTCGCAGACGTCCTCGATGCCCTATGCGCCATCTTTGCCTTATACCCCTGCCGCACCATCCCGCAGCCGGGCGGCCAATTGGGCCAAGCTGCTGATCGGCCCGGGCATGCTGGCCATGCTGGGCGAGAATGACGGGCCCAGCATGCTCTCCTATGCCGCCACCGGCGCCAGCTATGGCATCGGTTTTTTCCTGCCCTTCATTCTGGTCACCTTTGCCGCCGCCTATGTCATTCAGGAGATGGCGATGCGGATCGCGCTGGTCACCGGGCGCGGCTATGGCGCGCTGATGTTCCAGCGCTTCGGGCAGGGCTGGGGCTGGATTTCCGCCATCGATCTGCTGGGCACCAATCTTGTCACCATTCTGGCCGAGGTGATCGCCATCCGCATCGGCATGGGCTTTTTCGGCATCCCCGCCTGGGGCGCAGTGTTATGCGCGGTGGCGCTGATCGTCTGCAGTTCGCTGACCGGGCGCTATGCACGCTGGGAGGCGGTGTGTGCCGGGCTCGCCATCTTCAACCTGCTGTTTATCGTGGTGGCGGTGCTGGCGCATCCATCCATGCGGGAGATCGCTCTGGCGACGGCGACGTGGTCACCCTTGCCGCAATCGGGTGTGGCGCAGCTGTTGCTGGTGATCGCCTCCAACGTCGGGGCCACTGTCACGCCGTGGATGCTGTTCTTCCAGCAGAGCGCCTCGGTCGACAAGCAACTCTCCGGTGCGCAAGCCCTGCGCCAGAGCCGGATCAACACCATGCTGGGCGCCATTGTGGCGGCAGTGGCGGGATGCGGCGCGCTGGTCGCGGCGAGCCCGCTTTTCATCCACCATATCGATATGGCCGCCTTCCAGAATGGCGCCGGATTTGCGCAGGCCCTGTCAATGCTGCTGGGTCGACCTGCCGGAACGCTGTTCGCACTGGGCCTGATCGAGGCCGGGGCCGTGGCGATGCTCACCATTTCGGCCAGCAGTGCCTATGCCGCCGGGGAATCGATCAGGGGCTGCGTCGCCAGCTTCGATGCCGGTCCCGCCAGCGCGCCGCTGTTTCACGGCATCAACATCGGCATGGTGGTGATTGCGGGGGGCATCGTGTTGATCCCCGGCGTGCCGCTGATGGCCATCGTGCTCAACGCCAATCTGCTGGCGACCATTCTGATGCCCGCCGCGCTGGTCTTCCTGCTGCTGATGGCCAATGACCGCGAGCTGATGGGCGATCAGGTCAACGGCAGAATGGCCAACATCCTCGGCATGGGGATCACCATTGGCGTCACTGTCGCGGCCACCGCCTGCGTGCTGGCCTCAAGCTGGCAGTCGGCCAGCCACTGGCTGGCCTGATCACACCGTCCTTCAGGAGAACACCTATGAACACCTCATCGCAAACCCTGGTGCCAAGCCTGCCCCTGATGCCGCTGACGCGGCCCCAGCGGCGGTTGCTGATCGGGATGCGCGTTTTTCTGGGCCTGCTGGCGGTGCTGGCGATCTACGACTTTATCGCCAGCCTCGCCGCCTAGGTTCTATGGCCGGATCATGACCTTGAGCGCCTCACGATTGTCCATCGCGCGATAGCCTGCGGGCACCTCCTCCAGAGCGATGGTCCGGTCGAAGACGCGGCCCGGTTCGATGCGGCCTTCCATAATGTCGGGCAGGAGGTCTGCGATATAGGCCCGCACCGGGGCAGGACCGCCCGCGATGGCGATGTTGCGGTAGAAGAACGGCCCGCCCACCTCCTGAGGGCCGTAATGCGGCACGCCCACCCGGCCGATCGTCCCGCCCGGGCGCACGATACCAAGGCTGGTGGTGATGGCTGCCTCGGCACCCACGCATTCCAGAACCGAATGCACGCCATGGCCGCCCGTCAAGGCGCGGACCTGCGCGATGGCTTCCTCGCCCCGCGCGCTGACGATATCGGTGGCGCCAAAGGCTCTGGCCAGATCGGTGCGTGCCTTATGGCGGCCCAGCATGATGATCTGCTCGGCGCCCAGCCGTTTCGCGGCGATCACACCGCACAGGCCGACCGCGCCGTCACCGATCACCGCCACCGGCTTGCCCGGCGCCACCCGCGCGGTGATGGCAGCATGATGCCCTGTGCCCATCACATCCGAGAGCGTGAGCAGCGAGGGCATCAGCGCATCCTCCGCGCCCACATCGAGCGGATAGAGCGTGCCATCGGCCAGCGGCACACGCAGCGCCTCGGCCTGAGCGCCGCCGGCCTCGCCGCCGACACCGAAGAAGCCGCCATGCAGGCAGGAGGTGTGCAGCCCCTCGTCGCAGAACAGGCAACCGCCGTCCGAGAAGGCGAAGGGCATGATCACCAGCTGACCGCGCCTGATCCGCCGCACATCGCTGCCGATCTCTTCGACAATGCCGATGGCTTCATGGCCCATGCGCCGCCCGCCGGGAACGGCATCGGGCTGCAGATCGTGATAGGGCCACAGGTCGCTGCCGCAGATGCAGGCGCGGGTGATGCGGATGATGGCGTCGGTCGGCTGCTGGATCGTGGCGTCGGGAATGGTCTCGACGCGCACGTCTCCGGCCTGGTGCATGACGGTGGCGCGCATGGGGTCAGGCCTCGGCGAGGGGCGCTTCGCGGCCCACCATCGCCATATTGGCGGCGGTGTAGCGGTCGCCGGTGACCTCGATCTGCTCGGCGGCGTGGCGGATGGCGTGGAGATCGGCCTCGCTCAACGTGACCTGCGCGGCGTCCAGATTCTCTTCGAGCCGGTGCAGCTTGGTCGTGCCGGGGATCGGCGCGATATAGGGGCGCTGCGCCAGCAGCCAGGCCAGAGCGATCTGTGCCGGGGTGGCGTGCTTCTCGGCAGCGACGCGCTTGAGCAGATCGACCAGCGCCTGGTTCTTTTCCATCGCTTCGGGGGCGAAACGCGGGATGCTGGCGCGGAAATCATGGCTTTCCAGCTTCGTATCCTTGGTCATCGCGCCGGTCAGGAAGCCTTTGCCCAGCGGACTGTAAGGCACAAAGCCGATGCCCAGTTCGTCGCAGGCCTCAAGGATGCCGTTGCTTTCCACCGCGCGCCACCACAGCGAATATTCATTCTGCAGCGCGGCCACCGGCTGCACCGCATGGGCGCGGCGCAAGGTCTGCACGCCCGGCTCCGACATGCCGAAATGGCGTGCCTTACCCTCCCAGATCAGCTCCTTCACCGTGCCGGCCACATCCTCGATCGGCACATTGGGATCGACGCGGTGCTGATAGAGCAGATCGATGGTCTCGACGCCCAGCCGTTTCAGCGAACCCTCGACAGCCTTGCGAATATGCTCGGGCCGGCTGCTGACGCCGCGATTCTGCCCGGTTGCGGCATCGATATCGAAGCCGAATTTGGTGGCGATCACCACCTGATCGCGCACCGGGCGCAGCGCCTCGCCGACGACATCCTCATTCTCGAAGGGGCCGTAGACCTCGGCGGTGTCGAAGAAGGTGACGCCGCGCTCATGCGCCGAGCGGATCAGGGCGATGCCCTCCTCCTTGGAGAGCTTGGTGGCGTAGCTAAAGCTGATGCCCATGCAGCCAAGGCCCAGGGCGGAAACATGAAGGCCGCTGCGGCCCAGTTCGCGGGTTTGCATGAGGGGTTCCTTTCGAAATGGGGGAAGGGGAAAGGCAGGTGGCTGGGGCGCTGTAACGCGAAGGCGGCCTCAGCGATGATCGACAGGCTGCCTTTTAGGCCCAAGCGCGGATCGGCATTAGACTGTATAATCTGCAAGCGGCTGTGAGCTGGATTCAACAATGGCGCGGCGGCCTCGGCCGCGCTGAAATCCGGGGTCTGCCTCCATCAGCGCTCCCTATGGTGGCCCCAAAAAACGCGATTGTACTTCGCTGTCGGGCCATGGCTTATGGTCGGCAAAAGACACAAAGGGAGAGAACCATGCCGAAAGCCCCGTTCCGCCGCGCAGCCTGTGCGCTGGCCTTGATGCTGGTGGGGGCCTCCCCCGCGCAGGCCCAGCGCGAGGCGCAGCAGGGCATGCCCAAAATGGAGCCCGCCGCCGCGCCAGCAGAGCCCGATGCGATCCCGCTCTATGGTCAGGCGACTCCGGGCAGCGCCGCCAGCGAGGTCTGGTCGAAGGCTGGCGGGGTCGATTATACGGTGCGCAACGTTACGCGGCCCACGCTGACGCCGGTGCTGCCTGATCCGGCCAAGGCCACCGGCGCGGCGGTGGTGGTGGCGCCCGGCGGGGCATTTATGCTGCTCGCGATGGATCATGAAGGTTGGGGCGTGGCGCATGCTCTGGCCGCGAAGGGGATCGCCGCCTTCGTGCTGAAATACCGCCTGTTGCCGACGCCGGGTGATGAGGGCGAGGCCGGGGCCTATATGATGCACAAGATGATGGCCGGTCTGCCCGATCCGACACGGCAACCGACGCTGACCGATCCCGAGGCCGCCGCCGATGGGCGTGAGGCGATCAAGCTGGTGCGGGCCAATGCCGCGCGCTGGGGTGTCGATCCGGCGCGGGTGGGGATGATCGGATTTTCCGCCGGAGCGATGACCGCCTTGCAGACCGTCCTGACGGCCAGGCCCGGTGAGAAACCCGCCTTCTTCGGCTATATTTACGGGCCGCAGCCAAGGGTCGATGTGCCTGCGGATGCGCCTCCGATGTTCGATGCGCTGGCGCTGGATGATCCGCTGTTTCCCTCGCAGGGCTTCCCCATCGCGCAGGGCTGGCTGGCGGCCAGGCGACCGGTTGAGATCCACGGCTATCAGCAGGGGAGCCATGGCTTCGGGCTGGGTGTGCCCGGCACCACCACCACGCTGGTGATGGACGAATTCGTCGCCTGGATGGCGATGCAGGGGATGTTGACCCGGCGCTGAAGATCCAGAGCCTTCACCATGCTCCCCCGGCACCCGGCAGGGCAGGAGGAGCATGGCCTGTCTGCGGTCAGGATGTCGGGCAGGCCTTTGGCGTTTCGACATAGATCGGATTGCCGATCAGCAGGCGCTTGCCGCTGACGTCACGCACATCGGCGCGGAACCAGCGGACCTGCTTCAGGGCGGGAAGCGTGAATTCGACCGAAGCATCGTCCGAAGCGATCAGCCCGCCCGCGTTCAGCGGCTGGTGCTGGCCGTCCACGATCAGATCGATATGCGCGCCTTTTTCGCCGCGCACATGCAGCTGGCCCTTCACGGCTGAACAGGCGGTACGGGTCAAGGTCGCGCCCATCGGCACCATGGCTCCCCCGGCGACACCGGCTGACATATCGAGCAGATGGGCGGGATTGGCCCCTGTCAGATCGATAAACACCCGGCCCGAGCGCACCCCGGCAAGAATCTCCGGCTGCGACAAATTCCGGGCAAAGACCACCGTGGCAGGCATCCCCACCGGCGATTGTCCGCCGACGGGTGAGGTTCCCGCATGGCCATCGATGGGATCGTGATTGTCGCTGCCGCCGATGCCGGTGAGGTGATGGCCCTTGTTGAGCCGGGCTTCCCACCATGCGGTGCCCGATCCCGCGCCATCGTCGAAATGTCCGCCCGCATCGGCGGCGATCCCGCCATTGGCGACCTCGATGGCATCGACGCGGTTGAGATCGGTATCAGGCGCCGACCAGCCGCAGCCGAGGCAGTTTTCGCCCGTGGGGATTTCGGGATGGTTGAGCGAGATCAGCGCGCCGGTTGGTTTGGCGGCGTCGAAGATGTTGTTGACCGATGGATAGCCCGGCGTGCCGACGCGGAAATCGATGAAATCCGTCAGGCCCGTGAGGTTGAAATGGCCGTATTGCGTGGTCATTTCCCGGCCCGGGATCACCAGCATGCTGTCGAAAAGGGGTGCGTCATTGGCCAGTTCCGCATCCTGCGAAGCGACATTGTGGTCCGACACGGACACGAAATCCAGCCCGTGGTCATAGGCCGCTTTCAGCGAATGCCAGACCGGGCAAGGCACCGGCTTGCCGCCGGGGACGGAGCGGCACTGGGCGTCGCTCTGGCCGGTGTGGACATGGAAATCGCCGCGATACCAGCCCGGGCCAGCCTTCTTCACGCCGGGATCGAGCACCTGCGCGGCAGGGCCCTGATCGAAATGCACCGTGACCTTATAGGGCGTGACATTGCCCGGCTTGATGAAGGCCACCGCCACGCTCAGTTTCCAGCGCCCGGCGGGCAGAGGGCCGGGCAGGTATGAGGTGGAAGCGAAGGTTTCGCCCAGCGTGATATGCGGCTTGATGGCGCCGCCCCAGCCGCGCTCGCGCTGCGGGTCATAGACGCCCAGCACCAGATAGGTGCCCTTTGAGGGATCGGCGCCATCGACATCGATGGTCAGCTTGGTGACCCCGGCGGGTACGTCGAAAAGCAGTTCGCGGTAGGTGGCGCGGTCGGCGTCATGCAGCGTGCCGGTGAGGATCACATCCGGCAGGGGGGCGGCCATTGCGGGTTGCACCATGGCCAGCATGGCCGGGGCGAGCAGCAGAGTGCGAAGCATCGGGGGCGTCCTTACGGTTTACGGGCGGGGCAGCGGGCGGTGACGGGATTGCAGCGCAGTTTGCGTTCCCCCGGCAGGCTGGCGCGATAGGCCAGCCCCTGCGGATTGGGCACGCCGTCGTAATAGTCGGTGCTGACGAATTGCGCGCCTGAGGCGACGGCGGCGTTCAGGCGCGTGGGATCGTTGGCGCGGGCTTCTTTCGTATCCGCATCGGCGCGGGTGCGGACCAGATAGCCTGCCTGCAGAAGGCGGGTGATCCGGGCCTCGTTTCCGCGCGGGTCCTGAATGTTGAAGATGGCGGCTTCGGGGGCATCCTCGGGATAATAGCCGAACATGGCGCGGCCCTTCAGCGAGGGATGGCCGGTGCGGTAGAGGTCTTCATGATGGTCGTTACCGTCCAGCACGAAGAGGAAGCGGCCCTTGGCCTGCTTGAGCGTGGGCCATGCGTGATCGTGCGAGGCTTGCGCCAGTGTGGGGCGGGTGCCCCGCACATCGTCAGGGGTGATCAGCCGCTCCCGCCCGATCACCGCGAGAAGATCGGCATCCAGCGCCGCCAGCGAAGCGGCATCGAAAGCCGCATCATGCAGCCAGAAGCCCTTGATCGGGGGAAAGTCAGAGGCGTTGACCAGCACTGTCAGCGGCAGATGGTCGGGATGCGTGTCGGACCAGCGGCGCAGGATGGAGATGCAGTCGCGGAAGGTGAGGCAATGGCTTTCGGTGTCGATCTGCGGAAAGTGCAGCACCTTGGCGCCCGGCGCCATCATGGCCTCGCGCACCGCAGGCGCCGCCATCTGATAGGGCGCGGCATAGAGCCCGCCTTCAGGATCGGGCGCGACATCGATCTCGATCTGGCGGATGCCGAGCGCCAGTTGCGCTTCAAGCGGCGGATGGCCGTAGCTCAGCTCATCGCGGTACTGCGGGGCCAAAGCCAGCAAGCGCGCATCCTCCTGCGCGGAAGGATAGCGCTTGTAGCTGTTGTGAGAGCCCAGCTCCTGCAGCTGATCCAGCCGCAGATCGCCCGGTATGCCCTCGACCGGCTGGGCCAAGGCTGCGCCCGCCAGCAGCAGCGCGGCGGCCGGGATCAACCCGGCCGCCAGAAAGCGCCTTACCATTGGCCACCTTACCATTGATACGACGCCGTCAGCTTGAAGAAGCGCCCGGTCTGGACATAGGAGCCATTGCCCCCGCCATCCTGCGTGCCCAGATATTGCGTGCCCTTGCCCATCGTCTTCCAGAACTGCGCCTTGTCGAGCAGGTTCTGCACCTGCAGCCCGAAGGTCACATGGCCCAGATTGAGCCCGACATTGAGGTCCAGCGTGCTGGAGGGCTGCAGATATTCATCCAGATTGTTGCTGGTGAGGCTGAGGAGTTGCAGGCCCGTGTGCTGCCACGTCAGCATGGTGTTGAAAGGGCCGTGCTCATAGGTGACGTTGACATTGTACATCTGCTCGGGCGCGCGGGGCAGCCAGGTCTTGCGGTTGTCATAGGCGGCCCCGGCATTGGCGCTGCTGTGCTGGAAGGTGGCATTGGCGCCGATGCCGAAGCCGGAAAGCAGGCCGGGCAGCTCCTTCAGCTTGTGGTTGGCGCTCAGTTCGATGCCATAGAGATGGGCCGAGGTGCCGTTTTCCGGCATGGTCACATCGCCGATGGTGCCGCTGGCGCTGTTGGGCAGGCTGCCGGTGGCGCTGGCGGTGAAGATGTAGTTCTGCAAGGCCTTGTAATAGCTGGCCACCGTCAGGAACGAGCCGTCATGCCCGTACCATTCCACACCCAGATCGAAATTGTTCGAGGTGGTGGCCTTCAGATCGGGGTTCGAGCGCGAGATGTATTGCGTACCTGACACATCGTCGATGGTGATCGTTTCCGGCCCGGCGATCAGCCCGAATGCCGGGCGCGAAAAGCCGCGATGCGCCGAGGCGCGCACCACCAGCTGCTTGTCAGGCCGCCACACCAGATTGAGGCTGGGCAGCAGCTCGCCATAGGCATTGCCGCTTTTGGCCCAGGCGCCGGTGTCGGTGGTCAGCACCTGCCACTGGGGCGCCTTGAAATCGGTGTATTCATAGCGCAGCCCCGCCACCGCCTGCACCGGGCCCAGATGCAGATTGGCCTGCACATAGGCGGCATAGGTGCTTTCGGTGCCATAGACCGTGTTGCGCAGATAATCGTTCACCGTATAGGCGCCCGGATTGCCGGTGACCTGCCCCGTATCGGGATCGAGCCCATACTGGCTGGTGTATTTGTAAGGCACGATGCTGTTGACGAAATAGGAGCGGTCGAAGCTCTTCCACGCCAGACCATAGGCATCGGTGATCGCCGTGCCTGCCAGCTGGTTCACCGTGGGGCCCTGAGGATCGGTGAAGGGCACCACATTTCCGGCGGCATCCTTGATGACGAAATTATCGCCATTGTTGCCCATGAACTGGTGCTGATATTCATAGCGCTTGGAGATGGCGATGCGCGCGCCGGCCTTCACACTGTCCAGCCAGCCGTTGCCGACCTTGTACTCCGCGCCGATCTTGCCCGCATAGAGCATGTTCGAGGCGCCGCTGTCCGACCCCTGAAACTTCCAGACCGAGGTGTTGTTCGCATTGCTGGCATAGGCCTGCGCGGCGGCATTGGTGTAGGCGACCGTGGGCGCGGCAGGGTTGCCCGCATCGAAATTGGCCGAACCATCGGTGATATACTGGCCGTAGAGCGAGCCTTCCACATAATTGGGCCGCGCCCATGTGCTGCGCCCCACCGAGAGGTCATAGGTCAGCGTCAGGCGGTCGCTGAATTGGGTCGAACCGCCTGCCTGAACCGAGGCCAGGGCGGTGGTCTGGTCGCGCAGCTGGAAATAGCCGCTGGAGAGCAGGCCCACCGGGGCATAGCTGCCATTGCCGTCATAGCCGGTGGCGATCGAGAACAGCCCGTGCTGGCTGTCGGTGGCGCTGTCGGTGTAGCGCCCATAGGTGCCGCGCAGATAGAGCGTCTGCCGGTCGCCATGGTAATCGAGCGCGATGTTGCCGCCATAGCGCTGGATATGGTTGCGATAGAAATCGGATTGCAGACCCTGCAGCGACACGCCGCCCTTCAGATTGCGCCAGTCGCTGACATTGGCCTCGCTTTCCAGCGTGGGCGTATAGCCATAGGCCTGAAGCGTGGTGCCCACCGAACTGCGGTTGTCGTAATAGGCCGTGACATAGATGCCGAACTGCTTTTCCGCCCCGAAGGTGCGGGCAAATTCCGCCTGAGCCGTGCCGCCTGCCGCCGGGAAGCCCATATCCACCGCCTTGCCAGACAGCGTGCCGGCCAGCGTGATCTTGTTGAGCCGCCCCTTGGCGAAATCGAAGGCGGAGGGGGTGGCGATATCGATCACGCCGCCGATGGCATCGCCGGGCATGTCGGCGGTGGGGGTCTTGGTGACCGTCACGTTTGAAATGCCATAGGGCGCAATCATCTTGAGCGAGAGCGCGCGGGTCGAGAAATCGGCGGTCGGCACCTCGATGCCGTTCATTGTGTAGCTGTTGTAGCTGGCATCGATGCCGCGGATGGTGACGAATTCCTTCTCGCCCGTTGCGGCCTGGCCCAGGCCCATGTCGCTGTAGCCCGTCAGGCCCGGCAGATGCGAGATGATGTCGACGATGTTGCCGCCCGGCTGTTTGGCGATCTCATCGGCGGACATGACCTCCACCGTGGCGAGCGCGTCCTTCTTCAGCTTCACCGGATTGGCCAGATGATCGCCGGTGACAACGATCTGGCCGTCCCCGGCGTCGGCATCAGCCGCCGGGGCAGGTTCGGTGGCCGCTGGTGCGGTGGTGGCGAAAGCGGGCGTCGCCAGCGCGCAGACCAGCGCCGTGAGCGGCAGCATGGCGCCGCCCAAATATCGTGACTTCATCGGACCATAACCCCTGGCTGTCTCGGTTGGCAGGAGATATGATAGCGATAGATATCGTTTTTATGACAGTTCGCGATTTTTTATCGCAGGGCAGGACAAGGCGGGCGGGAAGGACGGTTTCAAGCTGTGCGGGGCGGGAGGCAAAAGCGCGCCTATGATGGGCTGCGGATAGGGCATCAGCCATGGCGAGCCGGGGGCATGCGGCTGCGCCATGCTGCATGACACTGCCATGGAACGAGAGGCTGCCTTCAAGAACGCGCGCCCGGCCTTCAAGGCGATGGCGCATGATCCCGATTACGAATAGGCCCGGGCTTCTCTGGCCTTGGCGATCAGACCGAGCAGGGCCAGCCCCGCGCCGACCATCGCCAGCAGCATGGTGCTGAGGAAAAAGGTGCCGATCGGGGCGGGGCCGGCCATCAGCCCTGCCGCGCCCGGGCCCATGGCGATGCCCAGCAGCGTGGCGGGCAGGGCGAGGAAGCTGGCGCTGCCGTCGGGGTCGCTCTGGCGGAACAGGCCGGTGGCCAGGGGCAAAGCGGCTTGCCAGCTGAAACCGAAAGCGGCGGATGCCGCCAGATAGGTGAAGCAGCTGCTGGTCAGCGAAAGGCTCAGCACGGCCCCGGCCTGTGCGGCCAGCACCAGCATCAGCAGGGGGATCAGGCGCTGGCCGGGCTCACGCCAGCCGAGCAGCAGGCTGGCGGCGATCTGCGCGCAGAGGCTGGCGGTCAGGCAGCGGGCGATATGGGATGGCGAAAGGCTGATCGCCTGACCCAGCGCGCCCAGATAGGTCCAGCAAGCGCTGCCGATCGCATTCAGCACCACCATCAGCAGCAGAGCGGCAAGCGAGAGCGGCGTGGGCCAGCGCGACCGGCTCGAAGCGAGGGCGCGCGGAGCCTCCAGCAACAGCACAGGCCCCAGCGCAGCCAGAGCGACACCGACCAGCAGCAGCAACGGGGTGGAGGTCCACAGGTGCGGGCCGCTTATGACGCTCAGGATCGCGCAGCACAGCAACTGGGGCACCGCCGAGCAGGCGATAAACCGCGCGCTGTCACGCACCGGCGCCGTGCTGGCGATCACCACCGCAACGCCTGCCGAGGCCAGCAGGCCTTCGCCAAGCCCGGCCATGCCGCGCCCGATCGCTGCCGAAAGCAGGCTGGCGGCCATTCCGGCCAGACCATTGCCCGCCGCCATCAGCGCAGCGCCCGGCAGCAGGACCGAGCGCCCGATCCGCCCCAGCGCGCCGCAAAGCAGCAGGATGCTGGCCAGAGCCATCGCCCCGATTTCCAGCGAAGAGAGCAGCCCGGCATCCTGCGGATCGAGGCCCGAGGCGATGGCGGCGTCAAACATCTGCGGCTGCAGGCCAAGCGAGGTCAGGCCCAGCCCGCCGATGATCAGGCTCATCGTGGCACCGGAGGGTTTGGGGCGTGGCATGATCGGACGGCTCGGGGGGCAGCGGAGGGGGATTGGGCTGCGGTATGCGCGGAATATGTCGGATGCGTGACGCAGAGCCGGTTTGGGCAAGGCTTGCGCCGCTTTTCAGGTCTTTGCGGATGATGGCCGGATGCCTGACATCAAGATCCATGCATTTTGGTGGCGAGGGGCGCAAAAAGCAGAACATGCCTGCTGCGATCGATCCAGACGCGATGGTGGGTGAAGAAATCCAGCCCCATGATCATGTCTGCATTGGCATGGGGCTTGTCGACGATCAGCAGGGGCAGTTCGATGTCGTCGCTATCGCCCAGTCGGAGGGCGTCCACGCTGACCGACCAGGCCCTTAGCGCCGAATCCGGGGCGAGCCCTGCTGCCACGCTGTCCGCAGGGCCATCGACCGGCAGGCCTGCTCGCCGGGCGGCGGCAAGGGTCATGGATGAGGTGGGGGAGCCGGTGTCGAACAGCACGCGCATGGTCACGCCCTTGACGGAGCCTGTTCCGAACACCCTGCTGACGGTTTCGAGCGGCACCTTTGTGACCTTGCCCTGCCGGGTCCAGCGGGGCGGCGGGAAAGGCGCGCAGGTCAGGCGCAAGCTGCGGTTCGCCAGATCGTAATCACCTTCCTGAAGGCGGGGGTCGGCGAAAAAACCGGCGGGAATGGCGCTGCCCTGATCCCTGGGCAAAACCGCCAGATCGAGGGCGTGTGACGTGATTCCGGCAAAAGCCACGGTCTCGGCGCGCACGAAGTGAATGGAAAGCGGCTGGCCGTAGGATGTCGTTTGCGCTGCGGCGAGGCCGGGCGAAGGCGGTAGGCCGAGGTGGTCGGGTGTATCGTGGAAGAGCACGGTTTCACTGGCCCCGGTGTCGAGGATCATTTGCATTTTCCGCCCGTTGATCGCCAGTGGAACCAGGGCGCGGCTGCCAAGCCGTTGCACCGCCACGGTCCGGCGATGGCAGGACAGGCCATGGGCGCCAGCCGTTGCCGGGCAGCATGGCAAAAGCCCCAGAGACAGGACCAGCAAGCGCCATGCGCGATGGAAGGACATGAGTTTTCGCGGCTCCATCATGGCTGGGCTAGAGCCTTGATTATACGGGATAGCGGGGCGAGACTATTGCAATTCCCGCTCGGACTGGAGCGGCTTTTCAAGGGGTTGGGTGGTACGCGGGATACAGCGCATTCCCAAATCGGGATTTCGCTGTTTTCAATGGCGGAAAATACGTGCCCCAATTGCCGTTTCCCCCTTGTGGAAAGCTACTAAACTGGTTTGCAATTGTTGCATTCTAATCAAAAATTTCGCCCGAACGGTGGACGGATTTTCCTCATCACGCGCTTGCGCCGGGCCGTCAGGGTGACTTGCTTGATCGTTTGGAATGACCATGGCGCATTCTGCTATGCGCCGTCCCTATCTGGTCTCGGGGTAAATGCGATGACTTATCTCAAGACAGTCGTGTCGACCTTTCTGCTTTCCGTCTTGTTTGCGGGGCCTGCTTATGCAGATCCCTTTACACAGCCGCAGGGCCAGGGGCGGGTGATTGTGAGTGGCATCTTTACGCAAAGTCCGAAGGGCTTCGATGCGAATGGCAACACAGCGCCCATCCAGGAATATGATCAAAATCAGTTCTACATCATGGGCGAATATGGCGTAACGGACAATCTTACCGTTCTGGTCACGCCCAGTGTGGGCAACGTCAATCTTAAAGGCGGTAATGATTCCAGCGGTCTGGGCTATACGGATGTCGGTGGAAGGTATCGCTTGGCCAAGAGCGATCACTGGATCTTGTCCGTGCAGGGCTTGCTCAGAATTCCGGGCACCGCGCGCGATTATCCCGTGGCTCAGGTCAATGACCGTAACATGCAATATGACCTTCGCGCGTCGGGTGGTTATATGGCGGGGCCGGCGTTTATCACGCTCGATACAGGATATCGGCTGCGTTCCGGCGATCCGCCCAATGAATTTCATATCGACGCCACGGCCGGGGCCCATGTCGCGCCGCGCCTGATGCTGCTTGCTTCCGCTTACACCACAGTGTCGGATGGCAGGGGGCGGGGCGTCTTCAATCAGTCTTATCGTTACACCGATGTCTATGCCAGCGTGGTTTACGATCTGACTCCAAGAATTTCACTGCAAGCTGGATATACGGGTACTGTCACTGGAAGAAATTCATTGCGGCAGCGTGGTCCACTTGTCGGTTTTTGGTACAAATTCTGAAACCGGGCTATGGAAGGTGCCGGGTGCAGCATCTTCCACCGTTTGACGGAAACGCCTGAACTTGCGGGGGAGCGCCATGGCTAAAATGATGACCGAACGCGCAAAGATCGAACGCGCAAAGACGGTGCTGATCACCGGAGGAGCGGGCTTCCTGGGCTCGCATCTGGCCGAGCGTCTGCTTGGCCAAGGGCATCAGGTCTTCTGTCTCGACAATTTCCAGTCCGGTCGCCGGGCCAATCTGACGCCTTTGCTGCGCAGCAACCGGTTGACGATCGTGGCGCATGACATGATCCATCCCTTGCCGGATCTGCCGCGTTTCGACGAGATCTACAATCTGGCCTGCCCCGCCTCGCCGGTCCATTATCAGGAAGATCCGGTGGCGACGATGAAGGTCTGCTCGGTCGGCGTGCTGAACATGCTGGAGCGTGCGGCGCGCGACAATGCGCGGGTGTTCCACACCTCGACCTCGGAAATTTACGGCGATCCGGAAATCCATCCGCAGCATGAATCCTACCACGGCAATGTCAACACGATCGGTCCGCGTTCGTGCTATGATGAGGGGAAGCGTTTTGCTGAAACGCTGCTGACGGAATATGCCGCGCAATCCGGGCTCAATGTGAGATTGGTGCGTATTTTCAACACCTATGGTCCGCGCATGCAGCCCGATGACGGGCGGGTGGTTTCCAACTTTATCGTCCAGGCGCTGCGGGGCGAGAAGATCACCATTTATGGCGATGGCAGCCAGACGCGGTCCTTCTGCTATGTGGATGATCTGATCGACGGCATTCAACTGTTGATGGCCGCTGACGACAGGGCATCCGGCCCGATGAACATCGGCAATCCGGGTGAATATACGGTCGGTGAGCTGGCATCCCTGATCGTGGAGATGGTCGGGTCGCGATCCTCGATTGTCTACAAGCCTTTGCCCATCGACGATCCGCGCCGCCGCCGCCCGGATATTTCCCGTGCTCAGGCTTTGCTGGGGTGGTCGCCGAAGGTCGATCTGGTGAGCGGTCTGGAAAAGACCATCAGCTATTTCCGCAGAAGGTTTGATGAAGCGATCTCACCGGACTTTCTGGCCGCCATACCGCCCCTTGTGGGAAGCCGTCTGGCGATGTGAGGCAAGAGTGGGATGGGCGCATATCCTGCGCCTGTGTCAGGAGTTTGTGCCATGAGCATGATCAATCTGGTTCTGATAGTGTTGTTTATCATTGCTCAGCTGGCCTACCTCTGCACCATGCTGATCGAGATCTATTTTATCACGCGGCCTGTCAACCGCGTCGATATGGAAGAGATCAAGGATATCTCACAGGATGACTATCCCGATATCATTCTGTTCTATCCGGTTCTGCGTGAACTTGAATCCACGATGCGCACAACCTTCGTGTCGCTGGAAAACCTTCACTATCCGACGGAGAAGTTCAGGATCATCGCCATCCCGAATGACAATGACCTGCCCACCGTCGAGAGTCTGGAGCGGCTGGCAAGGGAGTTTCCGTTCCTCAGCGTGATGCCGGTGCCGCCCACCAGCGATCCGCGCTGGAATGTGGTGTGGGATGACTGGCAGGCGAACCAGAATGCCTATTGGTTTCACAAAGGCCCGCGCGCCGGTGTGCGCGATCTGCCGCCCAAGAAGACGCGCCAGCTGATCTATGCCTTCTACACCACCTATGCCAACAACCCGTTCAAAGGCGATTTTCTGGTCGATTACATCGACGCCGACAGCGCGCCACCGGCCAATCACTTTCAGGCCGCCGCCGTGGGCATGCGCCATTACGATGTGCTTCAGGCCACCAACATCGCGGGCAATCTGCTGGATACCATGCCCGCCAGCTGGTTCGCCTTCGATCACCTGTGCTGGGATGCCAACAAATATGGCCATCTGACCGCCAACGGGCATCACCCCTATTGGGTGTTGGGCAAGGGGCTGTTTTTCAAGGCTTCCGATCTCAAACAGCTGGGCGGCTTCCACCCCTGGATGACCATTGAGGACCCGGAAGTCGGCATGCGCTTCTGGAAGAATGGCAAGACGCTGGGGCTGATCGAGGCGCCGCTGGTCGAGGAAGTGCCTGAAACGCTGAGCAACGGCATCACGCAGCGCAAGCGCTGGGTGGCGGGCTTCTTTCAGTCGCTCGATACGCCGCTCAAGGAGATGGGCTTCAGCCGTTATGAGCGCTTCAAGGCCTGGCTCAACTTCCTGCCCTGCCTGTCCTTCTGGTTCAATTCGGTGGGTATCCCTGTCGGGATCTGGGCGCTGGTCGAATGGGCGAAGGGCACCAGCCCCCTGCCGCACTGGACGGTCTATCTCTCCGCCTTCAATGTGCTGTGCTTCGCGCTGTTGCTGCTGGGGCAATATGTCATCACCTGGCGGCGCACGGCTCTGGTCCTGCCCTCGCGGTTCAAGCGGCTGTGGTATCTGATCCGGGTCAATCCGATCTCGCTGATGATCTTCTGGCTGGTCTGGATGATCCCGCTCTGGAAGGGCTGGCGCATGTACCGCAAGGACGCCGGGCTGGTGTGGGAGCGCACCATCAAGATCAACGCCAACAATGACATCGTTCGCGAAATCGTCGCCTCGGAGCATGCGGAGGACGCCGCATCCACCACGCCGGCCGGCGCCGTGCCGCAAGCACGATAATCTGGGAGATCTGTTCCATGGAAAAGCATGTGCTTGTGACGGGCGGGGCGGGGTTTATCGGCTCTCATCTGGTCGATCTGCTGCTGGAGCGTGGCTTTCGCGTCACCGTCTTCGATGCCTTGCTGCCTCAGGTTCACGCCCATGCCGAAGTCGATGCCTCTGGCTGGCCCACCTACCTTAACCCGGCGGCGGGGCGCATCCATGCCAATCTGCTGGACGATGGCGCTTTTGAGGCCGCGCTGGATGGGATGACCCATCTTGTCCATCTGGCCGCTTCGGTCGGTGTCGGGCAGAGCATGACCAACATTGTCGACTACACGCGCAACAATGTGATGGCCGCCGCCGTGATGCTGGAGGTGCTGTCCAAGGGGCAGCATACGGTGGAGCGCATGGCGGTGGCCTCCTCCATGTCGATTTACGGCGAGGGTGAGTATGTGGATGCCGATGGCGCACGCATCATGCCGCAGACACGCTCGCGCGAAGATCTGCAGCAGCGCCAATGGGACGTGATGGGGTCGGACGGCGAAAGGCTGGTCCCGGTGCCCACGCGCGAGACCAAATTGCTGCAACCAACCTCGATCTACGCGGTGAACAAGCGCGATCACGAGGAGATGTTTCTGGCCGTTGGCCGGGCGCTGGATATCCCCACGGTCGCCTTGCGGCTGTTCAACGCCTATGGCTCGCGGCAGGCGCTCAGCAATCCCTACACCGGTGTGGCGGCGATCTTTATCTCACGCCTGCTGAACGACAAGGCCCCGCTGGTCTTCGAGGATGGCGAGCAGATGCGCGATTTCGTCCATGTGCGCGATGTGGCCCATGCCTTCGCCACCGTACTGGACAGCGACAAGCGCCTGTGGGACGTGTTCAATGTGGGGAGCGATCATCCGATCGCCATCCACGACATGGCCCATGTGCTGGCCCGCCTGCTTCAGAAAAACATCGCGCCGCAGATCTTGCACCAGTATCGCGTGGGGGACATCCGCCATTGCTTTGGCGATATTTCCAAATTGCGTGACACGTTTGGCGTGACTCCGCAGGTCGATTTCGAAGCGGGCATGGCAGAGCTGATCGATTGGGTGCGCTCGACCGAAAAGCCGGTCGACAAATCCGAAAGCAGCCTGTCGGAGCTGCGCGAGAAGGGGCTGGTGATCTGACCGGTCAGGCGCGCTGGATGTGCATGGCGTCGTTCAGCACCATTTGCATCTGCTTGGGCTTCATATCGGCGTCAAAAGGCAGGCCGCGGTTCAGCCGCTTGCCATCGATGGGCGCGTGAGAGAGCGCGGCAAGTGTATCGGGCGCGTTTTCCTGCAGCCAGCTGTGCCGGTCGCTCAGCCCCCAGGTCACGATGCTTTCCACGGCGGGCTGATCCATCGCCACATCGAGGAAGGACTGGATATGATCCGCCACGGCGGCATCCCGCTCCACAATCGACCGGCTGCGGTCGGCCTCGATCGCATCGAGTTCGGTGATCGCCAGCGTCACGCCCGTATCCGCCAGATCGGACATGAAGCGCGCCAGCCGCTTTTGCGGGATCGCCCCCTTGGCCAGTTCGAGATGGCCCTGCAGCCCGACGCTGTGCAGCGGAATGCCGCGCGTCTTGAGGTTCTCCACCAGCCTCAGCAAGGCATTGCGCCGCGCTTCATCGACGGGATTGTCGTAACTCAGGGCATATTCGTTGATCATCAGCTTCGCGCGCGGATCAAGCCCATTGGCCGTCAGCAGCGCCATGGCGACATAATCGCTGCCATAGGCCCGCTGAAAGCTGGTGCGGCGCAGGCCGTTCTCGCCGTCTTCGGTGTCGATCATCTCATTGACGACGATCCAGTCGGCAATGCGGCCGCTGTAGCGCGGCAGCAGCGTGGCAAAATGCTGCGTGACCGTGCGCCAGTCGCGCTTTTCCAGCATTTCGGCACGGGCCCAGTCCGGGGTCATCTTTTCCCAGATCAGCGAGTGGCCGCGCACCGCCATGCCGTGATTTTCGGCAAAGCCCAGAATGGCATCATAGTTGCCGTACCAGGGCTCACCCTTCTGCCATTCGACAGCGCTCCACTGGCCGTGATATTCGGGCACCAGAATGTTGCAGCGCTTGATGGCGGCCAGCAATGGCGTGTCATCGACCAGTTGGTCGGGGCGCACCGCCGCGCCAAACCGCCGCATGCCGGTATCATGCTGATGGCCAAGAGAAATCCCCGAGGATGCCATACTGTTGTCCGAAAAGCGCAAAGCCAGAGGCAGCGAGGCAATCGCTGTCAAGGCAGTACGTCTGGACACAGGTTTGAACAAGGTGGCGAATCCGGCCGAGGCTGAGGTGGCGGCCCGATTAGCAAGACAACTTTAAAGTGCGCTTAACGAGAGGCGGATTGCTATGCTCTACGGGCACAGCGGCCGCGTGATTCGTCGTAAAATCCGCCCGATTTGCGGGGTTTTTGATTCTTCTGCGCAGGCGCTGCATGGGCTGCCGGGCGAGGTTGTCGCCTTTGAGATGAACGACTTCCTGTCATTTTGGGCTTTCGACTCGCTCCGTTCAGGATGAACAGAGGAATCACGGCCGGCGGTTATGACAGTCACTGTGAGCGAGGCGGCTCCATCGACGATGGAAATGTCAATCTGAATTCAGGATGAAAACTACCTCCTTGGGATGGCGGAATATACGTAGGGAATTCCAAAGGTAATCCAATAAGCCTGAAATTTTGTCGCCCAACAAGAACTGCCCCTCCTGAATGCTCTATTTCCATCCCTGTCGCCACCACGCGACTGTCGCCCACCAGCGCTAAATTTGGGGGCACTTTGAGGAGAATTGAAATGGTGCGTACAATCCTCTTGACCGCTACGGCGGTATCGGCTCTCGTCATTGCTGGGCCGGCATTTGCGCAATCGTCGGGGGCGTCAGGCTCGTCGGGCGACCACAACGGTGCCACGACCAGCGTGAGCGTCGATGCTACCGTCCCGGTCAATTCGTACAACAGCACGAATGACAGCACCAACACCAGCAGCACCGACAGTTCGACCCATTCGTCTTCCAAGTCGGCCACGCTGGATTCCTACAACAGCTCCAGCAGCACCGACAGCTCGACCCATTCGTCGAACAAGACGGACACGATCGCCTCCAACAACACCTCGACCAAGACCGCGACGGTGGCTTCGAACAACACGACCAACACCACCACCGACAACACGTCGAACCACACCAACAACAACACCTCCACCAAGACCGCCACGGTGGCCTCGAACAACACCACGAACACCAACAAGACGGCGACGCTGGATTCCTACAACAGCTCGACCAGCACCGACAATTCGACGCACACCAACAATCTGGCGCTGAATTCGGGCAACACCAGCAATTCCAACAACACCAACAACTCGCAGACCAATGGCAACTGGCATCTGGTGGCCGTTCAGGATCTGTCGGCAACCGCCGCGCCTGTCACCAGCAGCGGCAGGTCCGTGTCCTTCTCCAGCGGTTCCAACAGCATCAATGGGTCGGCTTTTGCCGCCTATGCTGGCATTCTGAACCAGGCCTGGAACACGGGCATGGGCTCCAACGCTCAGGCTGCAACCAACATTGCCGCTCAGGGTACGATCAACTTCTGATGATGTAGGGATGGTCGGGCGTTCACGCGCCCGGCCATGTCCGGCCACCGTCAAGGAGACATGCAATGACACTGCGTAACTTGACCCTTGTGCTGACCGCAATGGGGATAGGATGCGTCGGAAGCGGTTCTGCCATGGCCGAAACGCCAACGGCACCACAGCAGGTGGATGTGTCGCAAACGGCTCAGGCAACGCTTCTCCCGGTTGCTTTTGCCAAGCTGCCGCCCGCGCAGGAGCTGCTCGCGCAGGTCCCGCTCATTCAGGCTGAGGCCGTCGATGTGGCAGTGGCCATCAACGAACCGGCTGCTCTGCAAGGGAAGCCCCTGGACAACAGCGCGCTGGGCGATCTGCGCGGCAGTGGTGGCATTGTGGTGGGCAATCAGACGCTGAATGCCATCACCTCGGGCAACAGCACGATTGGCAATTACACGGCCGGCGCTGTCAACATCTCCCAATCGGCGCTCTCCAATTTCAACGGGCTGGGCAATATCACGATCAACACCGGGGCGATGTCCCAGCTGCAAAGCGCGATGAATGTGACGGTGAACGTCACGCCCTGACAAGGTCGCTGGACCGAAGGGCAGGTTTGGGAGTTGTACGATGGTGCAGGCGATGGTCCTGAAGCGCAACGTGGCGCGTGCCATGGCTGTCGGCGTGATGCTGGCGCTGCCCTTTGTCGAGCCTTCTGTTGCTGATGCGCAGATCTCGATCGGGTATACGATGCAGGGGCCGGCGCAGGTTCAGGTGACCAGCTGGCGCGACATCCCCTTTCGCACCATCGTGCGGCAGCGCTATGATTTCAGCTGCGGCTCGGCCGCTTTGGCCACGATGCTGACCTACAGCTACGGCATACCGACCACGGAAAACGATGCGTTTTCCGTGATGTGGGGCGCCGGCGACCAGAAGAAGATCATCCAGTCAGGCTTCTCGCTGCTGGATATGAAGCGTTATCTGGAAACGCGCGGCTTCGATGCCCAGGGTTACAGCATCGGCATCGATGACCTGCGTCAGGCGAACCAGCCGATGATCGTGCTGATCGAAACCAAGGGTTTCCGCCATTTCGTGGTGGTCAAGGGCGTTCACGACAATGCCGTGTTGATCGGCGACCCGATCCGCGGCCTGTTGCAGGTGCCCATGAAAGACTTTGCCAAGGAGTGGAAAGGGGTCGTTCTGGTCATCCTCAAATTGCCGCATGAGCAGAAGGTCTCCTACAACACGCCAACCGAATGGACCAAGTGGGCCACAGCCCCGCTATGGGCCTTGCATGATCATTGGATCGGCGATGTCACCACGAATCTGCCGCCGATCTATCAACTTACTCCGGCGTTGATTGTCGACAACGCCGGGGGCATTGCGCCATGATCCATCATGGGAAAAGGAGTGTGTCATGCGTTGGCTGATTAGCCTGGCTGCCCTCTTTGCCTGGCCCTCCGGATCGGCTCTGGCCGCGACGCCTTCAGTTGATGCCGCGCCAACGGAAGGGCCGCCGGCCTTTATGAACAAAAAGGGCCTGTCCGACGAAGATCTGGACATGCTGCGTGGCGGCTTCGAGCTTCAGGGTGTGAGCATTTCGCTTGGCGCGCAGCTCAACACCTATCTCAACGGGCAGCTTGTTCTGGCGACCACGCTGAACTGGACGACCGGAGGTAATGCGACCTCCAGCGTCGCGCTGACCCCGGCCAGCGAGGCGACCCTGCAGTCCGTGGTGACCTCGGGTGGCAGTTTCGGCATGGCGACGTCGGGCGGGCAGGCCTATATCACCAACAACGGGCAGACCCTGCTCTACCAGAACGCGACCAATGGGTTGCAGAACGTTCTGGTCAACACCGCGTCGGGGGTGAATGCCACCCAGACGATCAACGCGACCGTGGGGATCGCCGGCTATGCCGGCTACAGCAGCGCCAACCTTGCCGCCAGCCTCGGACGGACATTGGGGGCTGCGGTGGGGATTGCGGGCATCCATTGACCGCAATCCCCTGCGCGCAACCCCCTGAAGCGCAATCTGAAGCGCAATGCCTCAAAAGCTGAACGGAACGCGAAGGGTCACGTTGAGGTTGGGTGCATCGGGTGTGACGCCGAACTGAAAGTTCAGATTCACCGATGTCTTGCTGTTCAGGCGGTAAGACATGCCCATGTCCAGCGTGCCGATCTGCTGGCCGGTCGAATATTCCGGTCCGCCACCGATGTAGGTCATCGTCGGCATGATGTAGCTGTGGCTGTATCCCAGAGAGAAAGAGAAGCGGGGATTGAGCGAAAATCCGAAGCCGATGTTGCCCAGAATGGCTTCCCCGGGGCGAACCTCCTGAACGAGCGACCCGCCGACATCCTTGTTCAGATTCCGCTTGAACTGATGGAGGTAGTTCAAGCTGCCATAAATGACGACCGGATCGGACGGCAGCAGGAAGCTCACCCCCGGCTCGACGCCCCAGAAGCCGGAACCGGTCGCCAGGCCGGTGGCGATGCCAAAACTGTCATAGCCGACATCATAGGGGCCAATGCCCGTGTTGCTCTTGACGTGAAGGCTGAGAATCCAGATCGGCTTGTCCGGCGCGGTTGCCGGATTAAGCTGATAACGCAGCCCGAATTCCACATCGCCCAGCGCATATTGCCGCAAATCCAGCGTGCGGACGATTTGCTCATCGCGCTGTTGCACCACCTGAATATTGTCATGACGGTACAGCATCGGCACCGTGACTTCGACCTCGAAGCGGCTGTTGATGCCATAGCGGAAGGTGGGTGAGAAGAAGAACGTATCGCGCTGGGCCGTCTGTGCGCTGATGGCGCCCAATTGCAGGCCCGGGATCAGCTCGATGCCGCTGAAGGTCAGGCGATTGTTCGCCGATGCCGCATATTCGAACGTCGGCTCGATCGAGAAATGGCCTGACGGGGTCAGCACGCCCTGTCCGGGCGGAATGGAGGCGGTGCGGGTGTTGAGCGTGTGGCTGTCATCGGGCGCCGGAGCCTGACCCACGGTGGGCTGCCCCGGGGTCGCTTGCCCTGTGGTCGCCTGCTGATCACCACCCATGGCGCGCTGTTCAAGAAGCGCGACCTGCTCGGGCGACGCAACCGGATCGGTCGATATGACGCTGGTGCTTGCAGTGGTGGTGGTAGTGTTGTTTGCGGCGTTCAGGCGGGCTTCCAGCGCATGGATCTCTCGCTCCTGCGCATCAAGCATGGCGCGTTGCTCATCGAGTTTCGCGCGCAATTCCGCGATATCGCCCACCGTCAGGGTTGAACGAGCGGTCGAGGCGGTCGGCAGATGATCCGATGTCGGCTCCAGAGGCGGGTCGGCATCGGCGGCGCGGGCTGAACCGATCAGGGCGGGCAAAGCCGCTGCGCTCGCCAGCGCGATCACCAGTCGATGTTTACGCATGGGAAATCTCCGGCTCGCGATTGAGGGGATTGTGGCTGGCGTCACCTTGGGTCACCTGTGTCAGGGATGCGCGATCCATGATCTCGATCCTGCCGCGGGGGCGGCGCTTGATCGCACCCCGCCGTTCCAGTTCCGCCAGCGCGCGGCTGATCGTCGGTTCGGTGGTGCCAAGGAAATCGGCAATGTCGGAGCGGGCCATGGGGAAATGAAAGCATTCCCCCATGCCGCGATCGGCCAGATCGACCAGAAAGGCCGCGATCCGCTCTGGCACAGAGCGAAAGGTTGTCAGCAGATGGTCACTGCGCACGCGCTTCAACTGCCGGGCCATCGCCGCGAACAGTCTGGCATTGGCCGCCGGGGCATTGGTGGGAAACAGCGAGATCACGCAGTCGGTCAGCGCCTCCGAGGTGACGCTGTATCGCTCGATCTCCACACCAAAGGCCTCGCCGGGCAGGCGAAAGCCTGTAAGCCGCCGGTCCCCGTCGATCGAGATCTTGCATTCGGCCACGATTCCCGTCGTCACCACGGCCCAATGTGTTGCGCGAGAGCCGGCAAGAAAAATCGTACTGTGCCGGTCAACACGTGTCAGTGTTGAAATGGACTTCTCCATATCCGCTGCCCCTCCGACCGAGAATCGGTCATGCCGAAGGGAAGGCTATGCGTCTGCCTGCGAATCTACCACGGGAACGAATCGCACGGAAATTCCGCCATGCATATTTTGCAACGCGCAATTTGAGCAATTTCAACGATATGGTTAAAACTACTTAACTGTATCTTTTGTTCTAGGAACGTGTTACCACCTAAGTTGTTACTCCGATTGACCGCGCGCCATTTCATGTAACGGGAATGGATCTGCGCCTCTGGATTCACCACAAGACGACCGATCATCGATTTTTTGAATCGATTATTTGGTTAATACTAATTGAGGGGGTGGATGATGATCGTATCTCAACTGCTGGATGCGCAACCGCATCTGACGACGAGGGAGTGCGAAATTCTCGAATGCGTTGCATTGGGGATGTCCGCGAAGGAAATTGCCCGGCATGTCAGTCTGGCGCCCCGCACTGTGGAGCGTTATATTGAAAACATGCGGCTGAAGATGCACGCCAGAAACAGCGCGCATATGGTTGCTTGCGGCGTCTTCTATGGCGTTATCAATGTGCCGTCTGATATCGCACCCTATACGGCCCTGTCAGTTCCTTCGTCACAGATCCGCGGTTAAGAGGTCTTCTGGTTTCGTCTTTGTAATTAAGGGGCGAAGATGAAGCCAAGAACCTCCTTGCAGGCTGGGCGCGGATTGAATGGAAGCAGCCCGGCCATGGGCTCTAGGCCATTGGGCTGGCTTTGCGCCAGCGGTTGCCGCAGCGCAGGACGCTATCTGGTATAGGCCGGGGTTGGCAGCGTCTGAGGCTTGGGATTGCGGGCGACCCATTCCACGGCAAGGCGGCATAGTTCGGCAGGATCGCCTCGCTGCAGCTTGATCTCCGCAACAGTCTGAGCCGCAGCCTTCATGTCCGCCGTTGAAAGCGCGTTGCCAGAGCTGAGATGTGCCAAAATGGCATCGGCCATCTTGCGATAATCTCCATCCCAGTTCGCGCCGCCATTGCGTTTCAATTCGTCACTGATCCGCCCGGAGATGCGGATCACCTCGCCCTGGATCGTGGCGGCCGCGCCGCTTGACGGCACCAGCAGCTCCCAAAGCTCACGATGCCGATCCTGCCAGGTCGCGGCCTTGGCCGTGATCGCTGACGTGCCATCATGCATGGCCCGGCGCGGCACCGGCGGCACATCGAACAAGGAATATAGCCGATCGAGCGCGTCACTCGCGGCCTTCACGCTGTCCGGATTGAAGCCGGCGCGATGGAACTCGAAATTGCCGCCAAGCCGCGTCACCTGCTCCTGCATGGCCTGAGAGACGGGCGAGGCTCGTTTTGCCTTGGCCCCCAGCAGGCGACCGAGCATGGACGGCCTGACTTCAGGCGCGGTCATGGCTTTCAACAGCAGCTCCGCCATGGGCGCCATGCGTTCCAGAGTGGCATTGCTGCAGCGCTGAAGGGCAAACAGCAGGGGAGTCTGCCCGGCGGCATTGGTGGCATCGGCGTTAGCGCCATGCTCCAGCAGCGCACGGGCCGTCCGCAGATTGCCGACCGCCGCTGCACGGTGCAACGGTGTTCCGCGTCCTCCGGCATGATGGTTCACATCGGCGCCCAGTTCGATCAACAGGCTGACATCGCCCTGCCAATGCCCGGCGCGGGCATGCAGCGGCGTTTCGCCATACTGATCCCCCGCGTTGAGATCGGCGCCCTGGCTCACCAGCCAGCGGGTAAGCTCATCGGGGCACGTGTGAAAGGCCAGCGCGGTTTGCTTGAACGCGCCGCCGCGTGCGTCCGGGCTGCAAAGCTCGAAAACAGCCTTCAAGGCCTCGATGTCGGCTTGTGCCAGCATCGCCTCGAAATCTTTCGGCAATGTTTTTCGCTTGGGTTTTGCCATAACAAGACCATCAACGTTTTGGGCGTGGGACTGTCTACTTTACCCCTGCACATTGGCAGGCCATGAATTCGCAGGCAACAACCCAGGCACTTCCTGCCTCACCTTCGGCTGGATATCTGGATGGGATTGCCATCGGGATCTTGACCATCGCACATATTGAAGGTTCCGGCCGATTTGATCGGCCCAAGCGTCGCGACGCCCTTCCGGATCAGGCTGGCCCGCGCGGCCGCCACGTCAGCGGCATAAAAGCTCAGCTTGGGAGGTCGGTTGCCGGGCTTGGAGGCGCCGGCATGGATGGCAAGCGAGCAGCCTCCCGCGTTCAGTTCGACCCATCCCTGCTCGGTCCGGATCACGGGCAAGCCCAGCATATCCTGATAGAACTGCGCCAGCCGCTGCACATCGGCCGAAAAGAGAATGATGCGTGCGAGCTGACATTGCATGGGGCCGCCTCCTTTGCCTGCCGCCCACCCCCGAGGTTTTTATTTTATTTTGCAACCCTTGCACCAGCCATGGCCGCACGCCGCTCACCGGCTTCACCCCGGCGAGCATTCACGCTACCAGCGCTTTCATGACCGCGATTGATGTGACACCGCTCGAACGCGCCGCGCGCGCCATGTATGACAATGTCCAGCCCGATTGGGACTGGAGCGATCCTGATGCCGAGCCGATGCGCAAACTGTATCGAGACAATGCCCGCGTGGCCTTCATGGCCGTGATGGAGCCGAGCGCCGCCATGATCCGCAAGGGCGACAGCAAGCTTGAAGGGGCAGACAGTCTGACGGTCTGGCAGGCCATGCTCGCCGCCATGCTGCAAGGCGAATAGGGGCAACCTGCTCGCTAAGGCATCGAAGCCTGATGCATAAAAGGGGGCCGCACGGTTAAGGTGCGCGCCCCCTTTATTGGCTGTGTGATGACCGTCAGCTTTGTTGCGGCCTCAGCCTTGCACAGCTGGAACCCGAACCTTGGTGCTGAGCACCTGCGCCGAACTGCCGCCGACGAAGACGCGATAGTTGCCGCTCTCCAACCGCCAGTGGGCTCCATCACGCCAGCGCAGGCTGTCCAGCGGCACGCTGAAGCGCACCACCTTCATCTCGCCGGGCGCCAGTGCCACGCGGGCAAAGCCCTTGAGCTGCTTGGGCGCGCGCTCCGCCTCCACGCCCGGGGCGCCGATGTAGCATTGGGCAACGTCCTCACCCGCCAGCGTGCCGGTGTTGGTGACGGCAGCGGTAACCTCGATGCTCTGCGCGCCCAGCCTTGCGGTGATCGCGCGATAGTCGAAGCTGGTGTAGCACAGGCCATGGCCGAAGGCATAGCGCGGCGTGTTTCCGTCGCGCTCCAGCTTGGTATAGCCGTGCCACAGATCATAGGTGATTTCGTCGGCGTCGCGGTCGAAGAAGGGGTAGTGATCCGTGTTGCGCGCCACCGAGAAGGGCAGCTTGCCCGAAGGATTGACCAGGCCCAGCAGCACCTGCGCCAGCGCGGTGCCGCCTTCCATCCCGGCGTAGAAGCTCATGAGGATGGCGTTCACCTCTTCGCGCCATGCCTCAACCATCACCGCTGAACCGGCGACAATCGCTACCACCACCGGCTTGCCCGAGGCGACGGCAGCACGGATCAGCGCCACCTGATCCTCGGGCAGGCCCAGCGAGACGCGGTCACCGCCGATCGGCACGGGCGAGAGGCTGGGGCGGCCCGGCACCTTCTTCTGGTCGGCGCCAAGGGCGATGTCGCCCATAATGTATTCGCCTTCCTCCTTGGCGGTGTAGCCCACCACCACCAGCGCCACATCGGCCTGAGCGGCCACGGCGGTGGCGTTCGCCAGATCCTCTTCATCGGCCTGGGTGATGGCGTCCTCGCCCAGCAGGCGCTGCAGGCCCTGCAAAGGCGTGACGACATAGGAGGGGCGCACGCGGCTGGAGCCATTGTCGCCAGTGTTCTCCATCGCGGCGAGGCGGCCCAGCACGGCGATCTTCGCGGTTTTGGCCAGAGGCAGTGTGCCGTCATTCTCCAGCAGCACGGCGCATTTTTGCGCGGCTTCCAGCGCGAGGGCGCGATGCGCTTCGCTGGCGATGAGCTCAGGGCCATAGGCGGGCAGGGGGTCTTGCCTTGCGGCAAAGCGCAATTGCGTGCGCAGGATGCGGCGGCAGGCGCGGTCGATCACTTCGGGTTCGACGGTGCCTTCGTTCACAGCCGCGACCAGCTTTTCGCCGAAGACCAGCGGTTCGGGGTTCTCGATGTCGAGACCGGCAGAGGCGCCATAGACTTTATGGACGCCGCGCACCCAGTCGGAATGGACGAATCCTTCGAACTTCCATTCATCGCGCAGAATATCGGTCAGAAGCACGCGATCCTGACCGGTGAATTCGCCATTGACCTTGTTGTAGGCGCTCATCACCGAGGCGATGCCGGCATCGAGGCAATGTTTGAAATGCGGCAGATAGACTTCGTGAAGCGCGCGCTCGTCGGCCTTCACATTGACCTTGAAGCGGGCATTCTCCATAGAATTCAGCGCGAAATGCTTGACCGTGCCGATGACATTATGCGTCTGAATGCCGGTGCCCATGGCCGCGCCCATCACGCCGAGGTGATAGCTATCCTCGCCATAGGTTTCCTGAGCGCGACCCCAGGCCGGGTGGCGCAGCAGATTGATGCAGACCGCACCCGAGAAATTGCAGCCCTGAGCGCGGGCTTCCACGCCCATCGCTTCGCCGATGCGCAGTTCCAGATCGGCGTCGAAGGTGGCGCCGCGTGCCATGGTGCAGGGGAAGCAGGTGGAATTGCCGCGCGTCACGCCGCGCGGGCCATCGGTGAACCACAAAGGCTCCAGCCCAAGGCGCTCATTGCCGCTGCCCGCGCGATAGGGGCGGGCACCCCAGACGCGGTCATCCTCCTGCAAAGCCTGGAAAAAACCGGTGCCCGACATCATGGCAACCTTCTCTTCCAGCGACATTTGCGCGATCAGCGATTCGACTTGCGTGTCGATATCCGCCTGCTGCGGCTCATCGGCGCGGACGGGCCGTTCGCTGGTGGTGGAGCCGGTCATTCTCAATCCCCTCGAATCGCTCATGCAGGGCCTGCGGGCCTCTGATCTTTCGTGATTAGCGCTAAACTAAACTTTAGGCCCTGTCGAGAGGGGCGCTTGCATGCTGATCTCACGGGGAATTGAGGATTTCCGAGAGAATGCAGGGAAAACAGGCGAAGGGCTATGTGGCGATGCAGCATATTTTCCGGCCTTGACAGCGCTCCGGAAACGCGCGAAATGCGGCTCAACGGTATAGCGCTAATCCAAATTGGATGCGAAAAGCGAAGCCGAAAAGCACAGTTTGAGGCCTTGGGAGAGGCTTATGGGATTGGCCTGAGGGTCTCCGTCATTCTCTCCCAATGCCTCCGAGGGAGGTATAATCGCATGAAGAATCGGGTCGTCTCCAACCATCTCGCCTGCCTTGCCAGCGTTCTGGCCATGGTCGCCGCCGCGCCGGCGCTCGCCCAAACCGCGCCTGCGCCCGCCGCCGAGCCTGCCGCCGCTGCCGCAGAGCCCGCCCCCGGCGATATCGTGGTCACCGCCAACAAGCGCGCAGAGCGCCTTGTTTCGGTGCCCGTCGCTGTCACCGCCGTGTCGAACCAGACGCTCAGCCGCCTGCAGATCAACGACACCGCCAGCCTGACGCGAGCCGTGCCCTCGCTCAGCTTCCAGGCGGGCAACGGCCCGGGCAACTCCAGCTTCCGCATTCGCGGCGTCGGTACGCAGCTCTTCAGCTATGGCGTTGAATCCGCCGTGGCCGTCGTGGTCGATGGCGTGGTCGCCCCGCGTCAGGTGCAGGGCTTTGCTGATCTGGCCGATATGGAGCGCATCGAAGTGCTGCGCGGTCCTCAGGGCACGCTGTTCGGCAAGAACGCCACCGCCGGCGTGATCAACATCGTCACCGAAGCGCCGACCAACCATCTGACCGGGCACTTTGACGCCACCATCGCCGAAAAGGGCGAGTATCGTATCAAGGGTTCGGTCTCCGGCCCGATCACTGACAATCTGAAGGCCCGTGTCAGCGGCTATTACAACGATGTTGGCGGCTTCATCTACAATGCCAATACGGGCAAGATGGAGAACGGCTACAAGAGCTGGGGCGTGCGCGGCAAGCTGCAGTGGGATGCCACCAGTAACCTGACCTTCAAGCTGCTGGCCGATATTGCCAAGAACAACGCCGATTGCTGCTCGCGCGTGCCGGTGTCGATCACCACGCCTGCAGTGCAGACGCTGCTGGGCGGCATCAATGCCTCGCCCACGAACCGCACGGTGTCGAATGACGATGCCAGCTTCTACAAGACCAACACCAACATCGTCTCGCTGCAGGGCGATCTGAATCTGGGCGCGGCGACGATCACCTCGATCACCGCCTTCCAGCGTTTCACCGACACCGACAATTTCGAGCCCGACCAGATCGCCTCGATCCCCAATCGTTATGTCGGCAGCTCGGCCTATTCCGCGTGGAACAACAACCTCAACCACGTTGCCTACAGCAACTGGTCGCAGGAACTGCGCATCGGTTCGAATGGCAACAGCGACTTCACCTATGTCGCTGGCGTGTTCTACAACCACATCAACCTCAACCGTCAGCAGTCGCGCACACGCTATACCTGCTCGGCGGGGGCTTCGATTGGCAGCGCCTGCACCGGCACCTCGGTCTCGCAGTCGGCGGGGATGCAGGGTTCTTACGCTGGCGACAACATCGCCGGTTTCGGCCAGATCGACTGGCGCGCCATTGGCAAGCTGCATGTCATCGCGGGCCTGCGCGAGCAGTATGAAACCCAGAGCGTCACGGGCAGCAACTATGGCGCCCTGACCTCAACCGATGTGACCTTCCCCGGCTCGGTGATCTCCAGCGGCACGACGCATCGCAGCGGCAGCGCGCTGACCGGCAAGGCGGGCCTGCGTTACGAGTTCAACCGCAACCTGCAGGCCTATGGCAGCTACACCCGTGGCTATAAGGCCTTCGCGCTGGACATCGACATCGGCACCAACTTCGCCACCCAGACCGGTCTGGCGCCCGAACATGTCAACGCCTACGAACTCGGCCTGAAGTGGCAGGCGCCCGGCGGAAAGTTCGACATCAACACCGCAGTCTTCCGCAGCGATTTCACCAATCTTCAGGTGCAGGCGCTGGTGACGGATGTTGTGAACAATTCCTTCAACACCGTGCTGGCCAATGCGGGCAAGTCGCGCTCGCAGGGCTTTGAGGTCGAGGCCAACTTCCGCCCTGACGATCACTTCTCGCTGGCCGCCAACTTCACCTATCTGGACGCCACGATCGACGTGCCCGGCCAGACCTGCGGCATCCAGCAGCAGACCGGCCTGACGACCTACACCTCGAACTTCCCCAGCAACACCTGCTACATCAAGAAGACCGGCAGCACGACCTCGGGCGCGATCATCGATGTGGTCGGCGGCCAGCTGCCTGCAACGCCGAAGTATCGTGTGGGCTTCACGCCGCGCTGGGAGCATGAGATCGGCAATCTGACCGGCTCGATCATGATGCCGATCAACTATCAGAGCGCCACCAGCCTGTCGCTGAACCAGGACCCGCTGCTGCAGCAGAAGGCCTATACGCTGGTTGATCTGACTCTGGGTCTGGCCGGGCCGGACAAGCGCTGGAACGTCAGCTTCTTCATCCGCAACCTGTTTAACCAGAACTACTACAGCCAGCTGAACCACGGCACCATTCTGGCCACCACCACCAATGCGACCGACCTGTGGGCCAACGTCAACAAGGACTCGCGTCGTTACGTGGGCGGCACGATCGGTTACCGCTTCTGATGATACGGGGTTCTTCCCTGCCCCGTATCTCTTCCTCGCGCGTCGGGCTCCCTCGCCCGGCGCGTGTTTGGCTTGTGGCTGCGCTGATGGCGCTGGGCTTGCCCTTGGTGACGCCCGTACAGGCGGCTCCCACGCCGGTGCGGGCCGATCCGGCTCCTGCTAAACCGCGCATCATCGTGCTGAGCGATATCGGCAATGAGCCCGATGATTCTGAAAGCCTTGTGCGCTTTCTGCTCTACGCGAACGAATTTGATGTCGAAGGTCTGATCGCCACCACCTCGACATGGCAGCGCGACAAGGTACGCCCGGACCTGATGCTGGAACGCATCGCCGGTTACGCGCAAGTGCGCGACAATCTGACGCATCATGCCCAAGGCTACCCCGCCGCCGAAGCCCTGCGCGCAAAAGTGATCGCGGGCGCGCCGCTCTATGGCATGGCGGGCGTGGGGCAGGGGCATGACACCGCCGCCTCCCGCGCGATCATCGCCGCCGCCGACAAGCCCGATGCCCGCCCGGTCTGGGTGCTGTGCTGGGGCGGGGCGGTCGATCTGGCGCAGGCTTTGTGGTCGGTGCGCGCCACCCGCAGCCCGGAACAGGTGAAGCAGTTCATCGCCAAGCTGCGCGTCTATTCCATCTCCGATCAGGACGATGCCGGGCCATGGGCGCGGCAGCAATTCCCGCAACTGTTCTGGATCGCCAGCATCCATGGCTGGGGTCAGTACAATATGGCGGCATGGTCGGGCATCTCCGGAGACCGCCGCACCGCCGAACGCTGGCCCGACCGCGAGACGGTGCAGGACCCATGGCTCTCTGCCAATATCCGGCGCGGGCCCTTGGGCAGCCTCTATCCGCTGCCCGCCTTTATCATGGAAGGTGACACGCCCGCTTTCCTGTACCTGATCCCCAACGGCCTCTCCGATCCCGAGCATCCCGAATGGGGCAGCTGGGGCGGGCGCTATATGGCGCAGTCGCCGGGCATAGGCCTCTATGCCGACACCAAGGATATCTTCGAGCGTGACGGCACGCTGTTCTCGGGCAATCAGGCGAGCGTCTATCGCTGGCGCGGCACCTTCCAGAACGACTTTGCCGCCCGCATCGGCTGGACCCTCACGCCCGATCCCAAACAGGCCAACCACGCGCCGCTGGCCGTGGTGCAGGGGCAGGCGAGGCGCGGGATTCTCCACCTCACCGCCAAAAGCGGCGAGACCATCACGCTGGACGCCAGCGCCTCGCGCGATCCCGATGGCAACCCCATCCACGCCCATTGGTGGCAATATCGCGAGGTCGGCGGCATTCCGCCCCAGCCTCCGGTCACCTTCGACAGTGCCGATGCCCTGACCACGCAGGCCACCATGCCCGCCGTGAGCAAACCCGCCACGCTGCACATCATTCTGGAGGTGTCCGACAATGGCACCCCCGCGCTCACCAGCTATCGCCGCCTTATCGTGGATGTTCAGCCCTGAACGCTCTACGGTGATGCCTTACCCTCTCACAGGAAGCCTCGATGCCTGAACCCGTCTCTGCCTCTGAAAAGCCCTGGCCATCGCCGGGCCGCGCCTGGTGGGTGGCCATCGTGCTGATGCTGGCCAACACGCTGGCCTTTGTCGACCGGCAGGCGCTGGCGCTGCTGGTGCAGCCGATCAAGAAGGATCTGGCCATTTCGGACACGGCGATCAGCCTGCTCTATGGCCTGTCCTTCACGCTGTTCTATGTTGCCGTAGGCCTGCCCATCGCGCGCATCGCCGACCGGTCGAACCGCCGCAACATCGTGGCGGGCGCGATTCTGGTGTGGAGCGTGGCGACCAGCCTTTGCGGCTTCGCGCGCAGCTTCTCCAGCCTGTTTGCCGCGCGCATCGGCGTGGGCGCGGGCGAGGGCGGGCTGACGCCTGCGGCCTATTCGCTGCTCTCCGACTATTTCCCCAAGAGCCGCCTGCCGCTGGCGATGGGCATCTATCAGATCGGCATTTACCTCGGCAGCGCCTCGGCTCTGGTGATCGGCGGGGTGATCTTCGCCCATCTGCCGCCGGGCGGTACGGTGATGGTGCCGCTCGCGGGCGCGATGAAGGGTTGGCAGCTGGTGTTCCTGCTGCTGGGCATCCCCGGCCTGCTGCTCACGCTGGTGACGCTGACCCTGCGCGAACCGGCCCGTCGCGGCGAGGCTGGCGACAAGACTGCCGCTCAGGACAGCGTGCCGCTCTCGCAGTTCTTCGCCCATGTCGGCGCGCGGGCGAAGGCCTATGTGGGCATCATGCTGGGCTTTGCGCTGATGGTGCTGGTGGGCAATGGCACGGCGGTGTGGATCCCTGCTTTCCTTGAGCGCTCCTATGGCTGGACCACGGCTCAGGTCGGCAGCCTGTATGGCCCGGTGGTCTTTGTCTGCGGCACGTCTGGCGCGCTGGCGGGCGGTCTGGTGGCCAGCTGGCTGCGCAAGCGCGGGCTGGCGCATGGCAATCTGCAGGCCTCAATGATCGGCTTTGTCGCGCTGGTGCCCGTCACCATCGCCTTCCCGCTGATGCCCACGGCGGGCATGGCGCTGGTGCTGATCGGGCTGATGAACTTTCTGGCCGGTTTCAACTTCGGCGGCGGTCTGGCGACGCTTCAGGAGCTGACGCCCAACCGCATGCGCGCGCTGATGTCGGCGGCCTATATGCTCACGATCAATCTGATCGGTGCGGCGCTTGGTCCCACGGCGATTGCGCTGGTGACCGACTATGTGTTCCACGATCCCAAGGCGCTGCACTACGCGATTTCGATCGTCTGCGCCGTGGCCTCGCCGCTGTCTGTGGTGCTGCTGTGGATGGGTATGAAAGATTATCGCCGGATTATTGCCCTTTAATCACAAAAATGAAGGGTGAGCCGGCTCGGCCGGGAGGTTTCTGCCTCCCGGCCGAACGCTTGTTTCAGGCGCTTTCGCGCAGCACGATCGTATAGGGCACCCATTGCGAGAGGGGCGCCTTGGCTGTCCCGTCATCCTCGCGGTGGCGCTGGATCAGCCAGTCGGTGGCCTGCGCCGCCATCAGGTCGACATCCTGACGCACGGTGGTGAGTGGTGGCCAGATCTTTACCGCGATGGGCGCATCGTCGAAGCCCGCCACGGCCACATTCTGCGGGATGCTCAGCCCCCGGCGATGGGCGCTCAGGATCACGCCCGCAGCCATATCGTCATTGCTGGCGAAGATGGCATCGGGCGGTTCAGGCAGATCGAGCAGGGCGGAGCCGGCGCTGAGGCCCGATTCAAAGCTGAAATCGCCCATAGCGATCAGCGCCGGATCGATGCCGATGCCGCGCGCCGCCAGCGCCGCGCCATAGCCCTCGAAACGCGCCTTGCTGCCCGAGTGGATCGAGGCGCCCATCACAAAGCCGATCCGCTTGTAGCCCCGGTCGAGCAGATGCTCGGTCATGGCCTGCGCTGCGGCTTTTTCATCGACGCCCACCGTGTCCATATCCGCCAGCCCGCGCCCGCAGGCGATGGCCGCCATCGGCACATTCAGCTTGGCCAGCGCCGCGCTGCCCGAGAGCAACTCATTGTAGGGCGGGGCGAAAAGGATGGCATTGGCCCCACTGCGCACGAGGCCCGAAACGGCCTCCATGGCGGCGGCGGCTGAAAGGTCGTCGCATTTGCGGATGATGATCTGCACGCCTGCCCGCGCGGCGGCGTTCAGCGCGCCGACCAGCATGGCCGAGAGGAACGCATTCTGCGCATTGCGATAGACGATGCCGATCCGCGTGCTGCGCGCCGAGGCCAGCGAGCGCGCAGCGGCATTGGGCACATAGCCCAGTTCCTCCACCGCCTTCATCACGGCGGCGCGGGTCGCTTCGCGCACGGCTTTCGTGCCGTTGAGCACATGCGACACCGTCATCGGCGAAACGCCTGCCGCATCGGCCACCGAAGAGATGGTGACCGCCTGGCGGGATCTTCGTGAAGAGCGCGTAACTGTGGCCATTCGTCATCCTGTTGTGCGGTAGCCCTTCACCGGCTTTCCGCGTCACGTCCTGCGCTAAATGAAGCGGGCGGGGGGTGGCAAGAGCTGTTCTGGTATAGCGCTACAATTTTTTGGTTGCGCGGGGGGCGTGGTTGCTCCACATGAAGCTGCGCGCAGCCCCAAGAGCCTGCCCGAGTCAAAGAGATTAGAGGATCGACGAGATGGCACTTGCCAACGACCAGAGGTCGCAACTCGAAGCGCTTTATGCCGAAATGGCGCCCGCCAATCTGACGCCCTTGTGGGAACTGCTGGCGGGGCTGGTGAAGCCGCAGCCCAACTCGCCCGCCCATGTTCATCGCTGGAATTACGATCAGGCGCGCGACTATCTGATGCGCGCCGGCGATCTGATCAGCGCCGAACAGGCCGAGCGCCGCGTGCTGATCCTTGAGAACCCCGGTCTGGAAGGCCAGTCGGCCATCGTGCCCAGCCTCTATGCCGGGCTCCAGCTGATCCTGCCGGGCGAGATCGCCCCCTGCCACCGCCACAGCCAATGCGCGCTGCGCTTCGTGATGGAGGGCGATGGCGCTTTTACCGCGCTCGATGGCGAAAAGGCGATCATGCGCCAGTACGATCTGGTGCTGACGCCGGGCGGCCAGTGGCACGATCACGGCAACACCACCGACAGGCCGATGATCTGGCTCGATGGTCTGGATATCCCCACCGTCCGCCTGTTCGACGCGCAGTTTGCCGAGCATTTCGACGGCAAGGCCTTCCCCGAAAGCGCTCCCGCTGGCGACACGCAGGCCCGCTATGGCCACAACATGCGCCCGATGCGCGGCACGGCGGCGGATCGTCGCCCCGCGCATCAGCCCTTGTTCCACTACCCTTACGCCCAGTGGCGTCCGGCGCTGGACGCCATGGCCAAGAGCGCCGAGGTCGACCCCCATGTCGGCCATGCGCTGGAGTTCACCAATCCGGCCGATGGTGGCTCGATCATGCCGACGATCTCGGCCCATGTCCGCCTGATCCCCGCCGGTTTCGAGACCAAGGCCCGCCGCTCCAGCGATGGCACGATCTTTGTCGTGTGCGAGGGGCTAGGCACCGTCATCATCGATGGCGAGGACATCCAGCTCTCCGAACGCGACACCTTCTGCGTGCCTTCGTGGAAGGAAGTGCGTTTCTCTGCCGACACCGATCTCGTGCTGTTTGCCTATTCCGACAAGGCCAGCCAGGAAAAGCTCAACCTCTACCGCGAATGGAACGCCTGATATGACCCTCTTCACGCTGCCCGCCCCGATTGTGGCCAAGACCTCCGACGGCAATGAGTTCCCCGTGCGCCGCCTGTTCTGCATTGGCCGCAACTATGCCGCCCATGCCCGCGAAATGGGCAAGGACCCGACGCGTGAGGCGCCCTTCTTCTTCACCAAATGGGCCGAGACGGTTGTGCCCAGCGGCACCACCATCGCCTATCCGCCGGAAACCGCGAACTTCCACTATGAAGCCGAACTGGTGCTGGCCATCGGCAAGGGCGGTCGCAACATCACCGAAGAGAACGCCACCGACCATATCTATGGCTATGCCACCGGTCTGGACATGACGCGCCGCGATCTGCAGTTCGAAGCGCGCGACAAGGGCCGCCCCTGGAGCACCGGCAAGAATGTCGAGCAGTCCAGCCCGCTGGGCCTGATCCATCCGCAGAGCGAAACCGGCGTGCTGGAAAGCGGCAGCATCAAGCTGACCGTCAATGGCGAAACCAAGCAGGACGCCGATCTGGCCGATCTGATCTGGGACGTGAAGGAAGTAATCGCTTACGTCTCGCGCTTCTACCGTCTGGAGCCGGGCGATCTGATCTACACCGGCACACCCGCTGGCGTGGGCGCGGTGGTGTCGGGCGATGTGATCAACGTCTCGATTGCCGGTCTGACCGACTGCACCGTCACCGTTGGCCCGGTGGCCAATGACTAAGCTGCACGGCTTCTTCCGTTCGGGCGCATCCTACCGGGTGCGCGTGGCGCTGGCGTTGAAGGGCATCGACTATGACGGTGCCTTTTACCGCCTGCGTGCGGGCGAGCAGCGCGCTCCGGCCTATCTGGCGCTCAACCCGCAGGGTCTGGTGCCCGCGCTGGAGATCGACGGCGTGGTGCTGACCCAGAGTCTGGCCATCTGCGAATATCTCGACGAGACGCATGATGGCCCGAAGCTGCTGCCGGAAGACGCCGTGATGCGCGCCCGCGTGCGCGCGGCGGCGCAGGTCATCGCCTGCGACACCCATCCGATCCAGAACCTGAAGGTGCTGGGCCGGATCAAGGCGCTGGGCCATGACGAGAACGCCTGGGCCGCTCAGGTGATCGAGGAAGGCTTCGACGCTTACGACACGCTGATCGCGCCCTATGCTGGCCAGTTCAGCTTCGGCGATACGGTGTCTCTGGCCGACCTCTGCCTGATCCCGCAACTGGTCAATGCGCGCCGCTTTGGTGTGGATGTCCAGCGCTGGCCGCGCCTGCTGGCGGTGGAAGCGGCATGCCTTGCGCATCCCGCCTTTATCGCCGCCAATCCGGCCACCCAGCCCGACGCGGAATAACCCACCCGAAAAGGATACCGCCCATGAACTTCAATCGTCGAACGGTCATGGGCGGTGCCGGTGGTGCGCTGTTGGCCTCGCTGCTGCCCCAAGTGGCGCGCGCGGCCACAGGTTCACGCCCCAACCTGATCCTCTTCTTCCCCGACGAACTGCGCGCCGACGCGCTGGCCTGCTATGGCAACCCCGTCACGCGCACGCCCAATTTCGACCGTCTGGCCAAATCAGGCACGCGTTTCGCCAATGCCCATGTGCAGTACCCGGTCTGCGCCGCCTCGCGCTGCTCGATGCTGACGGGCCTGCCCACCAGCGCGACGGGCCATCGCGGCTTCTCCTATCTGATCCAGCCGCAGGAGCCCAACCTCTTCGCCCTGCTGCGCGCCTCGGGCTATGACACCTTCTTCTTCGGCAAGAACGATGTGTTGGCCCCCGAGACTTTCGCCACCAGCCTGACCGCATGGGCCGATCCGCCAGCCCCGGGCGCCGCCGCCGGCGACCACTCTCCCGGAGCCCGTGCCGGAGCCACCAGCAGCACCGTCACCATGCTGCTGCCCCCCATGGGCGACCGCCGCGCCACCAGCGATTACGGTATCATCCAGCGCGCCATCGAGATCATCGAACGCAAGGAGAGCGACAAGCCCTTCTGCCTCTTCCTGCCGATCTTCCAGCCGCATCCGCCCTATCACGCCCCCGCCGATTTTCAGGCGATGTACAAGCCGGAGGACGTTCCGGCCCCGATCCCGCCCGGCCTGCCGAACAAGCCTGCCTATCACGAGGCGATCCGCAAGGCTTACGGCCTCGACAAGGTGGGGCCCGAGGTGTTCCGTCAGGTGCGCGCCACCTATTACGGGCAGGTCTCCTACACCGACTGGCTGTTGGGCGAATTGCTCGACGCTCTGGACCGCACCGGGCGTGACAAGGATACGGCGGTCTTCGTCGGCTCCGATCATGGCGATTATGCGGGCGATTATGGGCTCGTCGAGAAATGGCATGGCGGCCTCGAAAGCTGCCTCACCCATGTGCCGCTGATCGGCCGCGTGCCCGGCGCGGCGCAAGGCGTGGTCGCGCCCGATATGGTCGAGCTGTACGACATCCTGCCCAGCTTCCTGAACCTTGCGGGCACCGCGCCGCATCACACCCAGTTCGGGCGCAGCCTGCTGCCGCAGATCCACGGCGGCCCCGGCGATCCCAACCGCGCCGCCTTCACCGAGGCGGGGCTCGGCATCTACGAGCCGCAGGCTTTCGACAACCCGACCGGCGGTCTCTATCGCTACAAGTCGCAGCTGCCCGCGCAGCATCCCGAACTGGTGGCTCGCGCCGCCAGCGTCCGCACCCAGCGCCATACCTATATCCACCGCCCGCAAGGCGTCAGCGAGCTTTACGATCGCATCGCCGATCCGGGCGAGACGCGCAATCTGATCGGCACGCGCGCCGTGGCGAAGGATCAGGCGGCGCTCGAAGAGCGCCTGCTCAACTGGTACATCAACACCAGCGGCGTGCCTCTGGACACGCGCAACAGCCGCGATGTGCCCGCCTTCAACCCGCCTCAGGCGCCCGTGGCCTCGCCGGAGGCGGTGCAGGCGGCGCTCGACTCCTGATCGGTCGAGCGCCGCCCGGGGCCTTCTAGAACCGCACCGAAGCGCGCGCGCCATAGGTGCGCGGCGGGCGCAGCTGATTGTACAGCACGCCGTTCTTGACCGGGCTCTGGAAGCTGGCGGCGAAGATCGTGGTGTTTTCCAGATTGTTGGCAAACAGGCCCAGCGTCAGCTTGCCGCTCTTGGGCTGATACTCCAGCCTCACATCGGAGGTGGTGTAGGTGCTCTGATAGCCGCCGGGCAGATAATCGATCGAGACATAGCTGCCTGACTGGATGCGCGTGTTCGCCCCGAAGGTGACCTTGCCGCCATTGCGCAGGGCAAAGCGATGCTCATAGGCCATGTTCAACGTCCATTCCGGAGCATTGACCACCTGCCGCCCCGAACAGTCGACGGCGTAGATCGCCCCGCCCGGCGTGGCCGCGATCAGCGAGGTGGGGCTCACCGCGCAGCCCACGGCGGGGACCGCGCCCGAACTGGAATAGCTGTTGTAGCCGAAACGGCGATAGCGGGCGTGGAGCCATTGCAGGTCGGCACTCAGCAGATCGGCGTCATCGGGCTTGAACTGCAGTTCGGCCTCCACGCCATAGAGCCGGGCGCTGCCCGCGTTCTCGGTGATGAAGACCGGGGCATAGATGCCGCCCGCCGGTGTGCTGGCCACCTGCACCGGCCCCAGATGCGAGACCTGCTGGTTCTTGTAATCCCACCAGAAGGCTTCAAGGTTCAGCTGCAACCTGTTGTCGAGAAAGCGGTTCTTGGCGCCCAGCGTATAGGCGGTGAGATTTTCCGGCGCCGAGGTGTTGTTGCCCTGCGCCGCAAACAGCGCGCCTGATTTGAAGCCCGTCGCCACCGAGGCATAGAGCAGGCTGCGCGGGCCCGCGTCATACTCCACGCCTGCCTTCCACGTCACCTTGCGGAAGTGGATATCACTCACCGCCTGAGCGGTGATGGGATTGAAAATCGGCGTGAAATTGCCGGTGGCAGGGCTGACGAAGCCCACAAATGGCGCGTTGGTGAAGACGGTGTTCTGCTGCTTGTGATCATCGGTATAGCGCAGCCCCCCGGTGATGCGGAAAGCGGGCAGCACCGTCACCGTGGCCTGCCCGAAAGCGGCCAGACTGCGGGTGGCCAGCAGTGGATTGACCTGCAGCCGGTTGCTGCCCTGATCGTAGGTCTGGCTGGCATGGACGCGTTCGTCAAAGAAGTAACCGCCCAGCACCCAGTTCACCGCACCGCGCGCATTGGCCAGCCGTGCCTCCAGCGAGGTCTGATGGGTCTTCTCGACATCGCGGATGTAAAAGCTGGAGGCATAGGAGAGGAAATTGATGTCGGTTTCACGGAAAGAGGGCAGCAGGGTGAGCTTGGCAAAGCCCAGATCCTGATTGGCTGTCAGCGCCACGCCGTAGAAATTGTTGCGCTGGAACCCGTCATTGCGGGCGACCACTTGCGGCACGGGAGCCGTGGGGCTTGCGGCCTGATAGGCGGCCAGCACGGCGGGATCGCTGACCCCCAACCGGCCATTGCCGATCAACGGCATGATCGTCCCGCCCGGGCCCTTGCCGCCGACATGGCCGTAATCCAGCATCAGATCGGCGTCGAAACCGGCGTGGCTGTCGAACTTGACCTGAGTGCGGGCGGCCTGGGTGTTTTCATCGTCATAGCCGTCGTTGAAATAGCCGTCATGGCTGGCGTGCTGGCCCGCGAGGCGCACCGCCCAGCGCTCGCCGAGCGGCAGGTTGATGGCGGCGGAGACCTTGGCGGTGTTGTAATTGCCATATTCGCCATTGATAAAGCCGGATGTTTCCCCCAGCCTGGGCTTGGCGGTGATGACATTGACCGCGCCGCCGCTGGCATTGCGGCCATAAAGCGTGCCTTGCGGGCCTTTCAGCACCTCCATGCGCTCAAGATCATAGAACAGGGCGGCGGGGGCGGCGGGGCGCGAGAGATAGACTCCGTCCATGTTGAAGGCGACGCCCTGCTCGGCAAAGGCATTGGCGCCGAAAGAACCCACGCCGCGCAGATAGATCTGCGTGTAGGAGGCCGCCGGAGCAACCTGTAAGGCGGGCACCAGACGTGTGAGATCGGTTGCCTGTGTGACCGATTGGCGCACCAGAACATCGCCCGCCACAGCGCTGACGGCCAGCGCCGTTTTCTGCAGATTTTCAGAACGGCGCTGGGCCGTGACGATGATATCCTGCAAACCATTGGTCGTTGGCGGCGCGGTGTCTTGAGCCAGCGCCGGTTGTGCCAAGGCAGCAGACGCGAATAGCAAAGCCTTCAGCCTCATGTTCTTCCCCCATTGTGATGTTTTTATGGGGCTATGCTGGCATGAGGTTCTGCATCACGAAAATCGTTAGTTTTTATCGTTTTCCATTATTAAAATGGATTGATAGGCAGGACTGACCTTCGAAGCTGTTGAATGGATTGATCTTTTGCCGTGAGGGCGATCAACCCAGCTTCAATCCCAACTCACCGAGCAATTGCGCGGCCTGCTCACGCGAGATGGTCGCGCCGCGAAACAGCGCGGCATCGACAAGGCGCAGGCCGCCAAGATCCGCCCCGCGCAGATCGGCCTTGTCGAAGCGGGCGCCGGCCAACAGGGCGTCGCGCAGGCTGGATTGTTCGAAGCTGGCATCGCGGAAATCGGCCTTGCGCAGGTCGGCCTGGCTGAAATCCATGCGCTTGAGATGCTGCTTGCGGAAGCTCAGCCCCGCCAGCTTGGCGCCGGCCATCAGCACCTCCTCGCAGGTCAGATCGATGATCCGCGCATCGGTCAGATCGGCGCCGGTCAGCTTGCTGCTGGTGAGGCGCGTGCCGGTCAGGCGGGCATGGCGAAAGTTGGCATTGTTGAAATCGCAGGAGCGGATCGCGGCATCGCTGAGATCGGCACTGAACAGGCTGGCAAAACCCGCGCGGCAGGAGAGCCATTGCGTTCGTTCCAGATTGGCCTTGGTCAGATTGGTGCGGCGCAGGCTGCAGCGCTCGAAACTCCATCCGGCCAGATCGAGATCGGAGAGATCGGCCTCATCCAGATCGCACGCGACAAGCTGCACGGGCCCCGTGCCGATCAGCACCTGCAGATCCGCGCGGGTCAGGGTCGTGCCCTCGATGGTTTTTGCGACATGGGTGCTGGCTGTCATCTCGCCTGATTAGGTCATGTTCCGGGGCAAGGTAAAGCACCGCGCATGCCCGCACCTATTTCCATTCCACGTCAGTATGATAGATTGTTCTGATCGACAGCAGGGGTTCCGTGATCATGTCCATGCCGCTTATGCTTCTCGCTCTGGCTGCTGCCGTGCCGGGGGCTGTGACATCGAGCGATATTGCGGCGCCGGGCCCCAAGGGAGAGCTGAGGGGCACGCTGCTCCATGTCGAAGGCAGCACCCAGCCCACCGTGCTGATGCTGCCCGGTTCCGGGCCTACGGATCGCGATGGCAACAGTTCGCTGGGGATGAAAGCCTCCACCTATCGCCTGCTGGCCGAAGGGCTGGCTCAACATGGCATCGCCAGCGTTCGTATCGACAAGCGCGGTCTGCTGGCCAGTGCCGGGGCGGTGGAGGACGGCAATGCCGTGACCCTGCAGGATTACGTGCAGGACACGCATGCCTGGATCAGGGCGACACGCGCCCGCACCGGTGCCACATGTGTCTGGCTGCTGGGGCATAGCGAAGGCGGTCTGATCGCGCTGGCCACGGTGGCGGGCGGCGGGGACGAGATCTGCGGTCTGATCCTCGTGGCCACGGCGGGACGCCCTTTGGGGCAGGTGCTGAAGCAGCAGTTGCATGACAACCCGAACAATGCTGCCCTGCTGCCCGATGCCGACCGCGCGATCGACACGCTGTCCGCCGGGCAGCGGGTGGATGCGAGCAAGCTGCCGCCACCCTTGATGGCACTGTTCCGGCCCGAGACGCAGGGCTGGTTTATCAGCGAGATGGCTGTCGATCCGGCCCGGCTGATCGGCAAGCTGCACCTGCCGGTGATGATCGTGCAGGGCGAGAAGGACTTGCAGGTCAGTGTGGAGGATGCGCAGCGGCTGAAAAGCGCGCTGCCGTCAGCGCAACTGGATTTGCTGCCCGATGCCAATCACATGCTCAAATCGGTGACGGGGGAGGGGCGCGCCGCCAATTTTGCCACTTATGTCGATCCCAACCTGCCGCTGGCGCCGCATGTGGTGGAGGGGATCGCAGGCTTTATCGCCTCCGGGAGGTAGGATCGCTCACCACCCCCGGAAGCGCGGCCAGATCGCGATGGGGCCACCATCGGCGGGCAGCACGATATAGTCATCGAATTGCGCGCCGGTGGCGCAGGCGTGGTTGGGCAGGATGCGCAACTGCGTCCCTACCGGCAGATCGGGCAAGGGCTGCGTGCTGCCGGGGCGCAGGGCGATGATGCCATGCTCCTGATTGGCCGAGTCCACGATCAGATCGGGATAGGGCTTGCCGTCGATGTCGCAGACCACGCCATAGCCCTGATCCAGTGCCTGTCCCTGCGTGCCGCGATCGCGTGACAGAGCCATCCAGCCCGCATCGCACAGCACCCAGCCTTTCTCGGCCTGATGCCCGATCACCGTGGTCAGCACGGAGAGCGCAATGTCATCCAGCGCACACACGCCGATGCCTGCCATCACCAGATCGAAGAAGACATAGACCCCGGCGCGCACCTCGGTCACGCCATCAAGGTGCCGCGCGAAATGGGCAGTGGGCGACGATCCCACGCTGACCACCGGGCAGGGCAGCCCCGCGGCGCGCAGGCGTTCCGCCGCTTCGACCACGGCGGCGCGCTCTTGCTCGGCATAGGCTTCGAGTTCGGCCGGGCTGCGCGCGCCATAGCTGCCGCCCGCATGGGTCAGCACGCCGCGCAGGATCGCGCCGCCCTCCACCAGCAGGCGGCCGATGGCCACGATCCGCTCATCCTGCGGTTTCAGCCCCGCGCGATGGCCGTCGCTGTCGATCTCCAGCAGCACCGGGATCGCGCCATGGGCGCAGGCGGCCACCACCGCCCCGGCCTGCTCGATGCTGTCGAGCAGCACGGCCAGATCGCAGCCCTGCGCGCGCAAGGCCTGCACCCGCTCCAGGCGGTGAGGCGCAATGCCCACCGCATAGAGGATATCGGTGACGCCCGCCGCGAACAGCGCCTCGGCCTCTTTCAGCGTGGAGACCGTGGCCGGGCCATGCCCATCGGTGAGCAACTGGCGCACCACCTCGATCGATTTGGCGGTTTTGACATGAGGCCTCAGCGTCACGCCAAAAGGGGCCAGCCGGTCCCGCAGCCGGGCGATGTTGCGCCGCATGCGCGCCTCATCGAGGACCAGCGCCGGGGTGGGCTGGCCAGCCAGCATCATGCCAGCGCCTTGAGCGTCTGGATCTCCGGCGTGCCGGCCAGCTTGCCTTCCACACCGGCGATCAGCGCCTGGAAATGCTCGGTTCGGGTGTGGGCATCGAGCGCTGCCTGATCGGCCCAGCGTTCGATAAAGACGAAAAGGCCCGGGCGGGTGCTGTCCGTATGGGCGGTGTAATACCGGCAGCCTGCTTCCTGCCTTGAGGCCTCGACGCAGGGGCGGATCACGGCCTCCACGGCGGCGCCCTGCCCCTCAAGCGCCTGCAGATAGGCGACGACGGCGATCTCTTCGGACATGATCGTAAACTCCTGACAGCTCAGCGCGAATCCCGGGAAGGGTACTGCTCCGTCCAGCCTGCCACATTGCATCGGCCCGGTCGATATCGGCCATGCTTCGGGCGATCAGGCGTCCTTGAGTTCGCTGACCTCCTCTGCCACCTCGCCGCCGAAAATATGGGCGGAGATCTGGTTCCGCCCGCCATGCTTGCTCTGATACAATTGGCTGTCGGCGTGGTTGATCCACATATCGGGGGTGAGACCCGGCTCGCAGCGCGCGGAGGCCACGCCCACGCTGACCGTCACGCGGTTGCTGATCAGCGAATGGGCATGGGGAATGTCCAGCGTCTGCACCTGAAGCAGGATTTCCTGCGCCACGAACATCGCGGCCTGAGCGTCCGCTCCCGGCAGGATGCAGGCAAATTCCTCGCCGCCATAGCGGGCGGACACATCCGCCGCCCGCTTGACGGCGCGGTTCAGCGCCGAGGCGATCATGGCGATGCAGCGGTCGCCCGCCGGATGGCCGTAATTGTCATTGAACAGCTTGAAGAAATCGATGTCGAGCATGATCACCGACAGCCATTCCCCCGTGCGCGCCAGCCGGGCGGTCTCGGTGTTCAGGATCTTCTCCATACCGCGCCGGTTGGAGAGGCCCGTCAGCGCATCGGTGACGGCCATTTCCGCCATCCTGTCACGCAGGCGCTTCAACTCCACATGATTGCCGACCCGCGCGCGCAGGATCACCGGCTCGACAGGCTTGGTGACATAATCGATGGCGCCCAGCGTCAGGCCGCGCACCTCATCGGCCGTATCGCCAAGGCCGGTGGTGAAGATCACCGGAACATCGGCCAGCAGAGCCTCGCTTTTCAGCTGACGGCAGACCTCGAAACCATCCATGCCGGGCATTAGCACATCGAGCAGGATCAGATCCGGCAGGATGGTCCGCGCCGTCTCCAGCGCTTCCTGCCCCGAGGTGGCGAAGGAGATTTCGTAATCATCCTCAAGGATCGCATTGATGATCTCGATGTTGGAGACTTCATCGTCCACGATCAGGATGGAGGCCCTGTCCGTCATAATGCTCATGATGCTTCTCTGATCTCGGGGAGGATGGGCGTATGCTCTTCATCGAGCAGCGCCAGAGCCTGATCGTAATTCAGCCTTTCCAGCGCCTTGCGGATGGGGTGCTCGGCCATGGCCTCGGCGGAGAGCCCCATGGTCTGCGCCAGGGCATCGAAGCCCGAGCGCGCCTTGAGGCTGCGGCGCTGGATCTGATCGCGCAGCCGCGCGCTGGCGGCGGAGACCTCGACAGGGTCAGCAGCCGCCGGGCCGGCATGATCCTGCCCCACCGGCTGTTCACCCTTGAGGCTGAGTGCCGCGGCGATGGCGGGGGCGAGTTTCGCCTCAAGATCGGCGATCCTGCCCTCCATTCCGGTGACATCCTCCGCCGCGATCCGGCGCTCGATCTCTGCCGCCACCGCCTGAATCCCGGGCAGTTCGAGTGAGCCGGACACGCCCTTGAGCGTATGGGCGAAGCGCCGCGCTTCGGCATGGTCGGTTTTGAGCAGATCCCTCAGGCTCTGTCCGGCATGGGCATAGCTGTCGGCAAAGGAGAGGATCAGCTTGCGCAGCAAGGCCGCCTTGCCGTTGACACGCCCCAGCGCCGCTTCCAGCCCGAAGGGCGGAAGCTGGTCGGGCAGAACGCTATCCACTTTGGGGGCGGGCTCGCTTGCCGCCACAACCGGCGCCACCGTCCCGCGATCCGCTTTCAGCCAGCGGTCGAGCGTGCGCACCAGCACCGGTGGCGAGATCGGCTTGGCGATATGATCGTTCATCCCCGCCGCGAAGCAGCGCTGGCGCTCCTCCTCATAGGCATGGGCGGTCATGGCGATGATCGGCAGGGCATCGGCGGCATGGCTGCGGCGGATGATGGTAGTGGCCTCGATGCCGTCCATCTCGGGCATCTGCACATCCATCAGGATCGCGGCGTAAGTCGCATGGCGCTCGGCAACAAGGTCGCAGGCGATCTTCCCGTTTTCCGCGATATCGAACTGCAATCCGGCGTCGGTGAGCAGCTCCTGAGCGATCTCGCGGTTGATCTCATTGTCCTCCACCAGCAGCACGCGCAGGCCGCGCAGCGCTGGCGAGACCATGGGCACGCCGCTCGTTTCAGGCTGGGCATCCTGCCGGATCGGTTTGGCATCCACAAACAGGTTGGTGATCGTGTCGAGCATTGCCCGCGCGTCCACCGGCTTGGTGAGGAAGGCGGAGATTTCCGCCTTGCCCAGCTCCGACATGAAGGCGTCATTGCCATAGGCGGTGACGATCAGCGTGACCGGCGGTTTGGACAGACCCGGAATGCGGCGCATCGCCTCAATGGTGTCGATGCCGTCCATGCCGGGCATCTTCCAGTCGAGCAGCAGCAGATCATAGGGCTTGCCCGATTGCAGCGTCATCTCGATGGCGCTGATCGCCTCCGCGCCCGAGGCGACCAGATCGACCGCCATGCCCCAGTCGCGGAAGATTTCGCCCACGATCTGGCGCGCGGCGGCATTGTCATCGGCCACCAGCACGCGCAGATCGCGCAGGGCCGGGGGCGGCTGCAGTGCCAGCGCCTGCGACGCCTGTGCCAGCGCCATATCGACCTGAAAGATGAAGGTGCTGCCGACGCCGGGCTCGCTCTCGACGCGGATTTGCCCGCCCATCAGTTCGACGATCTGCTTGCTGATCGCCAGCCCCAGGCCGGTGCCGCCGAATTTGCGCGTGGTCGAACTGTCGGCCTGCGTGAAGACATTGAACAGGGAGGCCTGCTGTTCAGGCGTGAGGCCGATCCCGGTGTCACGCACCGAGACCTCGATCCGCGCCTCCTGATCGTCGCGGGTCAACAGAATGGCAGAGACGGTCACTTCGCCCGCCTGTGTGAATTTCACCGCATTGCTGAGCAGGTTGAGCAGCACCTGATTGAAGCGCAACTCATCCCCCAGCAATTCGGTGGGGATCGCCTCATCGATGGAATGCCGGAGCGCCACGCCTTTGGCTGCGGCATTCTCGGCCACCAGATGAAGCTGGTTGTCGATCGCGGTGCGCAGATCGAAGGCATGGCTTTCCAGCGTGAGCTTGCCGGCCTCATTCTTCGAAAAGTCGAGAATATCGTTGATCAGCCGCAGCAGCGACACGCCCGCGCCATTGATCTTGGTGATGTAGTCCCGCTGCTTGGCATCCAGATCCAGCCGCTGGAACAGATGGCAGAAGCCGAGGATGGCATTCATCGGCGTGCGGATCTCATGGCTCATATTGGCCAGGAACATGCTCTTGGAGCGGTTGGCCTCTTCGGCCTCGCGGGTGCGTTCTTCCAGCGCGACATTCTTGTCGGTGATTTCCGCGCTCATGCGGCCGATGCGCTCGAAGCTCTCCACCACCATATTGCTCAGCCAGACCAGCACGGCGGTCTGGAAGGCGACGATGGCGGCATGCAGCAGCACCCGGCCCAGATCGCCCTCACCGGGGAAGACGGCATAGGGCAGCAGATAGAGCAGCAGCAGATGGTGCAGGGCCGTCGCCGCCGCCGCGACCAGAATGGCGCTGCGATCGAACCAGGCAATGGTCAGGGCCAGCATGGCGAAGAAATACATATGCATGTCCATCTGCCAGGGATGGCCACGCAGCAGGAACAGCAGCAGCGCCGGCTCCCCCACCAGCGCAACGGCGGAGAGATAGCGGGTGGGCGGCGCGATGCCGCGCTGCAGCCAGATCAGATGATAGGCCCCGGCCAGCACGGTGGCGGCCAGCATGGGAAACAGCGGCGGCCGCCCCATCACCCAGGCGACCAGCCCCATCAAGGGCACATGTGCCCAGAGCAGAACGAGAAGAAGGCGCCCGAAATGGCGGCGCAGGCTGTCAAGCTCAAGGTTCATGGGTGGGATGCTTCCGACTGGAGACCGAAACAGCCTGCGACGCGCGGGCTGGGCAGCACGGCCCAGGCCCCGGCCTGCCGTGCCCGCCGGGCAAAATCACTGCGTGAGGAGGAGGCAATCGCGATGTTGCCAAAGCCGCCGATCGCGGCAAGGCCGCCATCGGCCTTGCGAATAACCCCGATCATCCGGCCATAGCTGGCCCAGGGCGCGCCCATGACCAAATACTGGCCGCCGCGTCCATCGCCGGAGAGGGAGGCCGCCAGCAGGGTGATCAGGCCAAAGACAAGCAGCATGGCTGCGGGGATAAAGTCGCGAAGGGCCGACCCGCGCCGAATCCGCCCTGTGGCATCCGTCGCTGAGACCGCCTGATCTTGACGCTGTGACGAACAGCGTGGTGCCATAGCTCTTCATCCCCTTATCACGGGGATTTCTAGCATTTGATCGCTTCTTTTTTCGTTAACACAGCCGTCCTGCCTGTTGGGACGGCTTTCATAAGCTGAACTATACCGCCATGGTATGATTTACGGTCCGGTATAAGGGTGAGTACTTATCGCCACTGCTCGTAAAGGGCATCGTCCTCGGCGGGCACATGCTCCCCGCAATGGAGCCTGAGGTGCCGGTCACCAAAAGGCGCGTCGACCAGAGCGCAGTGATGCGGCGTTTCGGTTCCGGGATGGGCGTTGGGGCGGAAATAGCGGCAGGTGACGCACATTTTCTGCACCGGAATGTCGCCGCTGGCCTGCATGGCCCGGATCAGCTTGACCAGCGCGCGCAGCAGCGCCGCCTGTTCCGCCGGTTCGAGCGTTTCCACCGCATCGGAGAGGAAAGCGGGCCACTCGCTGGTGCGCGCGGCCAGCGCTTCGCCCTCAGAGGTGAGGGACAGGTTGATGGAGCGCGGCTTTGCGCCCGGAGCCTTGACCACCAGCCCTTTGGTCGCCAGCGCGCTCATGGCATCGCTGGCCGTGGGGGCCGAAATGCCCAGCATGCTGGCGATGGCGCCCAGCGACAGCCCGCCCTCGGCCTCGCGCAGCAGGCCCAGAGCATGACCCTGTGTGGGGGTCACCCCCTCGGGCGTGGCGCCTTTCCAGGCCCGGCTGCGCAGCACATGGCCGATGCGCACCAGCCCTGCCGTGACCCGCCGGGCTATCGGTTCGGTGATGGTGTCAAAGATGGTCGTCACAGGATGGTTCCCGCCACGCCCGGCCAGTAATGAGCATCCGGCACAGCCCGCTTGCCAAAGACCGCCTGCCCGACGCGCACGATGGTGGCCCCTTCCTCCACCGCCCAGAGGTAATCGCCCGACATGCCCATCGACAGCTCCGCCATTTGCCCGGCCTGAGGGGCTTCTTCCCGCGCGCGGTCTCGCAGGGCGTGCAGCAGGCGGAAGCAACGGCGCACCTCGCCCTCATCGGGCGTGAAGGTGGCCAGCGTCATGAAGCCCTTGGGGCGCAGGGCGGAAAAGGCAGGAAGTTCGCGCAGGAAAGCGGGGACCTCCTCCGGCGTCAGGCCGAATTTGCTGGCCTCGCCCGAGGTGTTGACCTGCACCAGCACATCGAGCCCTTGCCCCAGTTGCTGCAGCCGCCGGTCCAGCGCGGCTGCCAGTGAAAGCCGGTCCAGCGACTGGACCTCGGCGGCAAAGCCCAGCACATCCTTGACCTTGTTGGTCTGGAGATGGCCGATCATGCTCCAGCGGAGGGCCTCATCCTCCAGCGCTGCGGCCTTTTGGCGCCCTTCCTGCACCTTGTTCTCGCCCAGATCGCGCTGACCGGCGGCGATGGCCGCGCGGATGCGCTCGGGCGCGACGGTCTTGGTGACCAGCACCAGCCGCACGTCCTCCGCGCGGCGCCCCGAGCTTTCGGCGGCGTCGCGGATCTGGCCCTTCACCGCCTGCAGCTTTGCGGCGACATCATCCATCGCTCAGGCCCTCCAGCCATGCGCGCAACATGGCACGCGCGCCATCGCCCGAGGTCGAAGCGGCAAGGTCTGCCGCCTGCGCGCGCAGCGCAGCGGAGGAGATGCCGGCCCCCGCCAGCTCGGCGGCATGGCCGATCAGCCAGCGCTCGATACCAGCCTGAGCATCGACTTCGGGATGGCATTGCAGGCCCAGAATGTTGGGGCCAAGGGCAAAGGCCTGCGTGGCGCACAGGGTGGTGGTGGCCAGATTCTCGGCACCGGGCGGGGTTTCGAAGGCATCGCCGTGCCAATGGAGCACGGGGACATTCGCCAGATGGCGCAGAGGGCCGGCTTGCCCGGCATCGGTCAATGTCAGCGCGCCAAAGCCGATCTCCTTATGGCCCATCGGCGCCACCTTGGCCCCCAGCGCAAAGGCCATCAGCTGCGCGCCAAGGCACAGGCCCAGCGTGGGACGGCCAGCCTGCAACCTTGCCTTCAGGATCGACAATTCGGTCTCCAGAAAGGGATAGGCCTCGCCCTCATAGACGCCCACCGGCCCGCCCAGCACCACCAGCAGATCGGGCGCCGAGGGATCGATCTCCTCCAGCGGATCGGCGCCGACGTCATGATAGGTCAGGTCATAGCCCGCTTGCGCCAGCACGGGCGCGAACAGGCCCAGCCCCTCGAAATGGATATGGCGGATCGCCAGCGCGGTTCTGGGGGCACTTTGAGGCATCGGCTTTCCTTCCGGCACGCGTCAATCAAGGAGCTTGACTCTATATTAGGAGTCCTAAATATGAAAGCGCTTTCCGCCTTTTCCGGGCCGAAACGCAAAAGCGGTCCGGCGACTGCCATCGCCGAACCGCCCGAACACCCGCTCCGAGAGCATCAGAACAGGAATGACACTTATGGCATATGTGAAGCTTATCGATCCAGCCTCTTGCGCATCCCCGATCAAGCCGACGCTTGACAGGATCGCGGGCGGTTTTGGCGTGGTGCCCAACATGTTCAAGGCGGTGGCCAATTCGCCCGCTGCTCTGGCCAGCATGTGGGGCGCTTTTGGCGCGCTTTCCACCGGCAGTCTGGGTGCAAGGCTGGGTGAGGAACTGGCCGTCGCCATCGCCAATGTGAACCGCTGCGGCTATTGTCTGGCGGCCCATACGGTGCTGGGCCAGAAAGCAGGCGCCTCGGCTGCGGAAATGGCACAGGCGCAGGCAGGTCATACCGCCGATCCGCGCACGCAGGCGGCGCTGGATTTTGCGTTGAAGATGGTGCGCGATCGTGCCGCCGTCAGCGCGGATGATGTCGCCGCGCTCAAGGCGGCGGGCTTCGACGATGAGGGCGTGGTGGAGATCATCGCCCATATCGCGCTCAATCTTTTCACCAATTATATCAATGTCGCGCTGGATGTGCCGGTGGATTTCCCCGAGGTGGCGCTGACGCCGGTCGCCTGATCCTGCACAGGCCGGGCTCCTGACGGGGCCCGGCCACCCTGCGGGTGCGTGCCTTCAGGCTCAGAAGGGAATTTCGATCCCCTCGAAATCGAAGAACTTTCCGCTATCATGCGGCTTGAGGTCCTCGATCACATCGAGCAGTTGCAACGCCGCGCGCTCGGCATCGAACAGCTTTCCGGCGGCGACATGGGCCTGAAAGGGCCGTGACAGCGCGGTATCGACCGTGCCGGGATGCAACGTCACGACAAGCGCGCGATCGTTGCGCCGCTGCTCCTCGATGGCCAGATTGCGCATCAGCATGTTGAGCGCCGCCTTTGAGGCGCGATAGCCATGCCAGCCACCCAGCCGATTGTCCGTGATCGAGCCGATCCTTGCCGACAGCGCGGCAAAGGCGCTGCGCCCGGCCCTGGGCATCAGCGGCAGAAAATGCTTGGCCACCAGCGCCGGGCCGATGGCATTGACGGCATGGACCTTGGCCAGCCACGCCGGATCGAGATCGCGCAGCGCCTTCTCGGGCCCCTGATCGCCCTCATGCAGCAGGCCGGTCGCCACGATCACCAGCGAGGGCGGCGGCCCCTTGGCGACATGCGCGGCGGCGGCGGCAATGCTGCCCTCATCCAGCAGATCGAGGTGCTGTGCGCCGCTGCGCGAGCGGGCGAAGCCATGGACTTTGGCAAAGCTGCCTTCCTCGATCAGCGCGGCCTCAAAGGCGCCGCCGATCCCGCCCGAGGCGCCGATGATCACGGCGGAGCTTGTGCCGCTGCCGCTCATACGCGGGTGAAGCGCCAGCGGTCGGGCTCGCTTTCGGCGGCGTCGAAGCGGTAACCGTCCGTGTCGAAGCCGCGCATGGCGTCGATGTCGGTGATATGGTGCTCGCACATCCAGCGGGCCATCATGCCGCGCGCGCGCTTGGCGTGGAAGCTGACGAAGCGCGGGCCGTCGGGGCCCGGTTCGCGGAACTCCACCTCGATCACGCGCAGGCCCGGCAATTGGCCGGCAACGGCGGCGAAATACTCCTGGCTGGCGAGGTTCAGCACCGTGCCGGTGCCCTCTTCCTCAACCTGCTCAAGCAGCCAGTTGGCGATGCGGTCACCCCACCAGTCGGTCAGCTTTTTGTATCCGGGCGCCCAGCGCGTGCCCATCTCCAGCCGATAGGGCCGGATCGCATCGAGGGGGCGCAGCAGGCCATAAAGCCCCGAAAGCATCCGCACATGGTTCTGGGCAAAAGCCACACCCGGCTCATCGAGCGTATGCACCTCGAAACCGGTGTAGACATCGCCTGCAAAGGCGAAGAGCGCCTGCCGCTCGGGCTGATCGGTAAAGCTGTTGAAACGCTCGACATTGAGCTGCGCCAGCTTGGGCGAGATATGCATCAGCTTGCCGAGCTGCTCTGCTGTAAGATCGGCGGCGGACCGGGCGAGGCCCAGCGCTTCCTTGGCAAAATGCGGCGTGGACACGTCGAGCGGCGGCAGCTTGCGTTCGAAATCAAGCGTCTTGGCGGGGGAGAGCAGGGCAATCATCGGGAGCGCGTTAGCGAGGGTGGCCTACAGCGTCAAATTCAGATCATCATCCCCACGGGCGATCTCGGGCAAGCGGGCGCGGAGCCTGCCTGCCTGTCCATCACGGCATTGAGCAGAATGCTGCCCGCGATCTGGAAATCGGGCGCGATCGAGGGGATCGGCGGATTCGCGTGCCGAGCCTCGTAAGAGCCGTCAAAGCCGATCAGCAGTATGCGGCCAAGTGCGCCGCCGCTGCGCAGGGCATTCTGCAGGCCCAGCGCCAGACTGTCATTGGCGGCGATCACCCCGTCGCAAGCGGGCAGCGTCGCCAGCAGGGCGCGGCCCGCCTTTTCGCCCTGATGCAGGCGGGATGTGCCCTTGGGCATGTCGAGCGCATGCAGCACCAGGCCTTGCTCGGCCAGAGCGGCCTGGCTGGCGGCAAAGCGCTCGGCAAATTGCGGCGGAGCATGGGACCCGCCGCCCAGAAAAGCGATGCTGCGGCAACCCGCCTCCAGCAGATGCCGCGCCGCCAGCCGACCGCCCATGGCATTGTCGGCACGAACCCAGCGCATATCCTCATGCGGCGTGCCCCAGCCCACGATGTTGGCGCCGCCCCGCGCGATCTGGCGGAAATAGCGCCATGCCGCCTGATTCTCGCTGGTGCCGATCACGATCAGCCCGGCTGCCTTGCGCGCTTCCTCATAATTGCCGCACAGCGTTTCGGGGTGGCTCTGGAAGGAGACCAGCGTTTCCAGCCCGCGGGCCGAGGCGGCCTGACAGATCGCCGCCAGCAGCGTGTGATGGAAGGGATTGCAATGCTCCGGCGCGGCGCCCTTGCGGGCGAGCACGATCACGGCGATCCTGTCGATGCGCCCGGTCCGCACCGAGGCGGCTACGCTGTCGGTCTGATAGCCGAGCGCGCGGGCGATGTCCGCCACTCTTTCCCGCGTCTGCGCCGAGACGGAAGAATGCCCGGCCAGCGCCCGCGAGACGGTGGACTGGCTGACCCCGGCCTTTTCGGCAACATCATAGCAGGTCGGGCGGAAGCGGCGCAGCGTGGTGGTCTGGTTGTTATCCATGAAACAATTACGGTCTGCAGTTCCCGAATTTCAACTGACGCGAGACCCGCACAAATCTGCGGATTTTTGAGCAATATCTTACCTGGATGGCCACTCCAAGGAAAATCGTGGCATAAATCCTGACATACTTCGGAGTGGAGCGGTTTCCGGCTCCTATTCTGCACTTTGGTTCCTTAATCTGGTGGAGTCTCCGTTGGCCCCCCATGAACCAGTCCTCATAGGTCGGCTTGTCGAAGTATGAGCCTGCGGAATGGCTGCAGCGTTGTGGTTTCCGGAATGTCTTCTGTGGATGGCTCCCGCGTTGCAAGCACTTTTTGAAATTCTGACGATCGGTCGGGTGCAGTCGTCTGTCCGGCCTGTTGATGCAGTCGTTTCGGACTGCTGGCCCTGATGGGGTCCGAAAAACAGAGTTCCTATCGCCTTCACAGGCTGTTGCGCCTAAGACTTTCCACGGGTTGTCCCTGTTCCCGGTCTGACCGGTGTCGCCATCATTTCTCTTTGCGCTCACAACTCCGTTCGGCCGATCACCTCAGCCGGATTGCGTACTCATGCGGCCAATCCGGGCACATGGTGTGATTGATAGACCTGACCGCGTGTCATGACCGCCCACGCGATCCGCGCTATCTTGTTGGCCATGGCGACGCTGGCCACGCGGGCAGATTTTCTAGCCAGTATCCCAACGAGAAACGGGTGAACCGTTGCAGGGCCCTCCTTGGCGCGGCGTAGCAGGGAGGTCGCCCCGATGACCAACAGCTGCCGTAGATATTTATCGCCCATCTTGGTGATCCGGCCAAGGCGCTCCTTGCCGCCACTCGACTGCTGACGCGGTGTCAGGCCAAGCCATGCGGCAAACTGGCGGCCAGACCTGAACTGGTGCGGGTCGGTAACCGATGCTGCCAGCGCGGTTGCGCCAATCGAACCAATGCCCGGGATCGTCGCCAACCGACGCGCCATGTCATCGCTTCGCCGGAGAGCTTCCAGGCGCAAATCAAGTTCATGAAGCCGGGCATGAAGCTTGAGCACCAGCTCGCACAGCATGCCGATCACCTGCGCCGCTTGTGGTGGCAGATCAATCGCGGCCTCGCCATCTTCGATCTGTTGCGCCAGATGCAGCGCCCGCCCAAGTCCGATCGGAATGGCGATACCAAACTCTGCTAACTGGCAGCGCATCATGTTGACCAACTGTGTACGTTGACCAGTCAAAAGAGAGCGCACCCGGTGAAGTGACAGGGCCGCCTGCTGCTCACGAGACTTGATCGCCACGAACCGCATCGTCGGACGTGTCACCGCCTCGCAGATGGCCTCGGCATCAGCAGCATCGTTCTTGCCGCGTTTTACATAGGGCTTCACGTAGCATGGCGGCATCAGTCGCACCTCGTGACCAAGGTTTTGCAGTTCCCGCGCCCAATGATGCGATGTCCCGCAAGCCTCGATGCCGACAAGGCAGGGCGATAGCCTTGCAAAGAAGGGCAACATTTGCGCTCGGCGCAACGCCTTGCGCACAATGACGGTGCCCTCTTTGTCGACACCGTGAACCTGGAAGACATTTTTGGCCAGATCGAGGCCGATCGTGCTAATTTCCATGGCGGATGGCTCCTTGCGTGGGTTTGCCTGACGGCAACCTCATCATGACATTCAAATGTCGTGAGCGGGAGCCATCCACCTCATCCCCTCCGCAAGCAAAGGTCGGGGGAAGCCGCCATATGTTCAGATGCATGACGGGTGCATCACCGGAACCCTCCTATGGTTTGCGGTGCAGACGATCTAGGGAGTGCGTGTGGCATAGCCGGAACTCATAACGGTTCCGACCGCCGGCGCGGCCAACAGATTGGCATTTGGATCGTACTCGGCAATCTGTAAACTTAATGTGGCTTTTGTCGGATTAAGTTTACAGGCCTTGATTTAACGCGATTGCCTCACACGCACATGGGAAATTTGGCGCCCTGGTTTACAGTGTCTAAAACCACCGTTTAGTTGACAGTGAGAGGGTAGTCAGTGCCACCGCGCCACGACCAGGGCAGCAGCCCTCTAGTCCATCTCTCGCGAAAAGCCCTCCGGCAGATCCGGAGCGGTTCGGAGCCGCAGTTTCGCCGAATTTTTTGAGATGAGGGTGTCGATCATATTACTGCCCTTTAAATTATTTTCAGTCCGAACCAGATAGATATTGCAGCATAAATCTGTCATTTATCGCAAAGCCATTGACCAAATTTCCTTCACCATGAAAGCAATGAACATCTTCATATTGAGACGTCAGGCGGTCTGTAAAATGGATGAATGTTTCGTAGTTCGCCGGTCGATTGGCATATACCCCAATGAACGTCCACAGGTTGTAACTGTATAAATCCAGACGATCATCACTATTCATGGCATTTTCAATAAATGGGTATCTATTTTTTTCCGGTATATGGGGATTTTTCTCATTTATGCCTTTATCATATCGATCAATGATTGGCTTCATCGCCAATCCCATTGCGTCGATATCCGCGGCATCCTTCGACACGTTTATCGGGCGCCCAGCGGAGCATTGCACTTCTTTGTAGTGCACAGGTACATAGAAGTGCATTAGCCAAAGAAATTGATTGTACCTTTTTGAGGACACATGACGCCTTACCATCTCCTCCAGCCCGAGATCCCTGATTGCTTGGAATTTGGCTTTTTGCTCTTTGCTTAAGGAGTCTCTTCCACCGTATTGGATCGGCTCATAGGTAGGCACTAGCCGAGGGTAAACAGCAGAAACCGTTTCTGGGGAGATAGCTCCCAATTCGGAAACATCTGCAATTTTTGTCTCAGAAAATCTGGGCCTCGTCGCAGTTGGCATGGACTTCCAGATCAAGGCGCCCATCCCTACCGTGATTATCAGCACCACAGCGGCAATGGTCACTTTTCGGATGCGGATGAGCTTCGACCTTATGCTGAAACCATATCCGTTCGCGTCGCGATCCCAACGTTTCATGATACCCCAGCAGTTCTATCCTGCCCCGTCGGCCCATGCATCCGTGGCTAGTTTCCTCAGAGCGCATATAAATTCTACGCTGGAAATTGGAAAATTTATTTCATTTCTCGGTCTGATTTTTACAATTAGAAGGTGTAATTGGGCTCTGTGCTGGCAAGCATCACCTGGCGGAAGAGGTGTTTTTACCGATTTGGTCGGAGAGCGCGTTTTTCTTGAAGGGGATGCTGTGGTGCAGGAGAGAGGAGTTTGGTGCGGGTAGACGTGACATTTTCGGCCTCAGCAATTCACGCATGACAACCGCCTCCAAAATCGGGACGATTTTCATGATTTGTGCGTGGGTCGCGCTGTGTATCGCAAAAGGACCGTTTAGTTGACAGGGAGAAGGCAGTCAGCTCGCGTCAGGCGGTCCCGCGATAGCAGCCCGAAATTCTTCCCTCATGGAAAGCTCACCGGCAAATTCGGTCCGTTTCACTCACGCCAAAACAGCCACCATCTGCGCGAAATATGCGCCAATCACCATAAAAAAGCTAGTGATGGCTAAAATGAGATTGAGGATGATATTACTTCTCGGCATTATAAACAACAATCCGATTGATGCAATTAACTGAAGCTTTAGAAATATTTGAATGGAATTCCACAATTTTTCACTTGCTTGATCAAAAGCACCGGTCGCGTCTACATGCACATAATTGAAGGCCAAGACTACAGCGAGCATGCTTCCCACGATATGAAGGAGATATAACCAGCGTGTCATGGAGCGTTGTTTCAACCTCTCGGAGTTGGCATACGGTTAAATTGCCTGGTGGAAATAGCGTGATCCGCGAACTCTATAAAAATTATATATGAACCTCTGGATTTATAGGGTGTTGTTTCTTAAATTTATTTAAGTCCGTCGAGCGCATCCATAATTTACAAGGTAGTAACCGCATCTTGCCAAAATGCTCCAACCGATAGGGAGCATGTCAGATGTGGTCAAAATCTCAGTTATTTATAATTGGGTGGTCTCTGATAGCACCCGGCACGGCCAATGCAGCCAGCTCCCCTCAACCTGACCCGGCAACCTATCTTCAGACATTCAATGAAACTTGCCGGAAAGGCTTGCGGCCAAGCCATGCCTGGGAGACCTGCCATTCAGCGCCTCCCATCGTTAGCGCGATCGCATCCTCCCAGCTCCCGCGAAAAGCCCGTCGGCGGAGCCGCTACGGTTCAGTGCGGCTCCAGGCTTCAATTCTTAACTCACATTTCAGGAATAGAAATTTGCGAGCGACTCAGTTACGTCGGTGGAGCATCTAGGAGGGCTTCAGATGAATCTTCGATCGATTCTCATGGCCTTATTGATCTCATTGACGGCCCCAGCCCACCTCAATGCTAAAACTAACTCTATCGGCCAAAACTCTGGGCGAGAAAAGGCGGTGGATTCTCAGAAGCACGCCGAGGCTCTGGCTGAGATTGAGGCGATCCTCACGGGTCCCGTTACTGAATTTGGTTTGGCGACAGGCCCTTATGCTTCGAGTGAAGACAACTTATGTCGACGCGATATAATCCAATTGAGATACAGTGCGTACAAGGATGTGAAAGGTCGCAAAAAACAAAAACCCGCTGGACTTGAACCAATTGTTTCCCAGTATTACCTCCTTGACCACACTGCTGCGGCCCGTTCCAGTGATTTGCAGTATGCCTGCGCAAATCTCAGTGGAAAAAATTTGTCGTGGTCTGTCGGCGAAAGTGACTTAAACGCGAGTTTGGCTCTTAATATTTTGCGAGAAACCGTTGGTGATGTTCGGAATGACTCGCAATATGAAATTGATTGTGGCGAGCTAGACCGATCCTATTCAAAGGAAAAATGTGCAGAAATATTATTATCAGATGCTTTGGAAATACGGTCATTCAGCAAAGGTGAAAATGTAAATCAAGAAGAATGGTGGTTTTACACCGAAAAGGATATGATTACTATTGGAAGGGAATTTTCAAAATCGATCGGCGCGCATCCGTTTTATCGAATAAGAATTGAATCGGCCCCAATGGTTTTAATTGGCTAAATAGCAAAAATATCATTTGTTTATTGGCCGTTCTTTATTAAGGCGACTTGATGCCATCCAATGCCTTTGATGGTCGCTTTGGGCATAGCAAACAGATGCCAAGCAGCAGACGCGTGAAGGGGTCTAAATCGATCGCCAGCTAACCTCAATCCGTGCATCAAGAACTGCCTGACCCGTCGTACCGGCGCATCTGACAAATGTCCCGGAATCCGGCGCAATTTTGATGATTTGTTTCTAGGCCTCGCGGGTGTCCCAAAAGGACCAGAGTCTCCGATGCGGGCATTTTCAGTAAAGCTGGAACGGTTCAATTCAACTCAGGAGCGGAGGTTAATCGTCTTCTCCTTGAGGGTAGTTTGAACCGTACCGGATTTGCCGGAGGGCTCAGTTCGGAAGTGCCTGATGATCGAATGTCGGCTTTCGGCGGCCACGGGCGTAGGCGTGAAGGGCAACTTTGTCAGCGATTTCTCTGGCTACCCAGGTTGATCTGCGCGACCTTGCCATCCGTGAGATATTTGTCGCCCCCTCCATTCCTTCGTAGGCCGCCCTGGCTTGCGCCCGGCAGTGAAACCAACGAGATCGGCTGACCCTTAGCGAGAATTCTGGCGACGGTATCACGCTCCTGATCCACATTCGGGCCGATATGATGCGTGATCTGAAGCGTATAGAGGCTGATGCCGACGCCCCGGTCGAACGTCGCTGAGGCCACCCAATGGTTTGGCTCGACTTCCCAGAAGCGGACATGATGGCGCCGATCGGCACTGCGGCCTTCATCATGCTGATAGGCAAAGTCCTGCTGCTTATCGTTGAAGAACAGCGGGCTCACGGGAGCATCGGGATAGGGGCGGCCCAGGATCACGCTGCCCCCGATTTTAAGACCTGACACCACGGACACATTGTCGGCCTTCACCCAGCCTCCTCGCTGCATGGCTGCTTCGATCGCCGCACCGGAGCCATCGATCTTGAGGTTGATCGGGTCGCCGGGAATGTCCTGCGCTGTATAGGCCACCGCGTCTCCGAGGGGCTTGCCCTTCTTGTGCTCATGATGGCTCCAGATGCGGGGCAGACCGGCATAAGCCATGGCGAACCACAGAATTGGCAGCAACCATGCGATGGTCACGATGGTGCCGCCGATGTGACGCCTGTGATCCTTTGCCCATCCGGTGAACGTCATCCGTAAATTTCTCATGTCTTGTATCGTAGCGCGATGGCACTGGCTTGCCGAAATTACTGATCACCCGCGTCGCCCTCCGCTCTTTCGCGCGTGCCTTTGCCAGCCAGGATCATCTCAGCGCTGAAGGCGCCCAGCGCGGCGATGGAGCAGGCCAGCGCGCCGCCGAACAGGGCAAACAACAAGCGACCAGCGCTGCCCGTGCCGATTTCGCCGACAAAAAGTGTCATGGCCGCAGCGCAGGTCAAAGCGCCCGCGATGGCGGCAAGCAGCACAGCGGAATCCAGCACGCGTGAGCGCAGACGCAGCCGGGCCAGACGCCGGGGATTGCGCTGCACGTCGTCGACCAGCTTGTCGACCTGATCGGCGATCCGCCCGAGCCGCGTGGAAAAGACGTTCAGCAGCGAGGCAATGCCGGTCAGCAGGAAAATCGGCGTCAGGGCGAGTTGGACGACGTGTGCCGCCGCATCGATGGCGATGGGACTGTAGCCAGACATGGAACGCTCACAAACCGTGGTCAGCCAGGGCGGAGGGCCCCGGCGGGAGATCGAGAATACGCCCGGCCGCGGTTCAGGCAACAGGGTAGATACCGTGCAGCACCGTGTCGAAATGGTTTTCGATCGTTGCGGTGCAGGTGCAGGCCGTGCGGCGCAGGATCTCTTCATTCCGGACGATGATGACGCCCCGTCGCGTCTCGATCGTACCGTCCTGTCGCAGCCTGCTCACGACCCGTGTCACGAAGGTGCGGCCCACCCCCAGCATCTCGGCAAGCTGCTCCTGAGTCATCTCGAACTGGCAATCGCCGGTACGGGCAATGGCGGCCAGCAGCCATTTCGCCGTGCGCTGCGCAATGGTGTGGGTGGCGTTGCAGGCTGCTGTCTGGAACACTTGCGCCAGCAAGCAGTCGGAATAGCGCGAGAACCAGTGGCGCAGCGAGATGGAGTCGAGCTTCAGCTGCTCCAGCGCGGCTGTCTTGATCCGAAGAAAGCGCCCGCCATAGCGCACTTGCGCCGTGGCGAAGGCCGGGACATGCCCGTTGGACACGATGCCGCCAATGGCCCCTTCGCGCCCCACGAGCGCCACCTCGACGGCCATGGCGTGGTCATGCGTGGCGACGCTGAAAGCCGCCATGCCCGGGCCGCAGGGGAACCAGGTATGGATCACCTCTTCGCCGGCTTCCTGTAGCAGGTCGCCATTGCGCATCTCGAACACCAGCATGTGCGGCATCAGGCGCCGCCGGTCGTCTTCGTTCAGCGTCGCCAGCAGAGCGTTGCGGGACAGATCTTCAAGCAAGGGGGCGGACATCGAACTCTCCTTGTCGCTTCAAATGTTTGGCGGGCAGGAATGTTCACAAGTGGACAGACGCAGGGTGCGCCTTATGTTACTCGTGAACATAGCGCACTCCTGCCGCAGCCTGTCGGGCGGATAATTTACATTTCAACCACCGCAAAGATCTGCAACCGGCTCTGGCGCAATGCCGCTTTCTTGTCGTCGATGGCCGGGCCTCCATGCCTGGCCCTGTTCCAAAGAGATATCCCATGCTTCCACCTTCGCCTCCCTACACCGACGAGGGCCATGCCGGCGCACCGTTCGGGGGCAAGGTGGACCTGACCAACTGCGACCGCGAACCCATCCATATTCCCGGCAGCATTCAGCCCCATGGTGCGATGCTGGTGGTCAGCGCTGACCGTTTCACCGCGCTTTACGCCTCGGACAATCTGCCCGAGATCACCGGCTACACTGGCCCCTTCGCGCCGGGCATGGCCCTGGGCGAGATCCTGGGGGACGGGCCCGCCCATGACATTCGCAATGCCGCCGCCAAGGCAGGTGGGGGGCAGATCGCCGGGGTGGAGCTGGGCATGAGGCTGGCCCATGCCGAGCATCCGCTCGACGTGATCGTCCATCAATACAAGAACCGGGTGTTCATCGAGCTTGAGCCAGCCATCGACGGTGGACAGAGCGCCAAGGACGCCCTCGACCTGACGCAGGGCCTGATACGGCGCATCGCCATGGAGACCGACGTCGAGAGTCTTGCCCGGTCGACCGCCAAGCTGGTGCGGGCGATGCTGGGCTATGACCGGGTGATGGTCTATCAGTTCCTGCACAATGGCGCGGGCAAGGTCATCGCAGAGGCCAAACGTCACGATCTGCAGAGCTTCATGGGCCAGCATTTCCCGGCCTCCGACATTCCCTATCAGGCCCGGCGCCTGTATGAACTGAACGCGATCCGCATGATCGGCGATGCCGCCTATCGGCCGGTGCCGCTGGTGCCTGCCTTGCGGGCCGGGGAGCAGCCCGTGGACATGTCCTTCGCGCAATTGCGCTCGGTCTCGCCGATCCATTGCGAATATCTGCAGAACATGGGCGTGGGCGCCTCGCTGTCGATCTCGATCATCATCGACGGTGCGCTGTGGGGGCTGATCTCGTGCCATCATGATGCTCCGCGCATGGTGCCGATTCCGCTGCGCATCGGGGCGGAGCTGTTCGGGCAATATGTCTCGCTCCAGATTTCCGTGGCCGAGCGGCGTGCGCAGATCGTGGCTTCGGGTCTGGCGCGCGAAAGGCTCGACCGCATTCTGTCGGGTCTGTCGATGGACGAGACGCTGGCGCAAGGGCTGCGCGCCCATCTGAAGGATTTCGGTACATTGCTCGACTGCCAGGGTGTGGGGCTGTGGATGGATGACAGCTGGACCGCCTGCGGGGCGGCGCCCGGCGAGGCCGAGGCGCTGGCGCTGGTGCGCCATCTGGCGGGCGAAGGGCAGCACCACGCCCAGACCGGGATCAGTGCGCGACTGGGCCTGTGGTCCACGGCGGATCTGGGGCGGCAGACTGGCCTGCCCGGTTTCGGCACGGATGTGGCGGGCGTGCTGGCAATTCCCCTGACCTCCACCCCGCGCGACTATCTGATGCTGTTCCGCAGTGAGGAAGCGCATCAGGTCGAATGGGCGGGTGAGCCGGTCAAGCGCAAGGTGACGACCCCGCAGGGCGACCGCCTGACCCCGCGCGGCAGTTTCGAGACATGGCGCGAGGATGTGCGCGGCCAGTCGCGCCCCTGGTCGGAAAGCGATCTGGTGATCGGCGAGGCGGTGCGCACCTATCTGCGCGACGTCTTCCTGAAGCAGACCGAGGCCAGCGCGGAAGAGCGCGGGCAGATGGAGCATCGCCGCCGGGTGCTGAATGATGAACTCAACCACCGGGTGAAGAACATCATCACGCTGGTCAAATCCATCGCCTTGCAGACCGGCGCCCATGCACAGAGCGTCGCCGATTATTCCGCCTCGCTGGAGGGGCGGTTGCGGGCGCTGGCCTTCGCCCATGACCAGTCGCTCAGCGCCACGGTGGGCGGCGATCTGGAAACGCTGATCGAGGCCGAGGCGGGGCTGCACCGCTTCGGGTCGGCGCCGAACCGGGTGGTGGCGAGGGGCCCGCGCATCGGGCTGAACGACCGGGCCTTTGGCGCGTTGGCGCTGGTGGTGCATGAGTTGATGACCAATGCCGCGAAATATGGCGCCCTTTCCACGCCTCAGGGCCAACTGGATATCACCTGGACGCTTGGCGAGCAGGGTGATTGCTGCATTGACTGGTCGGAAAGCGGCGGACCGGTGGTCACGCAGCCGACGCGCAACGGCTTCGGCTCGCGCCTGATCCAGACGACGCTGGTCTATGATCTGGGTGGCCGGGCTGACATGGACTATGCAGCCACAGGTCTGCGGGCCCGTCTGGTGGTGCCGGGCCGGCATCTGGCGCCGGGGGAGAATGGTCCTCCGCGCCAGCTGCCAACGGCGGTCGTGCCGGACAGGCCGTTGGCTGATATGGCGGTGCTGCTGGTCGAGGACCAGTCGCTGATTGCGCTGGATACCGAAGCCATGCTGCGGCAACTGGGCGCGCGCGACGTGCGCCTGTCACCCGATGCGACCCATGCGATCCTGACCCTGGGCGCGTTCCGCCCGGATGTGGCCGTGCTTGATTTCAATCTGGGGGAGGGCACCTCCGAGCAGGTGGCACAACACCTCGCAGCCATCGGCGTGCCCTTCGTAATTGCCACCGGCTACGGCGATACGGTGATGATTCCGCAGCGGCTGCAGACGGTGCCGATGGTCCGCAAGCCCGCCAGCCTGGCCAGTCTGGCGATGAGGATCGAGGAAGCCCGGCACGGCCTGCAGTCCTCCTCAGCATAGCCAGAGGCCCGGATCAGGCGATCATGCTTCGGATAAGCCCCATAACGTGATGCTCATGATAGGGCTTGGGGAGAAAGGCCGTTCGCTCTGGTAACGCTTCCGGTTCCGGGGATATGAGCCCGGACGTCACGATGATGCCGACAGACGGGTTCGTTTTCCGGACATGCGCGGCCAGCGCAAGGCCATCGAGCGAGCCCGGCATCTGTATGTCGGTGAAGACGAGCTGGACGTTTTGATGCTGATCCAGCAGCGCGAGCGCCTTGTCGGCATTCGCAGCCTCGATGGCGATAAATCCAGCACTCTCGATCAGATCGACCGCCGTCATGCGAAGCATCGGTTCATCCTCGACCACGAGGATCGCAGGGGACGAAACTTCCATCGATATGCCCCTTCATGCCAGCGAGGTTGATGTCACGCCGAGATCATCGAGCGCATACAATTATCGGACAAGTCTCGAATGGATGGTTGGGTTCCGACAAAAGAGGTCGGTGTGATGCCCTCTCCCAAGTCGCGACGGGCTATTATATTGTAATAAAATAACTTTTCAAATAGGGTGATCTGACCGCATAGTTGCGGCTTCTCACGTTGCAAAGTCGATCGAGTCCGTGCAGAAGACAAATGACCAACTGAACAGACAGCGGCTTTCAGAGGAATCGCACCGAGGTGTGAGTGGCAGCTTTTCAGCGGATGACGGCGCGACGGACTCTGTCTGTGAAGGGGCATGAAAAGCATTGAGGATGCCGAGATGATGAAAGATCCCCCATGTCATCTGTGGGTGCCCCTGCTTTGCGCGATGCGTGAGATTGGAGAATTGAATTTGAGTGCTCAACAATCCAAGCATCGGAATGACAGAGTGGTCGTCAATCTCTATCTTCCCAGCGGAGTTTGGGATGGCGCAGTATTCATATCGGCAGATAATATATACATTTTTTCTCGGTGTCGTTCAGCTCATAGCTGGTCTCGGTCATGACAAGACATCTTGAAACACGATCGGACGACTCCGGAAAGAGGCGATCAGCGCGGCCGCTATCAACGGTCCTACGGCGAAGATCAGCGAAACACTGGCGCGCGACATGCCATGGGCGAACAAGATGCCCGCGATGGCAGGGCCGCTTGCACTGGCGGTCCGGGCCGACCCCATCACCAGCCCCATGGCCGAAGCACGCAGAGCGGCGGGAAAGCTGTCGGCCATGATGGCGTAAAGCAGGCCCGTGGTGCCGGCGAGGCAAAAGCTAAGTATGCCACCAGCAATGACAAAAAGAACAATGACCGGCGGCACCAGGCCGAACGCGACCAACGCCAGCGCTGCCCCGACCATGGCAGTTGCCGCGACCTTTGTGGGTGGAAAGTGCGAGGTAAAGGAGGCGAAGCCTACGCCGCCGACAAAGCCGATGGAGCCTGTCAAGGCCGAGGCCATGCTGCCTTGCGCTGGGGTGAAGCCGGCATCGACCACGATCTGTGGCAGCCAGTTGAGGATGTAATAGGAGGTGGTGGCGATGAGGATGGCAACCCCCATCAGCCGCCCCACGATGCCGCCAAGGCCGGGGGCGAACAGTGCGGTATAGGGTATCTGTGCCTTATCGGCGCGGGGCGGCAGGCTGGCGATACAAGGCTGGCCCAGCCGTGCCAGCACAAGGTTGGCACGGCTCAAAGCATCGGGGGCGCGGCGGGCGAGGATAAAGGCGGGCGATTCCGGCAAGGCCAGCGCCACCGCCACGAACAGCACCACGCCGCACAGCGCCCCGGCCAGAAACACCCAGTGCCAACTGGCCGCGCGCAGGATGGCTGCCGAACAGAGGCCGCCCAGCACTCCGCCCAATGGAAAGCCCAGCGTGGCGACGGCGGCCACGGCCAGCGAGCGGCGGCGGGCATTGGTGAATTCGGCCGAAATTAGCGTGGTCATTGCCACCATCACGCCAATGCCGATGCCCGTCAGCCCGCGTGAGGCGGCCAGCACGCTGACCGAACCGGCCTGCGACGACATGGCCGCGCCCAGGGTCAGGATCGCAATCGCGCCCAGCACCACCTTGCGCCGCCCCCATGTGTCGGCCAGCGGAGAGAGCGCCACCGCGCCCAGCGCCATACCGATCAGGCTGCTGGCCAGCAGCAGGCCGATCACATCCTTGCCGATATGCCAGTCCCGCCCCAGCACCGGCGCCACAAAGGCCATGGACAGCGCATCATAGCCATCGAGCGCGGCCAGCAGGACCGCCAGCCCCAGCACCAGAAGCTGGCGCGGGCGCATGGGGGCGTCGTTCAGGGGATTGTCGGGGACGGTGTGGATCGGAGCGGCGCTCATGGCATGTCGGCCTGTGTTTGCCCGGTGTGCGAAAGGCGCGGCCCGGGGCGGTTCCATGGGGAGGGCGAAGCGGTCGTGAAAGGTCTCAGAACCTTGCGGAGAGCCGCAGGCCATAGGTGCGCGGCGGTGCGATGATCGATGTGATCAGGTTCGATCCGGGCACCGGCGTCCCATAGATCTGCGCGCGATTGTTGCCGATGTTGCGGATGTAACCGCTGATCACATATTTTCCGTCGCGCGTGCCATAGGAGACCGAGGCATTCGATACCCAGCTATGGTCGACATACTCCTGCGGGATATAGTCGAAGCCAGTGTAGCGCCCGGAGCGATATTGCGTGTCGGCGCTCAGGGTGATCTGCCGGTCGCCCAGCGGAATGGTCTGTTCGATGCCCAGATTGACCGTCCATTTGGGCGAGTTGATCGCCCGCCTGCCCGAGCAGTCCACGGTGTAGAGCGCGCCTGTGGGGGCCTGCGCGCAGCCTGTGAAGGTGGGCGCCGGTGACACATAGGTGAAGCTGTCATAGCGGGCGTCGAGATATTGCACATTGGCGGTCAGCAAGGTGGTGTGGGTGACCTGCGCGCGTGCCTCGGCATCCACGCCCTTTATGGTCGAGCGTCCGACATTCTCGGTGATGACGCCCAGACGCCCGGTCGGGTCGATGCCGAAATAGCTCAATTGCTGGTCCCGGTATTTCCACCAGAATGCCTCGATGTTGAGCTGCAGCCGGTTGCTGAAAAAGCGGTTCTTGGACCCCAGCGTATAGGCGGTGATGTTTTCCGGATTGTAGGTGTTGAAGGCGTTGAACCCGCCCGCGCGATAGCCGGTCTCGACACTGGCATAGAGCAGCGAATGGCGGGCCACATCGGCCTCGATGGCGCCGCGCCAGGTCACCTTGTTGGTGCCCAGCGTGCCGCCGGGATAGGTATCGGTGCGCGCCACCAGCACGCCGGGGCTGACTGCCACGGGCGCGCCGCCCAGAGCGGGCGCATGGGGCTGCTGCGCCAGCGTCATCGTATAGGGCAGCAAGGGTGCGGCAGGGCAGGCGGCGGCCACGGCGCAGACCACGGCCAGCGCGGTGTTCTGGGAATTGAAGAATCTTTTGTGATCCTCGGTGTAGCGCGCGCCGCCGGTGAAGCGCAGCCAGCTGGTGGCATGCAGCGTCAGCCGTCCGTAGAAGGAGGGCGAATGCGTGGCGAAGTGGTTGATGTTGAAATTGGCGAGCGCTCCGGATGAATTATGGACGTCATCATCCAGATGTTCGCTGAAGTAATAGGCGCCGGCAATATAGTCGAGCAGCTTGCCGCCGGTGCTGACCAGACGCGCTTCGGCGGAATATTGATCGGCCTGCTGAATGTTGCCGACAGCCTGCCCGGATTCGATGTTGAGATTGTTCTTGAGCGCATGGCGCCACGCCGGAATGACGCTGACCGTGCCGATCGGCGTCTGCCAGTCGACATGCACGGCCACGCCATAGACGTCATTATGCTGATAGGGCGTTGAAATCAGCGGATCGAGGGAGCGCCCTGCCAGCTTGCCCGCCAGGCCATTGGCGGTGCGATAGGCTTGCGCCGCCGGGCTGAGCAGCCCGCCATCGACTGGCAGACCCGCCGGTGTGACGACAAATTGCCCGGTTGCCGGGTTGAGCGCATATTTGCCGATGTAATTGGCCCCGCCGCCGATGCCGCGCTGCTGGGCATAATCGGCCTCGACGCGCACGGTGAGGGCCGGGGTCAGCCTGACCTTCAGCTGCGCGCGGCCACCTGCCGCATTGTCGGTCTGGGTGCCGTCCTGCAGATAGCCGTCATGGCGCGTGTAGGTGCTCGCGACGCGGAAGGCGGCATTCTCGCCAATCGGCAGGTTGATCGCGCCTTCGGCCTGCACCTCATTGTAATTGCCGTAGCTGGCCGTGGCATAGCCGGATGTCTCGCCGGGGCGCGGCTGGGCGGGCAGGATGTTGATTGCGCCTGCCGTGGCATTGCGGCCATAAAGGGTGCCCTGCGGCCCCTTGAGTACCTCGACCCGCTCAAGATCGTAAAAGGTGCCGAAGGTGGCGCTCGACCGGCCGACATAGATGCCGTCGTAATTGTAGGCCGCCGCCGGATCGCTGCTGGCCACGAAGGAGAAATTGCCCACGCCCCGGATAAAAATCAGATTGCCCTGGCCGCCACCGGCCACCGCCAGCGCGGGCACCAGCTTGCCCAGCGTTTCAACGCCACGCACTCCGGTGTTGAGCAATTCCGCGCCCGAGACCACCGCCACGGGTATGGCGGCTTTCTGCAGGCTTTCTCCCCTCTGCTGCGCGGTGACGATGATGTCCTTGAGCCCAACGGTTTCGGGCGCCGGCGCCGTTGCAGAGTCCTTGTCGGCATGTGCCTGCGCCGGCTGGGCAGGCGCGCTCTGGGCCAGGGCGAGCGCTGGAACCATCATACCAGCTGCCGACAGCAACAGCCGGCTCTTGCGCGAAACAGACATGATCCCCTCCTTGTCGCCGCTTTTGTAGCGGCTTGTCATCGCGATCGCTCCGTTGCGGGCGTTCGGCAGGATCATGACATGCGGATTATGCCGCCGCCGGGGAAGATGACATTCGAGCGATGTTGTTACCTGCGAGGTATAGGATGGCCCGATCGCCGGGCGGGCCGGATCAGGCAGTGCCCTTCAGCTTGTGGGTGTAGATCCCGGCGGCGCGCATCGCCAGATCGTTGAACACGTCGCAGGCAGGGGTCAGCGGCACATTGGCGCGGCGCACAGCGCAGATGCGTGGCGCTTTGGACAGGCCGTCCACGGGGATGCGCTCCATCATGCCGGTCTCGCGGATCAGCTGCAGCCATTGTTGCGGAACGGGGGCCAACAGATGCGAGGTGGCCACGATCACCGCCAGATTCATCGCTGATGAGGCCTGCATGGCGATGCGCGGCGTTGGCAGCCCTGCGGAGGCGAAAAGGCTGTTCACTTCATTGTCGCTGTCGATTGCCATGGGCGTGGTCACCCATTCGGCCCCCACCAGCTGCTCCAGCGAGGTGGCGTGGCGCAGCGGATGGTCGCGGCGGCCAACGATGATGCGTTCGTTCTCGAAGAGGGTTTCGATGGTCAGCGCCGGGTCGACAAAGCCGGTCACCACGGGGCCGTAATAGAGATCGACCAGCCCGTCACGCAGCTGGCTTTCCAGCATGGGCAGCGACCCTTCGAGCAGGGTGATGCGGATGTTGGGATATTTCGCATGAAAGCGGGGCATGATTGCCGGGATCATGGCGATCAGCGTCGCGCTGGAGCAGCCGACGGTGATTGTGCCGCGATCCTCGCCCTTCAGATGCTCCATTTCCTCCAGCGTGCGGGCGAATTCGGCCTGAATGCCCTTGGCGCGGCGCACGAAAACCTCGCCTGCCCGGGTCAGCGTCATGCCGAATTTGTTGCGCTCGAACAGGGTGACGCCCAGTTCCTGCTCCAGCTCCTTGATGCTGCGCGACACCGCCGGTTGCGCCAGCCCCAGATGCCGCGCCCCGGCACGCAGGCTGCCGCGCTCGACCACCGCCACGACATTGCGCAGATGATGCAGTTTTATGGTGTTTCCTCCCGCCGGTATGGCCCGGCTTCCCTATATCTCCCGGGTAACAACCTCATGCAAATCGCATCTTCTGGCAAGTCTGCATTGTGCCTAGGGTGCAGGCCAAGCAAGCGGCCCATGCCATGAAGCGGCCGCCATGAGAGGATAGACACCTATGCCGCAAGCTGCCGCCGAGCGGATCGATGATGCGATGGACCGTCTGGCCATTGCCGAATTGCTGCAGAACTGGGTCCTGTGGCGCGATGCCGGTGATTGGGAACGCTTTGCCACCGTCTGGCACGATGATGGCCGCATGGCCGCCACATGGTTCCGCGCCAGCGCCGCCGAGTTCATCGCCGGGTGCCGCAAGGGGTTCGACGCGGGCATGGTGGGGCTGCATGCGCTGGGCGGCATCAGCGTGGATGTGCGGGGCAGCCGGGCCATCGCCCAGTCGAAAATGCAGATCGTGCAGCGGGGCATGCTCGATGAGGTGGAGGTCGATGTGACCTGCCTCGGCCGCTTTGCCGATGCGCTGGACAAGCGCGATGGCCAATGGGGCATGGTGTTCCGCCAGCCGATCTATGAGCTGGACCGTATTACGCCGGTCAATCCCGCGCAGGTGCCGCAACTGGACGAGGCGCTGCTGGCCTCCTTCCCTCAGGGCTATCGCCATCTGGCCTATCTGCAGACCAGGCTGGGCTTTACGGTGCATAAGGACCTGCCGGGCACGCGCGGCCCGGCGGTGGATGCTTTGATGGAGAGCATGCGGCAATGGCTTGATGGGGCCGATGCCAGCTGTTTCGATGCATGATAAGGCAGGCTGACCATGGCCGTGAAGCAACTTGAACGCGATCTGTGGCTGATCCCCGGCCTGGTCAATGTCTACATCCTCGACACGCAGGATGGGCTGGCCGTGATTGACACCGGCTTTCCGGGGCGGACACCCAAAATCCTCGCCGCGCTCGACGCGATCGGCAAGACCTCGGCCGATGTGCGGCATATGCTGCTGACCCATTGTCATCCTGACCATATCGGCAGCGCCGCAGCCTTGCAGCGCGCCACTGGGGCGACGGTCTGGGCGCACCGGCTCGACGCGCCAATGATGGAGGCCGGCACCACCATGCGCCAGCCGATGTGCGCCTCGCCGGGCTGGCGCAACCGCATTCTGGCCAAATTGCTGGCGGGCAAGGTCGCCCGGGTCGAGCCGGTCAAGGTGGACCGTTTCCTCGATGATGGAGAAAGCCCCGCCTTTGCCCCGGATCTGACGACGATCCATCTGCCGGGCCATTGTCAGGGCCAGATCGCTTTTTTGTGGGCGCGCCATGGCGGCGTGCTGTTTCCTGCCGATGCATGTGTCAACCGTCGCGGCCTGACCCTGCCCGTCGGCACCGAGGAGCCGCAGCTCGCGCTGGCCAGTCTGGACCGGCTGAGGCGCTATAGCTTCGACAAGATCTGCGTGATGCATGGCAAGCCCATCATGCGGGGTGGCGGCGACCAGTTGCGCGCCACCCACTTCGACACATTCAAAAAGAGGAAACCCTGATGGCCTGTATCTCAACCGCCCTGATCGTCGGCGGCAGCATTGCCGGGATGAATGCGGCCATCGCTCTGGCACAGCAGGGCGTCACGGTCGATGTCGTCGAACTCTCGCATGAGGCGCTGGGCGCCTCGCTCGCCTTTTCGGGCCGCGCGGCGATGGCGCTGGTCGAGCTGGGCATCTATGATGAGGTCTATGCGACAGGCAGGCCCGATCTGCCCGGCAACACGGCGGTCTCCATCCGTAGCGCCGCCACGGGCGAGATCCTCAACCCCGGCCCGGCACGCCCGACATGGCCCGGCGCGGTGCCCGGCGTCGGTGTGTTCCGGCCCACATTTCTCGCCGTGGCGCAGGCCCATGCCGAGCGGCTTGGCGTGCGGATCCGCAAGGGGGTGACCTATGAGACCATCGAGGAGGATGCGGACGGCGTAACCGTCACCTTCACCGATGGCGAGACGGGGCGCTATGATCTGCTGGTCGGGGCGGAGGGCATTCGCTCCAAGCTGCGCGAGAAGGTCTTTCCCGATGCGCCCGCGCCCAAATTCGCCGGGCAGCTCAGCATTCGCTGGATGGTGCCGGGCGAACCGGTGCCGGATGAGGGCTGGTATGCCTCGCCCGCCGGACGTCTGGGCTTCTATTATCTGCCGGGCGCCGGTACCTATGTGCCCTCCGTCATCAACATACCCGAGCCGCGCTGGTACTCGCAGGATGAGGTGCGGGCGATCTTCACCGGTCTGCTCGATACCATGCAGGCGCCTGCGATCCGTGAACTGCGCGCGCGGCTGACGGACAGCTCCGAACTGATCGGTCGCCAGTTCGAATGGATTTTGCTGGAGGATCGCTGGTACAAGGGGCGTATCCTGCTGATCGGCGATGCGGCGCATGCGACCAGCGCGCATATGGGCATGGGCGGTGGCATGGCGCTGGAGGATGCGGTGGTGCTGGGGCAGGAGATCGGGGGGGCGGCAACCCTGCCGGAGGCCTTGGCGCAATTCATGGAGCGCCGCTATGAGCGTGTGAAGCTGGTGGTGGAAACCAGCGTGCGTCTCGGTCAGCTTGAGCAGGAGCGTGCGCCCCATTCTGAAAATGTTGCTTTGCTGACGAAGGCCTTCTCTAAACTGGGAACACCCTATTGAATATCGGATGAGCCTCGCAGAACGTCACGATTTTTTCAGAATGAGTAGTTGTTCTTTTACTGGAGGCATGGATGCCGAAATTTTATTTTTAATCTAGATTATTCTGGCGTTCGAAATCGATGAGGGGGATTTCCGTTTATGGTATATTTGCGCACTTGAATGTAGAATGGGGATAACCAAACTCGATCTCCAGGATGTATTCGTTTTGATAATGCTTTGAATGAACGGTAGTCCTGTGAGCGGCCTCTTAGAATCCCGAATGACCGATCTGTCGAAGGGATCAAAACTTATTGAGATCATGGGCGATGGTAATCGTTCCCTTGAAATGGGGCATTATTCCTTGCCGCAGATTTTCGGCCTGAACCGGGGAAGGATCGGTGGGAACGATATGGGTGATCACGACCTCCTTCACCCTAGCAGCGGCAGCCATTTTGCCCATTTCCCACGTAGGGAGATGGTGGCGGCTAAGATGCTCGACCATGCTAGCATATTTTTGCCCATCGAGATCGGAGGGCTGGAGGTGGATCTTGGCCAGCATTGCATCCAGATCGATGATCTCGCTCAACAGAACGTCGGCGCCTCAGGCAAAGCGCGTGACCGCTTCGCTTGGCCCGGTGTCGCCCGTGAAGGCGAAGGAGCGGCCGCCTGCCTCGAAACGCCAACTCAACGAACGGAATCGTCGGCCGTCCTCGCTGCCCGACACAAATTCGATCATACCGATGCGCTGATGTCCGAGCCCGATCAGATGCTGGACCATCTCGGTCGCCATCGGCCGGTCGTCAACCTGCACGGAGAGGCCGTAACCCTCTGGTGAGCCTGTGAGCCGGACCAGCGGAATACCTTCCTCTTCAAACCGCTTCAGCAGATCACCATCGCTGAAGCGGGGGGGCAGGATGATGGCATCGGGACGCAGCGCGTCCTTGGTCAGGTTGGAGAAGGCCTGAAGACGGTCAACGAATTCAACCGCTTTCGTGATCAGCTGATGGCCATTGGCCCGGAATATCCATGAAAGCTCGACGATCAGGCGGGGGATATAGCCGACGCCCGCGCGCGGCACGATCATGCCGATGGTGAAGGAACACATGCTCGAAGACGTCGCGCAGCCAGATTAGGGCGATAATCAAGCTCGCGAACTGCGGCTTCCACCCGTTCTCGCAGATAGGAGCGAACAGTCGGTTCCTTGTTGACGACCCGGGATGGCGTTGTAACCGAAACTCAGGCGGCTTTCGTCGCATCGCGAATGGTCACCACAGTGCATTGTCCTATGTTTTGCTCAACCCTTCTTTCGGAAAGCTGGAGACGCTTTGCAAGCCTGGGTTAGAGGCAACAGTTTAGGGTGAATGGATGGCTGCTTTTAGGGAGCGCATTTTGCCCGACAACGGCAGCTATGTCAGCGAGATCGGCTGACCATTGCCTGGAATTCTGGCGACGGTATCCCACTCCTGATTCACAGTCGTGCCAATATGATGTGTGATTTGCAGGGTGTAGAGGCTGATGCCGACGCCCCCGGTCGAACGTCGCCGAGGTCACCCAGTGGTTCGGCTCGAGCTTACAGAAACGGACATGATGGCGCCGATCGGCACTGCGGCCTTCATCATGCTAATAGTCAAAGTCCGGCTGCTTATCATTGAAGAACAGCGGGCTCCCGAGAGCATTTGGGATAGGGGCGGCCCAAAATCACATTTAGGGCCTGACACCACCGACACATTGTCGGCCTTCACCCAGCCTGCTCGCTGCATGGCTGGGTCGATCGCCGCACCGGAGCCATCGATCCTCAGGTTGATCGGGTCAGGGCCTCGACTTGTTCCATGTCGACGAAGGCCGCGTTGCTCATGAAAACGGGGATGCCAAGCGAGATGACATCCACCATGACGCCCAGGGACGAGTCCACGTCGGACGTGAAGATCTGGCTGTCGATGCCGCGAAGGGTAAAGGCGCTGTCCTGCGTCGTCCGAAGGCTCGGGATGGTCAGCTCTTCGCCGATGGTCGCTGGATCAGCCTAAAGCCCGTTCTTGAGCGGCCGACTCGTTCGGCATGGAGGGAGATGAGCATAGCCCCGGGGCCGCCACCAAGAGGACTGCGACATGGGGGATGATGGATGCGACAGCGTGACGCATCGACGCGGTCAAAGGGGTGGGCAAATACCGCTTTGACAGGGCATGCGCCGGTCAGTGCAGTTTCAGCTTGGGGTGCACGAAGCGGTTGATGTGGCTGACGAGGATCAGCGCCGTGCCGCGCAGCCAGCCATGCACCGCCAGCAAATGCATGCGATAGAGCGACATATAGACGAAGCGCACCAGCCGACCCGCAACACATGCAGCATGCCGTTGAGAAAGCGGCGGTCGTCATGAGCAGGCCGCGATTGACGGCCTCGCGCCGACGGAAGCAGTCCCGCGATCACATCCCATTCCTCGTCGGTCAGATCGCCCTGAGCCATTCCACTGCCGCAAAGAGAGGCTCTGAATCAGAAATCAGGTCGGTTGCGAATCCACTTTGTCAACGCCACCTGGGATTTTTGGCCGTGTAACACCTTCGTATTAGTATCTAATCGTCGTTGTGATAATAGAAAAATATGATTAGCCGTCATCATAATTGCATGGGGGCTAAATGCAGAAAGATTCGACAATCAGGCTTGATTCTGCCGATGCTCTTCGCGGAGTGGCGGCGATGATCGTTGTCCTGCATCACGTCGTTCAGTATTTTGAATGCACCCAAAGCATGGGGATTCTGCATAGATTATTTCCAGGTAGTGCCTCCGTTCTCGTCTTTTTTGTTTTAAGTGGTCTCGTTCTCGCGATGACTTTCGTTTATCGTGATGGTGATCGCTATATCCCGTTCATCATAAAACGCTTTTTTCGCATTTGGCCCCTGTTTGCACTGGTCGTATGCGCCTCAGCCGGCATGCTACTTGCGATCGGCCATCACTATGTCTCGGGCGCTGCCAGCACCTTCCACGCCAATTGGGGCACGCCTGTGTCGGCGTCGATGCTGGGGCAGCACCTCGCAATGTCTGGAACTCACACGGATCTCGACGGGCCAATGTGGAGTTTGATCCACGAGATGCGGATTTCCATCTTATTTCCGTTCCTGATCGCCATGGTCCTATGGAACTGGCGCATAGCGCTCATCGCGACTTCAGCAGTATCGGTTCTGTCTGGCGCAATTCACCCATCCCCTGGGTTCGTCAGTTCACTGTTGTCGAGCACGCGGTTCCTTGCTCTTTTTGTATTCGGCGCCCTGATCGCGCTGCATCTTGCGCCGCTTAGGAGAAAAATTGGCTCCGCGCCGAAGCCTGTCAGGATTATTCTCTGGCTGCTCTGCCTTGCTGGTGCCGCCGCTGCAGCCGATTACAGTGGCGCAGGGGCTACGGTCTCAAGCAATCTTCGGCTGCTGGCGCATGGGGTGGCCGCAGCAGGTCTTGTTTTGCTGAGCATTTCAGGAACGACATCGGCGCTTTTGCTCGCCTACCGAATCCCGGTTTATCTGGGCCGGATTTCTTACAGTCTCTATCTAATCCATGCCGTTGGTATAACCGCATGTGTTCAAGCCCTACGCGAAGTGCTGCCACTGCCAGTGTCCGTTGGGATTGGCGTCGTGCTTTCAATCATCGCGGCTGACATGTTGCAGCGCTGGGTGGAACAACCATTGACGCAGGTCGGGCGCAAACTGGCTAGGTCTTTATCGCTCGAAGGGCAGAAAGCGTCACGGTTGAGCCAGATCTGAACGGAGCAATAGAGGCTTTTATGAAGCTGCGATCATGGCGACGGCTTGCTTTGACATGATGGTGGCGCAGATAACAAGGTGCAGGCCTGCAAAGGTTTGGGCGTATCGCTTGTAATCTTTGACGAGCCTGCGGAAACGGGTGGCTCATGCGAAGGATCGCTCGACGACGGCCCAGGCGATCTCGATGCTGTCGTGGGGGACGGCCTGGGTTGTGCGGGCGAGCGTCTCGACCTCGCCGCGATCCTGCGCGCTGGCCGGCGTGACATGGAGCGCATTTGGGCTAGGGAAGGACCGCTTAGTCAGCGAGAATGGCCCAGCGTTCATGGTCGCGCCAGGCGCCGTCAATGTAGAGATAGGCGGGCGAATAGCCCTCCTTGCGAAAGCCCGCTCGTGCGACGAGGGCCAGCGAGCGATGGTTGGTGGGTTGCACGTTGGCTTCCACCCGGTGCAGTTCAAGCCGGGAGAAAGCGTAGACGATGCTGGCCCGCAGCGCGTCCGTAATCAGCCCTTGTCCCAGTTGCCCCTCCAATCCGTAGAAGCCGAGATAGGCGCTCTGGAATGGCCCCCGCACGATCTGGCTGAAGGTGAAGACGCCGACGGGGGCATTGCTGGCGGCATTGCGGGCGACCAGGCCGACTGCGCGGGTCCCGTCGAGCCCTGCGAACCAGGCTTCGAAGCCGGTGCGGTCCGTGAACGGACGAACCCAAGGCGCATGGAACCCGACGCTGTTGCGGTTGGCCGCGATCAGCTCTTCGGCGTCGGTTTCGATAGCGGACTTGATGCGGATTCGGCTCATGCCCGGCTCCCTTAGAGCAGGCCGCCCGCGCGATCCACACTACCCTGGGGCACAGACTCATAAATCGGGTTGAGTTGCCGGCCTTTGCGTGATTCAGGCGGTTTTCGGAAACGGAGGGTGCATGCGCGTCCACCAGCGCGGTGCGACGGGCAAAAAGGGGTATCCAGCAATTATGGTATGGCACGTCCCCCGGGCGGCCTTACAACCAAACTCCATGCTCTTGTCGATGCTGTCAGCCGGCGAGAGCCGGCTGCAACTCCTCTTCGACCCACTGACGGAAGCTGGTCGGCCCGATGATCGCCGTGGCGCGTGATGCAACGTTGTCCATGCCCTCCTCCTTGGCACGTAGCATATCGACAAAGCCTTGAGCGAAGGCGTCGGTGAGCCCCCGTGCCAGCGCAGCTTCCTTGTACGCCTCGTAGCTCTGATGCTCGTAGCGGACCTCGCGGCCGGTCACGTCCGACAGGATCGCCGCCAGATCGGCATAAGACAGCTCCTCCGGCCCGAGGACGGCCACGTCCTCCTGTTCCGACCAGCTCCGATCGATCAGAAGCCGGGCCGCGGCAGCGCCGGTGTCGCGGGTCGCGGTATGCGGCAGTTTTTTGTCGGGCGCGATAGGTCCGGCCATCCAGCCTTGCCGGATCGTTCCGAGCATCCGCAGGGCGTTGTCCATGAACGCTGGAAGGGCCAATCCACGCACCGCCGCGCCGGTCGTGCGGAGCAGATCGACCATGTGGATCGAGCCTGTCGCGTTGCCGGCGCGCTCCTGCCATGGCGTGTCACGGCCGAGCGTCGTGGCGGCGACGATATGGGCTACGCCATGACGTCGCATCGCTTCCGCGCCAGGCCGGGCGAAATCGACGGTCGCGGCCGCCGGCGTCGGTGATGGCGTGGGCGGGCAGAGCCAGAACACGGCCTCCGCCCCCCGGAAGGCCCGATCGACCACGGCCGCATCACCGTGCGAGCCCTCCACCACCTCCACCCGATCGCGCACGTCGAGCGCCAGTTTGGACGGATCGCGCACAATCAGGCGTAGCATTTCGCCGGCATCAAGGAGGTGGCGGACGACATGGCGGCCGATGTTGCCGGTGGGCGTGGTGACGACGATCATAGGTGAGGGCTCCGGTTGATTGATCCCGGAGATAGTCAGGCGTGACCGCACGCGCTATCGTTGATCGTCTCCGATTCCTTCGCCATCGTCCGGAAATGCTCATGGACCCGCTGTCCGAAATCCTCGCCATCCTCAAACCCGAGAGCTACCTGACCGCAGGCGTCGACGCTGGAGGTGAGTGGGCCATCCGGTTCGACAATCGGCCCGGCACCATTAAATGTCATGCGGTGACGGCCGGGGGCTGCTGGCTGGCGGTGGACGGCATGGAGGCGCCGGTTCAGCTTACGGCGGGCGATTGCATCATATTGCCGAGCGGGTGCCCTTTCACACTCGCCAGCGACCTCGGGCTTGAGCCGGTCCATGCGCCGGATGTGCTTGGCCGCGCTCGCCCCGGTGACATGATCGTCCACAATGGGGGAGGGAACTTCTCCTTTATCGGCACCCGCTTCGAGGTCGATAGCCGCAAGGCGGGTGTCTTGCTGGGAACGCTGCCGGCCCTGATCCACCTCTACGAGGCCGAGGATCGCGAGGCGCTACGGTGGTGCATCGCGCAGATGATGACCGAGATGCGGGCAGGACGACCGGGTGGGACGCTGGCCGCCCGACACCTGGCGCATTTGATGCTGCTGCAAGCCTTCCGGCTCCATCTGGCAAGGCAGGCGAACGACCGCGTAGGATTGCTCTACGCGCTGGCCGACCCGCAGCTCGGGCGGGCGATCGAAGCGATGCACGCCGATCCGGCACACCGCTGGACGCTGGCCGAGTTGGCGAACCATGCCGGTCTGTCGCGGTCGATTTTCGCACAGCGCTTCCGCGAGCGCGTGGGTGAAACACCAATCGGTTATCTCACCCGATGGCGGATGATGCTGGCGAGGGACAGGCTCACGGCTGGCCGGGAGACGCTCGGCACGATCGCGAGGGCGCTTGGCTACGAGTCCGAAAACGCCTTCAACACGGCGTTCCGGCGGGTTATCGGCTGCGCTCCGCGCCGCTACGCTCGCGCCGAGGCTTGAGCGCCGGCCTCGGCAGAACCCGCCCTTCCCGTTTTCCCTTGCAGTACGGGTTGCGGGAAAGCGATCTCGTTCCCGATCAACGATCCTTCACGGGACGCCAGCTTTGTTGGCGGAGTCCGTCTTGCGTGACTGGCAGGCGCGCTGCGAATGGCAATGGCGCCGCGATGAGGAGCCGCGTTGCGAACAGCGCCGTTACGAAGATGCCTGATCGTGAATGGTGCCGCTGGAACCGTGGCTGGTGAGGCCAACACATTTTTACACGGCATCGAACGACGCGCGCGGCGAGGATGACTATACCTTTTTTACATCGAGAGCTAAACTGCCGCGGATCGTCATATCGGGAGGAAGAAGTATGAAAGCGAAGCTGACACTGCTGGCCGTTGCCATCGGGCTCATGTCGGGTCCGGCCATGTCGCAGGCGCCTTCCCCCGCGCCCGCCAAACCTTCAATGTTAAGCCGGATGAAGGCTGCCGCGCATCCCACTCCTGCGGCGAAGCCTGCGCCAAAGGCGGCCGTGCCTGCCACCAAGCCCGCTGCCGTTGCGGCGAATGGGCAGGCGCCCCGCACGGCCAAGTCGCTGGCCTGTTCCAAGCAAGCTGACGCCCAGAATGTGCATGGCAAGGCGCGCAAGGCCTTCATGTCGCATTGCAAGAAGGCCTGAGGAAGGTCTTCGTATCGCGGGGTGGCTCACGCGAATGAGCCGCCCCGCGACGTCATGACAGCGGAAGATTGCCTTGCACCGGGCCCGATCCGCCCGAATACATGTTCGCGTTCATCTGGCTGCTGATCGCCGCGCGCTCCTGGTCACCCGCGCTGCCCACGGAGATCAGCGTCGCCTGGCTGGTGATGAAGTTTCGTAGCCGGGCGGCAAGCGCGGCAGCCATGTCGGGTTCGCCCAGCATGGAGACGATCTGGCGCGGCCCATCCTTGCCAAACGCCACCGAATGGACCTCGGCCACCCAGAGCCGGAAGGTCATTCCCTCCACCTGCACGACCTGGCTGCTGGAATGGAGGTTGGAGGTGTAACGATTGCCCTGACCGACCTCGGCGGCATTGTAGGTGCCGCTCATCTCCATCCAGATCAGTTGTGAGCGGAAATCGAACCTTAGCGTCAACGACCGGGCAACGTCGAAGGCCGCCTTGGACACGGCCCAGCAGAACAGGGTGGAGATCAGCAGCGACCCAATATCCCGCCCGCCGGCGATCAGGGAGTCCGCCAGCACATAGCTGCCGATCGCCCCCATGACGGTGAGGAACAGGGCATAGCCATTGATGATGTTGATGATGACAGGGTTGCCTGACGCGAACGGGCGTTCAGCGCCTTTGCCTCCGAGCACGAAGGGCACAGGCTGCGTTTCCTCGACCATGCTGCCGTGGAACTGGCCCGATCGCTGCTGAAGGTTGACCACCGGGTCGATCCGGCAATAGCGGCGGTTGGGGATTTTTTCCCACCACGCCTCCTGCATGGCGCGCATGAATTCGGCGGAGATCAGCGCCGGGGTGACCGAGATGTTCCACGTATCCTGGATCATCGTGACGGTGGTCGACGGAGCTGCCATCATGTGGCGAATGACCGCTGCAAAGAACAGCCCATGGAGCACCACCGTCATCAGCAGCAGGACGAACAGCGTGCCGGTGCTGATGCCGATGGGCGGTGGCGGCAGCATGCTGCCCAGCAGCGATAGCGCCACCGGGCCCAGCACGGAAAAGGCGATCAGCCCCGCCATCTTGGGCACCGACAATGCGCTCAAAGCGGCGTCGGTGTCCGGACTGCCGGATTTGGGCTTCCACAGGCTGGGCAGCGAGGCCAGAAACAGGATGATTGCCACCCAGCTCGACACATTGGCCGCATTCTCGGTGCTGCCGCTGCCCAAAACAGCGATGACCAGCAGACCTGCCAGCAAGGCCAGCGTCAGAATGCCTGACTGGAACTGCCGCTCGGCAAATCCGCGCACCGGGCGGGGGGCGTAGAGCAGGTCCGGGATGAGATAGTAGAGCAGGCTGGAGAGCGGATCGCGCGGTTCGGGATAGTCCAGAGCCTGCTGACGCAGCGTCTCCTTGATATAATTCTCGGCGCCAGGACTTGTGCCGAGCTGATCCGGCGCGAGCTGCGGCGCTAGCCCCATCGGCCTGCCCCGCCCGAAGAAGAAGCGCAATTGTGTGAAAAACTGGAACAACAGCCGCCCGGCAACAACGATCAGCGCGAAGGCGACCAAAGCTGCGCCCAGAGCGCGGCCATGGGTGCTCTGATGCAAGGCCGCGCGCGCCTGAAACAGCACGACCAACCCCGTCAGGCCAGACACCACGGCGGCGGCGGCCACAAAATATTTATGCTCCCGCAATGGATTGGGGAACGTAAAATTCTGACTGCTGCTGCTGTGTTCGTAGCTCACCCGTCGCCCTTTCGCCACCATGGAGGCCATGCCGGCAGCGATGTTGTGTGTGCGTCACAACAAGGCGCCCCGGCTCGGCCCGCCACATCGGCGTAGTGGCAGTGCAGCATGATGCGCGCAAGGTTCATCTGCGCAATGGGTTCCATACGGTGAGTGAACCGGCCCGGCTTTGCCGGAGGCGCGTTCTCCCAGAATGCTTGGTCTCTGATAAGTATACCCAAAAGAGATCGGCAAAAGTTATCTGGCAATCGGACTGCACATCCCAGGCGGTCGCACGGCATATGAACGAACAGCCTCTTTCAGGGGTGTGTTGGGCAGGTGTATGTCAGGTTTGTCAGCGGTTGTTGCCGGAGCGCCTGCCCAGCGCTGCAATATCATCGCGCTGTCAACCATGGATATAGTCCGGCGGTTATCCTGCCTGTGCCCCTCGGCATCACCGTTCCAGCGAATGCCGCATAGCAAATACATAAACGCTATTGAAAGCCAATATCAATAGCGATAGCCGCGCCCCAACGTCGCTTGGTCGCGGCGTCGATGGATATGACGAACAGCGGGGAACGACATTGACAACCAAATTCAAGCTCTGCCTGAGCGTAGCGCTCGTGGCATGTGCAGCGCCGAACTGGGCGCTTGCAGCCGCCGCGCCATCACCTGCTGAAAAGGACGCACCAGCCAGTGAGGACGAAGCGGGCATCGTCGTCAGCGGCAAATACACGATCCCCAACAAGATCAACACCGCCACCGGTCTTGGTCTCACCATCCGCGAGACGCCCCAGTCGGTCAGCATCGTGACCGCCCAGCGCATCCTCGACCAGAACCTCATCAGCGTGAAAGACGTGGTCGAGAACGGCATTGGCGTGGTCGTCAAGGAAACGGATGACGTCCGCAACTCCTTCTATGCGCGCGGTTTCCAGATCCAGAACACCCAGATCGACGGCGTGCCGACCGCATGGGCGCTGGGCGGCGACCGGGGCGAAACCATCGCCGACGTGTCGATCTATGACCGCGTGGAGATCGTGCGCGGCGCCACTGGCCTGCTGAGCGGCGTGGGCGATCCCTCCGCCTCGATCAACTTCGTGCGCAAGCATGCCGACAAGACGACGTGGGGCGGTTACGCCAACGCCGCCTATGGCAGCTGGGACACCTGGCGCCTGTCGGGCGATGTTGGCGGCAAGGTGGATGCCGAAGGGCGCATCCGCGTGCGCGGCGTGGCTCGCTATGAACAGGGCAAAAGCTTCACCGACTTCTACAAGAACAAGAAGTTGGTGCTCTACGGTGTCGCCGATGCCGACATCACGCCGGACACGCTGCTGCGCGTGGGCTTCAGCCACCAGAAGAACACGCCCCACGGCGTCTTCTGGGGCAGCCTGCCAACCTTCTACAGCGACAACACCGTCGCCAAATGGGATCGCTCAAAGACCACCACCCAGCCATGGACGACTTGGCAGACGGTCAATCAGTCCGCCTTCGCCACGATCAGTCATAATTTCGGCAATGGCTGGAGCCTGACCGGCAATTACAACCGCAACCGCAACACGCAGTTCACCCAGATCCTGTATCTCTCGGGCAAGGTGGACAAGACGACCGGCCTCGGCCTCGCCAGCAACCCCTATTCGGCCTATGGCGAGAGCATTCAGAACAGCTACGATGCCCAGTTGAAGGGCAAGCTGACCGTCTTTGGCCGCGACCATGAAGTGGTGCTGGGCTATCTCAACAGCGTCATCAACCGCCACACCGACTCTTACACGCCGCTTGGCGGCTATCCGCCGGCCGGGGACTTCCTCACCTGGAACGCCAATTCCTATCCCAATGCCGGTTTCTCGACGACGCCCAACGTTGGCGTGGAAAAGCAGCGGATCAAGCAGATCGGCTATTATGGCGCGTTGCGCATCAATGTGGCGGATTGGCTGAAGGTGATCGGCGGCGGGCGTCTCGCGTCGTGGCGGCAGACCGGCATCGCTTATGGCACGGTCAGCAATTACGGGAACAAGGACGTCTTCATTCCCTATGCGGGCGTGCTGGCGGACCTTTCGCATAACCATCGCCTGTATGCCAGCTACACCACCATCTATCAGCCGCAGAACCTGCGCGACAAGAATTACAACCAGCTCAACCCGGTCACCGGCAAGTCCTATGAGGTCGGTGTGAAGAGCGCCTTCTTCAACGAGGCGTTGCAGACCTCGGCCGCCCTGTTCCGCATCGAGCAGGACAATCTCGGGCAGGTCGATGGCGCGCAGATCGCCATTCCGGGCGTCACGCCGACCCAGTTGTACCAGCCCTATCTGGGGGCGCGGGGCGTGGTGAGCGAAGGCTTCGAGCTTGAGGCGACGGGCAGCCCGCTGCCGAACTGGAACCTGAACGCCGGCTACAGCCTGTTCCGCGCCAAAACGGCTGCCGGGCTCGACGCCAATGCCGATCAGCCGCGCAGCGTGTTCAAGGTCTTCTCGACCTATACGATCCCGACGATCCTGAAGGGCTTCACCTTTGGCGGCGGCGTGAACTATCGCAGTTCAGGCTACACGAACGGCACGATCACCGGCACCACGACGGCGTTCCGCTTCCAGCAGGATGGTTTTGCTCTGGTCAGCCTGATGGCGCGCCTCAACGTCACCGATCGGGCGAGCCTGCAGGCCAATATCGATAATCTGCTGGACAAGACCTATTTCAGCCAGATCGGCTCGTTCAGCCAATATCGCTATGGCGAGCCGCGCAACTTCACGGTCAGCGCGAACTACCGCTTCTGATCCGGCCCGCCTGATTACGCAGGGCCGATGGCGTCGAGGGGAGGGTGGCGACACCTGCCCCTTTTCGCTGTCTGGCTTATGTTCGATCACAGGGCATTCTCTCGGCTCAACGCCTCGTCGTACTCCGCGTTTTGCGATCGCAATGAGCCCCGGTTTGATGTCATGAGCGGCTGGCAGCTTTTCACGAGGGCAAATGGAGACGCAAAGGTCGGCTTTGTCAGCGTCACTGGCCGAGGAAGGTACAGGTCATGCGGGAAAGTGCTTCTGCTATCTCTGCCTTCGATACGATGGTCTGATCGTCAGCGATCATCGCGTGCAGCACGCCTATAAAGGAATGGGTGAGGACGAAGGCATCCTGCGGGCTCAGCGCCCGCCGGATCGGCCCCACCGCACGATACTGCCGCAGATGCGTCAGCAGCGCGGCAATCAGAGGGCCCATTCGGTTGCTCCTCCGATCGAGCGAATGCTCCATGACGATGCGATGCGCACCGTGGCGCTCGCCATAGCTGGCGGCAACCGCCTCGACCACGGCGGCAATGCGAGCTTGGGTTGAGGTCGTGCCAGCATCCTTCATCGCCAGCATCACGCGCTGGCGCATCTGCGCCATCTCGTGATCGGCGAGTGTGTCGAGGATCGCCTCCTTGTTGGGGAAGAACTGGTAGAGTGTGCCGATGCTGACCCCCGCTGTGGCGGCCACGGCATTGGTGGTCAGCGCAGCCATGCCGCCTTTCTCCAGCAGGCGCATGGTCGCCTCCAATATGAGTTCGACCTTGAGTCGCGAACGCTGCTGCTGCGGCTCTTTGGCTCTATCGCTTTGATCGTTGCTCTTTTTTCTTGGCAATGCGTCGCCCCGTGAACGCGAGTTTGAGAATGTGAGTTAGGCTCATATTAATGGCGCATCCCAAGGGCATCAATCCTCACCATCCCAGGAGTTTCGCCATGCTCACTCTGCTCATCACGCTGATCGCTTCCTCCACTTATGGCTGGTGGCGCCGCCGCCAGAATGCCGCCGACAAGGCCTGATACTCCCCAAGCGAAAGGCCTCAGCCATGCCCCTGCAAACCGCCGCCCCCCCCCACGTTGACCACTGCCGCGCGCGATGCCTTCCTCTACGCCCTGCCGCTGGTCGAGATCGCCAACACCCGCGCCACCATGCTGGGCCGGGGCCTGCCTTCGGGGCATTTCCTCTCGCTCAAGGGGCTGGCCACACCGAAGGATCGTTTCGTCACCACGCCCAATGCCGACACGATTTATGCCAATGCCTTTATTGACCTGCGCCATGGCCCGGCGACGCTGACCCTGCCGTCGCTGGGCGATCGCTATGGCTCGCTGGCGCTGATGGACATGTTCAGCGATCATATCGCCGTGCTGGGCAGCCGCACGACGGGCCAACATGGCGGAACCTTCACGCTCGTCGGTCCCGAAGGCCCGGCGCCAGCAGGTGCGATCCGCGCGACCACGCCTTGGGTTTGGGCTTTGGCGCGCGTGGTGGTGAACGGGCCCGAGGATGTCGCCGCCGCGCGCGATGTACTGGCGGGGTTCGCCTGTGAGGCCGCTCCGAGGGGCGATTGGGCCCCAGGCGCCGATCGCAACGGACCATGGCAGGATTGGCTGGCCGCCGCCCATGCGCTGATGCTGGAAAACCCGGCACCAGCCACCGACCGACGCATGCTGGAAAACATCGCCCCGCTGGGGCTGGGTCATGCCGATTTTGATCCCGCCCGCTTCACAACTGCGCAGGCCGAAGAGATCGCAGCTGGCATCGCCGAGGGCAGGGCGCTGAGCAAGGCCGCCGGTTGAAGCGTTCTGGTCGCTGACCATGTATCAGGCCGAAGCCAATGGCGCCTTCTTCCTCACCGACAATCCAATAGACCGCTACACCATCGGCGACCGCACGCCTGGCCTGATCTATGGCGAGGACGGCTCGCTGGAGATTGTCATTCCGCGTAGCGATCCGGGCGGCGTGCAGACGGCCAACTGGCTCCCAGCCCCGGCCAGCGGGCCGTTTCTGATCCTGCTGCGGGCCTATATGCCTGACGCGGCGATGACCGGTCAGATCTACACGCCCCCGGCAATTGCGCAAAGTTGAGCGCTAGACATCAAGGATGGTTGGCGTCGGTTTGTGGAGGCAAGTTAGCTCGGCATATTGATAGCACCGTAAAACAGGCCGCAAGCCACCATATGCGCGCTGTTGCGTGCGTGCATCTTCAATCGCATATTCTCAATATACCGTTCTACGGTGCGTGGCGCTAAATCGACATGCCGTGCAATTTCCTTGGCTGACATGCCTATCGCGACACATTCAAGGATATCACATTCCCTTACCGAAAGTTGCGGCCGTGTATCGAGCAGTTGAGATATGATCATCTCATTCCTCCCAAGCATTATTTTATAATTATTTTATGGATTGGATTTCTTTGGATTTTATAAATCTGAATACGCAAGATTTTCATCTAAGGATGATGATTCGCGGATATTGGACTGATGAGAGGTGCTAACACGCTCACAGGGCAAAAAACATCACCCGAAAGCGCATTGCGCGCCGCTAAAAAGGGTCAAATTGGCACACGCATAATATGCATCGTGGAATGCCAGTGCAGTCGATGCCGATCGACCAGGAAGGTTTTGTGAGCGTGCTTTCTCACCTGAATGAACGGCGGCTCTTAGGGTTGCCTACAGCGACCGGCTATGTTGGCTTTGCCAGTGGAAACCATCGTTGAGCTTCCAACCGCGCGGTTACACATGGCGCAACGGCGGTGCAAAGTCTATCCTAACGCCGCGTTGCTGGCGATAGGCTCCGCAAGCGAAAGTCAAAGCCATTCTCTCTGGTCCAGAGCATGGTGACGGGAATGGGTTGCGGTCTGTCCGCGTCAGATTTGGGCCGTGGCCAGATTTGTCCTTCTATTCTCACTCTGTCATGCGTTTCACCGAAATAGGTTCGGGGCACAAAGCGGTTCTGACCTGCCTTTGCTGTCCAGAGTTGTGAAGCAGATGCAGCGCCTGTCGCCTTTTCTTCTCCTGGCCACGTAACCTCTGCATTTTCGTCGAAAAGATCGTATAGGGAGCGCGCGAAATCAACTCCATTCGGATGCAGAAACCATCGGGTATGGAGGCGATTATACGCTTGGGACGCTGCTGTCCTGTCTCCCCTCAGCTTCCAGCAATCAGCAAGCCGTGTGACATCATTCCTTGATGCTTCGCGCGAAAGCGTTGCACAGAAGGAAAAGGAATCGACGGCGATGTTCGCCAATTTGAACGCATAGGCAGAGACAAGGTCGTCATTGCCGCAAGCAAGGCTGGTTTTTCTGCGAACCTTGCCATTCTCGTCAGCCACCTCCACGGTGGACACCCAACTATGAAGACAAATGGACAACTCGCCTTTCCTTTTGGGCAAAGGGACAAGGTCGCGGTCAAACGTTCGAGCACCTTCCAATATGTCCGTCCATGCAGCGCCTGACAGTTGGCCGACCAGAGATACGTTCTCCGAACTTCCATTATGGCTGGGAACGCGCACCTCGACTTTCAGATCTTCTCCTGGGGCGCGTTCGAAGGAAACCAGTGCAACGTCTTGACCATAGCCATCGACAAAGAAAGCCCTGACCAACTGACTTTTCTTATTCGCGAAATCTTGTGCATCAGAAGCATTGTAGAGATGCCTTTGTTGAGCACGCTGGTCGTCGTTGCAGCGATCATTCCCTTTATCGTCCTGGCAAGGTGAAGGCTGTGCTTTGGCGTAAGGGCCGTGGAACATGCAGAATATCGTCGCGGTCATTAATATTATCGAGCGAGCCACTCTGTTCATAGTCTACTCCCGTTCCGATCCCTGCTTGTAAACGTTTGAAAATTTCCGATCATAAAATCTGAAAAACTCTTCATGATGTCAGAGTGTAATCAATGGTAAATTGATAGCGTAGGGGGGTAAACAGAACTGAGTTATATTATTGTCGAATATGGCTGTGGCTTACTCAATAGGTGACCGCTTTTTGGGGCGCAATCTGCTACCGCGAAGTGCCGGCTTTTCAGAGGACAACGCCCTTCCGCCAGTTCCTAATGGGGCTTTCGAGAGCAGGCGAAACCTGCTCTCGAACGGATCAGAATCCAACTCGAAAGCCTGCAGAAAAGTAGCGGTCACCAACCTGAGCCGCCACTTTGATTTTGGGGGCGACGGGCACCGCGATCAGGCCATATGGCCGGACCTTCTCACGAGAATAACGCGCACCAACTCCAACTTCTGCGAGTGAGGCAATCGACACCGCCGCCTCGACTTTGCCGTAGAACGACACTGCAACGTTTGGCCTGCTGCCGGTTTGATGGACACCAAGATAAGGTGTTTTCATCAACCGGAGAGCATCGATGCAACGAAGGAAGTTCAGCCGCGAGTTCAAGCTTGAAGCGGTAAGATTGGTAAAGGAGCGCGGGGTAGCGGTTGCACAAGCCGCCCGCGATCTTGATGTGCATGAGAATGTGCTGCGCAAATGGGTTCGGGAGTTTGGGGCCGACAAGCAGGATGCCTTTCCTGGGCACGGCCAGATGAAGGCTGAGCAGCAGGAGATCCAGCGCCTGCGCCGGGAAGTGGCCAAGCTCAAGGCGGAGCGCGATATTCTAAAAAAAGCCGCGGCCTACTTCGCGAAGGACTCGATATGAGGTTTACCTTCATCGCGAAGCATCGAGGGATCTGGCCGGTATCGTGGCTTTGCGGGGCGCTCGGTGTCTCGCGCAGTGGGTTTCATGCCTGGCTGGTGCGTGCCCCATCGGCGCGCGCCAGAAGCGACATCGAGGTGGGGCGCAAAGTCAGGGCAAGCTTCACGCTGAGCGACCGGACCTATGGTGCAAGGCGGGTCTGGCATGACGTGCTGGCTGACGGTGTGGATTGCGGCTTGCATCGCATCGAGCGTCTGATGCGCCAGCAGGGATTGCGCGCCAGACCGCGCCGGCGTGGCCTGCCCAAGGATCATGGCGAAAAGTCAGTGGTCGCGGCCAACGTGCTGGATCGTCAGTTCGTGGCCGATGCGCCCAACCAAAAGTGGGTGGCAGACTTCACGTATATCTGGACCGCCCAAGGTTGGCTCTATGTCGCGGCGGTCATCGACCTGTTCTCGCGCCGTGTCGTGGGCTGGTCGATGAGCCCGACCATGACGGCCCAACTGGTGGCGGATGCCATGATGATGGCCATCTGGCGCCGGGGCAAACCCGATGCTCTGCTGCACCATTCGGATCAGGGCAGCCAATATACCAGTGAGCAGTTCCAGCGCCTGATGCAGGATAATGGCGTGACCTGCTCCATGAGCCGATCGGGCAATTGCTGGGATAATGCGGCGATGGAGAGCTTCTTCTCTTCCCTCAAGACCGAACGGGTCCGCAAGAAGGTCTATCGGTCTCGCGATCAGGCCAGAGCCGATGTGTTCGATTATATCGAGCGTTTCTACAATCCCACCCGCAGGCACTCGACCCTGGGCTATCTCAGCCCTATCGACTTCGAACGCCAGGCTGGGGTAGCCTAAAGAACCTTATCTTGGTGTCCATCAAACCGGCAGCAGGCCAGTTGTTGCATTTGCTGTCGTTGGCGAACAGGCCGTTTGTGCTATCCCGGCATCGCGACTGACCATTCGCGAAATTGTCTTGATAGTAGCGATTGTTATCTCCTCGGTAGAGGAAGGCACCTGCAATTGGCCTCAAGGTAACAGGGCCAAGTTCGAGCCCGTAACCTACGCCTAATTCACCACCCCAGTTATGCTCGGCTTTTCCTGCAGTGATCTCACCGCCCAAACCCTTAGCTACGGCATGTGCTGGCATGCTTGCCAGTATGAGAGCTGCAAGCACGCCGCGTATGATCATATTCATTGAAAATCCTCGCAATATGCGAAGGTAGTACTCAATTACTCATTTCATAGTGTCAATCTTGTTTATGCGGTATTTACATGTCTGAAAGGGAGCATATTTGCTGGACGTTGCGAGATTGTAATACCCAATTTGGCGTCTCAAAAAGTGGGCACCATGAACCCGGACGCATTGTTGGGGGGGCAACTCAGGGTTGCTTGCTGAACGAATGGGCGCTTTCAACTATTACGATAGTGGCCCTGGGTGGCAGCTAAGTCAGCGGGTAGGGCCTATAGCCCTGCAGTGGCAGCTTTTAGCGTTTTTGCTCGAAAATCTGCCTTTCCGGATGCAACAACAAAGCGGACATCGCCTGATGCCCCATCTGGCAGGCATTGCCAGCAATATTGCGAAGCGCGATAGATCAACGTGATGAGACTCGCAGCTATCACCAAGCGCCTTACGGCTCGCATATGCCCTTTGCCAGAAGTCCCAGCACTGGCTGCTGCATTTGCCTTTGCCATGTTCGCAAATGATGTGAATTCTCAAACCACAATCGAACAACGGCAGTCTGCTCCAGCTCTGATAGGCCCGCTCTATCCTGTTGAAGATTTCGGTATTCACTCATTTGTGGCGTCGCCTGAACAGGTCCGGCAGGGTGAGCAAAGCTTAATTGCTGATCCCGTCCAAAAGGCACTGTGGACCGGACTGATTACACTTGTGCGATCTCAACAAGGATACCATTCGCCAAAAGAAATCAGTCAAGCATTGGGCGTCAAGCTGGTTCTCATACACAGCGCCATTAATGATAAAGATGTGTCCGAATGGGATGGCAATCTTCACGAGGCCCATATCATGGTTCTGGAAGGAGGTCCAAATTCGGCAGTGAGCACGCAGAAAAACAGCCCTGAATCGACAGTCATTGTGTCTTGGATGCATGGATCAATGCGGCCATACTGCATTAGCTCGCTGAAAATGTTTTCTCAATTGCAGGCGGCAGGAGGCACCGGATATCAACAGGTTGACCAAACGCGTGTGTTCCGGTTCCCGTTCAATGAACAGGTCAGTTTTTCCAGCGCTGGCATTTCGGATCAGCTCTGCGTTTCCAAATTTTCGCTTATCGGGCATGCTAACCACAAAGGTGAACCTCCCTGATAGCGGCGAAACCCATGCCCGCTCCCCCTGACATTTCTGCCAGAGATTGCCGTTCTTGACGGCCCTCAAAGCGGCCGTTCCCGGTCGACCAAAGCCCGATGAACCGACGACGGCTTTTGACTCGGCCAATCGGACTCGCGAACGGCGGTTATGTCAGCGGAAGCGCACAGCAAGAAGGCTCTTTGGATTGGTAGCCGTAGGGTTGCCGATAGACCGACCTCCTTACCCGTCAGAAAGCATGCCCACCCGAAAAAAACTCTCAACTCCGCTGCAAGGCCGTTAGCTCCAACCTTGGCGGTCTTGCCCTTTGCTTCCACCAACTCTATGAGCTCGTTCTCGGTAATGTCGTAAATGCTCCGACTTCCCAATTTGGGTGCTATGTCACGTCTGTAATAACCCAATTTCAGCCTAATCGAATTCGGCTTAAGGGTAGACTGTCTTCGAGAAATTCGGCCATCCCTGACGGCCTCCATATAAAGTCCGTGGGCGAACGCGACCGTCATTTGTGCGTGGGACTTTGCTTTCCGAAGCGTGACCCGTGGGTCAATCCCTGCTTCAACCTGGTCGTTTAATCCGCGTGCCCATGCTCGTGCATCGGCAATTGTCATTGAGGGATACAATTCTCCGAACAGCGTGGCGACGACCTTTCTGCCCGCAATTTTGCGACGGTAATACCAACGCTTCTTGCCGCTTGGCAGAACTTCGATCGCCAAACCGGGTGTGAGTGGGTCCGCCAGCGAGCCTCTTGCAAGGCTATCAATTGTCACAGGCGTGAAGCTAATTTTCTTGGTCATAGTCCGATTCTCTCGGTCGCAACGGCCCACAAAATCATGGCATGAATCCTGGCACCAGAGATGTCTAACTCTGAGCAATCAAGAGGAGCCGAGAGCAGCACTCAGTCTTCCAGGGCATGTGATGATCTTATGGCCGGTGTGCCGAACTAAGAGGACTCGCTAGATTAAAATCCGGTAGGTTGGACTTGGTAATTCATATCTTTCAGATAGATAGTTTGTATCAAATTCTCTGTCGGCGTATTCATAGTGGCAGTTTCTGCCCTTTTGAGATACCTTCGCTCGGCGAGCTAGCCTGGCGTTTGCCAGGGCCGAAAGTTAACCATCAACCATCAGCCTGCTGTCACCTGTCACGCATCCCGGATATCTTGTGCGGCCTGAATGATGGCAGCAAACCGGGCGGAATCAAGGCTGGCGTTGCCGACCAGCGCGCCATCCACATCGGCAAGGCGCAGGATCGCCGGAGCATTGCCCTCATCCACAGAGCCGCCGTAGAGCAGGCGGATCGTTCTGGCCGATGGCCCCAGCGCTTGGGCCAGGCTCTGCCGGATGGCGCCATGCATCGCGGCGATGGCGGGGGCTTCGGGCACCAGACCGGTGCCGATGGCCCAGATCGGCTCATAGGCGATGGCCAGATGCCGGGCGAGATCGGGGCTGGGGGTCAGGCCTGTCAGCGCATGGGTCAGTTGTTGCCGCACCTTGTCCTCGGCGAGGCCCGCCTCACGCTCGGCCAGATGTTCGCCGAGGCAGAGGATCACGGTCAGGCCGCTGCTCAGCGCCGTGTGCAGCTTGTCCCGCACGATCTCGTCCGTTTCGCCGCAATCGAGGCGACGCTCCGAATGGCCGAGGATCACACAATCGGCCCCGCTATCATGCAGCATCGCGGCGGAGATATCGCCCGTATAGGCCCCCTGCGGCTGCGTGTGGCAATTCTGCCCGCCGATCGCGATATGGCTGACCGCCTGCGCCGCCGCATGGATCAGCGTAAAGGGCAGCGCCAGCGCGACATCCACCTCGCCGCAAGCCTGCGCGGCGCGGTCGATCTCCACCACAGCGGCGAGCGAAGCGCGCAGGCCATGCATTTTCCAATTGCCGACGATCCATGATCGTCTTTCAGGCCGCCTGTCCATGCACGAGTCCTCTTGATCAAGGGCACGTCATGAGGGCCGGCCACTTACCCTTTGAGCGCCTCTGGAAGAACCTTGGCGAAATAGGCGAGTTCCGCTGGTGTCGCTGTACCCACTCGCATCCAGTTGCGATAGGCCTCACCTTCAAACAGGCGCACCTCCACGCTGAGCGCTTTCAGGCGCTGTTGCAACGCCGCTGCGGGCATGCCGCAGTCGATATAGACGAACGTGCCGTCTGACGGCAGATAGCGCAGCCTGTTGGCCTCGCAGATGCGATAGATCTGCTCGCGGCAACCTTTCAGATAGGCGATGGCTCCGGCCAGATAGGCTGTGTCGCCCAGACAGGCCGCCGCTGCCGCCAGCCCCGCCTGATTGCGCGAGGTGGTGATGCGGCTGTTGAGCAGCCTGATCCGCTCGGGCTGGGCCAGCGTATAGGCGATGCGGAAACCGGCCAGACCGTAAACCTTGGAGAAGGTGCGTGTGACGATCACATCATGCCCCTCACGCACCAGCGAAGCCATCGACTGGCGATGTGGATCGGGCGCCAGTTCGAAATAGGCCTCGTCCACCAGCACCGGCACCTTGGCCGAGGCGGCGATGCAGAAGGCGCGCAGCGCCTCGGGATCGGGGCGCAGGCCGGTGGGGTTGTTGGGGTTGCAGACATAGGCCAGCTTCGTCTGCGGCCCGATGGCGGCCAGCATGGCATCCAGATCGAAGTGGTGATCGGCGCGCAGCGGCACGCGGTCGCTTTCGATGCCCTGCCGCGCGGCATAGATCAGATGGGTGTCATAGCTGGGCGCGGGCGCCACCACGCGTCCGCTCTGAGCGATCGCCACCGTCAACAGCGTGAGCGCATCCAGAGAGCCGCTCGACAGGGTGAGGTGGTCATGCGCCAGCCCTTCCTGCCGGGCAATGATGTCGCGCAGGGGGGCTTCGCTGTGGGGGTAATAGGCTGCCTCGGCCACCGATTCCACAATGGCGCGCCGCGCCGCCGGGCTGGGGCCGAAGGGGTTTTCCGTCACGCCCAGCCGTGCCCTGGCCATGCCGCTGTGCTCGGGTTGCGGGGGCAGGGCCGACGGTGTGGCGGCGCTCGCCATGCCGGGGAGCAGAAGCCCCCCGGCAAGCAGCGTGTTGCGGCGTGACAGCTGCATCAGAACTTCACCTCCACGCGGCCATAGTAGTTGCCGCCATTGGTGTCGTAAGGCGCGTTGCGCGAATAGACCAGACCGCGGCTGGCCTGGAAGATGGCCTGATCGGGGTATTTGTTGAAGATGTTTTCCGCGCCGATGCGCAGCGACACCTTCGGGGTGAAGGCATAGGACACCGAAGCGTCGAAGAAGGTGATCGCCCCGAAGCGCTGGAAGATGTCTCCGGTGGCATTGCCGCTGGAATCGGTCCAGGCACCATAATAACGCATCCGCCCCAGCACCGAGACCTTGCCCAGCGTATAGCCGATCGAGGCGGTGGCATTGTGCTGCGGCAGGCCCTGTTCGAACAGGATCTTCTGCGTGGTGTTGGTGGCCAGCGTGCCGCGCGTCACCTTGGTCTGGGTGTAGCTGTAGGCGACCCCGGCATCGAGCTGACCCGGCCCGACCTTATGCTTGTAGTTCAGCACCAGATCGACGCCGCGCGTGCGAGTGTTGTAATCATTGGTGAAGAAGGTGATCGAGGTGTAATCGGCGGCCTGCGCCACGCCGCCGGCCACCAGCTGTTGGCGGATCGCCGAGGTGATGGTGTAGGTGGGCGAGACACTGAAGCGGTTGTCGACATCGATCTGATAGAGATCGACCGAGCCGGACAGGCCAAAGCGCGTCTTCCACACCGAACCGAAGCTGGCGGTCTTGGAGGTCTCGGGCTTGAGCGCCTTGCCCCCGAAATATTGCGCCACCGGATTGAGCGGCGAAAGGCGCCCGGTCGTGTAGAGCAGCAGGGTGGTGGTATCGAGCCCCTGGCTGGTGCTGGTGGAGTTGATCTGCGCCGGGGTGGGCGCCTTGAAGCCGGTTGACCAGGAGCCGCGCACGGCGATGGCCGGGGTCAGTTCGTAACGCGTGGCCAGCTTGTAATTGAAGGTGTTGCCAAAGCTGGTGTAGCTTTCATCGCGCAGCGCGGCCTCGGCGGTCCACTTGCTGGTCAGCGGCACCTGCACATCGACGTAGCCGGCATAGCTGGTCTGATCCCATGTGCCGCTCTGGCTGGGGGTGAAGCCGGGGAAGCCGCTGGCGCCCGCCGCCAGACCGTAAGAGGCCGCCGGGCCGACGGCGTAGGAAGCATAGTCGCCCTGACGGATGCTGTAGCTTTCCACCCGGCGTTCCGCGCCGAAAGCGATGTTGATCGGCTTGGCGAACAGCGGCGTGGACAGGCGATAGACGCCATCGGCGTTGAGGTTGAACTCGCGCTGCACTTGACGGCCCAGATAGAAATCATGCGGACTGTCGGCGCCCAGCGATGCGTTGATCGAATTGTTGAGGTAGAAATTGGTGCCATTGGCGCCGTAGGAGCCGCTCAGATCCCAGGTGAAATCGCCCTTGCTGGTGCTGCGGATGCCGCCCACGGCCTGAAGATCGGTGTAGCGCACGCCCTCGCTGGGGGTGAAACCGGCGGGGTAGACAGTGTTGAGGTTGAAGCCGGGATAGGCCGCGCTGGTGTTGTAGAGATTGCTGTTGCTGGACGGATTGCGCCAGTTGATGTCCGACCAGCCATGGCCATTGCCATAGGTGCCAAAGGCATAGGCCTCGATGCTGTCGGTGATGGGCTTGGCGGCGTCGAGCGAGAATTTGAGCGAGGTGGTGCTGGGATTGCCCCAGCGCTGCACGGGGTTGGGGACGGAAAGGCCGGGGTTGGCGGCGGCGAAGCTGATCGCGTCGGGTCGCTGGTTGGTGCGCGATGTGGCGTCGGAATGGGCATATTCCGCCGTCAGCACCACATGGCCGCCGCCCTTCAGCGCAAAGCCCGCGCGCCCGCCGAACTGGCCCTGAGCGCCATCGCCATGGTAATATTGCGAGCCCTGCGCATAGGCGGAAAAGCCCGGCTTGGTGTCGAGGATGATGTTGATCACCCCGGCGATGGCATCGGTGCCATATTGCGCCGAGGCGCCGTCGCGCAGCACCTCCAGACGGTCGATCCCGAAGGTGGGGATCTGCGCCAGATCGGCGGCCTGCGCCCCCGTGCTGTTGTTGAGAAAGGCCGAGCGGTGAAAGCGCTTGCCGTTAACCATCACCAGAGTCATATCCGCCGAAAGCCCGTCGAGCGAGGCGGGGCGGATGAATTCGGGGCCATCGGAGGCGGGCTGCTTCTTGACCTGAAAGCCCGGCACCAGCTGCGCCAGCGTTTCATGCAGCTGGCTGGAGACGGTGGAGTTGATGGTCTTGGATGAAAAGGTGTCGATCGGCGAGAGCGCCGTGAAGGTGGTCTGCGCCTGTTCGCGCGTGCCGGTCACGATGATGTCGTCGCTGTCGGCGGCGGCGGTCTGGGGTTGGGGGGCGCCTTCACCCATGCCCAGGATCACGGTCTTGCCGTCATCGCTCTTGATCTCCAGCCCGCTGCCCGCGATCAGGCGGCGCAGCGCGGTATCGCGCGGCATGCTGCCCTTGACCTCGGCGGAGGTGATCCCGGCGATGCGCGCGCTGGGGAAGAAGATCTGCACGCCCGCCTGACGGCCATAAAGCGTCAGCGCCTTGGAAAGAGGCTGGGCGGGAATGTCGAAACCTTGCGTCGCGGCACAGGCGGGCAGGGCATGAAGAGCAGACGTGACAAGAAGAGCCGCACAAAGCGACTTCTGAAGCGAACGCGAAGACATGGAAAGAACCTTTGTTGTGAAGCGACCTGATGGGCTCTTGCTTTCCAGGACGATTGATTGTCCGCTCACCGCCAAGTTGCTGCAAAAAAATTTTCGGGTTTCGAGATGTTCAGCGCGTCAGGAAATATCCGCTGTCAGATGTGGCGACATGCACGCCCAGACCCAGCGAAATCCCGCGCAGAAACGCCGCCGGGTCCGATGAGGTGAAGCGCCCGCCCACCGGAATGGCGGCCAGTTCCGGATCGACGATGACGATCTTGCGCGCCAGATAGCGGTTGTACTCCTCCACCGCTGCGCCCAGCGTGGTGTCGGGAAACAGGATCTCGCCCTGTTGCCAGGCCATGGCGGTGGCCATCTGCATGGTGCTGAAAGGCCGCGCCACGGCATTGTGCGGAGAGATCAGCAGGCTGTGGCCGCTTTGCGCGCTGGCGCCCGCCGTATCGGCCTGCCCGCGCATCACCATCAGATCGAGCATGTCGCCGCGCAGCCGCGCATTGAAGCGCCCGGCGGAAAGATGCGCCAGACGGTCCTCGCCATGCAGCGCCGCCGGGGGGCCATCGACCAGATCGACCGCCACCTCGCCCTGTTCGATCCACAGCGTGCGTTCGCTGCTGGAAAAGCGCCAGGACAGGCGCGACAGCGTGTTGAGTGCGGCGCTGCTGCCATCGGGCAGGCGGATCTTGCGGCTTTCGCCCAGCCTGGTGGAGGCTGTGCTCCAGGCATAGGCGCGCGAGGCAAAGCCGCCCGCCCCGGCCACCGTGACCGCGCCCGCCGCTGCGGCCGCACGCATAAAGGACCGGCGCGAGACCGGCGTGCTCTGGGTGACGGGGGCTGCTTCCGGCACAGGCAGGCGCCCGGCGGCATCCCATGCGGCCAGCGCGCGGGCAAAGGCCAAAGCATTGCGGGGATCGGCCATGCGCCAGGCGTGGAAGGCATCCTGATCCAGCGTGCCGAGTTGATGGCGCGCCAGCCACAGGGCGGCCTGCTCGCTCAGCGGATCGTCCGGGGCGCCGTTCACATCGTCATCTTGCCGCCTCAACGGAACTCTCTTTTCATAACATGCACAGCGGCAGGACGACTGAAGGGGCGCCAACCGCCACCTTTTTCGTGTCCGGGTGAAAAATAAATCGGGCGATCAGGCGCTGTCGCGATCCCTGCCATCGCAGACCGCGTCGCCATGATGGTCATCCTGACGCTCCTCCTGTCTCCAGGGCGCCATGGCGCGGGTCAGCAGATGGATCGCGCGGGCGAGCCGTTTTTCCAGCGTGGAGAGGCTGACATCCAGCTCATCGGCGATGGCGCGCGGGGCCTGATCCTCGATACGGCGCCGCACGAAAACATCGCGGCAACGTTCGGGCAGCGTGTCGAGCGCATGGTGGAAATGGGCGAGCGCCTCACGGTCTTCGGCGATGCGCTGCTGGTCGGGCGCATCATCGGCCAGATCGAGGTGATCGGTTTCGCTCAGCTGGCGAAAATCGACGATACGGGCGCGGCGCATCCGCTCGATGGCCGTGTTGCGCAGGATGCGCAGCATATAGGCCTGAGGCGAGGCGATGGCGCTCCATCCCTCGATGGTGAGCATGCGGGCCAGCACATCCTGCACCAGATCGCGGGCATCCTCGGGATCGCGGCACAGGCGCCGGGCAGTGGCCAGCAGGCGGGCTTCACAGGGAAGCACCTCCTCGATGAACCAGCGGTCGATGGGGCGGATGACGGGCACGGACACTCGCGAAGAGAAGGAGTCGCGTTCCGGTAGGCGTGCAGCATGTCAGTTCTGTGAAAGTGTGGCGCGGGTGTCAGGGGCAGTCCGGATATAATTGGAAGGTTATCTTGCAAGTTAATCTTGCAAGATAATCTTCCAAAGGCTAACAGGCTCGCATGTCAGACCATGAGTCTCCCTCTTTCGATTCCGTTGTGGCTGAGCTGACCGTTGCGGTGGGCGGGCTGATCCGCCGCCTGCGCTCGGAGGTGCGGGCCAGTGATCTCAACCTGTCCGAAGTCAGCGTGATGGCCCGGCTGGAGCGCGAGGGCTCCCTGACCACCGCCGCCCTGGCCCGTGCCGAGGCGATGACGCCCCAATCCATGGGCACGCTGGTGCTTCAGCTCGAACGCCGGGAACTGGTGCGGCGTGAGGCGCACCCCACCGACGGGCGCCAGATGCTGGTCGCCCTGACCGAGGCCGGCCTTGCCGCGCGTCATCGCCAGCAGGCCGCCAAGCGCGCCTGGCTGACGGCGGCCATGCAGCGGCTGGACCCTGCCGAAATCCAGCTTCTCCATGATGCCATCCCCCTGATCCGTCGCCTCGGCGAAGACTGACCCCCCAACCACGGAGCCCCCCCATGACCGTGACCACCCTCGATCCCAAGACCGCCCTGATCGTCATCGATCTGCAGAAGGGCATCGTCGCCTTCCCCTGCGCGCATCCCGTGGAGGATGTCGTCGCCAAGGCTGCCACTCTGCTTCAGGCCTTCCGCCAGCGCGATCTGCCGGTGGTGCTGGTCAATGTGACGGGCCTTGCCCCGGGCCGCGCCGAACACAGCATGAGCGGTTTCGTCTTCCCGCCCGATTTCGCCGATCTGGTGCCCGAGCTGGACCGGCAGCCGCAGGATATCCTCATCACCAAGCAGACCTGGGGCGCCTTCACCAACACCGCTCTGGAAGCGGAACTGCGCGCGCATGGCGTGACTCAGGTGGTGGTCTGCGGCGTGGCGACCACGGCTGGCGTGGAATCCACCGCGCGCTTTGCCCATGAGCTGGGCTTCAACGTCACGCTGGCCACCGACGCCATGACCGACATGAGCCTTGAGGCCCATGAGAACAGTCTGGCGCGTATCTTCCCGCGTCTGGGCGAAAGCGGTACGGTGGCTGAAATCATCGCGCTGCTCGACGCGCCCGTCGACACGCAGGCTTAAGCCCATGGCATCCGCCGCCCGCGACATGCCTGACAAGCAGGCGCCAGAGAAGCTCGATCCTTCCGTCTACAGGATCTGCTTTGTGGCACTGTTCGGTCCGCTGCTCTCGCAGGTGGATGCGACCATCGTCAATGTCTCGCTGTCCGGGCTGGCGGCGGAATTGCACAGCTCGCTCTCGACCATCCAGTGGGTGACCAGCGCTTATCTGCTGGCACTCACGCTGGTGCTGCCGCTCAATGGCTGGCTGCTCGAAAGGATCGGCGCCAAGCGGCTGTTTCTGGTCTGCCTGACGGGCTTCACGATCTCTTCGGCGCTGTGCGGGCTGGCGTGGTCGGCGGGGTCGCTGATTGCGTTCCGCGCCTTTCAGGGGATCAGCGGCGGGCTGATGGCGCCCATGGCGCAGATGCTGGTGGCGCGCGCGGCGGGCAAGAATATGAGCCGGGTTGTCGGCTATATGTCGCTGCCGGTTCTCTTCGCGCCCATCGCCGGGCCGATGCTGGCCGGGGTGATCCTGCAATATGCCACATGGCGCTGGCTGTTTCTGGTGAATGTGCCGGTGGGCCTGCTGGCGCTGGTGCTCGCCTTCACGCTGCTGCCCGAGGACCGGCAGGATCTGCGTCCGCGCGGGCTCGACTGGGGCGGGCTGGCGCTGCTCTCGCCCGCGCTGGTGCTGTTGCTGCTGGGCACGCAGAGCATCGCCGGCGCCATCGGGCGGCTGGAGGTGGTGGCCGCCATGGCCCTGATCGGCCTGTTCCTGTGGCATGCGCGGGACAAGGCCGACGCAGCGCTGGTCGATCTGAAATTGTTCAAGGGCATGGTGTTTCGCGCCTGTGCCATCACGCAGTTTCTTTCCAATGGCGCGCTGTTTGCCGGGCAGATGCTGGTGCCGGTGTTTCTGGTCGATGCCTGCGGGCGGGCGCCCACCGAAATGGGCTGGATGCTCGCCCCGCTGGGCCTTGGCATGATGGTCAGCAGTCTGGCGATGAGCACGCTGACCCGGCGCCTTGGCACGCGCCGCCTGGTGCGCAGCGGCACGGCGCTGGCCACGGTGTCGACGCTGGCCTTCGTGTGGCTGGCGTGGCAGTGGGGGCATGGGCATGGGCTGGATCTCCGCCTGCTGCTGCCCGCGCTGTTTTTGCGCGGCATGGGGCAGGGCTCGGTTGGCCTGCCGACGATGTCTGCGGCCTACACCGCCATCGACAAGCGCGAACTGGCCATGGCCACCACCTCGATCAACATCGTCCAGCGCATCGGCGGGCCGACGATGACGACACTCTGCGCCACGCTGCTGGCCTGGCGGCTGGAGGTGGAGGGACACAGTGCCTTTCACGCCGGAATGAATGCCTATGGCTGGGCTTTTGCCGCTCTGGCGCTGATCCATGGGTTGATCTGGCTGGTGGCCGGGCGCCTGCCAGCCGGGCTTGACGGGCACCCCAAGCGCTAACGGGAAAGGATGCCGGAATGCATATTCTGCAAGCGCTCGCATGGTTTTTCGGCGGCGCGACTTTGACCAATGCCATGCCGCATCTGATGTCGGGCCTGATGGGGCGGGCGTTTCAGTCGCCCTTCGCCAGTCCACCGGGGGAAGGCCTGTCCTCGGCAACGGTGAATGTGCTGTGGGGCTTTGCCAATCTGGCGATGGCCTATGGACTGCTGTGCCATGTGGGCGATTTCGATCTGCGCCAGCCGCTCGATGCACTGGTCTGCGGGTTGGGCGGTCTGGCGATCGGCCTGTTCACCGCGCGCCATTTCGGGCGCTTTCATGGCGGCGATCTGCGCCAGTCCTGAGCGACAGCAGGATCAGCGCCGCCTTGCCCGCCGGAGGTTAACGTCCCTGCTTCTCCTCCAAAAACGCCTTCAGATCCTCGATAAAAGTCGAGAGCCGGTCATGGTGCAGCCAATGGCTGGCCTGCGCATATTCGATCAGCCGGGCGTCGCGGAAATGGTTGATGCGGCCATCCTTGCCGGGGTTGGGCATAAAGGTGTTGCTGCCGTGGAAAAACAGCACGGGGCAGGTGATGGCCTCCCACATGGCGATCACCTCGGCCTCGGGGAAATCGAGCAGCGGCCAGATGTTGAGGCGCGGGTCGAATTTCCAGCTGAAGGTGTCATCCCCGTTCCGGCGCAGGGCGTGGTGCGTGAGGTGCCTCACCTGATCGTCGGTGAGATAGGGGTTCTTGTCACGCATGCGTGAGAAGGCGGCCTCCTCGCTGGGATAGCGGCGGGGGGAGCGCTGCGTGGCCTGCTGGTGCAGCTCGATCCAGTTGCGCACGCGGGCGGCGAAGGGCTGGATCGCGCGCTGCGTGCCGCGACCGCCCGGGGGCGGGGCCAGCCCTTCAATGTTGACAAGGCGCGCCACCTTTTCGGGATAGAGCCCGGCATAGCGCGTGGTGACCATGGCGCCCAGCGAATGGGCGCAGATCGTCACGCGGTCCTGCCCGAGCGCCTCGACCAGATTGGCGAAATCGAGCAACATGGCGGCCAGCGTGTAATCGGCATCGGGCGACCATGCGCTGTCGCCATGGCCCCGCAGATCAGGCGCGATGACGCGCCAGTGCGGGGCGAACTCTCGCGCGATCCAGTCCATCGCATGGGCGTGGTCGAGGCCGCCATGCTGCAGGATCAGCACCGGCGCCTGCGGATCACCCCATTCGAGATAATGCAGCCGCAGCGACTGGCTGACGACATGGCACGAGCGGGGTTGAGAGACGTCCAGCATGGCGGGATGTTGGGAAAAGCAGGCGCGCGCGTCAACGGGTTTGGCGGCAGGTTTGCGTGATGGCCTCGATCACGGCGGCGTGAAAGGGAGGTGGCAGATCATGACCCATGCCCTCAAGCGGCATGAAACGGGCGTGCGGGATAGCGCCGGCTGTATCCTGCCCATGCGGCAGGGGGAACAGCGGGTCGGCGCTGCCATGGATGACCAGAGCGGGGGCTGTGATGGCGGCCAGCCGGGGGCGGCGGTCGCCGTCCATGGCGATGGCGGCCATCTGGCGGGTGGTGGCGCCGGGCTGCCAGCCCCGGTGCAATTCGGCCAGAGCCAGCGCGCGATGCCCGGTTTCATCGAAGGGCAGGGTTGGGGATGCGATCTTTCGTGCGAAAGCCAGCCGATGGGCCAGAAAACCGGCTTCATCCTGGCGCGGATCGGGCGAGGGGCCCATCAGCATGGCCATCACTTCGGGTGCAGGTGGCGGCAGGGCCGGATTGCCCGAACTGGCCATGATCGAGGTGAGCGACAGCACACGCTGCGGCCACAGGCTGGCTATGATCTGCGCGATCATCCCGCCCATCGAGCGGCCCACGACATGCGCCTGCGCGATCCCCAGAGCATCGAGCAGGCCGATGGCATCCTGAGCCATATCGGTCAGCCGGTAGGGCAGGGAGATCGGGCGCCCTGCCATCATCGCAGCGACATCCGGCGCAGGCGCATCACTATGGGTGGAGAGGCCGGAATCGCGATTGTCGAAGCGGATCACATGCAGGCCGCAAGCGGCAAGGGTGTTGCAGAAGGGCTCCGTCCAGCGGATCATCTGTGTGCCCAGCCCGGCGATCAGCAGCAAGGCCGGGGCATCGGAATCGCCAAAACTGTCATAGGCCAGCGCGAGGTCTTGCACGCGTGCAATCGGCATGGGGTCAGTCCTGAGCCATTGGGCGGGCGAGCGTGAGCAGATGCTCGCGCAGGTCTTGCGGCCATGCGGCGGTCTCCTGCGCCAGAGCGACCAGATCGTCGGCGAACAGGGCGCGGCTGGCGGCCTCGAAACCGGGATAGTCCCCGGCGAGCGCCGACATGAAACGATAGGCGCGTTCGCGGGCGAGGCGGGTTTCCGTGCGCCCCTCATCGGCCTTGCGGGCCTGATCGACAAGGCGGCGCAACGCCTGAGAGGCACCGCCCGGTTGCAGCGCCAGCCAGTCCCAGTGGCGGGGCAGCAGCGTGACCTCGCGCGCCACCACGCCCAGCCGGGGGCGGCCGCGCTTGCGAGCCTCGGGCTGAGGGCCCTGCCAAACGGCGAGGCGCGAGATGATCTGCGCCGTGCTGCCGCGCAGGTCGATATCGATCTGGGAGCCGGTCGCATCGTCGAAGATCAGGATGGGGGCGGTCGCACTGGCGATCTGCGCGTTCACGCAAAGCGCCACATCGGCCAGATCACCCGAGGCCAGTTTCCGGGCGCCCATAAAAGCGGTGCAGCGCGTGGCGAGCGGATGGTCTGTCGGCTGGTCCATGATGCCGGGTTAAAATATTGCCTCTTGCGAGTCAATATACCCGGGTAATATATGGGGCCGTCACCATTCCAAAGGATGCCGCCATGAAAGCACAAGACAGACGCGAGGCGCTGGCCGCCTATAAGGAACGCAAGGTGGAGGCGGGAATCTATGCCCTGCGCTGCACCGCATCGGGCAAATTATGGATCGGCAGGGCGCCCGATCTGGGCACGATCCAGAACCGCCTGTGGTTCACCTTGCGGCAGGGCGGCAACCCGCATCGCTCGCTTCAGGAGGCATGGAACAGCCATGGCGCAGAGGCCTTCACCTTCGAGGTGGTGGAGCGCATGAAGGAAGAGGATCTGGAATTCGGGCGCGACCGTGCGCTGAAAAGCCGCCAGACCCATTGGCTGGCGGCATGGGGCGGAACGGCGATCTGAACGCCGCCCCGCCAGCCATCAAGCGGTGATCACCGGCCCGACGATGCTCTGGGCGAAGCGCTGGCAGACTGCCGCCACATCCGCCATCTCATGCGGCAGAGGCAGAGCATCCATGGCGAGGAAAAAGCGGTCATGCCGCGCAGGGGTGGAGGCCAGCAGCATGTGCGCCTCCTGATGCTGCGCGGAAAAACCATGCACCGCGCCGCGTGGCACGAAGATGGTGTCTCCGGCGGTCGCCTCGATCCGCTGCTCGTCGATGACGAAAAGCAGCTGCCCGGTGAGGATCTGGAACAGCTTGTCCTCCTCATGCGAGATATGTTGTGGCGCGCCCTGTCCCGGCTGGACCGTCATGTGCATGGCGGTCATCGGGGCTTGTTCGCCGCCTAGCAGCACGTCGGCGCGGATGCCGGAAAAGACCGCCGTCGCGCTGGGGGTGAGTATGCCGAAGGTCGTTTCAGTCATGGGTCTGTCTCCTTGGTGACGGGGCCAGCCTAGGCGCAGCGCATCTGCCGCATTATCCCTTCATTGCTGGCAGGATTGGCCATATGAATGGACAATGGTGAAACTCGATCTGCTTCATAGCTTTGCTCAGGTGGTGGCCGCAGGCAGCTTCAGCGCTGCGGCGCGGCGCATGGGCGTGCCGCGCTCCACGGTCAGCCTGCACATCCAGTCGCTGGAAGAGGCGCTGGCGCTGCGGCTGTTCAAGCGTTCGACCCGGGTGCTGGTGCTGACGGATGAGGGGCGCCAGCTTCACAGCCTGACGCAGATGCCGCTGGAGCAACTCACCCACGCACTGCAGCATATCCAGCAGGACAAAGGCGCCCTGCGCGGCACCATCCGCATGACCGTGCCCGCCGATTTCCCCACCGATCCTCTGGCCGGGGCGATCACCAGCTTCAGCCGCAGCCATCCTCAGCTGCGTTTCCAGCTTCTCCACACGCCTCAGCGACTCGATCTGGTGCGCGAGAACATCGATATCGCCCTGCGCGTCAGCGATGGCTCGCCGCCCGATGCCGTGGAGCGCCCCGTGCTGGAGATCGGCTGGATGTTCTGCGCCAGCCCGGACTGGCTGCTACGCCAGGGCTGTCCGCAAAGCCTGCCGACCCTGCGCGACTTTATCGCCCCCGATGCCGGATTGCGCCTCTATCTGGAGCGCCATGTGCTGGGTGAGGGCCATCTGCCCGAACCCGCGATCGAGGTCGATCATCTGCTGATGGCCCGCTCGCTGGCGGTGCAGGGGTTCGGTGTGGCCCTGCTGCCTGCGGGCATGGTGGAGCCGCTGATCGCTCAGGGCGCGCTGGCGCGGGTGCTGCCTCAGATCGCGCTGCGGGCGAGCCGCCTCAATCTGACCTTCCCCACCCGCGCCGATATGATCCCCCGCGTGCGCGCCTTCGCCGATCATCTTGTCCGGGCCCTGAGGTATGGCGGTTGATAGCGGCCCGGCTTGCCGCTAGGAGAATTTGAGAGCGGTTCGCAATTGTGCCGCAGCCATCACGGATGATTCAGGGCATCAACGGCGCGTGACGCATAAGGGCAAAGCGCTGGAACTCTTCCTCTCCCATCGCGGGGGGCTGGTGCGCTATGCCCATGGTATTCTGCGCGATTCCGCCCATGCCGAGGATGTGGTGCAGGATGCCTGGCTGCGCTTCAGCGCCCTTCCCAAGTCTCAGACGACGCCGGGGGCTCAGGCGGTGCCCGAGGAGCCGGTCGGCTATCTTTACCGCATCGTGCGCAATCTGGCGATCGATGTCACCCGACGCCTGAGCCGGGAAGAGCGCTATCTGGTGCCTCAGGCCGATCATCCCGTGGCCGAAGCGGCGGATGACAGCCCCGCCCCCGATGCCACCGCCGAGGCGCGCGATGATCTGCGGGTGATGCGCGCGGCGATGGAAGAGCTGCCCGAACGCACGCGCATCGCGCTGGAAATGCACCGCTTTGGCGAGGTGAAGTTGAAGGATATCGCCGCGCATCTGGGCATTTCGGTCGGGCTCGCCCATGCGCTGGTGGTCGACGGGCTGGAGCATTGCCGGGAGCGGCTATGTCGCCGTTGATCATCGTGTCCGATGCTTTTCTGAAAATGCCGCCTGCCGCGAACGTCTGTTCCATGGAAGGCGCAGCACAGGAGGCGCGGCATGGATAAAGCCCGGACACCGCGCCGCGCCAGCGCATGGCTGATCGCGCTGCAGGAAGCGCCCGATGACGCGGATCTGCGCGCCGCCCTGACCCTCTGGCTGGAGCAGGACCCGGCCCATCGTCAGGACTGGCAGGAGATGCTGCGCACCCATGCGCTGATGGGTCTGATGGCGCCCGCCCATGCCGAGCAATGGGCGAATTGGGCGGAAAGCAGGCCCGCGCCGCGCCGCCATTTGCCATCATGGCGATGGGGCGCGGCGGGCGCTTTGGCGGCCTGCCTGATGCTGGCATTTGCGCCTCAGGCCATGCTGCTCTGGCGCTCCAGCGTCTCCACCACCACCGCCGAGCAGCGTTTGGTGGCGCTGCGCGACGGCAGCCGGGTGCGGCTGGCGCCGGAAAGCGCGATTGCCATCGATGAAGCCTCGGGCGAGCGCCATATTCGTCTGCTCAAGGGGGAGGCGTTTTTCGAGGTGGTGCATGATGCGCGCCACCCCTTCCGCGTTTCGGCCAAGGGCATGGAGGCCATGGACGTCGGCACCGCCTTCGATCTGCGGCTGACGGCCCATGGCACGGCGCTGGAAGTACGCGAGGGTGAGGTGCAGGCCAACCACGTCCATGGCAGCAGCGCGGTGCGGGCAGGCGGCTGGCTGCATCTGGGCGATGATGGCGGGCTGGCTCAGGGGCAGCGCCCGGCCACCCAGATCGGCGCTTGGCAGGATGGCCAGATCATCGCGCGGGATCAGCCGGTGAGTGATGTCGTCGATGCGATCAGGCCCTATTTCCATGGCTTTGTGATGTTGCGCGGGGCGAGCCTGCCGCAACAGCCTTTGACCGGCGTCTATCGCGCCGCCGATCCGGTTGGTGCCTTGCGCGCCGTGGCCGAGGGGCAGCACGCCCGCTTCTATCAGATCACCCCCTGGGTGCTGGTGATTGCCGGGGATTGATCCGGAAAATTGCCCCGTCGCCAAAATTTTTCTGAAAATCGCCAAACCTCCCAGCGTTAGTTGCTGGAATGATGCTTTTGCGAAGCGTTTGCAAAGTATCGCAACGACAATGGAGGACGTGACGGCCATGGTACAGTTCATCGGAACCGGGAGGCAGCAGCGCATGACGGCTCTGCTCTGGACGGCGGCTTTGGCGCCTGCCGCTCTGGCCCAACCGGCCCTGGCGCAGGCGGCGACACAAGCGCAAGCTGCGGGCTTCGCCATTCCGCCCCAGCCGCTGGCCGATGCGCTGACCCTGTTCGGGCAGCAATCGGGCATGCAGGTTTCGGTGCATGGCGATCTGGTGCGGGGCAGGGCCTCGCCGGGGGTGAGCGGTCGGCTGGCGCCGGTGGATGCGCTTTCGCGCCTGCTGGCGGGAACCGGGCTGACCTTCCGTCTGCTGCCTGATCGCACCGTGACGCTGGAGCCGGCGCCCCAGCAATCAGGGCAGGCGGTGCAACTCGGCCCGGTGCAGGTGCAGGGCAGCGAGCAGGACACAACCCTCGCCAACACCGACACCCCGCGCACCGATCGCGCTGCCACGGATCGCAGCCACAGCTATGCTGCCCGCGCCGCCACGGTGGCGGGCAAGCAGGCGCAGGATCTGCGCGAGATCCCCCAGTCGGTCAGCATCGTCACCCGCCAGCGGATGGACTATCAGAACATGATCACGCTGGAACAGGCCCTGCGCCAGACCACGGGTGTCACCGCCATCCCCTATGGCGATGGTTCGGCCTATTATCAGGTGCGCGGCTATGCGGCGGAGGTGCAGTATGATGGCATCCCCGCCAACAGCGCCGTGCAGTACCAGACCCAGTTCGATCTTGGCATGTATGACCGGATCGAGCTGCTGCGCGGCCCCTCCGGCCTGCTTCAGGGCAGCGGGCAGCCTTCGGGCACCATCAATCTGGTGCGCAAGCGCCCGCATGACACCTTCGGCTGGTCGGGCGATCTGATGGCGGGCAGCTGGGCCAATTTTCATGGCGATCTGGATGTGACGGGCCCGCTCGACAAGAATGGGGCGGTGCGGGCGCGTTTCGTCGCCTCGGGCGAGACGCGCGGCTATTTCACCGACAAGGAGCATGAAAAGCATGCCATGCTCTATGGCATCGTCGAGGCCGATGTGACGCCAGGCACCACGCTGACCGTCTCCGGCAGCTGGCAGAATTCGCGGCAGGCGCCGCTCGATTACGGGCAGTCGACCTACACCAACGGGCAGGTGCTGAACGCCCCGCGCTCGGCCTTTTTCGGCACCACATGGTCGCGCAGCATCACCCATACGCGCGATGCCTATGCCTCGGTGGATCAGGATCTGGGCAACGGCTGGAAGGCGAAGGCCAGCCTCGATTATCGCCAGCAGCAATTGACCGGGCCCTATGGCTATATCGCCGGGCCAGTCAATCTGGACAACAGCGCCACCTATGCGTTGCAGAACCAGTATGTGCTCAACAAATGGTTCGGATCGGATGCCAGTGTCAGCGGGCCGGTGGAACTGCTGGGGCGCACCCATAAGCTGCTGTTCGGGGTGAATTACGCCTGGCAGGACAATGTGAGCTTCTGGGGCTCGCAGGAGGTGGACATCGCCAATGTCTACAACATCACCTTGCCCGAAGTGGATGCGGCCTTCACCGGCGGATCGGACATTCGCACCGAGCAGTTCGGCGCCTATGCGCAGGGTCGCTTCAGCCTTGCCGATCCGTTGACTTTGGTGGCGGGCGTGCGCGTCACCGATTACCGCTCGAAGGAGCGCGACGGGGCCAATGGTTTCGGCGATTTCTACGCCAATGGGCGCAGCACCGGCCATGTGACGCCCACCGCGGGACTGATCTATGACGCCACGCGGCAGATCAGCGTCTATGGCAGCTATGCCAGCATCTTCGTGCCGCAGGCCAATCTGGTCTATGGCGGCGGCACGCTGAAACCCCGCACCGGCGAGCAGTTCGAGATCGGCACCAAGGGCAGCTTCCTCAATGGCGCGCTGACCGCCTCCGCGGCCTTGTTCAACATCACCGACCGCAACCGGGCCTATGCCGATGCGGCGCATCCCAACTATTACATCGCGGCGGGCAAGGTGCGCAGCAGGGGCGCGGAAGCCGAGATCAATGGCGAACCGCTGCCGGGGTGGAGCCTCTTTGCGGGCTACACCTATCTGGACACCAAATTCCTCGACGACAGCACCTATCAGGGATTGCTCTATGACGCAGAGGAACCCAAACACACCTTCAAGCTGTGGAGCACCTATCGCTTCGGGCCCATCGAGAAGCGCGGTTTCCAGATCGGCGGCGGCGTGCGGGCGATGAGTTCCACCACGCGCGGCGGGCCGGTGCAGGGCGCCTATGCGGTGGTGGATGCGCAGGTGGGGTATCGGCTGAACCGGCAATGGTCGATGACGGTCTCGGTGAACAATCTGCTCGACAAGACCTATTACGCCCGCGTGCCCAACAGCTATTTCGGCATCTATGGCGAGCCGCGCAGCGTGATGGTGGCACTGCGCAAAGGCTTCTGAGCCGCAACATGGCAGCTCCCTTGCGCAAGGGAGCTGCCATCGGATCTTATGGCTGGGGCTCCAGCCAGATGCGCCAGCCTTCCGCGCCATTGATCTGCAGGCTGTAAGTGCCGGGGTGAGCGATCAGATAGCGGCCTTCCCCCTTGCCGGCGTGATGCAGGTTCTGGACGATCTCGCCCTGCGCATCTTTCAGCGCCATCACGAAAATCACCCCCTCGCTTTCGAAGCGGATCAGGGTGGGCCGGTCGATCTCGAAAGGCTCGGTGGAGAAGGAGAGGCGCCCGGCCCAGCGCGGCGGCGTGATATGGGCGGCGGCCTTGTCGAAGCAGCTCAGGCGGGCCTTGTCCTCGGCCACGGCGCGGCATTGGGTGAGATCCGTCAGGGGATCGCTCTGGGCATGGGCCGCCACCGGTAAAGCCAGCATGATGGCGGCTTGCAGTCCAAGGCGGAGAGGCTGGTTCACGGGCGGTTCCTGGAAGCGCAAGGCAAAGGTGGGGCAAGGGCGGGCAGACTATCGGCAGCGCAAATCGGTCTGCATTGTACTTTGGGTCGATTGCGGTGAGGCGCGCGCCAAGGCAGCATGGCGTTCGGAGAGATGACCCATGGGCAAAGCTGCCACAAGGCGCGGGCGATGCGGCGGATAAGCCCATCGATCCGCCATACGCTGATCCTCGCCGGGGTGGTGGCTCTGGCGGTGGTGGTGGCTGTCGCGCTGGCGGCGGGCCTTGGGCTGAGCCGCGCGCATCATGTGCTGACGCGCTCGGGCTATTCGCAGGAGCAGCTGGCCATCGCCACCCGGCTTGAGGCCGAGGTCAACGCCTATGTCGCCCGGGCGGCGCTGGCGACGGCGCCCCGTGCGGCGCAGGAGCGCGCAGATGACAGGGCCGGGATCGAAGCGCTGTTGGCGCAGTATGCCGCCTCGATCCGGGCGGAGCATCGGTTTCTGGCAGAAGCTGGCGAGAAGGATGATGCGGACAGCGAGCTGGCCACGGTGCGACAGCTGGGCGCCTTGTTCGCGGACATTCGCCGTGATGCCGACCGCAGCATCGAGCCCCAAGCCCTTGCCCGGGATCTGGACCGCTTTCAGCATCTGGTCCGCGCCACCGTCGCGCAGGAGCGTGATGAGGTGGCCGCAGCCCTGGCCAGCTTCGATCGTGAGCGAGGCATTGTGCGCAGCATGGCTATCGGCCTGCCTCTGGCGGGAGGGATCGCGGGGGTGATCGGGCTTATGCTGTTGCTGGGCAGGCTCAAGCATCCGTTGCGGCGTTTTGAGGCGGCGATGGCAGCGGTGGCGCGCGGGGATAGCGCTGACCTCGGCGGGATGGGGTTCGCCGAATTCGAGACGCTGGCCCTTGGTTTCGACCGGATGACACGGGAAATCACCGCTCAGCGCGCGGCCTTGCATCAGGTGAACGCAAGGCTGGAGGGCGATGTCGCCCTGCGCACCGCCGAGCTTCAAACGCGCAACAGCCAGCTTGCCGAAATCGAGGCCAACCGCCGTCTGTTCTTCGCCCAGATCAGCCATGAACTGCGCACCCCCATCACCGCCCTGCAATGCGAGGCGGAAGTCGCCCTGCGCATGCCTCGGCCCGATGTGGCGATGCTGCGTCAGGCGCTGGAGCAGGTGCTGGTGCAGGGCAGCTTTGCAAGGCGGCGGTTGAACGATCTGCTGACCATCTCTCAGGCCGAAGACGGCAGGCTGGTGATGGCGGACAAGCCCTTCGATCTGGGGGATGCGGTGCGCGCCGGCCTCGCCATGGCGGAACCCTTCGCCCGTGCCAGCGAGGCCCGGCTGGAATCAACCATTCCCGGCGATCCCCTGCCGGTCCATGGCGATGCCGGCTGGATGCAGCAGGCGCTGCTGGCCCTGCTGGACAATGCCATCAAATTCTCGCCCGATGCGGCGGTCAGCGTGGGGCTGAAACGCTCTGCCGATGAGGCCGTGCTGACCATCGGCGATTCCGGCCCCGGCGTGCCCGAAGCCGCGCTCACCCGCCTGTTCGACCGCTTCCATCAGGAGCCCGAAGGGCGGGCGCGCGGCGGATCGGGGCTGGGCCTTTCGGTGGCGCGCTGGGTGGTCGATCATCATCGCGGGCGGATCGCCGCCAGCAATCGCGCGGGCGGGGGGCTGTGCATGACCATCGCCCTGCCTTTGCAACAATCATCGGCTTTTGGGGGGAGCATGGCATGAACATTCTGCTGGTGGAGGACGATCCCGGCATCGGCCGCGTGCTGGCGCGCGGCCTGACGGCGGAGGGTTATGGCGTCAACTGGCGCAAGACCGGCGCAGGCACGCGCGAGGCGCTGATGAGCGGCACCTTCGGCGCGGCGATCCTCGATCTTGGCCTGCCCGATATGGATGGGCTGAGCGTCTGCCAGACCTTGCGGCGGGCGGGCATCGAAACCCCGGTGCTGATGCTCACCGCGCGGGCCAGCCTGCAGGACAAGATCGACGGCTTTGGTGCCGGCGCGGATGATTACCTGCCCAAGCCCTTCGCCTTCGAGGAACTGCTGGTGCGCCTCAAGGCCATCACCCGCCGCGCCGACCGTGAGCGCGGCGAGGTGCTGACCCTTGGTGCCATGCGGATCGATGCCGGGGCGCGGCTGCTCTCCATCGATGCCGTGCCGGTGGAAACCTCCAAGCGCGAATTCGACCTGCTGCTGTGTCTTGCACAAAGCGGCGGCAGCGCTGTCTCGCGCGATCAGATCCTCGACCGCGTGTGGGGCGACAAGAGCGATGTCACGCAAAACACGGTCGATGTCTACATCGGCTATCTGCGCCAGCTGCTCGCCACATTCGAGCATGCGCCCCGGATCGTGACCATGCGCGGGGTCGGTTATCGCCTTGCCGTGCAGGCCACGATCCCCGGCCCAAGGTATGAGGCATTCTGAGACGGCTCTCAGACCGATCCCAAGATTTCCTCACAAAGCCCTGCCTAGAATGATCCCATCAAACGGCCCCGGACAAAGGGCTTTACGGAGGGGACAGGATGAAAAGGCAGGGCATATTCTATCGCGGCCTGATGGCGACAGTGGCTTTTGGCATGGCGCAGGCCGGTATGGCGCAGCCGCCTGCCGCTCCCCATGAGTTCGACAAGCCGGGCGTCACCTGGGACGACATTCTCCACGATGAAACCAGCACCGACAATGTGCTGATGTATGGCGCGGGCGTGCGCGCCCAGCGCTATTCCACGCTGGACCAGATCAACACCTCCACCGCCAAGCTGCTCAAGCCCAAATGGAGCTTCTCCTTCGGTGACGAGCGCCAGCGCGGTCAGGAAGGGCAGGCGCTGATCTATGACGGGGTGATCTATGTCACCGCCTCTTACAGCCGCATCTTCGCGCTGGATGCGCGCACCGGCAAGAAGATCTGGTCCTATTCCTACCGCCTGCCCGACGACATTCGCCCCTGCTGCGACGTGGTCAACCGTGGCGCCGCCATCTATGGCGACAAGATCTTCATGGGCACGCTGGACGCCGCGATCATCGCGCTGGACCGCAAGACCGGCAAGCTGATCTGGCGCAAGAAGTTCCAGGATCACACGGCGGGCTACACCATGACCGGCGCGCCGACGATCGTGAAGGATCAGAAGACCGGCAAGGTGATGCTGATCCACGGCTCCTCGGGCGATGAATTCGGCGCGGTGGGCGAACTCTATGCCCGCGATCCCGACACGGGCGAGGAAATCTGGATGCGCCCGATGGTCGAAGGCCATCAGGGGCGTTTGAACGGCAAGCCCTCCAGCTTCACCGGCAACCCCAAGGCGCCCTCATGGCCCAACGACAAGGACGGCAAGAAAGTCGAGGCGTGGAGCCATGGCGGTGGCGCCCCATGGCAGTCGGCCACCTATGACGAGAAGACCAACACAATCGTCATCGGCACCGGCAACCCCGCGCCGTGGAACACCAACATGCGTTCGCCGGGCGACAGCCTCTACACCTCGGGCCAGATGTACATCGATCCCTCGACGGGCGAGCCGGTGGGCTTCTTCCAGCACACGCCCAACGATGCATGGGACTTTTCGGGCAACAACCCCATCGTGCTCTTCGACCTGAAGAAAGACGGCAAGACCATCCGCGCCGGCGCCCATGCCGACCGCAACGGCTTCTTCTTCATCACCGATCTCGACACGATGACCAAGCGCGACGGGCGCATCTCCAAGCAGGTGGGCGGCGCCATTGGCATCTATCCCTTCGTGCCCGACATCAGCTGGGCCACCGGCTGGGATGTGAAGACCGGCCGCCCGCATGAATCCACCCCCAGCGCCCGCCCGCTGCCGCCCGAACCCGGTCAGGATCGCGGCAAGGTGGTGCAGGTGACGCCCAACTTCCTGGGCGGCACCAACTGGATGCCGATGTCCTACAATCCCAATACCAACCTCTTCTACATCCCGTCCAACGACTGGAAGGAAGATTACTGGACCGAGCATGTCGCCTACAACAAGGGCGCGGCCTATCTGGGGCAGGGCTTCCGCATCAAGCGCACCTCCACCGATCACGTCGGCGTGCTGCGCGCGATGGACCCGGTTACCGGCAAGGTGGCGTGGGAAGCCAAGGAGCCGCTGCCTTTGTGGGGTGGCAATCTGACCACCAAGGGCAACATCGTGGTTCAGGGCACCAGCGACGGCTATGTGAAGGTGTTCAACGCCAAGACGGGCGAGGAACTCTGGAAATTCCAGACCGGTTCGGGCGTGGTCTCGGTGCCGATCACCTGGGAAATGGATGGGCACCAGTACATCGGCCTGTCCTCCGGCTATGGCGGCGCTGTGCCGCTGTGGGGCGGCGATATGGCGGATCTGACGCGCACCGTCAGCCAGGGCGGTTCCTTCTGGGTGTTCGAACTGCCGGAGACGCCTGCCAGCTGAGTGTTTCGGCGTGGGAGTTTGGTCACTCCCACGCTTGTCTGCCCGGACTGACTGCTTTTCATCATCTCCCGCAGTCAGGCCGGGCAGCCTCTTGTGAAATCTGGGAAAGGGCGCGGGGTTTCGGCGCCCTTTTTCGCTTTTGGCCGAAGGGCGTTTGCAGCATGCGAGCCATTCCGATCCTGGCCCTCTGCCTGCTAAGCGGGGTGCCGCAGCAGGCACAGGCCAGCGTGCAGGACTATCAGATCCGCCGCCTGCTTAGCGACAGGTCGGACTGCCGGGTAACGGCTTTGACCTTGCTGCCTGCGGAAGCGAAATCCGCCCCTTTGCGCTATCATGCGGAGTGCGAGAATCCGGCGCTCTATCCCGATGGCGTCGAGGTGGCCTGCGCCGATCGCGAGGATGAGCGTAGCTGTCGCATCCTCACCGAGGCCAAGCGCTTCAGGGCACCCAATCTGCTGCCATCTCAGCCCGCACCCGAGTGGTAGGCGCAAAAAAGCCCGCTTGCCTCTGGTTGAAGAGGCAGGCGGGCTTTTGCGGATTGCGGATTGCGGATTGCGGATTGCGGAGGCGTTTAGCGCTCGATCACCTCATTGAACTGAAGGATGGGGGTGATGTCGGTGTAATGGGCCACGTCGCCCATGATCTCTGCGGCATGGGGGGCGAAAGCCGCCTGAAAGCTCTCCAGCGAGTCGCTGAAGATATGGCACATCGCCACGAAGGGCGGGGGGCTGCCGGGGGCGCCTCCGGCCAACCCCTTGTCGATCTCATAGCCCAGACAGGCCGCGCCGAGGCGCTGCTGAATCATCGGCAAATGCTTTTCGCGGTAATAGGCATGGTCGAATTTTTCGCCGCCATCGGCGGGATAGAACACGCTGACCTTGATCACGGATGATGCTCCTGCTGCTGGATGGCTATGGCTAACACAGGGCTTGCGGCGATCCTACTGACCCAAAGGCCTGCGCTTTGTTGGTTGTCGCGTCGTCTTTCGCGAAAACCGGTTTTTCGCATGATGCTTTATTTCTCATGCCGCGCATCCAGCCATGAGCGGATCGCCCAGCCGGTTTTCTGCCCCAGCGCCTCGCCCAACGGCGGCATCAGCACCTTGCCGTCGCGCTTGAGCCCGTGATGGAAGCGGCTGATAAACCACACATCGCCTGCCTCCCTGGGGTCGAGATAGCGCAGATCGGGGAAGATCCCGGCGCTCACCGCATTGGGCCCGTGGCAACGCGAGCAGTTCTTCGCAAAGGCTTCCTGCCCCACTTGCTGCGCCTTGGCATAGGTGGCGGGATCGGCGCGATAGGGATTGCGGGTGAGCCAGCGCTCCTGATCCGGCCCCAGATCGGGCAGCGCCGATGTGTCGACCGGCTGAGCGGGAATATCCTCCTGCGCGCCCAGATGGGAGGCAACAGCACCGGTCGCCACGGCGAAAGAGGCGAGAAGCACAAGGCCCTTGGCACGGTAAAACATGGTGATGGCCTCTGTTAAGGGTGAGAAGCGGTCGCCTCGCGGCCACGTTCGCGTTCCTTGGCCTCGGCATCCCAGACGGTTTCGCCGGTTTGCCAGTTCTTGGGGCAGCCGGTGCAGCCATCCATCCAGGCGTCCTGAAAGATGGCGAAGCGCGTATGGGCGTTCTGCATCACAGCGCCGGTGAAATTGACCTCGTAGAATTTGGTTTCCTGAAGCTCGGTGAAGACCAGCTTGGCGCGCTGGAAGCTGGCCGATTTCAGCTCGGCCTTTTCCAGCGTGGCGGCGGTCAGATCGGCCTCGTCGAAATTGGCATGGGAGCCGCGCGAAAAGCTGAGGTCTGCCCCTTTCAGACTGGCGCGATGCAGGCTGGCGGCGTTGATGAAGGTGGTGGTCATGCGCGCGCCGTCCAGATCGGCGTCGGTCAGATCCGCGCCATTGAGGTTGGCATAGCGCAGATCGGCCCGCACCAGCTTGGCGCCGGTCAGATTGGCGCCGCGCAGATCGGCGCCATGCAGATCGGCAAAGCTGAGATCGGCATTGGGGCATTGCGCATTGGGGCCGATCTCGCAGCTGCCGACGATCCACGGATTGGGCCGCTCCTCGACATTGACGATGGTGGTCTGCGCCGCCGCGGCCGGTGCCAGCGAGGCGGAGAGCAGAAGGGCCAAAAGGGAAGCACGCATCGCGAAAAATCCTTGATCTGGAAGATCCTGTGGCGGGTTACGGGCGGCGTCGCCCTGCTGCCGGATGGGTTTCCAAGATCGATCTGTGCCTGTTCATCGCTATCCCCCGCCTCCCGCTGCGGCGGGATGTCCTGATGCTGGCAGATTAGGCCTGAGGGCATGAGAAAATCTTGGGATCCTGATGAGAGTGCTCTCAGAAAGCCTCCTACCTTCGGTCATATTTCCCTTCCTATATCAGAATCAATATTCTAGAAAATGCTGCGCCCATGAGAGGCGAGATTCGTGGGAGACTTTTCTTGATCGATCGCCGCACCCTGCTGGCCGCCACCGCGACAGGCATCGCCGCCATGACCGCGCCCGCAAGGGCTGCCGCCAGACCCGCCAGCCCGAATTTCCCGAAAGGCTTCCTCTGGGGCGCCGCCACCGCCGCGCATCAGGTGGAGGGCAACAACACCAACAGCTGCGTCTGGGCGATGGAGCATGCCCATCCCACCGTCTATGCCGAGCCTTCGGGCGATGCGGCGAACAGTTTCATGCTGTGGCGCACGGACCTTGATCTGGTGAAGACCATGGGGCTGAACAGCTATCGCTTCAGCCTGGAATGGGCGCGGATCGAACCGGCCAAGGGCGAGTTTTCCATCGCCATGCTGGAGCATTACAAGGCGATGATCGCAGGTTGCCGGGAGCGCGGGCTAACGCCGGTGGTGACGTTCAACCATTTCTCCACGCCGGTGTGGTTTGCGGCACAAGGCGGCTGGTCCAACCCCGAGGCGCCCTCGCTCTTTGCGCGTTATTGCGAGCATGCTGCGCGGCATCTGGCCTCCGAGATCGGCTATACCACCACGCTCAACGAACCCAATCTGAGCGGTCTGCTCGACATCGTGCTGCCCGGTGACATCGGCAAGCGCCTGCTCGATGCCGACCGTCAGATGCAGGAGGCCGCCGCGCGCGAACATGGCGTGGCGCGTTTCCTGCCGGGCAATCCGCTTTATGTCGCGGACCCGCAGGTGGTGCAGGCCGGACTGCTGGCGGGCCATAAGGCCGGGCGCGAAGCGATCAAATCGGTGCGCCCCGATCTGCCAGTCGGCGTCAGCCTTGCGATCATCGACGATCAGGCGGCGGGCAAGAACAGCCTGCGCGATGCCATGCGCGCCAAGCTCTACCGCCCCTGGCTGGAAGCGGCGCGCGGCAATGATTTCGTCGGCGTGCAGAATTACGAACGCTCGATCTGGACCGATACGGGCCGTCTGCCTGCGCCCAAGGGAGCGGAGCTGAACGATGCGGGTTCCGAAATCTATCCACCCTCGCTGGCGGGCGCGGTGCGCTATGCGCATGAGGTCAGCGGCGTGCCGGTGATTGTCACCGAGCACGGGCTGAACTCTGCCGATGACACCAAGCGTGTGCGCCTCATTCCTTCGGCGCTGGCCGAACTGAAGCGCGCCATGGATGATGGCGTGCCGGTGCTGGGCTATATGCACTGGTCTTTGATCGACAATTTCGAATGGGTCTTCGGCTACAAGCCACAATTCGGCCTGCACACGCTGGACCGCAAGACCTTCGCCCGCACGCCCAAGCCCTCCGCCGCCGTGCTGGGCGCGATTGCCAAGGCCAATGCGCTTGCCTCGTGATTGACCGGCCCCTCGTGATCCTCTAATCCGGGCACGCCTGTGTCACAACAGGCATGCCTGGTAGCCGGAGATCCGGCTTGGGAAGGCGCCGCAATGCTGCGGCGTCATGCTGCAGGCCCCATTGGCGATCCGTGGAGCGGACGCGCAAGGGGGATGCAGCGCGCTCGCCGCACCTTTTGCGCATCACCGCCGCCACGACACATTCGAGGACGGTCTGATGAGCTATCTGCGCAACATCTGGTATATGGCGGCTTGGGAAGAGGAAATCGCGGGCGAGGCGTTGCTGGCACGCCGCCTGCTCGGCAAGGACTGGCTGCTCTATCGTCAGCAGGACGGCAGCTATGCCATGCTGCACAACCGCTGCCCGCATCGGTTTGCCACGCTCAGCCAAGGCAAGCGCAAGGGGGACAGCATTGCCTGTCCTTACCATGGTCTGGAGTTCGGCGCGGGTGGCGCCTGTCTGCACAACCCCTTTTCGGAGCTGATCCCGCCGCATGCCCGCGTGGAGGCGCCGCCTGTGGTGGCTCGCCATCGCGCGATCTGGTTCTGGGCGGGCGATGCCGATAAGCCCGATCCGGCGCTGATCCCCGATTTCTCGGCCATCGAGGTCGAACACCCGATGGTCCACGGCCATATGCTGTTCCCGGCCCATTACGAGATCATCACCGACAATCTGATGGACCTCTCCCACACCGAATTCATCCATGAGGAGAGCTTCCGCATGGAGGGCAAATTCCTGAATGGCACCCATCGCGCTCAGGAGGATAAGACCGGCGCGATCTGGTCGCGTTGGGCCTTCCACAACACCCCCCGCCCGGTGTGGCTGAACGGTGTGGCAGAGGACGCGCGGATGGATGAGTGGCTGGATATGCGCTGGCATGCCCCGGCCTCGATGCTGCTGGAGGTGGGCTTTACGCTGGCTGGCGCCGAGCGCGCTGCGGCTCCCGTGCCGCCTTTTATCAACCCGCATATCCTCACGCCCGAAAGCGCAACATCCACCCATTATTTCTACACCCGCCAACCCGGCGAAGAGGCCGAGGTGATGACGCGGCAGGTCTTCGAAATGGAGGATCTGCCCATCCTCGCCGGCATCCAGCAGACCATCGGCGAGGCGGCGGAAGGCGAGGCTTTCTGGGACCTGAAACCCGTGGTGCTGAACATCGATGCCGCCGCCGTGCGTGTGCGTCGACGCCTGATGAAGCTGCGGCGGGAGGAAGCCGAGGGCTGATCACGATCACAAGCCGTATCATCGCCGAGGCAAAAGCGATGATGCGGCTTGCGCTGTGGCATGATCTATCTAGAATGATGGTTCTATAAAATTCGGGAGACGATCATGCCAAGCCGCCGCCGCGCTTTAGCCACTCTGGTCTCGGGCACTTGCGCCGCGGCGCTGCCTCCCATGGCGCAGGCCGCAACCGCCAAACCCGCCGTGAAATCCGCGCCGCATTGGGGCACCGGCCCGGAGGGCGAGCGTCGCGCTGACCTCGGCAATGGCTGGTATCGCAACCCGATCATGCCGGGCGACTATGCCGACCCATCCGTGCTGAAGGATGGCGACGATTACTACATGACTCATTCCAGCTTCGACGCGGCGCCGGGGCTGATCATCTGGCACTCGCGCGATCTGGTGAACTGGCAGCCGATTGGACCGGCGCTGCCCAGGCCTTTGGGCACGGTCTTCGCCGTCGATATCGCCAAGCATAATGGGCGTTATTACATCTACATCCCTTTCATGAAGGCGCCGTGGTCGCAGGGGCTGGCCAGTTTCGCCAACATCTATGTCATCCACGCCGACAGCATGGCGGGCCCGTGGAGCGAGCCTATCGATATGAAGATCGGCGGGCTGATCGACCCCGGCCATGTGGTGGGCGAGGACGGGCATCGCTACCTCTTCCTCTCCGGCATCAACCGCGTGCGGCTGAGCGCGGATGGCCTTTCCACCGATGGCCCGGTCGAAAAGGCTTATGATGGCTGGCACTACCCCGATGACTGGGTGACCGAGGGCTATTCGCTGGAGGGGCCAAAGCTGTTCCGGCGCGGGGCGTGGTTCTATCTGGTCTCGGCAGTGGGCGGTACATCCGGCCCAGCGACAAGCCATATGGTGATTGTGGCGCGCTCGAAATCGGTGCTGGGGCCTTGGGAGAACCGCCCGCATAACCCCATCGTTCGCACACGCAGCGAGAAGGAGGCGTGGTGGTCGCGCGGCCATGCCACGATGGTGGAAGGGCCGGGTGGCAAGTGGTCGATGGTCTATCATGGCTATGAGAATGGCTATCGCACGCTGGGCCGCCAGACTCTGCTGGAGCCCATGGCATGGGGCGAGGATGGCTGGCCGCGTGCCCTGGGTGGCGATCTGTCGATGGCGTTGCCGATGCCCACGGGGAAGCCGGGCGGGCCGTCTGGCTTCCTGCGCTCGGATGATTTTACCGCCCCGGATTTCGGCACGCGCTGGAGTTTTTACGGTGCCGCGCCGGGGGAGATTGCCCGCGCCCATGTCGGCGGTGGCGTGCTGGAATTGGCCGCGAAGGGATCGAGCCCCGCCGATTGCTCCCCGCTGACGCAAACCGTGGGTGACCATGCCTATGAGATCAGTGTGGTGGTCGAGCCCCTCGATGGCGCGGAGGGCGGCTTGCTGCTGTTCTATGATGACCGGCTGTTTCTGGGCCTTGGCATCGATGGCCAGTACATGACCACATGGCGCGGCGGTCATCGCAGCTTCTGGCAGGAACCGGCGCCTGCTACGCCCCGCCTGCATCTGAAAATCGTCAATGATCGCAACATTGTGACGTTCTTCTACAGCCTCGATGGCAAGGCGTGGACGCGGCATGGTATCCGCAGTGAGGTTTCGGGCTATCAGGCCAATACGGTGGACGATCTGGCCTCGTTGCGCCCCGCGCTTTATGCCAGCGGCAAGGGCAAGGTGCGCTTTTCGACCTATCGGTTCCGCGCTCTGGCGGAGGGTGAGGCATGATGCTGTCACGGCGTATGACGTTGGGTGGCGCTGCTCTGCTGGCCTTGCCGGGACGGGTTTGGGCTGATGCCACCATTCCGCAGCGCGCATCGGCGCGGGTGATCATCGACAATGATTTCGCGGGCGATCCTGATGGTCTGGTGGCGCTGGCCCATCAATTGCTGACGCCCAAGACGCGCGTGGTGCTGGCCACCAGCTCGGCGCTGGACCCGAAGATGTCGGGTGGTATTGCGGGCGCGGCGGCGGGAGCGAAGCTGGCGCTGGAGCTGATGCGGCAGGGTGGCATCGCAGCCGTGCCGGTAGAGGCGGGCGCCGAAAGCTTCGGCGATGGCCCGGCCCAGATCACCCGCGCGGCTCATGCCATTGTGGCCGAGGCGATGCGCGATGATCCCTTGCCGCTTTACATCACCTGTGGCGGCCCGCTGACCAACATCGCCGCTGCCTTGCGTCTGGAACCGCGTATCGCCAAGCGCGCGACTTTGGTGTGGATCGGCGGCGGGCGCTATCCGGAGGGCGGTTGGGAGTATAATCTCAACTGCGATCTGGCTTCGGCGCGGCAGGTGATCGAGCAGTCCGCCATCCCTTTGTGGCAGATCCCTCAGAATGCCTATCGCCTGATGCAGATGTCCAATGCTGAGTTGCGGGTGCGGATGGCCGGGGCCTCGCCATTCGGGCGCTGGCTCTATGCGCAGTTCACCCATCCGCCTGCGTTTATCGATGTGGGCGGAAGCTGGCCGCTGGGGGACAGTCCGACAGTGCTGCTGACGGCGATTTCGCAGGAAAGCAGCCTGTCTGTGGAGCGCCTTGCTCGCCGCATCCTGCCCGATGGGCGTTATGGCGAGGAGATCGCTGGGCGCAACATCCGCGTCTTCGAGACGCTGGATGCGCGGCTGACCTTCGAGGATTTCTTCGCCCTGCTGGCATTGCACCAGCAGGGCTGACGTTCAGAACATCGGGTGCGAGTTGGCAGCCTTTTCAGGCACAAGCTGGATCGCATCCCAATGTTCGACGATTTTGCCGTCCTTCATGCGATACATATCGAAGACCGATGCCCCGTGTGATCCGGGCGTGGGAATGGCATGCACATGGATCACCGCCATATCACCATCGACCAGCACCTGCTCGATGGTGAAGTGCTTGGCCGGATCGGCGAACATATCCGCCAAAGCCGCCACCGCAGCATCGCGGCCATCGGCGATGCCTGGGTTGTGCTGCACGTAGTTGGGTGCAACATAGGTTTCGAAGGCCTGCTTCACCTTGCGCTCGGTGTAGAACAGGCGGGCGAAGTGCTTGATGATCGCGCGATTGTCCGGATGCGCCGCTTTGGCCGAGGCCGGGGCGGCGATGACCGCCACCCCCAGCGCCAGAGCTGGCCAAACCTTCACAGGCTGACCACCTTCTCGTCATTGTTGAACGAAGGGAAGGGCAGGTAAGAGATGCGCAGCTTCTGCTGGAATCCCAGCCTGTGTTCGCCTTCTGGAAAGCCGCCGGGGTGAGCCACCGCGATGGTCGCAGGGGTGCCGAAGGGCCAGCGGCGATCATACGCGGTTTCCATCGCGTCGAGCGTGATGGGGCCTTCGCCTTCATCGAAGGTGACGGCTTCGCGCGCCACAGCCTCGCCGTCGATCGAGACGTTGAGTTCCTCGATCATGGAGAGGCCAAGGCCGCGATAATAGCCCAGCTTGGCCTCGAAGGCGAAGCCGGTGGGGGCCTCATCAGGCCCGATGTTGCGCAGCGAAGTCGCGTCGATCAGGAATTTGTCGAACATCAGGCGGGCTCCACTTCAGCTTCGGCTTTGGCGATCAGCTTTTCGAACATCACATGCTGGCGGCGGACCTGCTCGCGGCTGTCGACATCCTCCACATCCTGAATCCAGCGGTTGCCCTCATATTCGGAGGACAAAGTGCCTTCCCAACCGGCTTTCACCAGCTGCGGGATCACCTCGTCATAGGCGATCGAAGGATCGGTGCAGTCGGGCGTCATTTCGTAGAATTTTGCCTGAATATGGCGGAAGTAGGGGGCGAAATCGGCGATGCGCTTCGGGTTGGCGAAAGGCGCATGGCGCAAGGTTTCGGCCATGGCCACTTCGGCCTTGTTGCCGCCCATCTTCACCGCGACTTCATAGATCGTGTATTCGCACATGATCTTCTGTTCATGGCTGTCCACGATGAATTGCGCGACTTCAGGCCGGGCGCCCTGACGCTCGAAGCGGCCCCGGAAAGCGGGGGGATAGTGCTTCATGAAGATGCCCATATCCGGCAGGATGCCCAGATGCTTCGTCTTCAGGCGGTCTGCCACCTCGATGGTGCGCAGAATCCAGGCATGGTCCAGATACCAGGGGGCATGAACTTCGACGCCCATATGGACGTCATATTGCTCGGCGTAAGGCACGCATTGTTCGAGGATATCCGGGCGCACAAAGATCAGGATACGCATATTCTTGATGCCGAGCCGGTTGCACAGCTTCAGATCGCGCACGATGCTTGCAACCTGCTCCTCATCGCTCATCACCTCGCCCTTGCGGAGCTTGGTGTCGAGGAACATGTCATAGCAGGTGAAGTGAGCGCCGTGGCGCGCCAGCCGGTCCTGCCATTCGCCGATCTGCTGATCGGTGATGTTGGGGAAGGTGGGCATGTTCTGCTCGGGCAGGATTTCAATGCCCGGGGCGCCGATGCTGGCGGCGAAACCCACCACATCGTCGAGGGTCATCTTGCCGAGGAACATCTCTTCCTGAAAGCTGTAGAGGCTGACGCCTCTTTTGATCTTGGAGGTCATGTCAAAGTCCCGAAACAGGGGCCGCGCGCCGCACGAGGAAGGGCACGATGGCGGTGAAGATCAGGCCGAAGATTCCCGCCACCACGAAGGCGCCATGCATGGTGCCGACATTGCTGCGGATCAGGCTGACCAGCAGCGGCGAGGAGAACTGGCCGAAGAAGAAGCAGGCGGTCCACAGGCCCATGCCGCGTCCGCGATGCTGGAAAGGCAGATAGGTCTGGGCCCAGGCGATCAGCGTGGGCACGGCCATGCCAGCGCCCGTCTGCTGCAGGGCCATGCCCAGCACCATGCCGCGCCAGTCATGCGCGTGGCCGATCAGCAGCAGCCCCGCGCCCAGCAGGCCGAAGAAGCAGGTGAGCTGAGCCCGTGCGCCCCAGCGCCCGGTGAGCCAGAAGATCGCCGCGCCCAGCATGACGAAGAGGCTGGGAATGGTGGTCAGCCGGCCGATGGTGGCGGAATCGGTGTAGCCGATTTCGCGCCAGACCAGACCGCCGTTGATGATGAACACATAATACAGCGCCGAGCCAACCAGCGTGACGCCGCCGAACAGCGCGACACTCTTCCAGGGAAAGTCCTGCGTGCTTTCGCCGATGCCCAGCATGCGGCGCACGGTGATGTCCGAAGCGGGCTCGTAGAGGAAGGCGAGTGCGGCCAGAAACACCGGGAAACCAAGCGCATAGATCAGGAAGATCGAGTTCCACTGAATGGCGGTGAGGTAACCGGAAAGCAGGATCGAGAAGCTGCCAAGGAACGGCCCGGCCAGCCCCTGAAGCGTCAACCAGTTGCGGCGGCCCTTTTCATCCCAATAGTCGCCGATGAGCGTGTTGAGCGTGGTGAGGATCGCCGCCTCGGTCACACCCAGCGCCAGGCGCGAGACATAGACCGCATCAAGGTTCTCAAGGAAAAAGGGTGCCATGCCCACCACGCCGTAAGCGGCGGTGGAGATCAGCAGCAGGCGACGCCGCCCGAAGCGATCGACCAGCAGACCCATGAACAGGGCGATGATCGCGATGGTCAGGCCCGGGGCCGAAACCATGGCAGGCACCTTGGTCATGGCTTGCGGGTCGGCCTTGATGAAATGGTCGATGATGGCGGGCACCGCCGGGAACATCGAAACGATGGCGACGATGGGCAAAAAGCCCGCGACCACCACGGTCAAGCCCTGAGCAGGGCCGGGCTGCCGGGGGTGGGCAGCGTCATGCGTAGAAGCCATGTGGGGGGCCGTCTGGCCCGGGATGGCGGTTTCGGACACCGTTTTGGACAACGGAAGCTCTCCCGATTCGCGGTGGACCGCGTTATTTAGAACAATGGTTCTGAAATGGGCGGCTTCGCGCTGATTTGTCAAGCCTTGAAGCAGGGGCCTTTCGATGGGGAGTTGGTCTTGTGCCACTTTATGTTGCGCAGCATGGCGCCCCGTGGCCGGAAAGTGACAGAGGGGTCTGCAATGACGCAGATCAAAATCAAGCCGATTGACATCGCCCGCCGGAAGGATAAATCAGAATACACATTTTGATTCCGAATAGCTGCCATGGACGAATCGCAGCATCGGCTTAGGGAGAATGCAATGGCTTACCGTATGACGGCGGCGTTTCTGCTCGGCACCTCGGCTCTGGCTCTGCCGGTGGCGGCATGGGCCGCCCCTGCGCCCGCCGAGGATCAGGCCGCATCCGCGCATGGTGACGGCAAGAGCGATGACAGCATCAAGGAAATCGTCGTCACCGCCAACCGCAGCGAGAGCAGCGCGCAAAAGACGCCGATTGCTCTGAACGCCTATTCGGGCGGCGATCTGGCGGCCAAGGGCGTGACCAATGTGCTGGCGCTGGCCACTGTCGATCCCAGCATCAACGTTTCGACCAATGGCGGCGCCTCTTACGTGGCCATTCGCGGCATTGCCTCGACCGATGTGACCGAGACGGGCGACCCCTCGGTGCCGATCTCGCGCGATAATTTCTTCACCAACCGCTCCTTCTCGATCGGCACCTCCATGTATGATCTGGAGCGTGTCGAGGTGCTGAAGGGCCCGCAGGGCACGCTGTTCGGGCGCAACTCCACCGGCGGTCTGGTGCAGGTGATCACCCGCAAGCCGGGCAAGACCTATGGCGCTGATATTTCGGTGGAAGCCGGCAGCTACAATGCCATCAAGACCGAGGTTGGCGTGGACATTCCGCTGGCCGATACGGTGCAGCTGCGCCTCTCGGGCTTCCAGAGCTATCATGAGGGCTATCGCAACCTCGATGGCATCGGCGGGCGCGGCGATGATGACAACACCAAGTCGGGCCGCGCCACGCTGGCCTTCCAGCCGTTCCAGGGTTTCAATGGTCTGATCCAGTATCAGCATGACGATGTTGACACCACCGGCGACGTGGCGATGAAGCTGCCCTTCGGACAGGCCTACACCGGCCAGCAGGTGGTGCATTTCCCCAATTACGTCACCACCTTCAACAAGCTGGTGGGTGACCGTATTCGTTGGGAGTTCAGCTATGAACTGCCTGCCAACCTCACCTTGTTCTATGCCGGCGGTTACGATCATCAGAAGTGGCGCCACGCGCTTGATGCCACCTCGATCGATTCCACCGGCGCGATGGCTGGCAACCCCGTGCAGTTCCGTCAGGGTGAAAACCCCAGCACCTGGAACCATGAAGTCCGTCTGGCCACGCCTCAGAATGGCAAGCTGACGGCGCAGGTGGGCTATTTCCACTTCAGTGAACACAATGGCAATCTGGACAGCGGCCTCTATGAGACCAGCGGTGCCTATGCCAACAACTATCTGATTCACTTCCTTTATGATACCAAGACCACGTCGAATGGTGTCTTCGGCCAGTTCGGCTGGCGCCCCACCGAGACGCTGCATTTCTCGGCGGGCATGCGTTACACCTGGGACAAGAAAGAGCGCACCGGCAACGCCTATCTGCGCTGCGATATCGCGGGCATTCCGGCCTTCCTCTACAGCGTGGTGGGCTGCGCGGGCACCCAGCCCACGCTGACCACGCCGGGCAACGGCAATGTCAGCGAGAGCAAGCCGACCTTCCATGCCGGTGTCGACTGGACGCCGGGGCCGCGTTCGATGGTCTATGCCAAGTTCGACACCGGCTTCAAATCGGGCGGCTTCAACTCCAATGGTTCGGCGCCTTCGGTCAATTATGGCCCGGAAACGCTGAAAGCCTGGGAAGTCGGCACCAAGAACAAGTTCCTCGATGGCCATCTGATGGTCAATGCCGATGCCTTCTACCAGACCTACAATGGCTATCAGGCCTCGCAGAGCACTTCGGTGATTTCGGGCGGCGCCTCGGGCGTGTTCAATGTCGGTGCGGCGGAGATCTATGGTGGTGAGGCGCAGCTGATCGCTTCGGCGGGCGGCGTGCGTCTGGATGTCAACTCCACGCTGCTGCATGCGCGCTTCACCAGCAATTCGGTGATCGTGAAGGGTGACGACAGCACCTCGGTCAATCTGCAGGGCCGCAGCCTGCCCAACGCGCCTGATTTCGTGCTGACCGCCGGTCTGGAATATGCGCTGGCGATGGGCCATGCCACGCTGACCCCGCGCATCGAGCTGAAGCATTCGTCGAGCTATTATTTCTCGGCCTTCAACGATCCCGATACGCGTCAGGGCCAGTTCAACACGCTGAACGCCACGCTGACCCTGAAGCCCGCGCTCAAGGGGCTGGAGATCGCGGCTTTCGTGCGCAACCTCACCAACAAGACGGTGCTGGCCAGCGCGGCGGAGACTTTCACCACCACGCCCAATCCGATCAATGCCTATGAATTCCAGCCGCCCCGCACCTTCGGCGTGCGGGTGTCGGGCAAGTTCTGATCGCACAAGGCTGATTGCAGGAAGGGGCAGGGCACAGGCCTTGCCCCTTTTTTCAATCCATCACGCATTTCTTCTGATGATCGCGGCGTTCATTCATCCTATGGATGGATGATGCGCTTCCGTGGTCTCGATCTTAACCTGCTCGCCGTCTTTGATGGGCTGATGCAAAGCCGCTCGGTTTCGGCCACGGCACGCCACATGAACCTGAGCCAGCCCGCCATGAGCGCGGCTCTGGCCCGCTTGCGTGACTATTTCGGCGATCCGCTGCTCGTCTCGCATGGCAAGCGGATGTATCCCACCGCCTTTGCCGAAAGCCTGCTGCCTCAGGTACGCCAATGCCTTGGCGGGATCGAGGCGCTGCTCGCGACTTCGGCCTCTTTCGATCCGGCGACATCGCAGCGCAGCTTCCGCATCGTGGCTTCGGACTATCTGGTCGCGGCGGTGATTGCCCCGATGCAGGAAAGGCTGGCGATCGAGGCGCCCGGCATCCATCTCAAGCTCAGCTATCCTGATGAGAACACGGGCCATCTGCTGGATGACGGCAAGGTGGATCTGGCGATCAATCCCCGGGAATGGCTCGCGCCCGACAACCCCGCCGAACTGCTGTTCGAGGAGCGCCATGTGGTGGTCGGCTGGATGGGCAATGCGTTGCTGGACGGGCCGCTCACCGAAAAGGCCTTTATGGAGGCGGGCCATGTTTCGGTGGCGATTGGCGGGCGGGTGAATGCCTCTTTTGCCGACCGCCATCTGGCGCTGCTGGGCAAGCTGCGGCGGGTGGAGGTGGAGGCGGCCTCCTTCGCCACAGTGCCCTGGCTGCTGATCAACACGCCGCGTATCGCGGTGATGCATGAGCGTCTGGCGCGAGTCGCCGCGCGTCTTTTCCCCATCCGCCTCCAGCCTTTGCCCTTCGCCTTCCCGGTGATGGAGGAGCATGTGCAATATCATCACACGCGGGCGCAGGATGAAGGGCTCAGCTGGATGAAGACCAAGCTGCGCGATGCTTCTTTGATCAATATTTTGGATTGACGATGATCCAAACAATAAAGTTTATATATTGATATGGGCTGATATTCTCTCAACGCATAATCAAGCGGAGAGATGGGTTGAAAGCGCTGAACATACTGGTGGTGGGCGGCGGCATTGGCGGCCTGACGGCAGCCATTGCCCTGCGCACGCATGGGCACACTGTCACCGTGATCGAGCGCGATCCCACATGGTCGGTCTATGGCGTGGGGATCATCCAGCAGTCCAATGTGGTGCGGGCGATGGACCAGCTGGGCCTGCTCGACGATTACCTTTCGGCGGGCATTGGCTTCGATGCGGTGGAGATTTTCCTGCCCAATGGCGCCAGGATCGCCCGCGTGCCGACGCCGCCTCTGGTGCCCGGCAAACCCGCCAATGTCGGCATCGGGCGCCCGGCGCTGCACAAGGTGCTGGGCGATCGCACCAAGGCCAGCGGGGCGCAGGTGCGTCTAGGCCTTACCGCCGATACGCTGGCCGATGATGGCGCGGGTGTGGATGTGCTGTTCTCCGATGGCAGCGAAGCCCGCTACGATCTGGTGATCGGTGCGGATGGCGTTTATTCCCAGACCCGCAAGGCGATCTTCCCTGACAGCGCCGACCCCGAATTCACCGGACAGGCCGTGTGGCGCTACAACTTCCCGCGCCCCGCCGATCTCGATGTGCTGCAGGTCTACAACGGTCCGACCGGCGTGGGTCTGGTGCCTGTCTCCGAAACGCTGATGTATATGTACGCCACCACGCCTGAACCGGGCAATCCGCGCTACCCGCGCGAGGGTCTGGCGGCCACCATGCGCGGCAAGCTGGGCAACACCGCGCCCGCCATTCAGGCGCTGGCCGAGCAGATCACCGATGATGACGGCGTGGTCTATCGCCCGCTCGAAGCGCTGCTGCTGGAGGGGCCGTGGCACAAGGGGCGCGTCGTGCTGCTGGGCGATGCCGTGCATGCCACCACGCCGCATCTGGGGCAGGGCGCGGGCATGGCCATCGAGGACAGCATCGTGCTGGCCGACGAACTCAGCCGCGCCGAAACGCCCGAGGACGCCTTCACCGCCTATCGCGCCCGCCGCTTCGAGCGCTGCGCCTATATCGTGCGCGAAAGTCTGGCCATCTGCCACGGGCAGATCGGCAAGGGGCCTCCGGTCGACAACGCCAAGGCGACCCATGCGATGTTCGACGTCGTCGCCCAAGCTATCTGATTTTCAAGGAAAACCATCATGAGCAGAGTGACTGAAATCCGCTATGTCGGCTATGGCGTGCCCGATCTGGCCGCCGAGCGCGCCTTCTACAACGACCAGTGGAAGCTGGTCGAAGTGGGGGAGCAGGACGGCATGGTCCATTTCGCCGCCGAGGGTGGCGTCGAACACCATGTCGTCCGCCTGCGCCAGAATGACGACACCCGTATCGATGTGATCGCTCTGGCCGCCGATACCAACGCCGATGTCGATGCGCTGCATGAGAAGGTCGCGGCCACCGGCGCGCGCATCATCTTTGCCCCGCGCGATCTGAACACGCTGGGCGGCGGCTATGGCTTCCGTTTCTTCAGCCCCGATGGTCTGCCCTTTGAAATCTCGGCAGGTGTGGCCAAGCGCGAACCCCGCGAGATCGCCCATTGGGAAGGCATTCCCCAGAAGATCAGCCATATCGTGCTGCACTCGCCCAACCATCAGGCGCTGGTGGCGTGGTTCTGCGATGTGCTGGGCTTCAAGGTCTCCGATTGGCTGGGCGATTTCATGTGTTTCCTGCGCTGCAACGATGCGCATCACCGCTTCGCCATCCTGCCCGGGCCGCCGTGCCTCAACCATGTCGCCTATGATATGGTGAGCGTGGATGACATGATGGTCGGCATCAACCGGCTCAAGCAGGCGGGAACCGATCTGCGCTGGGGGCCGGGGCGCCATACGGCGGGCAACAACACCTTCAGCTATTTCACCACGCCTGCCGGCTTCGCCGTGGAATACACCGCCGACCTCGATCACGTCGATTTCGAGACGTATGAGGCCAAGGTGCATATCCCTGGCCCGAAGGTGATGGACCAGTGGGGCATCGGCGTGGGCGGCCCGCAGACCATGCCGCATCCGCACCCCGACAAGGGCCTGTTCCAGCCGGTGGAGGCCTGAACCGTGGCTCTGTTCGAATATTTCCCGAACTATATCTGGAACCTGTCGGTTTCGATCGCGATGGAATCGGGCGCGCAGATCGGTGAGATCATCGATATGTGCCAGCCCATCAAGGATGCGGCGGCCGGTGGCGCGGATGCCGGAACCCCCGCCTTCATGAAACAATGGGCCGCGATGGGCGATAAGCTTGTCGAACTGGCCGCTGAAGACGAGGCCAAGGGCCGCCTGATCAGCGCCAGCAACAAGCTGGAGCGTGCGGCGCTGTATCTCATCACCGCCGAGCGCATGCAGGGCCATGGGCATCCGGGGCGTCAGGAAACTTACGCCAAGGCGCTGGCCACCTTTGAGAAGTCCACGAAGCTGGGCAAGATCAACCGTGAGCGGGTGGAAATCCCGCTGGGCGAAGGTTTCATGCCCGCGCTCTACACCAAGGCAGAAGGCGAAGGCCCGCATCCGGTGGTGGTCTATTGCAACGGCCTCGATAGCTGTAAGGAGCTGCTCTACTGGTCGCGCCTGCCCGAGGCTTTGGCGCGGCGCGGCATTTCCACCCTCTGCGTCGATCAGCCCGGCAGCGGCGAGACCCTGCGCTTGCAAGGCCTGCCCGTCGATCCGCACAGCGAACATTGGGCCAGCAAGGCCGTCGATTGGCTGGAGGCCCGCCCCGAGGTCGATCCCAAGCGCATCGGCATGACCGGCATCTCGCTGGGCGGTCATTTCGCGCCGCGCGCTGTCGCCTATGAGCCGCGCTTTGCCAGCGGCGCCTGCTGGGGCGCCAACCACAACTGGCTGGAAGTGCAGCACAAGCGCATGAAGCGCGAGGGCGAAAATCCCGTGCCGCATTACTGGGCGCATGTCTTCTGGGCCTTCGGCGCCAGCGATATGGACGATTTCCTCGCCAGGGCCGAGGGCATGAACCTCAACGGCCATATGGATGGCGTGAAGGTGCCGTTCCTCGTCACCCATGGCGCTCAGGACCGCCAGATCAGCGTCGATTACGCCCATGATTGCTATGACCAGCTGGTCAATTCGCCCCGCCGCGAGTTGAAGATCTTCACCGCACGCGAAGGCGGCGTTGAGCATGTCGGTGCCGACAACATGGCCTATGGCCGCGAATACATCGCCGACTGGTTTGCCGAAACTCTGGGAGGAAACGTGGCATGACCCGCCGTTTTATCGACCTGTCGATCACCCTCTGCAACGAGGTGGTGTCCGACCCGCCCTTCATGCGCCCCGAGATCACCTATCAGACCCACAGCGAGACGGTGGCCGAACTGGGCCATTTCTTCCCCGGCGTGGAGCAGAAGGACACGCCCGACGGCGCCGGTTTCGCTGCCGCCGAATGGGTGAAGCTGACCACGCATAATGGCACGCATCTCGATGCGCCCTACCACTTCCACCCCACGATGGACGGCGGGAAGCGCGCGATCACCATCGATGAGGTGCCGCTGGAATGGTGCTTCCAGAATGGTGTGAAGCTGGATTTCCGCCATTTCCCCGATGGCTATGTCGTCACCGCGCAGGATGTCGAGGATGAGTTGAAGCGTATCGGGCACGAACTTCAGCCGCTCGATATCGTGCTGGTCAACACGGCGGCGGGCGAGGCGCTGGGGCGCCCCGATTTCGTCAATGTCGGCTGCGGCATGGGCTATGAGGCGACGATCTACCTCACCTCGCGCGGGGTCAAGGTGACCGGCACCGACGCCTGGAGCTGGGACGCACCTTTCAGCTATACGGCGGAAAAGGTAAAGGAAACCGGCGACACCAGCCTGATCTGGGAAGGCCATAAGGCCGGGCGCGACATCGGCTATTGTCACCTTGAAAAGCTGCACAACCTTGAGGCGCTGCCCTCGCACGGCTTCACGGTCTCCTGCTTTCCGCACAAGATCAAGGGTGCCTCGGCGGGCTGGACGCGCGCCGTCGCCATCATCGAGGACAAGGACTGATGCGCCTTGCCACGCTGAACAATGGCAAGGCGGATGGTGAGCTGGTGGTGGTCTCGCGCGATGGCGAAAGCTATCTGGGCGCACCGGGCCTCACCTTGCTTGCTGCCATCGAGGACTGGAATGCTGCGGAGCCCATGCTGCGCCGCATTTCGGCTCTGGTGGAACAGGGCGCGGGCGGCAGGCTGGATCACAGCCGCCTGCTGGCGCCTCTGCCGCGCTCATGGCAGTGGCTGGATGGTTCGGCCTTCCCGCAGCATGGCGAGCTGATGCAGAAGGCCTTCAACCTGCCGCCCATCGAAACCGACCGCCCCCTGATGTATCAAGGCCTGTCAGACCGCTTCCTGCCCGGCCATGCCGATGTGCCTTTGCCCAGCGAGGCCGACGGCATCGATTTCGAGGGCGAATTCGGCGTGATCGTCGATGCCGTGCCGATGGGCACCACGGCGGATCAGGCGCTCCAACACATCAAGCTGGTGGTGCTGATCAACGACTGGTCGCTGCGCGCCATCGCCCCCATCGAGATGAAGACCGGCTTCGGCTGGGTGCAGGCCAAGCCCGCCTGCTCGGTGGCGCCCTTTGCCGTCACGCCCGATGCTCTGGGCGAGGCATGGGCCGATGGTCGCGTCCATCTGCCGCTGGAAGTGACGCTGAACGGCCAGTGGTTCGGTCACCCCCATGGGCGCGAGATGGCCTTCGGCTTCCATGAGTTGATCGCCCATGCCGCGCGCAGTCGCGATCTGGTGGCGGGCACGGTGATCGGCTCGGGCACGGTGTCCAATGCGGATTATGCTACGCTGGGTTCCTGCTGCCTCTCGGAGCGCCGCGCTATCGAGATGATCGCCAGCGGTGCCCCCGCCACGCCCTATCTGCACTATGGCGACAGGGTTGAAATGCAGGCCCTGGCCCCGGGCGGATCGCCGTTTGGCGCGATCGGCCAGCAGGTGGTCTCCGCTTAACGCCGCTATGGAAAAGGGGGCTCTCGCTGGAGAGCCCCCTTTTTAGCGTCCCGTGGCGATCACAGTGACCGGGCCCAGCAGCCCCGATGGCCGCAAGGGAGCATCGGCCTGATAGGTCGGTCCGGTGACGAAGGCGATCTTGGTCGCACCTTTTTGCTGGTCGCCGATCAGCCGGTTGACCCACAGATTGGCGACGCGCACCGTCACGCGGTTCACGCCGGGATGCAGCAGGCCCGTGACATCGACACGATAGGGCGGCTTCCACGCCACACCCGCACGCTGGCCATTGATCGCCACATCGGCCACATCCCTGACCTCGCCCAGATCGATCTCCACCCGGCGCTGCGGCGCACGCCAGCCCTTGGGGAGAGCGAGATCGCGGCTGTAGGTTGCAAGGCCCGAGAAATAGCGGATGCCCGGATCGGCCTCCTTGCTCCAGTCACCCAGAGCGGCGGGCTGCGTGCCCTGCGGAGCGCCACGCCCGGCCTGAAAGCTGCGCTGCCAGCCGTCCATCATCCGCGCGATACGCCGGGGTGAGGGAGTGGGCAGAGTCAGCGCGGCAACGGCAGTCGGTTTGCGGAAGACCACAAAGACCGCCTCATCGCGCGGCAGCGTCAGCGGGATGCGCGTGCGCCCTTGCGCCATGCTGTAGCTGGCGGGCTCGATGCGCCCCGTATCGGCATGCCACAGCTCGGGCTGGCGGCCAGTGACGCGCACATCCAGCGTGCCGGAAATCGTCTTGCCCGAACGGTTGCTGACAAACCAGAGATCGCCCGCTGCATCCTTGCGATGCAGCACGGCCAACCCGCCTGCAGCATCCCAACGCCAATCTGGCGCCACATCCAGAGCCGCCAGCGCCGCGGGCAGATCGGCATACAGATGCGCCACCGGCCCATGCTGCCCATCGCCCCACAATTGGCCGATCAAGGCGCTGACCTGCGCCGGATCATCGGCGAGGCTTGGCGATCCCTGCGAAGGCTGGCCCACCACCGTGGCTCCCGCCGCCAGCAGATCGCGCAGATGGCGCAGGGTCGGCAGGGTCATATGCGCGCTGTCGCCGCCCAGCATCATCAAGCGATAGCTTTGCCCATCGGGCGTGACCAGCCGGCCATCTTTGACGGAAAGCCGCGTCGCCAGGGCCTCGGCATTGACGAAATCATAGTCATAGCCTTTGGGCACATCGCTCAGCGGACGGTCGCCATAGAGGCTGGTGAGCGGCGCTTCCTCGCCATGGAAATAGGCGATATCGGCGCTGTGATGCCCCTGCTGCAGCAGCGCGCTGGACCGCGAAAGATAGCTGATCCAGCCATCGGCTAGCGGCGCCCATGTCTCGTTGCGGTTGAAATACTGGCCGAGGAAGGTGGCCAGCGCCAGCCCCGGCGCCTGATCGGCCAGTGGTTGATGGGCGCTTTCATGGATATGGATGCGGTTGACGCCCAGCGCGAATTCCAGATCGACCGTGGGCTTCAGATCCACCGGCGCAAAACCCCATGGCCGCCCGAAGGCCGACATGGATTCCGCCGCCACCACCGGCTTGCCATAGAGATGGGCCACCGAGGCCGCGCCCTTCAGATCCGCCACATAGGTCGGCGAAGGTTTCGCGCCGCTGTCGACCGTCCACATCGCCCCCATCGGCACATCGGCGCGGGCGCGCATGGCCATATCGTCACCCAGTTGCGGGCGGTGATCTTCCAGCGCCTCGGCGGAATAGGTCAGCTGGTTGGCCCTGGCCACCCTGGCGATGGTGCCGTAATGGGCATCGGCATAAAGCTCGGCGATGGTCTGGCGCCAGTCGTAGAGGAAGGCATCGGTGCGCTTGGCATCGCCCACGATCTGCCCGGTCAGCGCGGGCAGCCAGGGCGTGGGATCATAGCCGCGACGGCGCGCGAACTCGTCAGGCAGCGTTTGGGTCCAGTTTTGGGGCCCGGCCTCGATGCTGTCGCTCAGCAGCGAGGTGAGCCCGCCCGGACCAAAGGCCTTCGCGCCCAATGTTGCGCGATAAAGCCCCAGATCATGATCGAGATAGGCCGAAACGCGCGGGGCGGAGAGCTTGTCCACCTCCAGCCCGGTGGCTTCCTCGGGAGCGGGGCCGTTCTGATGGCCGGTCAGCGAAAAGCCCAGACGCAGCACGCGCCAGCGGCCCGGCGGGGGTGTCCAGTCCAGCGTACCGTCCGGCGCCATATGGGTGGAGATGTCGAGCACCCGGGCCGGATCGACACCCTGCGCCGGGCCATCGGCGGCGGCGTAGTAATTGTCCAGCGTGGAGAAACCGGCCTTTTCCGCCGCGCGGCTGACCAGCGGTTCGGCGGAAAGCGTGAATTCCGAAAGCTGGAAAGCCTTGGGCGGCGGTCCGGCGAAGGGCGGTTTCACCGCGCCGGGGGCAAAGGTGAACTGATCGGTAAAGGCGGGGGCCGGGTCAGGCGTCAACAGCAGGCGGATGTGGCGCGTGGTGACGGGCGCGAAGCTGGCACTGCGTATCGGCATGGCCAGCGCCGGGGCGGGCGTGGGCGGCAGATCGGCCAGCTTGCGCCAGTTTTGCCCATCATCGCTGATCTCAAGCCGGGCCAACGGCGGATTGGGCATGCCGAAGCCGCTGGGGGCGGGCAGGCCGATGCGCGCGCCGCGCAAGGTTTGCGGGGTGTCGAAGCTGTAGGCGACCCAGGCGGCGCCATCCACCAGCGGCAGGTTTTGGCCATCGGCGAAGCGGCCATTGCTCAGGGCCTGCGCGTCCAGCCTGACGTCTCCTGAAACCGTGATGCGGGGTTTGGGCAAGGCCTCGCCAGTCACCGGCAGGGCCAGCACGCGACTGTCGCGATAGAACTGCGGCCCGTCATGCTCATCCGGGCGCAGCAGGGAGAGCGGCACATCCTGATAAGGCCCCGCCACCGCAGGAGGTTGCGGCAAAGCCGCATGGAAGCGCTGGCCCCCGGCGATTTCGGTCTGGCTCCACACCAGCTTTTTCATCGCGTCTGCCGGGGCGACCCAGGGCCCGCCGGTGGCGCTCCAGCCCGGTGAGGTGGCAAGGCCCAGCGTCATGCCCAGACGAGCGGCTGTGTCAGTGCTGGCTCTCAGCGCCTCCTGCCAGCCCGGGGACATAAAAGGGCGCCTTTCGGGCACCACTTTGGGCGTGCCCATGCCGCCTTCGAAGATATGCGCCTCGGCGATGCCCACGCTGGCCATCCAGGCCAGATCGCGCCGCGCACCCTCGGCATCGACATTGCCGTTCATCCAGTGCCACCACACATGCGGACGTGCGGCAGCGGGAGGATGGCGGAAGACCTCTTCCCAATCCGGCGCGGAGGCCTGCTGGGCATGGAGAGCAGGCGGGAAAGCCCCCGCCAGCACCAGCGCGGCCAGAGACAGATGCCGATAGCGGGCGCGGCGGGGCTTGGCGGGCATGGGGGCGGGGGCTTCTTTCAGAGGGTGATGGAAAAGGCGATATCGCGGCTGCTGCGGGCAACCGAGACCTGAATGTCGCCCTCAAGCTGTTGCCAGCCATCCTGCCAGATGCGCAGCATGCGTGGTTCGATGGGGACAAAGAGGTCGGCCTCTTCGCCCGGCGCCAGATGGGCTTTGGCAAAGCCGATCAGCGCCAGTTCGGGCGCATGGCGGTAGAGTTGCACCACCTCGCTGCCGGGGCGGTCGCCCTCATTGCGCAGGCGGACGGTGACGCCACCCTCGGCAGGCGTTGCGGAGAGCCATGCGAAGCGTGTGTGGCCTTGCCCCTCGCCAAAAGCGTAGAGCGCGTCGATCCCCTTGGCCGCCAGACCGCGATAGCCGATGGCGGTCCCTTCGGCGTAGGGCAGATTGCCGTCCGCGTCCGGGGTGAGGTCGAGCGCGGGATAGTCGCTGTCCTGCCGCGCCAGCGTGACGGGCAGGCGGCCGCCCGGCTCTCGCGTGCCGGTCAGCACATCGGCCACAGCGGGGCCGAAGCCTTCGCCGGGATACCATGCCAGCAGCAGTGCATCGGCCTGCGCAGACCAAGTAACATCGAAGGCATGGCCGACATTGGCCACGATCGCCGTGCGCGGATTGGCGGCGCAGACGGCCTCGATCAGGCGGATCTGGTCTTCGGGCAGGCGCGTGTCGGGACGGTCCTTGCTTTCCACGCTGGAGTCCGAGGTTTCGCCGACCATCAGGATGACGGTGTCGGCCTCGCGCGCGGCCTGCACGGCGCGTTCCAGCATGGCCTGAGCGCTGTCGGGGCCGCGCACGCCATACCACAACCCGTGGACGCGGGCGCCGTCATAGTGGAATTCGACTTCCACCAGCGCCTTGGCCCCGGCTTCCAGATGCAGCGTGGCGCTTTCGGCGTCGCCGCGCTTCAGGCTGCCCATCACGTCGCGGGCGGCCATCTTCTCGCGCTTGTCGATCAGCGTTTCGCCATTGACGCAGAGGCGCACCATGCCGGTGGCGCCTGCGTAGAAGCGATGCTCGCCGGTGGTTTCGGGGGTGAACCAGCCGCTGGCGCGGATGGCGGCGGGGGCGTCGAACACGCCCTGATCGTGGACGCCGACGAACCACACCAGCGAATTGGTGTCGCGCGTTTCGCTGCTGATCGGCGGCTGGCTCATGTCCGAACCGGCGAAATATTCCACCGTCATGCCGCGCGCGGCCTCGCCAGAGATCGGGCTGACGGGCATGGCAGGCAGGCGGGGCTGCGGATCGACGCCGGGCTCATAGACCAGCCCCGGACAGGCCCGGCGCAGGGCTTCGAGCGGGCGAATGGCCTCGGGCGAGAGCGCGATCTTGGCAAAGGTGCCGCCCTGATAGCAGGGATTGGCGGCATTCGGCCCGATCAGCGCGATCTTGCCGCCGGGGGCGAGGGGGAGCAGATCGCCTTCATTTTTCAGCAGCACCATGCCAGCGGCGGCGGCTTCGATCAGCACCTTTTCGGTGTCGAGCGTGGGCGGGGTTTTCTCCGCGCCAAAGCGGCGTGCAGCATGGGCCACACGCTGCGCAGCATCGGCAAGGCGTTCGGCCTTGGCATCGCCATTTTCTACGGCGGCCAGCGTATGGGCACCCATAAAGCGCGCCGGGCCGGGCATCTCCAGATCGAGGCCGCCGTTCAGGCTGCCCAGCGTGTCATGCGTGCCGAACCAGTCGCTGATCAGCGGGCCGTCGAAGCCCCACTCCTGCTTGACGATGGTGGTGACATGGCTCTGTTCGGCGCAATAGGTGCCGTTGAGGCGGTTGTAGGCCGTCAGCATCGCCCCTGCGCCAGCCGCTGCGCAGAGTTCGAAGGGCAGCAGATAGACCTCGCGCAAGGTGCGTTCATCGACAACGGCGTTCATATGGTCGCGGTCGGTCTCGCTGTCGTTGCAGGCCATATGCTTGGGGCAGGCGCCGGTGCCGGTGCTTTGCAGCCCCTGCACCCATGCCGCGCCCAACGTTCCGACCAACAGCGGGTCTTCCGAGAAATATTCGAAAGCTCGGCCAGCCAACGGGCTGCGCGCCAGATTGACGTTGGGCGCCAGCACCATATCGACGCCGCGCGCCACCGCTTCCCCACCGACCAGCGAACCGATGCGCCGCGCCAGATCGACATCGAAGCTGGCGCCCAGCAAGGTGGCGCAGGGGGAGAGCAAGGCGACATCACGCTCATCCACCCGCCCGCTGGCGATGCCCATCGGGCCATCGCTGAGGGTGAGGGAGGGAATGCCAGCTTCGGGCACGGCGGCGGTGGTCCACATGCTGGCTCCGGCGGTGAGGCGGGCCTGATCGGCGAGAAGAAGGTTCATGCGGGGAGACGCTCCAGAGAGAAGCTCATGATCTGGCGGGCCATCAGGGTGATTTGCGCGGCGATGCCCTCATCCACCAGCGCGCCATCGGGGCCGAAGGGCTTCTGCTCGATGGAGTTGATGGCGAGCCCGACCGGCGTCGGCCAGCCGCGCATGGCGTGCACAATGCCGCGCAGTGCGCCCAGCGTGACGCCGCCCGCCTGCCAGCCCGCCGCCGAGACGATCAGGCCCACCGGCATGCCGTCCCAATAGACGCGGGCATCGGTGCGCGTGTCTTCCAGCAGATCGATGGCGTTTTTCACCAGACCCGACAGGCCGCCATGGTAGCCGGGCGTGCCGATCACCAGCGCATCGGCCTGACGCACGGCGTTGACCAGAGCGGTCTGTTCCGGCGTGCGCTCCGGGCTTTCGGGGTTGAAATGGGGCAGAGCGGCGAGGGCCGGCCCATCGAACATCCGGGTTTCCGCCCCCAGCGCCTCGCAGGCGGTCAGAACGCTGCGCACCAGCCGCTCGCTGGAAGAGTTGGGGCGGAAGGTCCCGCCCAGACCTACAATCCGGCGCGTCACTTTTTGAACGCCGGCATGACATGCTGCGACAGCAGGCGCAGCGTCTGTTCACCATAGGCGAGGCGCTGCTGCGTCAGCGGACCGGTGGTGGTGCCGCACAGAATGTTGCCGATGCCCAGTTCCTGATAAGGCTTGAGGTGTTCGATCACCGTCTCGGGCGAGCCATAGAGGCACCAGGTGCCGATCCAGTCGTCGGTCAGCGCATTGGGGGTGCGGTCGGTCTTCTTGTTGGCGCTGTCGGCCTCGGCGCGATTGTTGAATTCGGCCTCGCGCTCCACGGCGTCCTGATAGCTCCGCAGGATGACTTCCAGCTCCTCGCGGGCCTGTTCGTCGGTTTCGGCGATATGGACGACCTGATAGGTGTGCGTCGTCCAGTCCAGTGCGTTGCGCACAATCTCATCGCTGTGGCCGGCTTCCAGCAGGAAGCCCTTGTAGATGTCGAACCACTTTTTCACATGGGTGAAGGGCTCGGTGCCGCCGATCTTGGGGGGCGTGAAGGCCGGAATGAAGGCGGGCCAGCCATTGGCTGCAGCGCGGCGGCTGCTTGCTTCTTTCATGGCGACAGGCATCAGGCGGGCATGGCCCGGTGTATAGGCGGCAGGTGCGATGCGCTGCAGCACACGGCCCTTGTGCGGCCCGTTCTCGAAGTCGATCGCGGGGTCTTCCATGCCCTTGGCCCAGAGCTGCTCGGCCAGTTCGAGGTTGCGGTCAGACACGGCACCCGCATCGCGGTAATCGACGCCAAAGCCGATCATTTCCTCAGGCGTGGTGCCGCTGCCCACACCGATCAGCAGCTTGCCGTCGGTCAGCTGGTCGAGGATGTTGATGCGCTCCACAAAGCGGATCGGGTGATGCAACGGCACCGAAACCACCGAGAAACCGAAATGCATCTGCGGCAGTTTTGCGGCCAGATAGGAGGCGAACATGAAACTGTCCGAGGCCACCGGCATATAGCCGTTGAAGTGGTGATCAGGCATGAAAATCGCGTCAAAGCCTTGATTTGCGGCGCTGGTCGCATGGGCGGTCAGGTCCTGGATCAGCCCGCGATCCTCCTGCGGCGACATCGAACGGGCATTCAGAAAGACCGAAAAGCGCATGGTAGTCCTCATGGGTTGAAGCTTTGAAACTCTGATGCCGGAGCGTGCACGGACAGGCATGCGGGGGCAGTGAGGCAGGGCGCCGGACGGGGCCGGCGGCGCTTGCAGTGTCTCTCCCCAAAAGCTGTTCGTGGCGGCCACGACATATTATCAGAATTACTATTCTAATTTATCGAGGCACGCAACCCCCGTTTTTATCGCTGTTTTTGCAGGATTGGGGCGGGGATGCCCGCGGTATCGGCACCGCGATGCACGCGTCCGAGGTGGAGCGAGGTCATGAGAGATAAAAGTAGAATTGTGATTCGATTTTGTCGAGTCCCGGTTGACGCGAGACTGTCATTTGCCGACAAGGCCGCATGAACAAAGATGTCGGCCTTGCCACTGCCTTGCGCGCACCCGTTCAGGGGCGCAGCAAGGCTTCGTATGAACGAATGCTCGCGGCGGCGGAGGCGCTGCTGGTCGAGCGGGGCACCGATGACTTCACGCTGCTGGAGGTGAGCAAGAAGGGCAAGGTCTCAATCGGCTCGATCTACAACCGGTTCGAGAGCAAGGACGCATTGCTGCATGCGGTGCAGTTGCGGGTGCTGGATCAGCTGGATCGCACCATGTATGCGCGCATTGCCGAGGCGCGGGCGGGCCATACCGCGCTGCCGTCGCTGGTGGTCTCGCTGGTCGATACGCTGGCGGAGACCCTGCGCGAGTTCGGCCCGCAGATGCGACCGCTGATGGCGCGGGCGTCCACCGATGCCATGGTCGCCTCGGTGGGTAAGGCCTCGTATATGGGCACGGCCAACGCCATCAAGGAGGCGCTGCTGGATCATCGCGACGAGATGCGCGTAAAGGACCCGCAGCGTGCGGTGGATAGCACCTTCCGCATCCTCTATGCCGCGATTGCGCGTTATCTGGGCTTTGGCACGATCAGCACCTCCGCCTGGGAAGGGGACTGGGCAGTGCTGAAATATGATCTGGCGCAGATGATTGCCGCCTTCCTGATGAGCGATGCGCTGATCTGAGGTGATCCGGTCTTCGCGCCGGAATTGAGTCATTGACTCTCCATGCGTTTGGCGCATTATTAGAATGAAAGTTCTGATAATGCTTTGCGAAGAATCGCCAGGCGGGGAGAGACATGAACACCAACGGATGGAACCGACGCAGCTTCCTGAGCGCGGCAGGCCTGCTGGCCGCAGCCTTGGGCACCACACCTGCACGCCTGCTGGCCGCTCTACCTGCTGAGGAAGCGCCGACCGCGCAGCAAAGCGCTCTGCTGCGCGAGGTCAGCCAGCTGGTGATCCCGCGCACTGCCACGGCGGGTGCCGGGGATGTCGGCACCGGCGCGTTCCTCAGCCTTGCTCTGGCGCATGGGTTGAAGGGCACGCGCGCGCCCATGAAGGATGCGCCCGCCGGATGGCCTTTGCGCGCTGATGGCTCGCTGCGTCATGATCTGTGGTTGCAGCAGGAGCTGAACCGCCGCGCCAAGGGCGACTTTATGGCGCAACCCCCGGCCCAGCGCCATGCCCTGCTCGCCGCGCTGGATGCCGAGGCTTTTCCCGCTGGCCCGCCGCCTGCACAACCCTCCCCATGGCGCGCGCTCAAGACGCTGATCCTCACCGGCTATTACACCAGCGAGGAAGGCGGCTCGAAGGAGCTGCGCTACGACCCCGTCCCGGGCCGCTGGGACAGTGACATTCCGCTGCACAAGGGCGATCGCGCCTTTTCCAGCGACTGGACTGCCGTGGATTTTGGATAAGCCCATGACCAATCACGATTTTGACGTTATCGTTGTCGGCTCCGGCATCACCGGGGGCTTCGCCGCCAAGCAGCTGACCGAGGCCGGTTTGAAGGTGCTGATGCTGGAGCGTGGCCGCCCCATCGAACACGGCGCCGATTACACCACCGAGATGAAAACCCCTTGGGAGATGCCCTTCCGCGGCGAGGGCGATGCTGCACTCTATGCGCGCGACTATCCGGTGCAGCAATTGAACCGCCACTTCACCGAATTCACGCAGAACCACTTCGTCAACGATGCCCAGAACCCTTACGAGGTCGGCGAGGGCGCCTTCACATGGTTCCGTTCTTACCAGATGGGCGGGCGTTCGCTGACATGGGGTCGCCAGTGCTATCGCTGGTCCGACTATGACTTCGGCGCCAACAAGCGCGACGGCCACGGCACCGACTGGCCGATCCGCTATGCCGATCTGGCGCCGTGGTACGACAAGGTGGAAGAGTTTGTCGGCGTGTCTGGCGCCAAGGAAGGCTTGGCCCAGCTTCCCGATGGGCACTTCCAGCCGCCGATGGCGCTCAACGCGGTTGAACAATCGGTGCGCGAAAAGATCCTCAAGCAATGGCCGGACCGCTGCCTCACCGTGGGCCGCACCGCCAACCTCACCGAGGCCAAGCCCGAACTGGGGCGCGGGCCCTGCCAATATCGCAACATCTGCATGCGCGGCTGTTCCTTCGGCGCCTATTTCTCGACGCAATCCAGCACCTTGCCCGCCGCCACCGCGACCGGGCGGCTGACTGTCATCACCAATGCGCAGGTCGAGAAGGTGGATTACGATCCGGCCACCAAACGCGTTACGGGCGTGCGCTGGATCGACACGCAGACCAAGGCCCGCAAAAGCGCCACGGCGCGTATGGTGTTCCTGAACGCGGGCGCCTTCAACTCGGTGCATCTGCTGCTGAACTCCGCCAGCGAGGCGATGCCGGGCGGTCTGGCCAACGGATCGGGCGTGCTGGGCACCCATATTATGGACCATGCCAACACGCTTTCGGCGGCGGCGATTATGCCGGGTTTTGAGGATCATACGACTTTCGGCAACCGCCCCACCGGCATCGTGATCCCGCGTTTCCGCAACCTCGACAAGCTGGATGGCGATGGCTTTACGCGCGGCTATTCCTTCCAGGGCGGCGCGCTGCAATCGACATGGACAGCAGGCGCGCGCGAGGCAGGCATCGGTGAGGATTACAAGAACCACCTGCGCGAACCGGGCGCATGGCGCATGGTGCTGGTGGTCTTTGCCGAAAGCGTGCCGCGTGTGACCAACAGGCTGGCCCTGTCGAAGAAGCTCGATCCGCTGGGCGTGCCTCAGTTGGAGATCAGCTTCAACCACGGCAAGGAGGAACTCGCCGCTCTGGCCGATGCCAAGAAGGAGGCCGCCACCATGCTGACCGCAGCGGGCGGCCATGTGATCTTCGGCTTCGACCAGCCCGGCCCCGGCGGCACCGCGATCCACGAGATGGGCGGTGCGCGCATGGGCCATGATCCGGCCAGCAGCGTGCTCAACAAGTGGAGTCAGGCGCACGGAATCGACAATCTGTTTGTCACCGATGGCGCGCAGATGAGTTCCAGCGCCTGCCAGAACCCCTCGCTGACCTATATGGCGCTGACCGCCCGAGCAGCGGATTACGCCGTCACGCAAATGAAAGCGGGCGCGATCTGACGCGCCTGCTCCCCCCACGATTGGATAGACCCATCATGACCCTGTTTCGTCCCATGCCGCTCGCGCTGGCGGCTCTGCTTACGCCTGCACTGGCTTCCGCTCAGCCTGCTGCGGAGGGCGCGGCCATCTTCAAGCAGCAGTGCCAGATGTGCCATGTCAATGCCAAGGGCGCCAGGCCCGCCATCGCGCCCAATGTCTTCGGCGTGGCCGGGCGCAAGGCGGGCAGCACGGATTTCGCCAGCTATTCGCCCGCGTTGAAAGCTTCGGGTCTGGTGTGGAATGCCGCCAATCTGGACCGCTTTCTGACCGCCCCGGCCAAGATGGTGCCCGGCACACGCATGGTGATTTCCATCCCCGATGCCAAGCGCCGGGCTGCCGTGGTCGCCTATCTGCAAAGCCTGAAATAAGGGCGAAAACCAGAAGGCGGGGGGCCTTCCATCATGACTGTTCCAACCCTGTCGCACGGCCAGAAGACTTTGGCCGTGTTGACGCTGGTGATCGCGCTGGTGCTGGAGATCGTCGATCTCACCATCGTCAACACCGCGCTGCCTGCCATTCAGGCCGATTATGCCGCCAGCCCGCAGACCTCCGAATGGGTGGCGGCGGGCTATGCGCTGGCCTTTGCCATGTGCCTGATGCTGGGCGGCAGGCTGGGCGATGCCCTGGGGTATCGCCGCATGTTCGTGATCGGTGTGGCCGGTTTCACGCTGGCCTCGGTGCTGTGCGGCGTGGCGGGCAGCGGCACGCAGCTGGTGGTGGCGCGCATCCTGCAAGGTGTGACCGGGGCGATGATGGCGCCGCAATCGCTGGCGCTGATGCAAATCCTGTTCGATCCGCTGGAGCGGGTTCACAAGATGGCACTCTTCGGCGTGATCGGTGGGCTGGCGGCGATTGCCGGGCCTATTCTGGGCGGCGTGCTGATCCATGCTGATCTGTTCGGCCTTGGCTGGCGGATGATCTTTCTGGTCAATGCGCCGGTGGGGTTGATCGCCATGCTGATGGGGCTGCGCTTTCTGCCGGAACTGCGCTCGCCTCATGGTGGAGGGCTCGATCTGGCAGGCACGGCGCTGTTTGCGCTGGCAACTGCCGCGCTGGTCTGGCCGTTGATCGCCATGGAGCATAGCGGCGCGGGACCTCTGGAACTGGGCAGCCTGCTGGGCGCAGTCGTGCTTTACGCGGTGGGTTGGCGCCATGTGAAACGCCGATCCGGGGAGGGGCGCAGCGTGCTCTTCGCACCCGACCTGTTCACCGTGCCGACCTTCCGCCTCGGCCTTTCCATCGCGGCCAGTTTCGCGCTGGCGACAGGCGGCTTCCTGCTGATCTTCGCCTTTGCCCTCCAGCGCGAACGTGGCCTCTCACCCTTGCAGACGGGGCTGCTGCATATGCCTTTCAGCCTTGGCGTGATGCTGGGCATTGGCAGCATCGGGCGGCGTCTGCTGCCGCGCTATGGCCGCTGGGTGCTGGTGGCCGGGGCGTTGATGATGGCCGTTTCAGGCGGCACGCTGCTGCTGGCGATCGGGTTGACGCCGTGGCCGTTGATGGCGCTTTTGCCGCTGGTTGCGCTGGCGGGCATGGGCATGGGCATGGCATCGGGCAGCGTGGGGCCGGTGACGGTCGCCCATGTTGACCGGGCCCATGCGGGCGCGGCCAGCGGGTTGCTCAAGACCGGCCAGCAATTGGGGACGGCGCTCGGTGTGGCGCTGATCGGCGGCGGCTATTTTGCCTCGCCGCATCTGACGGGCCTGTCAGGTGTGCTGGGCGCGACCTTGCTGCTGGTGCCGGTGTTGCTGGTCTGCGCCGTGCTGGCGGTCCGCCTGCCCTCGCGCCTGTTTGGCGAGGGGGCGAACCGCCAGACTTAAGCGCTTAGAACTTGCGCCCCAGCTTGATCCCGAACTCCTGAGGCCGCGTGGCATAGGCCCGCGCGAATTGCGCGCAGGTCGAGGGAATGCAGACCGTGTTGAGGCTCAGAATGCCGCGCTTGTCGAAAGCGTTCAGCACGAAAGCCTCCCACGACCATTGCCCCGCCTTGGCGCCCAGCGCGAAGTCGAAGGTGGTGAAGCCCGCCGTCTGCCACAGCGCGCCTGCCACCGGCTGCACGAAATAGGCATCCGTGCCCGACTGGTGGCTGGCGCTGGCCTGCACATAGGGCCGGTAACCGCCCAGATCGAAGCTGTAGCGCGCCGTCACATTGCCCTTGAACTTGGGCTGCACCGGCAGGCGCGTGCCAGCCGGAATATAGACGCCCTGGCTGCAATCCGGGTTGCCGCTGGCGCCGATGTTGCAGAAGTCCTTGCGGGTCTTGGCGTCGGTGTAGGCGCCCGATCCCGAAAGGGTGAAGTGGCCAAGGTTCAGGCTGGCATCGCCCTCCAGACCCCGGATGCGCGCGCTGCCGACATTGTAGATGCTGAGCGTGCCGTTGGAATCGGGCGTGGTCAGCCCGATCTGCATCTTGTTCCACTCCTCGTCGAACAGGGCGAGGTTGACCGTCAGATGGCGGTTGAACCAGCTGGTCTTCACGCCAACTTCATAGTTGGTCAGCGTGTCGGCCTCGTAAGGCGCCACCTGCACCAGACGGTTGATGCCGCCCGGGCGATAGCCGGTGGAGTAGGTGGCATAGACCAGATGGTCGCGGTCCACCTTCCAGTTGAGTGTGACGCGATGCGTCTGTCCGGCCTCGACCGCCTTCTTGCTGTAGAGCAGGCAGGGCAGGTTCATATCGCTGGTGACGGGGCAGGCGGCGGTGCCCACCCGGCTCGCCGTGCCGGAGAAGCCTGCGGCGGTGTTGTTGGCGATAAAGCCGCGAATGCCTGCCGAGAGCGTCAGATTGGGCAGGATGTCATAGGAGGCATCGGCAAAGGCGGCATAGTCGCGGTCGATGCGGTTGATGCGCGAGCAGAAGATGTCATCCCCGCAGCGCGGCACCGCCGGATTGCCCTGCGCCGTGGCCAGCCCCGGAATGATGTAATCGGCCTTCACCTCGTCGCTCTGGCGCTGCATGAACAGGCCGGCGGTCAGGCGGAAGCGGTCGGTGGAGGGCGAGGACACGCGGAACTCGTGGCTCTGCTTGGTGTAGTGGTGGTGAACGTGATAGATCTGGCTCGGGTCCAGATTTTGCCCATTGGCGCCGATAAAGCTGGTGTAGGCGGGCCCAAGCGACTCATAGTATGAGACGGTGTAGTCCGAATAATCGGCGGTGGTGTCGACGAAGCGGCTGAAATAGCCGCCCGCATAGGTCACATCCCAATTGCCAAGCTTGCCATGGATGGTCATGGCCGCTTGCACCCATTGGTCGCGGTTCATCTCGGGCGTGTAATCCTGCACCTTCAGGTCGCCGACCGAGGGGCTGAGCGGATCATTGCCCGTCAGCGGCCCGTAGAGGAAGGTGCCGTGCGACCTCTGGTCCTGATAGATCACGCTGGGCGTGACGGTCCAGTTCTCGTCCAGATCGATGCCGAGGGCGGCGCGGCCACCCCATGTTTCGACATCATTGTAGTTCTTCTTCACATATTTGGCATTGCTGACCGGCACGATGGTCGGGTTGCCGTTGACGTCGAGCGCCGGATAGTTGCGCGTGCCCGGCACATTGCTGATGTAGCCGCCGTCGCGCTGGTAGAAGCCGGAGGCGCGCAAGGCGACGCTCTGGCTGATGGGAATGTTGATAAAGGCGTCGATGCTGCCGCCGCTGGAGTTGCTGCCCTTGCCGAAGGTGGTTCCGGACACATCGATCCCGGCCTCGAACTTGTGCGTCGGCTTGTTGGTGATCAGGCGCAGCGTGCCCGACAGCGAGCTGGAGCCGAACAAGGTACCCTGCGGGCCCGACAGCGCCTCGACGCGCTGCATGTCATAAATATGCAGATCGACCGCGCCGCCGATGGTGGTCAGCGGCATTTCGTCGAGATAGAGCGCGCTGGTCGGCTGCGAACCGCCGAAAGCGCCATTGTAATCGCTGCCCGAGGTCACGCCGCGGAAATAAATCTGCGACTGGCCCGGACCATAGGACTGGAAGCTGACGCTGGGCAGCAGCTTGGCGTAATCGTCAAAGCTGGCGACCTGATGCTGCTCCATCTTGGCAGCGCTGAGCGCCTGAATGCTGATGGGAACCTGCTGCAGGCTCTCCTCGCGCTTTTGCGCGGTGACAACGATGTCAGCAGGAGTGTCAGGATTGGCGGCCTGTTGCGCCAGCGCCGGTGTGGAGGCCAGCATGGTGCCCCCCAGCAGCGTGGCGAGACTCACCCCCGACAGACGACGCATGGAAACCCCGGCGACGCGTTCGCGCATAATATGTCCACCCTGTTACATTTCTATTGTATTTTTATCACTGCCTGTGTCTCTTTTGATTGCAAGGGGTAAATGACGCAGGCCGTCCCCCGCGCGTTGCTATTTGCCAAACCGTGGCCAAAACAGCATAGTTTGGGGCGATGACCACCGATTTGTCCGACCGGCTTGCCGCCGCCACCCGCGATCCCGTCCTGCTGCGCGCCGCGCTGGCGCTGCGCCAGAACCGGCTGGATGAGGCTGAGCCGCTGCTCAAGAACCATCTGAAGCGCGATCCTTTCGATGTGGCCGCGATCCGCATGCTGGCCGAACTGGCGGCGCGGATCGGTCGGGCGCGCGATTCCGAAACGCTGCTGCGCCGCACGCTGGAACTGGCGCCGGACTTCAGCGCGGCGCGGGTCAATCTGGCGACGATGCTCTATCGCACCAACCGGGCCAGCGAGGCGCTGGAGCAGCTTGATCGACTCGATGTGGAGCGTGAAGAGGGCAATCCCAACCTGCGCGCCGCCGTGCTCAACCGGCTGGGCGAGTTCGAGGCGGCGCTGGCGCTCTATGAGGATATGCTCGCGCGTTTTCCGGGCCATGCACGGGTGTGGATGTCTTGCGGCCATGTGCTGAAGACCGTGGGGCGGCTCACCGATGCGGTGGAGGCCTATCGCAAGGCCGTGGCGCTGGAGCCGGGCTTTGGCGAGGCATGGTGGTCACTGGCCAATCTGAAAACGGTGCGCTTCGATGATGCGGATCGCGCCACCATGAGCCAGGCTTTGGAGCGCAAGGATCTGGCGCCCGAGGACCGCTTCCATCTCGAATTCGCCAGCGGCAAGGCGTGGGAGGATGCGGGCGATCCGGAGAAAGCCTTCGTCGCCTATCGCGACGCCAATGCCCATCGCCGTGCCCTGATCCAATACGATGCCGGTGAGACGACAAGGCGCGTCGATGCCATGATCGCCCGCTTCGATGCCGGTTTCTTTGCGGCGCGGCAGGGGCAGGGCTGCTGGGCGCCCGATCCGATCTTTATCGTCGGCCTGCCGCGAGCGGGCTCGACGTTGGTCGAGCAGATTCTGGCCAGCCACAGTCAGGTCGAGGCCACGGCTGAACTGCCCGATATTCCCGAACTCTGGGGCCGTCTGGGAGAGGACCCTCACGCCAGTCTGGCGGAACTCTCGCCAGAGCAGTTGCGCTCGATGGGCGAGGATTATCTGCGCCGCGTCTCGCCCCAGCGCAAAACCGACCGCCCGCTCTTCATCGACAAGCTGCCCAACAACTGGCTCTATGTCGGCTTTATCAAGGCGATCCTGCCCAATGCCCGGATCGTGGATGTGCGGCGTCATCCGCTGTCGGCGGGCGTGGCCAATTTCCGCCAGCATTTCGCGCGCGGGCAGCATTTTGCCTATGATCTGGGCGATCTGGGCCATTATTACCGCGATTATGTGCGGCTGATGGCGCATGTCGATGCTGTGCTGCCCGGCGCGGTGCATCGCGTCAGCTATGAAAGTCTTGTCGAGGACAGTGAGGGGCAGATCAGGGCTCTGCTGGCGGGGCTGAACCTGCCTTTCGAGGCCTCCTGCCTCCAGTTCCACAAGACCGAGCGCCCGGTGCGCACCCCCTCCTCCGAGCAGGTGCGTTCGCCCATTTTCCGGCAGGGTACGGAAAACTGGCAGGCCTGGGATAAATGGCTCGGGCCGCTGCGAGAGGCACTGGGCGATCTGGCTCAGGATTGAGGGGTGTTCTGATTTTTGCGACATAACGTCAAAATGATTGCGTTTGATCGCACGGGGCGGGGCGGCCATGGTCTGGAAACCCACTGAGAGTTTCTGATTATGGCCACCTCTACCGCCTCCATCCTCACGCCCTTCGAGCCCGAATTGCCCCGTAACTGCACCTTCGACGGTGACGATTGGGCGATTCTGGCCCGGCACTGGTATCCCATCGCGCTGGCCCGTGAGGTTGGCGACAAGCCGTTCTCCACCAAATTGCTGGACGAGCCGCTGGTGATCTATCGCGCCGGATCGGACCTGGTTGTGGCGCGCGACATTTGCCCGCATCGCGGCGTGCCGCTCAGCCTTGGCAAGCAGGTCGAGGGCGGGGTGACCTGCGCCTATCACGGCTTGCGCTTCGGCGCCGGTGGCCGCTGCAACCATGTGCCCGCTCACCCGGACCGCGATATTCCCGCGCGCCTCAACCTCACATCCTATCCCCATGTCGAGCGCTATGGCCTGATCTGGACCTGCCTGCTCCACGATGGCGGCGAGCCGGTGATCCCCGATATGCCGCATTGGGATGAGGCGGGGTTCCAGCAGATCACCTGCCCCACCATCGATATTTTCGGCTTTGCGGGCCGCCAGATGGAGGGCTTTCTCGACGTCGCCCATTTCGCCTTCGTCCACACCGACACCTTTGGCGATGCCAACAATGCCGTGGTGCCGCCCTATCGCCCGGTCACCACCGAGCATGGTTTCGAGGTCGAATATCGCAGCTCGGTCGGCAATTACCCCATCGGCGTCACCGACCGGGGCAAGCCGGGATTCGAATGGCTGCGCCACTTCCGCACCCATCTGCCCTTCACCGCCACGCTGGAGATTCACTTCCCCGATGAGGCGCGGCTGGTGATCATGAATGCGGCCTCGCCGGTCTCGGCCAAGGTGACGCGTCTGTTCGCCCCCATCGCCCGCAATTTCGACAAGGACCTGCCGGTGCAGGATGTCTATGACTTCAACCGCCGCGTTTTCGAGGAAGATAAAGCCATCGTGGAAGCGCAGATGCCCGAATGCCTGCCGCTCGACCCGATGATGGAGGCGCATATCCCCGCCGATATGAGTTCGATGGCCTATCGCCGCGGTCTGCGCGATATGGGCTTGAGCCGTTTCTTCACGGCCTGATGGAGATTGCCCCTTTGCCTGTGATCGTCATGCCATGATGGAGAATTTCGACCCGACCAACTGGACCGAGCAGCAGATCCGCGAGAAAGCTCAGGCGCAAGGCTTGACCCTGCCCGATGCCTGCCTGCCCGGCGTGAAGGCGAATCTTGCCTTGCTCGAAGACCGCTGGGCCACGGTGGACGCTGCGCTGACTGCCATCGGAGAGGCGCCTTGAGCGAGACCCTCACCGCGCTGACCTCCGCTTCGGCCATTGCCGGCGCGGTGCGTGAAGGCCGCGTCCGGGCGGTGGAGATCACGCTTGCCGCGCTGGAAAGCATCGCCGCGCGAGACAAGGCCATCAACGCCGTCAACACCGTACTGGCCGACCGCGCGCTTGATACCGCCGCCGCCATCGATGCCGCCGTGGCGCGCGGGGAGGACCTCGGCCCGCTGGCAGGCGTGCCCATCGGGTTGAAAGCCCTGTTCGATGTGGCGGGCCACCCCACCACCGCAGGCGCCGCGATGCGTGCCGATGCCGCCCCGGCCCCGCGCGATGCCGCGTTGCTGCAACGCCTGACCGCCGCCGGAGCCGTGCCCATCGCCGTGCTGAACATGGACGAATATGCCTATGGCTTTGTCACGGTGAACGCTCATTTCGGCACCACCCGCAACCCGCGCGACACCGCCAGACTGGCCGGCGGCTCCAGCGGCGGATCGGCAGCGGCGGTGGCGGCGGGAATGCTGCCGCTGGCCTGGGGATCGGACACCAATGGCTCGATCCGCGTGCCTGCCTCGCTGTGCGGCGTCTGGGGCTTCCGCCCGGCGCATGGCAGCGTGGCTGAGGAGGGCAGCTTCCCCTTCGTGCCCATGCTCGATACGCTGGGGCCCTTCACCAACACGCTGGAAGATCTGCGTCTGGCGATGGAGGTTGCCCAGGGCCAGCCCATCGCGCCGATGAAAGCCCGCCGCGTGGCCCGTCTGGGCGGCTGGTTCGTGGATCACGCGATTCCGGATTTCTACAAGGCCTTCGCCGGGATCGAAGCGCTGCTGGGCGTGCTGCCCATGACTGAACTGCCGCATGTGGAGGCCGCGCGCGCCGCAGCCTTTCTGATCACCGCCCATGACGGCGGGCGCCTGCACCGCGCCGAACTGGCCAAACGAGCATTGGCCTTCGATCCCGAGACCCGCGATCGTCTGCTGGCCGGCAATCTGGTGCCCACGCCTTTGCGGGACCGTGCCGCCCTGTTTGGAGACTGGTTCCGCAAGCAGGCGCTCACGCTGCTTCAGCGTTATGAAGTGCTGGTCGCCCCCGCGACGCCGGATGTTGCACCGCTGATGGCCGATCCGATGATCCATACCGGCAACGGCCCTGCGCCTGCCCGGGCCAATCTTGGGATGCTGGCGCAGCCGATCAGTCTTGCGGGGCTGCCGGTGCTGTCAGCACCTTTGAAGCGGCCCGGGCAATTGCCTCTGGGCTTGCAACTGATTTCGGCTCCGGGGCGGGAGGGGTTGTTGTTTGATCTGGCTGCCCGGTTGGAAGCGGCCGGGGTTTTGGGGATTTAAGAAAAGAAGAATGCGAGGGTGTTACACCCTCGCGCTCCCGGGTTTTGTCAGCGTGGGCGCTTCGGGTTCAGCCAAAGAGCGACGTTGCAGCGCCGCAGGCAATTATCGCCGGGCAGCGTTATTGTTAAGGATCGATTGCCTGCGGCGCTTAGCCAGCGCAGGTGGAGAGGCCGGGCACATCATTTCGGCGCCACTGCCCCATCGCCGGAAGACGTTCCGGGAGCGCGAGGGGGTAACCCCCTCGCATTGTTCTTCTTCGCCTTCAATCCGCCGCTTGAGGAACCATGATGGTCATACCCTCAAGCCCATCGCTGACCGGGATTTGACACGCCAGACGCGAGGTGGCGAGCCGCCCCTCGATCGAGTCCAGAAGATCGTTTTCCTCATCCGATACTGGCGGCAGTTTTGCAAACCAGTCGGGGCTGATCACGACATGGCATGTGGCGCAGGAGCAACCGCCGCCGCAAAAGGCCTGAATATCCTCGAAACCGCTGTCGCGCAGGGCTTCCATCAGCGACTGGCCTTCCGAGGCGGTCACGGTGATGTCCTGAGTCTTCACGGTGGAGACTTTGAAAATGGTCATGATTGTCCTCTTGGAACCCGGGCACCCGCTTGGAGCGCCCGGCCTTGCTCAGTAATGGAAGTGGAAATCGACGCCGACGCGGCGCGGTGTCAGCACGCCCTGGGCGTAGTAGCGTTCGACCACGCCGGTGCGGACCTGATTGTAGGAGCTGACGTCATTGCTGATTGCGGTAACGGCATATTTGTCGAAGATGTTGTCAGCATAGACGCCGATGTCGAAGGTCTTCGCGTGATAGGTGACGGATGCGCGATGCGTCACATAGCCGGGAATATCCTGGCCATTGCCGCGCAGGCCGATGCGGGAATAGATATCGCCGACATAGGTCGTGGCCCAATTGGCCTCGATATCGCGCCCCTGGCTCAACGGGAAGGTGTATGTCAGCTGAGCGCTGCCTGAATTCTTGGCCGATCCGGGTAGGCGGTCACCCTTATAGACATCATAAGCCACGCCGCCGCTGACGACGATGCCCGAAGCATCCTGCGTAAGATGTGCGTCGACATAAGAATAAGTGCCTGCCAGCTGCAGTCGCGGTGTGACCTTGAATTGACCGGAGAACTCGACACCCTGCGACACGGCATTCTTGGCGTTGACCGTTACACCCACGGCACCGTTGACGGTCTGGGTCGAGACCTGAATGTTGTTCCAGTCGACATGGAACGCATCCAGCGTGAATTGCAGGCGTTTGTCGAACAGGGAGGCGCGGATACCGATTTCGGCGTTGCGGGTTTTGTCCGGCTTGTAGACCAGCTCATTGGGCAGGGCGCAGACATTCTGCCCCGGGCTCAACGGCAGCACGCAGGGCGCGACGCGGTTGACATTGCCCGTGCGATAACCCGTGCTGTAGGTGGCATAGGCCAGCAACTGATTGCTGAACTTGTAGGAGGTGTTGGCTTTCCACACCGTGCCGCTGGCATTGGTGGCGCCCGATTTGATGCGGCTGGCCGCGAATTGCACCAGCGGATAGGGCGTGCGGGCAAGGCCTCCGCTGGTGAGGGGCGTGTCTGTGCCGCCGGCGGCTTCCGCGTCATATTTGAAGTAACGCAGGCCGCCTGTCACCTGCCAGGCGTTGGTGATATGGAAGGTGCCCTCACCATAGACCGCCTTTTCCTTGGTGGCGGTGTTCACGAAGGACATATATTCCAGATCGTCAGGGCGGTTGACGCCGATGAAATTGGCGTAGCCTGGCGTGTATTCACGATAATTGCGATAGTCGCGAAGATTGTTGTAGAAACCGCCGACCACCCAGCTGAACGGACCGCCATGCGAAGAGACCAGGCGAACTTCCTGATTGAATTGGCGGTAATATTCGGTCTGTGTGTTGTAGGATGAAAAGGCAGGGAAGGCCTCATAGCCATAATCGAGATCGAGCAGGAGGTCGGTGTTGTCCTCCTTGTCCTGGATCTTCTGATTGGTGTAGGCCGTTGTCGCGACCAGCTGCGCGATGCCGAGATTGACGTTGAATTCGGCGGAGAACAGGTCCGATATGCGCGTGGTCGGCTCAAGATAGCGCCAGGGGCCTTCATAGTTGCCGGTGCCCAGCACGCCGGCGCCATTGGCCTGCCTGCCGCCGGTTCTGGTTTCCTGATGCGCATAGGTCAGATAGGATTTGATATCGGGATTGACCTCGACAAGCAGCTGGTTGCGCGTTGTGAACGTATGTTCGTAATTGACATCGCGCTTGCTATAGAAGTTTGCGGCGTAATCGGCAGGAGTGCCGAATGATCCCTGCGCCGCTGTCGTGCCGCGCACGGGTTGCGGGTTCGAGACACCCGGGTTTTTCAGAAGATGATCGTAGTCGATAAAGCCGGGATTGTCATAGTAACCCACGACCGAGCGCAGGGCGACATGATCCTTGATGATGGGGATGTTGATCGCGCCATCGATGTTGACCCCCGCCGATGAGCTATGAGACTGGCCATAGGCACGCTCATGGAAATCGAAGGAGAAACGGTCGGTGGTGGGGCGGTTGGGCATGTAGCGCACCGCGCCCGATAGTGTGCCGAGGCCATAGAGCGTGCCTTGCGGCCCCTGCAGCACCTCGACACGGCTGATGTCGATCAGCTTGAAATCAAGATAAAGCGGAACTTCACCAAGATAGACGCCCAGAGCATTCTGGTAGTTTGAACCACTTGCGCTGGTGCTGGAAGAAGAAATGCCGCGCAGAATGATGTTGCCGGTTGAGCTTGGCCCGGTATCGACCACAGTCATGCCAGGCGTGAAGGCGGAAAGCGCTTTCACATCATCGATGCGCTGTTTGGAGAGCTGTTCGGCACTGACAGCGCTGATGTTGATCGGAGCATCCTGAAGCGTGGTGGAGCGGCGGGTGGCCGTCACCACGATTTCATTGGCAGCGCCCGGTGTGGCGCCTGCAGGGTCCGGTGCGGCGTCTGCGGCAAAGGCCGGAGCGGAAGCGGCGCCCATCAGCATGGTCGCGCATAATAACGACTTACGGAAAGATTGCTCGGTCACTTCGGCCCCCTTCTGTTTTGAAAAAGCCTGTCGCAAAGTGACATCCCCTCATGGACGCCCGGCTACGCCAGTGTCGTCAGCCAGATCCTGGCCATTGTTCCCTGATGGAACCCCGAATGGAGAAGGCGTTCCACGTTTGACTCTTGGATTGGCCCGGCATGGACGCGGTACAGGAGGGTCTTCTGCCGAGCGATGCTTATACGCTATTGATATTACCTAGATGGTCAAGCGTAATAATTATTGTGCATTGCAGTATGAAGAGATCTGGCATCATGCGCGGGAAATGCGCGATATTTTCAAGGTGAACCCTGAGGGAAGCGCCGTAATCATGCGCATCCCTGGAACCGGCAAGAGGTGTGGCGTTCATCGAAACAGTCATGAAGAAGCTTCCTGATTCGCAGTGGAGCTATGTTCACAAAGGCAATGAAAAACAGATATTTGTGTGAATGGTTCAGGCGCGCGCCAAGAGGCGGCGAGAAGCGCTGACTGTGTCGCTCATCGCTGCCTTGTGTCTGGCGTTTCCGGGCAGAAAGCTGGCCTGATATTACCAATCATCGAATACGTAATATTTCCACTGGACAGCTGGGATGATGATCGCGATGCTGCAGTGCAAAGGGGACGAATCATGCCAGGATCATTCCGCAAGACCCGCAATCTCACCCTGATGGCCGCTGTGTTTCTGGTGGCATCCTGCTCTCCCTCTACGAGCGATACGGCTAAACCGCGCCATGAATTCAACATCGGCTGGTCGATCTACACCGGCTGGATGCCATGGCCTTATGCGCAGCAGGCTGGTATCGTGAAGAAGTGGGAAGACAAATACGGCATCAAGATCAACATCGTTCAGGTGAACGACTATGTTGAATCGGTCAATCAATACACCGCCGGAAAGTTCGACGGCGTCACGGTCACCAATATGGATGCGCTGACCATCCCGGCCGCAGGCGGCAAGGATACCAGTGCGATCATTCTTGGCGATTACTCCAACGGCAATGACGGTATCCTCGTGAAGGGTGGCGGCAAAGTTGGCGATATCAAGGGCAAGTCGATCTATCTGGCCGAGCTGACAGTCTCGCATTATCTGCTGGGCCGCGCGCTCGACGCCGCCAAACTGTCCTTCAATGATGTGAAGACGGTCAATACGTCAGATGCCGATATTGTCGGCGCCTTTGCCAGCCCGGACGTGAAGGCCGCGGTGGCCTGGAACCCGCAGCTTTCGACCATGAAGGCGCAGGCCGGGGTCAAGCAGGTTTTCAGCTCCGCCGATGTGCCGGGCGAGATCCTCGATCTGCTGGTGGTCGATACCAACACGCTCAAGGCCAACCCCAATCTGGGCAAGGCGCTGGCGGGCATCTGGTATGACACGGTTACGCTGATGAAGAGCCCTGACGCCAAGGGCAAGGAAGCCCGCGCCCAGATGGCCAAGCTGGCGGGTGCCAAGCCCGAGGTCTTCGATAGCCAGATCACCACGACCTATCTTTATGACGATCCCAAGGCGGCGGTGGCGGCAACAACCGCTCCGGCATTGGAAACGACGATGAAGAGGGTGCGTGACTTCAGCTTCTCCAAGGGGTTGTTCAAAGGCGCGACTTCAGCGGATGCCGTGGGTATTGGCTTTCCCGGCGGCAAGACTTTGGGCGATAGCCAGCATGTCACCCTGCGTTTTGACGAAAGCTTTATGAAAATGGCCGCCGACGGCAAGCTGTGATCGCTTGGGTTTCGCGCTCCATCAAGGTGGTATGACACGATGCGTTGGGTAAACCGTCACATGCGGCGGCAGGACCGCCTGTTTCTGGGCGGGCTGCCGATTGCGCTGCTGCTGCTGCTCTACCTGTTCATGGCGATGCAGCGCCACAGCATCAACCCTGCTGACAAGATTCTGCCCCTGCCCAGCGGCATGGCGCAGAGCCTTGGCGCGCTGATGGCTCAGCCCGATCCCTTGTCGGGCAAGCTGATCTTTATGGCCGATACCATGGCCAGTCTGGAACGGCTTGGCATTGGCATCGGCATCTCCACATTGATCGCGCTGTTTGCAGGCCTTGCGCTGGGCGTGCTGCCGCCGGTGCGCGCCACCTTAGGCCCGCTGGTGACAGGCATTGCCGTGATCCCGCCGATTGCTCTGCTGCCGATCCTGTTTATCGCGCTGGGGCTGGGCGAAACCGCGAAGATCGCGTTGATCGTGCTGGGCATTGCCCCCGCCATGCTGCGCGATCTGGCAGGCCATATCGCAGCCCTGCCGCGCGAGCAGATCATCAAGGCGCAGACGTTGGGCGCGGGCAGTTGGCAGATCATGATCCGCGTTGCTTTGCCTCAGGCCATGCCGCGCCTGCTGCAGGTGGTGCGCCTGTCGCTCGGCCCGGCGTGGGTCTTCCTGATCTCCGCCGAGGCGATCGCTTCGGATGTCGGCCTTGGCTATCGGATCTTTCTGGTGCGGCGTTATCTCGCGATGGATGTGATCATTCCATATGTTGTGTGGATCGCTGTGCTGGCGATCCTGATGGACGCCGCTCTGGCGCTGATGAGCCGCCGTCTCTTCCCCTGGGCGCATGGAGCAAGCCATTGAGCGCGCTTCTCAGCCTTCGCGGCGTCTGGGTCGAATATGGCGACAAGGTCGTGCTGGAGAAGGTCGACCTCGATGTCGAGGCAGGCTCCTTCGTCTCCATCGTGGGGCCATCGGGCGCCGGCAAGAGCAGCTTCCTGCGCGTCATCCTGGGGCAAGAGGTGCCGACACGTGGCAGCATCCTGCTCGATGGCGTGCCGCTGGCCCCCGAATGCGGGCCGGATCGTGGCGTGGTCTTCCAGCGCTATTCGGTCTTCCCGCATCTCACGGCGCTGCGCAACACGGTCTTCGGGCTGGAATGCGAAAAGGCGCCCTTGGCCGCGCGGCTCTTCGGCAGTGCCCGCCGCGCCGCCGAGGAGGAAGCCGCCGCCATGCTCAAGGCCGTAGGTCTGGGTGACAGCCTGCATCTCTACCCCGCGCAAATGTCGGGCGGCATGCAGCAGCGCCTTGCCATTGCTCAGGCGCTGCTCAAGCGTCCGCGTATTCTGCTGCTGGATGAGCCGTTCGGCGCGCTCGATCCGGGTATCCGTGCCGATATGCATGCGCTGATCCGCCAATTGTGGGGCGATTACGCACTGACCATCATCATGGTCACGCATGATATTCGCGAGGCTTTCAGCCTTGGCACCCGCGTTCTCGCACTCGACAAGCGCCGCCATGACCCGCATGCGCCGCATCGTTACGGTGCCACGGCGGTTTATGACCTGCAGCTCGATCGTAAAGACAGACAACCTATCGGTATTACGGTTGACAATAAAGGTAATAAACTGGAGGCTGCGGTATGAGTTCAGAATCGACCCTGGCCCGCCTCAGCATCAGCCTGCCCGCCGACCTTTTCCGACAGCTCGATATGATGGTGGAGGAGCGGGAACTGCCCTCTCGTTCGCAGCTGATCTCCGAGCTGATCCGCCATGCTCTGGCCGAGCATGAAGCGCTGATCCGCCCAGAGGAGATGCTCGCGGGCACGATCACGCTGGTCTATCGTGGCGAGCGTGGCCGCGTTCGCCACCAGCTGGCCCAGACCGAGGCGGAATTCCTGCGCGAGGTGATTTCCGCGCAGCATGTTTTTCTTGAGGATGACCAGTCGCTGGAGGTTCTGCTGGTGCAGGGCCCGGCGATCAGGCTGAAGGAATTATGTGATGCACTGCGCCGGGTGCGCGGTGTGCAGCAACTTGAACTCGTCACCACCACGGCGCTTCTGCCTCCCTTGCACGAACATGGGCATGAGCATGACGCCAAGCGGAAAGGAACAGGCGAATGAGCCAGATTTTGGCCAACCCGCTGGCTGCGCGCGATCACGCCCGCGCCATGGGCGGCACGCAGGTTGAAACCATGCCGATCATCCCGCCAGTCGCCAGTGATCTGCCCGAGGATGTGGCGGCGGAGGATCTGCTGTGGGAAGAAACCATCGCGGCGGGCGGCTATGCCACGCGGCGTCTGGCACGCGGCGCGCGGCTGCGGCTGATCGATCTGCAGGGCGATGCCTGCGCCTCGCTGATGCTCTTCAACGCCGAGATGCCGACCGAGCGGCTCAATGTCGCCGATACGGTCAAGATCCAGTGGAATGCTTATCTGGAGGCAGGCAAGCTGCTGCTTTCCGATATGGGCCGGGTGCTGATGAGCATTCTGGAGGATGACGCGGAAACCCACGACACTTTCTGCGGCACCTCCAACGAAGCGGTCAACACGCGCAAATATGGCGAAGGCCGCAACAGCGGCGCCTTCCCCAATGGGCGTGACCGGCTGCTGCTGGGCGCCGCCAAGCACGGCCTTGGCCGCCGCGACGTTCACCCCTGCATCAACCTGTTCAAGGGCACACGGATCGAGGCGGATGGCACCATCACCCCGGTGATCGGCCCCTTCGATGCGGGCCGCAGCGTGGTGCTGCGCGCCGAGATGGATGTGATCGTGGTCATCGCCAACTGCCCCCATGTGCTTGACCCGCGCGAGGCATGGAGCATCTCGCCGCTGCGCGTTTCCGCATGGCGCGGCGCCGTCACCCCCACGCAAGATCCCATTCGCAATGCGACGCCGGAGGGCCTGCGCGCCTTCCAGAACGTCGAGGATTACTACCGCCGCTAGAGCCGCTTAACCCGCTCCAGATTGTGTTTGACCGCGTTTCGCGGAGCGGAGCCCTGTGCCCGCCGCATGCGACAACGCCCAGTTGCAAGGAAGGCCGCCATGAGCGCTGATCCTCATCTCTCCGGACTGACCGGCACCCCGATCCATGACGAGATCGTGCCCGCCCGCGCGCCCTGGCTGCACACGGTGAAGGCCGGGCAGACGCTGCGCATCGTCGATCTGGAAGGCAATCAGGCGGTGGATTTCATGATCTATGCCGCCGCCGACGATGCCGAGCGTTACAGCGCTCAGGACACGGTTTCGGCGCAAGGCAATCTGTTCCTGCGCGGCGGCAGCGTGCTGCTCTCCAACGAAGGCAATCCGATGATGACCATCACCGGCACCTCGGTGGAGTATCATGACACGATCGGCGGCGCCTGCTCCTGCGAGTCCAACACCTTGCGCTATGGCCATCACACCAAGTCGCAACACGCCTGCGTCGAGAACTTCCTTGAGGCCAATCTGGCGCAGGGGCGCGGCAAGCGCGATATCGTCTCCAACATCAACTTCTTCATGAATGTGCCGGTCGAGGCCGATGGCGCGCTGGGCATTGTCGACGGCATTTCGGCGCCGGGCCTGCTGGTCGATCTGCGCGCCGAGATGGATGTGATCGTGGCGGTCTCCAACTGCCCGCAGATCAACAATCCCTGCAACGCCTTCAACCCCACCCCCGTCCGCATGATTGTCGCCGCATGAGCTTCGACACCGTCCTGATCGCGAACAGGGGCGCGATCGCCACCCGCATCATCCGCACATTGAAGCGCATGGGGCTGCGCTCGGTTGCCGTCTATTCGGAGGCGGATGAGGGCTCGCTGCATGTCGCCCTGGCCGATGAGGCGGTGTGCATCGGCGCGGCGCCCGCCATGGAAAGCTATCTCAACGCCGCCAAAATTCTGGAGGCCGCCAAGGCCACCGGCGCCGGGGCGATCCATCCCGGCTATGGCTTTCTGGCTGAAAACGCCGACTTTGCCGAAAGCTGCGCCGCGGCAGGCATCGTCTTTATCGGCCCCACGCCGGAGAACATCCGCACCTTCGGCCTGAAGCACAGCGCCCGCGCTTTGGCGCAGGCGCATGGTGTGCCGCTGGCCCCCGGCACCGGCCTGCTGACCGATGAGGAAGAGGCCGTCACGGCGGCCCGCAGCATCGGCTATCCCATCATCCTCAAAGCCACCGCAGGCGGCGGTGGCATCGGCATGCGCATTTGCGAGGACGAGGCCGCCATCCGCCAGGGCTTCGCCACCGTGGCGCGTCTGGGCGAGGGCAATTTCGGCGATGCCGGTGTCTTCCTCGAACGTTACGTGGGCCGGGCGCGCCATGTCGAGGTGCAGATCTTCGGCGATGGCGCGGGCCATGTCATGGCTCTGGGCGAGCGCGACTGTTCCCTTCAGCGCCGCAACCAGAAGGTGGTGGAGGAAGCCCCTGCGCCCCTGCTGCCCGATCATGTCCGCAAGGATCTGATCGCCTCGGCAGTGCGGCTGGGGCAGGCGGCCAGCTATCGCTCGGCAGGTACGGTCGAATTCCTTTACGATGCCGATCAGCAGCAGTTCTTCTTCCTTGAGATGAACACCCGCCTGCAGGTCGAACATGGCGTCACCGAAGAGGTGATGGGCGTCGATCTGGTCGAATGGATGGTGCGCGGTGGGGCCGGGGATTTCACCTTCCTCGATGCCGAAGCGCCACGGCCAAAGGGCCATGCGGTGCAGGTGCGCCTCTATGCCGAGGACCCTGCGGTCGATTATCGCCCCACCTCGGGCATGCTCACCGCGCTGGAATTTCCCGCAGACATCCGCGCCGAAACATGGTGCATGGCGGGCACCACGATCAGCGCCTGGTACGATCCGATGTTGGCCAAGCTGATCGTTCACGCCCCCACGCGCGAGGAAGCTGTGGCCGCAATGCAGAGCGCGCTGGACCACAGCCGCGTCGATGGCATCGAGACCAATCTGCGCTGGCTGCGCGATGTGGTGCGCTCCCCCGCCTTCACCAGCGGTGAGGTGTCGACCAAGGCGCTCGATAGTGTGACCTACCACCCGCGCAGCATCCGCGTGATCAGCGGCGGCACGGCCACCACCGTGCAGGACTGGCCGGGGCGTGAGGGCCTGTGGGCCATTGGCGTGCCCCCTTCGGGGCCGATGGACGATCAATCCTTCCGTCTGGGCAACCGCCTGCTGGGCAATCCGGAGGGCACGGCGGGGCTGGAAGTGGCCGTTGCCGGCCCCAGCCTGCTGTTCAATACGCCCGCGCGCGTCTGCCTGATGGGCGCTGATTTCGGCGCGACGCTCGATGGCGCTGCCGTAGCGCGCGGCATTCCGGTGGAGATCGTCGCAGGGCAGACTCTGGCGCTGAGCCGCATGGCGGGCGGCGGCATGCGCGGCTATGTGCTGTTTGCCGGAGGGCTGGATGTGGCGGCCTATCTGGGCAGCCGCAGCACCTTTGAACTGGGCCAGTTCGGCGGCCATGCCGCGCGCCGCCTACTGGCGGGCGATACGCTACATCTGGGCGATGCCCCGGCACAGCAGGCACTGTCAGACGTCAGCCTGCCTGAACTGCCCACGGATTGGGCCTTGCGCGTGCTCTATGGCCCGCACGGTGCGCCCGATTTCTTCACGCCGAAGGACATCGACACCATCACCGCCGCCGAATGGCAGGTGCATTACAACAGCAACCGCACCGGCGTGCGCCTTGTCGGCCCCAAGCCGGAATGGGCGCGCTCGGATGGCGGCGAGGCGGGCTTGCACCCCTCCAACATCCACGACAACCCCTATGCCATCGGCGCGGTGGATTTCACCGGCGATATGCCGATCATCTTGGGCCCGGATGGACCCTCGCTGGGCGGTTTCGTCTGCCCCTTCGTGGTGATCGCGGCGGATCGCTGGAAAATCGGCCAGCTCAAGCCGGGAGATCGGCTGACCTTCGTGCCGGTCACCATCGCGGATGCGCAGCAAGCCGATGCCGCGCAAAAGGCGCTGATCGCCACCGGTGCGGAACCCTGCTCTACCCCCGCGCGCGCCATTTCTGATCTTTCGCCGATCCTCACGCAGATCGCAGAGGCACCGGGCCGCCCGCGCGTGGTCTATCGCCAGCAGGGCGACCGCAACATTCTGGTCGAATATGGCGATATCGTGCTGGATATCGAGCTGCGCATCCGTGTCCATGCCCTGATGCGCGAGCTGGAGCAGCAGGCGCTGCCCGGCGTGATCGATATCGTGCCCGGCATCCGCTCGCTGCAACTGCACTTCGACGGCAAGGCGCTGACCCAGCAGACCGCTCTGGCCGCGCTGGTGGCGGCCGAAGAGCGTCTGGGCGATCTGGCGGATTTCTCGATCCCCTCGCGCGTCGTGCATCTGCCGCTCAGCTGGCGCGATCCGGCCACCATCGAGACCATCGAAAAATACATGAGCGCCGTGCGCGCTGACGCGCCCTGGTGCCCGGACAACATAGAATTTATCCGCCGCATCAATGGCCTGCCCGATGCCGATGCGGTGGAGAATCTGATCTTCAATGCCAGCTATCTGGTGCTGGGTCTGGGCGATGTCTATCTGGGCGCGCCGGTGGCAACGCCTGTGGATCCAAGGCACCGGCTGGTCACCACCAAATACAACCCCGCGCGCACCTGGACCCCGCCCAATGTGGTGGGCATCGGCGGGGCCTATATGTGCATCTATGGCATGGAGGGGCCGGGCGGCTATCAGCTCTTCGGTCGCACGATCCAGGTGTGGAACACCCATCGCCAGACCGACAGCTTTATCGACGGCAAGCCATGGCTGCTGCGCTTCTTCGACCAGATCCGCTTCTTCCCCGTCAGCGCGGATGAACTGACCGAATGGCGCCGCGATTTCCCCAGCGGTCGCCGCCCGATCAAGGTCGAGGAGTCCGAATTCCGCCTCGCCGATTATCGCGCCTTTCTGGTCGAGAATGCGCAGGATATCGCGCAATTCGAAACCAGCCGTCAGGCCGCTTTCGATGCCGAGCGCGATGATTGGCAGCGCAAGGGCGAATTTGACCGCGCACCGGAAGCCGAAGACACCGATAGCGCCCCTGTCACCATCGAGGTGCCGGAAGGGGCTGAACTGCTCGAAGCCTCTTTCGGCGGCAGTGTCTGGAAGATGCTGGCGGCGCCCGGCGATGAGGTCAAGGCAGGCGACACGCTCGCGGTGATGGAGACCATGAAGATGGAATATCCGGTGGAAAGCCCCGGTGCGGGCACGATCGAGGCGGTCTACCTTCAGGAACGGCAAAGCTTCCAGCCCGGCGCCGCCATGTTTGCGATCAGGCGCCAGTCATGAGCGCGATGAACCGGCGCAACGCCGCCACCATCGCCGCCGCCGTCAAGGCAGGCTGGACCAGCGCCGTTGCTGTGGCGCGCGAAACGCAGGAGCGGCTGGAGGCCTATGACAAGGTCCAGCCGCAGATCTGGATCAGCCGCGCCTCGCCCGAAGCGCTGCTGGCGCAGGCCGAAGCCATCGACGCCCGCGTGGCAGCGGGCGAGGTGCTGCCGCTGGCGGGCGTGCCCTTCGCGGTGAAGGACAACATCGATGTCGTCGGTTTCGAGACCACGGCGGCCTGCCCGGCCTTTGCCTATCGCCCGGAGGCTTCGGCCAGCGTGGTCGAGCGGCTGCTGGCGGCAGGCGCGCTGTGCATCGGCAAGACCAATCTCGATCAGTTCGCCACCGGGCTGGTCGGCACGCGCAGCCCCTATGGTATTCCGCGCAACGCTTACAATCTGGATTATGTCAGCGGCGGCTCCAGCTCTGGCTCGTCGGTGGCAGTGGCGGCGGGCCTCGTCTCCTTTGCTTTGGGAACGGATACGGCTGGCTCCGGGCGTGTGCCCGCCGCTTTCAACCATCTGATCGGCTTCAAGCCCAGCAAGGGGCGCTGGAGCACCAGGGGGCTGGTTCCGGCTTGCCGTACTCTGGATTGCATCACCGTCTTTACCGACGATACGGCGGATGCGCGGCTGGTCGATCTGGTGCTGGCGGAGTATGACGCCGGTGACCCCTATTCCAAAGTCTCGACCGATCAGCCGATCCGCCTGCCTGCCATCGGCGTGCCGCGCCGCGATCAGCGTGTGTGGTTTGGGGACGCGGAGTCCGAATATCTCTACGACCGCGCCATTGAGCGGCTGGCCAGTCTGGCGCCGATTGTCGAAATCGATCTCGAACCGCTGAGGGAAGCGGCACGGCTGCTTTATGAGGGGCCTTGGGTCGCCGAGCGGACCGCTGCCATTGCCGCTTTGCTGGCCGATAACCCGCAAGCCATCGATGACACCGTGCGCGAGGTGGTCGAACCCGGCACCGGGATCAGCGCTGTGGAGGTCTTCAACGGCATCTATCGTCTGGCCGATCTGAAGCGTCAGGCCGATGAGATGTGGACGCAGGTCGGCATGCTGGCCTTCCCCACCACCGGCACCACCTTCCGGGTGCGGGAGCTGGAGGCTGCGCCGATTGCGCTCAACAGCAATCTTGGGGCCTACACCAATTTCGTCAATCTGCTGGATATGGCCGCCGTGGCGGTTCCGGCGGGCGCGCGCGCCAATGGTACCGGCTTTGGCATCACGCTGATCGGCCCGGCTGACAGCGATATGGCGTTGCTGGCCGAGGCGGATTCCTATTTCTCGGCGTCGGATTTGCCGATGCTGCCACCTTTGGATCTGGAGGGTAAAATGCAGACTGTGAAACTGGCGGTTGTGGGTGCTCACCTCAAGGATATGCCGCTGCATTGGCAGCTGACTTCGCGTGAGGCGACGTTTGTGGGCGCGTTCCAGACGGCGCCGACCTATCGCCTCTATGCCATGGCCTACAGCGTGCCGCCCAAGCCCGCGCTGGTCTATGATGAGAGCGGGGCGGCCATCGCGGTGGAGGTTTATGAGCTGGGCGTGGCCGAATTCGGCAGCTTTGTGGTGGAAGTACCCGCGCCGCTGGCCATCGGCACGGTGACGCTGGAGGATGGCACCAGCGTGAAGGGCTTTGTCGCCGAGCCCCGCGCGATGACCGGCGCGAGGGACATTACCGAACTGGGCGGTTGGCGCGCCTATATCGCACAGCTGGCCTGATCTTTGGGGGAGGCTTTTATGCGCAGGCTCTGGGCTTTATGGATGGCGGCGGCGGGCTGCGTGTTGCCAGTGATGGCGCAAGCCCAGACTGCGCAGGTGATCGAGGTGCCCGGTTTCGCCGATTTTCTTGCCGTTGAGGGCAAGACCGTCTGGGCCACCAACCGGGGCCGGGTGGAGCATTGGTCACGCAAGGGCAAGCTGGCCGAGGTGGCCATGGCGCATCCTTGCGGGGCCATGGCGCTGTCTCACCACACGCTGTGGGTGGCCGATTGCAAGGAGGGCGCGCTCAAGCGGATCGATACGCGGACGGGGACCATCACCGCCACCATTCCCACCGGCATCGCCAACCCCAAGGGTGAGTTGAATGTGGTGGAAGGCGCCGGTTCGATCTGGGTGGCCAGCGATGAGAAAGGCGTGATTGCCCGCGTCGATCCGGGCAGCAACCGGGTGGTGAGCAGCATCACCGTGGATCCGGGCACCTTCTATCTGGCCTTCGGCTATGGCGCGCTCTGGGCCGTGAGCAGCGATCAGCAATCGGTGCAGCGCATTGATCCGTTGACCAGCAGGGTCACCGCCCGGACGGCTCTGGGGAAGACCCCCGGCTTTCTCGCCGTGGGTGAGGGCGCCGTCTGGGTGCAGGAGCAGGGTGACGGCACTTTGGCACGCGTCGACAAGGACAGCGGTGCGGTATCAGGCCGGGTGAAGGTGGGTGATAACCTCAAATGGGGCGATATCGACACTGGCGGCGGCAAGGTTTGGCTGCGCACCACCGACGATCAGCAATTTGCGGTGATCGATCCCGTGACGCTGGCGATCCGCGCGCGGGTTGGTGCGGCGGCAGGCAGTGGGGCCTTGCGTTACACCAAGGCAGGTGTGTGGAGTTCCGCGCATGACCAGCACACGCTGTCATGGTGGAAGAAGCCGAGGAAGATCGGGAAGTGAAGCGTCAGCCTGCCGGGGGTGGACCACCGGCAGGCGATGCTGTGTCAGCGATTGGAGGCGAGGCGGACTGCCGAAGGCTTGTCAGCCAGAGCGCTGCGGGCCTCGATCTTGCTGCGGATATCGGCCAGCACTTCGGCGCGGCAGGCGCGGGCCTGATCCTCAAGTGCGAGATGCACGCTGGCCATCTTCTCACCACAGACGGCGCGGGCGGCCTGATCCATGCGGATGGCAAGGCGGTGCTGGCCCTGAGGCGTGGCAAGATCAAGGTCGCTCAGCTGCAGCACGGCCTTGTCCTGAGCGAAGGGGTTGCTTGTGGTGGTGGCCGCAGAGGCCGCGGTCGCCATCGTCGCGGCGGCCAGCAGGGCGGCGAGGCCCATCAGGCGGGTGGTCATGCATCATCTCCTGCGAAGCGTCGCCTTGTGGCGACTGCTTGCGGACCATACCTCACGGGGCAGGGGATGGCCAGCAGAAGCGCTGGGGGCTAGCGTTGCCCGATGGTCAGGGCGGCAAGATCGGTGGTGTGGCCCAGCAGGCCGATGGGCAGATCCGCCATGGCGGGCTCGGTCTGCCCTGTGGTTGTGATCGCAATCCTTCGCGCAAAGGGCGTTGCCCATTGGCGCAGAGTGGTGACCGGCACGCGCACGCGCCAGTTGCGGCTGCCTTCGACGGACACTGCATGATCCTCGATCAGCACGGCGGAGGCCGGATTGTCACGGTGGCCGGAGATCATAAGGCAGATCTCGCCATGGTAGGTGACCAGCCTTGTGTCGGGCTGTGAGGCCGCCATCGCGGGAGCGGCAAGGGAGGCGATCAGGCCTGAGGCCAGTAGGGGGCTAGTCCAATGCAATGCCTGACCTTTCGAAAAAGCGCGCCACCGGGGCCAGAACCTCGGCATGCTGCTTCCAGCGCGCCACCGCATCCTTGTAGAGCGGGCGACGCACCTGCGCGGCGCTGGGGGTGGAAACCGGGGCGCTGTTGGTGTGGAAATTCAGGCAGGCCTCCGACCAGTCCAGCCCGCAATGATCCAGCAGGCGGCGGGTCTGGCCCTCCTGATCTTCGATCACATCCTCATAGCGCAGTTCCAGCACGCGGCCCGGCAAGGCCTGATGCCAGAAGGCCATCAGCCGGTCGAAACGGGCGTAATAGGCCGCGATATCCAGCAGATCGTAGCTGTAATCATAGTAGCGCGAGCTGATCGCGAAGAGATTGCGGAAATTGCTGAGCACCGTGTCCATCGGATGCCGGCGCAGGCAGACGATCCGTGCTTGAGGCAGCGCCTTGGCGATAAAGCCGACATAGTGGAAGTTGCCGGGGAATTTGTCGGTAAAGCGGCGGGTGGTGTCGCGGCGGTGATGGCTGGCGCTGCGCAGATAGTCGCGCCCGATCTCGCCCATATCTTTCAGCGCTGCCGCCGCGACGGTTTCGGGGTCCAGAATGACCGGGCTGCGCGTGGCTGAGGCTTTTTTGACCGCCAGCGGCATGGCCTGCAGCTCTCCGGCGCTTTCCACCTCGGGATGGGAGGAGAGGATGCGGTCGATCAGCGTGGTGCCGGTGCGGGGCATGCCAATGATGAAGATCGGCGAGTCTTGCGGCGCACCGCTGTTGGGGGCTTGGGCCAGTTGCGGCCAATGGGCTTCCATGGCGTCGAAAGCGGCGGCGTCCTGCGCGAAGCTGTAGGGCAAGGTTTGGCGATAGGCGGCATTGACCGCGCAAAGCTGGGTCAGCGCTTCCCTGGGCCTGCCCACATCCTCCAGTTCCTTGGAGAGTGCATAGCCCAGCAGCAATTTGCTGCGGTCATCGCGTGCCTGCGCATGGGTGCGGGTCAGGCGCTCGATATGTTGGGTTTCGGGGGTTTGCTTGCGCAGGCTGGCCAGCAGGTGATGGGCGCGGGCATGGCCCGGCTCCAACGCGATCAGCGCTTCGAGCGCGGCATCGGCCTCATCCACCCAGCCAAGGAAATTGAGCGTCACCGCCTGATTGTAGAGATACTCGCTGTTGCGCGGCTCAAGCCGGACGGCTTCGGCGAAATGGGGCAGGGCGGCGGTGTGATCGCCCAGACGGGCATAGACACAGCCCATCGTGTCGCGGCTGAGCGCATCGGTGGGGGGCGCTGTTTCGGCGGCGCGGAGCATGGCCGCCGCCTCTCCATCTTGCCGTAGCATGATCAGCAGCCGGGCCAGTTGTGCGCGATATTCCCCTTGAGCATCAAGCGCCACCGCGTGTTCGAGATGGGGAACTGCCAGCCTGATGCGCCCCGCTCCCGCCTCGGCAATCCCGATCAGGAAATGGCCCTCGGCATCGTTGGGATCGTTGGCGACCAGCGCTGCGGCATGGCGCTGCGTCCCGGCAAAATCGCCCCGGGCAAGGGCGCCGCGCGCCGCACTCGTGAGCTTGGCGCGCAATGTCGTCATGCCGTTGCATCACCGCTGGGTTGCAGCGCGGCCTGCTGACGGCGCTGTTTGTAGGCATCGATCAGGGGCTGGAAGGGGAAGATCATCTGCTCGCGGATGGACAGCCGCTTGCGGTCATCCTGACCCACGATGCTGGCCTCACCGCTGCGGAAGGTGCCGAAGATGCGGTCGATCAGGATCAGCGAATTGCCGTAATTGCAGCGGGTGCTTTCATAATCGGTCGAGTGATGCAGGCTGTGATGCTGGATGGTGGTGAAAAAGAAGGAATAGAACCACGGCGGATCGGCGCGCACATTGGCATGGGCGAAGGTGGAGACCACCGTCATTACGCCAAAGGCGCAGAACAGGGCCTTCTCCTGAAGGTCGAACAAGGCCAGCACGCTCAGGCTGATGAGGAACAGTTCGATCGGATTGCCCACCGCGCCCTTGGCCGCATTGAGCTGGGTGATGTGGTGATGCGGCGCATGAACCAGCCAGAAGGGCAGCTTGTTGTGCATCAGGCGATGCATCCAGTACTGGCCGAATTCCACGATAAAGACCGCCAGCGCCACCTGCGCAAGAAAGGGCATATGCTCGGCCCATGGTGTGGCAATGCCCAGCGCTTGCTTGAGGTCTTTCAGCGGTGTTTTGGTCAGGAAATCCGAAGCCCGCTCAATGGCGGTCGATCCCAGCACGACATAGAACAGGTCGGTGAAGAACTCCTGCCAGTTCATGCGCCAGCCGGCGTGCCGCTCATGCACGAATTCCAGCCCCAGCACGATCACGGTGATCAGCGGGCCGATCACGATGATGGTCCATGAATTGTCGACCAGCACCTTGGGACCCATCCACCAGAACAGGATCACCATGGCGACCATCGCCGGGGGCACCAGATTGAACAGCTTGTCCTTCATATCGATTCCCGTCTGGAACGCCGGTTTCCGGCTTGGGGGAAGACTGATGCAGGGTGGGTCATCAGGGCAGATGCAAATTTGCGATGAAAGCCATAGATCCACACTATGCCCTCCCTAGGATCGGCGCTGCGCACGGATGCGCCGCACCACTTCATCGAGGAAAAGCTGGGTGGCCGTGTCACGCGCGGGCTCGGCGCGGGCCAGCAGGAACAGCTCGTAGGAAGGCTCGAATTCGGTGTGGAGCATCGGCCACAGCTTGCGCTTGGCCACCTCATCCTCCACCGCCATGATCGGCAGAAAGCCGATGCCCACGCCCTGCAGGATCAGGCGCCGGGCCTCATTGATGTCCTCGGCCATGCCGCTGACCTTCATGCCCAGCCGGTAGCGGCGGCGCAATTGGGTGATGGTTTCGATCTCATCCTCGCCGGTGAGGACGAAGCCCTCATCCTTCAACTCGTTGAGGCGGCCGACGCGATAGCCGAACAGGCGGTGGTTGCGCGCGCAATAGAGTTGCTGGCGCTCGGTAAACAGCGGCTCATAGATCAGCGAGCCGCGCACATTGTTGTCATAGCCCACGCCGATCTCCACCTCGCCCTGCTCGATGGCGTCGAGCACCTGCCGCCAGGGCGAGACGCGGATCTCGATATGGATGTCGGGATTGCGGACATGGAAGCTGGCGATGGCCTCGTCGAATTCGGGCGAGACCAGCCCGGAGATGATCTGGATGCGCACGATGCCTTCGACGCGCTTGGTGGCCTGCGCGATCTGATGCGGCATCATGCGTGCCGATTCGAGCATATCCTCGCACAGGGCCATCATCGCACGGCCTGCCGTGGTCATCTCCACGCCTGTGGCGGTGCGGTGAAGCAGCGTGGCGCCGACGCTTTCCTCCAGCCGTTTCAGCGCCGCGCTGATGCTGGGCTGCTGGCGGTTGAGCTGCCGCGCCGCTGCGCCGATGCCGCCCGCGCGCACGATGTCCACGAAGGTGCGCATCAGATTCCAATCGACGCGGCTGGCAAATTTCTTGTCACTGATCGGCATAGGGGAGAAAGTCGCGCAAATCCCCACGCGATGCACTGGGGCATAGAGCGTATCTATGGCCTTCATAAGATATTGGCCTCTGGCGTGATGGGGGTGCTTTTATGAAGCTGCCCCCACATCATGAGGGAAAGCTTATGGAAGCGGTTCGCGTCGGCAACAGGCTGATCGGGGCTCAGGCCCCGGTGACGGTCGGGTGGGAGAACATCCCGCGCGTGGAGGGCGGGCCGCTCAAGCGCTTCGTCTTCACCTGGTTTCAGCCCACCATGCTCTTCGCGCTGATCCTGTTCTGGTATTATGCGCCCAATTCCATCGCCAAGACCTCCACCGCGGTGGGGATCGGCATCGGTTTTAAAGTGCTGCTGCTGGGTCTGGAATGGGTCAATCCGCGCTATCGCAGCTGGCGGCTGACATGGAAGGAGCTGGTCACCGATCTGTTCTATGTCGGGCTGGGCTACACGCTGGTGCGGCTGGTGAACGGCTACATCGGCTCGGGCGTGATGGTCAAAGCCGTGCAGCATGCCTTCGATTGGGAGAAGTTCACCTGGTTCATGGGGCTGCCGCTGCTGGTGCAGGCCTTCCTGATCTCCTTTATCTTCGATTTCGGTCAATATTGGATGCATCGCGGGATGCACAATTGGTATCCGCTCTGGCTGCCCCATTCGGTGCATCACTACATCACCCAGCTCAACATCAACAAAGGCGCGGTGGGCAATCCGGTCGAGATCTTCCTGATCGGGCTGGGCGTGGGTGGCTTTTTCGATTTCCTGCCGCGCGCCGCGCTGCTGGCGGGGGCGATTGGCATGGCGGTCAGCACCTATCAGCATATCAATGTGCGTTTCAACACGCCGCGCTGGTGGCGCTTCGTCTTCAACACCACCGAACATCACAGCGTGCATCATTCGCAGGATTTCGAGGCCAGCCGCAGCAATTACGCTGGCACCTACATCTTTATCGATCGCATGTTCGGCACCTGCATCGATGGCGAGGCCGAACTGCTGGGCATGGAAGGCGGTCGCCGCATGTCGATCCGCGAGCAGATGACCTATCCCTTCACCGAAGGATGGAATGCGCTGAAAGACCGCTTCGCGCGGCCTGCCGAGGTGATGCCCGCCGAATAAGGCGCATTCTTCTGAAGGATTTGATGTGACACTGCATTGGCTCGACAGGATCTGGCATATCACGGGCAGCCTGCCGCTGGCTGCGGGGCAGTCGCGTGAGGAGGCTTTTGGCAGGCTCGATCCGCTGTTCCGACAGTCTGGCACGGCGCGCGAAAGGCGGGGCGACACGCTGACATTCCGCAAGAAGGATCAGGCGGCGCAGGACAGCATGTCGGTCTTCGATGGCGGGGTGCTGCAGATCAGGGAGAGCGCGGCGGGGGCAGAGCTGCATTATCGGCTGAGCAGCCGGGCGCTGCTGTTCTGCTTTCTCGCACCTTTGCTGTTTCTGGCCTTTGCGCAGCTGACGATCGTTCTGGGCACATTGGAAAAGCCCGCTGCTCCGGCGGTGGCGGGGCACAAGGACGTGAAAAAACTCGTGGAGCTGCCGCAAAGCCCGATCGACAAGGCTCTGGGCGCCCCGGCTCCAGACAAGCCGAAAAAGGACGGCACCGACCTGTCCGAAGGGCAGGACAAGAAGCCTTCGCCGACCTCCGCCTATGTCTTCGCGGCGATGTTTGCGGTGCTGTATGTGGCGGGGCGCATTCTTGAAGACCGTCTGGTCAAATCCTTATTCCGAAAAGCTTTGCTGGGCCTGTCTGTGGAAGAGCCGGCCTTGGGGATGGCGGCCTGATCCCTTGCCCGAACTCGGGCGTTCAGATCAGCAAGCCATCTTCGACGGCTTTTTGCGCCGTCGCGACAATGGTATCGATGCTGACCCTCAGGCGGGGCAGCATGGCGGGGGCGGCGGGCCACAACACATGGACCGGGAGATGACCGGCCAGCCGGTCGTCCAGCACGCTGATCAGCGCGCCGCTGGCGATTTCATCCTGCACCAGCCAGCGCGGCACCAGCCCTATGCCATGACCGGCGCGAATGGCTGACAGCGTCAAGAGACTGCCGTCCAGCATCAGCGCCGCGTGAGGCGTGATGCTGCGTAGCGTGCCGTCAACTTCGCGGAACAGCCAGGGCAGGGGGCGATGATCACGCCGCGTGGCGATCAGCCTGTGATCTGCCAGATCCTCGACGTTTTCGGGTGGTGAGCGCTCGGCCAGACAGGCGGGGGAGCAGCAGAGGGCGACACGCTGCAACCCCAGCCGTCGCGCCATGACAGCAGGCAGATCGGGCAAATCGCCAATGCGGACCGCCAGATCGATGTCACCTGCGGACAGCTCAGCCTTTTGCGTGGACAGGGCAATATCGAAGCTGAGCAAAGGCCAGAGGCGGCACAGTTCGTAAAGCGCCGGGGCGATGATGTGTGTCCCCAACAAGGGCGGCAGGCTGACCCTGACCGTTCCCGCCGGATGCCGCGTCGAGGCGGAGAGCATGGTCTCCACGCGGGCCATTTCCGCGCGCGTGATGTGGCAATGGTCGCGATAGATGATGCCTTCCCCGGTCAGCGAGAGCCGACGGGTGGTGCGATGAAACAGCGCGATCCCCAGCCTTTGTTCCAGCCGCGCCACGGCCTTGGCCACGGCGGAAGGCGACAGGCCGATGCCTGAAGCGGCAGCCGCGAAGCTGCCTGCCTCACAGACGGCGAGGAAAACGCCGGGATCGTCGCCGGGGATATGAGTCATGGCCGATGAATGGAGAATTTTATGCGTGAATGACAGGAAAATATATCGCTTTAACGGCATCTGATGCGGCAATAGCATCGCGGGCATGACTGAAAATCGCTTATACGCCATCCTTGGCGGCACTTCGGGGATCGGCCTGGCCACGGCGCGGCAACTGGTAGCACGCGGGGATCGGGTTTGGATCGGCGGGCGTTCGCCGGAGCGTCTGGCAGAGGCTTTGGCCCAACTCGGGGATCGTGCGAAGGGCACGCTCGTGGACATCACGGATCGCGAGGCACTCACAACCTTCTTTGCGCGAGGCGTCCCGCAGGGCGAGGCTTTATCCGGCCTGTTCACCCCGGCGGCCTCCTATCGCACCGGCCCCTTTCGCCATGGCGATACGGCCACCAGCGAGGCGTTGTTTCAGGCGAAATTCTGGGGGCAATATTGGGCGGTGTATGCGGCCTTGCCGGTGCTGCGCAGCGACGCCTCGTTGGTGCTGATGTCCGGGGCGGCGTCTCAGCGCCCGATCGGCGCCCCGGCCTATGCCGCCTGCAATGCCGCGCTTGAAGGGCTGGCGCGGGGCTTGGCGGTCGAGCTGGCGCCCATCCGCGTCAACTGCCTGTCTCCCGGAACGACCGACAGCGAGCTTTGGCGCAATCGGCCCGCCGATCAGCGCGAGGTCGCCTATGCCCAATGGCGGCAACTATGCCTTCTGGAGCGCCCGGCCAGCGTCGCAGAGCAAGCCCATGCCGCACTGTTCCTGCTGGACAACACCAATATGACCGGCAGCACGCTCTGCTGCGATGGGGGCTATACGTTCCGCTGAAGGTCCGTTTTAACCGCAAGGGTTGCTGTTGACCGGCGCCCATGGCAACCGCATCACGGCCATGTGTTGCCCCCGGTTTTGAAAGCGGTTCTCCATGCTTGATAGTGCCCCTGCCGTGATCTGCGCGGGTGTTGCCGTGATCCTCTCGGGCATGTCGAAAGGGGGCTTTGCCGGGATCGGCGCGCTGGCCATGCCGGTGATGGCGCTGGCCAATCCGCCCTTGGAAAGCGCGGCGGTGCTGCTGCCAATTCTGGTGGTGCAGGATGTCGTCAGCGTCTGGTCGTTCCGCAAAAGCTGGGATCGCACCGTGCTGCTGGTGATGCTGCCCGGCATGGCGATGGGCGTGTTGCTGGGCTATCTCTTCGCCGCGCGCGTTTCGGAAAGCGCGGTGCTGGGGACGGTTGGCGCGCTGTCGCTGCTGTTTGGTCTGCAACGCCTGTGGCAGGAGCGGGGCAATGCGGTGGTGCTGCCCTCCACATCGCCGCGCTGGCTGGGGGTGTTGTTCGGGATCGGCTCGGGCTTTGGCAGTCAGGTGGCGCATGCCGGGGCGCAGCCGTTTCAGATGTGGGTGCTGCCGCGCCGCCTGCCGCGCGATGCGCTGGTCGGGTCCACGGCGATCTGCTTTGCCTTTATGAACTGGATCAAGGTGCCCGCCTATCTGGCGCTGGGGCAGTTCAGCCGGGCCAATCTGCTGGCCTCCGCCGCGCTGATGCCGGTGGCGCTGGCCGCGACGATGGGGGGCGTGGTGTTGGTGCGCAAGGTCGATCCCGCGCGTTTTTATCGCATCATCTATGCGCTGATGATCGCCATCGGCATCAAGCTGGTGCTGGATGGGGTGGGCTGGCCGTAAGGCTCAGAACAGGATGCGCCCCAGCATCTCCTGCGAATTGGAGAGATTGTAGCGTTCATAGGCGCGGCGGCGATAGGTCAGCACGGTGGTCTCGCTGACGGACAGGTCGATGCCGATGGCCTCGGCGGTCATGCCCGTCAGGGTGCGGGCGCAGACTTCCCGCTCGCGGCGGCTGAGCAGGGGATAGGTGTTGGTCAGCCGCTGCTCCAGCTTGGCGACGATGGGCAGATCGGTGTCGTCGCGCGCCAGATCGACATGTTTGCGCAGCAGGGGAAAGGCCAGTTCGGCCAGTTCGCTCAGCGTGTCGAGGCTGCTGACCGGCTGCTCCTTGCGGCGGTAGAAGTTGAGTACGAAATTGCGCCCGCCGCGCGCGCGGGCAAAGGCGATCTTCTCGGCGAAACCGGGATGGTCGTAGCATTCGCGGCGATAGGCGGAGTGATGCACATCGCTGGCCGCCAGCCGGGCCATGCGCATATCCTTGCCGTGATAATGCGCCATGCCCGCCAACGGATCGAGTGCATGATACTGGCTGGCATAGCGGTCCGCGCGGCTTTGCGACGATCCGACATGGCCCGAAGAGACGATCACGAAGACCCGTCCGCGCTCATCGAGCCAATAGCCAAAGATTTCATCGACACCGGCGGCCTGATCTGCTGCCGAGAGCAGCACATCGGCCAGCGCGCCCGTGCCGGTGGCATCGATCAGCGCCTCATAGAGGACAGATCCCACAACCATCGCATTCTCCCGGCCACATCCTTCCGTCAGCAAGGCGGCCTGTTCTTATCGGTATCAGTCAAGCAGCTTTGCGGGCGAATTGCAATCGCCCGGCAGTATGGCGTTGCGGCGATGGAGCCATGCCATCGCCGCAACGCGGGAAGGTCTCAGGCTGCCTGCGCGCAAGGCGCTTGCGGCCGGGTTGCAGGCTGTTTGGCGGCGGCCAGAGTCAGGGCTTCGCGCAGCACATCCTCATCACCGATATGGTTGGCGAGAAGGAAAATCAGCTTGGCGTTGACGACGGCACTGGCCTTCATGTCCAGCCCGTCATGCAGGCTGACCAGACGGGCGTAGAAATCGTCTGGCCGGGCGATGTTGGGGGCAAGGTTGATCGTGCTCATGCGTGCAATCCCTTCGCGCGCTGCAAGGCTGCGCTGATCTGATGCGCGGAGGGCTGGTGCCAGCGCGCCGCAACATAGTGGTCGGGGCGGATCAGATAGGCGGCGCCGGGTTCCATTGCGTAACGCTGGGCCACAAGGCCTTCGCTGTCGCCGAGGTCCGCGACATTCAGGCTGCGCAGACCCTCGATTTCGGGGGCGGTGCCATCCGCGCTGAGCAGCACGAAATCGCCTTGCCCCAGATGATCGAGCAGCCAGCCGTTCCCGACCGGCGCATCCAGAGCCACCGAGCCGGGGGTGATGCCGCCTTGCAAACCGTCTTCTGTGCTGAGCGGCGAATGCGGATAGGACACCGCCGTCGACAGCCGCCCGGAATTGACGAAAGGCCGCGCAAAGGCATGCGTTTCCGACAGTTCCAGCACGGCATTGCGCAAAGCGGTGCTGGTTTCCGATTTGGGCGTCAGAAAATCGGTCGAGCGCGAGGAGTTGAGGATGTTCTCATCCGCCGTGGCGATGGCTTCGTCATTGTAGCTTTCCAGCAGATCCTCGGGTGCCTCGCCGCGCAGGATCAGATCCAGCTTCCAGCCGAGGTTGTCGGCATCGGCCACGCCGCCATTGCAACCCCGTGCGCCGAAAGGCGAAACGAGATGAGCGCTGTCCCCGGCGAAGATCACCCGGTCATGGACGAAGCGCGCCATGCGGCGGCACTGGAAGGTGTAGACGCTGTACCATTCGGGTTTGAATTCCACATCCTCGCCCAGCATGCCGCGCACATAGGGTGCGACATTTTCGGGCTTGATGCAGGCCTCGCGGTCGATGTTCCAGCCTAGCTGAAAATCGAGGCGCCACACATCATCGGGCTGCTTGTGGAGCAGGGCCGACTGGCCGGGGTTGAAGGGCGGATCGAACCAGAACCAGCGCTCAGCAGGGCGATCCTGCTTGAGGCGGATGTCGGCGATGAGGAAATTGTCCTCAAAGATACGCCCCTCGAAATCCAGCCCCAGCATATGGCGCAGGGGCGAGGTGCTGCCATCACAGGCCGCCACCCATGGCGCGTCGATGCAATAGGCGCCTTCATCCGAGCGCACCGTCAGCCGCGCGCTATCGGCGGACTGGGCGATCTCGGTAACTTCATGACCCCAGCGCAACGTCACATTGGGCAGGGCAATTACTGCCTCGATCAGGATCTCCTCGGCGTGATACTGCTGCAGGTTGATGAAAGCGGGCATCTGCTGATGCTTCACGGGCAGCATGTCGAAGCTGTAGACAGGCTCGTCTTGAGCGCCCCAGAACACCTTGCCGACATTCCAGACCACGCCCTTCTCGACCATAGCCTTGCCCACGCCCAGACGGTTCCAGATGTCCAGCGTGCGCTTGGAGAAGCAGATCGCTTTCGATCCGGCGGCGATGATATCGCGCTTGTTGAGCACCAGCACCCGGCGGCCCCGGCGGCCCAGATCGAGCGCGAGCGTCAGGCCCACCGGCCCTCCGCCCACGATCACCACCTCGGCATCATCCTCCCGGGCCGGATTTGGCGTGACACCCATGTCACGCCAGACCGGAATGCCGCCCTTCTTGTTCGTAGCGGTCATGATGGTTCCTCTCAGTCCTGCAGCTGGGCCCAGACCTCGCGGTCGCGCTCCATGGTCCAGATGCGCGGCCAGTCGATACCGTCGAACTCATCCCACAGGCGCTGCACGTCGAAGGGCAGGCAGTGTTCGAAGATCGGCCACATGCCGAACTTGGGCGAGAGCGCCTTATGGGTGGCGAGGAAGGCGTCTTTCAGCGTGCCGCCATTCTTGTGGGCGTTGCCGACATGCTCGATCATGCCCTTGAGGAAGTCGCGGGTCTGTTCGATGGCGGCATCGGTGGCGGCGGTGCCCTTGGCGATGGCGCCGCGTCCGCCGATCAGGTTCTCGGCGCGGAAGGCCTTCACATTGTCGAGCGTGGTGGTGGACCAGTCGAAGTGGAAAGCATCGCCGGTATAGAGCGCGGCTTCGGCTTCCACCAGATCGCCCGCGAAGAGCGTCTTGGACTTGTCATGCCAGGCCACGATATCGCCCGCCGTATGGCCGCGACCGCAGAACTTCAGCTCGATGGCGCCACGGTCGCCGCCCAGTTCGATGCGGTGTTCGGTGGCGAAGGTTTCGGTGGGCCAGGTCAGGCCGGGGATTTCCTCGGGATTCTTGAACAGGCGCGGCATGCGGCCGAATTCGCTGTCCCAATCCTGCTGGCCGCGCTCCTCGATCAGCTGTTTGGTCACATTGCTGGTGATGATGTGTTCGGCCTCGAAGGCGCTGGCGCCCAGCACGCGGACGGCGTGATAATGGGTGAGGACCAGATATTTGACCGGCTTGTCGGTATGCTCGCGCAGCTTGGCGAGCCAGTCGCGGGCGGCGGCAGGTGTGGCGCGGGCCTCGAAGGCCACGAGGAAATCCTCGCCCTCGATGGCGCCGACGTTGGGATCGCCCTCGGCGGTCAAGGCGTAGACGCCGTCGGCCAGCACTTCGAGCGTTTCTTTTTTCGGGGCAGTATCGGCAGAGGAAGCAAAAGGCTTGGCCATGATCGGCTCCTTTGAGGGTTTTATCGTGTCAGTCGGCGTCGGGCTGCGCTTCGGGGGCAGCCTTGATGAAAGCGGGATGGTGGCGGGCATGAGCCGCAGCGGCGGTCAGGCGGGGATAGGGGCTGAGATCGACACCGAAGCGTTCGGCGGCATAGACCTGCGGCACCAGATAGATGTCAGCCAGCGTGGGCGTTTCGCCATAGGCATAGGCGCCGCCGTGCCGGGCGATCAGCTGTTCCAGAGCCGCAAAGCCTTCAGTGATCCAGCGTGCGATCCATGCGCTGACCTGCGCCTCATCGGCCCCCAGATCGGCACGCAGAGATTTGAGGATGCGCAGATTGTTCACCGGATGGATGTCGCAGCCCACCACGGCAGCCATCGCCCGCACTTGCGCCCGCCCGACCGGACCAGCAGGCAGCAGGGGCGGTTGCGGATGGACCTCCTCCAGCCATTCCAGAATGGCGGGGGACTGGATCAGCACCTCGCCCTCGACCTCCAGCGCGGGAACCAGTCCCTGCGGCTGCAGGTCGAGGAAGGCGCTGTCCTTATGCTCGCCCTTGCGCAGATCATGGGTGGCCTGTTCATAGGCGATCCCTTTCAGGTTCAGCGCAATCCGCGTGCGATAGGACGTGCCCGACCGCCAGTAGCCATGCAGGCGGATCATGCCGGCGTGGCCAGAATGACCGCGCGGCACTCGCCAAAACCGATGGAGGCGCGCCCCGGGGCATGGGCGCTGGCGGTGATGGAGATTTCGTCGCCATCCTGAAGGAAGCTGCGCGTCTCGCCGGTGGGCAGGGTGAAGGGGTTTTTGCCACCTTCGGTGATCTCCAGCAGGCTGCCATAGCTGTCTGGCGTGGGGCCGGAAATGGTGCCCGTCCCAAGCAAATCGCCGGGATTGAGGTTGCACCCGCCCGAGGCGTGATGCGCCACGATCTGCGCCAAGGTCCAGTACATATTGCTGGCCGGGCCTTGCGAAAGGCGCAGCGGGGCACGGCCTTCCTCGCGCATCTTCGCGCTGGAGAGCCAGACCGACAGCGTCAGCGACAAAGCGCCCTGCGCCTGATCCTGCGCGTCCAGCAGATAGGGCAGCGGTGCCGGATCACCCTCGGGCCGCGCGGGCTGGGCGATGCGGTAGGGCGCCAAAGCCTCCGCCGTCACCACCCATGGCGAGATGGTGGTGTGAAAATTCTTCGCCAGAAACGGCCCGAGCGGCTGATACTCCCACGCCTGCAGATCGCGCGCGGACCAGTCGTTGAGCAGGCTGAGCCCGGCGATATGCTCGCTGGCCTCGCCAATCGGGATGGTGGTGCCCAAAGCATTGCCCTGCGCCACCCAGATGCCCAGTTCCAGCTCATAGTCGAGGCGGGCGCTGGGCTCGAAGACCGGCACATCGGCATTGGGCGCCTTGCGCTGGCCGCGCGGGCGCACCACGGGCTCGCCGCTGGGGCGCACCGAGGAGGCGCGGCCATGATAGCCGATCGGCACATATTTGTAGTTGGGCAGCAACGGATTGTCGGGCCGGAACAGCTTGCCGACATTGGTGGCGTGATGGATGCCGACATAGAAATCGGTGTAGTCGCCGATCCGCGCGGGCAGATGCAGCGTGACCTCGGACAGCGGATGCAGCGCGGTTTCGACGTCCCGGCGATGGGCCTCGTCGCTCAGCAGTTGCGAGAGGCGGCGGCGCAGCAGGGTGCGATCCTCGGGCGGCAGGGCGAAGAGGGCGTTCAGGGAGGACTGGCCCGCCGCAGGCTGCATCGCCTCGGGCAGAAGGCTGGCGATGGCGGCCAGATCCAGCACACTGTCACCGATGGCGACACCGATGCGCGGCTGAGCGCCTTGGGGCGAGAACACACCCAGCGGCAGATTCTGGATCGGGAAGTCGGCATGGCCGTTGGCCGAGGCGACCCAGCTCGTCAGGCTGGGCTCATGGGTATGGTCGATCCGGGGCAGGGTCACTGTGCCACTCCTGAAAGGGGAAGGCTGAGAGGAACCTGGGCCTTCTGAAAACCGGCCCAGCAGTCGTCGTAATCGAGTTGCATCAGCGGCGTTTCCATCGCGAAGCGCGTGGGCACGAAGACGTGGCAACTCTCGAACATGAAGGCCATGGTGTTCTCGATGCGGTGCGGGATCAGCTTTGCCTTCACCGCCGCCTCATGGCTGGCCTGATCGGGCCCGTGGCCCGACATCTGATTGTGCAGCGAAGCGCCGCCCGGCGCGAAGCCGCCTGCCTTGGCGTCATAGGCGCCGTGGATCAGCCCCATGAACTCGCTCATGACGTTGCGGTGGAACCATGGGGGGCGGAAGGTATCCTCGGCCACCATCCAGCGCGGAGGGAAGATCACGAAATCGCAATTGGCCGTGCCAGGTGTATTGGTAGGGGAGGTCAAAACCGTGAAGATCGAGGGATCGGGATGATCGAAGGACACGGTGTTGATCGTGTTGAAGCGCGTCAGATCATAGCGATAGGGCGCCAGATTGCCGTGCCATGCCACCACATCGAGGGGCGAGTGATCCAGCGTGGAGGTCCAGAGATGGCCCTGAAACTTCTGCACCACCTGCGTGGGCTCATCGCTGTCTTCAAACCATGCGAGCGGCGTCTCGAAATCGCGCGGATTGGCGAGGCCGTTGCTGCCGATCGGCCCCAGATCGGGCAGGCGGAAGATGGCGCCATGGTTCTCGCAGATATAGCCGCGCGCCGGGCCATCCAGCAGCTCCACACGGAAGCGCACCCCGCGCGGGATCACCGCGATCTGCTGCGGCCCCACGGTGATGCGGCCCAGTTCGGTAACGATCAGCAACTGCCCCTGCTGGGGGACGATCAGCCATTCGCCATCCGCGCTGAAGAAGGCGCGGCCCTGCATCGAGGCATTGCAGGCATAGAGATGGATGCTGACACCCACGCCCGTGCCCACATCGCCATTGCCGCAATAGGTCGTCAGGCCATCGATGAAATCGACCGGTTCGGTCGGCAGCGGCTGCGGGTTCCAGCGCAGGCGGTTGGGGCTGGGCGGGGCGCTGTCATAGGGATTGGCCCGGATCAGGCTCTCGCGCGCATAGGGCACGAAGGGTGGATGCTGCGCAGTGGGGCGCAGGCGATAGAGCCATGAGCGCTTGTTCTCCACACGCGGCGCGGTGAAGGCGGTGCCCGAAAGCTGCTCGGCAAACAGGCCATAGGGCACATGCTGGGGCGAGTTGCGGCCCACGGGCAGGGCGCCGGGCACGGCCTCTGTTGCCAGATGGTTGCCGAAGCCGGGAAGATAGGCGTCAACCGCCGGGGCGGCGCGCAGCGGGGTCTCCAGCACGGGTGAGACGGTCATCAGGATTCTCCCAGAGTGCCTCGCCTTTGCCGGGGAGGCCTTGTGGGTTCCTTCTAGCGCCGCTGCGAAACACCCTCTGTCATTGGAACTGATGACAGCGCCATGCGCGGCGCAAGGCTAGAAAGGATGGGCATAACATGGACGGCCTTGCGCCGTCCGCAGACAGGCGGAGAAGAGCTATGCCGTATCAGGGGCCCCATGACATCGATCCGGCGGTGCGCGCCTTTCTGGAGCGCGATCCCGCCCTGTTTATCGAGGGCGCGTGGCGCGCCTCTTCGGGTGGCGGGCAGTTCGCGGTGTTCGATCCTGCCACCGGCAAGGAACTGGCCAAGGCCGTGGAGGCCAGCGAGGGCGATGTGGACGCTGCCGTGCAGTCGGCGCATCAGGCTTTTGCCGATGGCCGCTGGCGTTTGCTGCGCCCGGCGGATCGTGAGCGCGTGCTGCTGAAGCTGGCTGATCTGCTGGAGGGCCGCGCCGAAGCCTTCGCCCAACTGGAAACTTTGGAGCAGGGCAAGTCGATCCATATCGCGCGGATGATCGAGGTGGGCGCCTCGGTGGACTGGATCCGCTATGCGGCGGGTCTGGCCACCAAGCTGAGCGGGCGTACCTTCGATGTCTCGCTGCCCGGCGGCCCTGCACATTGGACGGCCTATACGCGGCGCGAGCCTGTCGGCGTGGTGGGTGGCATCGCGCCGTGGAATTTCCCGCTGATGATCGCCCTGTGGAAGGTGCTGCCCGCGCTGGCTTCGGGCTGCTCCATTGTGCTGAAGCCTTCCGAGGTGACGCCGCTGACCGCTTTGTGGCTGGCCGAAACCGCGCTTGAGGCGGGCGTGCCAGCTGGCGTCTTCAATGTGGTGACGGGCGGCGGTGCTGTCGCGGGCCGCGCGCTGACCAGCCATCCGCTGGTGGCCAAGCTCTCCTTCACCGGCTCGACCGCCACGGGCAAGGCCATCGGCCATGCCGCCATCGAGGGCATGAAGCATTTCACGCTGGAACTGGGCGGCAAGAACCCGGCTCTGGTGCTGAAGGATGCAGATCTCGGCAAGGTGATCCCCGGGCTGATGGCGGGCGGTTTCCTCAATGGCGGGCAGGTCTGCGCGGCGGCCTCGCGCGTGTTTGTCGAGGCGCCGCTTTATGACGATCTGATCACCGGGCTGGAGCAGCCCCTGCTGGGGCTGAACGTGGGCAGCGGGCTCGATCCGGCGGCGCAGCTCAACCCGCTGGTGTCCGCCGATCATCAGGCCAAGGTGCAGGCCTATGTGGCCGATGCTAAGGCGCAGGGCGTGGAACTGCGCGGCCAGATCGCGGTGCCGGATGAGGGCTATTTCGTCTCGCCCGCGCTGGTGCTCAACCCCTCGGAAGACACGAAGCTCACCCGCGAGGAGGTCTTTGGCCCCATCCTCAACATCACGAAAGTGGCCGATGCCGAGGAAGGTCTGGCCCGCGCCAATGACACCCGGCTGGGTCTGGCCGCCAGCCTGTGGACTCAGGACATCGGCGCGGCGATGGACCTCACCCGCCGCATCGAGGCGGGCACGGTCTGGGTCAACAGCCATGTCTTTATCGATCCCAACATGCCTTTTGGCGGCTTCAAGGAATCGGGCCTCGGTCGCGATTTCGGGACGAACTGGCTGGACGGTTATACGGAGGAAAAATCGGTCTGCATCGCGCATTGAGCAGTCCGAAAAGCAGGGCGAGGGCACCCGCAGAAGGTGCCCCGCAGGGTAGAAGGGGAAGGATCATGGGGCGGGAAGTTCTCTCCACGCGTGAGCTGCCGTTGCGGCGCCAGCTCGATTGCTGGAACGATTGGGCGATGGAGAATTGGCAGGGCATCGCCATCTCCAGCCGGGAGGCGGGATTTCCTGCCGATCTGGTCAAATGCGAAGTCGGCAACATCCGCTTTTCGCGGGTGCGCTCCTGCTCGTCCAGGGTGCGAAGGCAGGCAAGGGGCACGGGGCCGCAGCGCATGATCCTGCATTTTCAGGAAGGCGGCGCCACCCGCAACCGCCAATGCGGGCGCGAGGCCACGCTGGGTACCGGAGACCTCACCCTGCTACGGCTGGACGATCATTACGATCTGGACACCTCGCGCGATGTCAGCCTGCTGATCGCCGAATTCGATGAACAGGCCCTGCGTGACCGGGTGGGTGCGGCGGCGATCCGCGGGGCCATCCATCTCGATGCCGCGGTGCCTGCGGTGGGGCTGGTGGGGCAGATGCTGACCACGCTGGTGAGCGAGGCGCCGTTTCAGGCCGGGGATCAGGCGGGCGCTCTGCTGGAACGGTCCTTTCTCGATATGGTGGCGCTGGCGGTGCTGTCCAACGATACGGCTCTGGCCGGGCGCGGAGCGGGCGCGCTGTTCCGCCGCACCGTGGCCGAGATCGAACGCTCGCCCGATGATGCGGAACTGAGCGGGCAGGAGCTGGCGCGGCGGTTGGGCGTGACCCAGCGCGCGCTGCAGATGGCCTTTGCCGAGGCGGGCACCACGCCCTCCGCCTATCTGATGGACCGCAGGCTGGATCTGGCGGCGCAGCGCCTGGCCAGTCGGCCCGAGAGCATCACCCGGATCGCGCTGGATTGCGGTTTTGCCAGCTCGGCGCATTTCTCGCGCTGTTTTGCGCGGCGCTTTGGTGTGTCACCGCGCGATTATCGGCAGCAGCAGGGGGCGCCTCGCCTTTGGAGATGACCGGGCCATGCGCTCTGGCCATCTCCATCATGGCGCTGAGGGGGCGGGAGCGTGGCCCGCCCGCGCTCCATCGGCAGTTATGAAGCGCTCGCCGGATCGCTGATCGCGGCCCATGCGCCATCGATCCGGCCTGCGAAGCGCCGCTGCCAGCCGTTGGGGCCCTCGACCTGCATATCGTACCAACCATGGGTGGGAGCCAGCGGCCAGCGCATGGTGCCGCCCTCGGCAGCGGGGGACCAGTCACGATGATGGGCGCGATAGGCCTGAGCGCTGGCCTTGACGCCGCCATGCCCCGGTTTGACGGTAAGGCTGAGCTGGCCATCGGCGATGGACCACATCAGTTCGGGCTCCTGCCCGCCCGCCCTGCCGGCAAAAGCGCGATGGAAGCCTGCCGGGCCCAGCACCCAGAGGTCATAGGCCTTTTCCGCGCCATGCAGGGGCCAGTGATCGCTGAGCTGCTTGCCCGGCTCGACGGTGAAGCGGCGGGGCACCAGATCCAGCCTCAGCCGGTCATAGACCTGAAAGACGCTTGCCAGCCCCTCTCCGGCGGAGAAGGTCAGCGCCACGCCGCCATCGGACAGGCCTCCCGTCACCTCCAGCTGATAGCGCGCCGGGCAGGCCGGGCGGATACCGGAATGCTGCGTGGGCAGGGGCTGGTTCTCGGGCGGATGGGCGTCGGGCTGTTTGGCGATGGCATGGGCGCGGGCGCTGCGGTCCGGCGCCTGGGCCATGGTCGAGGTCAGGGCGGGGGTCAGGATGGGCTGCACCGGCGCGGCATGCGCGAAATCGAAAGCGCTGGTCAGATCGCTGCAGACGGCGCGGCGCCAGGCACTGATGTTGGGTTCCTGCACGCCGAAGCGGCGTTCCATAAAGCGGATCACTGAAGTATGGTCGGAAACCTCTGAATGCACGCGCCCGCCGCGCGACCAGGGTGAGAGCACATACATCGGCACGCGCGGCCCCAGCCCATAGGGGCGGCCGCGCAGATTGAGATCATCGCCATCGGCGCCGGGTGCGCGCAGATGGTGGTATTCGCCCAAAGTGGAAACGGTGCTGGCCCCGGCAAAACCGCCCGGCAGATCGGCATCGGGCGAGGGCGGCGCGGGGGGCGGGACGTGATCGAAAAAGCCGTCATTTTCATCGAAGTTGATGAACAGCACAGTGCGCGCCCAGACGGCGGGATTGGCGGTCAGTGCCTCGATCACCTTGGCGGTGTAGGCCGCGCCCTGCGCCGGGCTGGAGGGGCCGGGATGCTCCGACCCTTCGGTGGTGCCCACGATCCAGCTGATCTGCGGCAGGCGGTCGGCCAGCACATCGGCGCGCAGCGCGTCGAGCGCATGGGTGCTGAGCCCCTTGTCGGCCAGCACCTTGCGCGATCCCGCATCGCCGCGATAGGCTGCGCGATATTGCAGGAAATTGGCCAGCGGATTGTCGCCGAAATTGTCGGCCATATCCTGATAGACCCGCCAGCTGACGCCCGCCGCCTCCAGCCTTTCGGGATAGGTCGTCCAGAAAAAGCGCGGCTGGCTGGCGGCATCGGGCTTGGCCAGATCGTCGTCCGGATTGTCCAGCGCGGGGCCGCCGCCCTTGCCCAGCGGATCGTTCGAGCCGGTCCAGAGGAACAGGCGGTTGGTGTTGGTGCCGGTGTGCATCGCGCAGTGATAGGCGTCGCACAGGGTGAAGGCGTCGGCCATGGCCCATTGGAAGGGAATGTCGGCCTGTTGGTAATAGGCCATGGAGCGCTGGGTCTTGGCTTCGGGCCAATGCGCCATGCGCCCATTGTCCCACGCCGCCTGCGCGTTGGACCAGGTGTGCGGCGTACCCAGCATGCGCATCAGGTCGAAATCCTGCTGCGTGGCGAGCGGGAAGGGGCGCATGCGGCGCGGCGGAGTGGCGGCAGCGTCGCGCTGGTCCCAGACGGTGCGGGGCGTGCCATCGGCATCGGAGGGGAGGGGGATGGGGAAGCGGTCGCCAAAGCCGCGCACGCCCGGCATGGTGCCGAAATAATGGTCGAAGCCGCGGTTCTCCTGCATCAGCACCACGATATGGGCGACATCGTTGATGGTGCCGCTGCGGCGATCGGGCGCGATGCTGGCCGCGCGCGCCAGAATGGGCGCAAGCCCGGCGGGCAGCGAGGCGAGGGCAGCCCCTTGCAGGGATTGGCGCAGCAGGGCTCGGCGGTCGATCATCGGTGATTCTCCTGATTGGCCCGGCGTATCAGCGGTTTGTGACAGTGGGCAACAGGCGCGCGGTCAGGCGCTGGCGGAAGGTGGCGGCAGGGCAGGCGGTCCGGGCGCAGAGGCCCAGCGTCAGCGCCTGCTCATAGGGGCGATGCCGGGGGTTAAAATGGGTCAGATGGCGGACCTGATCGGGTGTCGCCGCCACATAGAAGGCTTTGACAAAGGCTGTGCCGTCAGGGCGGCGCACCAGCGCCAGTTCCAGAGCGCCGCCGGGCGGCGGATCGTTGCGGCCCAGACCGGGCACCTGAAAACCGGCGCCCAGCAGCGAGGTCAGCGCGGCGATGTTGTTGTCATGGCCGATCAGCAGCGTCAGGCGGGGCTGGTCTGGCGCGAAAAGGGCGGTGAGGGCCTGCCGCGCCAGCTCTCCGCCGCTGCGCCGGGCCATATAGGGCGAGCGGTCGAACACGTCGAAGAGCGCGGCATGCAGCGGGCTGACCTGCGCAATGGCCTGAGGCGTGGCCCGCCCCCAACCGATATGCGCCAGCGGCATCCCCTCCATATACTCCAGCAGAAAGACCTGCGCCGTGCCCGATGCCTTGTCGATCGGCCCGGTCAGCGAGAGGCCATGGCCATCGGCGCTGGCAGAGATGGCACCGGGCATGGTCGAGAGATGGCAGGGCTTGGGCGTCTTGTCGCAGCCCAGAATGCGTTCCATGACCGAAAGCGCCGGGGCCTGGCGGGCGGCCATGGCCGGGGCGCCGCCGGTGTAGCGGTTCACATCCTGAGCGGCCTGCTGGCCATCGACGGTGGCGGTGCCCGCTTCCATGGGTTCGAACAGCGCGTCGTGCTGGCCCAGCGGCTTGTGCTCCACGGGCAGATCGCAACCGGGGGCCAGCCCCTCGGCCAGAGCATGGGCGCTGGCGATGGTGCGCTCTGTGGCATTGGCGTGGAGCGTGAGATCGCGCGGGCTGGGGCAGCCATGGGCGGGCAGCAGGCCAAGATGGCGCCATTGTCCGGCCTGCCAGCGCGCCAGCAGGGTCAAGGCTTCAGCGCCATGCAGGGTGAGCAGGGTTGGCGCGGTGGACCAGTCCGCCATTGGCGCGGGGGCCAGATCGGCAAGCCCCGCCTCACCGGGCAGAGGCGCGCGCACGCCATGGCGGTAAAGCAGGACCAGCCTTTCGATCCGTTCTCCGGCAGGCTTGGAGGGGGCCTTCGCCTGTGCGGGCAGGGCAGCCTGCAAACCGATGGCCAGTGTCAGGCCGAAAAGGCGCAGGCGGCGCGCAAAAGGCTGGGCGATCATCACAAAACTCCGGGGGGTATCAGGGCAAGAGGGGCCATGGCGCCGTGCCATGGCCCCGAACGGTGACAGCTTAAATGCTCCACTTCAGCGTGAGCAGCAGGGTGCGCCCGGAATCGACCACATCGGAAATCGCCGTCGTGTCATGGCCGACATGCGACCAGTAGCTGTAGGCCCCGAAGATGTTCGCCACCGAGAAATCGGCACGCACATTGCGCTGCAGCTGATAGCCGACATGCGCATCAACGGTTTTCAGAGGCCTCACCCACAGATCGTCCCAGGTGCCGATGCCCAGCGCCGCATATTGCGAGACATATTCGCCGCGATATTTGAAGCTGATGTCGACCTCCGCCGGGCCCTTCTCCCAGAACAGCTGGGCATTGGCGAGCCAGGCCGGAGCATTCTGCACCTGCTTCATCACGCCGCCGCCGATGTCCACGCTGGTCCACTGGCGCGTGCCGTTGATGTTGACGCCCAGCTTGCCCATCCAGTCCGGCAGGCCGGTGAAGCGGGTGCGCAGCTGCGCTTCCAGACCATAGATATCGCCCGAACCGCCGTTCTCGGGCTGCTGATAGATGGTGTTGTTTTCAGCCAGCGTGCCGCTGTTGATGTAGCCGCTGCCATTGTCATACATGTAGTTGCGCAGGTGCTTGTAGTAGAAGCCGCTCATCAGCTGGGTCTCGCGGCCGAACTTCCACTCGCCCGAGGCATCGACATTCATCGCCTGAATGGGCTTCAGATTGGGATTGCCCTGCGTGATGGTGGTGGTCGTGTCGCCCACGCTGACCGTCGCGCCGCCGCCCAGCTGGACGAAGGCGGGGCGGGTGTAGCTCCACCACAGATCGGCGCGATAGACCGCATTGGAATTGGGGCGGTAATTGGCGAAAAGGCTGGGCAGCCATTCATTGTAATGGGTGCTGTTGTGGCCCCAGCCGCTCTGCACCGTATCGCCGTCACCCATCAGCCAATAGGTGTTGTGGATGGCGGTATGCTCGTAACGCAGGCCCGGGATGACCTCCAGATTGCCGGTTTTCAGCGTGCCGGTGAGGTAGAAGGCGCTGACGGCCTCGCTGCCGCGCAGCGTGTCGCAGTTGAGGTTGTCAGTGGTGGTGCCGCCGCAGGTGTCGAGGCTGCTGTCGTTCTTGTACTGGTAGAAATAGTTGAACAGCGCGGCCTGATTCACCTTGGGCAGGCGGAAGTTGTACACGCCGGGGAAGGCCTGGTTGTAATAGCTGTTGGAGATCCCCAGCGACTGCCAGGTCTCGCCGCCATGGCCCATCAGATTGGCGAATTTGCCGTTGCTCCAGTCCACTTCGGTGAACAGGCGGTGGCTGATCGCGTAATTGCCGCCGAAGCGGATCTGCTGAAGCACCGAATTGTCGATGTCGCGCGCCACATCCACGCGCCCGCCATATTTGGTCTGGCCGCTGTATTCGGAGGTGAGCTGACCCGCGCCGCGCGCCAGCTGCACGGTGTTGGCATTGTTCATGGCATTGCTGATCGCGCTGGTCATCACCGGCTGAGGCAGGCCGTTGATGTAGGTGATCGACTGGCCGCCCAGCGCCAGGCTCTGGCCGTTGTTGTAATTGTCCTGCTGGTTCAGGCGTTCGGAGGCCTCGATATGGTCGGGCCGGTCATTATGGCCCTCGGAGTAGAAGAGCTGGGGCGAGATGGTCCATTTGCCCAGCTGCTTGCGCAGGCCCAGCGCGGCGGTGCCAAGGCTGGCGAGTTCCGGGTTGGTTTCATACCACACGCGCGGCGAGATGGTGTTGACCGACAGCAGGTAATTGCTGGTGCCGGCCACCTGATTCCACGATTTGCTGTCCGAGACATATTCGGCGAGCGTCGAATCCTGCTCGGTCTTGGCTGAGGCCCAGGTGCCGCGCAGATAGACCTGCGTGGTGTCATCCGGGTGCCAGTCGAAGCTGGCATTGGTGCCCCAGCGGGTGGTGTAGCCGCTCGATGAGCCCAGATCGATGCCGGTCTGGGTGATGTTGTGCTGCGGATTGAGCCCGGCGGCAGAGGTCTTGCCGCTGGAATCGCCGGCCAGCAGATAGGCCCAGCCGCCGTCGTTCTGCGCGGCCATCACGCCGCCCAGCTCGCTGTTGGTGAAATGGCGCAGGTCGTAATAGCCCGAGACATAGATGCCGAACTGGCCCTCATCGCCAAAGCGCTTGGCGATATCGGCATTGAAACCCCCGCCAAGCCCGGCATTGCCGTAATCCTGATCGCGCGTTTCCATCCGCCCGGACAGCGCCACCGACATATGGAAAGGCTTGGCGAAATCGAAGGCATTGGGCGTGCGGAAATCGACCGTGCCGCCGATGGCATCGCCATTCATCTCGGCGGTGGAGGCTTTTTCGACGACAATCGTGTTCAGGCCCGAGGGCGGCAGCAGGCTGAGCTGAACCTGACGGCTGTAGGGCATGCCCTGCGCCACATTCACGCCATTGATCAGATTGACGTTATACTCGGAATTCAGCCCGCGGATGCCCACGAACATGCCTTCCCCGCGCGAGGCGCCATCGACACCGCCAAAATAGGAGGAGCCCGTGTTCATCACATTGACGCCGGGCAGCAGCCCCAGCGCCTCGGCCACGTTATGGACGGCGGTGTGCTGGAGATCCTCCTGCGAAAGCGCCGCCACCGGCACGGAGGAGCGGAACTCCAGCGAGGCGGCATCGGCGCGCTTGGCCAGCACGACGATGCTGTTGGCCTGATCGGCGTCATTGTCGGTTGCGTTTGCAGCCGCCGGTTCGGCAGCCGGAGCAGCCACCACCGGCGCCGCCGCGAAGGCAGGGGTGGTCAACGCCAGAGTGGCCACCCCGGCCAGCCAGCCCGGACGAAGAGAGAGATGCATGTCAGCCTCCAGTTGGCGGCGCACCATTGGCCGCTCGAAGGCGAAGGACGCAGGGCAGGCGGAGATTCCGGGGCGGCAAAAACAAAATTTTTTGTCATCAACCCGTCATCGAAAGCTCCTTAAGAACCCGCGCCCCACCATCCGCCGCAGCGCCTATCCCTGGAGAGCCCGTAAGAGGGCAGCATCATGAACAGCCTTGGCAAGATGGCGCCGTCAATCATGCCTGACGATCCCCCGGAGGAGACTCTGGAGGCCCATCGCCCGACGCTGAAACGCTATTTCCAGCGCCGTATCGATGCGGGCCGCGATGCCGAGGATTATGTGCAGGATGTCTATCTGCGTGTGCTCTCGGCGGAACAGGCGGCGGGGCAAGAGCCTAAAAAAATTCATAATCTGCGCGGATTTCTGCTGCGGGCTGCGTCTAGTGTATGGATAGACCGGCATCGCCGCGCCAAAACCCGTATCGAGCAGGATGCCCAGACGCTGACCGACGACCTTGCCCAGACCCTGACCGACCCCGCCGCCGCCTGCCCCGAACGCACCGCCATCGCGCGCGATGAGCTGCGGGCGCTCTCCGGCGCGATCGAGACTCTGCCGCCTGTGGCGCGCGCCGCCTTTATGCTGGTGCGTGTCGAGGGGCTCAGCCACAAGGAGGCGGCGCGCCAGTTGGGGATTGAGCCCCGGCAGGTGGCCAACCATGTCGAACGCAGCCTCGCCCGGCTGAGCCGCAGCCTGCTGGAGACTTCGGCATGAACGGGGGGAGCATGAGCAGCGATCTTTCCCCTTCGCATGAAGCCCGGATCACCGAAACCGCCGCCGGATGGGTGGCCAGGGCGCGCACCTCAGGCCTGTCAGCGCGCGAAAAGATCGAATTCCTGAGCTGGCTGCGCGAAAGGCCAGAACATGCCGCCGCTGCTGATCTGGCGTCGCAGGCATGGGCCGCAGCGCCTGCCGCGATGGGCGAGGTTGCTGTGCCCCGGCCTGTGCGCAGCAGCGCAGCAGCGCGTCTTTGGCGGCCTCTGGCGGCTGGCGGCATGGCACTGGGTCTGGTGATCGCCGCTACGCTGGGCTGGCGGGCGGGATGCCATGATCTCGATCTGGCGACCGGCGTAGGGCAGCAGCACCTTGCCATGCTGCCCGATGGCTCGCGGCTGTGGCTGGCGCCGCAGACCAGAGCGCAGGTGGCGATCACCCCGCTGGGGCGCGAGGTCCGGCTGGCGCAGGGCGAGGCGGTGTTCGATGTCGTCCATCAATGGCGCCCGTTCCGCGTGACAGCGGGCGATCTGACCGTGGTGGATCGCGGCACGCTGTTTGGTGTGCGCAACCGCCATGCGGGCGAGGTCAGCGTGGTGCTGGCTCATGGCGCGGTCGAGCTGCGCGATACGGCCAGCGACACCCCGCTGCTCAGCCCCCGCCCCGGCGAGCAGGCGCGCCGCGATGCGCAGGGCATGCATATCGCCCCGGTGGATGCGCAAGGGCTGCTGGACTGGCGGCAGGGGCGGCTGGTCTTCGATCATCTGCCGCTGGGCGAGGCACTGGACCGCTTTGCTGAGCAGGGCGCGCCCAGGGTCCGTCTGGCCGATCCCTCGCTGGCCCGGCAGACGGTGAGCGGCGCCTATGACATTGCCGACATCGCCTCCTTTCTGGACGGGCTGACGGCAATCATGCCGGTGCGCGTGGCGCATGAACGTCAGGGATATGTCATCGAACGGCGCTAGGCGACCGGGGATGAGCGCGCGGGCTGGGTTATGGTGGATGGGAGTGGTGCTGGCTGCGCAGGCGAGCAGCGCCATCGCGTCTCCTGTGCCCGTGGCGGAGATCGTGATCCCGCCCCGCCCGCTTGAGGCGGCGCTGATGGAACTCACCCGCCAGAGCGGCAGCAACATCCTGTTTCTGCCGGGCAGCATGGCCGGGTTGACCTCGCGCCCGGTGCGGGCCAAGGGGCTGGCTCAGGCGCTCAGGCAGATGCTGGCGGGGATGCCGGTGCGGGTGCTGCATCAGGCGCATGGCGTGGTGATCGCGCCGGGCCGCATGGCGGCAAAGCCTGCTGCTCCGCATGCGGCTTCGCCGCGCCCACAGGCCGCCCGTCTGGCCCCGCCGCCCGTGGTGATCGTGGTCAGCGCGCGGGACACCGCAACCAGCTTCGGCGCCGAGGCCTTTCACAACACCGCGCCCGATCTTGCCATCCTTTCCCCCGCCGAGCGTGCTACTGACCGCAATCTGGCCGAAGCTTTCGCGCGCTCGCCCGGGGTGCTGGTGCTGGCCACCAATCTTCAGGGCGATCTGGGCGGCATTGACCGGGCGGGGCGCGCCGAGGGCCAGTTTCTCGCCATTCGCGGCCTGAGTGGTGCCTTTGCTGCCGTGCGCGTCGATGGGGTGGATCTGCCGCAGAGCCTGCCTTTCGGGCGCGACGCGGAACTAGGCATGCTCTCCACGCTGGTCTTCGACAAGGCGCGCATCACCCTGACGCCGGGCGCTCAGGAGGCGGGGGATGCGACCTCGGCGCTGGTCGATCTGGCCACGCCCTCCGCCTTTGCCGACCGCCATCCGGGCCTGCGGATCACGCTGGGCGGCGATCTCGACGGGCAGGCCATGGCCTATCGCCAGCCCGCCGCCAGCTGGCAGGCGGGGCTGCGCTATACGCATCGTTTCGGTGAGGCGCAGCAATGGGGGCTGGCGCTGGGCGTCACGGCCTCGCGCCGGGTCTTCGCCACCAGCGAGCAGACCTATCAGCAGGGCACGGTCGAGCTGAAGCAGGTCAACGCCGCCGGAACCACGCCCGCCGGGATCGACCCTGCCAGCAATCTTTTGCTGACCGGCCTCAATCTGGAGTTCACGCGGGGCAGCACCTTCAGTCTGGCCGGGCATGGCGCGCTGGAATGGCATGGCGACAAGCTGCAGGCGGGGTTGCGCGTGCTGCATGCCGTCAGCCGCACGCGTCAGGATATCTATCAGCTGGGTCTTCAAGGCGGTAACTCCGCCGAGGATGAAACGCTGACCAGTCTGGGCGGTGGCATCAGCCAGATTGCCAGCAGCACCGCGCGGGCACATTACTGGTATGAAACCAACCCCGAAAACAGCCGTCTGACCATGGTGCAGGCCCGCATCGGCAGTCCGGAAGGCCTTAAGGCGCCGCTCGCATGGCAGGCGCGACTGGCCTTCACACGGGGCGTCACCGCGAGGCCCGATCATATCGAAACCTCCTTCTGGGGCGAAAGCGCGACGCTTCTTTCGCAGGGCACCGCCTTCACGGACGGCGGCGGTTATCCGCAACCCGCACTGAGTGCTGCTGACAGGGCGTTGATCGGCAATGCCCTGTCCTACCCCATCCACCTTCAGGCCGAGCGCCGGGACGAGGAAGGCCGCGACCGCCACTGGAGCCTTGACAGCAGGCTGGGCTGGAAGCCGGAACATGGCGCACTGGCCTTGCTGGAAACGGGCCTGCGGCTGGATCTGGCGAAACGCAGCTGGCGGCAGATCGACGTCACCTATTCCAACCTTTTCCCCAGCGGCACCACGCTGGCGCAGAGCGGCCTGGTCGATGGCAGCATCGCGGCGATCCTGCCGGGGGTCTATGATGTCGGGCTGCCGCTGGTGTCGGGCAACCGGCTGGCCGCTTTGATCGCCAAGGCCACGCCCGATGCGCTGACGCTCGATGAGGCCAATGCCCAGACGCTGGACGGGCGCGAAGCCAGAGCCGCCGGTTTTCTGCGCGCCGTGCTGGGGCGAGGCGCCTTCACCCTGCAACCCGGCCTGCGGCTGGAAAGCAGCGCGATGGACACCACCTATTGGCTGGCGGGCAATCAGGGCGTGCCCGCAGGTGGCATCGCCTATGGCTGGAACCACGGCCATGCGCGTTTTCTGGCGCTGCTGCCCAGCCTGTATCTCGACTGGCGCGATGGCCCTTGGCAGGCGCGCGCGGGCCTGTGGACCAGCACCACCCGCCCCGCTGTCAGTCAGCTTTCGGGCGCGGCCAGCCTGACGACGCAGGCCGATGGCTCGCTGCTGCTGACTCAGGGCAATCCCGATCTCAAGGCGATGCATGCCACCAATCTCGACCTGTCCGGCGCATGGCACAGCGCAGGCGGCGCGCGGCTGCATGGCGCGCTCTTCGCCAAATGGCTGACGCATTACATCTATGATGCCGGGGCCGATTACGCCAATGCCGCTATGGTCAGCGAGAATGGCCTGCTGATCAGCCAGCCCGTCAATGGCGGCACGGCGCGGGTGCTGGGGGCGGAAGTCTCGGCCAGCCTGCCGCTTGGGCTGCTGGGGCACGCCCTGCAAGGCTGGACGCTTGGTACAACCGCCACGGCGCTGGATGGCAGGGTGCGTTTGAACAATCCGCTGCTCGATCCTGTCGAGCATCTGCAGGATGCGCCGCCCTACAATGTCTCGGTGGAGCTGGGCTGGGCGCGGGGGGCGTGGTCGGCGCGGATCGCGGGGCGCTGGACCGGGGCTTTTCTGCAGCAATATGGACTGTTCGGCACATCGCTGTCGGATCATTCGCGGCTGGATGGCAGCGCTTTCGACATCTGGGTGAGGCCCTCGCGGCAGATCGACCTCGATATCGGCCACAAGCTGGGTGAGCGCGGTGAGATCCGGTTGTTTGTCCGCAATCTGCTGGCTGATTTCGCATGGCGCAGCACCATGGGGCTGGCCAGCTATGCCGTGCCTCAGACCATCAGCGGCGGGCGGCAAGTTGGGGTGAGGGCCGATTATGCGTTCTAGGCTGGCATGGATTTTGGGCCTTGCTCTGGGGTGTGGTGGCAGCACGGCGTTGGCTCAGCCTGTCTCCGTCAATCGGGATATGGCGCGGATGGCCGAAGGCTCGCCCCTTTATCGCCATGCGCGTCAGGCGGTGGAGCGCAATACCGCGGCGCTTGCCGATCCCGTTCTGGTCCGCGAAACCCGCGAGGCACTGCTTGAGCCGGGTGCCTGCATCCATCATCGCATCGGGCTGGGCGCGCAGGAGGAGGACGCCATCGTCACCCGGCTCAAGGCTTCGGGCTTTTTGCCTCAGACTGTGTCGATGGAGGCGGCGCGTGGCGGCCTGTTCCCCGGCGTGGCTGGCGAGGGCGGGGCCTGTCCGCATCTGCTCTGGCCGGTGCTGACGGCGGCGGGCGGGAACAGCCATTCGCATCACAGCTGGCCGGGCGGGCTGGCGGAGCATATTGCAGGCAATCTGGCGCGCGGTGCCCGGCTGGCTCGGGCCTATCCGCGAGCGGACAGCGACGGCTGGCGTGCCGCGATCCTGTGGCATGACTGGGCCAAGGCGCTGGTCCTCCCTTGGCAGGCCGATGGCATGACCCGCCCCGAGCTGACGGTGGCGGGCACGGGCGCACATCATATCCTTGGGCTGGCTGAAGCGATGCGTGCGGGTCTGCCCGCAAGGCAGATTGCCGATCAGGCCTGTGCCCATGCCTTGCCGGGCGCTGACGGTCAGCCGGTGAGGGGCTGGTTGCAGGCTGCCGCGATCATTGCCGGAAGGCCCGCCACAGCGGTGCCGGTGCCCGCTTTGACGCCTGCTTGCCGGATCAATTTTGCGGCGGATCAGGGGTGGGTACAGGACGATGCAGCGCTGCTGCGCGCCGAGCGAAGGTTGCGCCGCGCAAGGCGGTCTCAAAGGTCCGGGGTGTGGATCAGGAATGCGGTTCTGGCCTGTTGGGGCACAGCTTTTCCCGCTTCCGCGGCTGGAGGGCTGAAAGCGATGCGGTGTGGCAGGCCGAGGATGTGAAGTCGCTTTTCTGACGATGCGGGCTGGCCCGGTTGGGGGTGAGCAAGTGCTTCGGGGTTGAGCGCGCACTTGCTCATGCGTTTGGTTTATGCCCGAGGGTGCTGGCCGCAATGCCGGTCAGGTGACACTGCGCGATCCTTGCTCGCTACCATGGACGGTTGTGCTGGCGGTGGCTTCACCGAGATGATGTTTGCCATCGATGGTCTCGGCCTTTCAGATCCATATACTATTATTCATATGCTATGAGTCATCCAGCTGAAGGTGGGCTTCTTCGATTGATTGCTGGATAAAATTATACTGATGAATGCGGGCACCCATCATGCCTTCCAAGGCGTGGATGATGGGTTGGATTTTATATCATAACGCACTTTATCAAGCTGAATATGAATGTTGTCGGGGCTGCGCGAAGTCGGCCCCCTGCTCCCCAGATGCCGGAAGCCTTCTCAACCAGTCGGCGCTTTGATGTCCATGATGCCATAAAAATACAGTATACGATATTTGACCTTCTGCCTCATTCGTGCTGAACTGCGCTCAGGACAACAAATGAGGGGCAAGTATGACATCCACCATGTGCAACCTGCTGGGGAGGGCGGCGATCGGCGCTCTGGCCATCGGCCTGTTCTCAGCCAACGCTCATGCCGCTGAGGGCAACGACGCTCCGCTCGTCGCTCCATCATCCGGCGGGGCGGTATCGGCCTCGCATGAGGACGGCGGCGAGATCGTCGTGACCGGCACGCGCATCAAGCGCCATGATCTCACCAGCAACAGCCCGCTGAGCACCGTAAGCGCGCAGGAAATCCAGTATCAGGGCGCCACCAACGCCGAAGCGGTGCTGAACCGGATGCCGCAATTCACTGCCGACGCCAATGAGAACGTCTCGAACGGCTCGGATGGCACCTCCAACGTCAATCTTCGCAATCTCGGGTCGGGCCGTGTGCTGGTGCTGATGAACGGCCAGCGCATGCTGCCCACGCAGGCCATGGACATCAATTTCGTGCCGTCCTCGCTGATCGAGCGGATCGATGTGGTGACCGGCGGCGCTTCGGCGGTCTATGGTTCGGATGCCATCTCGGGCGTGGTCAATTTCATTCTGCGTGACAAGCTTGAGGGCTTCCGCTTCGACGCGCAGGGCGGCTTTGCCCAGCACAACAATGGCAACACCTATCTGCGCGGCCTGCAGGAACAGCGCGGTTTTGCCACCGCGCCCCTCTCGGTTGCCGATGGCGGCAAGGAGGATGTGAACGGTGCCTATGGCCGCAGCTTTGCCGATGGGCGCGGTCATATCACGATCTATGGCGGCTATCGGCATACCGCGCCGGTGCTGCAATCCACGCGCGATTATTCGGCCTGCGCGCTCAGTCAGCTCGACAGCGCGGGCACGGGCCTGTCATGCGACGGTTCGTCGAACACCACCTATGGCACCTTCGCGCCGCTTGAAGGCCCCAGCGCCAATGTGGGCTATCTGACCAATGCCAGGGATGGTTCGAAGACATGGGTGCCTTACAACAGCTCCTATTCCTATAATTACGCGCCCACCAGCTATATCCAGCGGCAGGATACGCGCTACACCGCCGGCACCTTCCTTGAATTCAAGGCGTCCGATGCCTTGACCGCCTATGGCAGCTTCATGTTCATGAAGGATCACACCTTCTCTCAGGTGGCGCCGTCGGCACTGTTCCTGGGATCGACCTTCTCGATTCCCTGCAACAATCCCTTGATGAGCGCTTCGCAGGCGCAGATGCTGTGCGGTTCGGATGCAGGCACGTCGGCCAGCAAGGATACGCTGATCGGTTATCGCCTCAACAATGATTTCTCGCGGCGCGATGATCTCAACCATCAGGACTATCGCTACAACATCGGTTTTCGCGGCGATATTGGTCATGGCTTCAGCTATGACGTCAATTACATGTATTCGCTGGTGCGCTATCACGAAACCTATCTCAACAACGTCGACAATGTGAAGGCCCAGCGTGCCCTCGATGCAGTCAATGTGAATGGTACGGTTACCTGCCAGTCGGTGGTGGACGGCACCGATCCGGCCTGCGTGCCGATCGACATCTTCAAGGCTGACGGCATCACCTCGCAGCAGGCGCAATATCTCTTCAGTCCCAGCAACACCTGGAGCCGCAACAGCCTGAGCGTGGTCAATGCCGCCATCAACGGCGATCTGGGCACCTTCGGCATCACCAGCCCCTGGGCCAACCATGGCGTGGCGCTGGTGCTGGGCATGGAGCATCGCAAGGAAACGCTGCTGTTTCAGGGCGATGAGGTGGCCATCCAGAACGGCACCAGCAATTCCGATGGCCAGATCGCCGTCTGGGAAGGCTTTGGCGAGATCGAGGTGCCGATCCTGCAGGACAAGCCCTTCGCCAAGACGCTGACCATCAATGGCGGCCTGCGCTATTCCTCCTATGCCAACAACCAGCCCTCCACGGGGACTCAGACGGCCTATCAGGCCTGGACCTACAAGGGCGAGCTGGCCTGGGCGCCGGTGAATGATCTGCGCCTGCGCGCCAGCTACAACCGGGCCATTCGCGCGCCCAACATCGGCGAATTGTTCGCCGCGCGTCAGGTGGGCAATGTGGCGCTGGACGATCCTTGCGCGGGCTCATCACCGGCTGCCACGGCGGCCCAATGCGCCCGTACCGGTGTGACGCAGGCCCAGTATGGCACGATCATCCAGTGCCCTTCGGACACCTGTTCATCCTTGGGCGGCGGCAATCCCGCGCTCAAGCCCGAAACCGCCGATACGGTGACTCTGGGCATGGTGCTGACCCCGCGCCAGATCCGCAATTTCTCCTTCTCCATCGATTATTACCACATCAAGGTGAAGGACTATATTTCCTCCTTCGATCCTTCGCTGATCGCCTCGCAATGCATCAGCACCGGCGACCCCTTCTATTGCGGCCTGTTCCATCGCGATCCGCGGTCGGGGGCGATCTTCGGCAGCAATGCGGCGGGCGGCTATCTGATCGCCACCACGCTTAACACGGGCTATCTCAAGACCGACGGCATCGACTTCAACGCCGATTACACGCGCGCTCTGGGACGCTTCGGCAAGCTGAACGTCAATGGCATGGGCACCTTGCTGCTCAGCCAGGAAGCGCAGCCTTTGCCGGGTCTGGGCAGCTATGACTGCAAGGGCTATTACGGCTATTCCTGCGGCCAGCCCAACCCGAGCTGGCGCCATGTGGCGCGCTTCACCTGGACGGCGCCGCGTGATAGCGGTTCGGTGTCGCTGTCATGGCGCCATTATGCGGGCACCACCCTGTCGAGCCTGTCCTCGAACGAAGCGCTGAGCGCCAATGGCACCAGCATCATCAATGCGAAGATCCCGGCCTATGACTATTTCGATCTATCGGCCACGCTGAAGATCGCCAAGGCGGTCAATCTGCGGGCCGGGGTGAACAATCTGTTCGACCGCGATCCTCCCGCCATCGCGGCAGGCATCCTGAGCGCCTTCGGCAATGGCAACACCTATCCGGGTGTTTATGACCCGCTGGGTCGCACGCTGTTCCTTGGGGCGACGCTGGCCTTCTGACCGGCCTTTCTCCTCCCCGGGCGTCTGTCTCGGGGAGGGTTATACTCAAGCCTCGATGCCAAAAAGAAAAGCCGGGCTTTGGGCCCGGCTTTTCCATTCAAACAGGACAGATCGGCTCCGCACAGGCCTCAACCTGCGCGGAGCGCGCGTTCAGCGCTTGCCGCTTTCCTCTGCGATATAGGCATCGATGCATTGATCCAGCACGGTCAGCGGCATGGCGCCGGGCAACAGACCCGCATCATGGAACTTGCGGATGTCAAAGCGGGCGCCAAGCGCGGTCTTCGCCTTCTCGCGCAGGCGCAGCCAGTCCAGCTTGCCCAGCATATAGCTGCAGGCCTGACCCGGCCAGATGCAGTAACGCTCGACCTCGGTGGTGGCCATGGTCTCCGGATCGCCGATGGTGTCGGTGAAGAAAGCGATGGCCTTCTCGCGGCTCCAACCCATGGCGTGCATGCCGCTGTCCACCACCAGACGCACCGCGCGGAACATGGCATCATGCAGCTGGCCGACATGGCCCAGCGGGTCGTCGGCATAGGCGCCCATCTCGACAGCCAGCTCCTCGGCATAAAGCGCCCAGCCTTCGCCATAGCCGGAGAAGAACTGCACCTTGCGGATGTCGGGCAGGCCCGCTTCCAGCGCCAGCGTGCCTTGCAGATGGTGGCCGGGGATGCCCTCGTGATAGGTCAGCGTGGGCAGGGTCCAGCGCGGCACTTCGGAGGTATCGCGCAGGTTGATGTAATAGGCGCCGGGGCGCGTGCCATCGAGCGAGCCGCTCTGGTAATAGCCGCCCGGGGCGCCGGCCTCGGTGGCCTTGGGCACGCGGCGGATGGTCAGCGGCGTCTTGGGCAGGGTGCCGAACCATTCGGGCAGGCGGGCCTGCATCTTGACGACCAGCTTGTTGAGGTCGGCGATCAGCGCTTCCTTGCCCGGATCGGTGTTGGGATAGCGGTACTGCGGATCGTCATAGAGCTTGCGCAGCCGCTGGCCGACGCTGCCCTGCGACAGGCCCTGAGCCGACAGGATGGCGTCGATCTGGGCGCTCTGCTTCTCGATCAGCTCCAGCCCGGTGCGGTGGATTTCTTCGGGGCCCATGGTGCTGGTGGTGTAGGAGAGCAGCATGGTGCGGTAGATTTCCGCACCCTTGGGCAGACGCGCCACGCCTGCCGTATGGACGGCCTTGGGTTGCAGGCTTTCCAGCAGAGCGATCTGGCGGCCCAGCGCGGGCTGCACGCGGCTGGTGTAAATGGTTCCGGCGCGGGCCTGCCAATCCCCGGCGATGCCCTTGGCCGCCGTGCGCCGCACCAGCGACTGCACCAGATTGGCCTGATCGGCCGGAGCATCATGCAGCACCTTGAGCTGGATCAGCGCCTTGACCAGAATGAAATCGGGCGGGATCACCCCCAGCGCCACGTCATGGCGCACCTGCTCGCTTTCCTGATCGAGCGCGGTGGCAAAACCATCCAGTCGCGCCAGATAGGCCTTGGCGTCCTCGGCAGTCTCGATGGTGTGCTGGCTGTCGAGGAAGTCGGGCACCTGCTGGTAGCAGCCGGTCAGCTGGGTGACGGCATAGGGCGTGCCGACGGTGGCGAAATTGCGATAGATATCGTCCTGTACCTGCGTGGAGAACAGCACGCTGGCGTGGTTCCAGCGGTTGAGCCCGGTCAGCTTGGCCACATCGATGCGGTGCAGCGCGGCCAGCCATGCGGCGGTCTGCTTCTTGTCGCTTTGCCAGGCGGCCAGCGAGCGGTCATCCAACTTGCTCTTGGCCGCCAGCCTTGGGCCCTTGTCCAGCCCCAGCGTGGTGACCGTCTCGGGCGAGCGGTCGAGCGCCTGCTTCATCATGGCATCGAAGAGGGCAGCCAGCCGCTGGTCTTCCGCGCTGGTGGTGACGGTCTGGGCGCGGGCGGTGCCCAGGCGGGTCAGCATGGCCAGCGCCGAAGCGGCGGCGCCCGATTGCATCATGTCTCGACGGTTCATTGTGCATCCATTCCCGGTTGGGGCGGGGGCCCCGAATAGCTTAATATCTTTCCTGTTTCAGGGCCCCGGTCAACGTATCAGGCGAACTTATCTGGTGAGATGCAGCACGGTCGGTGCTGCGCCCAGCGCCACGGTGTAGCCGCCCCGCTCCAACTGGCCGGGGGCGGTGTAAGGCGCGGCCCCCGGCGCGGTGCTCTCGATGAACACCCGGGCAGCCTTGTCCTCCGGCGTCACCGGGTCGAGGGTGAGGGTGATCGCACCATCGGCGGGCGTATAGCGGGCGCTGGCGATGCGCCCGGCCTCCAGCGTGATCCACAGGCCGGCGGGGGCGATAAACAGGCGTCTGCGCGCACCATCTTTGGGGGTGATGGTGACGGCGCCATCCTCTCGCTTCAGATCGCCGCCGAAGGACAGCCAGCCGAAGGTCGGGTCCTTCACCAGATAGGTGCCCGCCGCGATGGCATGGCCGTAAAAGCCCATGCCATAGTCGCCCGTCAGCGCATCCCAGCGCATCATGTCGGGCCAGCTGTGGAAGGCCGCCGAGCCGAAGCCCTGCTGGTCGATGTTGGTGATGCCGCCCATCATGCCGCCATAGGCCACGCGCAGCAGATGCAGATCGCCCGGGTGGCGCCGATAGGCGTCAAACAGCGGCACGGCATTGAGCGCCGAGCCGTAATGATGGATCTGCCGCTCGATGCGCGAGACCTTGCCGCCATAGAGGAAGTCCCAATAGCGCCGCGCATTGCCGTTATAGCCCCAGCTGGGGATGGCGGGATCATAGCCGAGGATCACCTCGCTGGTTTCCTCCGCCTGCTTGTCATAGCCGAAGTAGCGCATCCAGGCGTAGACTTCGGGCTGGCCCGTGGAATCCCACGCCATCTCGCTGCCGAAGGGATATTTCAGGCTGCGCCAATGGTCGGCGCGTTCCTTCATCAGGCGTTCCATCTCGGTCGCCTCGGTGGTCATGCCCTCGCGCTTCAGGTCTTTCAGGATATCGAGGAAGACATCGCCCTCCATCTGGCCGAATTGCGCGTAATAAGGCGCGTCGCGCATCATGGCGGTGGCGGTGCGGTAGGCCCGATCGAGGTAGAAACGCCAGTCATGCTGTTTGACCAGCCCGCTGTTGTTGCGCGCCAGACGGTAAAGCACCCAGTGCCCGATCGCCACATGGGGATAGTTGTAGGAGCGCCCGATGTCCTCGGAATCCTTCTTCGACCATGAGGTCCAGCTGCGCCAGTCGATCTTCGGATCGTAATAATCGGGGAAGTCCTTGGGGTCGTAATAGAACAGGCTCTTGCGCACGGCGCCGGCATGCTCGCCTTCTGCCACCTGCAGATGGCCCAGCACGGTTTCATTGACCAGCCGCTCCAGCTTGGCCACTTCCTCCGGGTTCGGATTGTCGAGCTGCTTGACCATGGCGGCCACCCAGCTGCCCGCGCCGCCCTCATCGCTCATCCCCGCCACCCAGACGCGGCTGTCTTGCGTGAGGAGATGGTTTTCCTCGCGGTCATAGGTCAGGATCGCGGGGGAGCGGTGGAAGGGATCGCCCTTGCCCTCGAACCACTGGCTGGTGGTGGCGAAATGGCCCAGATCGGCGGCTACCTGATCCAGAGGCTTGGTGATGTCATAGCTGATCGTCTGCACCTGCCCATCGGCATAGGTGACCGACAGGCGCGCTGGCCCCCAACCCTGCGCGCGCATGGCATAGCGGGCCCAGCCTTTGCCGGTGCCATCGGGTGTGACGGTCAGGGCGCCTGCCGGGCTGGCGGCGAAGCTCCTGACCGGGCTGGGCGATTTCAGGAACAGGCTGGCGGTCTGGTCGGTGGGCAGCACATAGCCGGGGATGCCAACGGCCACCGGGCGGCCATGCGCGGCCAGCGTGCCCTCAATGCCGCGGATGGAGGGCGAGAGCGCGAAACGTAGGCCGAAGCTGCGGCTCTGGCCGGGGCTCAGCGTGATGCTGGTGGGCACGTTCCACTGCTCGCCCGCCTTGGTCCATTCCTTTTCGGCAAAGCCTTTGCTGGCGACGGTCCAGTCATAGAAGCCCTCGCTGACCTGTGTGCGTGGGCTCTTTTCGGTGAAGATATCCTCGCCGCTGTGGCGTCCTTCCTGCATCAGCGGCTTGTAGGCCTCCAGCGGGGTGCCCTTCTCGGGCATGACCACCAGAGCAGGGCCCGCACCGTTCAGCCGCGTGACCTGCAGATAGCCCGCATCGCGCCCGATATAGGGATCGACGAAACTGGCCTGGCTGTGCGCCTGATCCAGATCGCGGTCGAGGATGATGTTGTCGAACACCATGGGCATGCCCAGCGCGCCGATCTCCACCGGCGCCTTGCCGGTGTTGGTGAGCGTGAAGCGCAGGGCCAGCGTGCCTTTCTCAACCGCCCAGCGGCGCTCCACCTTCAGCGGCAGGCCCGCGCCCAGCGTGGCGGAGATATCGGCGGCGGCCAGTTCGCCTGCGCGCGTGGGCAGCGGGGTGATCGGTTTGCGCTGATGCTGGCTGGCGAAATCCTGCCATGGGCCGCCTTCCTGCCTCAGCCGCAGATGAAGGTCGCCGATATGGTTGAAGCCATCGCCCGCGCGCTCGGCCTCACGCCCGCCAGGGACGAAATCGAAACCGGCCTCGCCATCCGGGGAGAGCCGCGCCAGCGTCTGCGTATCGCTGCGCAGTGCCAGTGTGAAGCCGCCTGCATGGATCACGCGCGTCGCGATGGGCGGATAGACCTTGGCGGCAGGCTTGGGCGCGTCCTCATCGGCATGAACCATCGGGGCAAGCGTGACCAGCAGGGCCAGTAGCGGCAGGTTGCGCAAGAAGGGCATCATGAATGGCTCGCGGTTGGCGTGTAGGGCAGGGCGGGCGGCGTTTCGCCCAGCAGGTTCAGCGTGAAATAATCGAGGAATTTCTTCCAGTAATAAGGCTGGTAGACGGCATGGCGGGTGTTGGGCAGCACCACCATGTCCACATCCTTTCCGGCATCGATCAGTGCCTTTTCCAGCCGGAAACTGGCGGTGATTGGCACATTGTCGTCAATATCGCCATGGACCAGCAGCAGCTTGCCCTTGAGGTTCCCCGCCACTGACAGGTTGGATTTGCGCTCCCACGTCGCATCGTCGGCCAGCCCCATGGAGACCTCTGGCCACCATGCCTTGTCCAGCCGCAATTCGTGATTGCCTGAGGATGCGATGCCCACCTTGAAGAACTCCGGCCGGCGCAGCATGAAGCGCGCCGCATCATAGCCCCCCGCCGAGCCGCCATAGACGCCCACGCGGCTGGTATCGATATAGGGATAGCGCGCCGCCATCTGGCGGATCAGCGCGATATGATCGTCCAGCCCCACCTCGCCCAGATTCTGGAAGGCGGGCAGGCGGAAGGCTTGCCCGCGCCGCGATGTGCCGCGCCCGTCGATCATCACCACGATCGCGCCCAGCTGAGCCAGAGCATTGCCCGACACGCGATGCGCATCGGCAAAGCTGGCGGGGACGTCGGTGGTGGTGGGGCCGGTGTAGACATTGTCGATCACCGGATAATGCAGCGCAGGGTCCAGATGCGCCGGGCGCAGGATCATGCCCTGAATGGGCGTTTTGCCGTCTGCCGCCACGCCCTGAAACAGCTCCGGATCGGCGTAACCGGCGGCTTTCCATGCGCTGTCGTCGGCGGTGCCCAGCTCGCGCAGGATGGCGCCGGTCTTGCCGTCGCGCAGCACGGTGCGCGTGGGGGTGGCGGGGCTGGACATGGCGTCCACGATCCAGCGCCCGTCCTCCGAGACGCTGGCATCATGGTCGAGCGGTTCGGGGGTGAGTTCCAGCGGCGCGCTGCCGTCCAGCGTCACGCGGTAGAGCGAGCGCCAATAGGGGTTGCGACTGGCCTCGCGCCCCACGCCGGTCACGATCAGATCATGGCCATCCGGCGCGATGTGATCGACCGAAAGCACCTCCCAATTGCCCCTGGTCAGCGGCGTGCCGGCCTTTGGCGCATCGGGGCGCACCAGATAGAGCTGCGCCCAGCCGGACCTTTCGGAAATGGCCAGCTCGCCATGAAGCTGGGGGGCCGGGATCAGCGCCGAGGAGGTCACCGTGACCACCGGCGTAACGGCATCCTCGGCCAGCACCGTGGTGGCGCCGGTTTCGGGATCGGCCGCGTACACCACCTGTCGGCCATAGCCGCGCTCGGTCCAGGTCATGCGCGGGCGGCCAGCTTCCCAGCCCAGATCGGGCGCGGCGGGATAGAGCAGCGCCTCGGCAGGCATATCGATGGGGACGATACGTGCCTTGCCCTTCTTCATGGCAGCCTCCACATCCACCACCATGCGCCGGGCCAGCGGCAGCATCTTCGCCCCGGCCAACGGGTAGATGTAGTGGAATGTATGCGGCGTGAAGCTGCCCACCGGGCTCTGCTGGGTGATGGAGAGCGGTTCGACGCCGCGCGTATCCAGACGCCAGCTGAGCAGATAGCGGCTGTCTGGCGACCATTGCGCCGAGACGGGCAGCGCGGGCTCCTCGGTGTTCTGCTTGATGATGTCCATCAGGGGGGCGATCTCGCGCCCATAGGGTTCCTCACGCGTGCCATCGGTGGTCAGCGGCACTTCGTGGCCGGACTGCACGTCCACGGCATAGAGGTTGTAATGCCGGTAGACGACGCGCCAGCGTCCATCGGGTGAGAGCAGGCCCTGCGCCGGATCGGGTTCTGCGTGCTGGGCGGCGCTGACGGTCTTGCCGTCATATTGCCAGCTCTTGTCCATCGCCTTGAAGGTGAGCAGACCGGCGTGAGCGTCGAAATCGGCATCCTCGATGCGCAGCTTTTCGGGGGGCAGCGCGGGGTTCCCGGCTTGCGCGAAAGCGCGGGCCAGATCGGCCTGATTGGCGATCTCGCGCTCCTGCTGCGTGGTCAGGTCGAGATAGAGATAGCGGCGGCTGGCGAGCCCGCCCTTGCGATAGAGCAGCCCTGCGCCGTCATGGGTGAAGGAGGGCGACAGATTGGCATCGATCAACAGGGAGCCCGCGCCCTCGTTCAACAGATGCAGCGCCGTGCCATAGCGCAGCGCGAGCGGCGGCAGCACCGGAGCGGGCAAGACCGCCGGCGTGGCGGCGCGCGGCATGGCGTGCGGGCGGCTGTGGCGGGGGGTGGCCGCATCGACGGAAGGGGCACTCAGCCCCCCGGCCAGAACCAGGGCGAGCGTTGCGGACAAGGCGAGGGAAGAGGGCTTTCGCAAGGGTTTTGATCCCGGTCGATGGCGATGTGGAATGGCGTGGATGATGAGGGTTTGCGGGTAAGGCTGTCAACAATGTTATACGATATTTTCTTGTTGACATGGGGTAATTATGCTATCTACTCCTACTTAAAGCCGAAAATCGGCGGGTTTCGGGGATTTAGAAATTCCTCCCTGAAATTATAGTATACGATTATTCCGAGATTGAGGGGCTTGATGATGAAAACGACCCGCCGCGAATGGATGGCCGGCACGGCGGTAACCGCTTTGGTGGGAGGGCGCGCTTTGGCCACCGCCCCGGTGCGGGGGCTTGGCAAGGTGCGCTCTCTGCCCTTGCGCGATGTGCGGCTGCTGCCATCCGACTATGCCCGCGCGGTGGAGGTCAACCGGCTCTATCTGCTGTCGCTCAGTCCTGACCGTTTTCTGCACAATTTCCGCAAATATGCCGGGCTGGAGCCCAAGGCGCCGATCTATGGCGGCTGGGAAAGCGACACGATCGCGGGTCATTCGCTGGGGCATTATATGTCGGCGCTGGTGCTGATGTGGCAGCAGACCGGCGATGCCGAATGCCGCCGCCGCGCCGATTACATTGTCGAGGAGCTGGCGCTGGTTCAGGCGCATCGGGCCGGCGGCAAAGGTGGCGGCTATGTCGGCGGGCTGGGGCGCAAGACCAGGGAGGGCCAGATCGTCGATGGTGAGGTGATCTTCCATGAGGTGATGGCCGGGGACATTCGCTCGGGCGGGTTCGATCTCAACGGTTCGTGGTCGCCGCTCTATACGGTGCACAAGGTGTTTGCCGGGCTGCTCGATGTGCATGAGGCCTGGGGCAATGCCCGCGCGCTTCAGGTGGCATTGGGGCTGGGCGCCTATTTCAAGCGCATGTTCGATGCGCTGAATGACGCGCAGATGCAGGCGGTGCTGGGCTGCGAATATGGCGGCCTCAACGAAAGCTATGCCGAGCTTTATGCCCGCACGGGCGATGCGCAATGGCTGGCCGTGGCGGTGCGCGTCCATGACCGGCGCGTGCTGGACCCGCTGGTGGCGCAGGAGGACAAGCTCGCCAATTTCCATGCCAACACGCAGGTGCCCAAGCTGATCGGTCTGGCACGCATCCATGAGCTGAACGGCACACCCGAACCGGCGCGCGCCGCGCAGTTCTTCTGGAATGCGGTGACGCAGCATCACTCCTATGTCATTGGCGGCAATGCGGATCGCGAATATTTCTCCGAGCCCGACACGCTGGCGGATCACATCACCGAGCAGACCTGCGAACATTGCAACAGCTACAACATGCTCAAGCTGACACGGCATCTCTATGGCTGGCAGCCTGATGGCGCGTTGTTCGATTATTATGAGCGGACGCATCTCAACCATGTGATGGCGGCGCAAGATCCTTCCAACGGTGGCTTCACCTATATGACGCCGCTGATGAGCGGCGCCGCGCGTGGCTATTCGCAGCCGGATGAGGAAGCTTTCTGGTGCTGTGTCGGTTCGGGCATGGAAAGCCACGCCAAGCATGGCGATTCCATCTTCTGGGAGGATGGGCACACGCTTTTCGTCAATCTCTACATCCCGGCGCAGGCGCAATGGGCGGCGCGTGGTGTTCGTCTGCGGCTGGAAACGCGTTACCCCTATGAGCCCGACACCAGCCTGACGCTGGAAAAGGTGGGGAAGGCGGCGCATTTTGCTCTGGCGCTGCGCGTGCCGGGCTGGGCGCAGGGCAAGGCACTGGTGGCGGTGAATGGCGCCACGGTGGTGCCGGTGTTGCGCCATGGCTATGCCGTGGTGGAGCGGATGTGGAAGGTCGGGGATCGCGTGTCGCTGGTGCTCCCGCTCGACTTGCGGCTGGAGGCGGTGCCGGGCGCGCCCGATACGGTGGCGGTGCTGCGCGGGCCGATGGTGATGGCCGCCGATCTGGGGCCGACTGAGGTGGAATGGACCGGCGTCGATCCCGCCATGGTCGGTGAGGCGCCGCTGGCCGCCTTTCGACCCATGGTGTCGGACCGTCCGCGCTTTGCCACGCAGGGCGTGCTGCGCCCGGCCAACTATGCCTTCGTGCCTTTCTACAGTCAGTATGAACGGCGCAGCGCGGTCTATTTCAAGCGCTTCAGCGAGGCGGCGTGGAAGACCGAGGAGGCCGGTTTCCTCGCCGATCAGGCGAAGGCGCGCGACATTGCCGCGCGTTCGGTTGATGTGATGCATCTGGGCGAAATGCAGCCCGAGCGTGACCATGGGCTGACCTCCGACTTGTCCTATCCGCTGAGCTATCGCGGCAAGAACGGGCGCGATGCGCGCGGCGGCGGCTATTTCGATTTCGCGATGAAGGTGAAGCCGGGGCCGCTTGTCTTGCAGGCCACCTATTGGGGCAGCGAGCGCAAGCGCAGTTTCGATATTCTGGTGGATGGGGTGAAGATTGTCACCGCCACGATCGACAATGATCGGCCAAGCAAGTTTTTCGACGCCGAATATCCCATTCCCGAGGCGCTGACCAAGGGCAAGACCAGCGTGAAGATCCGCTTTGAGGCCCATGATCGCGAGACAGCAGGGCCGGTCTTCGGCGTGAGGATTTTCACTCAGGCACCATCCTGAGGTTTTATACGTCCAATCAGGGGATGATTATGCGGGGGATTGTCATGCGCAGGCCGGTTCGCCGTGCCCTGGCTTCTTTGGCTGCGCTTTCTGCTGTGCTGGCGGGGGTGGCGGCTCATGCGGCGGCGGCGCAGGTCTGGTATTTCGCCGATAGTCCGACTTATCCCGGCGTCCGCTTGCTGGAGATCGGGGAGGACGGCGCGACCGTCACCAGCGACTGGTATGGCACGATGCCGGCGCAGAATGTGCGCCGCAATGCGCAGGGCTTCGAGTTCGATCTGGGCAATCTCAACGACAATGCGCGCCCGGTGAGGCATTGGGTGGCTGCTGTTCAGGGCGATCAACTGACGCTGACGGGGGACATCTGGACCTCGCATGTGGTGCAATCGGCGAGGCCTGCCACGCCGCAGGAGCAAAAGCGCTATCGCTTTACGCCCACCAGCCTGCCGCCGCTGACCGATCTGGCTGTGGATGGGCAGGCTGCCACCCCGCCCATGGGATGGAGCAGCTGGAATCGTTTTGCCGAAAACATCGATGACAAGACGGTGCGTGAAATCGCCGATGCGATGGTTGCCACGGGCCTGCGCGATGCAGGCTATACGTATGTCAACATTGACGATGGTTGGCAGGGCGAGCGGGGCGCGGATGGCATCTTGCGGCCCAATGCCAAGTTTCCGGATATGAAGGGGCTGGCCGATTACGTCCATGCACGGGGGCTGAAGCTGGGGATCTATTCCTCGCCGGGGCCGAAAACCTGCGCCGGTTTCACGGGCAGCTATGGCCATGTGGCGCAGGATGCCCGGACCTTTGCCGCCTGGGGCGTGGATTATCTGAAGTACGACCTGTGTTCCGGCGAGTGGTTCTATCGCTCTCAGGATGAGGTGCGGCGTGGCTATCAGGAGATGGGAGCGGCCCTGAAAGCCACGGGGCGCAGCATCGTATACAGTCTTTGTGAGTATGGCCGGGTCGATGTCGCGACATGGGGGCGCAAGGCCGGGGGCCATTTGTGGCGCACCACGGGCGACATCACCGATGACTTTGCCTCGATGACGGCGATCGGTCTCGACCGCAATCCACGCTTCCCCGCTGGAGGGCCTGGTGGGTGGAACGATCCCGATATGCTGGAGGTCGGTAACGGCGGCATGAGCGCTGTGGAATATCGCGCGCATATGGCCCTGTGGGCGATGTCCTCGGCGCCTTTGCTGATGGGGCATGATGTGCGCGCCATGAGTGCCGAGACGAAGGAAATTCTGGAAAACAAGGATGTTATTGCTATCGATCAGGATCGCCTTGGCGTGCCGGGCCATCGCTTGCGCAGCGCGGGGCAGGCAGAAGTCTGGTCGAGGCCCCTGGCGGATGGCGGACACGCTCTGGCACTGTTCAACCGGGGTGAGCAGGCCGTGACATTGCATCTGACGCCTGCGGAAACCGCGCAGCAAACCATGGCGCTGGACGTATGGGCGCAGCGGAGGGTGAGTACGGGCGATGGCTTCGTGCTGCCCGCGCATGGCAGTGTGCTGTTGCGCTTTGCCACCGGTCTGGGGGTCTCTGCGGACTGATCGCCCGGCTCCCACAAAAATGAAGCATATGCAATGATCCTGTCATAACCCCTCTTGGCATCCTTGAAATACAGTATACGATAATAGTCATACTAAAACGAATCGCGGTGTCGGGGATGGCCTGCAGAATCGATGGGGGTAATCATGAGGGTTAGAGCATCTTTGCATGTGTCTTCGGCCTTGGCTGCGCTTTGCATCGCATCGCAGCCGATGGAGGTTGCAGCGCAGTCGACCAGCCAGAACGCAGCATTTGTCGACAACACGCAAGTATCGAAGGCCGATGCCGAGAATAAGGCGGCCATTCTGGTGCTGGGCGTGCGGGGAAGTCTAAAAACCGCTGCAGCCAAAAAGAAGGAGGCCAAGCAGATCGTGGACTCGGTGGTCGCCGAGGACGCTGGCAAGCTGCCAGACAACAATGTGGTTGAAGCTTTGGCCCGCGTTACCGGCGTTCAGATCGAGCGCGAACATGGTGAAGGCTCCTCGCTGACCATTCGCGGCATGAGTGATATCAGCACAACAGTCAACGGCATGGAGGCCAATTCGGGCGACAGCCGTTCGATGAACCTTTCGAATATTCCTGCCGAACTTCTAAAATCCGTCGAAGTCTACAAGACCCGCACCGCTGATCAGATCGAGGGTGGTATTGGCGGCACGGTCAATGTGGAATTGCGTCGTCCGCTCGATCTGAAGAAGGGTTGGACAGGCGCGGCCAGTTTCCGCGAAGTGTTCTCCGACATTGGCAGTACCAAAAGCCCCTATGCCAGTGTTCTGCTCGGCAAGCGCATGGATACGGCCAGCGGCGGCGAATTCGGCTTTCTGATCAACGCGTCCTACACGCGCAACAATTACAACGAGACTTTTGTGGAGAGCGAATCTCCCGATATCTTCAATCCCGGAACGACCGCTTACAACAGCCTGCCCGCCGGCAAGGCGGCGACCACGGTTTTGCCCTATGCGGTGAATTATGGCGTGGAGCAGGGCTCCATCACGCGGCCCTCGGTCAATGCGGTGCTGCAGTGGAAGCCCACGCCCAAGCTGGATTTTGTGCTGGAAGGGCAGTTCTTCTCCAGCAGCGAGAAGCGCACACGCGACCGCCTGCATCTGGTGCTGCGCGACGATGGCAACACGCTGACCAATCTGGGTTATGGTGCCACCACGCCTTTGGGCTACAACACGCTGCAAAGCCTGACGCTGACCCCGGCAGCCGGAACGATGGTCGATGGCGGGCCGGAAGCCTATGCCGAAAAGGCGACCGAACGAAATTACAATCTCAATTTCGAGACGCATTTCAACACGGCTCACACCCATATCAAATTCTCCGCGCAATATGCGCATAGCCGCCGCGAAACCTATTCGCTGCTCAGCATCTATCGCCTGCCCAATGCCACAAGTGCGACTGCGGATATGGATTCATCGCAAGTGCCGGGCGGCGGGCCCTTCGTCAGTTTCAACGGGGTCAGTCTGACTGATCCCAGCCAGTATGTTCTCTATAACTTTCACGATGAGCGCGGCGTCTCGACCAATGATCAATATGCCTTCGCGCTTGATCTCACGCAGGATGTCAGCGACGGTTTCTTCAAGTCCTTGCAGATGGGCACGCGTTTTTCAAACCGCAAGATCGCCTATCGCTATGGCTATCGTGACAGCTTTCCGCGCACGGCGAGTGGCGGCTATTACAATCTCACCAATTTCAATGGGGTAAGTTACAGCGCCACCACGCCTGACTATTCCGGCGCCCCAAGCTGGTATCATCTGGATGCCAATTCCGTGTGGGACAATCTGGCGGCGATCAAATCCTCACTGGCGACCAGCGGCACCAATCCCGCTTCGGATTGGAGCACTGAATATCCCAGCCTTGATTTGGGAAGCGGCTATGCATCCAGCGAGAACACTTTCGCTGTCTATGCCCAGATGAATTATGGTTTCACAATTGGCAATATTCCGGTTGATGGCGTGGCGGGTGCGCGTATCGTCAACACCTGGGGTATCAGCAACAGCGCTCAATATTCCTATGATGTCAATTGGAACCAGACGATCAGCCAGTCATCAGGGCGCGGCAATTTCATCGATGTGTTGCCCAGCATCAATGCCATCGTGCATTTCTCGCCCAAGACCCAATTGCGCCTGGCCTATACGCAGAATGTGCAGCGCGCGGATTTTTATGCGCTCAGCCCCTTCCGTATCGTGCAGGCTCAGAACAACACCGTCTATGCGGGTAACCCGGATCTGAAGGCTTATACCGAAAGAAGCTTCGACATCTCGCTGGAGCATTATTTCGGGCGTGGCGGTCAGATCTCTCTGGGCGGCTATTACAAGATGCCCAAGGGCTATATCTATTACGATCAGAAGACGGAATATATTCCGGAACTCAACACCTATGGCACTGTGTGGCAGAATCGCAATGCCGGTGATGGCAGATTTGGTGGCATCGAGTTCACCGCGCAAAGCTTCTTCGATTTCCTGCCCAAGGATTTGCGCAATTTCGGCGCCTCTTTCAACACCACCTATCTGGCTGTCGGCAAGATCGAGTTTCCCGACAACAGCGACAACAATGCGGTGGGCATGTCGCATCTGACGCTGAATGCAGCGCTCTATTACGATACACCCAAGTTCAGCACGCGCATTTCATGGAATTACCGTTCGCGCTATCGCAGCGCTGTCTGGACCAATGCCGAATATTCGCCCTACATCGAGCCGACATCGCGCCTCGACATGGCGATCAACTATACGCCACTCAAGTTTATGACGCTCAGCCTTGAAGCCAGCAATCTGCTCAAGAACAACATGCGCGAGACCTGGGGTGAGCGCAGCTACCTGCCGGAGGGCGTGCGTTTTCAGGCGCGCACCGTCCAGCTGAGCGCGCGCGTCCGCATGTGATGCAAGGGGGCAAATCCCGCAGCCCCCTTGCACAAAACCGCTTGCCGCCATTTAGAATATAGTATACGAAAAAATGCAGTTAAGGAGGAAGCGTTCATGACTGCATCCAAGGTGCTGTGGAAGGGTGTCTATCCCGCCGCCACCACACAATTCGCGCAAGATCTCTCGATCGATTACGATGCCACGCAGGGCGTTCAGTCCGCGCTCGTCAAGGATGGGGTCGATGGCCTGATCCTGCTGGGCACCTGCGGGGAAAACAACTCGCTCGAAGCCGATGAAAAGCGCAAGGTTCTCGCCGCCGGTGTCGAGGCGGTGGGCGGCAAGGTCCCGCTGGTGGCGGGTGTGTCGGAAATGACCACGGCGCGCGCCATCGACTATGCCCGTGACGCGGAAAAACTCGGCGTCGATGCGTTGATGCTCCTGCCCGCCATGGTCTATGTGCCCACCAGGGAAGAGCTGCAGGCTCATTTCCGCGCCGTGGCCGAGGCAACCAGCCTGCCGATCATGCTTTACAACAACCCGCCCGCCTATCGCGTGAACGTCGATTTCGCCACGCTGGAGGCTTTGCGCGACGTGCCCAATCTGGTGGCCGTCAAGGAAAGCGCGCCCGATACGCGCCGCATCACCGATGTGATCAACCGCTTTGGCGATCGGTATACGGTGATGGCGGGCCTTGACGATGTGGCGCTCGAAGGGCTGCTGCTGGGCGCCTCAGGTTGGGTCTCGGGCCTGACCAGCGCCTTCCCGGAGGAATCCGTGCGCCTTGTCGCGGCGGTGAACGAAGGGCGGCTCGATGAGGCGCGCGCCATCTACCGCTGGTTCATGCCGCTGCTCCATCTCGATGCCGAGCATGATCTTGTCCAGTCGATCAAGCTGGCCGAGCAGATCATGGGCCGCGGCAGCGAGCGTGTGCGCATGCCTCGCCTGCCGCTGACAGGGCAACGCCGTGCCGATGTCATCGCCTGGGTCGAGCAATGCGCCGCCACGCGTCCCACGCTCAAACCGGCCGTCGCGGCCTGAAAGTCAACTGTATGCGCCATCATTTCTTCTGCATCGATGGCCACACAGCCGGTAACCCCGTTCGCCTTGTGGCGGGCGGGGCGCCGTTGCTGCGCGGCTCCAGCATGATCGAGCGCCGCGCCGATTTCCTTGAGCGCTTCGACTGGATTCGCACCGGCCTGTGCTTCGAACCGCGCGGGCATGACATGATGTCAGGCGGTTTTCTCTTCCCGCCCACGCAGGAAGATGCCGATTGCGGCATCCTCTTCATCGAGACCTCCGGCTGTCTGCCGATGTGCGGCCATGGCACCATCGGCCTCGTCACCTTCGGGCTGGAGCATGGGCTGATCACGCCCCGCACGCCCGGCCAGTTGCGGATCGAGGTCCCCGCCGGGGTGATCGACATCGACTATGGCACGCAGGGCCAGAAGGTGACCTGGGTGCGCATCCGCAATGTTCCGGCTTTCGTGGCGGCCACCGGCATCGCGATCGATGTCCCCGGCTTTGGCCCGCTCACGCTGGACGTGGCCTATGGCGGCAATTTCTACGCCATCATCGAGCCGCAGGGCGCCTACACCGGGCTCGACGATCTGGGCGCCTCGCGCATCGTCGAACTGAGCCGTACCATCCGCGAGCTGGTGCGCGCGGTCTACACGCCCACCCATCCGCTGGACGAGCGCATCAGCGGTGTCAGCCATGTGCTCTGGGCCGATAAGCCGCGCGGAGAAGGTGCCGATGGGCGCAATGCGGTGTTCTATGGCGAACGCGCCATCGATCGCAGCCCTTGCGGCACAGGCACCTCGGCCCGGCTCGCCCATCTGGTGCACAAGGGGCAACTTAACGTAGGGGATCGCTTCGTCCACGAGAGCTATATCGGCAGCCGCTTCATCGGGCGGGTCGAAGCCGAAACCTCGCTGATGGGAGCGCCCGCCATCATCCCCTCGATCGAGGGAAGCGCGGTGGCAACAGGGTTCAACACCATATGGATCGACCGTGAAGACCCGTTCTGGGCCGGCTTCTCGGTGGTTTGACGCAAGGTTGGGGGGATAAGAGGAATGAGCATTCTGGGGCTGCGCAAGCCGGTGATCAGCGAGGCGGCCCCCGATGCCAGGCATCGGCTGAAGCCCACGCTGTCATGGCCGCATCTGGTGGCACTGGGCGTGGGGGCGATTGTCGGCACGGGCATCTACACGCTGATCGGCGTGGGGGCGGACCGGGCCGGGCCGGGCGTGGTGCTGGCCTTTCTGGTGGCAGGGCTGGTCTGCGCTTGCGCGGCGCTGGCCTATGCCGAGATGGCCACGCTGATGCCGCGCGCGGGCGGCGCCTACACCTATTCCTATGCGGTGTTGGGCGAAACCGTCGCCTGGGTCGTGGGATGGAGCCTGATCCTGGAATATTCGCTGGCCTGCTCCACCGTGGCGGTGGGCTGGTCTGGCTATCTGGTGGGCTGGCTGCAATCGGCAGGGGTGCATCTGCCCGCATTGCTGCTGTCCGGGCCGCATGGCGGCGGGATCATCAACCTGCCCGCCGTGGTGGTGTCGCTGGGCATTGCGGGCATGCTGATGCTGGGCACGCGGGAAAGCGCGACGCTCAACATCGTGCTGGTGCTGATCAAGATGGTGGCGCTGGTGGTGTTTGTGGCGCTGGCCCTGCCGGTGTTCGATGCCTCGCATCTCCATCCCTTCATGCCCTATGGTTTCACCAGCCATATGGAGGGCGATGAAACGCGCGGCGTGATGGCGGCGGCGGCCATCGTCTTCTTCGCCTTCTATGGCTTCGATGCGGTGGCCACCTCGGCGGAGGAGGCGCGCAACCCCTCGCGCGATCTGACCATCGGCATCGTCGGCTCCATGGCGCTGTGCACGCTGATCTATATCCTTGTGGCGGTTTCGGCCATCGGTGCGCTGCCCTATCAGGTGCTGGGCAAATCCGCCGAGCCGCTGGCGCTGGTGCTGCGCACGCTGGGCCATCCCTTTGCCAGCTGGGCGATTGCCGGGGCGGCGCTGCTGGCCTTGCCCTCGGTCATTCTGGTGATGATGTATGGGCAGAGCCGCATCTTCTTCGTCATGGCGCGCGACGGTCTGCTGCCCCCCGGCCTTGCCCGCGTGTCGCAGCGCACCGGCACGCCTCAGCTGATCACCGGGGTGACCGGCCTGCTGGTGGCGGGAGTCGCGGGCTTCTTCCGACTGGACGAGATCGCCGAACTGGCCAATGCGGGCACGCTGCTCGCCTTTATCGCGGTGGGCCTGTCGCTGATGGTGCTGCGCCGCCGGGCGCCCGATTTGAAGCGCATCTTCAACTGCCCGCAGCCCTATCTGGTGGGCACGCTGGCGGTGGTGGGCTGCCTCTATCTGATGGCCTCGCTGCCGGGCAAGACGCTGGTGCGCTTTGGCGAGTGGAATGCGATCGGGCTGGCGATCTATGTGCTCTACGGGCGGACGCGCGGCCTTGTGGCGGGGCGCGTTGTTGAGGAGCTGCCTGCTGAATGAGGCATGGGGCGGGGAAGGGCGTGCCTTTCCCCGCCTCGCTTGAGCCTCAGTTGACTTCGAACTGGCGGCGCAGATCTTCCAGCGTGCCGGTGATATGCGCGGCGGCCAGCTCCTCGGCGCGCTGCGCATTGCGCGACAGCCATGCCTTGAGCATCACCGTATGCTCCAGATGCGCCCGGTCGCCCCGCCCCGCCGGTTCCAGATGCTTGTAGGTATAGCGCTCGGCCTGGGTTTGCAGGCGGCCGATCAGCTGCACCGTCAGTTCCCGGCGGCAGGGGCGGATCAGCGCCATATGGAAATCGCGGTTGCGCGCGGTCACCAGCTCCAGATTGTGGTTGGCGGCCTCATCCAGCGCCTTGAGCGCCTCCACGGCCAGATCGCGCTCCTCCTGATTGGCGGCCACCGAGGCCATGCCCACCGCCGCCGGTTCGATGGCCAGACGCAGCGCGTAAATTTCCTCGGCCTCCGCCGAAGTCATCATGCGAACGAAAAAGCCGCGATTGGCCTGCGAATAGAGCAGACCTTCCTGCTCCAGCCGCGCCAGCGCCTCACGCAGGGGAATCTTGCTGACGCCCAGTTCGGCGGCCAGAGCGTCCTGTCGAATGGGCTGTTCGCTGCTCAGCTGACCTCCCACGATTTTCTCTTTAAGAATATCAAAGATCTGTTCCGACAGGGTGCGGACAATGAGGCTCATATTGACAGTCTACTCGTCAGGGGGCTGGAAACATGCGGGGCAGGTGGATGAGCGGTATACTAAAAGCTTCACGCATCCACAAGGAGGGCATTTCTGCCCCCGTATAGGCGGGGTTTATTGGGTATTCGATCGGGCTCAAGCGATGCCTTGGCCGGTCATTCCTCGTCCGGGTAAGGGCCCTTGCCGCCCTGTGCGATAAAGCGATCCACCCGGGCCTGAAGCACCGGCAGCGGGACCGAGCCCAGTTGCAGGATCATATCGTGAAAGGCGCGGATGTTGAATTTGGGTCCGAGCGCCTGTTGCGCCTTGGCCCGCGCGTCGACAATCGCCTTCTCGCCCAGATAATAGCTGAGCGCCTGCCCGGGCCAGGCGATGTAGCGATCGGTTTCGGTCTCGATCTCGTGGTCGGAGAGGGCGGTGTTGTCGCGCAGGTAATTTTGCGCCTGTTCGCGGCTCCAGCCCTTGGTGTGCAGGCCGGTGTCCACCACCAGCCGCGCCGCGCGCCACATCTGGTAGGAGAGCATGCCGAAACGCTCATAGGGCGTGTGATACATGCCCATTTCCTCGCCCAGCTTCTCGCAATAGAGCGCCCAGCCTTCGCCATAGGCGGAGATGTAGCTTTGCTGGCGAAAGGCGGGCAGCCCCTTGTTTTCGGCGGCCAGCGGCATCTGGAAGGCATGGCCCGGCGCGCTTTCATGCAGCGTGAGCGCGGGCAGCGAATAGAGCGGGCGCGAGGGCAGGTTCCAGGTGTTGACCAGATAGACCCCCGGCCCGCCACGCCCGCCGGTGTAGAAGGGGGCGATGGCATCGGGCACCGGCACCACGGCAAAGCGGCGGCGCGGCAGATGGCCGAACCAGTCGCCCGCCTTGCCGTCGAACTCCTTGGCGATCCATGCCGCGCGGTCGAGCAGGGCCTGGGGCGTGGTCACATAGAACTGCGGGTCCTTGCGCAGAAAGGCGAGGAAGGCGGGCAGATCGCCTTTGAAATGCACCTCCTGCATCACCGCCATCATCTCGGCGCGGATGCGGGCGACTTCCTCCAGCCCGATGCGGTGGATCTGTTCAGGCGGCAGGTCCAGCGTGGTGAATTCGCGGATCTGGGCCTGATAATAGGCCTTGCCGTCGGGCAGCGAGAAAGCGTCCAGCGCGGTGCGGGCATGGGGCAGATAGTCCTGCCGCAGGAAGGTGAGCAGCTTGCGATGGGCCGGAACCACGGCCTGCGTGATCGCCTCTGCGGCCTGTTTGCGCAGGCTTTCCTGCTCGGCGGCGGGGATACCGGCGGGCATGGTCTTCAAGGGGGCGTAGAAGGGATTGTCCTGAGGCGTGGCAGCCTCGACGATCGGCAGGATCGACTCCTCGCGCCCCTTCATCGTGATGCGCGGCGGGGTGAAGCCGCGCGCCAGCCCGGCCTGCATATTGGCGATCTGCTGGTCGTAATAACGCGGGATCTGGCGCAGCATGGCGATATAGTCGGTGATCTCCTTCGCGCTGTGCAGCGTGCCGCGCCCGCTTTCCGCCACATCGCCCCAGAAGTTGCTGTCGGCGTTGAGCGGCTTTTCATACTCGCGATAATGCTGCTGGGAGAGCAGCGTGGCGATCTGATAGCGATAGATCGCGTAATTGGTGCGGTTGGCTTCCGACAGATGCGCGGGCACGATATGGTCGAGCGCGGCGCTTACCTCCTCCCAGCGGCGCGTCTTGGCCTCTTGCGCTGCCGTGCTCACATCGGGCAGCAGCATGGCATTGGCGCCGTCGCTGTCTTCATTGGCGGCCATCTGCTTTTTCCGCCAGGCCCATTCCTTTGCCACGATCTGCTCGAAACGGGCGTCATCGTTCTGGTGTACGGTGGTTTTGGCGGGCGCCTTTGGCGCGGCCAGCACCGGGCCCGAGAGGGCGCAGAGCGCCAGCAGCGCCACGCTCGCCCGCCAGAGGTTGCAGTGCCGGACATGGGTCATGGGGCGGGTCATGGAGCGTGTCTTTCGTTAAGGCTGTTCGTCGGGCAGGGAGAGGGGGCGGCGGGCGATCACGGCCAGACAGGCGCCGGTGGCGGCGATGGCTGCGTGAAAGGCCCAGAAACGGGCCGCTCCCCAGGGTTCGTAAAAGCGCGCCAGCCAGCCCGCGGTCAGGTTGGCGACGAAGAGGCCGGCATAGGCCGCACCCATCATCGTGGCTGTCAGGCGTGGCGGGGCGGCGCCGGCTACCGCCGCCAGCAGCACCGGCATGACATAGAGATAGGCAGAGGAGGCCAGCAGGAAATAGGCATAACCGGCCAGCGGGCCGAGGCTATGCGGCAGAGGCCAGAGATGGGCAAGGATCGCCAGCAGACCATCCGCCGCCGCCATGGCTGCGCAGCCGATGCCGATGCGCAAGGCGACCGGGGGCAGCGTGCCCCGTTCGGTCTGGCGCTTCCACAGCATCACCACCAGCGGCGAGGCCAGCACCGTCACCAGCCCGTCAGCAGCCAGATACCATGAGACGGGAATGGTGAAGCCGCCCAGCTGGCGGTTGGCGGCGGCATCGATCCACAAGGGGAAGACGTTGAAGCCTTCGCCCACGGGGATGTTGTAAAAAGCCGTGAGCGCCACCAGCGCCAGCAGCACGCCAACCCGGCGACGTGCGTCGGTGAGGGGCTGCGCTTCGGCGCAGGGGTGGGCTATGGCGGTGTCACGCGGCAGATGGCGCCAGCCGATGACATAGATCGCCAGCCCGACCAGCATGCCCAGCCCCGCCATGGCAAAGCCAAGGTGCCAGTTGCCCTGCTCGCCCAGCACGCCGCAGACCAGCGGCCCGGCAAAGGCGCCCAGATTGATGCCCAGATTGAACAGCAGATAGGCCCGGTCGCGCCGCCGGTCCGCCGGGGCGTAGAGCGCGCCGACCTGCGTGGCGATGTTGCCTTTCAGGCAGCCCGAGCCAAGGATCAGCAGCAGCAGCGCGGGCAGAAAGGCTGCCTCCACCGCGAGCAGGAAATGGCCCAGCGCCATCAGCGCTCCGCCCAGCAGCACGGTCTGGCGGCGGCCCAGTAGGCGGTCCCCCAGCAGGCCTCCGGCCAGCGGCGTCAGATAGACCAGCCCGGTGTAGAGCCCGAAGATCTGCGAGGCATAGGCCTGATCGGAGAGCGGCCCCAGCACGCTCTGCAAGGCCCGGCGCAGCCCCAGCCATCCCCACACCCCGCCATGGCCTGCCAGAGGCACCAGCCGCGTGGTCATATAGAGCATCAGCAGCGCCTGCATGCCGTAGAAGGAAAAGCGCTCCCATAATTCGGTTGTGGCCAGCACGGTCAGGCCGCGCGGATGGCGGGAGTTGGCCTGTGGTCCATCCTGCGTGCCGCTGCGGGTAGAGGGGGCGCTGGTCTGGGTGGTGATGTCGCGCGCGATGCTCATGGAGCATTTGGTATATTATATTTCTCTGCTGTCCAGCCTGTCGGGTGTGGAAAATGGCTTTATGATGAGGATGGCATCTCGAAAGGCTGGATAATTTATCGCCAGAAGTCTGCTTTTGTGGGATTGTCAGTGTTTTTATCGTATACTATCCTGCCTGAAATCGACCGGGCTGACAGGGGGGTGCCAGGAATGCGTCTCGCGCAATATATCGCAACTTGTGCCACGCTGGCGCTGACCACAAGCGCTCTCGCCCATGCCGAGGGTGTGCCCGCTTTGCCGCCCTATCCGGCCACGGCCGTTGTTCCGGTGCCGGTTCATGCCGCGCACAACCCTATCCTGTCCGATGGCCGCACTTACTCCACCGATCCCGCGCCGCTGGTGGTGGGCGATACGCTCTACATTCTGACCGGGCGCGATGAGGCCCCGCCGGGCGTCAACGACTTTATCATGAACGAATGGCAGATGCTGGCCACCAAGGACGTGGCTTCCGGTGACTGGCGTTTCTATCCCGCCATGCTGCGCCCCGAAAAGGTCTTCGCCTGGGCGGCTCCGGCCCGGGCCTATGCCGGGCAGATCGTGCAGGGGGGCGACAAGCGCTTCTATCTCTACGCCCCGGTGATGCGCGGGTCTTGCGAGGACAAGGATTGCTTCGGCATCGGCGTGGCCGTCTCCGACACGCCCTTGGGGCCATGGGTGGATGCTCATCCGCAGGGGCCGATCATTTCGCAGGCGGCGCCGGTGCGCAATGCGATGCAGAACATCGACCCCACGCCCTTCGTGGACGATGACGGGCGCGTCTACATCTATTGGGGCACCTTCGGCCAGCTGCGCGGCATGGAGCTGGAGCGCGATATGGTCACGCCCAAGGGGCAGCCGGTGGCTGTCACCTCGCTCAAGGGCTTTTTCGAGGCGCCATGGCTCTTCAAGCGCAAGGGTACCTATTATCTGGCCTATGCGGGCAATGATGTGAAGCAGGGCGACGGCTGCACCCCTGCCGTCTATCACGCCTGCATCGCCTATGGCACCGCGCCCGGCCCGCTGGGGCCATGGACCTACACGGGTGTGGTGCTGCCGCCTGTGTCCTCCACCACTTCGCACCCCGGTTTTGCCGAGTTCAAAGGCAAATGGTACATCACCTATCACACGGCGGATGCGAAAGGCGGTGACCATTTCCGCCGCAGCGTGGCGATTGACGAACTGCACTGGGACGACAGCGTCAGCCCGGCGCGCATGCGGATGGTTCAGCCCACGCCCCGCCCGGTGGTGGATCTTCCGCCTCAGCGCAACATCGCCCCGGCGGCGCGGGCCACTGCCTCCAACGCGCCGGTGCCGGTGCAGTACTGGCTGAACGCGCTCAATGACGGAATTGTGCGCAGCGCGCCGCTGCCGCCCGATATGTGGGGCACATGGACCGGGCACAATCCCGCCCGCCCCTGGGTGCAATATGGCTGGGCTACGCCGGTGCGGATCAATGGCGCGCGCATCGCCTTCTTCCACGACCAGCCCGCCGGGGCCAGCGATGGCGTTGCCCCGCCGCGCGCCTGGCATCTGGAGTTTTGGAACAAGGGCGCGTGGAAGAGCATCGCCGCGCGCTATCCGGTGGCGGAAGAGGGTTTCAGCAGCGTGTCCTTCGCGCCGGTCACCACCAGCTGTTTGCGGGCGGTCTTCGACGCTTCAGGCAAGGACGAGCATGCGGGCGTGGGGGTGCAGGAATGGGAGGTGCTGACCCCGCGCCCCGTCCCCGTGCATCGCGCTGGCGAAGGTGCTCAGCAAGGTTGCCCCAAGCCCTGACAATCCGGCCCGCCGATCAGGCTTGGCGGGCCGGACAATCTTTCAACCAAAGGGCGCGTCGATGGCGGGCGAGGGCTGGGTGAACCATGCCGCGCCGGTTTCCGTGACGTGGAAGTGATCCTCCAGCCGCACCCCGAAGGCGCCGGGCAGCACGATCATCGGCTCGTTGGAAAAGCACATGCCGGGGGCCAGCGGCGTGGTGTCGCCGCGTACCAGATAGGGCCCTTCATGGATCGACAGGCCGATGCCATGGCCGGTGCGGTGCGGCAGGCCGGGCAAAGCGTAATCGGGGCCAAGCCCGGCGCGCTCCAGCACGCGACGGGCGGCGGCATCGATCTCTTCGCAGGGCACGCCGGGGCACACGGTCATGAAGGCGGCCTCTTGCGCTTCATGCTCAAGGTCCCAGATGTTGCGTTGCTGCGCCGTGGGCGTGCCGAAGACATAGGAACGCGTGATGTCCGAGCTGTAGCCCTGCACGCGGCAGCCGGTGTCGATCAGCACCATCTCGTCCATTGCCAGCCGCCGCTCGCCGGGCAGGCCGTGGGGGTAGGAGGTGCCTTCGCCGAATTCCACGATGCAGAAGCTGTTGCCCGCTGCGCCCAATGCGCGATGCGCATCCTCGATAAAGCGCGTGACCTCACCGGCGGTGATGCCGGGGCGCAGGATGCGGGCGGCGCGCTGCTGCACCTCCAGCGTCATATTTTTGGCCTGCTGCATGATCGCCAGCTCGGCGGGGGATTTGATCGAGCGGCAGCCATCGATGATCGCACTGGCTTCTGACAGGGCCACGTCAGGCGCCGCCCGGCGCAGCCTTTCGATCATGACGAAGGGCAAGGCAGGATCGATTGCCAGCCGCCTGACGCGCGCGGCCCCCAACAGGCTGGCGAGGATGAGATGCGGGTTCTCATGCTCTTCCCAGCCGTGGATCTGCGCGGGCACCTGCAATTCGGCCTCCAGTGAGCCCAGTTCGAAGCGCGGCGCCACCAGCACAGGATCGCCCTCGGGCAGCAGCAGCATGGCCACCAGCCGCTCGCTGGCGCCCCATGACAAGCCGGTGAAATAGCGCAGGCTGGGCCCGGCATCGACCAGCAGGGCCTCCGCGCCGGTCTGCGCCATCAGCTGGCGGGCGCGGGCGATGCGCCGGGCGAAGTCCTCGGTGGAAAGGAGCGGGGCCCGATCGGCCCAGGGGCGCATCTGCGCCAATTCGCTGGCGGCGTCCGAGCCGCCGATGCCTTTGCTGTTCATGCTGCGTCTTTCCTGCTGAAACGGGCCAGATCGAAGGGGGTAAGATCGATCCGGGGCGTGTCTCCGGCGATCAGCTCTGCCATCAGCGCGGCTGTAACAGGCCCCAGCGTCAGGCCAAGGTGATTGTGCCCGAAGGCATAGAAAAGATTGCCGATCCGGCGGCTGCGCCCGATGGCGGGCAGGTAATCGGGCAGGGTGGGGCGGGCGCCCATCCATTCCGCGCCGGGCAGATCGAAGGGCAGGTTCAGCGCGGCCAGATGCTGGCGCAGCAGGGCCCATTTGCGCGGATCGGCGGGGAAATCGGGCGTGGCGAACTCCACAAAGCTGGAGGCGCGCACCCCATTCTCGAACCGCGTGACGATCATCGAGCGGTCCTCGAACACCACCGGCAGCATGGTCTGCGGCCAGTGGGTGCCGCTGCTGTGCAGGTGATAGCCACGCTCGGCGATCATCGGCACGCGGTGGCCCAGTTGCTCCATCAGGGGGCGGGAGCCGATGCCCGCCGCCATCACCACATGGCTGAAAGCACCATGCCCGGCGATATGGCAGAGGCCTGTGCTGTCCACTTCGGGCGATGCCGCCTCGGCCTTCCAGACGCCGCCTGCTTGCAGGATGGCGCGCTTGAGGGCGGCATGCAGGCGAGTGTGACTGGCGATCTGGCCGCTGTCCATGGTGCGCAGGGCGCCGGCGGGGGGGCGACCGGTCAGGCGGGCCAGCTCTTCGGTTTCCTGAGCGGTGACGGGGCGAAAGCTGGCGGTGGGGGCCCGCATTGCCTGCAAGCGGGCCATGCCGAGGCGCGCGCTTTCCGGCGTATCCCAGACGATGTAATGGCCCTCGCGGATCAGCAGGTCGGGTTCGCCGAGGCGCTCGACCAGATCGACCCAGGCCTGCATCGCGCCCGAGATCAGGCTGGTGAGCGCTGCGCGCCCCGCAGCAAAGGCAGCTGGCCGGGCAGCCCGGGCGAGCGCCATGCCAAAGGGCAGCCATGCCCCCGCCGCCCGCCACGGCAGCGAAAGTGCGCTGTCCCTGTCAAGCAGATGGCGCGGCAGCGAGGCCAGCGTTGCCGGTGAGGCGATCGGTTCGACCTGCTCCACCGCAATATGGCCCGCATTGCCCCATGAGGCGGCCTGCAGTGCTTCGTCAGGATCGAAGATCGTGACCCTGTGGCCTGCATCGAGCAGGGCGAGGGCTGTGGTCATGCCAAGGATGCCGCCGCCGATGATGGCGATCTTACCGTTGTGATTTTGCATCCAGAAAATATATAGTATACAATAATTCTTGCAAGGCGTTTGAAGCGCGATGCCTGTCGCTGCCCTTTAACCTGACATGGCTCGGATTGCCTGACGCCGGGCCATGTCGAGCGCGGACACGGGGTCCCCCTCGGGATAGAATTCCATGGCGATCCAGTCGCTGTAGCCCAGACGGGTCAGCGTGCTGTAAATGCGCGCGAAATTAAGTTCGCCGGTGCCCGGCGCGCCGCGCTTGGGGGAATCGGCGATATGGATCAGGCTGATATCCTTCACCAGCAGTTCGAGCGTTTCCAGCACATTGCCATGGGCGCGCTGCTCGTGAAAGATATCGAACAGGATCTTGACGTTGGGCTTGCCCACCTGCTGCAGGATGTCCTTGGCCTGACGTGCGCCGGTCAGGAAGGCGGCGGGATTTTCGAAGGGGTCGATGGGTTCGATCACCAGTTCGATCGAGGCGGCAGCGGCGAGGTCGGCGGCCTTCTGTAAGGCTTCCGCCACTCTGGCCTGTTGATCGGCGGGGGGCATGTCTGGCGTGGCAGGCCCCGAAACAAGGATGATGCGTTTGCAGCCGAGGGCGACTGCGCTGTCGATCACCTGTGACAGTTCGGTGAGGAACTGCGCGGTTTCCGCAAGCTTGGCAAAGCCGGTCCGCACGCCCGCCATTGCATCGACGACCAGCCCATGGCTCCTGATCCGCGAGGCAGCGTCGGCCAGATCGGCTTTCGACCAGGTCCGGAATTCATTGGTCAGTTCGATGCCCTGGTAACCGGCCCGGCTGATGATGTCCAATTGGCGCTCAAAGGGAATGCCGTGACCCAGCGCCCAGGCCATCACTGAAAATCGCGCGGCAGGCGACGGCGCTCCGATCGCGGGAAAAGGCATCAGCGACGCCAGAGAGGCGCCAACGGCAAACCGGCCCAGCATGCGCCGACTGACGGAAAAATGATCTGCCTGCATGATTATGCGGGCCTTCCCGGCTGGGATGAGGCTGCGGAACTGCGCATTGTGTCGGATCGGGGATGCATGGAACCTGCTCCATCGGTGAGCGCGATTCCGCGATCATAGCGGCCTGTCGTGCCGCCACCAACCACTGCCTGCAAGGGGTCATATCGGGAGGCGCACGATCATGGTGTCAGCTCTGTCCGCCTGATCAAGCCTTTGCTTTATGAATACGCCGCTATAACGTTCCGTACTCACGATGAATTGCTAACAGTTCGTCGCTTGGTTGCTGTACCTAAGTGCAAGTCCGTGCCAAGTTTAAATCCCTAAACGCTTCTTATCAGTGATGTAGAAGCGATGGTTCTATTCACAGGAAATCGTCTCGCGTTGAGTTCTCCGCGAGCGATGGCGCGTCGGCCGGTTACAAAACGCTCCCACGTTTGGCCGACGCGCCTATAGAAATCTTTCGTTAACTAGTGGAATCTACGGATGGGCCAAGCGTTTCGCTCGCGCCCGTCTGGGAGCGTCGGTGCGCGGGTGGGGATGCGCCCGTCGATGTGTCGGCCTTGTCGATTGTGGCGGGCGCATTTCCCACCGACCGCTGGCCGTATTCAGCGTGCGGATGACAGCTGATTCTTCGTCATCAGGGCCGCGAGGCGCTGGCCGATTTGCGTGCGGGCTTGCAGGCGGCATTGCGTGATCGCATCGGCCTCCTGAGCGCCGCCGCTGGACTGGGTGCCCTCATAGGAACCGCAGACCGCTTCCAGCGCTGCGGCCACACGATGCTGAAGCATGCGCGCGCCGCTTGGCGTGGAAAGGTCGAGATCGCTGACATGCACGGCGCGCGTCATGCTTTCAGGCGCCGTGGCCAGAGCAGGGGTGGCAACGGCGAGCGACAGCGTGGCAAAGATGCGGAAAATCATGGCGATGTCTCCAGTCACGGTCGGGGCACCCATCGCGCCGACAGCCCTATCCTCCTCGCCAACCGGCCAATTCGGGAGGATGAGGAGCTGATGAAAGCCTGATGAACCGCTGATCATCGCCTGATTTTTCAGCCGGAAGGTCGCTCCGCCGATGTTCGCCCGCCCTGGGCCGTGCTAGAACGGGGCGTTGCGGCAGGGCGGGGGCGAGCATGCAAAGCGGGCAGATCGATCTGGGACTGGCCCCTCCTGCGCGTCTGGGCCGCCTGACGCTGACCCCCGCGCTGCGCCTGATCCGCCGCGATGATGGCGTGGAGGAGGTGGTCGAACCGCGGGTCATGCAGGTTTTGCTGGCGCTGGCCGAAGCACGCGGGCAGATCGTGCGCCGTGAGGATCTCACCCTGCGCTGCTGGGAAGGGCGCGTGGTGGGCGAGGATGCGATCAACCGTGTCCTGTCGCGCCTGCGCCGGGTCGCCGAGGGGACAGGGCAGGGTTCGTTCCGTATCGAGACGATCACCCGCATCGGCTATCGGCTGATCGAGGAGGGCGCTCACACGGATGGGCCGGCTGAGAGTGCCGCGCAGCCCTCTGAACGCGCGGCCTTACCCTTCCCGCGCCGCGCGGTGCTGGCGGGCATGGGTGCCGGTGGGCTGGCTTTGGCCGGAGCAGGCTGGTGGCGCTATGGCCGATCCGATATGCCCGCCCCGGCCCGCGAGGCGATGGAGCGCGGGATCGAGGCTTTGCGCCTGATGACGCCGGATCATCTGGCGGTGGCCGTCGCGGCGTTTCGTCAGGCGGCCCAGCTTGCTCCGAAGGCGGCTGCGCCATGGGGTTGTCTGGCGCTGGCGTGGCGCTGGCTCGATGGCCTGTCGCACGGGCAGGAGGCCAGCCTTGACGCCCAGCGCGCCCGCGATGCCGCCCAAACCGCGCTGCGGCTCGATCCCGACAATGGCGATGCTCAGGCCACGCTCGCCACGCTGGTACCCAAATACCGCAACTGGCTGGCCTATGAGCGGGCCTGCCAGCCGGTGCTGATGCGCCATCCCGGCGAGGTCGGCATCGGCATTCTGACCATCGATCTGCTTTCGAATGTCGGGCGCATCCGGGATCTGAGCGGGCTGGCGCGGGGATTGCTGGCCAGCAATCCGGCCTGGCCCTGGCTTCACACGGCTGTCGCGCTCAGCAGCTGGTGTCTGGGGCGGCTGGACGAGGCCGATGGCGCGATCGAGCGCGCCTTCCAGCAATGGCCGCGCCACACGACCGTGTGGTTCCAGCGGCAGATGATGCTGGCCTATTCCGGGCGCGGGGCGGCGGCTCTGGCGATGATCGAGGATGAGGACCACCGTCCTGTCGGCCTGCCTGACTGGGATTTCGATCTGGCGGCGGCGGAAACGCGCGCCCTGATGTCGCGGTCGCGCGCTGACATCGACAAGGCCTCATCCCTGTTTCGGGAACGGGCCGGCCAGGCCGTTGGCATTGCGACAGGGGCGGTGCGCTTCTTTGCGGCGGTCGGTCGGCTGGATGAGGCCTTCAAGGTGCTTGAGGCGCTGTATTTCGATCGTGGCTTCGATGTGAAGGATCAGGCCTATACCAAGGAGCAGGGCACCTATATCCAGCGCTGGGATCGCCCGACATGGCTGTTCTGGTTGCCGCCGATGGCCGCGCTGCGTGTCGATCCCCGGCTTATCCCGATCTTCCAGACCACCGGGCTGAGCGATTATTGGCAAAAAAGTGCCAAACATCCCGATTTCGCGATTGCCGGTGGAGTCGGATAGCTGCAAGATCAGTCTTGCAGGCACCCATGATTGCAAAACGCATGGGGCTCAACCTATGACAGCTGCCTCAAGACATTCGCCCATCGGGAGGGGGCATCCATCATGTTCGACCCATGCCAGGCCAGCGCCTTTCTTCACCGTCAGAAGGCCGGTGGCATGCGAGTCTTGTGGCTGGGGCTGACGCTCGGGGGCGCGATTGGCGGGCTGGCCATGGCGCCCGGTCAGGGCTTGGCTGCGCAGGCTGACGCGCCGATCATCTCCTTTTCGCAGCCGGGCAAGGGTTTTGCCATTGTTGAGCAGGGGCAGGCCGCCCCCATCATCCGGGACCCGGGCGATGCGGCTGTGGTGGGCCATGCCGTCGAGGATCTGGCTGGCGATATCAAGGTCATCACCGGCGTGGCCCCCATGATTGCCGAAACCCCGGCGGCGGGCACCAAAGTGGCGATCATCGTGGGAACTTTGGGCAAAAGCGCCATCATCGACCGGATCGTCGCAGAGAAGAAGATCGATGTCGGCACGCTGAAGGGGGCCTGGGAAAGCTTCCTGATCACAAGTATCGACAGGCCCGTCGCGGGGGTGGACAAGGCGCTGGTGGTGATCGGCAGCGATCGGCGCGGAACCGCTTACGGGACCTATGAGATTTCGCAATCCGCAGGCGTGTCGCCCTGGACATGGTGGGCCGATGTGACGCCTCAGCCTCACCCGGCGCTGTTCGTGAATGCGGGTCTCCGCAGGTTCGGGCCGCCTTCGGTGCAATATCGCGGTATCTTTATCAATGATGAGGATTGGGGGCTTTTCCCATGGGCCTCCAGAACTTTTGACCCTGCCTATGGCAACATCGGCCCCAAGACTTATCGCAAGGTCTTCGAATTGCTGCTGCGCCTGCGGGCCAACACGCTGTGGCCTGCCATGCACAAGACCAGCCAGCCCTTCAACCTCGACCCCGAAAACGCCCGGCTGGCTGACGAATATGGTATCGTCATGGGCTCTTCCCATGCCGAGCCGATGTTGCGCAACAATCTGGGGGAATGGAAGGACAAGCCCGAGGCCTTCAATTACGCGATCAATCCTGAAGGCGTGCGCAAATATTGGGAAGAGCGTGTCACCAGCAATGCGAAGTATGAGAGCCTTTGGACGCTGGGTATGCGGGGCATTCACGATTCCTCGATGGTGGGGGCCAGTACCGATGCCGAGCGGATCAATCTGCTCAACATGATCATCGCCGACGAACGCGGCCTGCTGCAAAAGCATATCAGCCCGACATTGCAAGGCGCGCATCAGGTCTTCGTGCCCTATAAGGAGGTGCTGGATATCTACCGCGCCGGGCTCAAGATTCCGGATGATGTGACGATCATCTGGCCGGATGACAATTACGGCTATATTCGCCAATTCGCGAATGCCAGTGAACAGGCGCGTTCGGGCGGGGCGGGGGTCTATTACCATATCTCCTATCTCGGCACGCCGTTGGCCTATCTCTGGCTGAACAGCACGCCGCCGGCCCTGATCAAGGAAGAGATGACGCGCGCCTATGATCATGGAGCGCGCAAGGTCTGGATCGTCAATGTCGGCGACATCAAGCCCGGAGAGATCGGCACCAGCCTGTTCATGGACATGGCATGGGACATCGACCGCTGGCGCAACCGCAGCCAGAATGACTTCCTTACCGATTGGGCCGGTCATACCTTTGGTGAGGGCAATGCCAAAGCCGTGGCCTCGGTGCTCGATCAATATTACCGGCTGAATTATGAAACCAGGCCCGAGCATGTCGGCTGGCCCGCGATCACCGATCATGTCAAACCGACCTTGTTGACCCATGCGCAGGCCGATGCCCGCCTGCGTCGCTTCGACCGGCTTGTCACGATGTCGCGCGATGCGGCGCAGGGCATTCCCGCCTCGCTTGGCGATGCCTATTTCGAGCTTGTCGATTACCCGGTGCGGGCCTCTTCGGCGATCAATGTCCGGGCCGTGGCGGCGGATCGCTATGACGATCTCAAGGATGAAGATCCGGCGATGGCCAGCTCCGCCGCCGGGGCTGCTGCGGCGGCGGATGCGGATCTTGCGGCCCTGACCAGCAGGTTCAACAATGAGATCGCTGGCGGAAAATGGCGTAATATCATGGCTGTGGAACCGGCTGATACGCAGTGGCGTATTTTCCGCACGAGCCCTTTTGCTGTGCCCGCGGTTTCGCTGCGCGGCGATCCCAAGCCGTTTTTCGACAAGGTGCTGGCCGAACCGAAGAACAGCGGGGGCGTGCCGGGCCCGGCGATCCGCAGCGGAAGCGCGTCCGTGTTTCTGGAGGCGCTCAATGTCGCGCCGCCCAGCGACGATGTTGTGATTGTCGAGGCCGAGACGGCGCGTGGCGCCAGGGGATGGCGTTTCATCGAAAGTCTGGGACGTGGCGATGGCTCGATGATGGCCTCACAGACTGGCGCCAGTCTGGCGCTTGAGGTGACTGTGCCTGCCGGGGCGCCGCGCCCTCTCAATGTGGGCCTGCTGCCTTTCTACGCGGATACGAACAATGGCGCTCTGGAGATTGCGGTCTCCATCGATGGCGGGCCGGTTAAACCTGTCCTTGTTCATCGCGTGACCGAAGCGAGCCATCGGACCTCGGCGAATGCAAGCGGTTGGGCTCAGGGTGTGCTGGACAATATGCTGACGATCCCGACGGGTCTGCGGGTTGCGCAGGGGCATCATCGCGTTGAAATTCGCGCGGTGAGCACGGGTGTGGCTGTTGACCGCCTGATGCTTCCGGCAAAATGAGCGGGATGTAAGCCGCGAGCCCTGACTTGATGGCCGGCGTTGATCCATCAAACCTTGGATCAGCGCTGGTGATGTTATGCAGGCAACAGCGATCAGGCCTTCAGGATCAGGCCTTTGCGGTCCATCGCCCAGCCCACCGCCCAGCAGGCCATCGTATAGGCAAAGACGCAGAGCAGCGAGCCCAAAGGCCCCGGCGCAATGGACTGGAACACGGCGATGCCCAGCCAGTCGTAGATCCCGCCGTCATCGCCCACCGGCACCATGTTCAGCGTGGTGACGAAGAGTTCGGAAAAGAGATAGATCGCCAGCGGATTGCGGCCCAGAATGGTGAAGAAGCGCTGGCCGGTGGCCAGCTTCCACACATCGACCAGCATCACAATGGCGGCCAGAGCGATCAGGTCGATGCCGACCGTCAGCAGCACATAGGGTCCGGTCCAGAGCTTCTTGGCGATGGGGAACCATGGGCTCCACAGCAGGGCAAGGCCGATCAGCGCCACGCCCAAGGCCGACATGCGGCGCAGCAGGCGGGTGAGATCGCTGCCGCGCTGGATCGCCAGCCCGGTCAGGTAGCCGGCCAGCACATTGACAATGGCGGGCAGCGTGCCCAGCAGGCCTTCAGGATCGAAGCCGCCATCCTTCTTGTAAAGATGGCCCGGGCCCAGCAGGAAGAGGTCGAGCCTTGTGCCTGCATTGCCGAATTTGTCGAAGGCCATGCCCGGCAGGCTGGCGTTCAGGAGGATCAGCCAATAGCCCAGCAGCAGTGCCGCGCAGGCGCCCGGCAGCCAGCGCCAGTCGAGCCAGCGCACCAGCAGGCCAGCGGCCACATAGCACAGGGCGATCCTTTGCAGCACGCCGGGCACGCGGGTGAGGGAAAAGGGCTTGAACGCCCAACCCTCGGCGGTGTGCGCCACAAAGGGATACCAATACATCAGATAGCCCAGCAGGAAGATGATCGCGCCGCGCCGCGCCAGCCTTGTGAGATAAGGACCGGTATCGATGGGCTTCCTCATCGCAAAGCTCATCGCATTGCCCATGGCGAAGAGGAAGCTGGGAAAGATCGCATCGGCCAGCGTAAAGCCGAACCATTTGGCATGCACCAGCTCGGTATAGGCGGGCGCGCCCGGCCCGGCGGTGTTCACCAAGATCATCAGAAAGATGGTGATGCCGCGAAAGATATCGAGCGAGGCGAAACGCTGTGGCTTGGCAGGCGGGTTCATGGGCGCGTCTCATTCAGGATCTGGCGGATGTCGGCCTCAGGCGTGGCGGGGCGCTGGCGAGGCCAGAGCTTGCCGTCCGCCACCCATGCCTGTTCCCATTGCTTGATGCTGGCCTGCATGGCTTTTTCATCCAGCGGGCGATGGGCCACAGCAGCCTCACGCTGGGCGGAGAGCAGCATCTGCCAGCGCGGCAGATAGTAACCGGCATAGAGCCCCTGCCAGGCGCGGGAGGCATAGTCCGAAAGATGCCCTTCGCCGCCCCAGATGGTGACCACCGCTTTGGCGTCCTGAGCGAAATGGCGCTTCTCGGCGGGCGTATCGCCCTGCGCCTGAGCGTCAGCGATCCAGCTGCCCAGCGTTTCCTGCTGGTTGCCCGCAAGGTGGTCGATCTGCCGGGCCAGTTGCTCCATGGCGGCGCGGGCTTTGTCGCCCCCGGCCACATCGCCTGCGCGATAGGCAGCAAGTGCAGCCTTCAACTGGTCATCCAGCCTCAGGCTGGCGTAATGGCGGGTGAGGTCGACCAGATCATAGGTCAGCAAAGGCGCGGGCTTGGCCGAAGCAGCAGCCAGCATCGCTTCGATCCCCTTGCGCAGGGCTTCCGGATCACCCGGTGCGGCGGGATAGTCCGCTCCGGCCAGCGTGGGGCGCTTGAAGAACAAATAGGCGCCCGCCCGCTCCTGCCACCAGCGCGGGCTCCAGTAACGGGTGCGATAGGTGCCCCCGATGGCCTGCTGCCATGCCGCCACCAGTGCGGGCGACGTCGCGCCATAGCGCGCGCGCGTGTAATCCTTCAGCCAGTCGGCCAGCGGGCGTTTGGGCTCGCCCCAGGCCAGATCATAGGCATAGCTGTAGACGATGCTGTTGCTGTGCAGCCCTTCGGGGAACAGGCCGAAGCCTGCCAGTTGCCCCTTGCCGGGATCGCTCAGCGTGGCGGCGATGTCCTGCCGGTAGAAGTCCGGATCGCCATAGGCCGGATTGCTGCCGCCGTAATTATGGACATAGCCATAGATCCAGCGTTTGCCGTTGAAGGCCTGCGTGGTCTTCCAGATCCCGGGATAACGGTCATTGCCGATGTCCAGCAGCAGCATCCGGTCACTCGGCACGCGGCTGAGGAAGGCGGCAACGGCCTCGGGCGTCCAGAAGGCCTTGTCGGCGCCGAAGAGCCAGCCTTGCATCACCCATGTCGCCTTGGGGGCCGCAGCGGTGATCGAGGAAAACAGCCGCTGGCCATAGGCGGCAAGGCGCGCATCGCGCACCGCAGGCGGCAGGGCAGCAGCCCGGGCGGCGGGGCTCTCCACCGAGGCGGTGTTGGCGATGGCATCGCCGTAATGAGCGTTGGCCGCATCCGAGCCATCCTCGGCGATGGGCGGGATCATCTCGTTGAAGGCATCGGCGAGGTAGTAATCGCCCGCGCCATAGGTCTGGTTGTAGAGTTCGATAAAGCGCTTCGCCAATTGGGAAAACAGCGGATCGGAAGGATCAAGCCAATAGGTCGGGGCAAAGCCTTCCCATGCCCGCATCGTGTAGATCCGGGCCTTGGGATGGGCCTTGGCGAAGGCTTCCGGCACATATCCGGCAAAAGCGGGCAGGATCGGCGTCATGCCCAGTGCGCGCATGCGGCCCAAGATCTGCTTTTGCAGCTGGTGCTTCTTCTCGATCCAGGCGGGCGAAAGCGGCGCGCGATAGCCTGCCATATTGCCCATGCGCTGCCATGGCAGAAAGGGGGCGGCAGACAGGCTTTGCGCGATATCGGTTTCGGCCATGCCGTTCTCGCGCCACAGGGCGCGCCAGACATACTCCTGCCCCTCCATCGCCAGCGGCATATCGACGCCACGCGCGGCCATCCAGTCGATTTCCTGTTGCCAGCGGTTCCAGCCCCACCATGGCGTGGTGTAGCCATAGGTGCAGGTGTTGAGATAGGCCCGCACATCGAAGGGCGATGTCACCTCGCCGCTGTCATAGGCGGGCAGATGGGTGAGGGGGGCGACGCGCTTGCCCTCCCAGCTCAGCGAAAAACGGCCCTGGCGTTCCAGCACCTGCGTCACGCCATGCACCAGCGCGACTTCGGAATTGCCTTCAGCCGTTACGTGCCCATTGCGGATGCGGATATGATAGCTGGGCTTTGCGCCGGGGCGCAGGGTCAGCGTGATTTGCCGCTGATCCACCCCCAGACGGGCCAAAGCAGCACGCGCTTCCGCGGTGGGCTGGGCGTGCAAGGTGGCAGGGCTTAGCAGCAGTGCGCCCAAAGCCAGCGAGGGCAAGGAAGGGTTGGTCATCGTGTCAGCCGTCTCGCCCGCTTGTCGTCCGTATCGTTCATAAACAAAAAGTGGCGGGTGGCGCCATGGCCACCCGCCACAGGCAGGGTAGATGTTAGAACTTGCCCGTTACCGAGGCATAGACGTTGCGACCCGTCCGGCTCGCCATCTGGAAGGTGCTGGAATTCTGGTAATAGGCGTCTTCATGGCTGTTGTTCAGGTTGATGACGCCCGCCGTGAAGCTGATATGCTTGTTCATCGTATAGCCCAGCGCAAGATCGACCTGCGTGCGGGCACGCACCGTATGCGTCTCGCCATAACCGGCGAAGAAGCTATCGGCATAGTCCTGATCATAGGCGCTGCGATGGTTGATCGAGACGCGCACGCTGAAGGTCTCGTTTTCCCAATAGGGCGTCAGGTTCCAGGTCAGCTTTGACAGGTTGCGGAGGTGGAAGCCATTGCCCAGTGTGACGTTGTCCGGGTCCACGACCGTCAGGTTGGTGGTGACGCCCGCACCCTTGAAGGGCAGCCACTGGTCGAAGCCCTGGCTCCAGGCCACCTCGACGCCGCGGATATGCACCACCTCGGAGTCATTCAGCACCTGGCTGAAGCTGTAATCGGTGCCGCCATTGGCCGAGGTGCAATTGGTGGATCCGCCCGCCAGCGTCACCCCATTGTAGCTGCCGGGGCAGTAGAAGGAGGTGTAGGTGCCGTTCTTGATCGCCTTGTAGAAACCGGCGACGGTGAAGGAGTTGCCGCGTCCATAGTAATATTCAAGGCTGAGATCGGCCTGATTGGCGGTCATCGGCTTGAGCGCCGCTTCACCCCCGGCCACCGCCACATAGGGCCGGCCCGAGGCCGTGCCGGTGGTGATCGATGTGGCCATCACCGTATCGCTGTTGAGCAGCGGGCGCACCAGCACCTTGGCCAGCGCCAGACGGGTGACGAAATGCTTGGTCACATCCAGCGCGAAGCTGGCGCTGGGCAGCACATTGCCATAATCCTGAATGGTGTTGGTGCGGTTCAGGAAGTTGCCGTTGCCGTCCACGCTGTTGGCGGTGACGTTCTGATGCGTGTGTTCATAACGCACGCCGATGTTGCCGCGCAGCGTCTTGCCGAAGACATGCGTGTCCAGATTGGCCATGGCATAGACCGCCGGAATGTAACGATCCACGCGCCAGCTGTTGCTGGCATCATAGGTGACCGGCACGTTGATGCCATGCGAGTCCAGCGTCGACTGCCAGACCGGGGCGTTCACCTCCAGGAAGCTGTGCGGGATCGACATGGAGTTGCCGAGGAAATTTGTCACCAGCGTCGATCCCGCCCCGGTCATGTCGGGGATGTAATTGATTTCGGGATAGGTGGTGGTGTCGCTGGGATCGGCGTCGCGGTCATGGCGATAGGCTTGGGTGGCAAAGCTTTCGTGGTGATACTTCACGCCGAAGACCAAAGACTTGATCGGCGCGTTGTAGATCTCCTTGGTGGTGTCGAGCTGAAGCGCGGCTTCCTTCGACGTCTGGAAGTGATAGGCGCCATCATAGAAGGCGTACCAGTTGTAGGCTGACTTGTTGTTGTAGAAGGAGCCGTCGGTCAGGCTCTGGGTCGGCGTGAAGGAAATGTTGCTCGGGTTGCTGATGTCCAGCGAGATGGGCGAATTGATGTTCATGCCCAGAATGCTGGCCCATTCATACAGATGCGCCGTGCCCACCGTGTAATGTGCTGCAGCATGGATCTTCCAGCCATCGGGCTTCCAGTTCAGCGTGGCGGTGTAGGCCTGGGTCTGCAGATCGCGCTTTTCGGACTGATCGTTGTTGTCCAGCGTGCTGCCGCTGGCCACGGTGATCTTGTTGGCCACGCCATTGGCGATATTGTTGGCCGTGATCTTGCTGCTGTCGCCAAAGGCATAGACCAGCTGCTGCGTGTTGTAGGTGGTGTGATCGCGTGAGAATTCCGCCTGGAACAGCGTTTCCAGATTGTCGGTGGGCTTCCACTGCAGCGCGCCGCTGGCCATCAGCTGCTCGGTGTTGCGATCGATGCGGCGATAGCGGAAACGCTTGGGCACATAGGCGCCGATCGAGGTGTCGGCGGGGTGGTACCAGCGGTCGATGAAGACGTAATCGCCGCGATCCATCAGCTTCTGATAGTCCACGTTGAGCATCACGCCCACCGTGCCATCGGCGAAGCTGTTGATATAGGCCGCACCCACCTTGGGCGTCACCGCGCCGCGATAGAGATTGTCATAGCCCTTGGCGGTCAGGGTCAGATGCGGCCCCTTGTAATCCAGCGGGTGGATCGTATCGATGTTGACCGTGCCGGAAAGACCGCCCGTATCCATGTCAGCCGTGGGCGACTTGTAGACCTGAATGGCATTGGCCAGATCGGTCTGGATGATGTCGTAACGAAAACCATCCTTGAAGTCGGCGCTGGCGAAGGTCTGGCCATTGATGGTGGTGCGGGCATATTGCGCGCCAAGGCCACGAATGCTGATTGTCGAGCCGCGACCATTGATGTTCGACATCTGCACACCGGCGATGCGTTGAATGGCTTCGGTGATGTTTTCAGCCGGAAACTTGCCGATGTCTTCCGCCGAAATGCCGTCCGACATGCGGATATCGTTGCGCTTGGCATCCATCGCCGATTTCAGGCTGGAGCGGAAGCCGCTGACCACGATATCGGTGGGCGCGTTGTTTTCTGGCGCGGCATCGGATGCAGTGGTCGGGGCAGGTGCTGCGGTTTGGGCCCGGGCGCCAGCCGGCAGGCCCAGCGAGGCTGTGCAGGCCGATGCCAGCAAAACCAGCTTCAAACGGTTGGACAAATTCTGGGCGAGATTAGCCTGATTGATTGACATGAAACCCCCTCATGGCATGGAAATACGGCGAAATTTCCCTGTGTCCGGCCCCCTGCCGGTACGGCGTCGTCTTGGATCGGCACTCGTTTTGTAGGATTAGTGTCACGAAGAAAAAGGACAGTGTCAAGGCCATTGCAAGACGATACCAAACATTTTGGTATTGCCAGATGCCGTGATTGCCATAGGGTGACTGGTAAAGCCATGGGGTGGTTGACCTATATTGGTCTTGTAAGAATCAGGTGATGTCTTGCTCGGGCTCAGGGCATGCGCCGGGCGGGACTATGGGCGACACAAGCCACGGGGGAGAAACGAAGTTGCCGAAAAAGCTGACGAAAATGGCTTGCGCCCTCAGTGTCCTGACGTCCGTCGCGATGAGCACCGCGATGGGTTTTGCCGAACCCGCTTTTGCCGCGGACCCGGCCGCCGCGCCTCAGGACGCTGCCGTCGCCATCCATGCCGACCGGCCCGGCGCGCGACTCGATCCCCACATCTTCGGCCAGTTCGCCGAGCATCTTGGCCATGGTGTTTATGACGGCATCTGGGTCGGCCCGAAAAGCAGCGTGCCCAACATCCATGGTTTCCGCCGCGATGTGATCGATGCGCTCAAGGCGATCCGCGTGCCGGTGGTGCGCTGGCCGGGCGGCTGTTTTGCCGATGAATACAACTGGCGTGAGGGCATCGGCCCCGTCGCCAAACGCCCCAAACGCGTCAACACCAATTGGGGCGGTGTGACCGAAAGCAACGCCGTCGGCACGCATGAATTCATGGAATTTTCCGAGCTGGTCGGCGCTGACGCCTATGTGGCGGGCGATCTGGGTTCGGCGCCTCCGCGCGAGATGGCGGCATGGGTGGAGTATATGACCTCGCCCACCGATTCGGCGCTGGCGCAGGAGCGGATCGCCAATGGCCGCAAGGCGCCGTGGAAGCTGGCGATGTTCGGCGTCGGCAATGAGCTGTGGGGCTGCGGCGGCAATATGGATGCCGTGACGGCGGCGCAGGAAACCCGCCGCTACGCCGCCTTTATCAAGACGCCTGAAGGCGTGCCGTTGATGAAGGTGGCCAGCGGCGCCAGCGGCGAGGATTACGCCTGGACCGAGACCATGATGGCCAAGGCCGGCGATGTGATCGACGGTCTGGCGCTGCACTATTACACCGTGCCCGGCGGCTGGGAGAACAAGAAGCCCGCCACCGGCTTCGATGAGCATGACTGGGCCGAGGTGCTGGCCAAGACCGTTGCCGTCGACACGCTGCTGACCCGCCACGGCAAGATCATGGACAAGTACGATCCCAAGCGTCGCGTGGCTTTGCTGCTGGATGAGTGGGGCACGTGGTACAAGAATGAGCCGGGCACCAACCCGGGCTTCCTCTATCAGCAGAATTCCCTGCGCGATGCGCTGGTTGCCGCGCTCAATTTCAACATCTTCACCCGCCATGCCGAGCGGCTGCGCGGGGCCAACATCGCGCAGATGGTCAATGTGCTTCAGGCGCTGATCCTCACCGATGGCGCGAAAATGGTCCGCACGCCCACCTATTGGGCCTTCGATCTCTACAAGGATTATCAGGGGGCCACGGTGCTGCCGGTCGAGGTCGATTCACGCTGGTATGGGCGCGGTGAGTATGGTCTCGCCGCGATCAGCGCCTCGGCGGTGCGCGATCCGCAGGGCGTGGTGCATGTGGCGCTGGTCAATGCCGATCCGGCGCAGGGTTCTCAGGTGACGGTGAAGATCGATGGCGTGGCGCCGGGCACGGTCTCGGGCCGCATCCTCACGGCAGACAAGATGGACGCGCATAACACCATGGACGCGCCAGACGCGGTGCGCCCGCAGAGCTTCACCGCCGCCCGGTGGCAGAACGGTGTGCTCACCGCTACACTGCCGCCCAAGGCCGTGGTCATGCTGGAGTTGCGCTGATGGGGAAGATTGCAGGGGGCAGGGCGGCAGTGCTGATCGCCGGGCTGATGCTGATGGCGGCCAGCCCTCCCGATCCGGCGCCTGATCCAACGCCCAATGCGGCATGGGCGCAGCCGGGTGCAGGCAATCCGCTGCTGCCCGCCTATGCGGCGGACCCCTCGATCGTGCAGGATCAGGGCCGCTGGTATATCTTCGCCACCATCGATCCCTGGGGCGGCGATCATGTCGGCCTGTGGCAATCCGCCAATGGCCGCGACTGGAGCTTCTCCCAACCCGCATGGCCCACCAAGGCGGCGGCCACCAGCCCCACATCGGGGGACTCGATGGTCTGGGCGCCCTCGGTGGTGAAGGGGCGGGACGGGCGCTGGTGGATGTATGTCTCGGTGGGCAGTGAGGTCTGGGTGGGCAGTGCGCCAAGCCCGGCAGGGCCATGGGCCGATGCCAATCACGGCAAGCCGCTGATCCCCGGCAATGCCATGCCCGGCTATCATATGATCGATGCCGAGGCCTTTATCGATGACGATGGGCAGGCCTATCTGGCCTGGGGCTCGGGCCTGCATTGGGTCAACGGCCATTGCTTTATCGCCAGGCTGGCGCCCGATATGGTCCATCTCGACGGCCCGCCGCGCGACGTCACCCCGGCGCATTATTTTGAGGCACCATTCCTCTTCAAGGCGGCCGGGCGCTATTATCTGACCTACAGCGCGGGCAACACCACCACGGACACCTATCAGGTGCGCTATGCCACCGGCCCCACGCCGATGGGCCCCTTCACCGAGGCGCCCAACAGTCCGATCCTGAGCACAGATGCCGCGCAAAACATCGTCAGCCCCGGCCATCATGCGATCTTCCGCAGCGGCGGGCAGACCTATATCCTCTATCACCGACAGGCTCTGCCCTGGACCGGCCCGCGCGCGGAAACGCTCAGGCAGGTGGTGGTGGATCGTTTGCATGTGCGCCCTGACGGCCTGCTGGACAGGGTGCATCCCACCCATACCGGCGCGGCGGTGGCGGGTTGGCCCTCCTCGCGTGAGCATGGGCTGCCGTGGCGCGCTTCGGGGCAGGGTGCGGATGCTGCCCATGGCCCTGAGCGGGCGGCGGATAACAATTTCGCCACGCTCTGGCGCCCGGGGCCCGATGGCATGCTGACCGCCGATCTTGGGCAGCTTCGCAAGCTGCATCGCAGTCTGCTGCGCCCGGAATTTGCCGACAGGCCTTGGGCTTTCACGCTGGAGGCCTCCCCGGATGGGCGCCAATGGCAGGTGATCGTCCCCGAGCAGGAGCAGCACGGATCGCCGATCCTTGTCACTCACGGTGTAACGGCGCGCTATCTGCGTCTGCACACAAAGCCCGGGCAGACCGGTGGCCTGTGGGAGTGGGTGATCGAATAGGCATCTGCCTTTTAGAAAATACATATGCAATACCATTGTGCGAATATGGCTGGAATGATAATACCATTTATGGCCATTCCTCGCGGTGGCAGGCCTCTGATCGGGCCCCTATTGTTGTCTGTCGGCCAGCACCGGCACAGTGCAGGATTCCCAAGGTGAACTCAGAAACCATGACCAGTCCGACCGGGGCTGGCGCGCCCTCCACACTGATGCAGGCCGAGGCTGCCGAGGCAGGCGCTGCCGTGGCTCGCTTTCTGGCGCATAATCGCAAGACACTGGCCGATCTGGGCAAGCGCCTGCGCGCCACGCCGCCCGCGCTGGTGGTCACCTGCGCGCGGGGCTCGTCCGACCATGCCGCCACCTATGCCAAATATCTGATCGAGACGGGGCTGGGCGTGCCCACCGTCTCGGCTGCCTTTTCCACCGTGTCGCTCTATGATGCCCCGGCGGGCACGGCGGGCAGCCTGTGCCTTGCCATCTCGCAATCGGGCCGCAGCCCGGACATGCTCGCCACTGTTGAGCGGCAGAAGGCAGCAGGCGCGCTGGTGGTGGCGCTGGTCAATGATGAAGCCTCGCCGCTGGCGGAGCTTGCCGATGTGGTGCTGCCGCTCTGCGCCGGGCCGGAGCGTTCGGTCGCGGCCACCAAGAGCTATATCACCTCGCTGGCGGGGATTGCCGCGCTGGTGGCCGCCTGGCGCGAGGATGCCGGGCTGGAGCAGGCGATCTGGGCGCTGCCCTCGCAATTGGATAAAGCCTTTACGCTGGACTGGTCGCCGCTGGCGGCAGGGCTGGTCGAGGCCTCCAGCCTGTTTGTCATCGCGCGCGGCTTTGGTCTGGCGGTGGCGCAGGAGGCGGCGCTGAAGCTCAAGGAAACCTCCAGCCTGCATGCCGAGGCTTTCAGCTCGGCGGAGGTGCGCCATGGCCCGATGGCGGTGGTGCGTGAGGACTTCCCGGTCATCGCCTTTGCCGGAGAGGATGCGGCGGGCGATGATGTCCGCGCCCTGTGCGAGGAGTTCGCCGCGCGCGGCGCCCGCGTCTGGCTGGCCGACAGCACGGGGGCAACGCGCCCCGGCGTGACCAGCCTGCCCGCCGTGACGGCACGGGCCGAACTCGCCCCGGTGCTGATGATCGCCAGCTTCTATCGCATGGCCAATGCCCTGTCGCTGGCACGCGGCAACAACCCCGACCAGCCGCCCTATCTTGCCAAGGTAACCCGCACGCGATGACCTGCCTTTTCCTGCACAATGGCCATATTCTGGCCGGCCAAGAGATCCTCTCCGCCGCAAGGCTGGAGTTGAAGGATGGCCGCATCGCCGCCATCACCCCGGCCACGGTCGGCGCCGATGACGATCACCGCATCGATCTGGGCGGCGGCTGGCTGCTGCCCGGCTTTGTCGACACGCAGGTCAATGGCGGCGGCGGCGTGCTGTTCAACGATGAGCCCACGGTGGCCGGGATCGCCGCCATCGGCGCGGCCCATGCCCAATATGGCACCACCGCCTTTCTGCCCACGCTGATCAGCGACCGCCCTGTGGTGATCGCCAAAGCGCTGGATGCGGTGGACGCGGCCATTGAGGCAGGCATCCCCGGCGTGCTGGGCGCTCATATCGAGGGGCCTTTCATCAACCCCAAGCGCAAGGGCATCCATCTGGAGGAGCGGCTGATCCGCCTCGACCCAGAGGTGATGGAACTGCTCACCCGCCCCCGCAAGGGCGTGGTGATGCTGACTCTGGCCCCTGAACTGGCCGATCCTGCCGATCTGGAGCGTCTGGCCGCAGCAGGCGTGATCCTGAGCGCAGGCCACACCGATGCCAGCCTTGAGCAGGCGCTGGACGGTTTTGCTCATGGCGTGCGCGGGGTGACGCATCTCTACAACGCCATGTCGCCGTTGCTGCATCGCGCGCCGGGTATGGTGGGGGCCGCCCTGACCAGCGATGAAACCTTCTGCGGCCTCATCGCCGATGGCGTGCATGTGGCGGGCGCTGCCTTGAAGCTGGCGCTGAAAGCCAAGGGTGTTGAACGGCTGATGCTGGTCACCGATGCCATGCCCGGCGTGGGCAATGGCGGCAAACCCTTCCTGCTCGATGGGCGCGAGATCTTTGTGAAGGACGGCATCTGCACCGATGCTTCGGGCACGCTGGCCGGTTCCGGGCTGGATATGGCGGGCGCCGTGCGCACTATGGTCGCGCTGTCGGGCTGCGATGTAGCCTCGGCCTCGCGCATGGCCTCGGCCACGCCGGCGGAGTTTTTGCGCCTCGGCCATGATCTGGGCACGCTGGCGGCAGGGCAGCGGGCGGATTTCGTGATGCTCGACGCGGGGCTGAATGCCGTGCAGACATGGATTGGCGGGCGCCCGGTTGCGGCCGAACGCGTCGCTGCCTGAGCCTTTCTCTTTCTGACGGATGATCCGATGATCCAGATTCCTCTTGTCGCGCCTTTCGACGGCTGGCTCTGCGCGCTGGAGGAGGTGCCCGATCCGGTCTTCGCCGGGCGCTTGCTGGGGGACGGTCTGGCCATCGATCCGCTGGGCGACACGCTGCATGCCCCCGCCGCCGGAGAGGTGGTGGCGGTGCATGAGGCGGGCCATGCCGTCACCCTGCGTCTGGCGCCGGGGGTGGATGTGCTGATGCATGTTGGCCTCGATACGGTGCGGCTGGGCGGGCAGGGCTTTGCGCCACTGGTCAGCGTGGGCGCGCAGGTGGCGGCGGGCGATCCGCTGTTGCGCGTCGATCTGGCGCTGGTGGGCGGTCGCGTCAAAAGTCTGGTGACGCCGATCATCGTGACCGAAAGCGCGGGGCTGGTGTTTGAGCCGCGCGCCGCCGCCGGGCCGGTGCGTGTGGGCGATGCGCTGGGCGTGCTGGTGGGCGCGGCGCAGGCTGGAGAGGCCACCGCAGCTTTCTCGCCAACGGCCCAGCGGGTTTTGCGCGTGCCTCTGGCCCATGGGCTGCATGCGCGGCCATGCGCGCGTTTGGCACAAGTGCTGCGCGGTTTTGCGGCGCAGGTGCGCGTGGCGCGGGGCGATGAGCAGGCCTCGCTGGCCAGCCCCAGCGCGATGCTGCGTCTGGCAGTGCGTCATGGCGATACCATCACCCTGCTGGCCAGCGGCGGTCAGGCCGAGGAGGCGCTGGACGCTCTGGCCGACCTGATCGCCAGCGGCATGGGCGAGGGCGCTCCCTTGCCTGAAGAAACCCCTGAGGTGATCGCAGAGCAACCTTCGGTGCTGCCGCTGGAACCCGGGGACGTGCTGTCCGGCGTGACGGCTGCGCCCGGTCTGGCGGTCGGGCAGGCCTGGCGGCTGGCGCGCGCCGAGCCGGAGATCCTTGTGCAGGCAGGCGGCATCGCCAGCGAACAGGCGCGGCTCGATGCGGCATTGGCCGCGCTGCGCCAGCAGATGGACGGTGAGGCCAGTCAGGGCACTCCGGCCCAGCAGGCGATCCTTGCCGCGCATCTGGGCTTCCTTGAAGACCCCGAACTGATTGCCGCAACCCATGCCCGTATCGCCTCTGGCCTCAGCGCCGGGATCAGCTGGCGGCAGGAACTGCAGGCGCAGGCAGCAGCCCTGCGCGCGCAATCAGATCCGCGCTTTGCCGAGCGGGCCGACGATCTGCTCGATCTGGAATTGCGCCTGCAATGGCAGCTGGCCGGGCAGGAGCCCCCGGCTCAGGAAGCGCCCGAGAACGCCATCCTGATCGCCGAGGATCTGCTGCCCTCGCAAGTGGCAGCGCTGGATGCCTCGCGCGTGGTGGGCATTGCCATGGCGCGCGGCGGGCCGACATCGCATGTCGCGATCATTGCCGCCAGCCGGGGCATCCCCGCTCTGGTGGCGCTGGGCGAACGACTTCTGACACTGGCGGCAGGAGAAGCGCTGGTGTTGGATGCCGGGGGCGAACGGCTGGAAATCGCCCCCGGCACACCGCGTCTGGAACAGGCTCGCGCAGAGAAGGCAGGCCGCGCCGCGCGCCGCGCCGCAGCTCTGGCCAGTGCTCACCAGGAAGCGCGCATGGCCGATGGCGAGCGGATCGAGGTCTTCGCCAATCTCGGCTCGTTGGGCGATGCTTCGAAGGCCGTGGCTCAGGGGGCGGAGGGATGCGGCCTGCTGCGCACCGAATTCCTGTTCCTGAACCGCGCAACCGCGCCTTCGGAAGCCGAGCAGGCGGAGGATTACGCCGCCATCGCCAAAGCTCTGGAAGGGCGCCCGCTGATCGTGCGGCTGCTTGACATCGGCGGCGACAAGCCCGCGCCCTATCTGCCCATCGCGCCCGAGGAAAACCCGGCGCTGGGCCTGCGCGGCATCCGCGTGGCGCTGGCGCGGCGCGATATTCTTTTGGCTCAGTTGCGCGCCATTCTGAGGGCAGTGCCCTCGGGCGATTTGCGCATCATGGCGCCGATGATCGCTCGCGTCGATGAGTTGCAGGCCGTCCGCACCGCCCTTCAGGCCGAAGCGGAGGCCATGGGCACCGCCATGCCGCCGCTGGGTGTGATGGTGGAAACCCCTGCCGCCGCCGTGATGGCCGATGCTCTGGCGGCGCAATGCGATTTCCTGTCGATCGGCACCAACGATCTCACGCAATACACGCTGGCCATGGATCGGGGCAATCCGGCGGTGGCAGGCGGGATCGATGGGCTGGACCCTGCCGTGCTGCGCCTGATCGGCCAGACCTGCGCCGGAGCGGCGCGCCATGGCAAATGGGTCGGCGTCTGCGGCGGTTTGGCGTCGGACCTGTTGGCCGTGCCGATCCTGATCGGGCTGGGGGTGAGTGAACTTTCCGCCGCGCCAGCCATGGTGCCCGAGGTCAAGGCGCTGGTGCGCGTGCTGACGCTGGAGGCCTGCAAGGCGCTGGCGGCGGAGGTTTGCGCGGTGTCCTCGGCAAAGGAGGTCCGCGCTCTGGTCGGGGGGCTGCTGATGCGCGTGCAGCATGAAACAGCGATTGAGGGGGCTGGTCAGTGAAGCATTTCAGCAAATCGCTGGGAGAGCAGGTGCAGAATCTGGGCCGGGCACTGATGCTGCCCATTGCCGTGCTGCCAATGGCGGCGCTGCTGCTGCGGCTGGGCCAGCCGGATCTGCTGAACCTCAGCTTTGTCAGCGCGGCGGGCAATGCGATGTTCGCGCATCTCGGCCTGCTCTTCGCCATCGGCGTGGCGACAGGCTTTGCGCGGGACAGTAATGGGGCGGCGGCTCTGGCCGGTGTGGTGTGCTTTCTGGTCGCCAGCGAGGGCGCCAAGATGCTGCTCGCCGTGCCGCCCGAGGTGACGCAAGGCGTGCCCAAAGTCGCCTGGGCGGTGGTGGAGGCCGGATGGCGCGATGTGCCGATTGCCCGCCTCGCCGTGCCCATCGGCATCCTTTCCGGCATTGTCGGCGGCGTGGGTTACAACCGCTTTTCCGGCTTCAAGCCGCCTGAATATCTCGCCTTTTTCGGCGGTCGGCGCTTTGTGCCCATCGTTGCGGGCGCTTTCGGCATCGTGATCGCGGGCGTGGTCGGCGCCAGCTTCACCGCCATCGACCATGGCGTCGATGCATTGAGCCGCGCGGCACTAGGCAGCGGCGGCTTTGGCCTCTTCATCTATGGCACACTCAACCGGTTGTTGCTGGTGACCGGGCTGCATCATATCCTCAACAACATCGCCTGGTTCGTGCTGGGCGACTATCACGGCGCCAGCGGCGATCTGAGGCGCTTCTTCGCGGGCGACCCCACGGCGGGCGGCTTTATGAGCGGCTTCTTCCCGGTGATGATGTTCGGCCTGCCCGCCGCCTGCCTTGCCATGTATCACACCGCCAAACCGGAACGCCGCAAGGCGACCGGGGGCATGCTGCTGTCCCTGGCGGCAACCTCCTTCCTGACCGGCGTGACCGAGCCCATCGAGTTCAGCTTCATGTTCCTCGCGCCCATGCTCTTTGCGCTGCATGCGGTGCTGACGGGGGCCTCCATGGCGCTGATGTCGGCGCTGGGGGTGCATCTGGGCTTCGGCTTTTCGGCGGGGCTGTTCGACTATGTGCTGAACTTCTCCAAGGCGACCAGGCCGCTGATGCTGATCCCGGTGGGGCTCCTGTGGTTCGGGCTCTATTACGCAGTGTTCCGCGTGGCGATCGTGAAGCTCAACCTGAAGACACCGGGGCGCGAGGATGAAGCGGTGGCCGTCATGCCCACCACCTCGGCCAGCGAGCGCGGCGGGGCTTTCGTTCTGGCGCTGGGTGGCGCGGCGAACCTGCGCGAGATCGGTGCCTGCACCACAAGGCTGCGGCTGGTGGTCGCGGATCAGGGCGTGGTGAATGAACCTGCGCTGCGCGCGCTGGGCGCCAAGGGGATCATCCGCCCTTCGGCGCAGGCGCTGCAGGTGGTGCTTGGCCCTATCGCCGATGCCGTGGCGGGCGATATCCGCGCGGCGGCGGCAGCAGGCGGCGGCGAGGCGACGGTGGCTGAGAGCGCCGATGTGCCCGATGCGCCCGTCGCTTTGGAGCTGACGCGCCTGCCTGCAGATCTGTTGTCGGCCTTGGGTGAGGTCCGCTCGGTTGCGGCCAGCCACAGTCGTTTGTTGGTGGAGAGCGCCAGTGCGCCCGATCTGCCTGCGCTGGCGGAGATGGGGTTGCGCGGCAGCGCCCGGAGCGGGGCCGTGTGGCATCTGCTCTTTGCGCCGGAGGTTATTGCTGGTTGGTGTTGAAGGGGGAAAAGGGAAAGATGCGAGGGGATTATCCCCTCGCGCTCCCGTGAATGTCTACGTGGTGCTTCGGGTTCGGCCATAGGATAACGTCGCGGCGCCGCAGGCTTTCACATGAAAACATGGGCGTCGGGGCTTCCTGCCTGCGGCGCTTTTTGGTTGCGCAGGTGGAGAGTTAGCGCGTCACGATTGGGGGCCACTGCGCCATCGCCGGAAGACGTTATGGGAGCGCGAGGGGGTAACCCCCTCGCATTCTCTTTTTAAACCTCCTTAGCCCAAACCGTCACCCCCTTGCTCAACCCGACCTGCTTCCCGGCGGGGGCTTCCAGCGCCAGCGTAAGGATGCGGGTGTTATCGCCCGGGGTGAGATCGGCCTGAAGCGGGCCATCGGCTTCGCTGTCCTTGCGGGCAGCGAGCTTGCCGTCGATCCACAGCTGCGCTCGCCCGGACACACCGGAGAACACCACTTGCCCGCCATGCACGGCCACGGGGCCGCGCGGGGCGTAGTGGCTCTGGATCAGGGTGAAGCTGTTGGCGCTCTGGGCCTCTTCCAGCCGTCCGGGGCGGACGTAGGACAGGTGCTGCCAGGCGCTGGCCGGATAGGCATGGGCGGCATCGGGCGCCGAGGCGGTAAACTCCGCGCGGCGCCATTCGGTCAGCGGCTGCGCGGCGGGGGAGGCGGCGATCTGCGGGCCGACATCGGCCTCCACCACGCGGATGAGGAGGCGAGCGGGCGGCAGGCCTGCGACCCGCGCCGTCAGCACCAGATCGCCCTTGCCTGCGGGCGCGCGGATCAGCACCTGCGCCAGCCCTGCGAAGAGCTTGCGGTTTTCGGCCAGTTCGGAGTCGTGATCGTTCGGGTCGCCATTGCCGACGCCGATGATCTCCCCGCCATCGATGGTGAAGGTGACGCGGTCTGTCGCGGTGGGGATATGGCGGCCCATGGTGTCCAGCAGATCGACGCTGACGGGCTGCACATCGCGGCCCGTGCCCAGCATCAGCGGGCGGTCGGCGGTCAGGCGCAGCCGGGCGGGGGCGCTGGTGGTTTCTACCGCTGCGCGCAGCACCTCCTTGCCGCCGATAAAGCCGATGGCCTCCAGTCTGCCGGGGGCATAAGGCACCTGCCATTCGGGAATGGTGGAGGGCTTGAGGTCCTGCATGCCCACCGTCACGCCATTGAGGCGCAGTTCCACGCGTTCCACATTGGTGAGCACCATCACGCGGATCGGCTTGCCTTCCTGCCCAGCCCAATCCCAGTGCGGGGCGAGGGCCAGCACCGGTTCAGTGCGCCATTGTGCGCGGCGCAGGTGGTAGGCCATCTTGCCGAAGCCGCAGATGTCGAGAATGCCGAAGGAACTGCTGGCGGCGGGCCATGGCAGGGGCGTTGGCTCGCCGTGGTAGTCGAAGCCGGTCCATACGAAGGTGGCGGCGATAAAGGGCCGGCTGCCGATCATCTGCCAGCTGTCGTGATGAGTCAGGCCCCATTCGGGGGCTTCGGTGTCATAGCTGCCCAGCACATTGCGCTCGGTATCGGTGCGCCATTCGCCGCGCGTCATCACCGCGCTGGTGTCCTCGGTGCTGGTCAGCGGACGGTCCGGGTGGAGCGCGTGATAGCGGTCGTACCAGTTGGCCTTGTAGTTGAAGCCCACCAGATCGACAGCATCGGTGCCATTGCGCGCGGTGAACATGCCATCGTTCATCGCGGCGGTGACGGGGCGGCTGTCGTCCAGCGCCTTGACGGCGGCAGCAAGGCGGCGGACCATCTCATAACCCTGCTCGGTGCCCTGCATCGGCTCCTCGTTCAGCACTGACCACATGATGACGCTGGGGCGGTTGCGGTCGCGCCGCACCATCCATTGCAGCTGGGCGAGGTAATCGGGGCTGGGGTTGAAATGGCGGTTTTCGTCCATCACCAGCATGCCCTGCCGGTCGCAGGCGTCGAGCAGCGCGGGGCTGGGGGCGTGATGGGTGGAGCGGATGGCGTTGCAGCCAATCTCCTTGAGGCGGCGCACCTTCCATTCCCACAGCGCCTCGGGCATGGCGACGCCCACGCCCACATGATCCTGATGGATGCAGACGCCTTTGATTTTCAGGGGCTGGCCATTGATGTGAAAGCCAGTCTGCGCATCGAAGCGGATGGTGCGGAAACCGATGGGGGTGTGGCGGCTGTCGAGCAGCTTGCCCGATCCATCCAGCAGGCGGGTTTCCAGCGTGTAAAGCGTGGGGCTGTCCGGGTGCCACATTTGCGGCGCGGCGATGGGTAGCGTCAGGCGCGCTTCGGACTGGCCAAGCGGGGCGACAGTGGCGCTTTGGCGCTGTTGCGCAACGATCCTGCCATCCGGGCCATGCAGCATGGCTTCCAGCGTGGCTGTACCCGGCGTTTCCGCGCTGCTCTCCAGCGTGGCGACCACCGGCACATGCCAGCTGCCATCGGTGTTCTGGCGTGGATCGGCCCAGACGCCGTCGGTGGCGATGTGGAGCGGATCACGCACCGCCAGCCAGCAGTCGCGATAGAGACCGGCGCCCTCATACCACCAGCCCTCCATGGCATCGCCGTCGACGCGGATGGCGATGGTGTTGGGTTCGGCGCCGAAGCTGACATAGGGGGTGATGTCGATGTTGAGCTGCACATAGCCCGAATGGCTGTGCGCCACCTCCACACCATTGACCCATACCGTGGCCAGCGTCGCGATGCCGCCCAGCTGCAGCTCCAGAAAGCGGCCATGCCATTGCGCGGGCAGGCGCAGCGTGCGGCGATACCAGCCAATGCCGCGGCGGCGATAGGCGAAGGCGTTGTTCTGGTCGGGTTCGATGGGGTGAGCGATGGCCCAGTCATGCGGCACGCGGACCTGTGCCCAGGCGGTGTCGTCGTAATCGAGGGCGGCGGCGCCTTGGGCATGGCCGGCCTTGGTGGCGGAATAGGTCTCGTCATTGCCGCGTGGGGAAGGGACCGGGATGTCACCCTCATGGAAGCGCCAGCCATCGTTGAGGCGATGCAGCGAGGGGTCTTGCGCAGGAACGGGCGCGGGCAGGTGGCCCAGGGGCGTGGGCATATCCGGCGAGAGCGGGGCGGTCGCAGGATTTTCAGTCTGGGCCGCGAAGGCTGATGTCCAGCCTGAAAGCGCGGAACCGGCCAGCGCGCTTGAAACCAGAAGCTGCCTGCGGTCGATCATAAAGCCGATTCCTTGCGTTTATAATACCAAAACCATACAGATAATATTCATGTTGTCCAAACTCGCACTTTGCCCTATTTTTCCGTGGCAAAGGAGAGACATGTCCTTCGTTGATCACATCGGCGCTCTGGATGAGAGCGTGGCAGGCCCGCGCTATATGCGCCTTCAGAATCTGATCCGGCAGGCCGTGAGCGATCGGCGGCTGACCGCTGGCGAAGCCTTGCCCAGCGAGCGTGAGCTTTGCGAGACCTATGATCTGTCGCGCGTTACCATCCGCAAGGCGCTTGACGGGCTGGTGGATGAAGGGCTGCTGGAACGGCGGCAGGGGGCGGGCACCTTCGTGTCCGGCCATCCGGCCAAGGCGGCGGGCGCGGGGCGGGTGGAAAAGAATTTTTCCATGCTTTCCTCCTTTTCCGAGGATATGCTCTCACGCGGGCGCAAGCCGGGCAATGCCTGGCTTGATCGGGCCGAGGGCGCGGTCAATCCCGAGGAGGCGCTGGGGTTGGGCTTGTCGCCGGGATCGCGCGTCTATCGCTTTCAGCGCATCCGCTTTGCCGATGGCCAGCCCATGGCGCTGGAACAGGCGACGATCCCCGGTTGGGGGCTGCCCTCGATTGATGCGGTCGACACCTCGCTCTATGGCGCGCTGGAGCAGGCGGGTTATCGCCCGGTGCGCGCGTTGCAGCGGGTGCGGGCGATCGGCTGCAATGAGGAGCAGGCGCAATTGCTGAAGATCGAGCCCAACGATCCCTGCCTGTTCATCGAACGCCGTGCCTTTCTGGCCGATGGCCGCGCGATCGAGCTGACGCACAGCTGGTATCGCGGCGATGCCTATGATCTGGTGGCGGAACTCAGCGACAATTGAGGTTGATGGGAGCGGCTGTCTGGCGCCCGATCATCCTCAGCGCGCGGGAGACAAGGCCAGCTTCAGGCCGAACGCCATAAACACGCCTCCGGTCAGACGGTCGAGCCGTTTGACCGCTTTGGGCTCGCGCAGCATGCGCCCCAGCGGAACCGAGGCGGCGATCAGCACCGCAAACCACACCAGCGATATCAGGACGTGCAGGCAGGCCAGAAAGAAGGTGTATGCGGCGATATCGGCGCCAGCCGGCACGAATTGGGGCAGGAAGGTCACATAGAAGACGCCGATCTTCGGATTGAGCAGGTTGGTCAGCAAGCCGCGCAGAAAGGCATGCTGGCTGTTGCGCTCCGGGGTCGTTTCGGGCGTGGCCAGACCGGTGCGCGGCTTGAAGATCAGGCCAAAGCCGAGCCACAGAAGATAGGCCGCCCCTGCCAGCTTGACGATGGTGTAGGCCAGCACGGAGGCTCTGAGAATGGCGCCAAGCCCCAGCGAAACGGCCGCTCCCCAGATCAGACATCCCAGCGAGATCCCGGCCGCGGCCAGAACGCCTTCCCGGCGGCTTCCGGTGGTGGACGCGCGCAGCACCATGGCCGTATCGACGCCGGGCGTGATGGTGAGGATCGCGGCGGCGGCAACAAAGGCCAGCAGGAGGGGCAGATCGAGCATCTCTGTGCTCTAGCATACCGGGCCTTGGACCGCGACCAAGCAGAAGTGGTCGCGGCAAGGTTCGTCAGGGCACGGTTTTCAGGGTCTGAACTTCAAGTAAGGCCTGAAGTTTGCCGGCTAAACTGGCGATCATGATCAGGTCCGGGGTTGTGGGGCAGGGCGCGAGACGACCTCTTGCCCGGCTTCCCAGACAGCGCGGATATGGGTGGTGTCGGTGATGTTGCGCGCAGGATCGCCCGCCACCACCAGCAGATCGGCCCGCTTGCCCGGCGCGATCACCCCGCGATCCGTCAGATCGAGCAGCGCCGCCGCATCGCGCGTCGCCACGGTGATGGCCTGAAGCGGGGTGAGGCCCGCCTGCACCATCAGCACCAGCTCGCGCTGTTCGGCGATGCCGGGCATGCGCAGCGGTGTGGCGCCGGAATCGGTGCCGAAGCCGATCTTTACTCCGGCCCGATAGAGGGTGAGCAGATTGCTCTTGTTGATCGCCAGCGAGGTCTGGTTCACCGCCAGCACCTTGGGATCGAGCGCCTTGGCCTGCCAGGCCGGATCGGCCAGTTGCGCTGCCAGAGCAGGCTGCACCGCGCCCCGGAAAAAGCCCGATTTCAGCCATTCCGGGTGCTGGGCATAGATGTAGAAGCTCTCATCCAGACCCAGCGTCGGGAGATACCATGTGCCGTGCCGCTTCATCAGGGTGATCAGATCGGCATCGACCAGCTCGTCACGCACGCCATGGGCCAGCAGATCGGCCCCGGCTTCCACCAGCTTGCGTGCATCCTCGCGGTAATAGACATGGGCGGCGACGCGCAGGCCCTTGGCATGCGCCTCCTCGATCACCGCCTTGTAGATCTCGGGCTTCATCCTGGCCGGGAGGGCGTGATGGAAATCATCGACCCAGACCTTGATGAAGCTGGGATGGCGGGCGGCGGTTTCATCCACATCGGCGCGCGCTTCCTCCACCGTGGCGGGGCGATAGAGCTGGTCGTCGGCAGCGGCCATGGGCGGGGCGCCCTCGGGCACGCCAATGCCGCGATCGGCGCCGAAGAAGTCCGCCCCGCCCAGCGTTCCGGCATGGGCGAGCGGCTGCATCTCATAGAACAGCGGGGCGTTCAGGCCCAGCGAGGTGATGGTCGTCACGCCATAGCGCTGCCATTGCTTCAGCTCGCGCACGGCATTGTCGCGCGTGTAATTCTGCGGGCCGCTGGTTGTGCCATCGGTATAGGCCAGATGCGAATGGTCAGAGATCAGACCCGGCAGCACGGTCTGGCCGGTCAGGTCGATGATGCGGGCGCCCTTGGGGAGTTTCACGCTGGCATCGGGGCCTACCGCGCGGATCTTGCCCTGCTCGATCAGGATCGTCTGGGCGTTTTTGGGCGCGCCGCCATTGCCGTCGATCACGCGGGCATGCTGCAAAGCGACGATCTGGCCCGCCGGTTGGGCCTGGGCGATCGAAACGCTCAGCAGGGCGCCCAGCGAAGCGGAGGCAGCAAGGCGGAGGAGGGTTCTCATCGATGATCCATTCTGTAAGGCAACTAAGTCAGGCGGATGTGGGCCCCGATCGCGGCAGAGGGAAGTGCGACCAAGGCCCTGATCGCATGAATATTCCGGCTTTTGCCCCGGCTCGGCCTTGAAGGCGGGTATGCCCTTCACGCCCGAACAGGTGATGATCAGCACTGCCGGCTTGTCGCCGCTGACCCCGTGACGGACATCATTCAACGTTTCCGTGAAGGCTTCGCCGGTGTGGAAGGCGTGTTTCTGGCCGCTTGGCATATAGCCTGCATTGGGGGTGGGGCAGGGTAAACGGTATGTGCTGGAATGGCATCCGTCCCTTCATCAGAACCGCACGTTTGTTTCCGTGTGTATCCCTTTGGGTCTGTTCGGGAGCGGCGGTCACGATCTAACCTATCAGAATGGCGCGGAAATCATTGACATTGGTGCGCGTGGGGCCGGTGATGACCAGATCGCCCAGCGGCTCGAAAAAGCTGTAGCTGTCATGGCCCGCAAGGAAGGCATGCGGGTCCAGCCCCCTGGCGCGGGCGCGGCTCAGCGTATCGGGGGTGACGATGGCCCCTGCGGCATCGTCGCTGCCGTCGATGCCATCGGTGTCGCAGGCGATGGACCAGATGTTCGGGGCCGCCTTCAGCGCCAGCGCCATGGAGAGCTGCAATTCGGTGTTGCGCCCGCCCTTGCCCGCAGGCCCCTTGCCGATGGAGACGGTGGTCTCCCCGCCCGAGAGCAGCACGGCAGGGGCGCTCGCCGGGAAGCCATGCCGCGCCACGCCTTGCGCAATGCCGGAGAGGACAATTCCTGCCTCACGCGCCTCGCCCTCGATGGCGTCGCCCAGAATGACGGGGCGGATGCCGATCTGGCTCGCCACCTGCGCCGCATGGCGCAATGACAGAGCCGGGGCGGCGATGATGCGGATATCCTCGGCGATGGAACCGGGCTTGGGCGTTTCCTCGCCGCGTTCCAGCACGTGCTTGGCCGCAGGCGGCAGATCAATGGCGTAGCGGGTGAGAATGGCCTGAACATCCGCAAACGTGCTGCCATCGGCCACGGTCGGGCCCGAGGCAATCGAGCCGGGATCGTCCCCCGGAATGTCCGAGATCAGCAGGGATACCACCCGCGCCGGATGCGCCGCTGCGGCCAATCGCCCGCCCTTGATGGCGGAGAGATGTTTGCGCACGGCATTCATCTCCTCGATGGTGGCGCCGCTGTGGAGCAGCAGACGATTGACGGCCTGCTTGTCCTCCAGCGACATGCCCGGCGCAGGCGCGGCCAGCAGCGCCGAACCGCCGCCCGACACCAGCGCCAGCACCAGATCATCGGCCCCAAGCCCCTGAACGGCAGCAAGAATACGCCCTGCGGCATCCACACTGCGCTGATCCGGCACGGGGTGAGCGGCTTCGAGGATCTCGATCCGCCCGGCGGGCACAGCATAACCATCACGGGTCACCACCACGCCGGAAACATCGACATCGGGCCATGCCGTATCGACCGCCGCCGCCATCGCCGCCGAGGCCTTGCCAGCCCCCACCACGACACAGCGCCCGCGCGGCTTCTCCGGCAGATGGCCGATCACCGCCTGCGCGGGGGCCGCGCTTTCCACGGCGGCATCGAACATGCGGCGCAGCACGTGGCGGGCATGGGTGTCAGTGAAAGCTGGCTGGGTCATGTCGGGCATTGGCTCCATGGATCGCGGCGATGACGGCAACATCGGGGATGAGGATACCATCGGCGCATACCTGTTCCACCGCGATCATCAAACGTCTGGCCGCATCGGGCTCGCCCAGGTGGTCGAGCATCTGCGTGGCGGTCCCGAAGGTGGCGACGGGGTTGGCGATGCCCTTGCCGGTGATGCCGAAAGCCGAGCCATGGATCGGCTCGAACATCGACGGGAAGCGGCGTTCCGGATCGATGTTGCCGGTGGGGGCCGCGCCCAGCGGTCTGGCCAACGCGCCTGCCAGATCGGAGAGGATAGCGGCATGGAGATTGGTGCTGACGATGGTGTCGGGGCTCTGGGGTGGAGCGTGATCCGCAAGGTCATGGCATCGTCCCGCGCTGGAGCGCCAAGGGCGGGCATGGGGATGTGGTCTTTCGCTCCCTGGGCCGATGAAAATCAGCATCCTACAGGCTTCATCATAACAGCGCCCGGCTCACAGGCCGGGCACTTCTTTTCTCAGAACTGCTCGCCCACCAGCCTTTCGCTCAGCACCCAGAGCGCCTTTGCACGCTCGGCATCGAGGGCATAGGGGCGCACGCCGCCGCGCAGCCCTTCGCCGTCCTGCACCGCAGCGACATGGCAGTCTTCGCAATAATGGCCGCCCACTGCGTCGCCATCCGCAACCACCGCCGCCCAGACCGAGGTCGCCGCGCCTTGCGGGATCGATTTGTAGGTGAAGGGCGGCAGGCCCGCCGCCGCATTGGTCGCATTGATGGTGGAGATCAGCGCTTCCTCATCGGCCTGGCTCATATGACGGCTCAGTTCGGTGCGGATGCCACCGGGATGCACGGCCGTCGCGCGCACGCCCCGGTCGCGATGCCGCCGGTCAAACTCAACGGCGAAGAGGATATTGGCCGTTTTCGACCGGCCATAGGCCACCCATGGATCATAGGGCGTCTGCGCGAAGTTCGGATCGTCCAGATCGACATCGGCAAAGCGGTGGCCCGCCGAGGACAGGTTCACCAGCCGCCCGCCGGCGCTCAGCAGCGGCGCGATCCGGTTGATGAAGGTGAAATGCCCCAGATGGTTGGTGCCGAACTGCGTCTCGAAACCGTCCTGCGTGTGGCCGAAGGGAGCGGCCATCACACCGGCATTGGCGATCACCATGTCGAAGCCTTCGCCCGCAGCCAGCAGGCGGTCGGCGCAGGCGCGCACGCTGGCCAGCGAGGCGAGATCAAGCTCGGCCAGTTCGAAGCTGCCGCCGCCGGCTTTGGCGGCCTCCAGCACGCTGCTCGTGGCCTGCCGCGCCTTGGCGAGATCGCGCGCCGTGCCCAGCACATGGGCGCTGTGAGCCGCCAGCGCGCGGGCCGTTTCAACACCAAGCCCGGCTGAGGTGCCGGTCACCAGCACGCGCTTACCATGGAGATTGACCCCGGCCAGCACCTCGTCGGTGGTCGATTGCGAACCGAATTCCTGTGTCATCATCCTGTCCATTTCTGTCACGGGGCTGATTGCGCCGCTGCCTCCATATTGGTGAGCGATGCGCCAAACCGCTGCCCGTTCCGATCGATCTCTTGCCCGATCCTATCAGCCGCTTGCGCTGGGCATCGGAAAGGGCGAGGATCAGCCGATGCAGGACCAACTCGATCGCCTCTGCCAGCGCGTGTTGCGCCACACTGACGGGCTGCGGCTGCAAACGCCGCTGCCGGGGGTGGGGCTGGCCGTCGCGCGGCAGAGCAGCACGCCGGTGCTCACGCTCTATCAGCCGATGGCCTGTCTGGTGCTGCAGGGCGCCAAGCAGGTGCTGATCGGTGACCGCGTGCTGCGTTACGATCCGGCCAGCTGCTTCATCGCCTCACTGGACCTGCCCGCCAGCGGCTGCGTGATCGAGGCGGCGGGCGACAAGCCCTATGTCGTGGCCAGCCTCGCGCTGGACCGCGAGATGCTGGCCGCGCTGCTGGCGGATTTGCCGCCGATCGCACCGGGTGAGCCGGTGGCAGGCTTTGGCGTGGCGCCGGTCACCTCCGAATTGCTGGCCGCATGGGATCAGCTTCTGGCCCTGCTCGACACGCCGCAGGATATCCCCTTTCTGGGCGCCGCGCGTCAGCGCGAGGTGCTGTACCGCTTTCTGCAAGGCGCCCATGGCCCGATGCTGCGCCAGCTTGTCCATGAGGACAGCCGTCTGGCGCAGGTGCGCCGCGCCATCCTGTGGATTCGCGATCACTTCGATCAGGCCCTGCGCACCGAAACTCTTGCGGACATTGCGGGCATGAGCATCGCCTCCTTCCACCGCCATTTCAAGGCGGCCACGGCGATGAGCCCGCTGCAGTATCAGAAAGCGCTCCGCCTGCAGGCCGCACGCAGGCTGATGAGCACCAGCCTCGATGCCGCGCGCACGGCCTATGCCGTGGGGTATGAAAGCGCATCGCAGTTCAGCCGCGATTATGCGCGCCAGTTCGGAGCCCCGCCCTTGCGGGATGCCGAGCGATTGCGGTCGCAACCTCAGGAAGAGGGCGCTGCGGTCTGACAGGCGGCGATGCGCTCTTCGCCAGAGCGCGGGAATTCGCTACAGCAGATAGCGCTGGAAACACATCATGCCCGCGCCGAAAGCCGCCGTATCGTCATGCGCGACGGAGGCCGTGATCTGCGGAAAGGGACGATCCCTGCCACGCAAGGGCACGGTGTAGCAGGCCATGCGATCCGCCAGCCGCCGGGCCAGCGAGGGCGGAATGCGCCCGCCGATCACCACCTCCTGCGGATCGAGCAGGGCGGCGGCGGCGGAGACCACGGCATTGGCCACAGGCGTCACCGTATCGAGCCAGCGGTCCAGCGTCGGCCAGTCTTCGTCAAACTGTTCCAGCATGGCGGCGATGGAGGGGAAGGGCAGGCCGTCTTCCTCAAGCATGCGGCGCAACAGCTCCAGCGTGGGGCGCAGGGGGCGGGTTTCGGGCGGGATCAGGCCGGTGAATTCGCCCGCATTGCCATGGGCGCCGCGCATCAGCCGCCCGTCCACCACCATGCCGCCGCCAAGGCCCCGGTCGATGTAGAGATAGGCCATGCTGGAGGGGGCCTGCGCGCCGCGCTGGTCATGCTCGCCGATGGCGGCGGCATTGCCGTCATTCTCGATCACCACGGGCACGCCCATACGGGTGTGCATCAGGCTTTCCAGCCGGTCGATGGCCCAGTCTTCCATGCCCAGCGGAGCGTTGATCTGCTCCTGCCCCTCAAGGAAAAAGCCCGAGAGGGCGATGCCGATGCCGCACAGGCGCGGTGCGGCGCCATGAGCGTCCAGCAGGGCGGTGGCCAGATCGATGATCCGTGCCTCGACCGCATCGCGCGCGGGATCGGCCAGATGCTCGCGCGCCTGCGCCCGCACCGCGCCGGAAAGATGGCTCAGCGTGACGACCAGACTGTCCGCGCGCACTGCCACGCCAATGGCGAAGGCGGCATCGGGCGCCAGCACCAGCGGCAGGCTGGGCTGGCCCATGCGGCCCATCATCACCTTTTCCTCCGCCGCGATCAGCCCGTCGCTCAGCAGCGCCTCGGCGATGCGGCTGATCGAGGGAATGGTCAGCCCGCAGCGCCGCGCCAATTCCGCGCGGGAGATCGGCGCATGCTGGCGGATCAGCCCCAGCACCATGCGCTCATTGGCGGAAAGGGCACGAAAGGGCTGGGCGGGAAGCGGGGAGGGGCGCAGATGCGATGGATTCATAAAGGGATGAAGGCTCTGTTGTGTCAGGCTTTATGTAAGCGTGCCGGGCCGGTTCTGGCAATCAGGATGGAGAGCCCCACCAGCCCCAGCGCTGCCGCCATCACCATCCCCAGCAGCGGAGCGGGCGCGCCGATCTGCAGCATGGCGCAGCCCAGCGCGATGCTGAGCGCCTGACCCAGCTTGGCGCTGGCCGAAAATGTGCTGATCCGCCCGATGGCCTGCTGCGGCAGGCAGTCGAGCGCGGCCATCCACAGCAGCAGCGTCACCCCGCCGCCCGCCAGCCCATAGAACAGCCCCGAGACAAGCGCCCAGACCAGCCCATAGGCGTTGGTCAGCAGCATCAGCCCTGCGCAGGCAAGGCAGGCGGCGATGACGCTGGCATGCGTCCAGCGCCGGTGGCGGCTCAGCGCCAGCAGGCGCCAGAGCGGCTGGCTGCCGACCATGCCCACCGCGCCTGCGGTGAGAAAGGCGGTGGCGGCATCGCGATCCAGCGCTGTGGCGGCGAAGAAGGGCTCCAATTGCTGAAACAGCGTCATGCCCAGCGAGGCCAGCGCCATGGCCAGCGAGAGGGGGCCAAGGCGCGGCTTGTCTTCCGCTGCGGATGGGGCCGGGGGAGGCACTGTCGCGGGCGTGGCGCCATGTGTCAGGCGCAGGCGCAGCAGGGCCGCCGCCGCGCAGGCCAGCACCGCGATCACCAGTGCCATGGCGAGGAAATTCAGCGCCTGATCCTGACGCAGGCGGTGCATCAGCAGGGGGACAAAGGCCGCGCTCAGCGCAATCCGCGCGAGGCCGCCCGAGATGTTGCGCCACATGCCATAGGCGGCCCTTTCGCGCTCGCTGGTGGCGATCAGGGCGGGCAGGGCGTTCTGGGTGATGTCCAGCCCGGCATAGGTGAGGCGGAAAAGGATCAGCCCCGCCATCATGGCCAGCGCCAGACCCTCGGGCCGCATCAGCCCCAGAATGGCGAAGGCCAGCAGCGCGGCGCTGGTGGCGAGGCAGGCCAGAAACTGCGTGCGGGCGGCCATGGCGATATCACTGACCCGGGCGCCTAGCCAGCGCCCTCCGGTATAGTCCGCCCCTGCTGCGATCAGGATCGACAGGCCGATGCCCAGCCCGGCCCAGCCTGCCGCCACCCCACCCACGGTGATGACCATCCATGTGAAATAGAGGTCGCTGACGGTCCAGAACAGCGTCTTGCCCGCATGGGCCAGCGCATAGACCATCAGCGTCGAGGGCGGGGACAGGCGCAACGGCTTTGGCGCAGGAGGGATCAGGGGCGGGAGCAAAGGCCGCATCCTCAGTGATCGTCCGTCCACGGCCTGTCCTCCTCGGCGGGCAGGGCTCCGTAGTTGTGCGGAGCCTGCATCGCTGTCGCCTGCTTGTGGAAGGTGACAGAATGATGACTCCCGATTGCTACTCCAGATAGAATTGGCGTTTGAAGGCGAACATATCGGCCAGCAGGCAATATTCCGGAGGCCCCAGTGTGATCACCGGCGCGCGCGCGATGATCTGTTGTTTCCATTGCGCCAGATCCTCGCGCCATGCGGCATCCTCGGCGCTGGTCAGCGCGGCGAACTGATAGGCCAGCGTGATATGGAAGCCATAGGTATCATGGCCCGTATCCTGAATGCCCAGCACCTCGGACAGGCGATCGCGCAGGCGCCTGAGGCGCTTTTCCTCGGCAGCGTCGAAGGGCAGCAGGCGCATGGTCAGCGGGCCTTCCTTGGCTGAAGGCGCCGCCGGGTTCACCCGCATGCGATAGGGGCCTGCCTCCGTGCCCAGACGGAAGGCGCGCAGCCTTTCGCCCAGAATGCGGTCGCACTCGGCCATGGGCATATCCAGAGGCAGATCGGCGGGCCAGAGTGGGCGGCGGCGCTCCTTGTCATTGGCGCCGCCGATGATCGTCATATGATAGCTGGAGGGGGGCAGCACTGTTACCTTGCGCGCCCATTCCCGTGCAGGCAGAACGCGATAGACGTCGAGCAGGGCGTCAAAGGGCGCGCTGTCCGGGCCCTGTTGCGGCAGGTGGCAGATGATGGTGTTGCCCGCAAAAGGCATCACCTGCCCGTTGGCCAGAAATTTGCGACCGACATCGGGGGGCGTGCCCTGTTCCGGCGATCCGGCGCGCGCCGCCGTACCCAGCCCCGCGAGCAGCGCCGTGCTTCCGGCCAGAAAGGTTCTACGGCTGCTCACAGCTTCACCTTCGCGCCAAAGAGGATCTGGGTGGGCAGTTTGAAGGCCGATTGCAGCAGTTCCTGATTGGTGCCGTAGCGATAGCTCATGCCCTGCGCCGTCAGGTTCTGCGCATCGAAGCTGACGGTGAAGCGGCGCGTGACATCATAGGAGATCTGGAAATCGAGATTGTTGGTCGGCTGCTGGATGCGGTTGGCGTAGAAACCGCTGGGCGTGAGGTTGGGATAGCGATCGTCCCAGAGGCGGCCCAGATGGTTCCATGCCAGACGGCCATGCACGCGGCCCTTGTCGTAATAGATCGAGGCGTTGATGATGCGCCCGGGCTGCTCGGCCAGATTGTTCATCACCCGCACCGAACCGTCACTGAGGGTAATGGGCACCTGGGCGCGCGAGAAGGTGGCATTGGCGCTGACCCCGAAGCCGTCAAACGGCGCGGGCAGGAAGCTGAGATCATGCGAGGCGCTGACCTCCAGCCCATAGGCGCGGGTCAGGCCGGTGGCGTTGCGGGCCTGCGTGACCAGCACCGGGGTCGAGACGCCCGCGACGGTTTGATAGGCGCCGAAGGAATAGATCTCATTGTTGATCCATTTGTAGAAGCCCGAGACGGCGAACATGCCCTTGCCATGGTCGAAATAGAACTCCTGCGCGATGTCCAGATTGCGGGCGCGGCGGGGCGCAAGATCGGGATTGCCGGTGCTGAGCGTGGGCGTGGACGATGTGGTGTTCAGCACACCGCCATGCAGCGCCGCCGCGCTATAGGCCGGGCGGGCGACGCTCATGCTGGCGCCAAGGCGCAGTTTGCTGTTTTCGGTGGTGTTGAGGATCACGTTCACCGAGGGCAGCGCATCGAAATAGCTCTTGCTGGCGCTGACCGGGGCATAGACGCCGTTGGTCGCCTGCGTGCTGCTGGAGGCGAAGCGGGTCTGCTCCAGACGAACGCCGCCCACCACCAGCAGGCGGTCGCTGCGCCACTGGCCTTGCAGGTAACCGGCCCAGATGTCCTCCGAAACCTTGTAGGTGCCGCCTGCGTTGGAGGATGTGTTGACGGTGGCCGTGGCGCTTGAGGCATATTGGGCGAACAGGCTGTCAGCTGCGGCGCCGCTGATCATCGGGATCGGCGTATCGCATTGATAGCCGCAGATGCCCGCGCCATTGGTCACGCCGGCCAGCGTGTAGCCAAGGTTCGACCATGTTGTGCCGTAATAGCCCACGCCCTGCCGCGTACCGCTGAAGCGCGCGCCGGCCTTGATGCCGAAGCCGCGATCCTGCGCCTCCACATTGCGGGCGATGTTGGCCTGCACATCATAGCGGTTGGAGGAGAGCGAATAGGTCTCCATCGTGCGCGAGGTGGTCTTGTAGAGGCTGGCATTCGCGGCATTGGCAGCATTCACCGCCGTAAAGGTGGGGGCGATGCCGCTGGTGTCGTAATTGAAGGCCATGTTGCTCTGGGCGAAGGAATCCGAAATCTGCGGATTGCTCACCGAGCTGTGCGACCAGCTGGCGCCGATATCCGCCTTCCAGCCGCCGCCCAGCTCCACATCGCCACGCCCATAGAGGCCATAGACCTGCCGCTTCCACAGATAGCGGCCCAGCTGCTCGGTCTGGGTAACATTGCTCAGCGTGCCCGATGTGGCCGTCTGGTTGCTGTCCGTGGCGGTGGCGGCAACAGCGGCATTGGTGGTGTAGCGGGTGGAGTTCTCGCGCTGGTTGAAATAGTAGGAGGCGATATAGGCCTTGGCCTTTTCGCCATGCCAGTCGAGGCGACCCTGAAAGCCGAAGCGCTCGCGCTTGTTGCGATAGTTGTAGTAGATACGGTTGGCGGGCACGGCATAGCCATTGCCGCCATAGGGCGTGGTGACGGTGCCCGCAGCGGTGTACCAGTTGCGGGTGCTGCCGGTTTCCTCCTGCGCCACATTGATGTCACGGCGCCAATAGGTGCCCGAGAGGTAGAGGCCGAACTGCTGGTCCGATCCGAAGCGGGTGGCGCCCGCGATTTCGGCCTGACCGCCGAAGTGGTTGCCGCCATTGGCCTTGCTGTCCAGCGCCTCGCCGCCCTTCACCGAGAGGGAGAGCGTCGGCTTGGCGAAATCGAAGGCGCTGGGCGTGACGAAATTGACCAGACCGCCGATGAAATTGCCCTCGGTCTCGGGCGTGGCCGATTTGATCACGTCGATATGCGAGGCGAGGTTGGCGGGCAGCACCTCCATCGAGATCTGGCGGCCATTGGTGGTGGTCATGCCCATGTTGATGTCCGTGGCGGCCAGGCTGAAGCCATCGACCAGCACATCATTATAGCCCTGATTGAAGCCGCGCACGATCACGAAGCGCGGCTCGCCCTGATAGGTCAGCGTGTTGACGCCAGTAACGCGGCGCAGCGCATCGCCCGCGTTGAAATCGGGCAGCTGGCCGATTTCGCTGGCGGACACGGTGTCGATGATCTGCGTTGCGGCGCGCTTGATCTGCGTGGCCTTGGCCATCGAGGCGCGGGTGCCGGTGACCACGATGTCGCTCTGGCCGGTTGGGGGCGTGTTGGTTTGAGCGTGGGCAGTGAAGGGCATCAGCGACAGCGCGGATGCGGATAACAGGGCGGAGCGGAAACACGGCATGAAAGGACCTTCCCAGCGAATCTAACTAACGTAGATTTAGTTAGTATGTTTTGCACTTTTATGGCAGTGCATGCAAGTCAGGTTGAGATTCTAGTTTTATCATTATAAAACAGAATATTGCTTAATTATCTGGGCGGTATTTTCCATCAAAGGGCTCCGTTGCCGCCATCTTTATGGTGTCGAGACCGTAAAAGGGTTCGATTGTCCTGCCGGGTGTGGCTTGGGTCGCCCGCAGCGATCACGGTCATCGTGGTGTTCCCGCCATATTCAACCATCACCTCGTTAAAGGAGAAATTAAGCAATACTTGCGGCATTTGCAGAACATCTTGGGCGATGGAAAAATGTCTATAAAAATTCGATCCAATGAAAATTGAACAGTCCTAAGGTTTTTACGTAATTTTAATGCGACTTTCCTACTCACAGCGCACCAAAGGGGAAGGGGCCATGATCCATCGCATGAAAGACGAGAGTCGGATCGGCCGTCCAGCGTACCTCGTGTACTACGGGATACTCACTGGATTGAGCGTCACCATGTACGGATGGGGCCTGTATGAATGGCAGGTCCTGAAGCTTGTCCCGATCGTTTTCGGCTTTGTGGCGCCCTTTATTCTCGGCCTCTATTTGCGCGTGATTGCGATGCGCCGTTGCCGCGATATCGGCTGGTCTCCCGTTCTGCCCTGGCTGGCCTTGCGCATGGCGGCCAGTTTCGGGGTTCTGGGGGCCCTGCAATCGGCTTTCCTTCCTGCTCTGCCCTTCCACACGACGATCCCGCTGTTGGTGGTGAGCATCGTGCTCGGAATGGCGGATTTTGTCTTTCTGGCCGTCATCGCCTTCGTTCCAGGTCAGGATGACAGTCTGAACATCCCCCCAGGGCGATCCGACCAGCGTGATCCGATGCCCGCTTCGCCCAATGCGGCATGGGGGGAGCAATGGCCTTTGGCGATGCCCGGGGCCGGATATGAAGGCGGTTCGCCGCGATCGCCCGTTCGGGGTTTCGGCCGCAAGGGCCTGTAAGGTCTCCTCCCTATTTGTACCGAAAGGCGTTTCGATGGTGCATCCCTCCACCCCCGTTGTCTTTGGCCGCAAGGGGCTGCCCCAGCCATCCGGAGAGCAGGGTATCCAGCGTCAAGCCCTTCACGCCGGCCATGTTTATGCCTCGGTGCGGAGCGAGGCCGCGACAGATCAAAAGCCCGATACGAAGCGTCGCGGCCTGCTTGCCACGATATTTCTGCCGCTCATCCTTGTCCTGAAACTGTTCAAATTGGGCAAGATCGGCGGCACGGCCATCACCATGGTGTTGTCGCTTGTTTTTTATAGTGTTCAGTTCGGCTGGCGCTATGCCGCCGGTTTTATCGGACTGCTCTTCCTGCATGAGATGGGGCATTATCTGGCAGCCCGAAGGCGCGGCCTTCATGTCGGTACACCGACATTTATCCCCTTCGTCGGCGCGTGGATTGAGCTGAAGGAACAGCCGATGGATGCCGAAACCGAGGCCTATGTCGCCTTGGCCGGGCCTCTCATTGGTACGCTGGGCGCGACAGCCTGCTATTTGCTGGCGCGGGAACTCGGCAGCACCTTGCTGCTGGCGGTGGCTTATGCCGGATTCTTCCTCAATTTCTTCAATCTGATCCCGCTTTCGCCGCTGGATGGCGGGCGGATCACCAGCGTTCTGTCGCCCAGGATCTGGTTTCTGGGCGTGCCGGTGATGCTGGCCCTGATGGTTTACAGGCCGAGCCCCCTGCTGGTGTTGATCGCGATCATGGCCATCCCCTCGCTCAAAAAGGCATGGCGTTATGATCGCAATGCGCCGGAAAACCGGGCCTATTATGATATGGCCATGGCCAAGCGCCTGGAATATACGGCGCTGTATATCGCGCTGGCGGCCTATCTGGGGCTGATGACGAGCGTGGCCCACAGCGCGATCAATGCGGCAGCGGCCCCTGCCATCTCCCCTGCTCCGGCGGCTGAAGTGATGGTGGGCAAGGGCGCGTCGAACACGGGCGACATGCCGGTCTGGGCCAGGCTGTATCCCGGCGCGCAGGTCGTTCGTGATCAGAAGCTGGATTCATTTGGACTGGCCGATTGGCGCAAGACACTCAGCGTCAAGGCATCGCCCGAGCAGATCGGCGCGTTTTACGAGGCGCAGGCCCGTGCGGAGGGCTTCACGAACACCCAGACCTTGCTCGGCTTGCACCGTTTTATGCAACCGGGCACGAACAACATGTTTTCCTACATGGTCTTCCAGAATGCGGGGCAGTCCATGATTGTCTTCGAAGCGAGAACCGACGCGCGGCACTGATCCGGCAAGGCCGCGCGTTGCTGTTTGCTAGGGGCGGGCAGGGGAGGGCAGTTCGCGCGGTAATGTGAGCACCACCTTCAGGCCGCGTTCTTCTGCTGGCAGCAGGCGCAATGTGCCATCGTGGCTTTCCGCAATGCTCTGAGCAATCGGAAGCCCCAGACCGCTCCCCCCACTGTCCCGGTTGCGCGAGGGTTCGGTGCGATGGAAGGGGGCCAGCACGGCCTCCAGCTCCTCTTGCGGGATGCCCTGGCCGCGATCGGAGACGCTCAGTTCGATCCGATCGCCAAGGGGATGGATCTCGACAAGCGCGCACTCGCCATAGGTGACTGCATTGTCGATCAGATTGCTCAGGGCGCGGCGCAATTGGCCGGCGTGCCCCATGACCAGAAGCCGGTCGCCAGCGTCGATATCGCCGCCCCTGAAGGTGACAGGTCGGCCCAAATCCACCTCGTCGGCGACCACGGCCTCCACCAGCGCGGCAAGATCAATGGCTTCTCTTTCACTGCGTGAGCGGCCCGTTCTGGCCAGCATCAGAATGTCATCCAGTATGGCCGCCATATCCTCGATCTTGGCGATGGCACTCGCGCGGTCGTCGAGCGGTTCCATCTGCTCAAGCCTGAGGCGCAAGGAGGCCAGCGGTGTGCGCAGATCGTGACCAATCGCGCCCAGCATGCGGTCCTTTTCATCCAGCAGGCTGACCACGCGCCTGTTCATCGCATTGAAGGCGCTGATGGCGCCGGCAATGTCGCCGGGGCCGGTCGGCTCGACGAAATCCGGCGTACCTCGGCCGCCAAACGCCTCGGCCGCCCGCGTGAGCGAGCGAAGCGGTCGCGCCATCCGGGCCGCAATCCACAAGGCAGGCACAAGCACGACAGCGTAGAGGAAGGCTGTCGCCACCAGCAGGCGGACGGTCAGAAATGGCTCGGGCAGCGGGGCGTAAATGCGCGCGGTGAACCAGAGCCCATCGGGGCGCTGAAACGCAAAATGCAGGACCTGCATGGCGGCAAGCCTCTCGGGATCAGGCTTGTGCGGGTCGAGCGGATCGGCCTTGGGGAAGGGTTTTCCGCCCGGGCCCATGCCCTGATGCGGCGGCGCGCTGGCAATGTGGACATCCCGGGCCGTGACGCCGGTCGCCTTGAGGGCCTCCACCGTTTGCCGCACCAGCCTTTCCTCATCGGGGAAGGTGACATCATTGTAAGTCTTGAGGTCGAAATAGGCGCCGCGATGGGAGCGTTCCTGAAGCAGCCGGTTGACGGCTGCGATGGGCGCCTTCTGAGCATCGGCGGCAATCGCCGCGAAGCGATGGATGGCGGGCCCCTCGTTTTTGGCCAGGCTGAGTTTCTGCTGTTCGTTCAGAACAAGCGCCAGATTGGCCAGTTGCGCGACCAGCAGCGCGATGCCCAGCAGCAGGGCGAGTTGAAAGGCAAAGCTGGATCGCCGCAGTTCCATCATCGCACGCTGACCTCGGCGGCGAACACATAGCCGCCGCCCCAGACCGTCTTGATCAGCTCCGGGCTGGCGGGAACCGCTTCCAGCTTGCTGCGCAAGCGGCGGATCTTGTTGTCGATGCTGCGGTCGAACAGGACGGCGTCGGGGCCCTCGCTCAGCTTCACCAATTGCTCGCGTGAAAGCATCTGGTGTGGATGCGTGACGAGGGCGTGCAGCAGGTTGAATTCGCTTTTCGGAAGCGGCGTCACCACCCCCTGCGCGTCGATCAGTTCGCGCCTGCCGGTGCGCAAGGTCCAGCCGGCGAAGGCGTAGGTCTGGTTTTCCCGGCTGGGGAGTGGCCTGTGTCCCCCGCTTCGCCGCAGCACGGCGCACATGCGGGCATAAAGCTCGCCCGGGGAGAAGGGCTTGACGACATAGTCGTCGCTGCCGGCATTCAAACCGTTGATCCGGTCGGCTTCCTCCGCCTTGGCGGTCACCAGAATGACGGGGATGCCGCTGCTGGCGTGAATGAAGCTGGCCAGCGACAGGCCGCTCTCCCCCGGCAGCATCACATCGAGCAGGACCAGGCTGACAGGCTGACTGTTCAGGATGTGGCGGGCTTCGGCCGTGTCTGCGGCGCACAGCACATGGCAGCCCTGGCGGGTAAGATAGGCCGCGAGCATCTCGCGGATATCGCGCTCGTCATCGACAATCAGCACATGGGGACGAAAAGACGCCGGCGTCGTCATGAGGAATGGCGCCTGAAGAAGAAACACGGGAGCGCTTCAGGCGAGGCATGTGCATGTCGGGTGGGTTGCGGATGGCGGTGTGACGGATGGCGTTTCATGACGAGATAGACCGGAAGAGTGGATGCTTTGGCTGGAGGGCTCCAACGCTTGCATAGCGTTTGCTTCCGGGAATTCTTCTACAAACATCATATTGTCATGAGTGAGAGACAAATCGATAAATTTTGCGACAAAGATTGATTTTTGCCAATGTATGAAAATTCGACTGTGAAGTCTTAAGTCAATTTATCGCGAATGTATCCTGCATGGATACATTTTGAATACATTCATAGGATTCCCGCTTCCTGATTGATGCCTTTGTGTTGTCTGGATGCAACATCAAAGATTCTTGTTCTTTTGCGCGTTGACCTATTGCAACGCATTTGCAAAAGGCCGCTTGGCTTAATTGCAATTCACTCTCAATAGGGGATTATATGACCGGCAACGCCCAAAGGACGATTGCACAAGGCGCCAGCACGCTGGCCATTGGCTGCATCGGATTGTTTTCCAGCACCCTTCCCGCCATGGCTCAGGGCACCGATCAAGCGGGTCAGGCTGGCGAGGGGCAGAATCTGGGCGGCGTCACCGTGACCGATACGGCCATTGCCGAAGGCAGCTACAAGGTCGAGCGCATGGCCAGCCCCAAGGCGACCGCGCCCTTGCTGGACACGCCCAAGTCGATCACGGTCATCTCGCGCCAGGTGCTGGCCGATACCAATTCCTCGACCCTGTCCGAGGCGCTGCGCACCGTGCCGGGCATCACCATGGGATCGGGCGAGGGCGGCAATCCGCTGGGCGACCGCCCCTTTATCCGCGGCGCGGATTCGCAGGCTTCCACCTATCTCGACGGCGTGCGCGATATCGCCGCCCAGACCCGCGAAACCTTCGATGTTGAAAGCATCGAGGTCACCAAGGGCTCGGACAGTGTCACCAATGGCTCGGGCAATGGCGGCGGTTCGATCAACATCGTCTCCAAGGCGCCCACCGACAAGCGTTTCGCCCAGATCGACGGCAGCCTTGGCAATGCCCACTACAAGCGCGAGACGGTGGACATCAACCAGCCGCTCAGCGATTTTGTGGGCGTGCGCATCAACGGCATGTATCACGATCAGGGCGTGGCGGGCCGCGATGCGATCTGGCAGAAGCGCTGGGGCATCGCGCCCTCCATCAAATTCGGCCTGACCGGTCCCACCAGCCTTGAGCTGGACTGGTATCACCTGCATTCGACCGAACTGCCGGATTCGGGCATTCCCTATTTTACCACGATCAACAACCAGACCTCGGCCAATGCGGAGACCGCACCGCTGTCGACCGCGCCGACCACGCTGATCAACGGGCAGACGATCACCCGGTCGCGCGGTGCCTTCTATGGTCTGATCGATCGTGATTTCCGCACCACCAACACCGATGCCCTGACCGCCCGCTTCGAACATGTGTTCGAAAGCGGCCTGAAGCTGCGCAACACCTCGCGCTATTCCAACACCACGCAGGAATACATCTACACCCAGCCCGACGATTCCCAGGGCGATGTCTATGGTGTGGCCGCCTCGATCAATGCCACGGCCAGTTCCATGGTGCCGGGCACGGTCTGGCGCCGTGCCAACACCCGTTATGGTTCGCAGAGCGGTTTTGTGGATCAGCTTGATCTGTCGGGCAAGTTCAACACCGGTTCGGTCAGGCACAGCTTTGCCGCCGCGGTGGAATACAGCTGGCAGACCTCCGGCTACGGCGCTTTCGTCTCGAATGCGGCGACGGGAACGGCACTGTCCACCGGCTCGACTCTCACCCCGCGCTGCACCGCCGCGGCGATTGCCCGCTTCTATTGCGCCTCGGCGGCCAACCCCAATCCGAATGACGCCTGGGCCAGCACCGTCAGCGATACGTCGAACACGTCAGCGGCCATTCAGCGCAGCGCCCCTGCCTCGATGACGCTGGCCAATTCCTCGACCGTGTCGGCCAGCCTGTTCGACACGATCTCGCTGAGCGAAAAGCTGATGGTGAACCTTGGCGGCCGTTTCGACCGCTATGTCACCAATGCCAGCGCCGCCGTGGTCGCGCCCTATACCGCCAGCCGCACCTGGCAGGGGCGCACGGACAACATCTTCACCTACCAGGCCGGCCTGATCTACAAGCCGGTTTCCAACGGCAGCTTCTACATCTCGACCGGCTCCTCCGCCGTGCCACCGGGCTCGTTCCTGGCGCAGGGCAGCGAGGACAATGCCGTGGCCTCCGCCACGATCGATCCCAATTCGCTCAAGGTGCAGAAGACCACCTCCTATGAGGTCGGCACCAAGTGGAGCCTGTTCGACGACCAGTTCGCGCTGAGCCTGGACGTGTTCCAGACCCGCACCACCAATGCCCGCTACACCGATTCCAACGGTATCGTGGCCTTCATTGGCGAAAAGCGCGTGCGCGGTGTCGAGGTGGGCTTCAGCGGCAATGTCACGCCCAAGTGGAGCGTCTTCGGCGGCTACACCTATATGCCCTCCAAGGTGCTGAACGCCGGCTACACCGCCACCACCGGCACCAATGCCAGCGGTCTGGCGGCCACGATCTATGCCCCGGCGGCGCTGACCGGCCATGCCTTCCCCAACACGCCGACCAACAGCTTCACGCTTTTCACCAATTACAAGGTGACGCCCAAATTCAGCCTGGGCGGCGGCGCGATCTATATGGGCAAGGTCTATGGCGGCTTCTCGGATAGCCGGACCTACACCAATGGCGTGCTGTCCATCGTGAAGACCCGCGCGGTCTATGTGCCCGACTATTGGCGCTTCGATGCCAATGCGGCCTACCAGCTGAATGAGCGGATCGGCCTGCGGATCAGCGCGCTGAACATCACCAACAAGCTCTATTACGATCAGGCTTATGCGACCCATTATGCCCATCAGGCAGCGGGCCGCACGGTGATCGGCACGCTCAGCCTGAAATACTGAGCTGCAGACACTTCCCTGATCCCTCGGCGCTCCTCCTGCGGGGCGCCGAGGATGGGCTGACCGCGCTTTCTGTTCGCGTCTGGACATGATCGCTTCGGTTGCGTGAAAGACGGCGCATCGTTCAGGCGCCACACTCTCCCCCATAAAACATATGTGGGAGAAGCCTGTGACACCTGATCGACAGCTGAGTTCCGTTCTAGCGCTGGGTTGGGCGCTGGTGGCCACACCGGGTTTCGCGCAGGAAACCCCTGCGTCCCAACCCGCCGCCCATGCGCCCGGCCAGGGTCTGGGCGAGATCGTGGTGACGGCACGGCGCCGGGCCGAAAACATCCAGAATGTGCCGATCTCGGTCTCGGCCTTCAACGCCGATACATTGAAAGCGCGCGGGGTGAGCGATACGACCCAGCTGGCCAATGCGGTGCCCAATGTGGTCTTCGCCTCCACCTCGTCCTTCTCGGGGGCGTCGTCCACCTTTCAGGGCTTTATTCGCGGCATCGGCCAGTCCGACTTTGCGGTGAACACCGATCCGGGCGTGGGCGTCTACATTGATGGCGTCTATATCGCGCGCACGGTGGGCGCGGTCACCGATCTGATGGATGTGAACAGCGTCGAGGTGCTCAAAGGCCCGCAGGGCACGCTGTTCGGGCGCAACACCATTGGCGGGGCGATCAACATCACCACGCGCGATCCGGGGCCGAATTTCGGTTTTCGGGGCATGGTGCAATATGGCAATTACAACCAGATCAACACCGGCGGTTCGCTGAACATCCCGATCAGCGAGACTCTGGGCGCGACCTTCTCCTTCGTCACCCATGCGCGGGACGGCTATCAGGACCGCATTCCCTTTCCGGGCGCTTTACCCACCAGCGGCGCGCAGCTGGGTCAGATTCTGGTGGCCGACAAGAACTCCGGCGCCAAATCGGGGGCGGAGAACAATCAGACCCTGCGCGGCAAGCTGCGCTATCGCAAGGATGGGCTGACCGCGACGCTTTCGGCGGATTACTCGCGCATCCGCGATGCCGCGCCGCCCACCACGCTGCTGACGACCACCCTCGACCCGGTCAATTCGCTTTCGGCGCTCTACAATGGCTGTGTGATGGGGGCGGCACCGCGCGGGCTATGCGCTGCCTCGCCCTATATCAACTACGGCGTGGGCAATGCGGCGATCTATGACAACCGCTATGTCACCGGCAACATCGACAAGACCTATGCCACGGGCGCCAATTTCTCGAATATGGATTCATGGGGCACGGCGCTGTCGCTGAATTACGAGTTCTCGCCCAATCTCTCGGTCAAGTCGATCACCGCCTATCGCAGCCTGAAGGCCCGTTTTGGCGCCGATATCGACGGATCGCCGCTGGACATCGACCAGACCACCTTTGCCATCAACGAGCATCAGTTCAGCCAGGAACTGCAGTTGAACGGCAAGGCGCTGAGCCGTCTGACCTACACGCTGGGCGGCTATTACTTCAAGGAATATGCGCTTCAGACCGATTTCGTGCCGCTGGGGCAGGGGCTTTTGCAAATTTACGGCCCCAACACGCAATGGACCTACAATGGCGCGCTCTTCGGCGAGGGCACCTTTGCCATCACGCCCCGGCTCAATCTGGTGCTGGGCGGGCGCTACACCGATGAGGTCAAAAGACTGCAGCTCGACCAGCGCAACCTCACCGATTTCTTCGATCTGGAAGGGCTGCCCGCCAATGCCTTCCCCCGCGCCGATCACAGCTATCTGGGCCCCGATGGCATTCAGCGGGTGCATTTCCATAATTTCTCGGTCCGCGCTGGCGCCAATTACAAAGTCACGCGCGATACGATGGCCTATTTCACCTTCTCGCAAGGGTTCAAGTCGGGCGGTTTCACCACGCGTTTGACCGCACCCTACAATCCGGCTTTCCCGGGCAATTCCCTGCTGCCCTCGCTGGCCTTCCAGCCCGAGAAGAACACGCTTTATGAAATCGGCCTGAAGAACGAGTTCTTCGATCACCGTCTCCGCCTCAACATGGCGGCTTTCTGGAACGATTATCGCGATATTCAGGTGGTGGTGCAGGCAGGCATCACCCCGGCCAATGAAAATGCCGCGCAGGGCCGCATTCGCGGCTTCGAGGGCGAGCTGGACGCCAAGGTCACCTCACGGCTGCGGCTCGGCGGATCGCTGGGCTATCTCGATGCCAGATACACCAGCCTGAATTTCCCGGCAGGCACGGCGACTTTCGGTCTCTCCGCCCGCTTCCAGAACACGCCTGCGTGGACGGCCAGCGCCTCGGCCAATTACACCTTGCCGCTGGCCTCCGGCGCGAAGATCGATCTGAACGCCGCCGACAGCTACCGCTCCTCGGTCTATCTCGACGCGGAAAATTCGCCGCAGCTGTTTCAGGGCGCGGTCAATCTGGTCAATCTGTCGGTTGCCTACACCATCCCCAGCGGCGCTCTGACGCTCAGCGTGGGCGGCAAGAACGTTTTCGACAAGCGCTACAAGGTGGCCGGTTACGTCACCCCGTCGGTCGGCTTTGCAGAGGCGACCTACAACCGCCCCGCCGAATGGTACGCGCGGGCCGAATTCCATTTCTGACAGTCCCCCCAACAGGCCGCCATGCTCCCCCATGGCGGCCTCTTTTCGAAAGCCCCCAACGTGACTGAACGTTTCGATTATATCATCATCGGCGCCGGCTCCGCAGGCTGCGTCGTGGTCTGCCGCCTGATCGAGCGCACCGATGCCCGCGTGCTGCTGCTGGAAGCCGGCCCTTCGGACAAGGACCAGTTCCTCAAGATGCCCGCCGGTGTGCCCATCGCCATCGGCAAGCGCACTTGGGATTACTCCACCGAGCCCGATGCGGCCACCGGCAACCGGCGCATGGGGGTGGCGCAGGGCAAGGTGTTGGGCGGCGGCTCTTCGGTCAATGGCATGATCTACATCAGGGGGCAGCGGGAGGATTATGATGACTGGCGCGACCTCCATGGCTGCACGGGATGGGATTATGACTCGCTGCTGCCCTATTTCCGCCGCGCCGAAAGCAATGAGAGCCTGAGCGATCGCTATCACGCCACGGATGGTCCGCTGCCGGTCAGCGACCAGCGCTATCGCCATCCTTTGTCCAGCGCCTTCATCCGCGCGGGGCAGGAGGCGGGCCTGCCCTATACGCAGGATTTCAACGGGGCGAGCCAGGCAGGCGTGGGCTGGTATCAGACCACCACCCATGGCGGTGAGCGAGCCAGCACCGCGCAAACCTATCTGAAAGCCGTGGCAGGCAACCAGCGCCTAAAAGTGGTGACCGGAGCGCTGGTCCATCGCGTGATCGTGCAGGAGGGGCGCGCCACGGGTGTGGCCTATGATAGCGGCAGCGGCGTGACCGAAGCGCATGCTGCGCGCGAGGTGATCGTCAGCGCAGGGGCGATCGGCAGCCCCAAGGTGCTGATGCTCTCGGGTATAGGCCCCGCGGCGGACTTGTCAGCGCTGGGGATCGCGCCGGTCGCCGATCTGCCGGTGGGGCGCAATTATCACGATCACCTGCATCTTTCGGTCAATGCCGCCACGAAGCAGCCGATCACGCTGGATGGCGAGAATGGCGGTTTGAAAGCCCTGCGCAATGGCATGGAATGGATGCTGACCCGGCGCGGTGTGGTCTCCTCCAACATCCTTGAGGCGGGCGCCTTTATCGACACCCATGGCGAGGGCCGCCCTGATGTGCAGATCCATTTCCTGCCTCTGCTTGACCGCTGGGACGATCCCGATGGCATCACCAACGGGCACCCCCATGGCATCACGCTGAAGGTCGGCCATCTGCGGCCCAAGGCGCGGGGCACCGTCACCCTGCGCAGCGCCGATCCTGCGGCAGGGGTGAAGATCTGGGGCAATCATCTGGGCCATCCGGACGATCTGGCCGGGCAGATCCGCGCGGCCAAGGCGGGCTTGCAGGTGGCCGGTTCGCCCTCGCTCAGCGGGCTGACTGACGGTGTCTTCTCGCCTGAGCCGGGTGCGGATGATGCCGCGCTGGAGGCATGGGTGCGCCGCACCTGCAAGACGGTGTATCACCCGGTCGGCACCTGCCGGATGGGGCTTTCGGCGGCGGATTCGGTCGTCGATCTGCGGATGCGGGTGCATGGGGTGGATGGGCTGCGGGTGATCGATGCTTCGACCTTCCCGGCGGTGACCAGTGGTAACACCAATGCGCCCACCATCGCTCTGGCGGAAAAGGCTGTCAATCTGCTGATTGGCAATCAGTGAGGGCAAAAGGGGCCGGCGCGAGTTGCACCGGCCCCCCAAATCATCAGGCCACGGCCAGATAATGCTTCACGAAATGGTCGCTGTGGATGTCCCAAAGGACCGGCGTGCCCTTTTCCACGAACCAGCCATCGCCCGGGTTGTAGGTGGTGGCCTCACCGGTGCGCTCGTCGGTCAGGGTCAGGCTGCCCGCGATGACGGTCGCGTGTTCGTTGAAGGGATAGGTCATGCGGAACTTGCCCTTGGTCACGCTGAAATAGGCGCTGGACAGCGCGTCAGTCGGCGCGCCGAACACCATCTTGCCCAGCGCCTTGCACTCGCCTTCGAGGATTTCGGAGCCCAGATCGGCAACCGTGCCCCAGGCATCGAGTTCGGGATGATCGTTGGTGTTGAAAGCAAACATCAGTGTTCTCCTTAGCGGCGGCCGTTGAAAAAGCCGGAAATCTGGTGCCATGTCTTGGCGGCGGTCAGCAGGGCGGGGGCAAAGGCGTCCTTGCCCGGGATGCTGGCGTGCGGGATCGAACTCATCAGATCATAGCGGGCCGAGCCTTCGCTCATCCCCTCGGCCAGCACCTTGCAGACGATGTGCGAGGGCGTGACGCCAAACCCCGAATAGCCCTGCACGTAAAAGGCATTGGGCCGCCCCGAGAGTGTGCCGATCTGCGGGAAGAGATTGGCGCTGCAGGCCATCGGGCCGCCCCATGCGAAATCGATCTTCACGTCTTTCAGATAGGGGAAGACCTGAAGCATCAGGTCGCGGTTCCATGCTGCGAAATCGCTCGGGATATATTCCACATAGCGCGTGGCTGAACCGAACAGCAGGCGGTTCTCATTGGTGATACGGAAATAGTTGATCACCGGGCTGATGTCGCTGAAGGCGCCGCGGATCGGGCTGATGCGCTCGATCAGCTCTTGCGGCAGCACCTCGGTCGAGACCTGAAAGGAATGGGTGTTGATGGTGCGCGGATAGATCTCGGGCTCAAGCCCGCGCAGGAAGCTGTCGCAGGCCCAGAGCAGCTTGTTGGCGCGCACGGTGCCGGTGGCGGTGCGGATTGTGATGCGCTGGCCATATTCCACCGAGAGCACCGGCGTGTTCTCGAAGATTTTCGCGCCATGGCTGGCCAGCGCCTTCGCTTCGCCCAGCAGCAGGTTGAGCGAATGAACATGCCCGCCGCCCATATGTTTGATCACCGCGTCATAGGCGTCCGAGCCGATGATCTGGTGCACATCCTTGCCTTCCAGCAGCTGGATGTCCTCATCGGGTTCGGCCTGTTTGAACTCGTCCATCCATTTGCGCAGTGTGGCGGTCTGGCGCTTGTTGTAGGAGAGATAGCCATAGCCCCGGCACAGATCGGCATCGATGCTGTAACGCGCCACACGGTCACGGATCACGCCTGCACCCAGCGTGGAGATCTGGAAGAGCATCTCCATGCCCTCCTTGCCGACATGCTTGGAGACGGCGTTGATGTCATGGCCGATGCCCGCCATCACCTGACCGCCATTGCGGCCCGTGCCGCCATAGCCCAGCACCTTGCCTTCCAGCACGGCGATGTTGGTGAAGCCTTTCTCGGCCAGTTCCAGCGCGGTGTTGATGCCCGAAAAGCCGCCGCCGATGACGGCGATGTCGACATCCAGATCGCCGTCCAGCGCCGGAAAGGACAGGTCGTATTTCTTGGTGGCACGATAGTAGTTGGGCGCGTCGAGGCGCTGCCAGATGGTGCTCATGGCCAGTCTCCGTTGAATTTTGGAAAGATGTCAGGCGAAGGCGCGCAGGGTGGCGTGTTTTCGTCGGCGGGCGCGGATCACGCCCAACAACCACACCAGGGCGATCGCATAGGGGAAGGTGCGAATGACGGGGCTGTCGCTCCCGGCAAGCAGGGGGAGGTTGGCGATGACAGCGCCGATGCAGGCCAGCAGTCCCAACCCTGCCAGACCTGGTGCGAAGAGCCAGATGAGGGGCGAAGGCCTTTCATCGCGCCGATGGAAATAGCGGGCGATGGCAAGGCACACCACCAGCTGAACCATCAGAATGCCCAGCACCGCAAAGGCCGATGCCCAGCCGAAGACCACCGCATAAGGATCGAGATGCGCCAAAGCCATCCATGCCACCAGCACCAGCGCGCTGATGGTCTGGGCGATGCCGGCGATCACCGGGGCGCCATGGCGCGCATCGATCTGACCCAGCGCGCGGGGCAGCAGCCCGTCGCGCCCCAGTGCCAGCAGATAGCGGTTGATCGAACTGTGCAGCGAGAGCGCGCAGGCAAACAGGCTGACGATCAGCAGGGCGCGCATGGTGTCGGTGGCCCATGAGCCCAGAATGGCGTCGCTGGCGCGGAAGAAGAAGCTGTCGAGACCCGCATTGGCGGCCTGCGTCACATGGGCCGGGCCGTAGAATTGCGCGATGGCCCAGGTGGAAAAGGCGTAGAAGCCCATGATCAGCAGCACCGCCAGATAGGTGGCGCGCGGGATCGAGCGGGAAGGATCGCGCGCTTCCTCGGCGAAGAGGGCGGTGGCCTCGAAGCCCATGAAGGAGCCGATCACAAAGACCATCGACACGCCAAGCCCCGGGACAAAAACCGATGCGGGCGCAAAGCCGGTGAAGGCGATGCCCTGAGGGCCTCCGCCATGGCGCAGAATGCCCAGATCGAGCAGCAGCAGAATGGCGATCTCGGCCAGCATGCAGATGCCCAGCAGATTGCCGCTAAACTCGATCTGCCGGCGGCCCACGGCCATCACCACGCCCATGATCGCCACCGCATAGGCCCACCATGGCAGTATCAGGCCCAGCCCTGCCGCGACATGGCCAATATAAACCCCGGCCAGCGCCAGCACCGCCAGCTGCATCGCCATATAGGTGAGGATCGAGACCAGAGCCCCGCCCATGCCCATCGGCACGCCGAGCCCCAGCGAGATGTAAAGAAAGAAGCCGCCGGTCGAGCGGACGCGGGTGCTCATGGCGGTGAAACCCACAGAAAAGATCAGGTAAAGCAGCCCGGCCAGCAGATAGGTGCCCGGCACCCCCACGCCATTGCCGAAAGCGAAAGCGGCGGGCGAGGCACCCACCACCGAGGTGAGCGGCGCGGCGGCAGCCACCACGAAAAACACGACATGGCCGACTCCGATCGAGCCGGTCAGCGCCTGATCGCGATCGGCGGATATGGCGGATGATGGTTGTTCCATCCTGTGCGTCCTTGAACTGGCCCTCTCGCGGCATCGCCTGGTATGGGGTGATGATAGGTGCTGCGAGCAAGGGCGGGAATGGCATTGCGCGACAAGTGCGTGGCAAAATGCGCCACATCTGTGCCAGTGGGAGACAGGCTCAGGCGCGGCGGCGCGAGGGTGCATCTCCCGTCCAGTGGCGATAGGCGCGCGAGAAGGAGGTGGGATCGGCATAGCCCAGCCTTTGCGCCATCTGGCCGATGGTGGTGCCGCCCTGACGCAGCCGATGCTCCGCTGTGGCGAGGCGCCTTTCGCGCAGCATATCGCGCAAGGTCAGCCCCTGCGCATTGAGCCGCCTTTGCAGCGTGCGCGCAGGGATGCCCAAAGTGGAGGCCACCAGAGGCAAAGTGACGCTGCGCTGCCCGAGCAAGAGGTCGAGCGCGGCTTCGACACGCTGGCGCAGGCAGTCGTTCCGGGCGGTCTGGCTGTGGAGGTCTGCCAGATGGCGTTCCAGCACGGCGATCAGCGCGGCATCCTCGCGATGGCAGGGCTGGTCCACCTCCGTGCTGTCCATCACCAGCGCATTGGCGGCATGGCCGAAGGAGATCGGGCAGCGAAAAATGTTGCGCAGCATCAGCAGGATCTGCGGATCGGTGGGGGCCTCATGCTCGAACTGAACCTCGATCGGGCTCCACGATGTGCCGCGCAGCGATCGGACCATGGCGCAGGTGGCGCTGATGGCATATTCGGCATCCTGACGCCTTGGCCAGATATCGTTGCGGCTCAGCTTGTAGACCCATGCGGTTTCCGCGCCATCGCGCACCAGAGCCGCGCTGGTGCCCGACTGAAAGGCCGCCAGCAGCCGCCCCAGCCGCTCGAACCCCTTGGCGGGAGAGGCCGAGAGCGAGAAGAGGATGCCCACCGGGCCGATATCGGCGGGGCGATGGCTCTGGCCCATCATCGCCCCCAGCGCGGGCCGGGCGGTGAGCGCGGCCAGTTCCTCGAAGATCTGCACATAATCATGCAGCGGAAGCAGGGCGTAAGGGTCTTTGAGTTGAGCCAGCGAGAGGCTGCGCCGAGACAACACCGGCTCCAGCCCGGCGCGATGCTGCGCCAGATCCTCGGCGATGCGGATCAGGGCCATGGCGCGGATGGCATCTGCTTGCGGGTGAAGCGCGGCCATGCCTATTGCGCCCGATGCTGCGCCAGTTGGGCGCGGTAGCTTTGCGGGGCCATGCCGCTCCAGCGCTGGAAAGCGCGGGTGAAGGTGCTGTGTTCGGCATAACCCAGCCGCAGCGCGATCTGGGCGATCGACAGTTCGGGCCGCGTCTGGAACTCGAAGGCGGCCTGGCGCATACGGCATTCATCCAGCACCTGCTGATAGGAGCTGCCCGCATCGGCCAGCTTGCGGCGCATGGTGCGGTCCGACATGCCGATTTCACGCGCCAGCCGCGCCTGATCGACCGCGAAGCTGTTGAGATCGCGGAAGACCAGCTGCGCCATGCGGTCGATGATGGGGGTCTGGCGGCGCTGCTGCGCAATGGCACGGTTGAGCGCGCCGACATCGCTATGCTGCGGCGAGGAGCGCAGCGCCAGATCGAGGAAGGCTGCCGGAAATCGGATCTGATTGGTGTCCGCGCCGAAGCTGCAAGGGGCGTTCAGCACTTGCCCGATATCGCCGCGCATATCGTGACGCTCGGCCTCGAAGGCGAAGTCGATCCGGTCCCAGCCGGAGCCCTGACCCTGCCGCAAAATCTGCGAAACGATGCCCAAAGTGAACATCGCATCCTGATGGCGCGGCCAGATGTCAGGGCTGAGGATGCGGTAGCTGACAGTGGCGGTCTGCTCGTCGCGGTGCAGGGCGATATCAGTGCTGTCCTGCAGCAGGGCAAAGTAATCGACCAGACGGCGCAGCGCCACACCCACACTGTTGGCCGAGAGGATCGCCGGGCCGATCTGCCCCAGATTGGCCAGATCGTAATGGGTGCCCACCAGCCAGGGAATGGCGATATCGCGCGCCTGCTCGACCACGCCCTCTGAAAAGCTCACAAAATCCTGCAGCGACATCATGTCACTGCGCGCGGAATGGGGGTTCTCCGCAATGTTCTGGCCCAACATGTGCCCCTTGTCGGCCAGCATGTCATGCCATCCGTGGAGCGCAGTCGATCTGACGCTGGCGCGTATCATAAGGTTCTCCCGAATCCGGTTGTTCTTGTTGCTGAGAGCGAGGTTATAACCGGATCGGCAAAGTTGATTGATAGTTTCGGTCAAAAATTAGCATTTATGCAGAGGTTGGGGCATTTGACGTAGGAAGACCGGTTGGCGGCATGTTTGGCCGGATCGGGCAAGCCTGACACGGCGACAGGCAGCATGAAGGATCGCGAGACCCGCGCAAAGCGGCGCCGCAGGAGCGAGCTCACGATCATCAGGAGTTCCGGGATGAAGCATATGAGGGAAATTTTAGTACTGACCACGGCTCTGTCCGGTCTGACTCTGGGCGGGATCGCGCAGGCGCAGGATACGGGGGCTGTTCAGGACAGTGCCAAGGCGCAAGCCGCGCCGCAGTCGGGCGGTTTCGGTGATATCGTCGTCACCGCCAACAAGCGCAGCGAGAATGTGCAGAAAGTGCCGATCGCCATCACCGCGTTTTCCGGCGATCAGATCAGGAAGCTGGGCATCACCGACACCACGCAGATCACCCAGCATGTGCCCGGATTGCAGTTGAACGCCTGGTCGCCCAATGTGACGATCTTCAATTTGCGCGGCATTTCGCAGAACAATTTTACCGACTATCTGGAAAGTCCGGTCGCGGTCTATATCGATGATGCCTATATGGGATCGATGAATGGCATTTCCGGCCAGCTCTTCGATGTGCAGCGCGTGGAAGTGTTGCGCGGGCCGCAGGGCACTTTGTTCGGGCGCAATGCTACCGGTGGATTGATCCAATATGTCAGCGAGGATGCCAGCAAGAGCAAGCTGAACGGCTATGTCACCGCCGGGTGGGAGCGTTTCAACCACCGCTCGGTTGAAGGCGCCTTGGGTGGCAGCATTATGGATGGGTTGCGGTTCCGCGTGGCGGGGCGAGTCTCCAAAGCCGATGGCTATGTGAAACCGGGGGCGGGCAGCGATGGACAGGCGCTGGGCGGTGAGAACGGTTGGGCGCTGCGGGGTACGATCCAGGCGGATCTGGGCAGCAAGGGCAAGCTGGATCTGTGGTACAAGCACAGTCAGGATGATCATGTCGCCACCGGTGGCTATGTCTTCGACAATTGCAACTTGCTCGACAGCGGTTATTGTTCGACCGATGCGGCGGGGCTTTCAAACGGCACGGGCGGTGTGATCAATGGTGTCACCGGCCAGAAGGCAAGCCCCTGGACGAACTATTCCAACACACCCGGCGATTTCAGCCGCAAGACCGATATCTATCAGGGCAAGCTGCAATATGATCTGGGCTTTGCCAAGCTGACCAACATCACCAATTACACATGGCTGACCAAGCAATATCAGGAGGATGGCGACGGGACCTCGGCGGATATCATCGAATATCGCAGCCAGGCGCGTTATACGCAGTTCAGCGAGGAATTCCGCCTCTCTGGCGAGGCTGCGGGCCCTTTCCGCTGGCAGGCGGGGCTCTATTACCTCAATATGCTGGTGCGCGGTCATTCGGTGACCACCGGTCAGCCGGTGCTGGGCGCTTCGCTTGGGTTAGGTCTGCCCGGTAACAATCCGGCCGATGACGAGACCTATCGCTTGTCGTCGAAGAACTGGTCGATCTTCGGGCAGGGCGAATATGATCTGACCGATAAGCTGACGGTGATCGGCGGACTGCGTTATTCGAAGGACAACAAGCATGTTCTCTACAATTCGGTGATCAATGACAGCGGGCAGACCGCTGTTCTGGCCACCAACCAGAGCTTCGATGCGGTGATCCCCGGCGTCGACAGCATTGTGAAGGGCGATTGGGCGGCGCGTGCCACGCTGAACTACAAGGCGGCGCCGAACACGCTGTTTTTCCTCTCATGGAACCGTGGTATCAAGGGCGGAAATTTTACGCTGAACCCCAATGTCACGCCTGACAACTTCCAGCACAAGGGTGAAGTGCTCAATGCGCTGGATGCGGGCGCGAAATGGGCCAATGACAGCAAGACGATCCGCGCCAATGCCACCCTCTATCATTATATCTACAACAATTATCAGGTGTTTGCTCTGCTTGGAGGTACGCCGCAGGTCAGCAACAGCAATGCCACGGCCACTGGCGTGGAGCTGGAAACTTTCCTGACACCGGCACCGCATTTCAACGTCAATCTGGGCGCGACCTGGGAGACCAGCCGTGTCGATTACGTCAAAGCGGTGGGCAGCGAGACATTTACCGCGGTGCCGGGCGCCAGCGTGCCGCAATATTGCACGCTGGTGGGTGACAACTACGTCTGCAATTATCCGGTGAAGGGTATTGTCGGTGCGCAACTGCCCAATGCACCCAAGTTCAGCGTCAATTATGTGTTCCGCTATGACCGTGATACGCCCATCGGCAACCTTGCGCTGCAATTCGATGGGGCCTGGTACGACAAGCAATATCTGGAGGTCACCAATGGCCTGTCTTCGCTGCAGAACGCCTATAACGTCTCGAACGCTTCGCTGACATGGACGGCGCGCAATGAGAAATTATCGGTCGAAGTCTTCGGTCGTAACATCTTCAACAAGGCCTATCGCGAATATACGCTCAACTTAGGCGCGCTGGGCACCACCAGCATGTATGCCAAACCCGCCACCTATGGCGTCAGCGCCACAGTGAAGTGGTAAACAGTCTACCCTGACTGGCGCCATCGTTTCGGCTTGCCGGGGCGATGGCGCGCTTTTATCCGCGACGGTAACGCGCCGGAGACGTCCCGAAATGCTGCTGAAAACGCCGGATAAAGCTGGCGCTTTCGGTATAGCCGACACCGTGTGCGATTTCCGCCACCGACTGTTTTGTGTTGCGCAGCAAATAGGCCGCGGCATCCATGCGTCGCTCGGCGACCAATGCGCGCAGCGAGCAGCCTTCCGCGCGCAAATGCCGCGCCATGGTCTCTTCCGACAGGCCCATGCGCCGGGCCAGCACCTCGCGCTGAGGGATCGCGCCCGGCGGATAGCTGGCGATCGCAGCGCGCAGCCGGCTGGTCAGCCCTGTCGCGCTGTGTTCCACACTGGCCTTGCGCGCCAGATAATCATCGATGATGGGATAGAGACTGTCGCTCAGCACCTTACCGCGCACATCGAGGTGACTCTCAGGGAAATAAAGCGCATTGCGCTCCTGCCCGAAAAAGACATCACATTGGAAATAATCCTCATAGCGGGAAAGGTCGCCAACCCGCTCATGCTCGAAGCGCACCTCGGTGAGAGACAGGCTTCCACCGCAATATTTCTGCGCCAGATTGAACATGGCGCTGATCGAATATTCGGCATCCTGTCGTAAATGACCCAAAGTCTGATCAAGAATGCCATATTCATAGATCGCAAGCGCGCCCTCCTCCGCAAAGCCGATGCGCGATCCCTGTTGCATCAGCGTGAAATAGCGCGTGAAACCGTTGAGGGCATGGCGCAAGGTCGGTGCGCTCAGAAACAGCAGGCTGAGCGGCCCCACCGCATCCGAGCCGACCAGCCGCCCCGCCATCAGCCCGAATTGCGGATTGCGGATCAGCAGCGCGCAGCTTTCGATAAAGGTCAGGAAATCCGCCAGGGCGATGAAATTGTCGGCATCGTCAATATCGGCGCGGGTGAGGCCGATGTTGTCGAGCAGGGTGTCCGTCGATCGGCCGGTCAGCTCCACGCAGTTGGCAATATGCCGCAGAAATTGCGCGGAGATGGTCGGGGCGGTCATGCCGGACATGCTAGCCTAATTTGCATCGCTGGCAAGTTCGGGCTGTGGAAGGCAAGGCCTTAAAAATAGTAACCGGCCACCAGCATGAAAGACACTTTGTAGCGATTGTCGCCCCCCTGAGCCCCGCCCGAGATGAACTGCCCGGCCCCGACATAAGGATCGTTGCGACCGATCAGCAATTCGGAAAAGACCTTCACATGCTTGCTGTGCTTGGAGGTCCACACCGCCCCCAGATCGAAACGCTCACTGTCCTGAAAGCCAGCGGCATCCTTGATGAACTTGCCATAATTCAGATAAGGCTCGACATTCAGTGGAAACTTGCCCGTATCGATATCGCGCCCGATCTCGGCGAAGACATAGGTGCCGTGGGTGGCGATGTTGTAGGAAGCATCGAAGCCCCCCACGGTGATCATATCATTGCGCCCCGGATTACGGGGATTGATATCCTGCCGGGCCACCAGTGTCTTGGCGTGCCAGGCGCCTTTGGTGGCGATCAGGCTGGCGGCGAAGAGATGTTTGCTGCCATTCCGATTGGTCTCGTAATTGTGGATCGTGGAGATCCAGGCTGATCCCATCGCGTCCAGCTTGAAGCCGCCCTTGCCAGCGGGATTGATCAGCGTGGTGCGCGCACTGCCGATCACCATGTTGCGTTCGTCATTCTGACTGCCGTTGGGGACATAGGAGTCCGCGCGCGCGATGTTGGTGGAATAGCGCGATCCATCCAGACTGATACCCATGCCATCGGGCCCACTGGAGGGGAAGAAGCCCAGCTGGAACTGTTGGCGATCACCCTTATGGGCATATTTCACACCAAGATCGTAAGTTTCCTCCATGCCCAGCACGAAGCCGAGATCATCGAGCAGCGAAGATCCCCAATATTGCTCGTCAAAGGGCACGGCCTGCACACCGACGGTGACGGTGTCCTTTTTGGACAATTTCGCACCGGCATAGCCATACATCAGATAGTTCACCTCGCCGGGATAGTTCTGATAGCCCGAGGCTTTGCCATAGATAAAGCTGCCGCCGTAGAAGCGGTATTGCGCCGCGCCAAAAAAGTGCTCGGAATCGTAATCCGCCGTCAGCGCCAGCGTGTCGAAAGAGAGATGGCTGGAGGTGCGGCGCTGCCCATTGCCGCCCACATCGTTGAAGCGCAGATCATAGCGACCACGAATGCCGACGCCGAATTTCAGCTTCGCTTTTTGCGTCGAGTCTGTGGCTGCACCCGGTGCGACAGGCGCCTCCGGCAGAGCCGCTACGTCTTTCTGCGTCGCCGTTTCTGCCGGAGCGACGGGTGTGGTGATGGTGTCGCTCGTGTCTGGCGCGGGCGTTGCCGCAACGGGTGTGGCAGGCGCAGCCGCAAGCGCGGCCAGCAAGGTGATTGCCGTCAGCATAGTCTCTCTCCCGCGCGGCCAAGCGTGGCCGCGCCCCTTCTGTTCTGATTGAGGTTGTGCGGTGGCTGACGCGCTCAGGGCGCGTCGGTCACCGGAATCCGCCGCTCGCCGACCACCGACAGGCCATAGCCTGACAGCGCCACCAGCGTGCGATGGGTGTTGGTCAGCAGCACCATCTGCTCCACGCCCAGCTCGGTCAGGATCATCGCGCCCACGCCATAGTCGCGCAATTCATCCATATCCGAGGGCGAAAGCTGACCCGAACGCGCCTTCAGCGCCATGGTGTAGCGATCGTCACGCTGGCTGTTGATGCCGATGACCACGCCGCAGCCTTCCTCGCCGATCATCCGCATCGACTGTTCCAGCACGCCCAGCCCCGCGCCATCGCCGCCGAAAATGTCGGTGAAGGCGGAGATGGCATGCATGCGCACGAGGGTGGGTTTGGCAGGGTCGATCTTGCCCTTCACCAGCGCGATCTGCTCGGTGCCGGTGGCGCGGTTGGCGAAGGTCAGGGCTTTCCACTCGCCCCCCCAGCGGCTGTGGAAGCTGGCTTCGGCGCGCTTTTCCACGATATGGTCATGGCGACGGCGATAGGCGATCAGGTCGCGGATCGTGCCGATCTTCATGCCGTGCAGCTGGGCGAAGGCGGATAGATCGTCCAGACGGGCCATGGTCCCGTCCTCCTTCATGATCTCGCAGATCACGCCGGAGGGGTTGAGCCCTGCCAGACGCGCCACATCCACCGCCGCCTCGGTATGGCCGGCGCGGACCAGCACGCCGCCCTCACGCGCGGCCAGCGGGAAGACATGGCCGGGCGAGACGATCTCTTCCGGGCCATTGATGGCGTTGATGGCCACCGCCACGGTGCGGGCACGATCCGCCGCAGAAATGCCGGTGCTGACGCCGATCCGCGCCTCGATCGAGGCGGTGAAGGCCGTGCCATGGCGCGTCCCGTTGGTTTCCACCATCGGGCGCAGGCCCAACTGGTCGATGCGGCTCTTGGCCATGGCGAGGCAGATCAGCCCCTTGCCGTGAGTCGCCATGAAGTTGATGGCATCGGGCGTGGCCATCTGGGCCGGGATGATGAGATCGCCCTCATTCTCGCGGTCCTCGTCATCGACCAGAATGAACATCCGGCCGTTGCGGGCGTCATCGATGATCTCCTCGGGCGAGGAAAGGAAGGCGGGGCGTTCGCGCACCAGCGTGACGGGCGAGGTCTGAGGGGACATGAGAGCGATCTCCGAAGGGTTATGGGCTTCAGCGCGTTTCGGCGCGGGCCGGGATCAGGGTTGCCGCGCGGGGCTTGGCCGCCTTGCGGTTGCGGCCCAGCGCCAGATAGAGGCCGCCGGTGACGATGGGGGCCACCAGCCAGCCGATGTCCAACCCGCCCAGCGCAACGGCCAGCGGGCCGGTGTAGAGCGAGCTGGAGAGAAAGGGGATCTGCACCGCAATGCCCGCGACATAGGCGATGGCGGCAGGCGCATCGAGCAGGCCATAGATGCCGCCATCGGCCTCGAAGAAGGAGTCGATGTCATAATGGCCACGGCGAATCAGGTAGAAGTCGACGATGTTGATCGTCGCCCAGGGCGCCAGCACCACCATCAGCCCGATCACGAAGGTGATGAAGCGCGGCACGAAGGTGGTCGCCGACAGGGTGGCGACGGTGAGGCACCCGGCCAGCACCAGCGCCGACATCACGACTCGCGCCTTGCGTCCCGGCATCCACGAGACTGCGAAGGTCTGCGCCATGGTGATCAGCGACAGCACCGCGCCATAGATGTTGAGCGCATTATGGCTGACGATGTTGAGCACGAAGAGCAGCATCAGCACCGGGCCCAGAGCGCCCGCCGCGCCGCTGACCATGCCGAGCGGATCGGCCGTTTCGGGCGCGCCGGCCACGGCGATGGCGCCCAGCGTGAAGGAGGCGGCAGCACCCAGCGCGGCCCCGCCGAAGCTGGCGAGAAACGGCCCGCGAATGCCAACACTCGGTGGCAGATAGCGCGAATAATCCGAGGTGTAGCAGGCGTAGGAGATGTGCCAGACCGCAGCCAGGGAGAACATCGAGAGCAGGCCGATCATCGAGGCATTGCCCGAAGTCCAGACGCCTGCAGGCATGTTGCGCAGCAGTTCGAAAGCGGCGAAGATCACGCCCGCGCTCATGAACCACATGCCCACGCGGTTGAGCCAGTGGATCACATTGTAACCCAGCAGGCCGATCCCGGCAGCGGCCAGCGCGCAGATGATCGCGCCCACCGGCAGGCCGACCGCGGGGGCCAGCGCATGCACCGATTTGGCCGCCAGCACGATGTTGGAGGTGAAGAAGCCGACATAGAGCAGCGTGGCAAACACCACCACCAGCAGCGCGCCATAGCGCCCGAACTGGCCACGGCTCTGGATCATCTGAGCCAGACCCATCTGCGGGCCCTGCGCCGAGCAGGCGCCCAGCACCAGCGCGCCCACCAGATGTCCCAGCACGATAGCCACGATCCCCGAAAGCAGCGGAAGGTGATAGACCTGTACCGCCATCGCGCCCGTCACCACCGGCAGCGGCGCGATGTTGGTGGTGAACCACAGCGTAAACAGGTCGCGCACCTTGCCATGCCGCGCGGCAAGGGGGACGAAGCCGATGCTGTTTTCCTCGATGACGCTGCCGCCATCGCCTGTGCCTTCACCGGTCCTATCGGTCTTGCTTGCCATGCCTCGCGAATCCTCTTATCCAGGCTTAGTTTTGGTATACCATCGGACGGTATTGTCTGTTATGGGTCGCCGCAAGAGAAAAATTTGCCTCCGCCTGTCGGAGCCGCATGGAAAGGATGAAAGATGAAGTTCTCGCTCTTCCTGCATATGGAGCGCTACGACGAGACGGTCTCGCATGCGCAGCTGTTCGACGAGCTGCTGGCCCTGTGCGATCTGGCCGAAGAGGGCGGTCTGCACAAAGTGTGGATCGGTGAGCATCACTCGATGGAATACACCATCTCGCCCAATCCGATTCCCCTGCTGGCCGCTGTCGCGCAGCGCACCAAGAAGATCCGCCTTGGCGCGGGCACCTTCATCGCCCCCTTCTGGCACCCGCTGCGCATGGCGGGCGAGGCGGCTTTGCTTGATGTCATCAGCGGTGGTCGCGCCGAAATCGGTCTGGCACGCGGCGCCTATCAGTTTGAATTCGATCGCATGTTGAACGGCGTTTCGGCGAATGACGGCGGCAAGTACCTGCGCGAGATGGTCCCCGTGATCCGCAAGCTGTGGGAAGGCGATTACGCCCATGACGGCGAGATCTGGCAGTTCCCGGTTTCTACCAGCGTGCCCAAGCCGGTGCAGGAGCATCCCACCATCTGGATCGCTGCGCGTGATCCCGATTCGCACAAATTCGCTGTGGCCAATGGCTGCAGCGTGATGGCCACGCCGCTGTTCAAGGGCGACGACGAGGTCAAGGATCTGGTCCGCAAGTTCGATGAGGCCTGCGAAGCCTCGCCCGACGTGCCGCGCCCCGAGCTGATGATCCTGCAGCATGCTTACGTGCATCAGGACGACGATGGCTGGAAGCGCCCCGCCGAGGCGATTTCCTATTTCTTCCGTGCCTTCGGCGCCTGGGCGGGCAACAAGAAGCCGCCGGTCAACGGCTTCCACAAGGACATCGCGCCGCTCGATCCGGTGAAGTTTGCCGATATCGTCCCCGATGCGCTGCGTCAGGGCGTGATGATCGGCAAGCCGGACGAGATCATCGCCCGCCTGAAGGCCTATGAGGCGATGGGCGTCGATGAATACAGCATCTGGGTCGACAGCGCGATGACCTTCGAGGAGAAGCGCGACTCGGTGAAGCTTTTCATCGATCACGTCCTCCCGGCCTTCGCGTAATGCCCAAGGCCTATTGGATCGCGCGGGTCGATGTGACCGACCCGGAAGCCTATGCCGGTTACATGGCGCTGGGGCCGAAAGCCTTTGCGCAGCATGGCGGCAGGCTTCTTTCGCGCGGCGGCCACACCGTTGCGCTGGAGGGGCCCATGCCCCGCCAGCGCAATGTGGTGATCGAATTCGAGAGCATGGAGGCCGCGCTGGCCTGCTATGACTCGCCCGAATACCGGGAAGCCCGTGCTGCGCGCGCGGGCGCGGCCGAGGTGGAGATCATCCTGATGGAAGGACTGGAACCATGAGCGACACCCGCGAACGCGGCGAAAAGTTCGAGCGCGGTCTGGAAACCCGCCGCGCCGTGCTGGGCGATGCCTATGTCGACAAAGCGGTCGACAATGCCGACGATTTCAACTGGGCGATGCAGCAGCTCACCACCGAATATTGCTGGGACCATATCTGGAACCGGCCCGGTCTGGATCGCCGCAGTCGCTCGATCCTGAACCTTGGCATGCTGGCGGCGCTGAACCGCCCGCATGAGTTCAAGGCGCATCTGCGCGGCGCGCTGAACAATGGCATCAGCCGCGACGAGATCCGCGAGATCCTGCTGCAGATCGCCTGTTATGTCGGCATTCCGGCGGGCGTGGACAGCTTCCGTCTGGCCCGCGAACTGTTTGCGGAGATCGACGCTCAGGGTTGATCGGTCCTGACGTCGATACGAAGAGGGCGCCGGATCATCACGATCCGGCGCCCTTTCCTTTGTCCTATGAGGGACGGTTCAGAGGCCGCCCAGCATCACATATTTCAGTTCGAGATAATCCTCGATGCCATGATGCGAACCCTCACGGCCCAGACCCGAGGCCTTGATGCCGCCAAAGGGCGCGACTTCGGTGGAGATCGCTGCCTCGTTAAGCCCGACCATGCCATATTCCAGCGCCCCGGCCACGCGCATGGCGCGCCCGATATCGCGGGTGTAGGCATAGGCCGCCAGACCGAATTCGGTGTCATTGGCCATGCGGATTGCCTCGGCCTCGTCCTTGAAGCGGATCACCGCCGCCAGAGGACCGAAGGTTTCCTCGCTGGCCACGATGGCATCGGCAGGCACATCGGCGATCAGCGTTGGCTGGTAGAACAGATCATGCGCGCGCTGGCCGCCTGCCAGCAGCTTGCCGCCACGGCGCACCGCATCAGCGACATGCTCGTCCACCTTCACTACGGCCTTTTCGTTGATGAGCGGACCGGTGGTGGTGCCCTCCGCCGTGCCATCGCCCACGACCAGTTCCCCGATCCGCTGGCGCAGCGCTTCCACGAAGCGATCATGGATGCCGTCCTGCACCAGGAAGCGGTTGACGCAGACGCAGGTCTGGCCCGCATTGCGGAACTTGCCCAGCATCGCGCCCTTGACCGCCGCATCCACATCGGCGTCGTCGAAGACGATGAAAGGCGCATTGCCCCCCAATTCCAGCGACAGCTTCTTCAGCGTCGGCGCGCCCTGTGCATAGAGCATCTTGCCCACCGGGGTGGAGCCGGTGAAGGTCAGCTTGCGCACAACGGGGCTTTCCATCAGCGCGCCACCGATGGCGGCGGCATCACCGGTCACCACGTTGAACACGCCAGCGGGCACGCCCGCCTCCTCGGCCAGAGCGGCCAGCGCCAGAGCGCTGAAGGGTGTTTCCGGCGCGGGCTTGAGGATCACCGTGCAACCGGCGGCCAGCGCCGGGCCGACCTTGCGGGTGATCATCGCCGCCGGGAAGTTCCAAGGGGTGACGGCGGCCACCACGCCCACCGGCTCGCGCCAGACCATGATGCGCTGGTCGCGGCGGGGGGCTTGGATCACCTCGCCATCGATGCGGCGGGCTTCCTCGCCGAACCAGCGGATAAAGCTGGCGGCATAGAGGATCTCGCCCCGCGCCTCGGCCAGAGGCTTGCCCTGCTCGGCGGTGAGGATTTGCGCCAGCGCCTCCTGATCCCGCAGCATAAGATTGTACCACGCGATCAGAATGTCGGCGCGTTCCGCCGCCGGGCGGGCGCGCCATTCCACCAAAGCCGTCTCAGCCGCCGTGATGGCCTGCTGCGTGGCTTCCGCGCCCAGATGAGGCACCGTGCCCAGCACCGTGCCCGTGGCGGGGTTGGTCACATCGGTGGTGTCATCCCCGCCGATCCAAGCGCCATCGATATAGGACTTGTCGCGGAAGGGGGAGAGGGTGGTGATGTTCATGCCACCACCTCCGCGCCGTGGTCGCTCATCTTGCCGCGATGGTAGAGCAGCACCGCGCCATCCTGTTGCTCGATGCGCTGCACCTCGCCCACGATGATCAGGTGATCGCCGCCGTCATATTCCTTCCACAGGCGGCATTCGATCACGGCGGTGGCGCCCGGCAGCACCGGATTGCCCAGATCGCTGATCGAGAACTCCAGCGCCGCCACCTTGTCCGCGCCCTTCGAGGCGAAGGCCATGGCCACATCCTGCTGCCCGGCGGCGAGGATATGGATGGCAAAGCGCTCGCCGCGCACCAGATGGGGATAGGTCGCCGAAGTGCGCGAGGGGCACACCAGCACCAGCGGCGGGGCCATCGAAAGCGAGCTGAAGGCGCTGGCGGTGAAGCCAACCGTGCGGCCGTCCTCGTCCTGGGTCGTCACCACGGTGACGCCCGAGGCGAAGCTGGCCATCGCTTGGCGGAACTGGGCGGGGTCGATTGTCAGGTTGGTCATGGGTCTCACCGCATCACAAAGGGATCGCCCATCGGCTGTTCCGACAGGTTGACCCACACAGTCTTCAGCTCGGTGTAATCGAGCACGGCGTGAATGCCGCCCTCGCGGCCATAGCCGCTGGCGCCATAGCCGCCGATCGGTGCCATGGCCGAGACGGCGCGATAGGTGTTCACCCAGACGATCCCGGCATGAACATCGCGGGCGAAACGGTGGCCGCGCGCCATGTCGCGGGTCCAGATGCCTGCGGCCAGAGCATATTCGGTGCCGTTCGCCAGTTCGAGCGCCTCGGCCTCGGTTTCGAAGCGCATGATCGCCGCAACAGGCCCGAAGACCTCGTTCTGCACGATGTCCAGCGTGAGTGTCTCGGCGGCGATCAGCGTCGGTTCGTAGAACCAGCCTTCGCGGCCTGCCGGGCGCTGGCCACCAGCCAGAACTTCGGCGCCCTGTTCGCGGGCGCGGGCGACCATGGTCTCCACGATGCCCAGCTGCTGCTCGGTGGCCATGGGGCCCATGTCCGAAGCCGGGTCGAGCGGATCGCCGATGGCGATGCACGCCATGCGCTCCTTCAGCGCCGCGACGAAGCGGTCATAGATCCCGGCCTGCACCAGCAGGCGCGAGCCCGCTACACAGCTCTGGCCCGAGGCGGCATAGACGCCCGCCACCGCGCCATTGACCGCACCTTCCAGATCGGCGTCGTCAAAGACGATGTTGGCCGATTTGCCGCCCAGTTCCAGCGAGAGCTTGGCGAAATTGTCCGCCGTGGCGCGGATGACGTGGCGTGCTGTGGAAGGCCCGCCGGTAAAGGCCACGCGGCGCACCAGCGGATGGCTGGTGAGCGCCGCGCCAGCACCAGCGCCAAAGCCGGTCACGACGTTCACGACGCCATCGGGGAAGCCTGCTTCCTTGGCCAGCGCGGCAAAACGCAGAATGCTGGCCGAGGCATGCTCGGAGGGCTTGACCACAATTGTGTTGCCTGCCGCCAGCGCCGGGGCCAGCTTGATCGCCGTGAGGTACAGCGGGCTGTTCCACGGGATGATCGCGGCCACCACGCCCAGCGGCTCGGGCACGGTGAAGGCGAACATGTCCGCCTTGTCGATGGGCAGGGTGCTGCCTTCCAACTTGTCGGCCAGACCGCCGGCATAGTGGAAGAATTCGGGCAGATAGGCCAGCTGGCCGCGCGTTTCGCGGATCAGCTTGCCATTGTCGCGGGTTTCCAGCTCGGCCAGTTCCTGCCCGTGCTGCGCGACCAGATCGCCCAGCTTGCGCAGCAACTTGCCGCGTGCCGTGGCGGTCAGGCCCCGCCATGCGGACGAGCGGAAAGCGTCATGGGCGGCGCGCACGGCGCGGTCGGCATCCTGCGCGTCGGCATCGGGCAGGATCGCCCAGGCCTCGCCCGTGGCGGGGTTCTGCGAGGCATAGGTGCGCCCGGAGAGCGCATCGACCTGCTGCCCTCCGATCAGCATCTTGAAATGGGTCTGGCTCATTCGGACTCTCCGTAAGCGCGCGCCTCTTGTTGGAGGCTGTGCAGGAAATCGGTTAGCACGGCGTTGGTTTCTACAGGCATTTCGACCGGCATCATATGGCGGGCGCCCGGCACGATGGTCAGCCGCGCGCCCGGAATGCGCTGGGCCAGCGCCCATGACATCGCCGGGGTGGAGCCCACATCGAACTCGCCCGTGGTCACCAGAACGGGCACGGCGATGCCGGCGACGCGGTCTGCGCCGAGGGCATCCTGCGTGGCAAAAAGGCGATAGGAGGTTTCATAGCCCTGCGGATCGTTGGCGGCAAAAGCCTGTCGCAGATCGGCGAGATAGGGCTCGTTCCTTTCGCGGAAGGAAGGGCTGAACCAGCGCTCGATGGCGGCGTCCATATTGGCGCCGGGGCCATGGGCCTGCACCTCGGCCACACGGGCCAGAATGTTGGCGCGGACATCGGGTTCACGCTCGAAGACGCCGTTCATCAGCACCAGAGCGTTCAGGCGATCCGGGTAAAGGAAGGCGAAGGCGCGGGCGACCAGCGCGCCCATCGAGAAGCCGATCAACACCGCCTTCTCCACGCCCGCCAGATCGAGCAAGCCCGCCACATGGGCGGCATAATCGTCAAGCGTGGCATCGGCGGGCGGGGTGGGGCTGGCGCCATGGCCCAGCATATCCACCGCGATCACGCGATAATGCGGGCGCAGCGCGGCAATTTGCGCCGACCACATGGCGCGGGACAGGCCCACACCATGGATCAGCACGACCACCGGCAGATCACCACCGGTGTCGTCGAAAGCGGCCCGCGCGGGCAGGGGGGGCAGAGACGCTGCCACGATCAGCCCTGCGCCGCCTTTTCCGCCGCGATGGCTTCCAGATCGAGATAGCGGTTGCCGATGCGCGGATGCACGCGGCCACCATCGGCGGCGCCCAGCACGATCACGATTTCATCGTCCAGCGGCGCGTCGGAAATCGCGAATTCGCCGGTGATGTAGTGCGAGCGAGCGCCCTCATCGTCCTTGTGCATCATCGGCACCTGGATCGAGGTGTTCTGACCACCACGCTTGTTGGTGAAGCTGAGGTAGGACTTGGCCTGCACCGCCTCGCGATAGTGGTTGCCGAAGCGCAGCGTGTGGATCAGCGCCGAGGCATGCTCGATCTCGCCCGCGCCGCCCACAACGGCGGCCTTGCCATAGGCCTCGATCTTGTCGGCGCCGCCGATCAGGGCGCAGAGGCGCTCCACCATCAGCGCGCCCAGATCAGAGGCAATCGCCTTGATCTCGGGCTGCAGGTCCTCGACGAAACCGCGACCGGCCCAGGGATTCTTGACCACGGCGGCCAGCAGAACGGTGGTGACGGGCTTGGTGGCTTCCTTGCCGCCCTCGATGCGAACGTCCTCGATGTAGCTGACCAGCTTGCGAATCTTGAGCGTCATGGCGCGCCTCCTGATATGTATGTTGTCGGATGGTATACCAAGACAATAGACAGGGTTCGCCCTTTCTGTCAAAGAGAGAATTGAGACAGGGCGAAAGTTAAAATGGTTGAGACTCTAGAGAAAATTGAGACCCGCCCGCAGACGCTGCGGCTGATCGCGCTGGACCGTGTGCGCGATGCGGTGATGGAGGGGCGAATCGCTCCGGGCGAACGTTTGGTGGAGCGCACGCTGGCGGAAAGTCTGGGCGTCAGCCGCTCGGTGATCCGCGAGGTGATCCGCAATCTGGAATCCGAAGGGCTGGTGGAAAACGCGCCCTCGGGGCCCCGTCTGGCGACGATTTCGCCCGCGCAGGCGCAGCAGATCTATGAAATCCGCAGCCAGCTGGAATCCTCGGCGGCGGCGGCCTGTGCCGAAGCCTCCACGCCCGAGGTGGTCAGCCAGTTGGAAGCCGCTTTGGAGGCGATCCGTCAGGCGCATGAGGATCGCAATCCGATTGGCGCGCTGCGCGCCTCGACGCGGTTTTACGAGATCATCTTCATGACCGGCCAGCATGATATCGCCTGGGATATCGTGCAGCGCCTGAACGGGCGGATCAGCCAGATGCGGGCGATGACGCTCTCTGTTGTGGGCCGTCAGGCGGCGGGGCTCAAGCGCCTGTCGAAGATCGTGGCCGCCATTGCCGATCGCAATCCCACCGCCGCCAGCAGCGCCTGCCGCCAGCATGTGCAGGAAGCCGCAACCATCGCGATCAAGATGCTCGAAGGTTCAGCATAAGGCGAGGGGGCGGCTGCTCTGCTCAACGAGGGCAGGCGAAGCTGCCCCCATGCCATTTGGCTAAAGCGGCAGGTTTTCGCGAGCGGCGCGGATCAGTCCGTTCAGCCAGTCCTGATGGCCGTTGATCATCGGGTTGGGGCTCGCCTTGGCCAGTTCCTTCGCGGGCTCGCCCTTCTGGGTTTCCTGCGTGAGGATGCGGACGCGGCCACCCTCCAGGTTCTCGACCAGCCAGGCGTGATGTACGTCCAGACGGTCTGTCGCGCCCTCGTCTCCGGCCCAGCCATGCCAGGCGACGCGGCCCGGATGGCCCTCAGCGGGGGCGACATATTCGTTGCAGCGCGCATCGACGGGGAAGCCAAAAGTCTTGAAGAAGAAGCGCGAGCCATCCTGCAATTGCGGACCTGTGCCATCGAGAAAGGCGGGATCGGCGCTGTTGGCGTAATAGCTGGGCCAAGCGGTAGGAGTGACCAGATAGGGCCAGATCTGCGCTGCCGTCAGCCCTGCCACGATCACTTCGTTCGAGCAAAAATTATCTGTAAAGCCAGGGGTATAATCTTCTGGCCAGATGATCGCATTCATGGGTTTGTTCCTTGGGATGAGCCGGGATTGGCGGCGATCTGCGCCTTGGAGCATTATCAGTCCAATCGTGAATCAGGATCATCGCCATCATGATCTGTGATGTCGGGAATTCGCGGATTTGGGTGCCGCCGTACGGAGGTTCGAATTCTCCCGGCTCAGCCAATGGAACGACTGGGGAGGTGGATGGCCAATTCCCCGTGTCATCCATGCTTGGGTGAGGACCAATCGCGGGTCTGGGCATTGCATCCCCAGCGCTCGCCCTGACCGTTCACCTCGGCTGGGCATCATCCCGGACCAAGGCGGTGTAAGCCTCTTTGATGGTTCTTGTGAGTTGCTGATGCCATGATCCGGCGGCCGACTGCTTACAGACCCGTGTCTCTGACAGCCGAAAAGGCGCGGAGGGAAGTGCGGTCTTTTCGTGAAAGGCTGTGCATCCGGGCGAATGCGACCCGACCCGGATGCACACCGCCTGAGTCGGGGAGACAGAAGGTCCATGCCGCGAACTCAGGCGTCGTTATATTATAACGAAGATGCAATCGATATCTAGTGCTGGCTATGCGGCCGCTCAGAGGCGCACGCGGATGTCCCGATTTGACACAGGGGTAGTGGAAGCAATTGCACCACCCTCGCTGGTCGATGCGCTGGAGCTTTGGCCAACGCGGCTGGCCGAGGTGACGGACAATATCGGCAAACGCCAATGGCTTGAGGCCTGTGCGGCACACGCTCCAGACATATGTTTTACACGAAGATGTGGGGCGATTCCCCAAAAGTCAGGTGGCGTGAATTGAAATTATGGATAGTTGTTGGAGAGGTAAAGTTATTTAATATCATGATATTGAGTGATTTAGCGATGAGTTGAGGTTGCGAAAAGGCGATGGGGTGTTGAATTTTATATGGAAGATGAAGGATATTATTTGGGAGAATCGAGTTAAGACTCATTGTATCAAGGTGTAATGTAAAATGTATGGAAAATATATGTGATCTTGACTGAATTAAGACAGGGAGGCCTTGAGTGATAATATCCCAGTTGGTGGATGTGCAGCCGCGCTTGACGGTACGGGAATGTGAAATCCTTGGATTTGTCGCCTTGGGACTGTCTGCCAAGGAAATTGCGAGGCATGTCAGCCTGGCGCCCCGCACCGTAGAGCGATATATTGAAAACATGCGTTTGAAGCTGCGCGCGAAGAACAGCGCTCATATGGTCGCCTGTGGGCTCTTCTACGGAGCCATCAGCGTCAACCCGGTGGCCCCCGCCGTTTGAGCGCGACGGACGCGCTCATGGAATGACCTATCGGTTGTTTGGGCTCTTTTCGACACCGTGCCCTGTGTGGCGCAAACGCCCAGGAGCTTTGCAGTATTCGCACCTGTGATGCGGTGCCTTGCCTTTGAATCCGTCGAATACCGAGATACTCCTATACGATCCATGTCTGAACGCAGGAAGGCCGACAGCTTGATCGACTTTCGCCGGCAATCGATGATGTGCTGGTGGAAGAGAAAGAAGCGATGTTGGGTCCGGGAGGGCAGCTTCGGATCAAGTAAGGGGGCTTGGCCGCCCCTCATTCAGCTTGCCTGAGGGCAGTTCCGTTGGTTCAGGTTACGCGCCTAGCCAGCGGCAGAGCGGGTCATGCCTCTCAGAGGGATAGGCTCTGATTGACGGCAATGAAGACGGGTTGCTTTTCGCGGCGGGATTGCCGATCACATCAGGATCAGGCGCCGATCCATCGATTGGATCACCCGCCTTCGCCTCAACCCGGTTGCGGACATCGAGATCCCGCGCAGCGGCAGGATACGACGATGCGCTATGAATTTTCGGAAGTCCTCAACGACCTCATCGATTATTTTCTCGTTGCAGACCTTCGCGCGTTGCTCCGCTTCAAGGAAGAAAACGCACTTCCCGACGATCTCGGTCAGGAATTTGTCACGAGTGATTCCGGTGATCGTGCCGTCCATGAAGGCTTCGTGCTCCCGGTCCCCGGCCTCGACAATTTCCCCTATACCATCATATTCACGCTCGCTCCGAGCGCCCCCCGGTTAACGGAATCGACATGCAGGCTGCAGCATCGCCGCGTGGGCTATTATTTGCGTGTTGAAAACCGATCTCTGGCGCTCTTTACTTGGCGGGCTCTCCATAATTTTACGGGAGAAACCGTAGAGAAGCTCCTTGCGAAATATTCCGAGCCCAACCGACCGATTATCGAGATTGAGAACGGTTGGTATCAGGTTGAAGTTCGCGCAGGCTGGATCGCTGCAGACAATGGGAACGGATCTGCCCTGGATGAGCCGGCATTCGAGTTTGTGCTGATCCCCTCTGACCCGCCCCAACGACCGGCGCCGGTCGATCTTGGCTATTCATTCGGTCTCGATCTGTAGAGAGCCACCTGAAAGAAATCCTTGGCTTCGACCATGACGGCGCCCAAGTGGATCATGTGTTGGCCGAGCCAGACATGTACGTGCCCATCGTGTAGCGGCATGTCTGGGCTACCGGACCGCTTGCTCAAGCAGGGACCTGCGTTGCGGTTGCCAGGTTACGCTGTTCCACAGGAAAAGGGGGAGTGGCGGTTCGCCATCAAAGGCTGGCATCCCGAAATTCGACACGGTGACGCCAACCAGCCGGATACCCATTTCAGGAGGGAAGATCGAGCGAACCAGATCGAGGCTGGTCTGGAGCAGCAAAGCTTTGTTGGTGATGCTGCCAGTGTCGCTGCGGCTGAGTGTGATGATCCGAAACTCCTTGAACTTGGCTTGACGGTGGCGGTGCGCCCGAAGGCTCCTTTGTTGTGCAGGCACTGAAACGGCAGTGGGTTGAGCAGGAGGCCCGCGCTATCGCGAAATGCCCGCAACAGCGTCCAGCCGAAACCGTCTGGCGGGGCGTTCATGCCTGTATTACCGGGATCGCTTGTCAAAACTGACGGCGAGCCCCGCAATTGCATGCAATATGCATTGCGCCCACGCAAACTCAGGCCATGGTAACGGCAGGTCGGTCTTTGCCGGCAGGGTTGCGATCCTTGGCTGCCCGCCCTAGCCCTTTGCCAATCGCTTTACGGAGTTTCCTGCCTCATGCGCCTTCCCGCCTGCGTGCTTCTGGCCGCCACCATGCTGGCCTCTCCTGCCTTGTCTCAAACGGCCTCGGAACACATTCACACTTACGATGCGCTGGCTCTCGCGCCGAAAGGCGATCGGCTGGCCGCTGTGGAACCGGCCGGTAAGGATCACTCCGCCATCGTCCTGCGTGCTGCGGCTGATGGCCATGTGCTGACCACGCTCGACCCATGCGGCACCTGCACCTATGCAGGCCTCGGCTTCTCGATGGATGGCGCGCTGGCCTTTGTTGCGCGTGACCGGGCGAAGGGCATCTCCAGCCTGATGCTGGCGCAGGATGGCCAACTCCGCACATTGGCCACCATTGCCGGGCTGGCCGCTACGCCCCGCTTCTCGCCCGATGGCAAGCGCGTGGCTCTGCTGGTGACCATCGGCGCATCGAAGGAAACCGGCGCGACGCAGGCCGGAGCCCGGCAAGTGGGCGAGATCGGGGACAAGAGCGACGAACAGCGCCTGGCCCTTTTCGACCGCAATGCCACGCTTTCCAGCGCCGATGTCAAGCCGCTGACCCCCGCCGACCGCTACATCTATGAGTATGACTGGGCGCCGGACGGGCGCAGCCTTGTTGTTACCAGCGCGGTGGGCAATGGTGACAACAACTGGTGGGTGGCCACGCTGGACGCGGTGGATGCCGCAACCGGCGCGCAGCGCACCATCGCCAAGCCCACCACCCAGATCAACATGCCCCGGGTCTCGCCGGATGGCAAAACCGTGGCCTTCATCGGCGGCGTGATGAGCGATTTCGGCTCGATCGGCGGCGATGTCTGGACCGTGGCGCTGGCCGGCGGCACGCCTGTCAACCGCACGGCGGGCGATAAGGCCACCGTCAATTCGCTCGACTGGACCATGGGCGGTTTGCGCGGCACCCGCCTTGCCGGTGACAGCGCTCAGCTGGTGTCCTGGGGCGCGAGTGGTCCCGCGCGGGTCTTGTGGAATGCTCCTGTCAGCCTTGGCGCGGGCGATGGCCGTGCGGTCTGGTCGGCCGATGGCACACGTGTGGCCAGCGTGCAGCAGGATTTCACCCATGGCCCCGCCATCCTGGCGGGCACCGCCACGGCGCCGCGCCTTCTCACCCATGACAATGACAGTCTTCCCGCTGTCACCCGCGCGCGCAGCGTGACATGGACCAACGATGGTTTCACCGTGCAGGGCTGGGTCCTGGCGCCGCTCACCGCCGAAAACGCGGCCAAGGCGCCGATGGTGACGATCGTTCACGGCGGCCCGGCGGCGGCCAATGAACCGCGCTATGTGCAAAAGGGCACCGTGGCCGATCTGTTGGCCAAGGGTTATTACATCTTTTACCCCAACCCTCGCGGCTCCTATGGGCAGGGCGAGGCCTTCACCGCCGCCAACAGGCGCGATTTCGGCGGCGGCGACCTGCGCGACATCCTGACCGGCATCGACGCGGTGGAGAAGATTGCGCCCGTTGACGACAGTCGCCTTGGCCTGACCGGCGGCAGCTATGGCGGCTTCATGTCGATGTGGGCCAACACGCAGACCAACCGTTTCAAGGCCATCGTCGCTGCCGCAGGTCTGTCGAACTGGATCAGCTATTACGGCACCAATGGCATCGACCAGTGGATGCTGCCCTTCTTCGGCAAGACCATGTATGATGATCCTGCAGCCTATCGCGCCGCTTCGGCCATAGACTTCATCAAGCAGGCGAAGACCCCCACCTTCATCTATGTGGGCGAACGCGACATTGAGGTGCCGCCCACGCAATCGGTGGAATATTGGCACGCGCTTCACGATCTGGGCGTGCCGACCAGCCTGGTCATCTACCCGGACGAAGGTCATCGGCTGCGTCAGCCTGCCCATGTCAAGGATGCCGCCGCCCGCACCGTCGCCTGGTTCGACACTTATCTTGGAGTCGGCAAACCCTGAAGATGCGGCCTGTTTTCCTCTGATCACGTCGGGCGCGCTTCGTGCGCGCTCGACGAAAAAGGCCTGCCTTACGGCTCCCCCAATCTTGCCGCTGCCATCAAGGGCGCACCGCGTTTGATCGTCTTCATGCAGATGGTCGTGGCAAAGCGCTGCACACCGGGCAGGCGGCTGAGGTTTCCGCGCAGCAATCCGTCCAGCGCTTCCACGTCGCTGGTGACGACATGCAGCAGATAATCGCCGTCGCCTGCCGTCGTGTAGCAATTGAGGACGGCGGGATGGTCCATGATGGCCGCTTCGAAAGCCGGATGCTGCGCAAACTCGACGGAGACCTCAACAAAGGCACTGAGTTTGAGGCCAATGGCATAGGGATCGATGGCGGCAGGGTAGCCTGTGATGATGCCCTGCTGTTCAAGCGCCTGCACCCGGTTCCAGCACGGCGTTTTCGATAGGCCGACCTTTTCGGCCACGGCCCCGAAACTCTGACGGGAATCCTGTTCCAGTTCGGCCAGAATGGCGCGATCGAACCTGTCCACCTCAACCCCTCTCAATCGCAAAATGTCTGCCAGACCGTATCGCAACGTGGATAGCGTTCCTGAAGGCTTCGATAAAGAGGAATAATGTTCTGCATAACCGTGATGCCATGGCGGCTTAAAGGACAACATTCGCCACCGGAATGCCTAGAATACCCGCAGAGGGAGCCAAGGCCATGACCGATCCAGAAACCCGCGGCAAACATGCTGCACCATCCGCGCGAAGCCTGTTTCACCTGCCGGAGGGCGGGCCCTACCTCATCGCCCATAGTGTCGGATGCCTGCCCCTCGCCGCCCGGGATAGCGCCGAGCAAGCGTTCTTCGCCCCTTGGGAGACCGCTGGCGGCGATGCATGGCCGCAATGGCTCGGGGCGGTCGACGCGTTCCGATCCGCTCTGGTCGATCTGTTCGGCGGCGAGGCCCGTCAATGGTGCCCTCAACCCGGCGTCTCCGCCGCCATATCGCGGATCATCAGCGGCCTTGAATGCCGCCCGGGGCGCAATGTCGTCCTGATCTCCGAACACGCGTTTCCCTCCGTGGCCTATGCCGTGGAGGGGCTTTCCCGCCTCGGTTTCCGCATGGAGCTGGTGACAGGCGATCCTTCAGACCTGTCCAATTGGCGGCGCCTTGGCGATCCCGACATTGCCGTGGTGGTGATGATGCATGTTCACTCGAACACGGGTATCCTCAGCCCGGTTGCCGAACTGACGGCGATGGCGAAGGCCAGGGGTGTTTTCTCGATTGTCGATATCGCCCAGTCGGCGGGTGTCTTGCCGATCAGCGTCGATGCATGGGATGCCGATGCGGTTGTCGGCACCTCGGTGAAATGGCTGAGCGGCGGGCCGGGCGCGTGCTTCGCGTGGATCTCGCCCGAGGTGATCGAGCGCATCATGCCGGTCGAGCGCGGGTGGTTTTCGCACGCGAACCCATTCGAGATGGATATCCATCACTTCGCCTTCGCGCCCGATGCACGGCGGCTCTGGGGAGGAACGCCCTCTGTGGCGCCTCTTGTGATCGCGACAGCTGGCTTGCGGACTGTGGCGGGGATCGGCGTTGCTGCCATTCGCGCGCATAATCTTGATCTTTCCGGCAGGTTGCTGGGCCGGATGGACCTTGGCTTCGCCGATCCCGGCATTCTGGCCCAGCGCGGCGGCACATTGTGCCTTATCCTCGACGAGCATCACGAGGCTGCGCTGAAAGCGGACGGCGTCCGTTTCGATCGACGGGGGCCGCGCCTGCGCCTCTCCTTCGGCATCTGGAATGACGAAGCGGATGTCGATCGCGTGGCCGATTGCCTGCGCTCGGCGAAGCGCGGTTGAGGAGAGCAGGATGACACAGAACGCGGAAGCCTTCGATCGCTGGATTCGCACGGATTTCGTCGCGATGAACACCGAACTGGAGGAGCTTTATTTCGCCCGCGAGGACCGCTCTGCGGTCGAGGGGATTGGCGAGGGCATCAAGCAGCGCCTGTGCGAGGAGGGGCGTCTGCTGATCGTGCCGCTGCTGGCAGAGGGGCGGACGACCGATGGTTTTGGCTCGGCTTTTCACCTGCTCGGCAATGTTGGTCTCTATCTGGGGGCGCTGCGCCGGCATGAATTGACCAATCCCGATCGCGAAGATCAATCGCCGCATAGGGAGGCCTCCGCACTGGCGCTTCATGTCGGCGCGGCGGCGGGCATGGCGCCACGCTTTGCGACCGCCCATCTGGCCACGCATAATCTGGCCGTGAACGGGGTGCGCAAAAGCTTCACCGCGCTGCCTGACGAATTCCTGTTCATCGACGAGAACACGCGCGGCATTCTGAGCTTCCAATGTGCGGCGGATGCGCTGCGGCGGCTGGTCGCCATCGGTGTGAGCAGCCCGGTGGCCGATGTGCTGTTCGAGCAGGCCGGCGTCGCGCTGGAGGCCGTCATCCGCTTCAACCAGCGCCTGTTCGAGACGCTGGATGTCGATCGGTTCTTCTACAGCGTGCGGCCCTATTACAAGCCTTACAGGGTCGGTCGGCATGTCTATCGCGGCGCCAATGCCGGGGATTTTCCCGGCATCAACGAGATCGACCTGCTGCTCGGCCTCTGCCGCGCCAGCGATCCCTATTATTCGCAGCTGCTGCTTGAGAAAATGCCCTTCATGATGCCGGGCGATCAGGCACAATTGCGGGACTGCATGGCGACGCCCAGCATGCTTGACGCGTTTTTGCTGGCAGCCGACAGCCATGCGGATCAGCCCTGGTTCCAGACCAACGCCCGGGCGTTTCTGAAGCTCTGCGATACATTCGGGCGGACGGCGCAGCAGCATCACGACATGCTGGTTGACCGTTTCATCACCCGTCCGGCTGCGCAGGTGAACACACGCGCTTTGAACGGGATCACTGCGAGCGGGCCGCCGCTCGAAGTGCTGTTGCGCAGTCTGGAGCGGTTGCGGGACTATCGCTGCGCCGCACCGCGGGACGATGTCCCCACGCGTCACCGGGATATCGAGCGCCTTCGCATGCTTGTGGGCACCAGCTGACGCCATGCACTGCGATGGACGGATGGACGCATCGGCATTGCAGGACGGGCCGACGCAGTTGTGATCCAGAGTTGGCTTTAGGGGCAGAGGGATGAGGCGGGATCGATAAGGCCAACATAAGCCGTTGTGGATTGGCCTTTCTTCATGATGTCATGGGCAGCGGCGGTGTGCGCGTGGGCGTTCTTTTCGGTCTTCATCACCGGATAAGACCGGGATGTGCTTTCAGATCGGCTTCAAGGCGCCCGTTGCGCAGCCACCGCAGGACCGGCATCGCCATGATGGCGCAGGCAGCAAGGCTTACGCCCGCATCCATCAGCAGCGAGCCCGCAACCCCTCCGGCCAACCGATAGCCATAGCCGTCAAGCGCCTGCATATAGGCGTAAGGCACGATGAGGGCGCTCTGCAGCAGCCCGAACTGGCTGGAGGCCAGCGGGTCCTCGGGCGCGATCGAGCGGAAGATAATCGCGTTCTGCACCACCTGGGCGCAGGTCTGCGCGGCGCATTCCCCCAGGACGGCCAGGACATAGACCGGTGCTGTATGCGGCAGAGGCAGCAACAGCAGGGTAAAAGCCGCCCCCACCGAGCCGACCAGCAGATAGAGCAATGGCGCGGGCATCCGTGTCATCACAAGGCGGATCGCCAGTGCCCCTAGCAGTGAGGCCACCATCTGCCCCATGCCATTGGCCGCACCGACCACACTGGCCGAGGCATGGAAATCGCCGCCCAATCCTCCAAAAGCGTTGGTCAGGGTAAAGGCAGCGCAAGGCATCGCGAGCAGCCCCGCAATCCGCAGGACCGGCCCCCGCCTTGCCAGATGCGCGACATCGCGTGCCAGCGTGCCAAAGGTTTCGCGCATGGCTTTGCGGTCAGCCGATGGGCTGGGCAGTGCCAGCAGGATCGGCATCGTCAGCACGCCGATCCCCGCGACGGCCAGACTGCCCAGCGGTGTGGGCAGATGGGTGAGCAGCCAGAACTGGCACATCGCGCCCAGGCTGAAACCCAGCGCATTGCCGATGCCGAACCATGTGCCGACGGTTTCGTCGCAGCTTTTGGGAAGCGCGGCCCCCAGCCAGCCCCCGATGGCTGCGTTGTAGAGCGAGGTCGCCAGCGCCATCGCCGCAAGGCCCGGGGTGAGCAGCGCGCTGGAGGTGGGCAGGAGCAGCACCGCCAGCGCAAGGGCGGTGGCCAGAAAGCCCAGCGTCACCGACCATTTCCGGCGGCTCATCGACGTATCGAGCACCGGGGCCAGCGCGAAAGTCGCCAGCGACAGCGCCATGACCATCGCCCCGATGTTGGCGATCTCCGGCTCGGGCACGCCGCGCGCCGCCAGTTGCTGGGGTACGGTGACCAGCGGCACGGCATAGAGATAGCCGTAAGTGGTGTTGGCCAGCCCCATCAGCCAGACATGCCGGGGAGGCTCGCTCAGCGGATCGGGCATTGCCTGCCTTCCCCGCTGTTAGCCTTCGTAACCAGATCGGCACGCGGCGGCCATGCTCTGAGGCATGATTGGTCTTGAACGCCAGTGGCTGCCATGGGCGTGTTCTGAAGCCAGTGGAAAGGCAACTGCGTTTCAACACCTGCGGACATCATTCCCCCATCTTCTGACAAAAGCGTCGCCGGCGGCGAACATGCTACACGGCGCAGCTCGGGAGGATAAGGCTTGCCGATGGCATCCATGCCATTCTTTGACGATATCGGGAAGGGACGCTTAAAAGCTCCTGGCGCATCAAATCTCGGCGGGTTTCGACACTTCCACCCGGTTCCGCCCATTCGCCTTGGCCTGATAAAGCAGTGCGTCAGCTGCAGCCAGAATGGCCGTCGGTTCGTCGGTGCCGTCCGTGCTGGCGATGCCGATGCTGATCGTCACCTGAAGCTGCGTGTTCTGCTCGACCCAGCTCCATGCTTCAACCGCACTGCGCAAACGCTCGCACAGGATAACCGCATCGGCACTCCCAACGTCCGGCATCAGCAAGACGAATTCCTCGCCCCCGAACCGTGCCAGAAGTTCGCTCTTGCGGATCAACCCGCTCAGGATCGCGGCGATCTGGCGCAACACCTCGTCGCCAACCAGATGCGAGAAGCGATCGTTGATGCGCTTGAAATGATCCACATCGAGAATGGCGATGGCATAGGCTGAACCGGCACTCTGCGCTTCCGCCAAGGCATGCTCCAGCGCCCGGCGATTGTAGAGACCGGTCAACGGATCTTCGAGATTGGCTTTTTTCAGCCGGTCGGTTTCCTGAGTCAGCTCCAGGTTCGACACTTCCAGCGCCTGTGCCTGAAGGCGTGCCGTTTCGCTCTGGTTGCGCAGCTGCTCGGTCTCATACTGGGTTGCTGCGACGCGCGCGCTGCGCTGGGCGGTGTGCGTGCAGTAACGCACATAATGATCGTGAAATTCGCGGTGCCAGTGCAGGGCCATCCGGAAATCGCCCTTGCGCTCATAGGCCTCGGCCAGTGCCTGACAGCCCGGCACGCCGGATTCGAGATCATTCACCTGATCGGCATGCTCGACCCCGGTCTTGAGCGCGACGATCGCTTCGTCGATCCGCCCCTGGGCGATGAGCACCATGCCGTTGCAGCGATGGTATTGGGTGGTGTCGCGGTCGCCCACTTCACCGGGAAGCTGCTGCCAATGCTCCATATGGGCCATGGCGCTATCGGTATCGCCCACATGCAGCGCGAATTCGGCCAGATTGCCGAGGCAGATCCGCGCCCCCCAATGATCCTGATGAGCCAGAGCCAGAGCCAGAGCTTCTTCGGTGACGCGGTTGGCGTGGTCGATGGCGGAGGCGAGGTCGCTGCGGTCGCCCTGCGCTGCCTTGATGGCGGCATGATCGCCTCTGATCCCGCCATCGTTGATCAGCCACCAGCCCAGCGCCACCGGATCGCCCACCTGCCGCGCCAGAGCGACAGCCTGAGTGCTGAAATCAAGCGCCAGTTCGAATTGCTTGTACATCCACAGAACCACGGCAACCGTGTTCTGTGCCAGACACAGCGCCGCCGGATCACCCGCCTTTTCCGCCTGCCGCAGCGCCTGCATCGCCTCCTGCTCGGCGCCGGGCATGCCCATCTGGCACAATTGCCAGGCGTAGTAACAGCGGCAGGTCGCCTCACGGACGGCATCGCCCGTGACCTGCCAGAGTTCAATCGCTTCCAGCGCATGCACCGCGCCCTGTTCATAGCGGGCGGTCATGAAATAGTACCAGGAAAGCTGCCCGGTGCTCAGCGCATAAACATGCTGGTTGCCATAGGCGAGCGCCTCGTTTCTCACCTGTTCGGCAAGGGTGATCGCCGAAATCGGCTGACCGGAGCGTGACAGGCGCTCGGCTTCGGCCAGCCTTTCCTGCGCGATTCCCGGCAGGCTGCGCGGCAACACACTCTTCTTCGGGAAGAATGAGGCAAGATTCGCCGTGCCGGGCATTAACTGTTCCGAGGATAAAATCATTATGAAAAACAATCCACTCGCCAGATCGCAACAGCATTTACGGTCCAGTTGAATAGAATGCCTCAAAACATAAAAATTCTTTCCTAAGAGGCCGACTCGGAAATTTCTTAAACAGGCTTTCCCTCCTGTTAGCCTTACGCTGATGGGAGGACCGTAACTGTTTTGAGGGTGATCGGCTGTGCCTCTGCCCGGAACTTGTCGGAGTTCGGTGCCTTCCCTGATCTGTCAGGAGAAGCGCCATGGCTCGTCAGGCCGACCCCGTTCCCGACCGTATCGACCCTCAGTCACCCTCTGAGGCTGTTTTAAGGCGCTCCATCTCTTCGCTTACCTTCGCACCACAGCGACCGGGCGCGAGTTTTGCTGCATGAGTGCGCAAAACGGCCCCACCGCCTTCTCGCGTCGTGACATATGCGGCGGCATCGCGGGCCTCTCGCTCCTGTCACTGGCGCGTGCGACCGGCGCTGCCACGGGCGCAACAAGCTTCGCCCCGCCGCAAGACTTTTCATGGGAGGCCTTGACGGCGCGCGTCCGGGCGCTGTCGGGCAAGCCTTACGAAACGCAGTCACCCGTTCCCGGCGCGCATGACATTGACTTCGATGCCGCGGGCAAGCTCACCTATGGCCCCGCCACGCCGCTGGCGGGAACGGTGCGCCTGCTTCCGGTCAACCGCTACGCGCCAACGCCAGTCAAGCTGAACATCCTTGAGGGCGGGCGTGCCCGCCGCCTGCTGTCGACCAAAGGGCTGTTCGCTGGCGGTGGCGAGTCAGAAGCCTCGGGCTTTCGCGTGCTCCACACCGGCGCTGACAGCGACTGGTTGGCCTTTACGGGCGCCTCCTATTTCCGCACGGCCGGCGCGCAGAACCAATATGGCATCTCGGCAAGAGGGATCGCGGTCGACACGGCGCTGGCCACCGAGGAGGAGTTTCCGGCTTTCACCGAGTTCTGGATCGAGACCTTCGGCGATACGGGCATGCGCGTCTACGCGCTGCTCGATGGCCCCAGCCTTGTCGGCGCCATGCGCTTCGACAACACCATGGGACCCGACGGAGTCCTGCAGGATGTGACCGCCGTACTCGCCATGCGCCGTGACATCAAGCGCCTGGGCATTGCCCCTGCCTCCAGCATGTTCTGGTATGATCAGAATTCGCCCGAGCGCACACCGGACTGGCGGCCCGAAATCCATGATTCCGATGGTCTGGCGATCGTTGCGGCCAATGGCGAGCATCTGTGGCGCCCGCTACGCGATCCCCGGCATCCTCGCACCAACGCCTTTACCGTCATCAACCCGCGCGGCTTTGGCCTGATGCAGCGCGATCGCCGCTTCAGCGACTATCAGGATGATGGCGCCTTTTACAACCGCCGGCCCAGCCTTTGGGTGGAGCCGATCGGCGATTGGGGGCCGGGGGCGGTGATGCTCTATGAGTTTCCGACCGACTCCGAAATTACCGACAATGTCAGCGCCTTTTGGCTCAGCGATACGCCGGCACGGGCTGGAGGCTATCATGAATGGCGCTATCGGCTGCACTGGACCTCGCATGACCCATCGGTCGGTGCAGGTGCGCGCCTTGTCGATCAGTGGAACGGCGCTGGCGGCATGGCTGGCGCGGCTGCGCAGCAGGATACACGCAAGCTGGTCTTCGATTTCGAAGGCGAAAATCTGGCCGGGCTGGACCGCTCAAGTGGGGTCGAGGCGGTGACCAACCTGCCCGCCGCCGCCGTGGTGGCGCAAGCGGCCTATCCTGTGGTCGGCGTCGAAAAGCGTTGGCGCGTAACCCTCGATGTGCGGCCTGCGGCGATCACTCAACCTGAATTCCGCCTGTTTCTGCGGCGTAAGGGAACCGCCTTGTCTGAAACGGTGGTCGAGCCTTTGATCCTGTGAGCCGCCCATGGACGGGCCTGCCCCTCGATCTTTCCTCAGCAACCGATCTGCCGCGGGGGACAAGGAACCAGATGTTGTCCTCATCGCTTACAATGTGGTCAGTCTCACCGAAAGGGGGCGCTATGCTTCGTTCTTTCCTTATGGGTCTGGTGGCCGGGCAACGCGGCATCACGCCACTGGCCGCCATCGCGACGGCCACGCGCAGCGGTAGCTTGCCAACGGATCTGCCACTGCAGTCGCTGCTGCTCAATCCGCTGATCGCGGCGGGAACGGCGGCGCTGGCGGCGGCAGAGATGGCGGGCGACAAGATGAAAACCGCGCCTGATCGCATCGAGCCTGTCGGCCTTGCCGTGCGCAGCATCACCGCCGCCTATGCCGGGGCGGCTGTTGCGCCGCGCGGTCGCCGGATGCTTGGCGGAGCGATTGCGGCGGCCACCGCGCTGACCGCATCCTACATCGGCTGGAGACTGCGCTGCACGGCCATGGGGCGCTATGGCCAGACGGTGACCGGCTTTATCGAGGATGCCATCGTCTTTGGCAGCGGGCTGGCGGTTGCCAAGCCATCCCTGATCAAGGCAGAATGACAGGCTTTCAAGCGAAACGGCCACCAAGGGAGACGGCGTGTCCAAAATTGTCAACGGATCGAGCAAGCAGCCCCTTTCGGGCAAAGCGCCGCAGCAGATTGTGCTTCTGCTGCATGGATATGGCTCGAATGGCGCGGACATGATCTCCTTTGTGCCGGAATGGCAAAAGCTTTTGCCCGATGCTCTGTTTCTGGCGCCCAACGCGCCGCAGCCATGTGTGATGGGGCCGGGTTACCAGTGGTGGGCGCTCAACGCCTTCAATCCGGCGGCGCTGGCTGCCGGTGCTGCCAGTGCCGCAGCGCCCATTGATGCCTTTATCGACCGAAAGCTGGCGCAATATGGTCTGGGTGAGGACAAGCTCGCGATTGTCGGTTTCAGTCAGGGGACGATGATGGCGCTGCATGTCGGGCTCAGGCGCCAGCGGGCGGTGGCGGGCATCGTCGGCTATTCAGGGATGCTGACGGGCGCGGCCGAGCTGTCACGCGAGCCGTTCAGCAAGCCGCCCGTGCTGCTATCCATGGTGATCAGGACGATATCGTGCCGGTCACCGCGCTGCGAGCAGCGCAAATGGAGCTGGAGCCGCGGGGTATTGCGGTGACGACCCATGTGTCGCAAGGGCTTGGGCACGGCGTGGATGATATCGGATTGCGGATGGGGGCCGAGTTCGTCGCCAGCGCCTTCGGATTGTGAGGCTTCAGGAGACGCGGCATGTCCGATGATTACGCTCATGGCCAGAGAGATGGCCTGAGACTGGCGCTGGCGCTGCTGGCCGCCGAAGAGGCGAAATGGGCAGCCCTGCTGGGCGAGAGCCGGTCGGGGCGGACGAATTTTGCGCGCGATGTTCGGCACAAGAGCTTTCAGGTCGCGCAAAAGCGGCTGCAGACTGCGCTGAACCGCCTGAAGCCCAAGGATGGCGTGATCGCTGACACCGAACTCGCATCAGCTCTGGAAAAGATCGGGCTCTGAAGCCTTTCTGGCGCTGCGATGAGAGCAATAAGGGGGATTCAGGCAGGGTCACTTCGCGGCTTCAATTCACTCACGATCACGCCTGCAACGATCAGCAACGCGCCCAACAGCGCGAGGGCAGGGAGCCGGTCCCCGGCGAGGCGACCGACAAGACCGGCCCAGACCGGCTCGCCCGCATAGATGATGGTCGCGCGGGCCGGCGAGACCGAGCGCTGCGCCCAGTTCATGGTCAGCTGGATCATCGCGCTGGCGATGCCAAGGCCGATAGCACTGGCACACCAGATCCATGAAAACGCGGGAATCTGTTCCCCGGCGATCGGCATCATCGCGAAAGACAACAGGCCGGCGGCAAGGAGCTGCACCACCGTGATGCGGGTGGAATCGACCGATCCGGCGAACTGGCTGATCAGCAGAATTTCGGCGGCAATCGCGACTGCGCTCACCACGGTTGCCACTTCGCCGCGTCCCAACCCCACATGAAAGGCATTCGGGCCAGCCAGACAGACCAGCCCCGCAAAGGCGAGCGCGATCCCGGCCCAGGTCATGGCCCGCGGCAAGCGCCGCATCACGCCCCACTGCAGCAGCGGCACCATCGGCACATAAAGCGCGGTCAGAAAGGCCGATGTGCTGCTGTTGATCGTCTTGAGGCCATAGGTTTGCAGCGCATAGCCAAGGAAAATCGCCACGCCGATGGCGGTGCCGGCGACCAGCTCCTTGGCCGTTACCTTCATCAAGGTCTTGCGGAAGATCACAAGGCTCAGCCCGCCCGCCGTCACGAAGCGCAGCCCCACAAAGAACAGCGGTCCGGCATGCGCCATGGCGATATGGACGATCAGGAAGGTTGCCCCCCACAGCGTGGTGATGCCGATCAGGGCCAGTTCCTGAGGCGAGAAAAGGGATTTGCGCTGTGGAGAGATGTGCAACATAATGCGCAGATATGAGCAATATAATGCGCAGTCAAGAAAAGCGTGGCGATGTGCTGGCGCATGTCTCCAGCAATTTGCGTCGCTTGCGCATGGCTGCCGGTTTGAGTCAGGACGCTTTGGCCAAACGGGCCGAGGTCAGCCGCCGCATGATCGTCAGCCTCGAAGGCGGCGACACGAATGTCAGCCTTTCGAGTCTGGACCGGCTGGCGTGGGCGCTCGGCGTCGATTTCGTCGCCATGGTCGCCGACCCGACCGCTGCCACCGAGCGGATCGATGCCACGATGTGGCGCGGGGCGAGCGACGCCAGCATCTCCAAGCTGCTGGGCAGCGTGCCCGCGGCCTCATCCGCGCAGCTTTGGAGCTGGTCGCTTGGCGTCGGCGATACCTATCAGGCCGAGCCGGACCCTGCCGGATGGTCAGAGATGATCTTCGTTCACGAAGGCTGCGTGCGGATCGACAAGCAGGACGGCGCCGTCACGATCAAGGCTGGCGACTTTGCGATTTATGGCAGCGCTCAGGAATTTTCCTATGCCAATGCGGGCGAGACCATCGCCCGTTTTGTGCGTGTGGTGGTCTGTTAGGCCAGAGGCTCAGGCTGCGGCAGGGTCGAGTGTTCCTGCCGCAGCCACACACAGGATCACGCCGAGGGCCAGCAGCATCTCCAGCGAGACGCTGAGGCGCAGGGCCGAAAGGGCCTGTTGCCGGGCCAAAGGCAGGGAGGCCTGCTCCAGTGCGGGCACCAGAAGAAAGCGGTTGCGCGCGGCCAGCAGGAACATGCCGGCAAACAGGCTGAGTTTGGCGATCATCAGCCGCCCATAGGGCGCGTGAGCGATGGCACCCCATGCCCCGGGTGTCGCCAGAAACAACAGATTGCCCAGACCGCTGACGAGCAGCACGCCGACCAGCACGCTGCCGATCAGGGCAAAGCCGCCCAGCGCGCGCGTCAGCTGCGCAAGGATCACGCTGTCCTCACCCGATGCGCGCCACAGCCGGGCGGTGAACAGCAGCAAGGCGCCCACCCAGCCAAGACCGCACCACAGATGGGCGATGTCGCCCGCCAGCCGCGCCATGCCGGGGGCTCCCTGCGAGGCAGCGGCATGGCCGCCCCATACCAGACTGGCTGCTGCCACGCCTGCTACCACGGGCCACGGCGCCAGCGACCGGCTGGACAAGGCGAGGATCAGGCCGATCAGCAAGGCCCCAAGCCGCGTGAGGACACTCCAGCCCAGCGCGGTATGGCAGGCCACCATCATGACCATATCCCGATCGAGATCCTTGATGCCGCTGCCCGCCATCACCGCCATCGCCACAAGGAAGCCCAGCACGCCGATGCCGAGCCCGGCCAGACAGCCGATGCCCAGAACCAGTCGCAATTGCCCACTCATCCGGCGTTCCCCCAGCAGGCTTGCGATAAGGGGAATGCCGAAAACCAGCGCAAGATCGATGAACTGGGCCCAGCGCAGCCAGATCTGAGCCCCTTCCATCACTTGACGGTAAAGGTCAGCTTGCCCGTCACGCGATGGGTATCCGTGGAAACCACGTGCCAGTCGGCCTCATAGGTGCCGGGCGGCAAGGGGCGAGCGACCTTGGCCAGCAGGGTCACACCATCGGGCGCCACGCTGGTCTTCACGCCGGTCATCTTCATGGGCTGGTGGTGATCCATGCCCGGCATACCGGTCATCACCAGATCCATGCCGGACATGGCCGCCATCAGCGGCTCGCTGAAGGTCACGGAAACCTCGGTCACATGGCTGGCGGTGGTGGTGTCGGCGGGCTTGGCCGAAACCAGCCTGGGATGCGCCATGGCGGGGGCGGCAAGGCCCGAAACGGCAAGGCCGGCACACAGCGCGGCGGCAAGAAGAGGATGGCGCATCGAAGAAACTCCCTTTGGTTGCTTATGCGATACGCGGCGGCAGAGCGGGCCCCTCGAAAATAGTGAGCGGGCGTAAAATTGGCGAGGGACGGCGTTGGCGCGCGACGGGTCAGCACCAGTGATGATGCGTCCCTGACAGCAGGGGAGGCTGCGCGTGGCATATGTTGCCGCGCCTGCGGGCCCTTGTGGATGTTCTGACGATTTCGCTGTTTCGCGCAGGCGAGGTGGGCGCATGACCTGCGCCGGTATTCGGTCGACAAAGCGCCTCATGGGGCTTGATTGTTCCCGGGATCGGGATCAAAATTAGGGATGTTAGATGAAGCCACCCAATCGTTGAGCAGACCGCAAAGGCGGTTGCTTCGCCGTATCTACAACGGCCGTACCACCCCCATCATTGCTGATGGGAAGCCATTCCTGACCTATAAAGCCGCCAAGCAATATCTGCAGGGGCTGACCCCGGAAGCGCGTGATGCAGCCTATCTCGAAATGAAGGAAAAGGGGAAATAGGCGCCTGAAAATCAGGAGCGCGGTGTCCATTACGCGCTGATCGTCGAGATGGTGGCGCTGGCCGCAACGATGCAGCGCGCGTTCGGTATGCCGGTCAGAGTGGCCGATGTTTTCGGTTGGAGGCTTCCCGGATTACCTATGGCCATGGCAGCCAGGGTGCGATCCGGGAGCAGCCTTCATCAACGCTTGCGGACGAACTCCGCCCGCAGCACCAGGCCCTTGATGCCGTCGAATTTGCAGTCGATCTCCTGCGCGTCGCCCGTCAGGCGGATGGACTTGATCAGCGTGCCGCGCTTGAGCGTTTGCCCCGCGCCCTTGACGTCGAGATCCTTGATGAGCGTCACCTGATCGCCGTCGGCCAGCAGATTGCCGACAGCATCGCGCACTTCGGGCCGGGATGCGGCATTGCGCCGTTCCGCCAGTTCGGCGGCGGGCATCCATTCGCCGCTTTCCTCATCATACACATAGTTGTCATCGCTGTCTGGCATGCATCGGTTTCCTGCTGTGGTTTCGCCGTTCCCTCGGCCTTATCGAAAGCGTTGTCGACAGAATTTGCGGATATTGGGGCCGTCCGGCATCACCCATGCCGGGCCAAGCGGCGCATGGCCTGCGGGGGCTGGCCAAAGGCCCGAATAAAGGCGCGGCGCATCCGCTCGGGATCGTGAAAGCCAAGTGTGGCGGCGATCTGCTCGATCGGGGCCGGGCTGCTTTCCACACGCTCGCGGGCGACGTCCAGCCGCAAACGCTCGACGGCCTTGGCGGGGCTCATCCCCATGTCACGGGTAAAGGCCCGCGAGAAATTGCGCGGGCTCATCGCGGCCTGCGCGGCCAGCACGTCGATGGTCAGCCGCTGGTCGAGGTGAGCGCGGACCCAGTCAAGCAAGGGGGCGAAATGCGCGCCATCGCCGCCAAGCTCCGCCAGAGCCGAAAATTGCGATTGCCCGCCCGGTCGGCGATAATAGACCACCATATCCTGCGCCACGGCACGCGCCAGATCCTCGCCCAGATCGTCGCCGATCAGCGCCAGCGCCAGATCAATGCCGGCGGTGATCCCCGCCGATGTCCACACATCGCCATCGCGGATATGGATGCGGTCCACGTCAACCGCCACCTTGGGGAACAGGCGCGCCAGCAGCTTGGCCCGGCGCCAATGGGTGGTGGCCCGGCGCCCGTCGAGGGCACCGGCTGAGGCCAGCAGGAAGGCGCCGGAGCAGACGCTGCACAAGCGTCGCACGCGGCCCGCAGCCTGACGGAGGAAGGTGACAACCGCAGGATCGCGCATGGCATCGCGGCTGCCATTGCCCCCCACGACGATCAGCGTGTCGATGGAAAGTGCATCCGCATCAGCGGCGATGGTCTCAAGCGCCACGCCGGAAGAGCTGCGCACCGGCCCGCCCTTGGCCGAAAGCAGTGTCAGCCGATAGGGTGTATCATGCATGCGCCCGGCAATCTCGAAACTGGTGATCGGCCCGCAGGCGTCGAGGAGCTGAAACTCCTCATAAAGGTAAAGGGCGAGGGTGCGAGGCATGGCTTGAATTGAGGGATCATTGTCATTTCGTCAAGCCGTGCCCTGCGCGATGAAGAGGCTGTTCCCCATAAGGAGGCTCTCATGACCGATCAGCCGTTCCGCATCGTCTTTGCCCTGTTCCCCGGCATGACCCAGCTTGATTTCACGGGCCCGCATCAGTTCCTTTCACGGCTGCCGAACAGCGAGACGCTTGTGGCGAGCCGCGATGGCGGCCATGTCGCTGCCGAGGGGCTGGTGTTTGCCGACACGCAGCGCCTGGCTGACATTGCCGCCTGTGACCTGCTCTGCGTTCCCGGCGGGGCCACAGCCACGCAAGTGGCGCTGGATGAGGATTTTGTCGGTGAGGTGCGCCGCCTTGGTCTGGGCGCGCGTTATGTCACCTCGGTGTGCACGGGATCGCTGATTTTGGGAGCGGCAGGCCTGCTGCAGGGCCGGCGTGCCGCCTGCCATTGGGCGTGGCGCCATCTGCTGCCGCTGTTTGGCGCCATACCGGATGCCGGGCGTGTCGTGCGTGATGGCACGGTCATCACCGGCGGCGGGGTGACGGCGGGGATCGATTTCGCGCTGACCGTGCTGGCCGAACTGGGCGGCGTTGCTCTGGCGCAGTCGCTTCAGCTAGGATTGGAATATGCCCCCGCGCCGCCTTTCGAGTCTGGCACGCCCGAGACAGCGCCGCCCGAAATCCTCGCTGCCTATCAGGGGCGCATGGCCGCCATGATGCCCATCCGTGAAGCCGAAGCGCGCCAAGCCGCGTCCCGCCTTGCCCTTCAGGAGATTGTTTGATGAGCCGTCCGCCCCTGCCGCCCTTTACCCCGGAAACCGCCGCGCAAAAGGCCCGTCTGGCCGAGGACGCATGGAACAGCCGCGATCCTGAAAAGGTCGCTCTGGCCTATACGCTCGACAGTCAGTGGCGCAATCGCGCCGATTTTCTAACGGGCCGCACGGAGATCATCGCCTTCCTCTCCCGCAAATGGTCACGCGAACAGGCGTACCGGCTGATCAAGGAGGTCTGGAGCTTTCATGACAACCGGATCGCGGTGCGCTTCGCCTATGAATGGCATGATGAGGGCGGCCAGTGGTGGCGCTCCTATGGCAATGAGAATTGGGAGTTCGACGAGGCTGGTCTGATGCGCCGCCGGATCGCCAGCATCAACGATCTGGCCATCGCACCAGAGGATCGCCTGTTTCATTGGCCGCAGGGTCGCCGCCCCGACGATCATCCCGGCCTGTCGGAGCTGGGCCTGTAAGCCTGACTTTTCCGGACTTGGACGATTGCTCTCGATGGAGAAAGCCCCGTCATTCCGGGCAGACCGCCGCGATCATCGTCCATCGGACCGGAAAAGCTTCAGCGCGGCATATTGTAGCAGCATGATGGTCTTGCCATCCCTGATGGCGCCTGAGTCGATCATGGCCATGGCCTCATCGATGCCGACTTCGAAGGTGGCGATGTCTTCGCCTTCCTCCGCATTGCCGCCGCCAGCGGACAGGCGATCGTCCAGGCGATATTCGCCGACGAAGAAGTGGAGCCTTTCCGTCACCGAACCGGGGCTCATGAAAGCGTCAAAGATCTGGCGCACCTCGCGCACATGGAACCCTGTTTCCTCCTGCGTTTCGGCGCGGATGCGTTCTTCGGGGGCGGCATTGTCCAGCAGGCCTGCCGGCGTTTCGATCAGCAGATCATCATGGCCGTTGACGAAGGCCGGATAACGGAACTGCCGGGTGAGAATGACCGTCCGTCGCTCGGGATCATAGAGCAGGATGGTGGCACCATTCCCGCGATCATAGGTTTCGCGCGATTGCCTTTGCCAGCTGCCATCAGCGCGCTGGAAGGAAAAGGTGGACTTTTTCAGGACATACCAGTCGTCGGCCAGTGTGATGACATCTTCCAGGCGGACACGATGGGCGACAGTCATGACGATCCTTTCGATGGTGATCCGGGGCAGCCAATGAAGGCTCGACCTTGTGTGAAATTTCGTGCAATATCGCGCAGAGTCAAGGAATATCGTGCAAGTGAGGTTTTATGCTGACTTCGGAACGCAAGGCGCTGATCCTCAAGACCCTTCAGCAGGAGGGCAGGCTGATCGCCAAGCGCTTCAGCCAGCAGGTCGATGTGTCTGAAGACACGATACGCCGGGATTTGCGTGAACTTGCACGCGAAGGTCTGTTGCAGCGGGTGCATGGCGGGGCTTTGCCGGCCTCCTCGGCGATCGCGGATTTCGCCGCGCGTGAGCGGCTGGAGTCCGCGGCCAAGACCGGCCTTGGCAAGGCGGGGGCCAGCCTGATTCAACCGGGCCAGATCGTCTTTCTCGATGGCGGCACGACCAATGTTCAGCTCGCCCGCCATCTGCCCCGGGGCCTGCAGGCGACCATCGTCACGCACAGCCCCAGCATCGCGATCGAACTTGTCGATCACCCCGGCATCGATGTCGAGATCATCGGCGGGCGGCTTTTCAAACATTCCATCGTCGCGGTGGGCGCGTCGAGCGCCGAGGCCATTGCGCGCATCCGTTTCGACGCCTTTTTCATGGGCGCAACCGGCCTCCATCCGGACACCGGCGTGACGACGGGAGATCCGGAAGAGGCCGCGATCAAGCGGCTGATCGCGCGCCAATCGGCGGAAACGATCCTGCTGGCCACGCGGGAAAAGCTTGGAGCCGCATCCTCCTATCGCATTATGCCGCTGGACGAGGTGGACACGCTGGTGATCGAACCGATGCTGCCACCCGAACTGCTGGAGCCTTTCGACGCCCTCAAGATCAACATGGTTGAAGCCTGATGGCTCAGGCGACGCCATGCAGGCATCCGACCGATGCCGGATGCCTGCACGGTCAAGGTCAGCCGAAGGAAACGGGGCCTACGGCGCCATACCAGTGCTTCACCTTAGCGGGATCAGCCTCATCCATCTGGAAGAAGTGAGTCATGGTGGGGTGAACGGCGGGCCCGCCATCGTCAGGTGTCATCGTTACCCGGCCGCGAAACACTTTCAGGCGCGGGCTGTCCCAATATTCCAGCACATCGTGATGGGCGGTGAAGCCGGTGTCGATGAATTTGCGCAGATTGTCACGGATCGCCTCGCGGCCATGCCAGTCCGCCACGCCAAGGTTGCAGACCGCATCCACGGCGAGGCAATCGAAGCCCGATCCCCATGTCTTGTTGTCGATCTCGCGCCAGAAAGCCATCAGCCAGTCAGGCGCTTCGGTTTTGGTGAATGTCACTTGCATTGCGGTTTTCTCTCTTGCCAGAGGGGTTCTGCCCACAGCAGGCAGCGGCAGAAAGGCCAGGGTGACGGCAGCACCCAACACGGTTCGACGATCCAAAGCTTCATATCTCATCGTATGACCCATTCCATTGCTGTTGCGGACAGGAGCTGGCTAGGGCGCTTGCGGGCGGCTCTCAATTACGTGAGAGGTCATTGCCATGCGCCGCGCGCATGGATTAGCCATCGCTCTGCCCGAGGCGGTCGGGTGCGATCATCAAGGGAGAAACCGGCTTGCCTTCCATCCAGCATGGCACCGATCGGCGGCGTGGCGGTGAGCTTGGCGCTTTGCTGCGCAGCTGGCGCTCGACACGGGGCAAAAGCCAGCTTGATCTTGCGCTGGATGCCAACCTGTCCCAGCGCCATCTCAGCTTTATCGAGAGCGGGCGCAGCGCGCCGGGGCGCGAAACTCTGGTCGCGATCGCCGAGGCACTGGATATCCCCCTGCGCGATCGCAATGCGTTGCTGCTCGCGGCGGGCTATGCCCCGCTCTATCGCGAGGCCGCGTGGGATGCGCCTCAGCTGCAAAGCGTGACGGCGGCGGTTGACCGTATGCTCAGACTGCAGGAGCCTTATCCGGCGGTGTTGATGGACCGCTATTGGAACGTTCTGGCGGCCAATGATGCGACCCTGCGCTTTTTCGGCCTGTTCATCGATATGGCCGCACGGCCGGCACCCCGTAACATTCTGCATCTGATGTTCGATCCGGCGGGGATGCGCCCCTTCATCTGCGATTGGGACCGTGTGTCGGCCTCGCTGCTGACGCGGGTCCGGCGCGAAGCAGTGGGCGGGGTGATCGACGCGCGTCTGCAGTCCTTGATCGCGGCGCTGGAGGCCTATCCGCCGGTCGAGGGCCCTGCGGCCCGGAGCATGACGGTGGAGGATGAAGCCCTGCCGATGATCCCGCTCGGCTTCGAGAAGGATGGCATGCGGTTGCGCTATTTCTCGATGGTCTCCACCCTTGGCACGCCTGCGGAGATCAATGCTCAGGAATTGCGGGTGGAATGCATGTTTCCGGCTGATGAGATCACGCAAGCGCGGCATGTGGCCTTGATGTCTTCACCGTCAGGCGCGTGATCGCAGGCCTTTCAGTCCTTTAGCTCCAGCAGAATGCCGCGCAGATGATCGATGGCCGCATCCGCCGGGCGCCCGCCATCATGCAGATTGACGCTGATCGGCAAGGCCTGAGGAACGGATAGCGGCTCGTCCCATGCCGCGATGCCTTGCGGCATATCATCCACCGCGCGAAAGGTGACGCCAAGTCCAGCGCGCACCGCAGCCCACAGCGCCGCCACGCTGTGTCCCGTAAAGGCAATCCGCCATGGAATGCCTGCTGCTTCCAACTGATCGATGGCCGCCTTTCTGAAGCGGCAGGGCGAGGGCAGAACGGCAAGCTCGACCCTTTCGTCCGGCGTGAAGGTGCCGCCCACGGCGCCAAGCCAGCGCTGGGGCAAGGCGCGCCAGGGCATCGCATCGATCCGGCCATCGCCGCCAAAGGTCAGCACAAGATCCAGAGCGCCGCGATCGAGCGCCTCGAAAAGGGCGCTGGCGCGGTCGACGCAGACTTCAAGCACGATCTGGGGATGGGCGCGCTGAAAGGAGGCCAGCATGGCGGGAAGCCAGCTCTCGGCCAGATCGCCCACCACGCCGAACCGAACCTGTCCTGCCAGAGCATAGTTGCCGAGCGCGGCCATGGCCTCGTCATTCAGGGCGAGCAGGCGCCTTGCATAGGCCAGCACAGTGTCGCCTGCGGGTGTGAGGACAAGTTGCCGTCCGTCGCGACGTGTCAAAGGCTGACCGGCCTGTTCTTCGAGTTTGCGCAATTGCTGGCTGACAGCCGATTGCGAGCGGTTGAGCACCTCGGCCGCGCGGTTGAAGCCGCCCAGATCCTGCGCGGCGACGAAACTGCGCAGGCAATCCAGATCGAAGTGGGATGGCATTCCAGTTTCGCCTTTCTGAACAGTGACTTCAGAAATGGACGTTATTCGAAGTGACCTGCGGGCGATAGACCTCTCGTCATGCGCAACCGGAAACCGGATGGCGCTTGCTTGTGAGGATGATGATGGCGAAAATGATGAAGGTGGTGATGGTGGCCGGCCTGTGCCTGTCCGGGACTGCACAGGCTTCTCCCGCCGGATCGCACGGCTCGGAGTTGGCTGGGACATGGATTTTGACGGCTGCCGACACGCTCTATCCCGATGGGCATCGTGTCCACGGCTTTGGCGATCATCCCGAAGGGCGGATGATGGTGGATCGACAAGGGCGCTACACCATTGAGATCTATCGCGCCGCAGCGGTCAATTTTGCCTCTGGCACCAAGGCGGGTGGCTCTTCGGAAGAATTCCGGGACGCCATGTTGCGTAACAGTGTGCATTATGGCCATGTTTCACTGGATCACGCCAGTCATCACATCATCTTCGATGTCGAGCTTTCAGTTTTTCCCAATTGGGAAGGGAAAAGGCAAACGCGCGATTACACGTTGAAAGGAGACCGCCTTGTCTATCAGGTTCCGGCTTCGGCCACGGGAGACGGAACGATCGCCATATCCGAATGGCAAAAGCTGGCGGACGACCGGTAAACCCGGGCTTGCCTGACGTGCAGGGGGTGAGGGCCGGTGGCGCTTATCAGCGCCGCCGGTCGCGCCGTATAGGGCACGCCGGTTTGATGCCCGGATGCGCGAGCATGGCGCCAGCCGCGTGATTGGCCCAATCAGCATTCTTCATCATGCTTGGATTTTTTGCATCACCTCATGGCAAGGCGACGCCTTTAAGAAAAGTCCCAGGATGCCGTCAAAAAAATGGTCAGCGGAACGCTTGAACCGGGCAGTCAGGGAGATTTACCATGGTGCGCACCTTATTTTCGAGCGTGGCGTTTGTCGCCCTTATCGCGGGCGCCCAGGCAAGCCATGCGCAAAGCGCCGCTCCATCGCCCGAAAGCACCGCCAAGGATACAGCCGCCAAAAGCGGGGCCGCCAATGGTAGCGACCCCAAGGGCAATGACCACGGCTTGCAGGAGATCGTGGTCACGGCCACCCGCCGCGCCGTCAATCTGCAAAAGGTTGCGGCCACTGTGGAGGCCGTCCCGGCAGTCGCACTTAAGGATTACAACATCAACAGCGTCCTGCAACTGCCCAATCTGGTATCGGGTCTGGTCGTGACACCGGCGGGGGGCAACAACCTCTATATGCGCGGTATTGGTTCGACGAGCACCGGTTACAATGAAGCACAGGTCGCGGTCTATATTGACGGGCTTTATCTGGCCAACCCGGCCATGGGCGTCTATTCCTTCAACAACATCGATCAGATCGAAGTTCTCAAAGGCCCTCAAGGTACGCTCTATGGCCGTAACGTTACCGGCGGCCTGATCGGCGTCACCACGCGTGATCCCGGCCATACGACCCATGTCGATGCGTCCGTCGGTTACGCCAACTACAACACCTTCTCGACCAACTTCTATGGCACGACTGCGCTGACCAGCAATCTGGCGGCCAATCTGGCCGTCTTCCATTCCCGGCAGGCCGATGGCTGGAGCACCAATACCTTCAACGGTCATGACAATCAGAAATCGACCGAAACCGGCGTAGAGGGCAAGCTGGCATGGGAGCCGGGCCCCAGGACGCGCGTCGTCGCCAGCATGATCTACGACTACAACAACCGCGATCTGGGCCTGTCCTACGAGGTTTATCCGGGCACAGTCGGCACCGATGGCACGGTCAATCAGGGCAAGTACCGTAACGCCTCGCGGATCGATCCCTCGGCGCCGTTCCGCTCTTATATCGGCTCGCTCAAGGTCACGCAGGATCTGGGTTTTGCCAAGCTGATGAGCATGACCGGCTATCAGCACAGCGCCTCGACGGTGACGTTCCAGGGTGGCCTGCCAATCCTGGGCCAGCCCGTCACGGGGCAAAGCGCGACTTATGATGCTTTCTATGAAACCAGCCGGACCTGGAGTCAGGAGCTGCAATTGACCTCGGCGCCATCCTCGTCGCGGCTCGATTGGGTGGCCGGTGCCTTTTACTACAATGATCACCAATATTTGCAGCTCGATACATGGTTCACCTGTGTGGCGAACAATTGCGTGCCCAATCCCACCAATTCGATCAGCCTGACGCCCAACCGCAATGCAGGCTCGCCCTCGACGGAATCGCTGTCGGCCTATGGTGATCTGACTTATCGCTTTTTCTCCGCGACCCGGGTGACGGCGGGGCTGCGCTATACCGATGAAACCAAGAAGCTGAGCGGTTTCGTGGCGCCTTTGGCAGGTTTCCCCAATTCGGTGACGACCTTGCCCGTCGCCGCGACCGCCACGACGCCGGGTGGCGTCTATTATCCGGGTCAGCCTTTCCCCAATTTCCCCAACGGCATCCCGACGCGCCTGCACTTCGACAAGCTGACCTATCGCTTTGTGCTGGCGCAGGACATCACCGACCATGTGCATGCCTATGCCTCATACAATCTTGGTTTCAAATCGGGGGCCTTCAACGCCAATTCATTCAACAATCCGCCCGCGCAACCTGAATTGCTGTGGGCCAGCGAGGCTGGGGTGAAGTCGGAACTGTTCGATCATCATCTGCGGCTCAATCTCGCCTATTTCCATTACAACTATCAGAATGTGCAGGTTCGCTCGCAGGCAGCTCCAGCTCTCCCCGGATCTCCGATCCTGGAAAATGCCGCGCGCGAAAAGCTTGATGGCGTCGATGGTGACTTCAGCTTTACGCCGCTGTCGGGGCTGGTCATCAACGGCAGCTTCGAATTCCTGCGCGCCAAATATGCCGATTTCCCCGGTGCTGCCTGCGTCACCCCGGGCACGAAGGTTGTGAACGGCGTCACCGTGGGGGCCAATGTCACCACAATTTGCAACCTTGCCGGTTATGACGTGCCTTTCGCGGCGCCCTTTTCCGGTGCGCTGGGTCTGGTCTACACGCTGAACACACCGGCAGGAAAATTCGCGCTGAGCGCCAATGATCACTACAATTCGCGCTATTCCATGGTGGCCGATGGCAGCATGTGGCAGAACAGCCACCATCTGATCGACATGTCGCTCAATTGGACGTCTCCTTCGAAGCGCTATGATGTGAACCTGTTCGTTCGCAATCTCACCAAGCAATACACCTATGCGGTCGCCACGGAATCCAGCAACTTCACGGTTGTGCCCGGTGCTCCACGCACTTTCGGCGCGACGCTTGGCGTTCATCTCTGATCGACCGCAACGAATATTTCAAAAGGGGAGGGTTGATGGCAGCCGATCGACGCATGGGCCAGGTGGTGGCGGTTGCGGCGGCGGTGGCCATCGCCCCGGGCATCTTGCCCGGCCGCGTCCTGCCGCTTCAGTTGGCGGGACATGGCCCTCTGGCGGGGGCGAGGGGGGCCTCGCTCCCGCCCTTCAACATTGAAAGGTCCATGGCATGAGCTTGCAAGGCAAACGAGGCTTGACGATGGCGGCTCTGGCCATGGCCAGCGCGCTGGCAGGACCTGCTCTGGCGGCGCCGATCACCATGAAAGCCTTCATGGACAATCGGTTGGAGCGCTTTGATGCGCTCAAGGCGGGGGACCCCGATCAGCCCGCCCGGATTGAGGCGGCCAAGGCACGCACCGCCCAAATGGTCGCAGCGGCAGGGCCAATCGGCGGCGTGGATGCCGCTCCGGTGGTCTGGCACGCGTATGACAAGCCGATCGTGATCTTCGAAGATCCGGTGGCGCCGCGCATGGTCGTCATTCCGGCAGGCGAGATCACCATCGGCAGCGGCGTCGGCAAGGGCAGGGCGCGCCGACGGTTCCGCATGTCCGAACCTGTCGCGATCGGGCTGTTTCCGGTGGTCGTGGGGGAATTCGCGACTTTCGTGGCCGAAACGGGCTATCAGGCGGCATCGCATTGCACCACGATCAGCGATGATGCGCTACGCGCGATGCCGGACCGCGATTGGCGCAATCCGGGCGTCACGGCTACGCCACGCGATCCGGTGACCTGTGTGGCCTATGCCGATGCTCTGGCCTATGCCGCATGGCTGTCCAAGAAGACCGGGCGTCTCTATCGCCTGCCCACCAGCGCGGAGTATGAATATGCCAACCGCGCGGGCACGGCGACGACCTATTGGTGGGGCAATGAGGCCGCAGACGCCTGCACCTATGCCAATGGCTATGATCAGGATGGCCTGACCTATCGCGGTGCCCCCGTCCGGCTGGCCTGCCATGATGGGCGCGCGACGGCGGCACCTGTCGGCACCTACAAGCCCAATGGCTTTGGTCTGTTCGACATGAGCGGCAATGTGGAATCCTGGACAAGCGATTGCGCCGATGCCTCATGCCGCCGCCGGGTGCTGCGCGGCGGATCATGGCAGGGTGGCGATCTGGCGGCGGCTGGCCTTGCGACAGCGCCGGGTGATCAGGCCACCTCGTGGCGTGGCTTTCGTCTGGTTCGAGTTCTTTAGCCGCTTTCCTGCCCCATCGCATGCGGGCTGGCCACCAAGATGCCGCGCCGACCCAGGGGGCAGATCGGCGCGGGGCCCGCTGACCATTACAAGGAGGTAGTTTCATGAATGAGCGTGATTCCGAAAGCCTTGCGGCGATCCGGAATGTCGTGGAAGACTGGGTCATCTTTCGTGACGGGGGGTTTTACGATCGTCTGCTCGATCTGTGGCATGACGATGGCCGGATGATGACCACCTGGGCGCAGGTTTCGGCGGTCGATTTCGTGGCACGGTCGCGCGAAGCCTTCGGGCGCGGCGCGATGATCCAGCATTTTCTGGGCGGCAGCCATGTCGATATTGTCGGCCAGCGCGCGATTGCCCAGACCAAGACGACCATCACGCAGCGCGGCGAGGTGGAGGGCGTGCTGTGCGATGCCACCTGCTTTGGCCGCTTTTACGATTTTTTCGAGTGCCGTCAGGGCCAATGGAAGCTGGCGCTGCGTCAGCCGATCTATGAGCGCGACCGCCTTGATCCGGTGACGCCGGGGGCGCTGCCTCAGCTGGATCTGGCGTTGCTTGGCAGCTTCCCGGACGGTTACCGGCATCTGGCCTATATGCAGGCGGGGCTTGGCATGGTGGTCAAGACCGATATGCCGGGGTTGCGCGGGCCCGAGGTCGAGGCGCTGTATGCCAGAGGAGAGGCATGGCTGGCTGGCCGGTGACGAATATTTGATATCATGCTTTCCATTATGTGATCACTGCGCCTTGCGGTTGTATCATTACGATGGGGGCGAAGCTGAGGCTCCTGCTCCCCGCAGCAGGATGGGAAACCAGCATGGCGCTTCAGCCGGGGCCGGATGCGTCCAATGGGACGGACGGACATTGCACATGACCGGACGATGACGAGGCCGCAGGAGCGGCCCGGATCGTCCTGCCACTCATATCGAGTGTTTTGGGGAGGAACAGGATGAACAGAAAGCTATGGATGCTCGCGCTGACGACCGGCATAGCCGGTCCGGGCGTGGTTGCGGCGCAGACCGCTGCTCCGGCGAACCAGACCGGGACGACGGCGCAGGCTGCAGCCCCCACCCCGGGGGTGCAGGATATTCTGGTGACCGCGACGCGGCGCTCGGAAAGCCTGCAGAAGGTTCCGGTCAATGTGATCGCCGTGCAGGGCGCGCGTCTTGACTCGCTGCGGATCGCCAACACCGCCGATCTGCCTCAGTTGGCCCCGGGCCTGACCATCGTGCGCAGCGGCGGCATCATTCCCTTTATTCGCGGCGTGGGCACCGCGACATCGGGTTTTACCACGGAAATTCCTGTCGCGGTCTATCTTGATGGCGTCTATCAGCCCAATGCCTCGGCCGGGTTGTTCTCCTTCAACAACATCGAGCGGATCGAGGTGCTCAAGGGCCCGCAAGGCACGCTCTACGGGCGCAATTCGACCGGCGGCCTGATCAATGTCATCACCCGTGAGCCCGGCGACAAGCCGCGCCTCGACGCATCGGTCTCTTACGGCAATTACAACACCGTGGATTTCAAATTCTACGGATCGACGCCTTTGACGCCGAACCTGGCCTTCAACGTGGCCGCCGCCTATTCCAATCAGGGCGACGGCTATGCCAAAAACGTCTATACCGGCGATGATGTGATGAAAGCGCGCAGCGGCGGGGTGCAGGCCAAGCTGAAATGGAACCCCGGCCCGGATACGGAGATTTCGCTGCGCGGGCTCTACAATTACAACAAGAGCGATTTCGGTCTGGCGTTCCAGATCCTGCCCGGCACGGTGGCCGCCGATGGCACGCGTCCGCAGGGCGAATACCGCACCGATACGCGGCGCGATCCTTTCGCCGAACTCAATCAGTATAACGTCAACCTCAAGATCGAGCAGCGGCTGAGCTTCGCCCGGCTGATCAGCCTGACCAGCTACAGCCATGCGCGCCAGCCGCTGATGTTCACCCAGAGCGGCGATCCCGGCAATCCGGTGCTGGGCCAGTCGGCCATCGAGAACAACCAGACCGGCGCCGACCGGTCGATCACACAAGAGTTTCAGCTGACCTCCGACAGCCCGGCCTCGCGGCTCAAATGGGTGGCGGGCGCCTTCTATTTCAATGACAACACGACGATCGTGAATGCGGCCTACAGCACCTGCGTCGGCACGGTCTGCGCGGCGGCTCCGCTGCCGGTGCAGACCAATGCGCTGGCCACGACGCGCTCCTATTCCGGCTATGGCGAGGGCACCTACAGCATCACGCATGGCACGCGGCTGACCCTTGGGCTGCGTTACACCAGCGACGAGAAAGCCCTGTCGGGCACAACCATACCTTTCGCGGGGCAGCCCAACACACCCACCGTTCTGCCTGCCACGACAGTGGTGCATCCTGGTGACCCCTATGCGGGCAATCCCAGCGGGATCGCCACCCATTCAACCTTCGCCAAGGTGACGTGGCGCGCGGTTCTCGCGCAGGATTTTACCGATGATATCAACGGTTACCTGTCCTACAACCGCGGGTTCAAATCGGGGACCTACAACCCGACGGCGTTCAACAATCCGGCCTCGAAACCCGAAGTGCTCGATGCGTTTGCCGCAGGTGTGAAATCGCGCCTGATCGATCGCTTGCTGACGCTGAACATCGAGGGTTTCTATTATAATTACAAGGATATCCAGCTGCGCTCCACCGCGCCGCCGGCGCCTCCGGGCGGTTCGCTGCTGGTCAATGCGGGCAAGGCGCGGGTCAAGGGGCTGGATGTCGATCTGGTGCTGACGCCGGTGAGCAATCTGACCTTCACCGGCAATATGGAATTGCTCGACGCCCATTACACCAGCTTTGTCGGCGGCACTTGCGTGAAGGCGCAGGTGATCGGCGGGGCCATTCTGGGCGGATTTTCGGCATCGCCATGCGATCTGAGCGGCGCCAGGCTGATCCAGTCACCCACGCTGTCGTTCAACATCGGCGCGAGCTACACGATTGAATCGAACATCGGCGACTTTACGCTCGTCGCCAACGATTCCTACAAATCGCGCTATGTCTTCGTGGCCGATGGTTCGATCAGCAACGCACCTTACCATCTGGTCAATGCATCCTTGACATGGAAAGCGCCCAACAAACGCTATGACATTCAGGCCTTCGTCAAGAATTTGACCAATTCATATTATTACACCGGTGGCGCGGCTGCGGTTGGTGGCAACCAACTCTATACCGCCGGCTCTCCCCGGACCTATGGCGTTCAGGTCGGGGTTCATTTCTGACCATGGGGGATGCCTCCCCGCAGCCTGAGCTTTCAGGCTACGGGGAGGTTGTGCTTTACAGGGGCGGGGGAAGGGTGCCCCCGCTTTCCACCGAACTGACCAGTGAACGCTTGTGATTGACGGCCACGCGGTGAACCAGATCCGTGAAAAACTGGCCGGGTGGAGAAAGCAGCAGCCGTGATTGCCGCGCCACGCAAATGGGCGGCGAGAAGGTGGTCTGCTTGATCGGAATGATGCAGGCGAATTTCGTGCTGCTGATGAAGTCCGACCAGAGATGCGGCAAGGGTGCCAGCAGATCGGATGAGGCAACGATCGACAGAATGCTGAGGCCCGATGAGGCCTGCGCCACAATGTTGGGCGGCGGCATATCGACTGCGGTATAGATCGCGTTGACCTCGTTTTCGCTGTCCATCATCACGGGCGTTGCCACCCATTGGGCATCTTTGAGATCCATGATCGATGTGGCTTGCGACAGCGGATGCCCCTGCCGGCCAACGATGATGCGCTGGTTTTCGAACAAGAGATCCACGGTCAGATCGGCGCCGAACCTTTCGCGCGGAATGGGGCCGACATAGAGTTCGATGATCCCGTCACGAATGTCGGTTTCCAGCTTGGGAAACAGGCCCTCCACGACCTTGATCCGCACCTTGGGATAGCGCTTGCGGAATGGCGCCAGAACCTTGGGGAGAATTCCGACATGCGCGCCCGATGACAGGCCGATGGTCAGCGTGCCGACCTCCTTGCCCTTATACTGGTCGACTTCCTCCAGCGTGCGCTCCATTTCGGTTTCCATAACCTTGGCGCGGCGCAGGATTTTTTCGGCAATCGGCGTGAGCACGATGCCGTTGATGGAGCGTTCGAACAGTTGCACGCCCAGCTCGCGCTCCAGCTCCTGAATGCTGCGCGTGATGACGGGCTGGGGAATGCCCAGCTCGCGCGCGGCGCTGCGCATGCTGCCACGCTCCGCGACGGCCACGAACCTGCGTAAGTGATTGAACTTCATGCCTCGCCCTTCGTTCGATCGTTCCATGATCGATACAGGGCCATTATGCACATCAGGGGCCGGCATGTCATGCGGCATTGGGCGCGATGCGCCGATTGTTCGAGAAAAATGAGGTCTGTTATTGTCTGCCCGGCAGGAAACCCGGCATCGATTTAAGAACCGATGCCGGGTTCCGGATCAGGCTCGTTCTGCCGTCAGCCCGCGACGGTGTTTTCGATGGCGCCGATGCCATCGACCTCGCAACGCACGACATCGCCCGCCTTGAGGAACACCGGCGGTTCCATGCCGACACCCACACCCTCAGGCGTTCCCGTGGCGATCAGGTCGCCCGGTTCCAGCGTGAAGGCGCTGGCCAGATAGGCGATCTGGGCGCGGATCGGATGGATCATGGTGGCGGTGTTGTTCGACTGGCGAAGCTCACCATTGACGAAACAACGCAGATCGAGGTTCTGAGGGTTGGCGACCTCGTCGGCGGTGACGATCCACGGGCCGATGGGGCCATGGGTGTCGAAGCTTTTGCCCATGGTGAAGGTCGCGGAATGGAACTGGAAATCGCGCGCCGACACGTCATTGGCGACGACATAACCAAACACATGGTCGAGGGCCTCGTCCTGCGACACATTCTTGGCAGGTTTGCCAATCACCAGAGCGAGTTCGACTTCATAATCCAGCTTTTCGGTCGCGCCCGGTTCGATGGGGTCATAGGGGCCCGCCACGCAGGTTGTCTGCTTGTTGAACCACACCTGATGCTTCGAACGGGCCACGCCAAGCTTGTCGGCTTCCTCAAGATGCTTGGCATAATTCATGCCGATGGCCAGATATTTGCCGGGCCTTTCGACGGGCGCCAGCAGCCTTGCCGAGGCGAGGGGCAGGCTGTATGGCGCGGTGGCCACAAAATCGCGCAACTGTGCCAGAGCCGCATCGCCGCCCTCGATGATCGAGCGCATGGTGGGATAGCGATCCGCAAGCGGGGCGAGCGAAACGATCCGGTCGTCCTGAACCACGCCCAGCTTGGGCGTACCGGCATCGTCATAGCGCAAAAGTTTCAAGATGGCTCTCCACGGAAGGGCGGGGCCGGTTCTGTGCCTCGGCTGCCCGCAAGTCTGACAGTGTGTTCAGGCGCCATATTTAGACGGGCGCGCGCTCAGGCATAAGATCGTGATTGGCGGTGGTGATCGAGTTTCGATATCGTGCTGCCCTGGAGTCCTGCCGCGCGGGAGCAGCCGGCAATGGCGTCCAGCATCTCCGCATAGTCCGACCGGGTGGGGGGCATAGCTGCTGGTCCGGTTAACAGGGGGCGACGAGACCTTTGGATCACTCCTCGTGATCGAGGCTTTCGATGATGTCGAGGTCGTCTTGCCGGTAGGCGGCGTGAAGGACAGCGGCTGGGGACGCTGAGCAGCAAGCCGGGCCGCTATCCCTTCAAACCGGCGAGCATGACGATACCTGTCGCGACGCCTTCCGACAAGGGAGGCGCCGCGCTGGTGCTGCCGGATGATTCGGGTTTTGGGCGGATCGCCTGCCTCAGGGCCGATGGATGATGTTGTGCCATGGCGCCACGGCGGTGCCGGGATAGCCCTTGGTCAGCTCATTGTAGGTCGTTTCGTCAAAGCCGGGGAACATGGGGTTGCCGCCCGTTTCGGGCAGGGCCTGCTTGATCTCGTCGAGCGACTTGCCCTGCGCGATCATCGCCTTGACGGCATCGCGGCGCTGCTCGGCGGCTTTCAGTCGGGCCGTCAGCTGCTCGCGGCTTTCCACCGCGCCATGGCCGGGGACGATCACGCGGGCGTCCAGCGCCAGAATGGCCTTCATCGCCGCGATCCAGCCCAGCGAAGAGCCGCCAAGATGAATGACGGGAAACTGGCCAGTGTTGGTTGTGACGACATCACCGGCGAACACCACCTTCTGATCGGGCAGATAGATGATCAGATCGCCCGCACTGTGCCCCGGCGCGACATGGATCAACTCCACCCGCAGGCCATCGATGGTCGCATGCTCGCTGTCGGCCACCAGCCTTGTCGGATTGGGGGCCTTTGCGAGTTGCTTGTAGAGGGCGACCATCGGCGGGGCGCCACTGGTATCGGCGGCTGTGGCCAGAATGGTGGCGCGCGTGTTTTCCTGCTCGATGATCTGCGTGGCGGGGGGATAAGAGGGTATGCCGCCGACATGATCGGGATCGCTGTGGGTGATGATCAGCGTATCGACGCGGCGGGGTGTGATTTTGGCAATCTCGGCCTGCACCGCTTGCACGGCCTCCGCCGTCTGCTGGGCGTCGATGGCCACCACGCCTGTCGTTCCCACGGCAAAGCCGGTGTTCGATGTGCCGCCCTCGACCCAATAGACGCCTGAGGCGATTTTGTGCGGGGTCAGGGTCAAAGGGCCCGGCCTTTGCTGAGCCTGCGCCTCGAAACCCGTCACCATGGCCAAAAGGGCAATGCCCGTCGCCAATGCCATCCTCGACCCCATGTCCTTCTCCCCTGTCATGCTTTTGGGAGCTGATAGCATGGCGAGGCGGGGCTTTGGTGCTACCAATATGGCTATGATGATACCGCCTGTGCCGGTGCCATCAAAGGGGGGCGATACGCAAACGCTATAGCCAAGGCCAACAAGTGGTCTTGGGCGCTGCCCGGCGCCGCGGATAGTGCGTGGCCAACGGGGAGCAGACCGGAATGATCTGGGAGAAAACGCCATGCGCTTGATCGCCACCGAAGAGGCCTTTGCGCCCCGGGACTATATCGATGAATTTCTGAAGCTGACCCGGACGATCGATACGCCGGTCACACGCTATCTGGGCATCTATTACAAGAAAGCCGAAGCGGTGCGGCAATTGGTCGATCTCGATCACCGCCTGGTCGAGATGGACGCGCATGGTGTGGATATGCATCTGCTTAGCATCACCGCGCCCGGTGTGCAGGCCTTCGACGCGGGTTTGGGCACGGATCTGGCCGCACTGGCCAATGAGACGCTGTCGGCTGCCGTGGCGGCCCGTCCAACCCGTTTTGCCGGATTGGGCGCGGTGGCCCCGCAGGACCCGCAGCGCGCCGCGCGCGAGGTGACCCGCTGCATGACGGGGTTGGGCATGAAAGGCATCATCATCAATTCGCATACGCAGGGCGAATATCTCGATGATCCCAAATTCTGGCCGATTCTGGAGGCGCTTGTTGCGGCGGATGCGCCTTTATACCTGCATCCGAACTTTCCTCCCGACAGCATGATCGGCGCCTATTCCGACTATGGCATGATGGGCGCGCTCTGGGGTTTTGGTGCGGAAACCTCGCTGCATGTGATGCGCCTGATCATGGGCGGGGTCTTCGATGCCTTCCCGACCCTGAAGCTGGTGCTGGGCCATCTGGGTGAGGCGCTGCCCTTCTGGCTGGGCCGGCTGGACAACCGCTATCAGAACATCCTGCGGCGCGGCGGGCTGGAGCCGCTGGGCATGAAGAAGCTGCAGCGCCTGCCCAGCGACTATTTCCGAGAGAATGTGTGGATCACCACCAGCGGCATGATGTCGAACGAGCCCTTGCGCTTCTGCCTCGACATGATGGGGGCTGACCGGGTGATGTTCGCCGTGGACTATCCCTATGAGCAGACCGCCGAGGCGGTGGATTTCATCCGCAAGGCGCCGCTGGACGAGGAGACCATGCGCAAGGTGGCCCATGCCAATGCCGAGCAGCTGTTCAGGATCGTGCCCTCGGCATAGGGGATCATGATGGCTGCCAATTACATAATGTACCTTGTGTCTTTTTCGTGATCGTGGCAGGTGTAAGGCCATTGGAATGACAGCGACAATAACGCGACGGAACAGGCCGAACGGGTGCAGAGATGCCCATCCGGCCTTGCCGGAAGGTGGGGTTTTCTCTCACCTTCGGGCCCCCGGTTCCGGCACTTTCATCCAGGGTTGAGGAGATCAAAAAATGACGGACATTTCTGTCGGCTCGGGCGAATCCCGTGAGCCCCTGCTGCGCCGCAGCCTGCTCAAGGGCGGGATTGCCGCCATGTTCGGCGCGATGGTGACCGGGCGCGCCGCTGCCGCCGGCGAGGGCAAGAAACCTGCGGCAGGTCCTGCAAACGCCGGAACGCTGCTGGACCAGTTCGCCGTGACTCAGGTGATCGCGCGTGAGCGGCTGGGGCGCGAGACGCATGATTTCGATCTGGAAGAGTCCTGCTTCCATCCGGATGCTTTCGTTGATGTTTCATGGTTTTCCGGCACGGCAAAGCAGTTTGTCGAAGCCGGGCGGCGCGGTGCGGCGGCCGGTCGCGCAGGCACCTCGCTCAAGGCGGTCTATTTCGACAGCATGAGCCCGCCAGCTGTCTCGATCAACGGAGACCGCGCCATTGCGGACGCCTCTTGCGCGGTACATTCCTTTTCCACGCTCAATGGGGTTGATGTGCATGTCACGGCCTACACGCGGCTGCTGTGGCGTGCGGTGAAGCAGCAGGGTGAATGGCTGATTTTCGGGCTGCGCGGGATCTACATCCGCGATACGCTGGCTGCTGCGGACCCGACGCAGGCCCTTGTTATCGATCAGCAGAAACTGGCGCAATTCCGCCAATCCTATCGTTATCTGAGCTATCTGACCGCGTCAGGCGGCGGGCCGACCCGCAATGATCGGGCCGGAGTGGATCAGCCCGATACGGTCATAAAACTGCGCGCCGCCGAGCGCAGCTGGCTGGCCGGCGAGACGAGCGCCGCCGCATCCTGACCGGGGCAGGGCGCTCGGAAATTAGGCGTTGCGTCAGCTATTTCTGGTTTCGGAGCGATCCTCGGGCATGCGCGCCCAGGGGTCGCTCCACCAGCTGAGCCGGTCGGGGGCAAGGCCGCGAATGTAGATCGTGCGGCTGCGGATCAGATCCTCGGCCACGGCCTGCTCGACGCCCAGCCCGTGCAGCAGCATCGCGGTTATGCCATCGACATAGGTGCGGCTGCGCAGGTTCGTGCGCGAGATATGACGCACAGCTTCCAGCACCGTGCCGATGATCATGCTGCTGGCGGGAAGCGGGGCCTGAACGTTGAGGACGCCTTTTCCGCGCGCTGTCTCCACATAGTCCACGATCCGGTCAACCAGGATCGTCTCACGCGCGAGATGGGCCGTGCGCGACAGAAAAGCCCCCCACTGTGGGTCAATCACGGAGCGCATCAGAAACAGCTGGATGGCGGTGACGATGCGCGAGAGCTCATCGTCCTGCGGGGTAAACAGCGTGACCAGGCTGCGGAACATCTCTTCCATCAGCATATGGCCGTAGACGCGGATCGCTTCTTCGACGGAATTGAAATATTTATAGAATGTCGCCCGGGAAACATCGGCTTCGGCGATGACGTCATCGACTGTGGGCAAGTCCTGATTCAGACGTGCGGCACAGGTGGCCAGAACGGCTTCGAGCAACCGTGTACGCGTTCTGCTGCGGCGCTGGCGGGCCACTCTGACGCGATGGTCTTCATCGGCGTTTTTGACGTCTTCCCTGTTCATGCCCACCTGTTTATTCCCATGTCGCCCATTCGCACATCAACATTTTCAAGCCCGGTTGCCTTCGAAATTCAGATCATCGGTCTGATATGAGGCTGAAGGGTTCGCCTGCTCCTAGGTGATTTTGACCACTTGCGCCAGAGGTCAGATGCGCCCCGCAGGCCGACTCGCGATCCCGATAGTGCCTTTGGGCGTTTTCATACCATACATTTCGTCTCAAATTTCCTGCTGCATGGCGCACGATGGAAGAAATGTGGTTCGGGGCGAGCAGCGGATGCGGCAGCCATGATCTTGCTCCTGTCTGGGATAGGGCGAAGCCGAAAGTTTCCACATGTCTAAAAAGACAAATATATACAGATACATACAGAAAAATTTGAATGATCGTCCATCTGCATCACGGCTGCGGAACAGCTTTCAGAGCGGCTGAGGTCAGCCCGTCCCCGCACGGGTTCCGTTTTTGGCATCAGGGCCCGAAAGCGAAGATCATTGACAGTCACCATGCAAAGTCATAACGGACATATCGTCTAATTCATAAAAATGAGAGGAAGCACATGAGCGTTCTCAATCTCAGCACGGCGACTCTTGCCTCCAGCGATCGCACGGATGTTGATCTCGTTGCGCGGGCCAAGGCGCTTGTTCCCGATCTGCGCGAGGCACGGTCCGAAATCGACCGTCTCGCCCGTCCGCCCGAAGAACTGGCCGAGCGGATGAAGCAGGAGGGCATCTATTCGATGACCGTTCCGCATGAATATGGCGGCCTGCAGTCCAGTCTCGATACCTGGCGCCAGGTGGTCACCGAGATCGGTCGCGGCGACGCGGGTGTCGCCTGGGGGCTGACGCTGGTGACGGCGTGCAACTGGATGGCGGCCAACCTCTATCCCAAGCATGTGTCGGAAGAGATTTTCGCCCGGCCCAACACCAATGTCGCCGGTGTTTTCTCCGGTCGCGCGGTGAAAGCGCGCCGTGCCGATGGCGGGATCGTGGTTGAAAAGGGCATGTGGTTCTTCAACTCGGGTGTGTATCAGGCGGATTGGGATCTGCTCGGCGTGCCGATGTTCGACAAGAATGGCGAGCCCATCGGCCCGGGCGTGGCCGCCGTGCCGATGAGCGATGTCAAGAATCTCCATGACTGGAACCCCAGCGGCCTGCGTGGCAGCGGCAGCACCAATGTCGCGATGGAGGATGTGTTCATTCCGGACGAGCGGATCGTCAGCCTGATGGGGTGCAACCGTGGCGAGGTGAAGCCGACCTATCCCGAGGTGCCGATCTTCAATGCCGCCTTCGGCCCGCTGATGGTGCTGATCCTGGCGTTTCCGGTGCTCGGTGTGGCCAAGCATATCATGGAAAATTTCCTGGAAACCGTGGGCAAGCGCGACATCAAGCTGACCACCTACACCAACCAGGGCGAGGCCCCGGTCACCCATCTTCAGACCGGCGAAATCAGCGCGATGTTCGATGCGGCTGAATCCATTATCGTGCGTGCGGTCGAGAAGGTCGATCTGTGGAGCGCCGGCAAGGCCTTCATGCCCGTGGCAGAGCGCGCCAGGGTCAATCGCGATGTCGCCTTTGCCGACCGTATGGTCTTTGAAGCGGCGACCAAATTGTCCGAAGCGGGCGGCGGGTCTTTCGCGCACAGCAAGAACATCGCCAACCGGCTGTGGCAGGATGCGCGGGTCGCCACGATGCACCCCTTCGTCAATCCGTCGAGCAATTTTGAAACCTATGGCCGCCTGCTGTGCGGCGTTGAGGAACTGCTGATGCAGGTTTAAATCGGTGCCACGGGCCGCACGGAATCATCCGGCGGCCCGCACACGGCGGGCAACGAGGCGGCCAGAATGCCGCCCGCGCCGTGGAGAAAACCGCGTCATCGCAGGAGAGGCATGCGCCATGAACGAGCCTATTGGAACACCCGCCCGCACGCGCGTCGTCGCGGTGGAGGAGCATTTTCGTACCCCCGAACTTGAGGCCGTGCTGGACGGGCCCGAAAAACTCTTCCCCAAGATCCTGGGCGAAAATCTCGCGGATATCGGCGAGAAGCGCCTTGCCGCCATGGATGCCGCCGGGATCGATGTGCAGGTTCTGTCATCCGCCGCGCCGCATGTGCAATGGATGGAGCCCGATCAGGCCGTCGATGTCGCCTGCCGCGTCAATGATCGGCTGGCCGAGGCGGTCGCCGTTCACCCCGATCGCTTTGCAGGTCTGGCGACGCTGGCCACACCGGCCCCCGTCGACGCCGCACGCGAGCTGGAACGCTGCGTGCGTGATCTCGATTTTCGCGGCGCGATGATCCACGGCCATACCGGCGGGCGCTTTCTCGACGATCAATTCTTCTGGCCGATGCTTGAGGCCGCAGAGGCGCTGGACGTGCCCCTGTATCTGCACCCCGGCTATGCACCCAAGGCGGTGGTGGACGCCTATTATTCCAATCTGCCCCCGGCGTTCGGCGCGATGCTGTCGACCGGCATGATGGGCTGGCATTATGAAGTGGCCATGCACAGCATGCGCATGGTGCTCAATGGCGTGTTTCAGCGCTTTCCCCGGCTGCAACTGATCATCGGCCATGGCGGTGAGGGATTGCCCTTCTTCCTCGACCGATCGATCAAGGTGCTCAACCGCGCCTCGCCCGAGATGTCGCAGCATCTCAAGGATGTCTATCGCGGCAATTTTTACGTCACCACGGCGGGCTTCTTCTACGATGCGCCGATGCGCTGCGCGATGGAGGTGACGCCGATCGACCGCATCCTGTTCGCCGCCGACCATCCCTACGCCTCGGCGAGCGAAGGCACCGCATGGATACGCTCGACGGTCACGCTCGATGAGGAGCAGCGCCGCAAGGTGATGCATGAGAATTCCGATCGCCTGTTCCGGCTCGATACGCTGCCTCAGGCCAAATTCAACGCCGCGCAGGCTGGAGCATGATGATGGATTTTTCCGGGAAGACGCTGTTCATCACGGCGGGCGCCAGCGGCATGGGGCGCAGCTTTGCCACTCATGTGGCGAAGGCGGGCGGCAATGTCGTGATCGCGGACATTGACGGTGCGGCGGCGCAGGCGCTGGCGGCCTCGCTGCCCAGCGCGATCGGGCTGGCCTGCGATGTTGCCGATACCGGTCAGGTCGAACATGCGCGCGACATGGCGCTTGACCGCTTCGGCGCGGTGGATCTGGTGATGAGCCATGCCGGGATCACCGGCCCCGGCGACATCGCTACGCTGTCGGATGAGGCGTGGGAGCGGGTGCTCAACGTCAATGTCATGGGCATGGTGCGGGTGTTGCGTGCCTTCACGCCGCATCTCACGGAAAGGCGCTCGGGCCATGTGGTGCTGACCAGCTCCAGCCTGGCGCTGATCAGCGGCCATCCGCTCAGTGGGCGGACGGCGCCCTATATCGCGTCCAAGGCGGCGGTTATCGGTCTTGCGCAATCGACGGCGGTGGCGCTGGCGCCTTATGGTGTGGGTGTCACGCTCTTCGCGCCCGATGTGACCGATACGGGCTTTGCCAAGCCGCCCGCCGGGGCGCCGCCGCTCGATCCGGCGCTGGCAAGGCTGATCCCGCGCCTCAGGCAGACCCCCGAGCAGGCGGTGGCTGTGCTGGTCGAGGCTCTGGCGCAGGGGCACTTCCTCGCTTCCGCCACGCCCGATCATGCCAGCCTGTTGCAGCAGCAGGCGCAGGGCCTGCTCGATCCGCGCGCGCTTGCCGACACGTATCGCCCGGCTGACGACGGGGCTCCGGCCTCGCCCGCCGCGACTTTGCACGATTAAGGAGTTTCGAAGTGTCCACAGCAATCCAGCACGACCGTTCAGACCTTTTCATCGGCGGCGAATTCGTGGCGGCCGACAGCACCGCGCGGCTCCATGCCATCAACCCTGCCACCGAGGAGCGCATCGGCAGCATCCCCGATGCCAATGAGCGCGACATCGACCGGGCCGTGGCCGCCGCGCGCGCCGCGCTGCCCGGCTGGCGCCGTGCCGGTGGCGCCGCGCGCTCGGCCATTCTGGCCCGCGTCGCCGAAGGCATCGCCGCGCGTGCCGAGGAGCTGAAGGATCTGCTGTTGCTGCAGAATGGCGCACCCCGCTGGTGGCGCGATCAGGATGTGACGATCACCCAGATGCTTTACCGTCAGGCCTCGATGGGGGCCGGGCAGCTGGAGGATGAAACGCTGGTCGAGGCGCCCAATGGCGGCAAGACACTGCTTCAGCGCGAGCCGATCGGCGTGGTGGCCGCCATTTCGCCTTGGAATGCGCCGCAAGCACTGCTGGCGATGAAGGTTGCCAATGCGCTGGCCGCCGGTTGCACCGTGGTGGCCAAGCCTTCGCCGGAAACCTCGCTCGACTGCTATCTGCTGGCCGAGATCCTGCGCGATGCGGGTGTGCCCAGCGGCGTGTTCAACGTCGTCACCGGCGGCCCTGCTACGGGCGCGGCGCTGGTGGCGCATCCCGGCATTGCCAAGGTCTCCTTCACCGGGTCGACGGCATCGGGCAAGGCGGTGGCGCGCGAATGCGCCAACACGCTCAAGCCGCTGATCGCCGAGCTGGGCGGCAAGTCGGCGGCGGTGCTGCTCGACGATGCCGATGTGGAGCTGTTCCTCTCCTCGATCCAACGCGAGGGGCTGCCGTTTTCGGGTCAGGCCTGCTTCTGCAACGCACGCATCATCGTGCCGCGCAAGATGCAGGATGAGGTGGTCGCGGGGGTGATCGCCACGCTGCAGTCCTTCCGCTTCGGCGATCCTTCGGATGATGAAACGATCATGGGCCCGCTGGTCTCCGCCCGCCAGAAGGAGCGCGTGGAAGGCTACATCCGCAGCGGGCTGGAAGAAGGCGCGGTGTTGGCGCTGGGCGGCAACACGCCGACCGGTTTCGACAAGGGCTATTATGTCGCCCCCACCGTCTTTACCGGCGTAACGGCTGACATGAAGATCTTCCGCGAGGAAATCTTTGGCCCGGTCTTCACCGTTTCGGCCTATGACACCGAGGAAGAGGCGGTCATGCTGCATGACGCCACCGATTTCGGCCTGAGCGGCAGCGTCTACAGCCGTGATCTGGCGCGCGCGACCGAGTTTTCACGCAAGCTGAGCACCGGTCAATTGCTGATCAACGGCCAGCGCGGGGCGCCCAATGCGCTGCGCGACTTCTACAAGCAGAGCGCCTTTGGCGGCGGGGTCGATCGCATCGGCGGCTTCCTGCTCACCAAGGGCATCACCCAGCCGATCGGTGACGTCAAGATGAAGACGATCTTCGGCTGAAGCCGCAGCCGCATCATGACCATCAGCACCTGCCCGGGATTGCCGAAACCGGCAGGTGCATCACCTTTCAAGACGGATGATCGCAATGTCTTCTGATGTTACCACCGTTTCGTCCCGTCAGAGCCCCTGGCATGTCGTCTTTGGCGCGGGGGTGACCCAGGCGGTCAGCGCGCAACCGCTGGTGCTCTCGACCTTCAGCCTTTTCGTGCTGCCCCTGACGCAGGCGACCGGCTGGAGCAGGACATCGGTGCTGGGCGGCTATACTGCCTGCGCTCTGGGCGTGGCCGTGGGCCTGCCGATCTGCGGCCGGCTGATCGACCGCTTTGCCATGCGGCCGATCCTGGTGAGTTGCTGGCTGGCCTATTGCCTCTGTCTGGCGGCTGTCTCGGTGGCGCCTCTCTCGCTGCCGTTGTTTTATGTGCCTTTCGCCCTGATGGGGCTGGCCACCAGCGGCATCCTGATTTCCTGCGCGAAAGCGGTGGTGACATGGTTCGATGCCAATCGCGGCGCCGGGATCGGGGCCACCGCGGCCCTGATGGGGCTGGGGACGACCACCATCCCGATCGTGGCGACCTATCTGATCCGCACGGCGGGCTTTCGTCAGGCCTATCTGTGGCTTGCCTGTCTGGCGCTGGTGGTCGGCCTGACGATGATCCTGCTGTTCGTGCGCCCGCGCGCGGCTGGCGGGGATGTGATCGCTGATCCCGCGCGCGATCGTGCGCCTGCGCTCAACATGCCCGGGCTCAGCGTCGGGGAGGCGGTGCGGACCCGCCACTTCTGGTTGATCATCATCCCGCTGTGCCTTGCCGCCCTGACGGTGACCGGGCTGCAGACAAACATCGTCCCGCTGATGCTGGCGCGCGGCATCAGCGCGGATAAGGCGACCGTGGTGCTTTCGGCGTTCGGTCTGGCCTCGCTGGTCGGCCGCTTGGGGGGCGTGCTGCTCGACCGGTTTCACGGCACGCGCGTGGGGGCCGGGGTGCTGCTGCTGGCAGCCTCGGGCGTGGTGCTGATGCTGGTCAATCATGCCTTTGCGGTCACGCTGTTTGCCGCGGGCCTGTGCGGGATCGCCTTTGGCATCGAGGTGGACCTGCTGGCTTTTCTGACCAGCCGCTATTTCGGCATGCGGCGGTTCGGTTCGCTGATCGGCGTGCTTCAGGGCGCTGTGATGGTGTGCATCGCGGTGGGCCCGATCCTGGTGGGCTTCGCTTACGAAAAGCTTGGCTCTTATGAAGCGGTGCTGCCCTTGCTGAGCGGGTCCTTCATCGTGTGCGCTGCCGGGATTCTCCTGCTTGGGCCTTACAGCTATCCGGCGGTCAAGGCCCCGGCGCCTGACGCGCCGGAGCCTGATGGCCTGCTTGCACAAGGATAAAGTCATGATTGCCGAGGCCATCGACGCTGCGGAATTCCGCAGAATTCTGGGGCATTATCCCACGGGCGTCTGCGCCGTGACCGCCATGAAAGAGGGCAAGCCCAAAGGCATGGTGGTGGGGTCGTTCACATCGGTGTCGCTCGATCCGCCGCTGGTGGCGTTCCTGCCGGATCGCCGCTCCAAAAGCTGGGCCGATATCGCTGTGGCCGGGGATTTTTGCGTGAATGTTCTCTCGCAGCATCAGCAGGACGTCTGCCGGGCGCTGTCATCCCGGCTGGAGGACAAGTTCGAGAACGTACCCTATCGACTGTCCAGCGGCGGCCTGCCCATCATCGAGGGCGTCGTGGCCTGGATCGCCTGTCGCCCCTATGCTGTGCATGAGGCGGGGGACCATGACATCGCGGTGGGCGAAGTCTATGCCATGGCTGTCGAACATCCTCATACGCCCCTGCTTTTCCTGCAAGGCGGATATGGCAGCTTTCTGCCTTTGGCCTCGATCCCCTGAGCAGAGCCATATGCATCCGCGGCGGCGGCGCGGTCGCGGTTTCCGGAAGTTCCGGTTTGAAGCTGGAGGACCGGGGTAGATGCCACAGGTTCAGATGCCCGTCGCGACGGCACCGGAACGCTCCCCTCGGGAGGGTTGTTTCCGATCCTTTTTAGATGGCCGGTTGGCATAGGGAGCCTCAATAAGGGGCCAACGAATTTCCAACCTGAACTCGGCGAAAACGGACCTGCCTATGCAGGCTGGGCGCGGTTCACTCTTCCCTTGAGAGGGATATTTAATCAGGCTAAAAATCCTGAGATATGCAGTTTCATACAGACATTGATTGAATGGACATCAGCGTTGCCCGGACCTTTCTGGAGGTCGTCAAGACCGGCAGCTTCGTGGGAGCGGCCAACAACCTCAATCTGACGCAGACCGCAGTCAGCGCGCGTATCCGCGTGCTGGAAGAGCAGCTCGACCGCCCTGTCTTCATCCGCAACAAGGCCGGGGCGCGGTTGACCCCGGCGGGCGAGCAGTTCCTGCGGTTTGCCACCACGCTGGTGCAGGTCTGGGCACGGGCACAGCGGGCAGTCGCTTTGCCGCCCGGTCGCGAAACTGTGGTGACGGTAGGGGCAGAGATCAGCCTGTGGAACCCGCTGCTGCGCCACTGGCTGCTCTGGATGCGCCGGGAATGCCCGGAGATCGCCGTCAGCACCCAGATCGATGCGTCCGAGCGGCTGATGGAGCAGGTGCAGGACGGCACGCTGGATGTGGCGGTGCTCTATGCAGCCCCCAGCCGTCCGGGCATCATCGCTGAACTGCTGTTCGAGGAAAAGCTGGTGCTGGTGCGCACGACACCCACCACTGCGCCCCTCACCGCCGAGGACCACGTACAGATCGACTGGGGAGATGAGTTCGCCGCCAGCTATCAGGCAGCCTTTCCCGATCAGCCCAATCCGGTTGTCTCGATCAGCTATGGCCCGCTGGCGCTGGACTATATTCTGGAAACAGGCGGCAGCGGCTATTTCCGCAAAGGCTTTATCCGACCCTATCTGGAGCAAGGCCGCCTCGCGCTGGTGCCGGGCAGCCCGGAGTTTTCCTATTCAGCCTATATGGTCCATTCCGCCAAGGCCGATCCGGGCGTGATGGACCGCATCCGCTCTGGCCTGCATGAGGCTGCGGCGATCACAGTCTGACGCCTTATTTCGGGGTTGCCCACCCTCCGCCCAGTGCCAGAAACAGGCTGATCTGATCATCATTGACCGCTGCCTGCCCCTCGGCAGCGGCCTGCTCGGCGGCCAGAGCATCCCTTTCAGCATCTAGCGCGGGGAAGACGGCGATCCGTCCGCCGCGTCGCAACTGGGCGGTGCGCTGCAACAGGCGGGCGGCATCGGCCTGCGCCTGCTCCAGCCGCTGTTGCTGCACGAGGCCCGCCTCATAGCTGTCGAGTGCGGTTTCCACCTCCCGCAGGGCCTTGATGACCGTGCCGTCGAAGCTGGCCAGATCGGCCCGGCTTTGCGCTTGCGTCGCCTCGATCCGGGCACGGGCGGCATGGCGGTTGAGCGTCCAGCTGATCCCCGGGCCAAAGCCGAAACGGTTGGTCAGCGGCGAGAGGAAATCGGTCAACGCGCCGGTCGACCCTGTCGTCGCGCCAAAGGTGATATCGGGATAGAGCGCCGCCGTGGCCACGCCGATCCGCGCCGTCGTGGCCGCCAGACGCCTTTCGGCGATGCGGATATCGGGGCGGCGTTGCAGCAGGGCCTGCCCATCGCCGACCGGGATCGCCTGCCGGATCGCCAGGGGAGCATGGCATTGCAACAGGCTGGTGTCGGCCTGAGCGGGGACTTGCCCCAGCAGGGCGGTCAGGCGGAACAGCGCATTGCGCTGCCGTGCGACCAGGCGCGGCAGGCGGGCGCTGGTGCCTTCCAGCAAGGCCTGACGACGGTCGAGTTCATAGGGCGCCGTGCGGCCATGCTGGATGGTCAACCGGGTCAGGCGCACGCCCTTGTTCTGCACGGCAATGGCATGGCCAAGCACATCCATCTGATGGCCGCTGTTGCAGATATCGGCATAGGCGCGGGCCACCTCGGCGGCGACATTGACACGCACCAGATCGCGCGCAGCCTCGGCAGCTTCGCTGTCGGCATGGGCGGCCTCGATCCCGCGCTTCAGCCCGCCGAACAGGTCGAAATCATAGCTGACCGCCAGGCCGATGTTGTAAAGTTCCCGCCGGGGCGGCTGCACATGCTGCAACTCCGCCTCTGCCGAGCGTTGCGACTGGGTGGTTTCGGCATCGACCCCGCCCTGAATTTCGCGGGACGCGTTGCGTTCGCCCAGCAGGGCCAGACTGCGCTCCAGATTGGCCTGAGCCACGCGCAGATCGGTGTTGGCATTCAAGGCCTGCTCGATCAGCGCATCGAGTTTGGGATCATCGTAAAGCGCCCACCAGCGATCTGGCAAAGCCTGCGCCGTTGTGCCCGCCGAGGCGGAGAGAAACGCCCCCTGCGCTTCGGGCGCTTTCACCACCGCTTTATCGGGAACGTGGTAATTCGGCCCCACGGTGGTGCATGCCCCCAGCACCGTCACCAACAGCAGCGCTGCGGCGCGCCTTACCACGGGAGGCTCCTGTGAATGCTGCGCCCATCCTTGCGGGGATGCACGATGACAGTCACCGTCTGACCGGGGATCAGGCGGACGCCGGGCGGGACCTTGTCGATGGCGACGCGCACTGGAATGCGCTGGGCAAGGCGAACCCAGGTGAAGGCGGGATTCACATTGGCGAGCTGGCCATCGGCGCCGGTGCGCTCACGATCCTCGACACCGCCCGCGATGCTCTGGACATGGCCGTCGATGCGGTCGGCCACGCCCATCAGATAGAGGCTGGCCGGATCGCCGATGCGCACATCGGGCAGCTTGGTTTCCTCGAAATAGCCCTCGGCGCGCAAGGTCTTGTCGGAGACCAGCGCCAGCGCCGGCTTGCCCGCCGTCAGATAGACGCCCGGCTGCAGACCCACATTGGACACCGTGCCATCGACCGGTGCCCGCACCACGGTGCGGCTCAGGTTGAAACGTGCCAGATTGCGCGTCGCCAGAGCTTGCCCGATGGTGGCGCGCAATTCGCTGACCTTGGCGCTGCCCTGCTCTGTCACTTCGGCGGCGACCACCTCGGGCATGGCGCGGTTGCGGCGGTCCTCCCGCGCGGCCTGCGCCAGCATGGTTTGCTGCAGCGCCAGCGTCGCCTCGGCCTGATCGAGGGCCAGCTGATAACGGGGCCGGTCGATGACGAAGAGCACATCGCCCTTCTTCACCACCTGATTGTCGGTCACCCGCACATCGGTGACCAGCCCGCTGACATCGGGTGAGACCGGCACCATATCGGCGCGCAGCTTGCCGTCGCGGGTGACAGGTTCGACCTGATAGCGCAGCCAGAGTGCATAGATGCCCGCCAGAATGATCAGGATGACCAGCAAGGTGGCCAGCGAACGCAGCAGAGTTTGACGATAGACCATTATGATGTGAACCATCCGGCAGGAAGCCTGTCGGCAAGGGCGCCGAGCCCCCACCACAGCAGAAAGAACAAGGCCAGCTCGGCGAGGCTGGGGTGCCAGAGAAGGCGTTCGAGGGGCAGGCGCTGCAACACCCCGCGCAGGGCGAAGACAAGGATCGCGGCCAGCACGCCCCATGCCAGCGCGGCGGGCATATAGATGCCCCAGAGATGCACTTCCTCGATCACGGGGCCCTCACGGTGAAATCATCGGCTTGCGGGAACAGGTTGCAGCGCATACCGACCAGCGCGCGCACCGCTTCCTGCCGCGCAGCATCGGCGGGCAGCACCAGCAGGCCGCGCAGAGCATCATCGATGCCCCCCAGCAGCGCGGCGGGCGGTGGCAGCGCAATCCCCTGTTGCCGGCGCGCGTGATAGGCCTGCGCCAGATCGCCCAGCACCACGCCCAGACTGTGGCGCAGATCATGCGGCACATGGCTGAGCGCACGACGCAGCGGGATGATGTTGCGCCCGATCCGCAGATCGGCCAGCCCGTCGGCCCCATGCAGCGCATCGCCGGGCGGAGCCAGCGCGATCCTTGCCGCGAACTGGCCGAGGCGGTCCACCGCTCTGGCGGTCCAGTCGGCGGGGCGGAAGGGGCGGCGAATGTCGGCCAGCTGCGCCATATCGCTCCAGTTGGCGCGGGCGATGCGCCGCGCCGTCCACAGCGCATTGGTCGAGCGGAACAGTTTCGTGACCACCAGCGTGGTGACGATGCCGCCCGTTTGTGCAAGGCCCGTGTTGACGAAAGTGGCGAAATCGGCCTGAAACCGGGCGAGAAAGCCCATGGCCACGATAAAGCAGGAAAACATCGGCAGTGCCTGCGCGGTGCGCGCGGGATCGGCCTGAAGATAGCCCATCCAGATCAGCGCGGGCGCCAAAGTGAGGATCAGCATCTCGGCGCCATCGACACGCGGCAGGATCACGAAGAGGTAAAGCGCGGCCAGCGGATAGGTCTTGAGTGTGGCCACCAGATAGCGCGTGATGGTGGGCGCCGGATCGTCCTGCGCGGCAAAGGAGCAGGTGATCAGCGCGGCGAAGGCCGCCGTGGCCGAGCCATTGGGCCAGGCCAGCACGATCCAGAAACCGCAGTACAGCATGATTGCCAGCGCCGTGGCCAGTCCGGCCAGTGCAGCCATGGTGTGATCGCGCGCCAGAGCGAAGGGCGCGGGCGTCTGGCGGCCCTGCTGGCGAGAGGGCATGCCGATCCGCTCGGCAAGGCGGCGGCTGATTGCCATGGCCTTGAGCGCCTCGGCCAGACGGATGCAGGCGCTCGCCTCCAGCAGGGAGGGCCAATCGCGCTGCGCCTCGGCGGTGTGAGCAAGCCGCATGCAGCGTTGCGCCAGAGTGAAACCCTCCACCGCCCGGCTATTCTGATCCCTTAGCCATGTGGTGATGTCCGCGAGCAGGCGTTCAAGGGCGAGCGGAAATGCAGATCCGTTGCGCAGGAAAGCCAACCGGTTCGATGCCGCCGAGACCAGCGGCAGGATGCGGGCCAACTGCTGCTGCAAGGCAGCGATACGCTGGCGGGTGGCGGGCGCCGACCGCTGGTCGAAGGGCAGATGCACCGCCAGCATGCCCAATTCGGTCACATCGGTGGCCAGACGGCGGCGATGATCGTTCTCAAGCACCGTGTGCTGCTCGCCGATCGCCTCGGCCATCCATTGGCGGGCGTGGGTCAGGAAGGATTGCGCGCGGCCACGGATTACCGGCGTGGCGCTCCATGGCTGAAGCACGGCATGCACCGCCGTGACGCTCAGGATGGCGATGGCCATTTCCTGCACACGGGCGATGGTCGTATCGAAGATGTTGCCCGGATCGTCGAGATAGGGAAAGCTGATCACCGCCGCGCTGAAGGCCGACATCTGGAACAGGAAGGCGCGCGGCGTGCGGTCCAGCACGGCAAAATAGATGCAGAAGCCCGTCCATGCGGCCAGGCAGAGCACCAGCAGCGCGGGAGAATTCTGCAGGTTGGGCACAAGCGCGATGGTCACCAGCGCGCCCAGTGCGATCCCGCCCAGCCGGTAAATCGCCTTGGGGCGAAAGGCGCCTGCCATCGGTTGCGCGGTGACATAGACGGTCAGCAGCGCCCACCATGGCCGGGGCAGGCTGGCCATGAACGTGACAATCAGCGTGATCCCGGCCGCCAGAAAGCTGCTCAAAGAGAAAAGCAGCCATTGCGGATTGATCAATGGCGCGAATGGGGCTGTGCGCCCTGCGCCAGGGGGAATGCTCATGGTTCAGGCTCGATTATCACGGACTGGCGCTCCTTATTCCAAGTGAGATCCAAACGTTCAGCGCATAATTTTGCAGTTTAAGTGCAAGAAATTTGATGGATTGGCGGTGATATATCGCCACACTTCCGCAATCCGATCGTGGTCGCAGTCACCCCGGTCAGGTCTGGTCTTAGCCCAACTGGAGGTGCCAAGGAGTGGTCGGCGTTGCTGGCCTTCCTCTATTCAGGTGATCAATTCCGATTTCAAAATGAATCGATATGAAAAGACTTCATCTTGATCATCAGAATTAAATTTTGACCGCAGTAATAGTAAAAAATGTTATAGCGTCATGGGATAAGCTTTGGGCCTAAAGGTACAGTTTCTTTTGCAGAATTTGCGTTGATTATCGTGCCGAAGCTCCCGTAGAGCGCAATGGCACCGCACAAGATACCGAGCCAACCGCCTGCGTGGGTCAGGACAGGCGTATCATTGAAAGCGCCCAGCCCAAGCAACAGATAGTCAATCCAAAGGGTTAGGAAGATCAGGAAAACCACCAGAGGTTGGCGGAATGTGCAGATCCACAAATAGAGGGTGAGCACGCCCCACAGCAGGAGGGCAGCGCCCATGGTCGGTCCAGCCGCTGCCAGATCGAGAATTCGGGTGGCGGCCAGCAATTGAAGCAAGGCATACCACATCCAGAATGCGCCGTAGCTGCAGGATGCTGTAGCCTCAAACGTGTTCCCGCGCTGGAATTCGACGATGTCGACAACCATCTGCGTCAACCCGCCAAACACCAATGCCAAGGGGACGACGACCGCAGTTCCGCCCATGGGGAGGACACCAGCGTTGATCAGACTCAACAGAATGGTGGTTGTGCCAAAGGCAGCGAAGCCAGGGCCGGCAGGATTGGCCCGGCCCACATGGCAGAAGAGACAGCGCGGAGCGCAAATGCGATTGTCAGCCCGGAAGTTGGGGCTTTGGGTGCTTCCCGCAAGCGATGAAGGCTGATGGCAGAGATCGCTATCGATAGTTGGTCGCACATCCGTGTCGAGATATGGTTGCCCGATATGCACGTTTATTGGCTTGCTATCGTCGGCCTATCAAGGCGCTTGGCCATAATGCATGCATATAAATCCTGGCATAGGCATATATCTGTAAATTGCATGGTATATTGCATGCATGCAAATGGGGGCGTATAGGGCAGGCAGAATCAGCAATCCCGCTAAGGACTGAGTCGATGCAGATCAAAGGCACCACCGAAGGCAAAGGGAAATGGATCTTCCACTGCGGGCTGAAGGGTCTTTGCCCCAAGTGCGGATCGGCATCCATGTTCAGGAAATGGCTGAAGTTGCAGACCCGCTGCCCCAAGTGCGATCTGAACTATAACTTCGCGGCGCCCGACGACGGCCCGGCCTTTTTCTCGCTCTGCATCGTCGCTTTCCCGCTCTCATTCTTCGTGGTGTGGCTCCAGGTGGCCTTTGATCCGCCCTATTGGGTGCATCTCGTTACCTCGTTCCCTCTGGTCCTGCTCGGCTGCGTCTTTCCGCTGCCCTATATCAAGGGATGGCTGGTCGCCTCGCAGTACGTCAATCATGCGCAGGAAGCGGGAACCGAGAAGCTCTGGGCTGAATTGCATGCCCGGGCCGAACATGAAGGTGAACGACATGAGCGGTAAAGCATCTGGTGCAGCCGAAGGGCTCAATCTGGCCGCGCGCCTCGTCGCGGACATGTATGATGCAATCAACCGGCCAGACCTGTCCGGCATGATCCGCGCGGGCGGGGCTGACGACTTCCCGGAGATCAAGGCCGCATCCTCCTGGCTGGAGCAGGATGCAGGGCGACTTGCGCGATATGAATCAGCGCTGCGCCAATATGCCGATCCTGGTTTCTGGGACGATATGACGCCGGGCGGCGCGCTGGCGCTTCACGATGGCGGCGAGATGGCGCGAAACGTCCTTGCAGGGCGCCCCGCATTCGACCATCGGGACTAATCGCCCCGACAAAATGCATGCAAAGTTGATTGGAAGGTGGCAATGCAAGCCTGGAACCCCGACATTCGCGCGATAGGTGGGCCGAAATATCTCGCGATAGCTCAAGCCCTGTCCAATGACATCGAGGCCGGACTCCTTGCGCCCGGCGATCGCCTGCCGCCCCAGAGGTCTCTTGCGGAAGCGCTGGGGCTGGACCTGACCACCGTGACCCGCGCCTATGGTGAAGCCCAGCGCCTCGGCCTTATCGAAGGCAGCGGGCGTCGCGGGAGCTTCGTTCGGGGCAAGCCGAGCGTGTCGCCCTCGCAACTGGCGGGCGACGCCGGCGATACGGGCATGAACGCTCCGCCGGAAGGGTTTGGCGGCACGCTCATGAGAGAATTCCGCGATTGCGCCACCGCCCTGTTGAGCGCGGAGGCCGGGGTGCTGCCGTTCCAGTACCAGCGGAGCGGAGGAGCGCCTTCCGCGCGCAAGGCCGGGGCAGCGTTGTTGGGCGCGCGTGGCCTTCCCTGTTCGGAGGATACCGTTCTGGTGGCTGCGGGCGGGCAGAACGCGCTCCATGCCATCTTCAGTGCCGAGTTCAAGGCGGGCGACACGCTCGCGGTGTGCGCCCATGTCTACCCGGGGCTGCTCGCTCTGGCCCGGCGGTTTGGCGTGCAACTTCTGGCCATCGCCTCCGATGCCGATGGCATGGCCCCGGATGCACTTGGTCAGGCCTGTGAAAACGGCACCGTAAGAGGTGTGTACCTCGTTCCCACGAACGATAACCCGACCACCGTCACGATGCCCGTCGAGCGCAGAGAGGCGATCGCAGACATTATCGCGAAGCATGATCTGCTGCTGATCGAGGACGATGCCTATGGATGGCTGCCGGAGCACCCGCTTCCGCCCATCGCCTCCTATGCTCCCGTCAACAGTTGGTATATCGCCAGCGTGTCAAAGGTTCTGACGCCCGGTCTGCGCGTGGCATGGTTGCGCGCACCCGACCTTGCCGGAGCCTGGCGGCTTGCCGCCGATATGCACGAAACCGCGATCATGGCGCCTCCGTTGAATGCTGCGGTGGTGACCGAATGGGTGCATTCCGGCCTCTTCCAGAAACTGGTCGGCGAGGTGCGGTCGGAAGCCCGCCTTCGGCAGGCCATGGCGCTGGAATGCCTGGCTCCGGGATCATTCCGGTGGCAGGACTACGGCTATCACCTGTGGGTCGAGGTTCAGGATGACCTCGATACGCGGCACCTCTGCGATGTGCTGCGGCAGCACGGTCTTCCTGCGATCCCGGGGGACGCTTTCGCTGTCGACAAAGCTCTGCCCGGCCCCGCCGCCATGCGGGTTTCTATCGGGGGAACCATCTCGCGAGAACAGTTGCGGCGCGGCCTCACCCTCTTGTCTGCCCTTATCAGCCCGCAGGCCCCTCGAAAAGTAAGCTTGGTCTGACCCTGAGGTGGAGAGCGAACCACCTCTGGCAGATGACTGGCAGCCTGCAGATTTCAACCTGAAGCAGCGCTCCTTTGGCGCACCTCACGATCGTGTCTGGAAAAAGCGATGGAATGGGTTCCGATAGTTTTCTTAACGTTCAAGGCTTTCGTGCTCTTCACGGGCATGTATTTCGCGATCAAATGGCATTACGATCAGGATCGAAAGAAAAAGAGTGAAGCCGGCGGACCGGAGAAGCCCGCCGAAATTCGCCTTTTCCTGACGATGATCGCCTCGGTGACCCTTTCCCTGATCGGCATTGTCTATGCCGGCTGCTGGGGTGATGCATCAGAGGGCGGTTACGGTGGTGCGTTGGGCTGCGCGTTCACGTTCTTCATGGTCTTCATGTCCAAGCCTGCCGTGGACCCACTCTTGGGCGACAGCCATGGGCTGGACAGCGATGTTCTCGCCGAAAAAGAGCCAACCACACTGAGCGAAGGCCTCGACCAGTTGTCGCGGCTCAAGGGCCAGACCGAGCTGCTGCGCACCGCCTTTTTCGCCAAACTAGCCTCGGCCGAGCGCGACAAAATCTATCTCGGTGTTGCAGGCATCATAAGCACGCTCGCATGGAAGTTTGGCGATGTAGCGGCCGCCGCACTCAATGGCCGGAGTTGAGGGGGGGGCTTGCCCCAACTTTCTGCCAAAGATTGGCGTTCTCGACGGACCAAAGTCCGATGAACCGACGGCGGCTTTTGACGGGTCCAATCGGACTCGCGAAAGGCAGCTTTGTTGGCGGTAGAGGAAGGGGGCACCCTGTCGGAATGACCATTCGACGGTCGAGCAGTCGTGCTGGATCTCCATTCGCCCATCAAGGACGGTAGAGCCGCCATTCGATCCGGAAGGTTCATTTTCCGTTTGTCGTTATTAAGTCAGACAATTAAGCTGTCTTCCATGGGCGAATAATGGCCTCATTATGGAGACAGGATGCCATGCTATCCAGAGCATTTGGGACGGGGCTTGCTGCCATAGCGGCCTTGGCGGCCTCTCCGGTCGTTGCCAATCCGGCCGACAATCATCGGACCATTGCCGCCACACCCCCGATGGGTTGGAACCCGTTCAATGCCTTTCGTCTGAATTATGACGAAAGCACTGTGATGGCCGCCGCTGAAGCTCTGGTGCAGCTGGGCCTGAAGGATGATGGCTATCGCTACGTCAACATCGACGATGGCTGGTGGCTGCGTCGCGATGCCGGAGGCATCACGATCCGCACCAATCTCTACCCTTCCGCCCGCCTCCCCGACGGCACCACCAGCCTGAAGCCATTTGTCGACCGGCTGCACGCCATGGGGCTGAAAGCAGGCATCTACACCGATATCGGTTACAACATTTGCTCACAGCGCTGGGAAAAGGCCACTGCCAACCTGCCGGAGGGCAATCGCGGGCAGCGCGAAGTTGGCTCCCTTGGTCATCAACTTGAAGATGCACGTGCCTTCAGCGCCTGGGGCTTTGATCTCGTCAAGGTCGATGCATGCGGCATTGCGGATTTCGGCGCCGATCTTCCAGAAGTGATGGATGGCACCTATCGCCCTCTCGGGCCGATCATGCTTCGCGAGCGCCCCGGGGCCTCGGATATAGCGCGGGTGGAAAAACTCTATGCCGATTTTGCGGCAGCACTGCGCAAGGCGCGTCCGGCCAACCCGCTGCTGCTTTCGATCTGTGCCTGGGGCGATGCCGACGTCAACAATTGGGCGGGCTCCTATGGTCAAATGTCGCGGACCAGCTCCGACATCAACGCGAGCTGGGGCGCCATGCTGCACAACTTCGACAGTGCGGCGGTGCGCCCGCTCTTTGCCGGACCCGGTCACTGGAATGATCCGGACATGCTCGAAGTCGGTAATGGCGATTTCGATGGAAACCATCTCACGGAAGCCCGCGCACATATGAGCCTGTGGGCGATGATCGCGGCCCCGCTGGTGCTGGGTTTCGACCTCACCAGGGCGTCGCCAGACATTCTGGCGGTCGTCCGCAATCGGGATGTGATCGCGATCGATCAGGACCCTGCGGGGAATCAGGGAGTTATCATCGCCCAACAGGGGGACGGGCAGATCATCGCCAAAGCGCTTGCAACGCGCGGGCACAAGGCGCTGGCCTTCGTCAATCGGGGCGATGGCAGGCTGCATCTTTCCGTGCCGCTGGCCGACCTCAATCTCTCCGCCCAAGGGGTTCACCTGCGGGATCTGTGGCACGGCAGGCAAGGCACGCTGCGCGACGGCGTTGTGAGCGTCGATCTTGCCCCGCGCGAAACGGCGCTGCTCCGCATTGAGGCCCGGCCCATCGAGGCGAAGGTGAGTGTTCCGGCCGACATGCCCGCACGCATCCATGTGACTGAGGCAGGCTATCTCCCGCCAGACCGTATCACCCGGAACCAGTGGGTGCCGGCGCGGATCGGCTTCCTGCCCTCGGGTACGCCGATCACCTTTGCAGGACGGCAGGAGACAGCATCCATTGGCGTCGGCGCCGGGGCGCATCTGATGGTGGATTTGCGGGGGGAGTTTCGACGGCTTAGCCTTGCGCCCGAGCATGTGGCCACCGACGCCTATGTCATCAAGGTGGACGGCAAAGCTGTGCCCCATGGGCCGCTGCGCAATGAGGCGCTCGATCTCGATCTGAAGGGCGCTCGCCAACTCGAACTGATCGCGCCTGCAGCCAAGGGTGAGGGTGCCAGCTTCATCTGGCACAATCTGCGCTTTGAACGCCAATAATAGGCCGGAGGCGTTCAGGCGGGGCCTTGGCCTGGTTCCTGCACGCCCCGATCCGTCAATCGGCGATCACCGCCCAGCCACGCATTTGAAGGTTGGCCAGCGTCATCATCGCCGACAGATCAACCTTCACACCGGGCGCGACCTCGCCCTTGCGGAAGCCTTGATGGGCCAGAGCATAGTTGTACCAGCGCACCTCTACCCCGGCGCGTTCCAGCGCCTCGATCAACGGCAGATTGGGGTTGCGGGCTTTGAAACGCGCTTGATGGGCCGTTTCATTCAGCAGGCAGGCCATGCTGGTCTGGGCAGAGGCGGTGATGCTGGTGGCGCAGACCCATGTGCTCGGTGCCGCCTATGAGGCCGCTGCCGCCGTGTTTTCCGAGAAAGAATTGGTCGACCTGACCATCGCCATAGGCCTGATGAACGCCTGTAACCGCATGGAGATCAGCTTCCGCGTCGTGCCACAGGTCGCTGCCGTCTAAGCTGGATGGTGGATCACTCCGGGTATGCCGGAGCGGTCAACCTTTGAGAATGAGACAAATGAAAGGGCGATTGCGACGATTACGAACCGCCCCCTTTGGCATTCGCTTTCTTGGCGCTCCCGGCGAACGGCCACAGCCGGACGGGGCTTCAACCGGCAGTTGCTGACCAACCCAAGACATCCTGCGCCGTCAATGTGAACGTCAGCTTTTGCCAAACCCGCCATTCAGGTTGCGCAGGCCGGGCCTTCGGTCAGTCGCCGTTGGCATCGACCATAAATGTCGTGGGCTTGCCCCGCGATGCCGGATCCCATCCTGCTGACAAGGCCGCCCGCACGCCTCGCGCGGCAATCGTGTCATTGATGTGGGTCCGCCCTTTCGGCAATCCTTTCAACAAGCGTTTGGGCGTCGGAAATTCCAGCACGGCTTCGCGTGGCATCCCTTGCTGGCGCAAGGAGACGGTCATGCCCTTCCAGCCATCGGATGAGGAGAGCTGGGGCTCGCTCTGGAGTTCCCAGTCATATTTGAAACCGTCGATTTCAACGGTGCCGCCACGGCCATTCGTATAAAGCATGGAATGCCTTTAGCAGGCCCGCGGCGGCATGCCACCCCTCACCGGTGTCGCGGGGCTTTTTTGAAGCCCTCGTTCGTTTAGGTCAACCAGTCGGCTGTGATCTCGCCCCTATGCCCCTCCGGCGCTAGCGCGGCGCGCAGGGCTTGCAGCAGAGGCGGCAACGCCTGTGTAAAGGCGTAGGGTGGGTTGACGATAAACAGGCCCGCGCCGTTGTAGATGCCGGGCTGATCGGCATCATAAAGCCAATGCTCCACGTTCAGGAATTTCGGGATGCCGAGCTTGCGCAACTGGTGCTTCCACTGCGCATGCGAGGAGCGCTCCTTCAGCGGATACCAGATCACCGTCACGCCATGCGCCCATTTGCGATGTGCGGCGGCGAGGGTGGCGGTGATGCGCGCGCGTTCGTCGGTCTGTTCATACGGCGGATCGACCACGACCACGCCGCGAGGCGTTCGGGTCGGCACCATCGCCAGCCACAGTTCGTAGGCATCGCGTTCATGCACGGCGGCTTGTGTGTCGCGCATCGCGCCGCGCAGGGCATAGGCGTCCTCAGGATGTTTTTCGTTCAGGATCAGCAGATCCTGCGGGCGCAGAAGCTGCGCCAGAAACCGCGGTGAGCCGGGGTAGAGGCGTGGCTCATTCCCACCATTCACCGCCTGGACGGCGGCGCGATAGTCGTCGAGCAAGGGATTCGTGTCGGCAAAGGCCCGCAGCACGCCCTGGGTGGACTCGCCGGTGCGTTGGGCCTCGTCGCCGTAAAGGTCGTACAGGCCGCAGCCCGAATGGGTGTCGATCAGGGTCAGCGCGCCCTCTTTTTGCTGCAAGGCGTGCACGAGGGCAATCAGCAGGCTGTGCTTCACGACATCGGCGCTGTTGCCAGCATGGAAGGAATGGCGATAATTCATTGAGACTTCAAAATCCTGACGATCTGCCTTTACACGATCCGCTGGAGGCGGAAACCGAGTGCGAGGCGATTGGAGTAACCCGATCCGGTGCTCTTATCGAGCCGGACGGAAATCTTCAAAGCACTTCTGCGCAAGGCTCCAGGGCGCGCCAGCGAGCGCAAGCGAAACCGAGACTGCGGTTTTGAAAAGATAACAAACGAGCACAGATCGCGATCTCCATCGAAATTGGCGTTGTGACTAAGGAGTGGCCGATGCAGCGGCGCAGTTTCAGGTGCTGGACGGTGCGCCTGGCGCAAGCCGGCTCGGCTCTTCCTGTGATCCGTCCGCTACGCGGGGAGCCGAGGCATCTGTCACGGCGCCTGAACGTGCTTTTCCCATAACAGGCCGGCGGCAAATTGCTGCGATAATGTCGAATTTTTCCAAGTTCCTTGCCGACTGCCATGCCATCGAGCATCTGTGGCGCCAAATTGCCAGCAATGGGAGCTTTCGAAGCATGATCCGTTTCACGATGTTAGGCCTGTCGCTTCTCGCGCCTACGGCGGGGTGGGCGCAGGTTGCCGATGCTCCGGCAGTCGTGCCATCGACACGGTCGATGCGGATCGCCTTTCCTCCGGAAGGTCTGGCCACCATTCCCATCCGGCAGGTGAAAGGCATCATTCTGCTGCCTGCGCGGATCGGTGAGCGGCAGGTCGATGTGGTGTTCGACAATGGCAGCGATACAACGATCATCGATGAACATATCGCACAGGCCAGCGGGATGAAACTGACCAAAGCCGTCAGCCGACTTCATGCCGGAGCAATGGTCATCCCACTGGGGCTGGCGGAAGGCGCATTGACGCTTGGCGGATCGCTACGGATCAGTGGGCAGATGATGGAGGCGGATCTGGGCAGGATGTCGCGGGCGCTGGGCACGCCGGTCGCTGCGATCATCGGAACCGATGTGCTCTATGGGATCACCGCGGTCATTAATCCGGCGAAGGGCTGGATGGCTGTCGCTCTGCCCGGCCATATGAACGTCAGCATGCATGCCAATATGAATTTCGGGGCGACCAAGCCGACAAGCGAGGCGGTCAATGCCCTGATGCCCAAGCTGATGCCGGCGACGATACCTTTCGATGAGCGGCAAGTCGTCAAGGCCACGGTCAATGGCCAACCGGTCGATCTCAAGCTCGACTATGGTTTTAATGGCGCCATTTCGTTGCGCGAGGACCTCTGGCAACAGGCGATCCCGCCGGAAGATCGCTCCGAGGAGATCAACAGTGCGACGATGGCGGCGGGCAACACCGTAACGGGGCGCCTGGGCACGGCCAAAACCTTGAAGATCGGCACCTTGGCCGCCGACAATGTGCCTATTTCCAGCGCAAGCCCTGCTGACCTCAACGGCTATCAGGGGCGGGTCGGATTGTCGGTGCTGGGCACGTCAGTGACGGTGTTCAGTATTGGCAAGCGGCAAGTCATGATCTTTCCTGCCAATCAGGATGTCAGCGTTTCGCCATAGGTTGGCGTTGCAGATGCCGCATCGCTTTGCCGGTGAGCATGGCAAACAAGTCGCCGCCAGTGACCGGTTGCCCACGCCAACTGATCCTCGCGCCGGTGATGTTCGGCTTAACAAATCTCAAGGTCGTTGTCCGAAAGGCACTGCTTCAGGTGCAGTTTGAAGCACGCCGGGTTTTTCGCAGGAGATGAATGGCTGGCTGCTATCGAGGAAGTGGCCAGCGGCCCTGAATGGCGGGTTTGCCAGCGCTAATCAACTGATTTGACGCAGCAGATGATTGATATGATGTTCTGGCCGGATGGCATTAAGCCTCCGCCATTTCAGTCTTGGCGGACATAGGTCCCGGTATCGAAGTTGCGCATGAAGGCAGCGCCTACCGGCTCATCAATCAAAGGCAGCCAACTGTCGTCACGGTTCAATACCTTTGCCAATGCTATGTAGGACGGCTGGCGTTCCTCCATTTGGGCATCCGTCGCATCGCCCCGTCGCCCTCGGATACGCCAGCCGCTGTCCGGGAAGCTGTCACCTTCGGGTGTTGGGTCAGGTTCTTCACGATAGATGTATTCAACCGGTTCCAGCCCCTCCAACACGCAATCATCGACAAGACAGCGCTCCCAATACTCCCGATATTCCGGCGAGGGTGGGGCTGTCTCGGGCTCGGCCCAGACGATGGCGAGGATTTGATGTCGCTCGAAGTCGACAGGATCGCCCAGCGAAATAGGCGCAGTGGGCTCGTCTGGCTGGTTGCTCAACTCGCCGTGAAGGTGATCGCCTTCCACCTGGCCCACTGTCACCCACATGCGTTCGGCGGCCCAGTTCTCGGTTTCATGAGTATACTCGAACAGGAGCTTCACGAGGTCGCCCGGCCCCACCGCGTCAAGTTCTGCTTTGCCCGGCAGGAAGAACGAATAGGGGGCCTCTGCCGCGATAGGGCGAGGGTCGCCAAGGGTATAGGCGGGCGCTGCAACTGCGGTCATGACGGAAGGCTAGTCGGGAAGGTTCTGCGTGTATAGCCTCTTCGGCGCCTTGGGCTTCAACCTCAGGGCGCCTACCTTTATCCCACCAGCCATAAAATACTGGATATCTCGTGCTCGCCTCGATCAATGCCGACAGCCTCACCCTTGCTGACCATGGCGCCCGACTGTTTCGGAGCGCCGCACTCCGCGACCTCCCCGGCCTGTTGACCGCGCTGGCCGAACTCCCCGACGAACAAGCTGGGGTTCGCATCAGTCGACTGCCGGGCCTGCGCCCCTACCTCGCTCCCGGCAGTTCCATCGGCGCTGTGGCCAGCCGTGCCTTGGGGGCTGAGGGCAAACCCGTGCGGGCGATCCTGTTCGACAAAAGCGAGGGCACCAACTGGTCGCTGGCATGGCATCAGGACCGCACCATTTGCGTGGCCGAACGGGTAGAGGTGGACGGCTTCGGCCCGTGGTCGATCAAGGCCGGGCTGCATCATGTCGCCCCGCCCTTCGATCTGCTGGCCCGGATGGTCACGCTGCGGGTGCATCTTGACGATGTGCCCGCCTCCAATGCCCCGCTGCTTATCGCCCCGGGCTCGCACAGGCATGGCCGAGTGCCGGTGGATGAGGTGGAGGGCGTGGCCGCCCTTTGCGGCACGGTGGCATGTCTCGCTTCGGCCGGGGACGTGTGGGCCTGCTCCACGCCAATCCTGCACGCCTCGGAGGCTGCGAGCCGTCCGGCGCGACGGCGGGTGCTACAGGTCGATTTCAGCGCTGATACCCTGCCCGGCGGGCTGGAGTGGCTGGGGATCTGACACCTGCCTTCAAGACAGCTGGAGGGTATCGGGAGCCCTCGGACAGGCGTGCTGCCGAACCGCAAGTCGCAGGATGTCATTGCGGCGATCGTCCTCGTCACGCATGAAATCGACCGCGACCCAACTGTCGGCATGGATCGCACCGCCCTGTGTCTCGACACGGTGCCAGGCAAAGATTCCCTGACCGGCACCGTATTGGAACCTCTCGCCCCCGACGCTCCATACCTCGTCAGCGTTTACTGTCTTGCTGGCGTAGGGTTTGCCGGGGTGGAAGCTTTCAAGGCAGCCTTGAACCGACTGATAGGTGCCGGACCGAGCCTTGGCCCGCGTCTTGCGGACATGGCTCAACTCGACAGCCCCGCCGTAGACCGCCACCATGATCCACACCACCACAAAGACCAAGAACCTGATGGGCCGCCGTCCTCGACGCCATTCAAAGGTTGCGATGGCCGCAAGCAGGACAGCTCCAAGCCCGAAGACGACAAAATACTCGTATGGCGGTGTGATCGCCTCGGGATGGGTCACCAAGTCAAACACAATGGTTGTGGGTGCGGGAGGTATCGGCATTGTCCTACCACTACCACAGATTGCCCAGGTCCGTCATGATCCCAGAGTAAGGGACAGCGCATCGCCGCAGTCAGAGGCATGTCAATACAGAAGGGAAAGGGCGGCAAAGTCCCGATGGCGGTAATTCGGAATTCCGGTGGACGAGGTCAATGAACGGCCGCTTTTGAAGACCGGTTGCGGGCATTTGAATAACCGGTCTGTTAGCGGAGGCGATGGGCGAGGGACATTCGACAGGTCAGCATTTGAGGTAAAGACCGGGCTTTTTGCTGGCCGAATGGTAAATCCATACCAGTTCGCTATCGACGCGTTCGCCGCCTCTCTTCAATAGCTGACCTCAAGCGTCATAACCACGAGCTTCCCCTTTATCCGGCTCACCAGCGTGAGATCGCCACTCGGCGTATCCGGACTTTGCATCGCCATCATTGAGATACTGACCGCGTCGAGCGAAAACAGCGGCTGATCGGTTTTGGCCGACGGTGCTGTGATGAGAGTGCTTTGGGCCTTGTCGTCGATCCACGCGCCGAAACCCCAGGACCTCCCGAGGAGTCGCAGATCGCGTTCAAGGTTTGGAAATGCACGCCTCTCACCTTCATAAAGATTGTGATGCTGGCAAGGTACCTGTGTGAGGTGCCCATTTGAGAGCATGCCCCCCTCGTAATTTGCACCGAAGGCGTAACACTCACCGTCGCTGAAAAATAGAGTAACAGGCAGGAAGCCGGGAGATTCGGCTGCCACGAGATGCCGCTTCTTCGTTTCGGTGATGGAAAAAGCACCAATCAACTTGGCACGTGGTGGAAAAGCACCAATCGAAGCCACATGCGCTGTAGCATACCAGTTTGGATAGGCGAGGTTGAGACGTATCAGCTTCGAAACGCTGTCGTCGTCGATACGAGCGAGATGCGGGGCATACGGATCGTCCACCGGGGCCACTCCAGGGTGGGATATGTTGCCGCTGTATCCGCTGGGCGGGATAGATTGAGCATTGGCAATCGCTGAAAGACATGAGGCCACTAGCGTGGCTAGAATCCCGATCGTTCTTCCCTTGCTTCCCATCCGCTCCTCCATATGTGATCCATTCCGTGAGACATGAGGGCATGCCGGGACCCTAAGGACTGCAATCGCTTTATGAACGGCATGCTACGGCGCTGAATCTCGGGTTTCAAGAGCAGAGGATTCCACTGGAAGGTCGGCTGGATGCCTGTTTCAGTATCGATCGCTAAAAGCGGGGATTGAACCGCGCCGGGCCTGCTGGAGCCTTGGTCTCTTTGAGACGTACCCAACAGAGACTGGCTTGGGGTACATGGAAACCGGATCAGGCCTCCCATCGCCTTCGCAGCATGTGAACGAACAGCCGCTATCGGGGATGTGCTTCCAGCGGTCGGAAGACAGCTTTGTTGACTTTAGCGGATTAGGGGTTTCTTTAATTAATTTGCGTTGAAAAGGCAAGATTTATTTGATGGTCATTGCAGAAAGGCGATCTTGCAAAAATATATATTCCATGCATTATTGGTATAAGTGTCATCTATGAAGCGAGGTTGGTGGAATTCATTATGCGCCTTCACCTTCTTGTGTCATTGATGATCGTAAGCGGCTTGGTGGTTTTCGCCAAGGGAGGGCATGCTACCTCCTCATCATGCGAACTCCCTTCCGGTTGGGTGGAAGTCGAGCAGCGCAAACCCCGCTATGTGGTCTTTGGCGAGTGGCATGGCACCGCGCAAAGCCCGGCCTTTGTGGGGCAAGTGGCTTGTGCCTTGGCGGCATCGGGTAAAAGTGTGCTTGTGGGCGTGGAGTTGGGCTCCACCTTCGATGCCCAGATGCAGGATGCCTGGGCAAAGCCGCATGACCAGTTTGCCGATGCACTGCGCAAGGCGGGGTGGGCCGGTCGGAACGATGGTGTGGCCAGCGAGGGGCTGTTCACCATGCTGGTCAAGCTGCACGCGTTGAAGGAGAAGGGGAAGCACATCGCGATTGTGGCGTTCAGTGGTCCAAGGAATGCCGAGCAGGCAAGCAAGTTTGCGGAATTGCCAGGCCAAGGGCCATATGATGCGGCACAGGCGGAGAACATTGCCACCGCATCGCGAGCACACGCCTACGATCTCACGCTTGTCCTCGTCGGCAACGTCCATGCTCGTTTGCAGCCTGTCGCCTTTCGCGGCAGCAGCTTTCAGCCGATGGCCATGCATCTGGCTGCTACGGGCCCGCTGATCTCCCTTGATATGCGGACGTCCGGGGGCACGGCGTGGAATTGCCAGTTGCGGGAGGGCATCAAGCCGGAACCGGGCAAGCCGATCCGCAGTGCTGATTTCGTTTGCGAAAATAGAGTAGTGTCTGCGGATCCTGGTCAGCCTCCGGGTCAGGGGATCGTCCTTCAGCATGTCGCGGATGGTGCCTATGACGGGACGTTCTGGCTGGGCCATGTGGATGGATCGCCTCCAGCTGTTCCCGGCGGCTAGGGCAACGTTCACATAAGCAGAAGTGCGCATTCAGCGAGCAGAGCCGGCGCGGGGAAGTTGAATCCCGCAGGTTTTTCGGGAGGTGGCACTCTTTTAGTGTTGAATGAAGGGCTGCTTTGAAGAACTCCGAAGCATTGTATGGTCGCTTTGTCGGTGACAAGTGTCTCGCCATGTGGAGAGCTATGCCTCGATGGGCGGCGCGGGCTTGGCATACAGAATGTCCGCGTCCGAATCCCGGATCGGGAAGAGCTGACGATTGTTCACGCCCAATCTGTGAGGTGAACAATCTCCGGTCGATGATATGTTCAGCCCGCCAGCGTAAGCGCCGTTGGGGAGAATGGATAGCACCCAGTCCTGATCGAACTGGCAGTGCTTGGGGCTGGTGAGGGAGCGGGGATGTTCGGTGCCCGCATGGACACGCAAGGCACATGGTCGGCGGCACATGCCGCGGCGTGGGCGCAGGACGTTAGGGCACCGTGGCGGGGCACACATTCGAAGCGGACATTGGGACATTCCGATGGTGCTGGGGCGGGTGCTTTGGTGGATCTGGGGTAGAAGAAGGAGGATTGAATAGTGTGCACGATCGCGGCTGACAGTCGCGACCGGGTTTCGATCACCCAGATGGCTCAATCAGATCTGGAAGCTATTGGATTTTTGTGCAATTCATATGCGCAAGTCGCAGAGGAAACCAAAACATCTCACCAGCCCCCATGATATGAGATGATCCCTCCAGTGAAGATCTACTCCAACTTTCTGCAACGATCTGTTGTGCTGAGCCTGCTGGTATCATCTGCGCCCCCCACGACGTGGGCGGTCCCACCGCCGCCCCCGCCGCCAGCGGTTGTTGCAAGAATGGTCGCGGACTGCCGCGTACAGCCAGCCGAGACAATTCCGCTCACCCGCACCGTTGCATCATTGCCTCAGGCACCTGCTCTGTTGAACTTGGGCTGGGCCATAGCCGTAACGCCACCTCCGGGCACCCATATCGGGCGCGTCATCGGACTGACCTTGACGCAGAACGGTTCGATCGTTGCGGCGACAGATCGAGGCTATTGGCTTCGCGTCCCTTCCTCCACGGATGAAGCCCGCGCTGCACCCGCGCAGCCGGTCGCCACGACAATTCGTGACTTGCCAGGGCCACCGTGGCAGATGAGTTTTGCCGGTTGGTCGGGCGAGCCGGGCTATGTCGGCCTGAATGTCTGGGTTGCCGTCAAGGGTGAGTCCAGATTGTTGGGCTATGAAATAGGTGGCTGCTTTCCTGGTGCTCGCCCCATAAAAGGTGTCAGGCAGCCTTTTACGGATGGTCTCGTTCGTTTATTGCCTACAACGGATGGGGCGCGCCTGTTGCACAAAGGGGCGGATGGGCGACTGAGTATCCTGCGGGCTTTTTGGGGTGTGTCAGATGATCCAAGCATCGATGGCTCGGCCTCTCCATTGATGAGCACTGCTTCGCTTGCCACCAGAATTCCCTTGGCGCTGGGGTGCGATGAGTTGATCTTCCAGCGCCAGGGGCAAGGAACCCATGTTCTGACGCAATGTTCGCCAGGCTTCGCCACTGAGGAAAAAGCTCTTTGGGTCAAACCTCAGCATCAGCATCGCCAACCAACGGAAATCACTGCCCTGCGCGATATCGGGGTGATCGATGCGCCGATCGTCGCGATTTCTGACGCGCGCTTTCATTTCAAGAGTTTACCGGAAGCTGTCAGACGCGGAGATCGAAATGATCCTGGGCAACCTTGTTCATTTCTGCTTGCTGCTCAGACAGACTCAGATGCTCCCGTAACGATTTACGGCCTACAAACCTACTGCGCTTACTGGCCTCGCGACCCATCAGGTGCGCCATTTCCTCCTCCGCCGCCGCCACCTTGATAGACATGATCGACTTCAAATTTAACCAGGCGTTCTCAGGTGACCTCGATCAACACCGGTGTGCTTCACATCAGCATCTCGCATACTGATTGGTTCCGGACGACTGCGGCAATTTGAAGCGCTCAATGGTGTGATCATCCGAGGGAAAATCTCAATGGGCGGACCAAAATTGCACCATATTGTTGATATGCTTGCCAGACTGATTGGCTTGATCGTCCTGTGTGCGGTCCCTCTCCCAAGTCATGCCGGGGATGCTTCAACATCGCCTGTCAAAGCGCAAGGCGACGCTGCGCAGGGAACATATTTTCCTGAGGAGGCGGAGCGCTGGATACCCTTTACCGGCCTTGAGGACCAGCAGATCGTTATTCCAGCATGGATCGACGGCGAGTCTATATCTGCCCTCATCGACACGGGTACACCCTTCACGGCGATCAGCGCCTCCTGGGCAAAAAGCCACGGCGCCGCATTATCAGCGGTAGAGAACTCGACGGGCCTTGGTGGACGCGAGGTGCACCTTTGGCAAACGGCTTTGGGATCGCTCAGGTTCGGTGGTTATGTGCAGAAAGGTGGTGTCATCTCGGTTATGGATCTGGACGGAATCAACGCGCAGCTTCCAAATCGCCGCATTGACATGATCATCGGATTTGCAGCGCTTCAGCACTTCGTCACCGAGATTGATTTTGACCAGGTGCGCATACGGATTCACATGGCAGCATCTTCCCCTTCTCGTGCAAGACCTGTCCCGACAGAGTTGTCACGCGACAAGGAGCGGCTGATGACAAGTCTTTCACTTTCTCATCGCACAATCGGCCCCTTGATGATCGACACGGGCGATTCAGGCAGCTTGAGCATTTACAGATCTGTTTTGGGAGCGGACGCGCCTCACTGGCGGGTAACCGATCTGGAGTCGGTTGGTTTTGGTGGTGGCTATACGACAGATTATGTCCGCCTGAATGGCATTTCATGGGGCGGCAACCGCTTGGGTAATGTACCGACCACGATCGATGGGAAAGCGATCGGGGGGAGTGGAAGCGGGCGAATTGGCATGGAGATGCTCGAACGCTACAATCTGTTTATAGACGGCCCAAATGGCCGATTGCTTCTCACGCCGCGATCACGTCGCCCCAGCCCGCCTGTTGTGTCGAACATGGGGATTCAGGGCGACATGACGGATCAGGGGTGGCAGGTTACGCATGTCATGCGACATTCCCCCGCCCAGGCGATCGGTCTTCATGATGGAGATCGGATTTGCGCCGTTGATGACCAGGCAATGACAGCGAAATCGCTCATTCCGCGCGGGCGCGATGGTAGTGTGATGCACCTGTCTCTGTGCGATGGGCGGAAGATAGTATTGAAGCGCCGAAATTTTTATTGATGATCAGGATGCAGCTACGGCCTGAGTGACTGGCCTGCTGCCAGTATTTTTGACACAACGGGAAAAGCCGGTTCGGAAGCGCATTTCGAGATAGAAATTCCATATAATCTGTGAGAAAATCTCCAGATCTCGGCATGGAAATCGGATATGAAGCGTCTAATCCTCTGCGTGCTTTCGGTTTTATCGACCGCTGATCAAGCCTTCGCTCAATCGCCGATCCACCCCTGTCCTATGGTGGAAGCTAAGTCCCTGCTCATGGCGGGAATCTTGAACGACCCTAAACATCAAAGCAATGGGTTGATCTGGATAAGCCAACTGCGTGGCGGCAATAACTGCAATTCAGATGGACCAAACCTCAACTGTGCCCTGTCCGACCCAGGGTTGGTTCGTGTCAACGTCCTTGGGTTGGACCATTCTTTGCAGTCCCAACAGGCGAGAAGGCGCAGATAGTCGTCTCGAATGGCAAACTGCCCGCATGCGTGGCTGGGCAGTTCTGAAATAAGGGCCTTCTCAAGTCCCGCAAGCATCCTGCCTCGGTCGTGTTGCCTGAATGACAGTTCATCGCGATGAGTTTTCCTGATGCAGTGTCGTTTCACACTGCGTGAGGAGAGTGCATTGGACAGGACCGGAGATCACTGACGCTGCTGGCCGACGTGCTCGAACGCGTCGGCAAAGGGCTTCCAATCAGCCGGGTTCAAGAACTGCTGTCGTGGCATGGGAGTATTTGACTGATGGCAGCCTTCAAACACCTGACGCTTGCCATGATGCTGTTAATGCCCAACCTGTCTCCGGCGGAATCCCCTATCTGGCACCTGCCTCATATTGCTCCCGCGCATTACGCCAGTTCGAACTACGGTATCACCTTTCATGTTCCGCGATTGGCAACCTACTGCCCGTTGCCGAAAGATTGGGTCGGGTCAGATCACGGCACGATCATCTTTCTGGAACGGCCCAAACGTTGTGGTGGGGCTGGTTATCCATCAAGCAGCAGAAATTATGAACCCGACAATCTGGCGGCCATCGATCTTTACTACGGCTACTGGTTTGATGAGGGGGATGCGCCGGCTTCACCATGTCACCAGGTCGCCACCATCATATTCCTTGGTACTTCGCGACCCGTTTGCGAGGAGCGCAAGGGGCGCCAAATCACACGCACGGTAACCGCCAGATATCAGGCTGATGCTCCCGCCCAGGCGGTACTGACCCTGAGGACCCGTCACAACCGGCTTCAAAGCGACATGATAACCTTCCAGAAGACCGCCGCAACGGTGCGAAGCTGCAAAGTGGCATGGATCGGGCCAAAGGGGAGCGTATCTGCTGGCCACGGGCTTCCATGCCCGAAAGGAAGCCGTTGGTTCTAAGGGCGCGCCCAGCTATAAGATTGGAGTTGAACTGAGCCGTCCCGTGTTCGCCGGATGCCTTTCCGCGCGAGATGAATGGACGGCTTATCAGCGACCGTAGATCGACCGCTGTTTGGAATTGAGGTGTCAAAATTAGCCGTCTCGTCGAAGGCGGCTAGGCCAACCGACGCGCACAAGCGTCTCATCCGGGCCATTCAGTGCAAACTCATACATACCCCAAGGCTTATCGGCAGCACCTTCCTTTTCAATGATTTCGCCAGCGAAGGCGGCGGCTAAAGCGTCCACGTCCTCGCGATAGAGGTAGAGGTCAAAAGGATTTCGCCCCGGTATAAGCCAGCCCTCAACCGCGAGATTAAGGTGGATAGTCCTCCATTTCCGTCGCTCAGCATCCGATACTCATCGGGACTTCCGTCCTCGAGAGTGAAGCCCAGACGCTCGAAAAAAACGCTGTGCCGCGTCGAGATCATTGCAAGGCAAGATCGCTGTCATTCGTTGATGCATCAGCCCGTCCTTTCGCATGCGGCAATGATCTGGCTAACATAGCTCGATGGGAATGCCGAGCCGAGCTCGGGCACCGGAAGGCTTTTACGATCGCTTGGAAGTCATAAAGTGTCGTAAAGGAGTGGCGCGTCAGATAAGTTAACTAAGAAGCTATTTTTCCATAGCCTCCCCGGCCATGTCTTCCCCAGCCGCACGACGGGCCAACATGGCGGAACCTTCACGCTCGTCGGTCCCGAAGGCCCGGAGCCAGCAGGTGCGGTCCGCGCGGCCGCGCGCGATATGCGGGCAGGGTTCACCTGCGAGGCTGCTCCGATGGGCGATATCGCCACGGACCATGGTAGGATTGGCTGGTCGCCGCCCATGCGCTGATGCTGGGAAACCCGGCGCCTGCGGTCGACCGGTGCATGCTGGAAAGCATCACCCTGCCGGGGCTGGACCGCGCCGATTTCGATCCCATCGACTTTACCCCCGCACAAGCCGAGGAGATCGCCGCTGGCATCGCCGAGGGTAGGGCGTTGAGCAAGGCCGCCGGATTCAGCGGGCGGCGGATGGGCAACTGGATCTGTCCGGCGGCGAACACGGGCAATTTCTTCCAGGCCTATCTGGGTTGCGCGGGCATCGCCGTCTCAGACTTTCCCGCGCTGCCGGTGGCCCGCCAGCGGGTCGTTTCTGGTCCTGCTGCGAGCCTATCTGCCTGGAGTCGCGATTATCGGCCAGACATACACGCCTCCCGCGGTTGAGCTGGTCGGGAGCTCACAGGAAGCAGACAGAATACCGAGCCGAGCGACACATCAAGGCAAGCAAACGTCGCGTGAACGCATAACCGCCTCCAAGGCTCCGATATCGGTTGCCGAAGGGCAGGCTTGGCAGCGAGTGGCGAAGCGCTGATATACCAGTGGCCCCGGAAACATCGTCCAATGCGAGGCGCAATGCTGTGGTTGCGCCCCAATTGGCCATCATTCGATCTGCGTGACAAAGCGGGCGCAGCTGTAAACGGGCCTGCCCAGCGTCAACAGCCGGTAGGCCAAGGCAAAGCAGCTGGATGCCAGACCGCAATGGCGGGCAACATCATAGGTTTCCACCAGCCGCAGCCTCGGGATGGCGCGGGTGATCTCCTCGGGGCGGCGCAGGCCCCAGGCGAAGCGGGCGCCCGTCTGCGACACGCTGGGGTGACGGTGCGACTGGCTGACCATCAGGGGCGAGGCAAGGTCGAGCGCCAGCGTCAGCCCGGAGCGTCGTGCCGCCGCCGTTTCGGCCAGATCGCTCAGCCAGCGCATCCCCTGATCGGGCTGCAGATACATTGAGACCCCCTCGGCGATGACCATCACCGGACGGTTTTCGCGCCATGGAACCTTGTCGGCCCAATCCATGACCCTGGTGCCATCGCCCGGCAACAGCTGCACATTGGGCAGTGAGGGGATGCAGGCCTGCCGGAGCGCCACGACCTCGGCAGCATCGATATCGACCCAATCGGTGCCGCCGAGGTCGTGCCGCTCAGGCATCAGGCGGTTGGCGCGCGTATCCAGCCCCGATCCGATCGAGACGATCAGGCCATCCTTGTGCCGCTCCAGCCATTGCCTCACCATCCGGTCAAACCATTGGCCGCGCACCACCGATCCGCGCATGCTGGCCCGGTCATGGGCAAAGCGGGCGGGATCGAAATCCAGCGCTTTCCCCACTGCCAGCGCGGCCGGATCGGCAAATTTCAGATCGGGGTTGAGCTGTCCTGCCAGCAGGCGCGCGGCCAGCGTAATCAGCAGGGTTTCGGGCACCCCGCTCAGGGTCGATGTGGTGACGGAGGGCAGGGGATGCTTCATGATGGTATGGTCCTTTCATCATCGCGCGCCATGTTGGCGATCAAACCACGACCGGCCTGCCCGGATCAGGGCCAGCACGATCAGCCCATTGCCCAGATCATCCCACAGCCCGTCCCCGATCAGGGCCATGATCAGCCCGGCGAGCATCGTCAGGCCGACGGTGATCGGCGGCTGGACATTGGTTGTCATGGTCGCCCCCGCTTGCCCCACCACAGGCGCAATCCCGTCCACAGCACATGGATCGCCAGCAGGTCGAGGAGAGCCCACAGCAGTTTGAGCCCCAGCCCGCCATAATCGCCGAAATGCAGCGGCTGGGCCATCATCAGCATGGAGATATACCAGGGGATGGGCGGAATGGCGCTGACCTGTCCGCTGGCCGCATCCACGATCACCAGCCGCATCTGCCGTTTGCGCAACCCATCCATGCCGCGCAGATAGACGCCGTAATGCCGGGCATCGGCCATCATCGAACCGGGCAGGGCGATAAAGGCGGGCTCGGTGCCGGGTAGGCTGCGCTGAGCGGCCTCAAGCACGGCGGCGGGCCCGGTACGGGGTGGGGGGATGCGGGTTTGTGCGGTGACGGGCTCCATCACCTGCCCGCGCCACTGTTCGAAGATCAGGCTGCCCCAGCCGTTGATCCAGCCCGTGGCCCCCACCACCAGCAGCCAGATCGCCAGGGTGATGCCCAGAAAATTGTGCCAGTCGAGATGGCGCCGCCTTGGCCCGGCGGACTGCCGGATCGAGGCATAGGCCCGCTGCCCCATAAAGGGCGCGTACAGCACGATGCCCGACAGCACCGAGGCCACGAAAGCCAGCGCGATCAACCCCAGCACGATGCCGCCGACCGGCCCCAGAAACAGCTGCGTGTGCAGGCGACGCACCATCTCCATCGGCCCCGCGCCCGCATCGGGTGGCATCACCTGCCCGGTCTGGCGCGACAGGACGACATTGATGTTGTGGTCGGGATAGGCGGTGATCGAGGGGGCGAGGGAAAAGGTGATGGCCTCGGGCGCATCAGCCTCCCAGACGATGAACTGCACCACGCGGTCGGGGTGAAGGGCGCGGGCGGCCTGCATCATTGCGTCGAGCGTGCCGGGCGAAGCGCCGACCCGCGCCGGGGCCTCGCCCAGCATGGCGCTGATCTCGCTCTCGAAGATCAGCGGCAGGCCGGTGAGGCACAGGATGAAGAGGAGCAAGGTGGGCGGCAGCGAAGACCAGCGATGCACCGCCGACCAGCGGCGCAACCCCCGCGATCCGGCCCGTGGCCGCGCCGGTGTGGGCATCGCGGCCACGCTCACAGCCCGGCGCGCAGCCGCAGTCCGAATTCGCGCCCTCGGCCCAGCTGATAGGCCAGACCCGCGCCGCCTGTGTCGAAACCATAGGTGGCATAGGTCTTGTCGGTCAGATTGTCGCCATAGAGGTCGATCCCCAGCCGCTCGTTCAGCCGCCACGACAGGCCCGCATCGACCAGCGTATAGGGGCCCTGACCCACCGCATTGGCCTCGGTAAACCAGATACGGCCATTGTGGCTGACCCCGGCATGGGGGCTCAGCGTGCCCAGCGATCCGGGCAGGGAGATGCGATAATCGATGTTGGCGTTGAGCTGCGCGGAGGGCGCATAGGGCACTTTGTGGCCGGTCAGGTCGAGGCCGGGTGTCAGCGCATTGTCGTAGCGGCTGAACCAGCTGCGGTTGAGCGATCCCGACAGGCTGATGGTGAAGGGATCGACCGGGCGCAGCCGCAAATTGAGATCGACGCCCCGGCTTCTGGCCGTGCCGACATTCTCCAGATATTGCACCGCCACCGTGCCGACCGGCAGCTGGAAGCCGGTGTTGACGATGTAATAGGCCGAGAGGCTGTAATCCACGCGGTGATCTTCGGTGTTGCCCTTCAGCCCGACCTCGATGTTGCGGGTGTATTGCGGCTTGTAGGCATAGGCCAGCGTGGTGGGCACGGCGGCGCGGGTGAATCCCCCCGCCTTGAAGCCGGTGCTGGCCACGGCATAGAGCCGCGTGTTCCCGTCCAGCCGATAGCCCAGCGCCAGCTTGGGCAGCACGCGGGTGGCATCGACACGGTTGCCATAGCTGACACTGGCATAATCGGCCTGCGCCTGCGTGCGCTCATTGGAGACACGCAGGCCAGGCGTGATCGACAGGCGGTCTGTTGCATGCCAGGTCAGCTCGCCAAAGGCGGCCAGCGTGCGGATGGTCTGATGGTTGCCCAGCGTCATGACCGGCATGCGATAGGAAAAGCGCAGATCCTCCAGATAGAGGCCCGCGACATAATCTATCTTTGCACCTTCTCGCGCGGGCGAGACAAGGCGCAGCTCCTGACTGAAGCTGCGCTGGGTTTCCGGGGCGTAATAGCCATAGATCGTGCGGTCGTAGGTGCGATCCTGATAGGCGGTAAGCGAGCTGACCGTGGCAAAGCCCAGATCGAGATGCGCGGTCAGCCCGAAACTGTCGCTCAACAGCCGGTAATGCGAGGGCATGTCGAGCGCGAGCCGCTGAGCTCGATAGGCCTCGGGCACGAAATACTCCTCGGTGGAGGCCATGCGGGCGTGGCTGTAGGAGGCCATGATGTCCAGCGGGCCGCCCTTGGGGGCATAGCGCAGGCGGGCGCGAATGTTTTCGCTGTTGGTATCGCCCACGCGCTGGCCGGTGACCATATCGGTCATCTGCCCCTTCTGGTGCCGCGCGCCCACACTGACATCAGCGTAAAGCGCATCCTTGACCAGCGGCAGATTGACCAGCGCCTGACCGCCAGAGCCCAGCGAGCTGACATTGCCCTCGACCTGCCCGCGCAGCTGATCGTCGGGCCTGCGCGTAACGACATTGATGACCCCGCCCAGCGCGCCGCGCCCATACAGCGTGCCCTGCGGGCCATAGAGCACCTCGACCCGGTCGAGATCGATCGGTACCTGACGGAAGAACAGCGCCTGATCCTGAGGCAGCCCGTCGACATAGAGCTGCGCCGCCGGATTGTAGTAATCGAGCGAGGCCTGACCGCGCATCGTCACATTGGTATAGGCCTGAGACGAGCGGGCGCGCAGCGTGATGTCGGCCAGCAGGCGGTCAATCTGCTCCACGCCCTGAAAGCCGCGCCTTGCGAAATCATCCTTGTCGGCCACGGCCACGGCGGCATCCAGATCCTGACTGGCCTGCGCGCGCTTGGCGGCGGTGACGATGATCTGGTCGCTGGTGCTGTCCATATCCGCGGCTGCGGCTGGCACGGCGGCGGAAGAAGTCAGCAACAATGTGGCAAGTTGGCAGGCAATGGACACGCGATGGATCTCCGGCGGGGCCCCCTCTGGCCCCGGGCGCCCTGTGCCGGATCGGGGCGGCATCGCGCTAACGCGATCGGGCCCGTCAATGCCGCGATCGGAACTTTAATTGACTTTGCGAAGCGTTCGCAATTAGAAGGGCGCATCGAGAGAAGGAACATCGGGTGGAACTGATCGAACGCGCCCCCAGTCAGGCCGACCATCGCGCTCAGGCCCCGGTGGGGTTGGCGCCGCAGGATCATTTCTCCGGCCTTGCGGGGCAGGACGATCCGCGCGGGCAGGGCTGGGTGGTGCGGCTCAACCTGCGCCCCGGATTTGACCTCAATGCCTATCATCAGCCCGTGCGCCAGGGCTATCGCGTCGAGGCAACCACCGAGCCTTGTCTGGCCATCACCGTCCTGCTCTCCGGGCAGGGGCACAGCGAGATTCTCGGCGCGGCAGACGATATGCAGGCCAGCACCTATCGCCCGGGCACGCTTTATGTCTCACTGGCGCGTGAGACCACGCGCGGCGTCGCTGTTTCCGAGGCCGACACGTTGATGCGGCTGGTTGAATTGCGGATGTCGCCGAGCTTTCTCGCCAGAACCGGCAGCCTGCCGCTGTTCGATGCCTTGTTCGACAAGGCAGGCAAGACCCATCCGCTCCATGCGCTGTCCACCCCGACCCTGTGGCTGGGGCAGATGCCCGCGCCCGGCCCGCTTCTGGCGCTGGCCGAGGCGATCCTGCGTGATGTCCGTCTGGGCGGCATGGCCGATCTACGCATCGAGGGGCAGGCGCTGGCCCTGTTCGACACTGTGGTGGCCTTGATGCGCCCGCCTGCGCCCGCGCTACTGGCCTGCCAGCGCGACGGCGCGCAACTGGACCGCGCCCGCTTGATGATGCGGGCCCGGCTCGATCATCCATGGTCGATCGCGGGTCTGGCCAAGGCCGTCGGGTTGAACGAGAAACGCCTGAAGCAGGGCTTTCGTCTGCGCTTCGGCCTGCCAGTCCATGCCACTCTTCAGGCCGACCGGCTGGATCATGCCCGGCAGTTGCTGGGCAGCGGCATGGTCAGCGTGACCGAGGCCTCTCTGGCGGTGGGCTATGCCAATCCCAGCCATTTCGCCCGCCTGTTCCGCCGGGCCTATGGCATGCTGCCCTCGGCCATGCGCCATGGCTGACACGTCCGGCTCCAACACCCCGTGGCGCTTCGCGGCGGCAGGGTTACTGGCCGTGTCGGGCGGGCGTGCTGGCGCAACCGCCCGCCGGGCTGATGGAAACCCTGCATCAGGGCCTCAAGCTGGTGCTGATGCTCAACGGTGCGCTGACCTGCGAGATGCCGGTGCGCGGCAAGGTCAATGTGTCCGGCCCCAGCCTTTGCGTCATCGCCGATCAGGGGTGGCACAGCGCTGTTCAGCTTTCGATCCCACCGCAGCCCTGCATTATGTGACGCTGACCATCGATGCGCAGGCCTGCGAGGATTTTCTGGGCAGCGAGATCGTGCCATGGTGCCGCAGCATCTATGGCCGCGATGCGCGTAGCGGCCCGCTCTTTGTCAGCCGCCCGGCGGCGCCCGCCATTCTGAGCCTCTCGTGCCAGATCCTGACCTGTCCGCTGCAGGGGCCGGGGCGTCGGCTCTATCTTGTCAGCAAGGCCTTGGAGCTGGCGGGGCTGGCCGTCGATCATCTGACCGCGCAGGCGGCGCGGCAGCCTCGGTAGACCGTCACCGAGATCGAGCGCCTCCATGCCGCGCGGAACCTGCTGCTGAACCGACTGGGCGACCCGCCTGACCTCAGCGAACTGGCCCGTCATGTCGGCATGAACATGCGCAAGCTGGCCGAGGGATTCCGCCTGCTGCTCGGCGCGATGCCCTCCGCGTTCGTCCCGTCCACCCGGCTTGATGAGGCGCATCGCCTGATTGCCAGCGGGGAGTGGAGCGTGTCTCAGGCCGCGTGGGAAGTCGGTTATACGCCTGCCGCTTTTGCCACCGCGTTTCGGCGCAGGTTTGGGGTTGCGCCCAGTGTTCCAAGGGGATGAAAAAACGAGAATGCGAGAGTGTCGCATCCGCCAGCATGTCCTGAACGCCGGATTGGCCAGAGAGCATAGGCTTTACGAGATGATAAACCAGCCCTCCGGTCGGCTGTCATATTCAGGCATCAGAGTCAAAATTGCACTCCCCGAGAAGTATCGACGGAACCACCGGCTGTCGGCAAAAGTGGGTTGCTGGGGCTCGCGGCCAAAGCTACAGCGCTTCTGAGAAGCTTTCGCAACTTCTGGTTTGGTGCTCACGAGGGTGTGCAGGATGTTATCGTGAACCACCATCGGCTCGCTCTCGATCTGTATCGCGCGCATCGCCTTGCTCTGACCCGCTACGCCGATACGATCATCGCCGACCGTGCGCAGGCCGAGGATGTGGTGCAGGAGGCATGGCTGCGCCTGCATCATGTGAAAGACCCCGATCTCATCCGCGATCCGATTGATTATTTCTATCGGGTTGTGCGCAATCTGGCATTGGACAGCCTCCGTGCGATGAAGCGCGAGACGGCGCGTTTTGCGAGCAGCGTTGATGCCATCGCCGGGGCGGTCGCCGATCAGCAGCCCTCGGCTGAGCAGGCCAGCACTGCGCGCAGCGAGTTGGACCGCGTGATGGAAGCGCTGGCGGAACTGCCCGAGCGCACGCAGATTGCCGTGCGCATGAACCGCATGGAGGGACGCAAGCTGCGCGAGATCGCTGCGCATCTCGGCCTTTCGGTGGGCAGGGTCCACACGCTGATTGCCGAGGGTGTGGCCTATTGCGACGCGCGCCGTCATGTCGGAACCGAGGCCCGCGGTGAACATTGATCTTCCCATGTCGTCCGGGACATATGGCAGGCCATTCTCCAGCGCTTCTCCTGCGGTTGCCGCCCATGGCTGACCCTCTGCAACAGGCCCGCAAGGAGGCGGCAGGCTGGCTGATCCTGTTGGAAGACGATCCGGAGGATCACAAGCAGCGCGCCCTGTTCCAGCAGTGGCTGGCTGCCGATCCCAAACACGCCATGGCCTGGAACAGCATCAGCCATACAAGCGATCTGCTGGCTGCGGCGCCGCCTCCCAAACCTGAGACGCGTTTCAGAATGGGCCGGGTCAGCTGGGCAGGGCTGGCTATGGCCGCGATGGTGGTGATGGCGGTCACGCCCGGCCTGCTGCTGCGTTTGCGCGCCGATGAGATCACCGGAACCTCGGAGATCCGCACAGTCAATCTGGCGGATGGCAGCGTGATGCGGCTGGGACCGCGCAGCGCGGTTGCTGTGTCCTTTTCCGGTGGGGAGCGGCGTGTCTCGCTTCTGGCAGGCGAGGCCTTTTTCGATGTCCGCCATGATGCCGCCCGGCCTTTCCTTGTGGAGAGTGCGGGGATGGTCACCACCGATGTCGGCACGCGCTTTGATCTGGCCCTGCGCGGGGGCGCTTCGGTGCTGGCGGTGGATGATGGGCAGGTGCGCGTCGATGTTAAAGGAAGCCCGCATGGCACCAATCTGGGGCGTGGTGAATGGCTGCGTCATGACGGAGATCGGATCGAAAGCGGAAGCGGCCTTCCGCCCGAACTGACCGCCGGGCCCTCGACCCGTATCGCTGCGCGCAATCGGCCGGTTTCCGAAGTGGTGGATGCTCTGCGCCCGTGGTTTGGCGGCACGATCATCTTGGCCGATGCAGCTCTGGCGGGCAGTCCGGTGACGGGGGTTTTCGACGCGAGTGACCCCAGGGCGGCGCTGACGGCTTTGGTGGGGCCCGCAAGGGGGCGGGTGGTGCAGATCACCCCATGGGTGTTGGTCGTGACCGCGCGCCAGTAACACAACCATCAAAATTTTTCCTGTCGGCGCAAAAAAATCGGCGAGTGCCATCGTCTCCCAACGAAATGTGCATCTGCGACGCAATTGCAGCTTGCGACGTGGCGTTGGAAGGAACGAGAATTCATGAAGACCCGTGCTGAAGGCATCTCCATCAAGCGCATCTGCCGTCAAGCAGGCGCCATCGCCCTGATGGCCAGTTGCGCATTGCCGCTCTGCTTGCCGCAGGCTCAGGCTAGGCCCTCTGCTGGTAGCGCGGCGCGCAGCTTTGCGATTGCGCCCGGTCCCTTGGCCGATGCGTTGATCCAGTTTGGTTATCAGTCCGGCCTGCAGGTCGCGGCCAGTGGCGCGCTGACGGCATCGGCCCGCTCGCCGGGCGTTTCGGGCACGCTCGCTCCGATGGCGGCGCTATCGCGCCTGCTCAGCGGTACGGGGCTGACGTTCCGGATCACCGGTCAGGATACAGTGCAGCTTGAGCCCGCGCCCCAGACTGCGGGCAGCGCCATCCAGCTTGGCGCGGTCGAGGTCGAAGGCATGAACGGCCCGAGTGGTGGCGCAAACGGGCAGAGCGCTGCCGCTCATTCCAGCGACCCCTATGCCGGGCAGGTGACGCCGCCCACCACCATCGCCTCAAAGATGCCCGTCAGCCAGCGCGAGACGCCGCAGACGGTCAATGTCGTCAGCCAGATGCAGATCCAGCGGCAAAATCTGGTCGATCTCAACGATGCCCTGCGCCAGACGCCGGGTGTGGTGGTCGCGCCCTATCGCGATGCGCGTTCCGACCTGTTTTCACGCGGCTTTCCGATCGACAACATCCAGATCGAGGGTGTGCCGATCGACATTTCGACCGCCTCGAACGGACCGCTCAGCCCCGGGCTGGCGATGTATGACCGCGTCGAGATGCTCAAAGGCCCTGCCGGGCTGTTCAACGGCTTTGCGGGGCCGGGGGGCACAGTCAATCTGGTGCGCAAGCATCCGCTCGATGTGTTTCAGGTGAATGCTGATCTGGGGATCGGCAGCTACAATGATTACCGCGAGACGCTGGATGTGACCGGGCCGGTCAACACCAGCCATTCGGTGCGCGTGCGCTTGCTGGAATCTTACCAGAGCACCGATCTCACCCAGAACACCACCTACAAGCGCAACCTGCTGATCTATGGCGTGGCAGAGGCCGACCTTTCGCCCTCTACCCTGCTACGCGTGGGGGGCAGCTATCAGCGTCTGGCGCAGCGCAGTGAATCGCAAGGGCTGGCCGCCTATGACGATTACACCCTGCTGCGTCTGCCACGTTCACAGTATGTCGGCAGCCCCCTCAACCATGATGCCTACAACTCCACCACCGCCTTTCTGGAACTGGAGCAGAGACTGGGATCGGGCTGGCAGCTCAAGCTGAGCACGCTCTATTTCGGCAACCGTTCCACCGACATTGCAGGGGCCTATCAATCCGGCGCGGTTGAGCGTGCCACCGGAGACTTTACCTATTTCAGTTTCTCCGGGCAGGAGCGGATCGACCAATATGCCGTCGATCTCCACGCCACCGGGCCCCTGCAGCTGTTTGGGCAGACCCACCAGCTGGTCGTCGGCTTCAACCAGCAGCATACCGACGATTATCTTCTCGACGGGCTGGGGGCAGGGCTGGCCACGGCCAATCTTGCGCAGGATCTGGCACATCTGCCCGCCGTGCCGATCACCACCTTCTATGGCGGCACCACATACGCCGATCGCTACAGCCTCTATGCCAATGGCCGCTTCAGGCTGATCGCGCCGCTGACGCTCATTCTGGGGGGCAATCTCTCCTGGTGGCGCGGCATCTATGATCCCGATCCGGCCAACAACCCCTTCGGCAGCACCCGCACCGCTGACAGCGAAAAGGCCAAGCTGACCCCCTATGCAGCGCTGGTGCTCGATCTCGATCGCCATCACTCGCTCTATGGCAGCTATGCCAAGGTGTTCCAGCCGCAGACCGCGCGCACCGAAACAAACGCTCTGGTCAAGCCGGTGGATGGCGAGCAGTTCGAGGCCGGGCTGAAGGGTGAATATCTGGATGGTAAGCTCAACGCCGCCCTTGCCCTGTTCCAGATCACCGAACGCAACCGCGCCATCACCGATCCGCTGCAGCCTTTGTCGGGCTTTTCGGTGCCTCAGGGCAAGGTGCGCAATCGCGGGATCGAGGTTTCGCTCTCAGGACAGATCACGCCTGACTGGACCATCAACACCGGTTATACCTATACCGAGGTCAAGGTGCTGAACGCTGCCGACGATGGCGCGACCGGCAACGTTGATGGCTGGGAGCCCTTTACTGCCATCGCGCCGAAACACCTCTTCAAGCTGTGGACCGATTACCGCCTGCCGGGCCGCTGGTCGAAATTCAGCCTTGGTGCCTCACTTTATGCAACCAGCAGCTACAGCACGGTGGCGACCAGCGGCACGTTGGTGCAGCCGGCCTATACCACGGTGGGTGCGCGGATCAGCTATCGCGCCACGGATCGTGTCACGCTGGCCGTCAACGCAACGAATTTGGGCAATGCCTATTACTATCAGTCGATTGGTGGTGTGGGCGGGCAGAATTTTATCGGCGATCCGCGACGAATTCTGGGAACTGTGCATGTCACCTACTGATGTTTGGGTGCCATTTCACGTGCGAGATATCGGAGGCGGACATTGAAAGGTCTTCAGCTTTCACCGCGAATACACTGCGAAGAAAGGTTGGAATTCTTTCAAAAACTAGTCCTTCATTCATAGAACACGCCGGATCGCGAGCCGTCACATAGCTCTTTGTCGCCTGCCGTTTCCTAGGGATGAAGGGCTGCTTTCGCAAAGCAGTTTCCGGACCAGGATGGACAGCCATCTCGGCGGAAGCAGGGGGGAATCGAGGCAAAGCGGCAAGGCGCCAGGATGGTCTGGGGACCGGAATAGGGGGGTAGGCAAAGCCGCTATTGGTTCAGATGCAGGACGTGACGGCACCGGAACTCTCCTCTGGTGCGGGGTGCTTCTGGTCGATTTTAGGTGGTCGCACCGGATGTCAAAGATCGGCCATTGGTCGGCCTGTTTTACGCACACCATCAAAGGCCAAGGGAGTTGGCTCCATGAGATGCGGTCAGTCAGCTGACGGTTTCAGTAAGTGATTGCTTTTGCAGCCAAAGCGTGATCCATAAAGGCTTTCATGCTTTGAACCGGACACCCTCGATATGAGCAGTGATGAATACCCTATCGAACTTCTGAAGATTCGAAGGATTTGGGTTTTTACGCCGCTGATGCAGATTATCGCTGTTTGTCTTCTATATATTTCAACAACACTTCTATTTTCTCGTAGCTTCCATTTGAACGGCAATATGCTTGGAGGCCCTCCGGATGTTTGGATTTTATTCGTTCCCATCACAGAGGAAATTTTATTCCGAGGTTTTATCCTGGGCGCCCTTGAGAAAGCCTACGGCGGAATATGGGCGATTGTTATATCTTCAATATTGTTCGGACTTTGGCATTTGAAAAATACATTCTGGATGACAAATGGCGATCTTGAATATCAAATGTTTTATACTGCCTTCATTTTTGGCCCCATAACGGCGGCTATGACGCTCAAATTACGGTCGATATGGCCGGGTGTTATCCTGCACTACCTGAATAACTTTCCTACGGAATTGATCCCACCTCTAGGTGGCTGGTGGTAAATTAAGAGTAGCGGAAATCTGTCAATCTGATCGTTTTTAGGTCATGGGAATTGCCAAGGGCGATAATTACAGTTTGGAGGATTGCTCTGTTATTTTTTAGGTCGCTTTGGGGGGATTACTTTATGGTTAGGCCGAGATGCAATCATGGCAGGAATCCTGACGAAATGGATGTCGAATCACGTCCGGTATGCGGGAGCGAGGTTCATCAGTTTCGCTCGGATCATTGTGATGTGTATCTCGACCTTGTTTGCGATAAAGGGGCGCAAGAAGTGGAATCTATACAGCAAAAATTGGTATTCAGGCCTTCGATTATTCGGCATTGCGCTCAATAATGTAAAATATTAAGATTATATATTCATATCCGACTTGTCAGAACGCCAGCGTGGCGCCGGTTGAAATCGTGTCCGAACTGGCCTTATTGCCATTGTGGGCCGTTGAATCGGTGTGAAAATATTCCCCGATCAGCGTCACCCAATCCGTCAGCTGATAGCGGATCTGCCCGGCAGAGGTATAGGTGTGCTTCACCAGATCGGAGACCGGCTCGTCCTTCGCCAGACCCAGCGAGCTGCCGCCATAGCTGCCGCCGAACTGGAAGCGCCCCACCTTATAGGTGCCTTGCAGATAGTATCCGTCACCTTTGCGGGTGTTGCCATTATCCGCCACGGCCAGCTGGAATAGGCCGATGATGCCCAACCCTTGGCTGGTGTAGTAATAGCCCGTCAGCGCGAAGGGGCCGTAACCCAGCTTCGCGCCCATATCGATGCCCTTGCCGGTATAAGGCGTGCCCACCGCGCCTGTCATCGGATCATGCTTCTGGATGATGGCCGAGGACCATAGCGTGGCTGACAGATCGTTGATCTTCGTGTTGTAGGTCAGGCGGTATTGGAAGCCCGGCGTGCTGTTGACTTCCGACCGGCCCACGGTTTCCAAAGGCTGGAAGACACCCACAGAGGCCTTGAAACCTTTGATATTGGGCGTGGTGTAAGTGATCTGGGGAATCCAGTCGGAATAGATATAGCCCGCGCCGATGCGCCCCAGTGTGGAATTGGTCGGCGCCGGATTGGCGGGCGCGATGCCCACGCCCAGCAACACCATATCCTGAAGCTCTGCATCCACGCCGAACAGGCCGGTGTCGCGCCCGATCTTGAACTCGCCCACGCCGGGGCGAGAGAGGGTGAGATTGACCTGACGGATGTCGAGCCCGCCGGTCTGGAAGGCCTGAGGCGAACCGGCGCCCGCCGCAATGCTGGTGATGCCCGGATAGAAACCCAAGGTCATGCCGATATCCCAGCCGCGCTGGGTGGTGGCAACATTGCCGACCAGATAGGCCGGAGCAAAGCCCGAACGGATCGACGAACTGGTCTGCCCCGCCTGCGCGACGCCACCGTTGACGGTATGGGCCGCATCGGCAGGCGAGCCGCTGTTGTGAACATAATAGCCGTTGACCGAGCCATGGAGCGTCAGCCGCACATCGCCCACGGCGAGGCCAAGGCCATGATCGAGGCTGCCGGTGACTTTGAGGCCTTTGTCTGGCGCTGCTGCGGTTGCCGGGGCCGTGACAGGCACGGTTTCTGCCGCCGAAGCGAGTTGCGTTGTGCCTGAAGGAGAGGGAGCTGGCGTGGTCTGAACGGCGATCGCATTGCTGGCCGGTGCTGCCGGTTTCATCCGGGCGATCACCGCATCATAGTCCTGCTGCGTCAGCACGCCGCGTGCTTTCAGGCTCTGCATCAGATAGATGATCGGGTCGTTGGACGGCGCTGCTGCCGTGTCCTGCGCCTGAGCCCGATCCGGCGCGGCAAGGCTCAGCGCGATCAGCGCCAGCCCGTACAGGGTCTGTTCTGTTGGTCTTCCGCGCTGGCCTGCCTTTCGCACGCGCGCAGCGGGGTTCTGACCGGTGCCCGTGCGGGCTCCTGCCTTATTGCTCATGGGCAATCCTTCCTGATGTTATGATTTTTCTCGGGTCAAACGCGGGTTGCGCCGCGCGATCTCAGCCGGGAGGCGGTCTTTTGGTGTTCGTCAGCATGGTTCGATCCTTTCCTCCGTCAGCGTGCCCTAGCCAAAGCGCGCCTGCGGTTCCGTGCGGCACAGGCGGTCATTGGCGGCGCGCTGCCTGATGGCGGGTTTTGGCAGCGGCGCGTCCTGAGCGAAGAGATTGATCGCCGTGTCATAGAGAAACTGCGCCGCCGGGGTCAGCGGCAGCCCGGCGCGCGTGAAGACGCTGAGCGGCAGATCGGGCGGCATATCGTCCACGGCAATGATGTCCAGCTGAGCGGCAAGGCTGGAGGCCTCCACAGCGATGCGCGGCAGCACGGCCAGCATCTCCGAATTGGCGACCAGCGCCGCTGCCGAGAGCAGGCCCGAAAGGCGGATGGCCGCGCCTTCGCTCAGCGCCAGCCACGGCATCATGCCTGCTTCCGGCCAGTTCATTTCGCTCAGCTCGATCCAGTCGAGCCCGCGCAGCTCGGCAAGGCTGGCGGCATCGGCGGCGGGGTGACCGGCGCGGCAGAAGATCGCCTGTTCCATCACCACCACGCGCTCCTCGCGCAGCGCTGGCGGCAAGGGCGAGGAGCTGGGCGGGGCGATGCACAGATCGATCGTGCCCTCGCCAAGCCTTTTGTGGAGGTCGGGCAGATCGCCCTCCACCACGATCAGCCGCACCCCCGGCCAGGCCCGGCGGAAGCGGCGCACCATGGCGGGCATGGCCACACGCTGCGCCGTGGAAGACAGGCCCAGCGTCACCGAACCGACCTGCTCGCCCGCTTCCTGAGCGGCTTCGTCGCGGCTCTGCTCGATTTCCATCTGCACGCGGCGGGCGCGGATCAGGAAACGTTCGCCCGCCGTGGTCAGGGCCACGCCGCGCGCCGAGCGCAGCAGCAGTTCCACGCCCAGATCATGCTCCAGCTCGCGGATGCTGCGGCTCAGCGCGGATTGTGCCACGCCCAGGGCGCGCGCCGCACCATGCAGGCTGGCGTGGCGTGCCACCGCGTCGAAATGGCGCATATGATGCAGCTTCATGGGCGTTCTCCGAAAGTCATCGCCCGGATAAAACTGGCTGCTTTCGCGGGCTTGTGGGGGTGCCTAGCTTGTCTCTCACGGGGCCCAAATCCTTGAAGGACGCGCCCCTGAACAAGGAGAGAGATATGACCAAGATTTCGGGTTCGGTCGCCTTGGTGACGGGTTCCGCGCGGGGCATCGGCAAGGCCGTTGCGCTGCGTCTGGCGGAAGACGGGCATGACATCGCGCTGAACGATATCGCCGCCAATAGCGACCAGCTGGAAGAGACTGCCGGCGAAATCCGCGCCAAGGGCGTGAAGGTCACCACCGCCATCGCCGACGTTTCGGTCGAGGCCGAGGTGAAGGCCATGGTCGACAAGGTCGCCACGGACCTGGGCGCGCTTAACGTGATGATTTCCAACGCGGGCATCGCGCGGGTGGAAAGCCTGTTGGAAACCACGGTCGAAGCGTGGGACAACATGATGGGCGTCAACCTGCGCGGCACCTTCCTGTGCTACAAGACCGCCGCCGAGCAGATGATCAGGCAGGGCACCGGCGGCAAGATCATCGGCGCGGCCTCCATCGTGGCCTATCGCCCGTTTGCGCTGCTTTCGCCCTATTCGGCTTCCAAGTGGGGTGTGCGCGGGCTGACTCAGGGCGCCGCCATGGAGTGGGCCAAGCACAAGATCACCGTCAACGCCTATTGCCCCGGCATCGTGGGCACGGCGATGTGGGAGCTGATCGACGAAAAGCTCGCCAAGGAAGAAGGCCTGCCCAAGGGCGAGGCGATCAAGAAATACTCCGAGGCGATCCTGCTGGGCCGTGTCTCGGTGCCCGAGGACATCGGCAAGCTGGCCTCCTACCTCGCCGGGCCGGACAGCGATTACATGACCGGCCAGTGCGTGCTGATCGACGGCGGCATCCAGTTCTCCTGATGGAACGGGGGCCGGCCCGGGTGTGAAGCCCGGGCCGGTCATGCCCAATGCTCCTTGCGGGAGGTCTGGCCGATGCCGGGGTTGAAGCAGTTGCAGGGATCGAGCGCGCGATAATGCTCCTGCAATGCGGGCTTGGCAGGATAGAGATGGCCGACATTGTGCTCGGCGGGATATTCGGCGCCACGCTGGTCGAGGATCTCCAGCATACGGTGTTCCAGCGCATGAACATCGGTGCCTTTGCGCACGATGTAGTCCTGATGGAAGACGTGGCAGAAGAAGTGCCCGTAATAGAGCGCATGAATGACCGGCTCGCTGATCCGGGCGGGCAGGGTTTCAAACCAGTCCTGATCGTTGCGGCGCAGCGCCACATCGAGTGCGACAATATCCTCCACATCGCGGTGATGGACCGCCCGATAACGGACGGCCGCACCGGCAACGGCGAAGCGATGGAGGAAGGCAGCGGTGGCTTCTTCCGGCGTGCATTCATAGAAATCCCCCATGCCACTGGGGAAGGTTACGGCCAGCAGCTTGCGGGTTTCAGCGATGCCCTCGCCCGCCATTTTCAGGATGAGGTGATGCTCATAGCGGTCGCGGTAGGCACGCATCCGCTTGGGCAGATGGTTGGGGAACAGCTTGCTGGCAAATTGCATCACGCGGTCGCCCAGCCTGGTGGCGATGGCATCCACGCGGCCTTTCAGCGCAAAAAGTGCGGGTAGGCGATCGGTGCCGAGGTGCTGGATCGCAAGAAATGTGTCCTTGCCGTAGATGGCGGCGATGTCGAAAGCGGTGCGGTGAATGTACTCGCCGGAGATCGGCAACGAAGTGAAATCGCCGAGGATCGCACGGCGCAGCGCGGTCAGTTCCGCAGTGTCATTGGTGCCGATGTAGAAGGTGGCGGTTTCTTTTTCCGCGACGAACGTATCGAGGCGCACCGCGAAGAGCATCAGCTTACCAGCGCTGCCCGAAGCCTCGAACAGGCGGGCGGCATCGGCGTTGAAGCGGGCGGGGGTTTCGGCATCGATGGCGCGGACATGCGCGCCATAGTTCTGATCCGAGGCGCGACCTTCTGCGCTGATATCCGAGGGATCGAACCGACCCTGTTCAAGACGCGCAAGGATGGTTTCAGGATCGTCGCCCAGAGCGATGCCCAGATGGTTGACGAGGCGCAACTGCCCCTGCTCATCCACCCGCGCATACAGTGCCAGCTCGGTATAGACCGGCCCGCGCCGCACCAGCGACCCGCCCGAATTGTTGCAGACCCCGCCAAACACCGAGGCGCCGATGCAGGAGGAGCCGATCACCGAATGCGGTTCGCGCCCCAAAGGCCGTAGCAGCTTTTCCAGCTCGAAGAGGGTGGTGCCCGGCAGGCAGACCACCTGAGCGCCGTCCTGGATCAGATGCGTGCCGGTGATCCGCATGGTGTTGATCAGCACCACCGGGCGGTCATAGGCGCCATGCGGCGTCGATCCGCCGGTGAGCCCCGTGTTGGCGGCCTGCGGGATGACGATCACGCCGGCCGCAACGCAGGCCTGCAACACCCGCCACTGCTCCACCAGCGAGCCGGGCTGCACCACCGCCAGCACCGGGCCCGAGCCGAAGCGATAGCCGGTGGCGAAGCGCCGCGTGGCGCCTTCGCCGGTCTTCACATGGGCGGTGCCGACGATGGCGCGCAGGCGGGGCAGCAGGTCGGCGCTCATCAAAACACATCCTTGGCGGCGCGGCGGCGGGCGAAGTCTTCCACGGATCCGGCGCGTATAAAGGGATTGGTGGCCAGTTCCTGAGCGATGGAGGTGGGCAGGGTGATCTGCCCGGCCTCACGTTGGGCGGTGACCGTTGCCGCGCGCTGTTGCAGGGCGGCGCTCTCCGGCTCGATGGTCAGGGCGAAGCGCGCATTGCCCAGCGTGTATTCATGGGCCGCATAGACCAGCGTTTCGGGCGGCAGCGCGGCGAGCCGCTGCATATTGCCCCACATCTGCTCCGCCGTGCCTTCGAAGATCCGCCCGCAGCCCATTGCAAACAGCGTATCGCCTGCAAACAGCACGCCGGGCAGATGGTAGGCGATATGGCCCAAAGTATGGCCGGGTAGGGCGAGCACATGGCCGATATGCTCGCCCAGACGCACTGTGTCGCCTTCACCCACCAGCACATCAGCGGTGGCGACCCTGTCGGCTTCCCGCGCCGGGGCGGTCACCAGCGCCCCGGTTGCGGCCTTGATGGCTGCATTGCCGCCGATATGGTCGTCATGCCAATGGGTGTTCCAGATCTGGGTGATCGCCCAGCCCCGCGCCTGTGCCTCGGCCAGCACCGGCTCGGCCTGGCCGGGATCGACCACCGCTGTCTCGCGGCTCACCGGATCATGGGCCAGCCAGACGTAATTGTCGGCGAAGGTCGGGACGGGGACGATCTCCAGCATGGCTCAGCCCAACGTCGCCAGACGCTGCCCTTCGGCATCCGCCGCGACCATCGCAGCCACCACCATGCGCGGCGTGACGGCAAAGGGCGTGTTGTGGATGGTCTCGCCCGGCGCGCAGGCACGCTGCGCCACCAGTTCCAGCTGGTCCGGGCGTGGATCGGTGAGGCCGATTTCCGCAAAGGTGGTGGGCAGACCCACCGCGCGGCAGAAGCCATAGACCTGATCCACCACTGCGCGGGGCCGCCCCGTCAACCACAGTTGCGACAGCAGGCCGAAGGCCACCTTTTCGCCGTGGTAATAGTGATGCGTTTCATCCAGCGCGGTCAGGCCGTTGTGGATGGCATGGGCTGCCGCAAGGCCGCCGCTCTCGAAGCCGAGGCCGCTCAGCAGCGTGTTGGCCTCCACCACATTGTCCAGCGCGGGGACCACCACGCCATGCTGGCAGGCGGTGCGGGCCATCTGGCCTTCCTCGATCAGGCAGGTGTAGCAGAGTTTGGCGAGGCCATGCGAGGTCATCGGGCCGGGGCGCCCGGTCATGTTGGCGGCGCGGGTGGCGCGGCAGTCCTCGGCCTCGAACCAGGTGGCCAGCGCGTCGCCCATCCCTGCGACAAGGAAGCGCACCGGGGCCTTGGCGACGATGCCGGTGTCGATCAGCACCAGATCGGGGTTGCGCGGCAACACCAGATAGCGCTTGAAGGCCCCCTCCGGCGTGTAAACCACGGACAGCGCGCTGCAGGGTGCATCGGTGGAGGCCAAGGTCGGCACGATGGCCACCGGCAGGCCCATGGCATGGGCGACGGCTTTGGCGGTATCCAGCGCCTTGCCGCCGCCGATGCCCACAATCACATCGGTGTCATTGCTGCGGGCCTGAGCGACGAGGCGTTCGACCTCCTCATCGGAGCATTCCGCGCCGAAGACCTCCAGCGTGAAGGGCCCGGCCTTCTCCAGCACGCGCTGAAGATCCGCGCCAAAGGCCTGATGGGCAAAGGCATCGACCACGGCATAAGGCTTGGCGCCGAGCCGCTTCAACTCATCGCCCAGCAGGTCGAGCGCGCCGTCGCCCTGAACATAGCGGCTGGGGAAAATGGCAGTGCTGATCATAAAGCTGTCCCTTGTGTTCCGGATGGGGGAGATTGGCGCGCGGCACTCAGATCTCCTTGCGCGACATCAATCCGGCGATGTGATCTGCCTGACGGATGGCCAGCGCCACGATGGTCAGCGTGGGGTTCTCTGCCGCGCTGGTGGTGAACTGGCTGCCGTCCGAGACGAACAGGTTCTTCACCTCATGACTCTGCCCCCAGCGGTTGACGACGCCATCCTCGGGCTTCTCGCTCATGCGGTTGCTGCCCATATTATGGGTGGAGGGATAGGGCGGGGTCAGCACCGTGCGTTTCGCGCCCACCGCGTCATAGATCGCCGCGCCCTGCTTGAAGGCGTGGTTGCGCATGGCCTCGTCATTGGGGTGATCGTCGTAATGGACGTTGGCCACCGGCATGCCGAACCTGTCCCTGGCATTGTGGTTCAGCGTCACGCGGTTGGTGGCGCGCGGCATATCCTCGCCCACGATCCACATGCCCGCCATATGGTCGTAATGGTCCAGCGCCGAGGTGAAATCACGCCCCCAACCGCCCGGGTTCATGAAGGCGCCCATAAAGGGTACGCCCAGCGAGATCGTCTCGAACTCATAGCCGCCCACGAAGCCGCGCTTGGTGTCGTGGCGCGCCTCGTCGCGGATGATCCCGGCCATCACCGTGCCGCGATACATATGGACGGGCTTTTCGAAGATGCCATAGACCGATCCGGTGGTGTGGCGCATGTAATGTTTGCCCACCTGCCCGGCATTGTTGCCCAGACCATCCTTGAAGGTGTTGCTTTCGGAATTGAGCAGCAGGCGCGGGCTCTCGATGGAATTGCCCGCCACCGCCACCACGCGGGCCTTCTGACGGTGCATGGTGCCATTCTTGTCGGCATAGATCACCGCGCTGGCGCGGCCGCGCGCATCATGCTCGATGCGGATCACCTGACTTTCGGGGCGCACTTCCAGATGGCCGGTGGCCTCGCCCTTGGGGATCTCGGTGTAAAGCGTCGACCATTTGGCGCCCGATTTGCAGCCCTGAAAGCAGAAGCCGATCTGCTGGCAGCTGCCCCGCCCGTCGCGCGGCTGGCTGTTGATCGACATATTGCCGGTGTGGACTTCCTTGTAGCCCAGCTTGGTCGCCCCGGCGTGCAGCACCTTGTAATTGTTGTTCCCCGGCAGGCGCGGGATGCCATTGGTGCCGGTGGTGCCCATCTTGTATTCGGCCTTGGCGTACCATGGTGCCATTTCGGCATGATCGATGGGCCAGTCGAGCAGGGCGGCATCCTTGATGTCGCCATAATGGGTGCGGGCTTTCCACTCATGCTCCTGAAAGCGCAGCGAGGCGCCTGCCCAGTGGGTGGAGGTGCCGCCCACCGCCTTCACGATCCATGCGGGCAGTTCGGGAAAGTCCCGCGCCACGCGCCATGTGCCCGAGGTGGTGCGCTTGTCCGTCCAGGCGAGCTGGGCGAAGCTTTCCCATTCATTGTTGATGAAATCGTTGATTTCATAGCGCGCGCCTGCCTCAAGGCAGACGACATTGATGCCCTTTTGCGCCAGCTCGTTGGCCAGCGTGCCGCCGCCCGCGCCTGAGCCGATGATGACGACCACGCTGTCGTCATTGACGTCGAATTTTCCAGCCATGTTGTATCCTCTCCGCCAGCGCCGTTACGCCGGAAGCCAGTCCAGATCGTTGAAGCCGCGATGGAGGTAGCCGCCCTTTTCAGCGGACGATCCCTCGTAGCCAAAGCCCGGCCACAGCTCTTCCTGATTGTAGAGGGCGGTGATCATGCCGGCGCGCATCGCCTTGAAGAAGGGCGTTCCGGCCTTCTCCATATGGCGCAGCACGAAGACGCGGTCGTCCTCGCTGGCGAGCTCCAGATAGGGCTTGCCCTTGATGGCTTTCGCGGCGCCATCCAGTTCCAGCGCGCCCTGGCCCATGGTGGCCTTCTTGTTCTCGGCGAACTGGTCGTCGATGGTGGCGACGGCCTTGGCATAGGCCTCGTCGCTGACCTTATCGTGCGGATAGAGGTCGCGCGCCATCTTCACCAGCACGGGCAAGGCCGAGGCTGGCCCGGTTTTCAGCGCCACCGTGCCATCGGCAGCATAGGCGCTGCCCGCCGCCAGAGGCACAGCCCCCAGCAGCGCGGCGGTGCCTACCGAGCGCCCGAAGGTGCGCCGGTTCATGATATCGATCCTGTCGATCACACGCATGATCGCTCTCCCTTTCTTATGGTTCTGGACAGGAGGTGGCTCAGACGTAGCGGCCGTGGTGCTGAAGCACCTCGATCTTGTAGCCGTCCGGGTCCTGAATGAAGAAGAAGCGGGCCATCAGCGCGCCCTCGCGGAAGAATTCCTTGATCGGCAGCGGGGCGATGCCCGAAGCTTCCATCCGCGTATGTTCGGCGTCCAGATCAGGCACCGTTACGGCGATGTGGCCGTAGCCGTCGCCGAAGGTGTAGGGCTCCTTGCGGTCGTGGTTGATGGTCAGTTCCAGTTCGACGTCATTCTCCGCATTGCGCAGATAGACGAGGGTGAAGCCGTCGAAGGGAAAGCGCGCGGCAATGTCCAGCCCGAGCGCGGTCTTGTAAAAGGCAACCGAGCGCTCTTCTTCGAGCACGCGGATCATGGTGTGGATGATCTTGGCCATAGGGGGTCTCATTTCACGGTCTGGAGGTAGTCGATGATCGCCTTGCGCTTGCCGGCATCGGCCTGCGCGTAGGTCATTTTGGTGCCGGGCACGGCTTTGGTGGAGCTGGTCAGCCATGCGTCAAGGCTGGCGGCGTTCCATGTCTTGCCGCTGGCCTTGAGGGCGGGGGAATAGGCGTAGCCAGCCACCGAACCGGCCTTGCGCCCGACGACACTGGCCAGCGAAGGCCCGACGCGCGTCTCACCCGGCTTGACCGAGTGGCAGGCGGCGCATTGCTGCGCAAAAACCTTGTCGCCCGAAGCGGGGGCGGATTTGGGGATGGTCATTTGCGCGGCCAGCGGAGCAGAGAATGTCGCCGTGAGAGTCAGCGCAATCAGGCCGGTGACGGTGAGCTTGGGGGGTATGCGGAACACGATCCTGTCTCCATGCCGTTTGTTTGCGGATGGATCAGCAAGGGATGTGCCAATTCAGGATTTTCGAAAATCCATCTCCGTTTTTCTATAAAAACAGGGTTTGTTTCAGAAAGTCATTGTAACCATCGGGCCAATAACTGTTCCAGATTTTGTGTCATGACACAAAACTGTGTCACAGCTTTGTGTCACAAGATCCGCGGCCTTGTTTGCATCATCCTCTGCGCAATCGACGAATGGACTATCGACAAGCCGATCAGGATCATTCTAGAAACTGCAACATTCCATAAGAGTCGCGATCCGCTCGCGGCCGATGAGAGGATCAAGGCCCGCTGGCGCCCTCGCGCGCAAAAGGGCTGACTGGAGGTGTGATGACCTTGTCAGGCAATCTGGCGTCAGAGACTCTGGCACAGCATCTGGCGCTGCCCGACGAAGCCAATATGGCCGCGCGCGTTTTTGCCCAGAGCCGCCGCGAACTGGACCGCGCCTGGGAAGATTTCATGGCCGGTGCCGCGCGGGACTCGATCCGTGTGCGCGGCTCCATCGCCGACAGCTGGGAGCGGTGCCGCGCCTCGCATGTCCGGCTGGAAACCACCAATGCGCCCCAGCTGCAGCGCGAGTTCTTCGAAGCGCGCCGCCGCGATCACCGCGATCTGCTGCGCGCCAGCGCCGCCACGCTGGCCGACACCGCGCCGATGCTGATGGGCACCGATGCCATCATGCTGGTCACCGATCCGCAAGGGGTCGTGCTGGAAGGCGTGGGTGACCGCGCCGCGCTGCATGCGGGCAATGACATCGCTCTGGGCTGCGGCGGCGACTGGTGTGAGAGTTCGGCGGGCACCAATGGCATCGGCATGGCACTGGCCAACCGCGTGCCGATGCTGGTCCATGCCGGGGAGCATTATTGCGAGCGTATGCGCAGCTGGACCTGCGCCGCCGCGCCGATCTTCGATCCGCTGGACGGCAGCGTGGCGGGCATTCTCAACCTTTCGGCGCGCAGCCGGATCGCCAACAGCCAGATCGTGGCGCTTTCCGTGCTGGGCGCGCGGCGGATCGAGCAGGCTCTGCTGCATCAGGCCGATCTGACGCGGGTGCGGCTGATGGAGGTCGCGCTGGACCATGGTGCGGGCACGCGCTGGGATGCGATGGTGATTGTGGATGCGCGCGGGCGGCTGGTGCATGCCTCGCGCCATGCTGCGCGTTTGCTGCAGGAAAGGCTGAACCTGCCGCTGGGCACGATGATGGGGCAGCCCGCCTTTCTGCCCGCGCAGGCTGGCCATGCCGCGCTGCCCGAGGACTGGTTCAAGCCGATCCATCTGTCGGGCGAGTTGGCGGGCCATATGCTGGTGATCCCCGCGCGTGAAGAGCGCCATGCGCCCCGGCGTGCGCGGCGCGGTGACGAGGCTGATCCATCCCGTGCCGATTTCTCTGCGATCCGGGGGCAGAGCCCCGTTCTGCGCGCCTGTGTGGAGCGCGCCCGCAAGCTGGCCCCCTCCGATCTTCCGGCGCTGATCGAGGGCGAGACCGGCGTGGGCAAGGAGCTGTTCGCCCGCGCCATCCATGGCCGCAGCCTGGTCGAGCGTGGCCCCTTCGTCACCTTCAACTGCGGCGCGGTGAACCGCGATCTGATCGCCAGTGAGCTGTTCGGCTATGCCAAGGGCGCCTTCACCGGGGCCAGCAGCGAGGGGCGCGCCGGGCGTTTTGAACTCGCCGATGGCGGCACTTTGTGCCTCGATGAGATCGGCGAGTTGGCGCTGGACCTGCAACCCTATCTGCTGCGCGTGCTGGAAGAGGGCGTCGTCACCCGCATCGGTGAAGCCGATGTGCGCCGTGTGAGGGTCCGGGTGATCGCCATGACCAACCGCGACCTGCGTGCCGAGGTGGAGGCCGGGCGTTTCCGCCGCGATCTGTTCCATCGCCTGGCGGTCGCATCGGTGACGGTGCCGCCGCTGCGTGAGCGTGAGGGTGATCTGGAAGAATTGCTGACCCATTTCGCCCGTGAAACCGGCGGGGCACCTTTGCGCTTCACTCCCGAAGCGCTGGCCTGCGTCCGCCGTTATGACTGGCCGGGCAATTTGCGCGAATTGCGCAATGTTGTGGCCTCGGCGCGCCTGTTGGCGCAGGGCGGGCTGGTCGGTCTCGATTGCCTGCCCGCCGAGATGGTCTCCGCCACCCCGGCCTTTCGCGCGATCCTGCCCGAAGCTGTGCTCGATGAGCGCGAGGAGATCAGCCAGGCGATCACGGCGGCGGCGGGCAATATGTCGATGGCCTGCACGCTGCTGGGCATGTCGCGCTCCACGCTCTATCGGCGGATGGATCGCTATGGGCTGGATCGCGGCCTGCTGAAAGCTGCGGCGCTGGAACCTCAGGCGCGGCGGCGATAGAGTTCTGCCGGGCGAAAGGCGGTATCGGCTTCGCGTTCGCCGGTGGGCTCGATCCAGCCGGTGTCGAGCAGGCGGCGGCGGAAGGCGGGCTTGTTGAGATGCGTGCCCAGAATGGCCTCATGCACCGCTTGCAGATCGCGCAGCGTGAAAAGCGCGGGCAGCAGGGAAAAGGCGAGGGGGATGTAATCCAGTTTGCCCTTCAGCCGCTCATGCGTCAGCGCGATGATGGCGGCATGGTCGAAAGCAAGTGGTGCTTCCAGATCGGTTAAAGGCACCAGCGCCAGATCATCGCGGGTGGCCAAAGCCTGTGCCATACGTTGGGGCGACAAAAGCGCGAAATAGGCCACGCTGACGATCCTCATACGCGGATCGCGCCTTGGGTCACCAAAACTATAGAGCTGTTCCAGCCAGACATCTGTCTCATCGGCAAAACCGCCCTTGTCGGCCAGCACGCGCCTTGCGGCATCATCCAGCCCTTCCTCGGGCCTTACGAAGCTGCCCGGGAGTGCCTGCTTTCCGGCGAAGGGATCGGCAGAGCGGCGTTGCAGCAGCACGGCCAACTGGCCGTCCACCACGCTCATCAGCACCAGATCGACTGTCACCGCCACGGGCGGATAGGCCGAAGGATCATAGGGTTGGGCAGTGTTCTCAGGCATGGCGGCAACTTATGTGTTGACTGGATATATGTCAAATGAATATAAGGTCTCTACAGCGAGTCGGGGAGTCCGCCTCGCATCACCTTTCGAGGGAGCCTCGGATATGAACGATACCATCGATTTCGGCGTCTTTATCGGGCGTTTTCAGCCGCTGCATATCGGCCATGAACATGTCATCACCCATGCGCTGGAGCGGGTCAACCGCCTGATCGTGCTGGTGGGCTCGGCCAATATGGCGCGCGATCCGCGCAACCCCTTCACCTATGCCGAGCGCGAGGCCATGCTGCGCGCCGCCTTCCGCCATGAAGTGGCCGAAGGCCGCCTGATCATCGCCCCGCTGGACGATCACCTCTATTCCGACACGGCATGGGTGACGCAGGTGCAGCGCACGGTGCGCGCCATCGTGCTGGATCATGGCAACAACCATGGTTTCCAGAGCCACGGCCTCAGCGATTTTCGCGTGGCGCTGGCGGGCTATGGCAAGGATGCTTCGTCCTATTACCTCAAGCTTTTCCCCGAGTGGGAGAATCTCCAGATCGACAGTCAGTACGGCACCTTTTCCTCCAGCGATGTGCGTCAGCGCTATTTTCAGCGCATTCCCGATATTGCGGGCTCGATCCTGTCGGGGGGCGTTGCGGATTTCCTGAAGCAGTTCATGCTGGGCGAAACCTTCCGCGCCCTGCTGGAAGAGGCCGAATTCCTTGCCGCCTATCCCGCGCAATGGGGCAAGGGGCCTTTCGTCACGGCGGATGCTGTGGTGGTGCAATCGGGCCATATCCTGCTGGTCGAGCGGGGCCGCGCGCCCGGCAAGGGTCTGCTGGCCCTGCCCGGTGGCTTCGTGAACCCGGCCGAGCGCATCCGCGACGCCGCGATCCGCGAATTGCGTGAGGAAACCTCGATCAGCGACGGCAAGGGGCAGATCCCTCCCGCCATGCTGGCCAGCTTTATCGAGGACTCGCGTAGCCGCGTCTTCGATGCGCCGGGCCGGTCCTTGCGCGGGCGGATCATCACCCACGCCTTCCTCTTCCGTCTGCCCGAGCGCCGCAAGCTGTTCAGCGTGAAGGGGGGCGACGATGCCGCCCATGCTCGCTGGTATCGCTTCGGTGATCTCAGCCCCGAGATGCTCTTCGAGGACCACTGGTCGATCATCGAGGAGATGGCGGACCTGTAATCCGGCCCTGAATACCGAAAACTGAAAAGAGATCTGCCGCGCAGGGGAGTCCTGCGTCCGGCGTCACTGTGAGGAGTTCACATCATGACCAATCTCATCCTGGCCACCGACAGCTACAAGCACAGCCACTTCCTGCAATATCCGCCCGAGGCCCGCGCGATCAGCGCTTATGTCGAGGCGCGGCCCAATGACTTTGCTGACGAAGTGCTGTTCATGGGCCTGCAGCCCTTCCTGATCGATTTGCTGGCCCGCCCGATCACCACCGAGGATATCGAGGAGGCCGAAGCGATCTGCACCGCCCATGGCGTGCCCTTCAACCGCGCGGGCTGGCAGATGATCATGGAGGATCACAAGGGCTTCCTGCCCATCGCGATCCGCGCCCTGCCCGAGGGGATGATGGTCCCCACCGGCGTGCCTCTGCTGCAGGTGGAGACCACCGATCCGCGCCTGCCATGGCTCGCCACCTTTGTGGAAACCGCTTTGCTGCGCGCCATCTGGTATCCCACCACGGTCGCCACGCTGAGCTGGCAGTGCCGCCAGATCATCCGCGCCGGGCTGGAAAAGACCAGCGACGATGTCGCAGGCCAGCTTCCCTTCAAGCTGCACGATTTCGGCGCACGCGGCGTCAGCAGCGGGGAGAGCGCAGCCCTTGGCGGCATGGCGCATCTGGTGAACTTCATGGGCACCGACACGATGGAGGCCCTGCTCGCCGCCCGCCGCTACTATGGCGCGGATATGGCGGGCTTCTCGATCCCCGCTGCTGAACACAGCACGATCACCAGCTGGGGGCGCGACCGTGAACAGGATGCCTATGCCAATATGCTCGATGCCTTCGAGGGTGAGGGGCGACTGGTGGCGGTTGTCTCGGACAGCTACGATCTGGATGCGGCCATTGGCGACATCTGGGGCGGCGCGCTGCGCGAAAAGGTGCTTAACCGCAAGGGCACGCTGGTCGTCCGCCCCGACAGCGGCGATCCGGTCGAAACCCCGATCCGTGCGCTGAAAACGTTGTGGGAGGCCTTTGGCGGCACGATCAACGGCAAGGGTTTTCGGGTTCTCGATCCGCATGTCCGTGTCATTCAGGGCGACGGCATGACCATCAAGAGCATCGCCTACCTGATCGACCGTCTGGTGGAAGAGGGCTTTGCCGTGGACAACATCGCTTTCGGCATGGGCGGCGGCCTGCTGCAACAGGTCAACCGCGACACGCTGCGCTTTGCCATGAAGGCCAATGCCATGCGCGATGCCGATGGCGTCTGGCGCGATGTTAACAAGCAGCCCGCCACCGATCTCACCAAGGCCAGCAAGGCGGGCCGTCAGGCCGTGGTGAGGCGCGATGGCAGACTGGTCGCGGCACGGCTGGATGCGGTGGATGCCAGAGACGATCTGCTGGTGCCGGTGTGGCGCGATGGGCAAATGCTGGTCCGCCACAGCTTTGCCGATCTGCGCGCCAGAGCGGCAGGTGAAGCGGTTCTGCCCGCTGCCCTTGAAACGGCTGCGGCCTGAAGAAAGGATGATCCCATGATCGATCTGCAAACCCAAGATCGCGCGCTTGGCGCCCTGCTGGGCCTCGCCACCGGCGATGCTCTGGGCACCACGCTGGAGTTCTCCGCGCGGGACAGCCTGCCGCCGCTCACCGATATCGTCGGCGGCGGCCCGTTCCAGCTTGAGGCCGGAGTCTGGACGGATGACACCTCCATGGCGCTGGCTCTGGCGGAAAGTCTGGCGCAGCGCGGCTCGCTCGATCCGGGCGATCTGATGCGGCGCTTCGTCAACTGGTGGCGCTGGGGTGTGTACAGCGCCACGGGAGAATGCTTCGATATCGGCATGGCCACGCGTAGCGCGCTGGCCCGCTTCGAGGCGGACGGCAACCCCATCGCCGGTTCGACTGATACCTTCAGCGCGGGCAACGGCTCGCTGATGCGTCTTGCGCCGGTTGCGATCTGGGGCGTGAAGCATGGCGAAAAGGCGATGCGCGATGCTGCCCGCCTGCAAAGCGCGACCACCCATGGCGCCACCGCCTGCCTCGATGCCTGCGAGGGCTATGCGCTGATCCTGCGCGCCGCCATTCTGGGCGCTGATTTTGAAACAGCGCTCAAGGCGGCTGAGGGTGTGGGCAGCGATCCGATTGCCGCCATTCTCGCTGGGGGATGGCGCGGCAAGGCTCGCGCCGGGATTCAGTCCTCAGGCTATGTGGCTCACAGTCTGGAAGCGGCCCTGTGGTGTGTCGATCAAACCGAAACCTACCGCGATGCCGTGCTGCTGGCGGCCAATCTTGGCGACGATGCCGACACCACGGCGGCCATCACCGGCCAACTGGCCGGCGCGCTCTATGGTATGCAAGGCATTCCGGCAGAATGGCTGGCCAGACTGGCCTGGCGCGAGCGCATTGCCGAGATGGCGCAAGCCTTGCTCGTCCCCTGATCGGCCCGCTGTTCGTCCTATGCTGCCATCGGCATATGCACCGCATTGCGGCCATCGCGCTTGGCGGCATAAAGCGCGGCATCGGCGCAGGCCAGCAGAGCATCGGGATCGTCCACCGCGGGCATCATGGTCGAGCTGACCCCGATGCTGATGCTCACCCGCCCGCCCGGTGCCGGTGTCGGCAGAGCCAGCGCCAGCACGCCGATCCGCATGGTTTCCGCCAGCGTGCGGGCCTCTTCGGCGCTGGTTGCGGGCAGGATCACCACGAATTCCTCGCCGCCGTAACGCGCCACCATATCCGCCGCGCGTGAGGCGCAAGCGGCCAGCGCCTCGGCCACATCGCGCAGCCGCCGGTCGCCCTCCTGATGGCCGAGATGATCGTTGAGCTGCTTGAAATGGTCGATGTCGATCATCAGGATCGACAAGGGATCGCCGCTGCGCGCGGCCCGCGCCCATTCGCTCTGCAAGGCGGCATCGAAGCTGCGGCGGTTGGGCAGGCCGGTCAGATCGTCGATCCGGGAGAGCTGGGCCAGCCTGTCACGCTCCTCCAGATTGCGCAGATGGGTGAGGGCATTGCGCAAGCCATAAACGATGGTGGCCGTGGCGAAACCGGCCACCGCCCAGTGCGGATGCGTGCCCAGCATCGTCGCCGCGACCACCAGCAGCATGGCGGGCAGCAGCAGCGGGCTGATGGCCTGCGCCATGCGCTCGCGCTTGCTGGCATTCACGGTTTTGCCGCAGGGCCTGCTGATCGAACGCTGTGTCAGGCCGATCAGAAACAGCATGGGCAGATCGATGATCAGGTCGAAGGAGGTGCCGTAATCGGTGTCCTGCTGCCAGTGGTCCATATAGGCGGTGCAGATGAAATAGACCGCGCCATAGGCCGCCAGACTGCCGAAGACATCGCGATTGCCCCGCGTATGGCTGGTGGCAAAGCGCAGCAGGGCGAAGAGGGCCACCAGCGCATTCTCGATATCGAACATGCGGGTGAGCAGTTGCGCATCCTCCGCGCTGGCCCCCGCCATCGAGGACAGGCTGAAGGTATGGACGAAGAACAGCACGCCCAAAGCGCTGGCGATCAGCGCGTCGAGCGCCCGCACGGACAGGCGCTCGGTGTCCGGGCTGGAGGTGGCGAAGACCAGCGGCACGCCATAGAGCACGAAGAACAGCAGGCAGATGCTGGCATCGCCCTGATAATGCCCGAAGGAGAGGTGAACCACCGCGTTGGCCACCATCCCCCCGGCCCAGATCGCCATGGCCAGCGCCAGCAGGCGCCAACCCGGCGTGCCGCTGGCCCGGGCGCGGGCAAGGCAGGCCTTTCCGGTGAGCAGCGCCAGTGCCACCAGACAGGCCAGCGAGAGGATCGGCGCCATGCTGCCCGCGATATAGGGAACTGTACCATGGAACAGGACAAGGAGTGCAACGGGCAGCCAGCGGGCGGCGCGGCCTCCCCGCAGGGCGGCAGCGTCAGGCCTTCCAGTATCGGACAAGATCGCTTGCACCACCCGCGTGCCCCTCAACATGCGCAGTCTCAATGCCTTAACTGCGGTTAGAAAAGGATGAACGCCGGGTGAATGATCAAAAGCTGTCGTGAAAGCAAGGGCTTCGTATGAGCGGCGAGAGGCCCGCCGCCTTAACCTTCTTGCGATGCAAGCCTTTCGGCCTCAAACGGGCTGATAGCGCAAGATTCCGGCCAGACGTGCGGGGGCGCCGGTGTCGGCAGGGTGGTCCACGCCGTCATTGACCGGCACTTCGGTGAAATCGAAAGGGCTGACACCCTCCAGACAGGCGACATTCACGCCATAAAGGCTCGGGTTGGAGCGCCGCTGATGATGTGTGTAGATCCCGCAGGTCGCGCAGAAATAATGCTTCGCCGTGCGCGAGCCGAATTGATAGAGCGTCAGCCTGTCCTCCCCGCTCAGGATCTCGATCTCATCGAGCTTGGCGGAGATCGCCACCGCGCCGCGCATCCGGCAGAAGGAACAGTTGCAGCGCCGTACATCCCTGAAGCCCTCGGGCAGTTGCAGGCGAAAGGTGACCGCGCCGCAATGGCAGGCGCCCCTGATCGATGGTGTCATGCGGCTTGCCTTTCCTTCCCGGCCTGCAGAAACGGTTTCAGCGCCAGCACCAGCGGCACGATCAGCGCGGCTGTCATGGCGGTTGCCATGATGCCGGTGGTCTGGCTGCTGTGATCGGCGATGGCGCCATAGAGAATGGGCGCCAGACCGCCCGAGCCGGTGACGCTGGTGTAGAAAATCGCGAAAGCCTTGCCGTGATCCCCACCCGGCGCAAGTTCCGGCACCGTGCCATAGAGCACCGAGGAGGTGCCGTTCAGCACGACCCCCAGCAGCGGCAGCACCACCAGCATCGGCATCAGCGGCGTTGCCAGCGTGGCCAGGATCAGCAGGGCGGTGGCCGTCTCGGTCAGCACCACCGTGCCGGTGACGCCCACCCGCTCACCCAGCCAGCCGCATGTCGCCTTGCCGAAAGCGCCGCCGATGAACAGCAGGGCCAGCGCCAGCCCCACCATGGCGGAGCCTCCGCCGCGCTGATGGACCAGAAAGGGCAGGAACAGCAGATAGCCCATGCGGATCGCCGTATCGAAGCCGCCGATGGCGGTCAGCAGGGTGAAGCCGGTCAGGCTGCGCGCGCCGCCGGTCGCTCTGGACGCCTTGTGTGACGGGGCAGGCCGGGTGGCGGGCGCCAGCCCGTAAAGCAGCCCCGAAACCACCAGCCCCAGCACGGCCATCAGCCCCATCACCGGGCGCCATGCCACCAGCGGCAGCAGCAGGGCGGCCAGAGCGGGCAGGCTGGCCTTGCCCAGATCGCCGGAGAAATTGTAGATGCCCAGCGGGCGGCGCGAGCCTGCAGGATAGGTCTCATGCACCAGCGAGGAGCCGCGCGGATGCTGGATGCTCGACCCGATCCCGGCCATCACCAGCCCGAGGCACAATCCGGCAAAGCCCAGCGGCAGGGCCATCACCAGAAAGCCGGCAGCCGCGATCAGCGTGGCCAGCAGCAGGGCGCTGCGGGCCGAAACCCCTTTCAGCAGCCGCTCGGCGGGCAGTTGCAGCCCGCCCATCGTGCCGGAGTAGAGCGCCCGCACCATCGCCAGCCCGGCATAGGAAAGGCCGAACTGCGCCTGCCAGATCGGCAAAAAGGCATAGAGCCCATCGGTATAGCCATCATGCAGTGCATGGGCGAGGCAGGCCGCCAGCAGATTGCGCGAGGGTTTCGCGGCGGGCGCGGCTGTTTGGGGCGGGGCGGCAATGGCGGGCATGATCTCTCCTTGCCTGCCACGCTAGACGTATGATCTTTTGGCGAACAGATGGCACTTGCTCACGATAGGCGTGAGCTTTTATCACCTGTGGCATGCGCCATCTGCCGCCTCTTAACGCCCTGAGGGTGTTCGAAACCGCCGCTCGCACGGGCAGCTATGCCGCTGCCGCGCAGGAGCTGGGCCTGACCCATGGCGCCGTCAGCCGCCATATCGCCACGCTGGAGCATTGGTTGGGGCAAAAGCTGTTCCGCCGCGACGGGCGCCGGATGGTGGCCACGCCGGTCGCCGGGGTCTTTGCGGCGGAGGTCGGCCATGCGCTGGACCGGGTGGCCATGGCGGCGCAGGCCTGCGGGCAGCCGACGGCGCGGCGCATTCTGCGCGTCAGCGTGCCCACCAGCTTTGCCATGCGCTGGCTGATCCCGCGCCTCGACCGTTTCCACGCCACCCATCCACAGACCGAGGTGGTGGTGCACACCGTCTCCACGCTTCAGGAGGATCTGCGCGGCGGCTTCGATCTGGCGATCCGGCGCGGCACGGCGCAGGGGCAGGCCTGGCCGCAGCATCGCGCCATTCCGGTGCTGGAGGATGTCGACACGCTGATCATGAGCCCCGCGCTCTTCGCACAGCGCCCCATCACACGGCCCGAGGATGTGGCCGATCACACGCTGCTGGCCAGCGAAACGCGCGCGGGTGACTGGAGTGACTGGCTCGACCACGCGGGCCTGTCGCATCTGGGCGGCCTGCCCCGGCAGCGCTTCGACCATTTCTTTATCACGCGGCAGGCGGTGGAGGATGGGCTGGGGATCGGCATCGGCCCGCTGCCCATGCTGGAGATCGACATCGCCTCAGGCCGCCTGATGACGCCCTTGCCCGAGCTGCGCGTGCGCCGCACCGGCTATGTCGCGCTGGTGCCGCGCCATGCCGATCCGGCCGGGTTTCTGATGCGTTTCGTGGCGTGGTTGGCGGCGGAAGGCGGCCTATAGGGCGGAAGACAGCGCCAGCCGGGGATCGTGATAGTCGCGGATCACCATATGGTCGCCTGCCCATGGCTCCTTATGGGTGGCGCTGACCACGATCACCGCAGCCCCGGCGGCCTCTCCGGCGGCGACACCGGCATGGGAATCCTCGAAGACCACGCAGCGCGCGGGATCGACGCCCAGCTGCGCGGCGGCGAGCAGGAAGCCATCGGGAGCAGGCTTGCTGCGGGCCACATCCTCGGCGCAGATCAGCACCTTGGGCAGGGGCACGCCCACGGCCTGAAGCCGCGCCAGCGCCAGACGGCGATGCGCCGAGGTGACGATGGCCCAACGCTCCGGCGGCAGGCTGGCAAGGAAGGCCGCCACGCCCGGGATGGCCTCTGTGCCGTCCAGATCGTTGAGTTCGGCGTCGGCCAGCCGGTTGGCTTCACGTTCGGGATCGAGGCCGGGCAGGTTTTCGCGGCGCACCACCTCCACGGCCTGAACGCCGTGGATGCGCTTGAGGAAGCTTTCCACCTCGATGCCGTTGCGGCGGGCCCAGTCGCTCCACACCCGCTCGACCGAGGGGATGGAGGTCAGCAGCGTGCCGTCCATATCGAAGAGCCAGCCGTCGAAATCCATATCAACTCCGTGATCCATGCGCGGGGCTATAGAGGCCTGCACGGGCGGCACCAGAGCATTTTTGTGTGACAATCCATCAGCCCCGGCTGGCAAAAGGCCAGCGCACCATGGTGCAGCCCTTCCAGCCGTAGAACAGGATCAGCGCGTAGCAGGGGATGGCGAGGGCATAGGCCTGCTGCATCACCGGCAGGGCATGGCTCAGCTGGCCGAAGAGCAGGGGGATCAGCGCGCCGCCCGAAATGGCCATGATCAGCAGGCCCGAGGCGCGCGCCGTGGCTGCGCCCGCGCCTTGCAGCGCCAGCGGCCAGAGCGTGGGCCAGACCTGAGCATGGGCCAGACCCATGGCGGCGACGAAGAAGACGGGATCGGGGATGGGGGGCAGGCCGCTCCAGCCCCACAGGTTCTGCGAAATGGCCATGGATTGCGGCGAGGAGAGCATCACGCCGCAGGTCATTGCCAGCCCGGCCACGCCCGAGATGCGCAGCGCCGTGCGCTGAGAGATCACGCGGGGGATCAGCAGGATGCCGAGGATATAGCCCAGCACCATAAAGCTCATCGTATAGGAGGTGAGCGTCAGGAATTTGGGAAAGCCCAGATGGGCGCCGAAGACGCCGATGGTGTCGCCCGCCATCACCTCCAGACCCATATAGCCGAACAGCGTGATCACGCCCAGGATCAGGCGGGGCTGGTCCATCAGGCGGGCATCGCCCCGATCGGTTGCGGTGTTGGGGGGGTGAACTTCGGGCAGGGGCATCACGCGGATAAAGCCCACCAGCACCAGCAGGATCGCGGCCATGGCCAGATAGGGCAGGATCAGCTGCCGGGCCAGCATCTGGCGGATGTCAGGGGTGAGGCCGGCCTTTTCGATCGCCCCCAGATCGCCCAGCCGGGCGAGCACCACCGAGGCGAAGACCATCGGCACGATGGCGCCCGCCGCCTTGTTGACGATGCCCATGATGCTGATGCGCCGCGCCGCGCTCTCTGGCGGTCCCAGCAGCACGATATAGGGGTTGGAGGCGGTTTGCAGCACCGTCAGCCCCGATCCCATGGTGAAAAGCCCCAGCAGGAACAGCGGAAAGCTGGCCAGCAGCGCGGCGGGAATATGGATCAGCGCGCCGCCCGCAATGATCGCCAGACCCAGTGCCATGCCGCGCCGATAGCCGGTGCGTGCCAGCAGGCCCGAGACGGGCAGGGCCATCACCGTATAGGCGATGTAAAAGGCAAAGGTGACAAAAAAGGCCTGCGAAACATCGAGATCGCAGATGATCCTCAGATAGGGGATCAACGAGCCGTTCAGCCAGGTGACAAAGCCGAACACGAAGAACAGCACGCCGATGATGACGATGGCCAGCGGCTGCGCCCTGGCGTGCGGCAAGGGGGAGGTGCTCATGGCTGTGGACCTCCGGTGGCGGCGGCAAGGGTTGCGGCATGCTGCCAGTCGGGGTCGATCCAGACGGGTGTGCCCTCCACGATGGTGGCGCGCACGCGATGACCGGCATCCATGATGGCCAAATCGGCCTGCTTGCCTTTGGCAAGGCTGCCTGTGGTCTCTGCCAGCCCCAGAAAATGCGCCGGAGCGAGCGAGGCCATCTCCAGCGCATCGCGGAAGCTGAGGCCCACTTCGCGCACCATGCGCTGCACGGCATTGTCCAGCGTCAGCGTGCTGCCCGCCAGACCGCCCGCCGGGGTTCGCGCGACACCTTGAGTGACTTTCACATCCATCTCGCCAAGGCGGTAATCCCCATCATGGAGCCCGCCCGCGCACATGCAGTCGCTGATCAGCATGACCTCCTCGGGCTGTTTGAGGCGGGTGATCATCGAGAGGATCGCGGGATGGAGATGCACGCCATCGGCAATCACCTCCACCGTGGCTGGGTGCAGCATCACCGCCCCCGCGCAGCCCGGATCGCGGTGATGGATGCCGCGCATGCCGTTGAAGACATGGACGCCGCCGCTGGCGCCTGCCTCCAGCGCCGCCATGGTCTGGTCATAGGTGGCGTCCGTATGGCCCAGCACCATGCGGATGCCTTGCGAGACGGCGTAGCGGATGGTTTCCATGGCGCCTTCGCGTTCGGGGGCGAGGGCGACGACCTTCAGACTGCCGCGCGCGGCCTGCTGCATCTCGGCAATGCGTTCGACGGTGGGGGGCAGGAAGAAGGCTTCATTATGCGCGCCCTTGTGGACCTTGCTGAAGAAGATGCCTTCGCTGTAGGCGCCCAGCAGCCTTGCGCCGGGCAGGGCAGGGCCGGCCATCACCTCGCCCACCATGGCCAGCGCGTTCAATGTGCGATCCCAGGCGGCGGTGGCGGTGGTGGCCAGAAAGCCCGTCACGCCATGCTGGGCCAGAGAGGCCGAAATCTCGCGCAGGGCGGCCGGATCAGCATCCATCACATCGCAGCCCTCGCGGCCATGGATATGGATGTCGATCATGCCCGGCGCGATGATGGCATCACCCAGATCGAGCGTAGGCCGGCTTTCGCCCTCACCCTCGCCAAGGCCCGCGATTTTCCCGTTGTCTATGGTGATGGTGGCATTGCTCAGATCGCTGTCATGGGCGATGATCTGAGCCGCCCGCAAGGCATAATCCATCATGGTTCCAGTAAGCTGGCGAGAATGGCCGCACCGCGCACCCCGCTTGAATCCCCGAATTTGGCCCGGACCACCGGCGGCGAGGCCAGACCGGAGAACAGATGCCCGGCAATGGCTGCGGGCAGCCCCGCGCAGACCTCCTCGATCAACGAGAGCCCGCCGCCCAGCACGATGATGTCCGGGTCGCACAGCTTCACGATGTTGGCGAAAGAGGCACCCAGAATGTCCAGAAAGGCATCGCGCGTGGCCAGCGCGGCCCTGTCGCCAGCGCGCCATGCGGCGGCCAGAGCGCGGGAGTCTGCCACATCGGCCCCGAAACAGCGGGCCAGAGCGATCAGGCCTTCGCCCGCGACATAGGCCTCGAAACAGCCGGGCAAGCCGCAGCCGCAGGTCAGGATGGGCAGGTCATATGTTTGCTGCAGGGCAGCGGGCAGGGGCAAATGGCCATATTCCCCGGCGAGGCCGCGATGGCCGTCCTCGACATGGCCGTCGATCACCAGACCTCCGGCGGCGCCGGTGCCCAGGATCGCGCCGAAGACCACGCGATGGCCTTCACCCGCACCGCCGCGCGCCTCGGACAGGGCAAAGCAGCGCGTGTCGTTGAGCATCGCCACCGGGCGGCCAAGGCGCTGGGCCATATCCTGCGCCACCTTGTGGCCCGTTACGCCGGGAAGGTTGGCACATAGCGCCCGGCCTTCGCGATCGGTCAGGCCGGGCATGCCCAGACCCACGGGAGCCTTGCCGCCGAAACGGGCATCGGCCTCTTCGATCAACTGCGTCAGCGCCTGCGTAAAGGCGCCGTAATCATGGGCAGGCGTGGCCAGCCTGCGGCGCTCGACAGCTTCGAGCGCATCATCGAAGGCCACGAACTCGATCTTGGTCCCGCCGATATCGATGCCGTAGATCATGCGGGAACCCGCCCATACCGTTGCACCATCATATCCCATCTCATGATGCCGACCGAGGTATCAGCCCCGGTCGGCATGGGTTCCAGATTGATCAGAAGACCACGCGGCCCGTCAACACGAAGCGGCGTTCCTGCTGAAGCAGGCTGGCCGGTTCCTTCGCGCCATTGTCGAGCAGGATATACTCCTTGCGCTGGGTGTTGAGCAGATTGTTCACATCGAAGCCCAGCTGGAAGAAATGGGTGACGGGCACATTCATCGAGAAGTCCATCTGCCCATAGCTGCGGATGTAACGCTGGGCCCCGAATTGCGCGCCCACCGCATCGTCACGCAGATAGGTGCTGCGCCAGGCATAGGCGAGGCGCATGTCCACGCCGTGGCGGTCGTAATACAGCACCGCATTGGCGCTGTGCTTGGACAGGCCGGGCAGCGCCGTGGTGCGCGTGCCATCCGCCGCGATGGTGACATTCGACTGGCTGTCGGCGAAGGTGTAGTTCAGAATGCCGCCAAAGCCGCTCAGCGCGCCGGGCAGGAAGTAGAAGGGCGATTGCAGCCCTGCTTCCAGACCCTTGATGGTGGCGTGATTGCCATTGGTCGGCTCGGTGAAGGCGATGACGCCGGTGGTGGGCAGGCCGGTCAGCTGATCGGGGAAGGTGGTGGTCTGGTTGACCACCGTTTCCGAGATCAGATTGTCGATCTCCTTGGCGAAACCGGTCAGCGTCAGCAGCGAGCCCTTGTGGAAATACCATTCGAAACCAACATCCTGCTGGTCAGCAGTATAGGGCTTCAGATTGGGATTGCCGCTGGTGCCGGTGCGCGGCCCGGCATTCACGATCACCGAGGAGCTGAGCTGGTCGAGCGTGGGCCGCGTCATGGCGCGCGAATAGGTGGCGCGCAGCAGCAGGTCTGGCTTCAGCTCATAGCGCGCGTTGATGGCGGGCAGGAAGTTGGTGTAGCTGCTGCGCGTATCGCTGGGCGTGGGCGTGGTGCCGATCAGCGATGTGCCCTGCGAATGCGTTGAGGTGGACACGATCCGCACACCGGCATTGACCGAGACCGGGCCGAATTCGAAATTGCCCTGCACGTAACCGGCATAGGTGCGCTCCACCACATGGTAGCTGGCCAGCGCATCCTGCGTGGGATCGTCATAGAACTGGCTGGAATCGGTGTAGGGATCGAGGCCGTTGTAGAAGGTGCTGGCCACCTTGCTGATGTCCACCGACAGGATGCGCGAAGGCGTGCTGGCGCCGTTCACCGAGAAGGGCAGGGTGGTGGCCACCGCACCCAGCGTGGGCGTGTTGGTGCCCAGCAGGCTGTTGCCCTGATACAGGCCGACATCCTTGGTCACCTGTGTCGACCGGCGATCGGTATAGCGCACGCCCCATTGCAGGCTCTTGAAGCCGGGAATGTCGAAGGTGTTGGTGAAGTCCAGATGGGCGACGTTCTCATCGATGCTGTCGTCAGTGCGATCGAAGATGAAGACGTTGAATTTGTAATCGTTGGGGTTGGTCGAGAAGTCTGTCGCGGTCGAGGCGAAGCTGGGGGCATCGCCATTCACATTATAGGTGATGTTGGCGCCGTTGATCGCGAAAGAATAGAGGTCCAGCTCGGCGCGCGTTTTCTGATGGGCGTGGCTGAAGCCGGGTTCGATGGTCAGGTGATCGCTGGGCGTCCATTTGGCGCGCAGCGTGGCCTGATAGACCGTGTTGGTCTGCGGCTGATAGCTGTAGCCCACGCGGTTCTGGATGTTGCTGAAGGTGCCGGAGGTGACCGCGCCATTGCTGATGGTGTAATTGGTGGGCACCTGATTGCCCGCGCTGCTGGTGCCATCGGCGTAATAGGTGGTGCCTTCGATGGGGGCATCGGGGCGGTCGTCGATTTCCACGCCGCTCTTGCGGGCGTAGAGGAAGTCGGCGGTGATCTCCAGCTTGTCGGAGGGGCGGCCCTGCACGGCGGCGGTCAGCCCGTAATTGTCGCGCTTCTGCTGATAGGAATAATAGGCCGAGGTGCGCGGCGTGGCCGCGTTGAGCAGATCGCTGGGTGCTGTGGCCAGAGCCTGAGCGCTGGCGATGTTCTTGAAGGCGACCCAGGGGCCGTAATCGACCTCATTGGTCTGGAAGTTGGTCTTGGAATAGGCGCCGGCAATGGTGATGCCGAAGCTGTCATTCCAGTTCTTGCTGATCAGACCGAAGACGCGCGGCATGGTTTCGCCGCGATCGCCAATGGTAAGGCCGCTGGTGACTGTGGCGCGGAAGCCGGGAATATCAAACGGCTTGGGGGTTTCTTCCTTGATCGTGCCAGCCAGACCGCCCTCGACCGTCTTGGCCTGGGGCGATTTCTCGACGGTGATCTTGGAGAAGAGTTCGGGCGCCAGCACGCTGAAGTCGAAACCGTTGAGCGCGGTGCCGCCGTTGATCTCGCTGCGGGTGAACTGGGGGCCAAGGCCGCGCAGATTGATGGTCTGGCCCTCGCCGGTCACCGAGCGGTCGATGGTGATGCCGGGCACGCGCTGCAGCGATTCCGCCAGATTGTTGTCGGGGAACTTGCCGATGTCTTCGGCGGAGATCACGTCCTCGACATTGATCGACTTGCGCTTGTCATTAAGCGAACGTTCGATCCCGGCGCGCAGGCCGGTGACGACGATGGGAGCGCCGCTGTTGCTCACCGCCTGAGCGCCCAGCGAAGGCGTATCGCCCTGCGTTTGCGCGTCACTGGCCTGCGCGGCGGCCTGACCCGCGAACAGGCCCGTCAGCACCGGCAGGGCCATGCCTGCCACCATCAGCCTCAGCGCCTTGCGTTTATGCGCACTGCTGGTGTGCCCGGCACCCAGCTCTGCCTTGAAACCGCCCATCGTAGTCCCTCCGTTGGATGCAGCTTGGTTCCCGCCCGTTGAACCCCGTATCAGGCCTGCGCTGCCTCCTTGCAGCGCTTGCCCTGAGAGTTTGATGCCGGTCGAGTGATCCGCCCTGATGTTTCGTTCATCATTGTCTGTCTCAAATATGACTTCGTTTTATACTTGGTGTCAAACAGAAAGATAACGAAACTTCGAGTCTCGGTTGAAAATGGGGCAAATGCCTGTTATTCAGGGTTTCGTTTTGAAAACAGGACTCCACAGCATGATCCGTGACACCAGCGAGCGACGCCAACAGATCAGCACGCTGGTGAAAGAACGCGGCAGCGTGCAGGTGGCCCCGCTGGCCGAGCGTTTCGGCGTCTCGATGCAGACGATTCGCAAGGATTTGCGCTATCTTGAGACACGCGGCGTGATGGAGCGTTCCTATGGCGGGGCGATCAGCGCGGAGGCGGTGAATGTCACCGCCGAGCCTGCGGTCGAAACGAAACGCTCCAGCCATGCCGATGAGAAATCGCGCATCGGCAAGCTGGCAGCCGCCATGGTGCGCCCGGGCGATTCGATCGTGCTGGATTCGGGCACGACCACCTTGCAGATCGCCCGCCATCTGCCCGACGACAAGGATATCACCGTCCTCACCAATGATCTGGATATCCTCAACGCGCTGGCGGATAAGGAAAATCTGAATGTGGTGATGCTGGGCGGCATGCTGCGCCGCAAGAACCGCGCTTTCTACGGCGCGCAGACGGTGGCCGCGCTGGACGAACTGCGGGTCGACAAGCTGTTTCTCGGTGTCGATGGTTTCGACATCGAATGCGGCATCACCACGCATTACGAGCCCGAGGCGATGCTCAACCGCAAGATGGTGGAAGCCGCGCGCGAGGTGATCGCGGTGACGGATGGTTCGAAATTCGGCAAGGTCTGCCTCCATCGCATCATCCGCATCGAGAACATCCACCATCTGGTGACCGAGCCCCAGGTGCCAGAGGACGTGCGTGCGGCCTCGGAGCGCTTGGGCTTCAAGCTTCACAAAAGCTGAGCGGAACGCCCGACGATCAGCCGGGCGTCAGTTCCACTGTCAGCACTTCAAACGGCGCCAGCATGATGGTTGCGGGGCTGCCGGTGCTGAGTGAAGCGGGCAGTTTCGCCCCGCCTGACCAGATCACCTTGGCCGCATAGCTGTCAGCCGCACCCTTCGGCAGTTCCAGAGCGCGCGCCACATCCAGCAGCAAGGCCTGCGGGCGATTGTCCGGATTGCGCAGGGTGATGATCGATTTGCGAGGGCTCCACGCCGCCCAGCCATAGGCGTCGAGATGGCCCGGATCGCCCCCGATCCAATGAGTATCCTTCAGCACTTCGGCATTGTCGCGAGACCAGCGCGCGGCCTGCGCCAACAGGTCCCAATTCTGGGCCGAAAGCAGTTTCGGTGTGATGTAGAGTTCCTGCAACTGCGTCCCGCTGCCGAAATAGGAATGGACTTCATTGCCGAAAGCGTTGGTCGGGTCGGTGTCCAGCCCCATGGCATGCTGGGCGTAGATAATCCCATGCAGCATCAGCGCGTTAAGCGGAAACAGCCGCCCGCCGATCACATCGGTCTGATAGGTCTGGGCATCGCGATAGGTCACCCAGCGCTCACGCGAGGGGCCGACGCCTGCGAAATCATGATCCGCCCCGCCGCGCCAGATCGTGTCCGCATAGCGCAGCCATGCGGGCGAGGGATAGGTGCCGGTGGTCAGGTTGATAAACAGGTCCGGCTTGGCCACGCGCAGATCATGGATCAGATCGAGCGCGGCATCGAAATCGCTGTTGAAGCGGCTGCCCGGCACCACCTTGTTGGCATTGCCCGTACCGTCGAATTTGAACTGGTTGACGCCCTGTTTCTCGATCAGATCCATCGCAACCTGATGGAACCGCTCGTAATATTTGGGGCCTGACAGAGCGAAGCCGCCATCGATGGTCTCATAGCGCTGCCCCGCTGCCGCAATGCGTTCCAGCTTGGGCTTGTCATAACCGCCCCAGGGCGAAAGCCAGATGCCCGGCGCCGCGCCGCAACGCTGGGCAGCATTGCGCAAGGAAACGAAACCTTGCGGGAAGGCCTTGGAGAAAGACCAGTCGCCGCTGCGATCGTCCCAGCCATCGTCAAACAGGAAGGAATCCAGCTTGACCTGCCGTTTTCTGGACAATTCCTCGCAAAAGGTCCCGATCCGCTCCACCGCTTCATCGGCGGTGTAAGGCGTCATAAAGCCGATATCGTACCAGCTGTTGTAATGCAGGAAGGTGCGATAGGGATGGGCGCGCTCTTCCTCCAGATAGGTCTGGAAATCGCGGCGCAGCTGGCCCGGTGCTGTCGCCCCCACCGCCGCGCTGTAGGTCACGGATTTGCCCTTTTGCAGGGGCAGGGCGCGCTCGATCCATTGCTCGATGGTGGGATGCTCCACCTCTGTATGGCTTTTGGCGAGCGGGTTCTCGAACTGGATATAATCCGGGCCGATAACCGCTGGAGAGCCGTCGACACGCCCGATGATCTCGGCGCCGGGCGCGCTCGCATCGAAGAGATCGATGCGGGGGATCGCCTCATCCTGCTTGAGCGCGGTGACGGTGAGTTCGCCGCGGGCATAGGCGGCTTCGGCGCTCTGGATCAGGCGCCATGTCACGCGGAAGCGGCCTGCCTTATCGGTAAAGCTGGTCTCGATCTGGCTGCGCTGTCGGCGTTCCGCCGCGCGCGAAGCGCCCGGAACGGGCTTGATGATGGAAAGCTTCGGGGCGCCGTCCATCACCAGATCGGCGGGTGTTAGCACGGTGCCGTCGCCCAGATGCAGGGCGAAAGGCGCCGTGATCGCGATGGTCTTGTTGTTGAGCCGATCAAGCACGCGCATCTGCGCGAGATGCCCGTCCTCCTGCCAATCGAGCGCCAGCCTGTCATTGCCGAAGGTGCCGGCATGCGCGAAAGACGCGCCCATCAGCCCGGTGGAAAGCATCAGCACTGCCATCTGTCGCATCGATTTGGCGACCATTCTTATTCCCCCAAGCTTCTTGATTGGCGCTTACCCCAGCGGGTGAATGCGGACCCCTTGCACCACGCGGTTGACCGCGCCGCTGGCATTGGGCTGATCCGGCGTGCGCCCCAGCCTGAGCGAGCAATGCAGGCCAAACAGCTGAGCGGGAACGATATAGGGAAACAGCAGATCGGCATCGCCCAGAGCCTCGGCGCCCGGCACGCGCAGCACGATGCCCGGCGTATCCTGAGCCGCCACCGCCAGCACAGCGGCGCAGAGGCCATCGGCGCGCAATTCCTCTATGATATCAAGATCATAAAGGCGGGTCAGCGGATCGTTCGAAACAAACACCACCACCAGCGTGCGCGCTGTCACGATCGTCTTCGGCCCATGGCGGAAGCCCAGCGAGGAATCGAACATGGTCGGGATCGCGCCATCGGTCAGCTCCAGCAGCTTGAGCGCGGCCTCGCGCGCCAGCCCCTGAAACACGCCGCTGCCCAGATAGACCACGCGGTCGAAATCCTGCGCTGCCAGATCGGCGGCCACGGCATCCGCAGCGGGCAGCACGGCATCGACAGCAGCGGCAATGGCCGCAGTGCGGGCATCCATCCGGTCGATGCCGGTCAGGATCGACAGCGCCGAAAGCATCATGCCGCTGAAGCTGGAGGTCATGGCGAAGGCGCGGTCATGCGTTTCCTCGGGCAGCACCACGATATGGGCATTGTCCGCATTGCGCTGAGCCAGCGCGCCCTGAGCGTTGCAGGTGATCACCAGATGGCGCACCTGCGGCAGCAGTTGATCGGCCAGATCGACCGAGGCGACGCTCTCCGGACTGCTGCCCGAACGGCCGAAGGACACCATCAGCGTCGGGTGCGCGGGATCGAGGTAGAGATGCGGTGCGGCCACGATCTCGGTGGTGGCAACGGCTTCGACGCGGCGGCCCAGCTTGGCCGAAAGCCAGGGGGCAAGGCATTCGCCGATAAAGGCCGAGGTGCCCGCGCCGCACAGCATGATGCGCAGATCGGGCTTGGCAAGGAAGGGCGCGAGGAAGGCGTCGATCCCGGCCTGTTCTTCACGCAGAATGGCATGAGTCGCGCGCAACGTCTTGGGTTGCTGCAGGATTTCGCGGCGGGTCCAGCTTTCGGTCGATGCTTGAGCGGCGGCGGTGGAGGTGTCAGGCATCGGGGTTGCAGGCTCCATGATAGGCATCGAGGGTGGCGCCGATATGGGCGACGACCAGATCAATCGGATCGAGCGTCGCTTCACCAGCCCGGACGGCGGCATAAGCGACAGGAAGATATTGGCTGAGCAAAGGCAAGGGGGGCTGATGCTCACGCAGATTGTCGAACAACTGCTGCTGGGCCTGCGCGATTTGCGCGTCGGGCCAGTAATAGCGGATGCGGTCGCTCAGACTATACTGCAACTGCAGGCCCAGCGCATCGCCGCTTTCGTGGTAATAGCGCTGCCAGTTGCCCGGCTCGGCCTGCATGCGGGCGATGGCGGTGTCGCGCAGATTCGCTCGCTTTGTTTCGGTTATGGTTTCGCGCTCGATCGCATCGAGCGCCCATAGCGCCTCACGCAGCGCAAAGGTCACGCCGGGGCCGACTTTCAGGATGGCGAAATGATCGCGTACCAGCGCGGCCAGCGCCTCGGGGGGCTGATAATCGGTGGAATGCGCTTCAAAAACAATATGATCGACCGGAACGATGGCATCGCTCAGCGCGGTGGCGGCCTCGGGGCGGTAATCGACCACCTTCATATGATCGAATTCCACGCCGGGCTGAACCACCGTGGCGATCACGCGGTCCCAGGCCGCGCCCAATCCGCTGCTGCGGAACAGCGTGAGATGCATGTCCAGCGTGGCCAGCGCGGCCTCGGGCGAGGTGACGGCCAGCGTGTCGAGATCCTCTGCCGCGCCGCCGGGAACGGGCACTTCCGTGCCGATGACATAGGCCGGAGCGCCGGCGGGATCGCCTTCGTAAGCCTGTTCCGCAGCCTTGCAGAGGCGGGCGGCACGTTCGGCGATGGTGCGTTCGGGCAGGGGGGCGGGATCATCGGCGCAGCTCATCGAGCAATCGAGATGGATCTTGCTGAAACCGGCGCGCACATAATCGGCCACCATGATTTCGGCTTTTGTCATGGCCTCTTCGGCGCTGAGCGCGGTCCAGGCATTGGGGCCGAGATGGTCGCCGCCCAGCACCAGACGGTCGAGAGGAAAGTCGGTTTTTTCAGCGATTGTTTCGACAAATTTGCGGAAATCGGCCGGAACCATGCCGGTATAGCCGCCATCCTGATTGACCTGATTGGAGGTCGCCTCGATCAGCACCAGCGGCGCATGCACGCGCAGCGCATGCTTGAATGTCGCCTCGATCACCAGCGGATGGGCCGAGCAGACGGAGGTGATGCCGATGGCGTCGCCATTCTTGTGGCGGGTGATCAAATCGCGAATCAGATGCATCGAAACGCTCCCTTCGCCGGGATTTCTATGATGCCAATCGCGCCTGCGCAATAAAAAACAGCAAAACGAAACTTTCTATGTCCGGCGCAGCCTCATTCCTTTCCTGTTTCAAAGCGCTGCGGTCTGGAACAGCCCGGTGATCCAGTCGAGAAACACCCGCACCCGATGCGCCAATTGCCGGTTCTGCGGGTAAAGCGCGGAAAGTGGCGTGGGGCTCGGCGGAAAGGCGCCCAGCACCTCGACCAGCCTGCCTTCAGCCAGATCCTGCGCAAAACGATAGCGTGGGGCCTGCACCAGCCCCCAACCGCGCCGCGCCAGATCGGCCATCGTGTCCGAATTGTCGACGGTGATCCGCGCGGGCAGGCGCAACTCCCTAAGGTGCCCCTGCTGCATGAATTCCAGGGGCAGCACCTCGCCCGTGCGTGACGAAACGAAACCGATCATCTCGTGTCCGGCCAGATCGTCGGGCGTGGCGGGCATGCCGTGTTTTTCGATATAGGCGGGGCTGGCAACAGTGATCTCGCTGATCACGCCCAGACGGCGCGAGATCAATCCGCTGTCAGCCAGTTGCCCGGCGCGGATCACCACATCGACCCCCTCGCGCACCAGATCGACCAGCCTGTCGCTTTGGCCGAAATGCAGGTCGATGCGGGGATAGCGGTCGAGAAAATCGGGCAGGTGCGGCAGGAGAAAGGTGCGCGTGATCAGCCCATGGGCATCGACGCGCAAAAGCCCATGCGGCTCGGCATTGCGCAGCGCGCCTTCGGCCTCCTCCAGATCGGCCAGGATCGCCAGACAGCGCCGGTAATAGTCCTGCCCATCGAGCGTGGCGGCGACATGGCGCGTCGTGCGGTCCAGCAGGCGGGCGCCCAGAGCGGCCTCCAGCGCCTTCATGCCCTCTGTCGCGGTGGAGCGCGGAATGCCCAGATCCGCAGCAGCGGCGGTAAAGCTGCCCCTTTCCACCACGCGCACGAAGAGGCGCATCCGGTCTAGACGGTCCATCATATTATTCGTGATAACCGAATTATGATGGCAAGTCTTGCCTGATTATCCGGGCCATCGGTGCCGCTATCTCCTGCTCATCAGCCAAGGAGAGAGTTCATGATCCATCAGCATCAGCGCAGCGCCATCGTCACCGGCGGGTCCAAGGGCATCGGCGCGGCCATCGCCCAGCGCCTCGCCCATGACGGTTTCGCCGTCACCGTCAATTACGGCCATGACCGTGAGGCCGCCGACACCATCGTCAAGACCATCATCGCTCAGGGCGGACAGGCCATCGCGGTGCAGGCCGATCTGGGCGATCCCAAAGCGATGACTGCCCTGTTCGATGCTACCGAAGCGGCGTTTGGCCGGGTCGACGTGCTGGTCAACAATGCCGGGATGATGAAGCTGGCCCCCATCGCCGAGATGGAGGATGACGCCTTCGAACAGCAGGTTGCGCTCAATCTGGGCGGTGTGTTTCGCGGCATGCGTGAAGCGGCCCGGCGGCTGCGCGATGGCGGGCGGATCGTCAGCTTTTCCTCCAGCGTGGTGGGGCTCTATCAGCCCGGTTACGGCGTCTATGCCGCCACCAAGGCGGGCGTTGAGGCGATGACCCATATCCTCGCCAAAGAGCTTGGCCAGCGCGGCATCACCGTCAATGCCGTGGCGCCCGGGCCGGTCGAGACCGAACTGTTCCTCAAGGGCAAGAGCGAGGCGCAGGTCAAGGCCATCGCGGGGATGAACCCCTTCGGGCGCCTCGGTCAGCCTGACGACATCGCCAGCGTGGTCGCCTTTCTGGCCGGGCCTGATGGTGGCTGGGTCAGCGGCCAGACCATCCGCGCCAATGGCGGCGTGATCTGAAAAATCCTTATCGGAAAGGAGACGTCCCATGTCCTTGATTGCCCTTGTCACCGGCGCATCGAGCGGCTTTGGCCGGATGATCGCGCGCGATCTCGCCCATGCCGGGCATACGGCCTATGCCTCGATGCGCGGCACTGCCGGAAAGAACGTGCAGGCCGTGGCCGACAATGATGCCTATGCCGCGCAGCATGGCATCGACCTGCATGCCATCGAACTGGATGTGCAGGATGAGGCCTCGATCAAGGCCGCGGTGGAGGCCATCATCGCCCGCCATGGCCGCATCGATGTGCTGGTGCAGAATGCCGGCCATATGGTCTTTGGGCCGTCCGAGGCCTTTGCCCCCGAGCAACTGGCCCAGCTTTACGATGTGAATGTGCTGGGCGCCCAGCGCGTCAACCGGGCGGTGCTGCCACATATGCGTGAGCGCAAACAAGGCTTGCTGGTCTGGATTTCCAGCAGCAGCGTGGCGGGCGGTGTGCCGCCGCTGCTGGGGCCTTACTTTGCGGCCAAGGCGGGGATGGATGCGCTGGCGGTCAGCTATGCCAGAGAACTGGCGCCGCTGGGGATCGAGACATCCATCATCGTGCCGGGCGCCTTTACCAGCGGTACCAACCATTTCGCCCATGCCGGATCGCCCGGGGATAGGGCCGTCGAGCAGGCCTATGTCGCCAGCTATCCGCCGCAGTTTTCGGCCCATTTGCTCGATGCTTTGGCGGCCACCGTGCCAGCTGACGCCGATCCGGCAAGCATCGGGCAGGCGGTGGCCGATGTGGTCGGCATGGAGCACGGCACGCGCCCCTTCCGCCTTGTGATCGATCCGGCCAGTGACGGATCAGAGGTCAGCTTCGCGGTGATCGACAGAGTTCGCGCCGAATTTTTGCATCGCATCGATCACGCCGACCTTCTTCATCCCGCGCGATAAAGTTTCCAACCACCCAACAGGAGTAAAACCCATGCCATTTGCCAATTTCAAATTCCCTCAGGCCGCGATGAACAAGGCTCAGAAGGAAGAGCTGGTTCACCGCACCACCGCCATGCTGGCCGAATATTTCGGCGAGGGCGCGAAAGCCCACACGATGGTGCTGATCGAAGAGGTGCCGGACGGCGGCTACGCCCGCTCTGACGAGGTCTTCATCATCCCTGAGGCCTATCGCGCCAGAGACTGAACGCTTTCCTTCCGCGTTCACACGGGCTGCCCTTGCCGATGCAGGGGCGGCCCTTTCCGCTCAGTCCCCGGCCTTGGCGGAAGCGGGTGAGGCTTGCCCCTTGAAGGGGGCGCGGCTGAGGGCATTGCCGCTCGCTGTCGCCTTGGTCAGCAGGGCCAGAAAGGTGGCCTGTTCCTCAGGCGCCAGCAGCGCGAGCAGATCCTCCTGCACCTTCTCCACCCAGCCCGAGGCCAGAGCGATCATCTCATGCCCCTGCGTCGTCAGCCGCAGGACGCGGGCGCGGCGGTCATCGGGGTTGATGCCGCGCTCGATCAGGCCGCGCTGCACCAGCCGGTCGATGACCGCGCCCAGCGTGACGCGGTCATAGGCGATCATGCCCGCAAGGGTCTGCTGATCGAGATCGGGGTGATCCTGCAGCGTCAGCAAGGCGGCATATTGCACCGAGGTGAGATCGAGACCGGCCTCGGCCATGCGGGCGCTGAAACGCCCCATCGATATTTGCTGGAGGCGGCGGATCAGATGTCCGGGCATGGTTTCCAAATGGCTCATGGGAAGCGCTCCTAAAGCCATTTCGATGCGGAGGGAATTGTTCGATCACGCAGGGGCGACTGGCTCCGGCTTGCGCATCACGCCCTCGAAAAAGGCGGAGAGATCGCTGACGCCATCGAGCGGCAGCACCTGCGCGACATATTGGTCCGGGCGCACGAGGATCATGCAGCCCTGCTCGCGATCGATGCCGCGCAGGGTGAAGATATCGGCGGCCGGGTCGACGCAGAAGGCCTTCTCATAATCGCGCAGGGCGAACTGGCCTTTGCGCGGCCACAGCAGGTCGGGCAGATCGTCCATGGACAGGGTCTGGTGGCCCTGCTGCATAATGGCGCGGACATCGAAGAGGCTGTCCGGATCGGCATCGGGGGCGGTGTAGGCCACCAGCGGCGAGCGGGTATCCCGCGCCAGCCAGTCGCAGAGAGTCAGCAGCGCCGATCCCGGCTTGAGCCCCGCCTTGTCGGCAAAGAGATAGAGCCGCCAGCGCGCATCGGCAGCCGCGACATGCCCCAGATGCATGGGCCTGGCATCGGCCAGACGGATCACCGGCGCGGAATGGAAGCGCATACCGACAGGGAAGCCTTCGGCCAGCCCCTGATGGGCGCGGCTTCCGGTCAGCAGGGAGGGCTGATATCGGGTCGCCGTGCCCGCCGTAAAGCGCCCCTGCTTGACGAAATAGCGCTGGAATTCCGCCGGATCGACGCCCTCTTCATCCGGGGCGGTCTTGGGCTTGGCGCTGAACATGGCGGCGAATTCCCGGTCGAAGTCGATCAGCTCCCGGGCGATGGCCTGCCGCTCCGCCGAATAGCTGTGCAGCAATTCGGGCTCTGCCTGACCGCTCAGCACGGCGATCAGCTTCCAGCCGAGGTTGAAGGCATCCTGCATGGAGACATTCATGCCCTGACCCGCTTTGGGGCTGTGCGTATGGCAGGCGTCCCCGGCGATAAACACGCGCGGCAGGCGATGGGCTTCCTGCCCGGCGGGCACATCGTCGAACTTGTCGCACAGGCGCTGGCCGATCTCATAGACCGACCACCAGGCCACCTCCTTCACATCCAGAACATAGGGCTGGAGGATGCGCTGCGCTGCCGCGATCAGCTTGTCTGCGGTGATGTTTTTCGCGGCAACGCGCTCCTGCGCGGCCAGCTTGTCGAGTTCGATGTAGAGGCGCACGAGATAGCCGCCTTCACGCGGGATGATCAGAATGTTGCCGTCATGGGCCGAATGGATCGCGGCCTTGAGGCGGATGTCGGGGAAATCGGTATAGGCCAGCACATCCATCACGCCCCAGGCCTGGTTGGCGGATTCCCCGCGCAATTCGCGCCCCATGGCCTTGCGCACCTTGCTGCGCGCGCCATCGCAGCCGATCACATAGCGCGCTCGGATGGTTTCGACCGGCGCATCATCGCTACCATCGGCGGCCCGCAAGGTGACGGAAACGGGCGCGGCGGGGTCCTCGGGAATGCTCAGATCCGCCACTTCGAGGCCGTAATCCGGCTCAAGTCCGCTCGGCGCATTGCGCATGGTTTCAAGGTAGAAATCATGCACCCGCGCCTGATTGAGGATGACGTGCGGAAATTCGGACAGACCCTCTTCCGTGTCGCGGATGCGCCCATGGCGCGCGATGCGCCCGGCATGGGTGTCATCGGGCTTCCAGAAGGTGGTCTCATTGACCCAATAGGCCTCGCGGGCCACGCGCTCGGCAAAGCCGAAGGCGTTGAACATCTCCATCGTGCGGCAGGCGATCCCGTCGGCCTGACCAAGCTGGAGCGGCCCTGCCTTGCGCTCGACAATGCGGGTGCGGATCGCGGGGAAACGCGCAAGCTGAGCCGCAAGCGTCAGCCCCGCCGGGCCGCAGCCGACGATCAGCACATCGACATCGTGGGCGGCGTGATCGCTGGGCGTCCTGTCAGACACGGACGGATCGCCGGTTCGAAATCCATTGAGGTGGAATTGCATCGTTTCATCCTCTCGCAAGCGCTGTTTCGCGCCGGCCCGCTGTCGAGCCCATACAAAATATGTAGTATACTACCTATATGGAAGTCAACGCCCCGACTTAAGTCGCAGGCGGTGTTGCGCGGGGAGGCCGGATGGCCGCCGATCCGGCCCGGGCTAGGTCTATCCGCGTGACGGACCTTGCCGGCGCGTCAACCAAGCTGCTCAAACTTTGCTTCAAGGTTTTTAGGCAATTTTAATCCCGGGATCACGCTGTCTCGATGGGGATCGAGGGGCGAAACGGGGGTTCAACACATGGAGATGACCTGTCTTGCAGGCGGGAGGCGGCGTGGCCGTGCCTCGCGTCTTTTGCTGCTGTTGAGTGGGCTTGCGAGCATGGCGGGGGCCGCTCAGGCGCATCCCGTGCTGACCACCGATTTGATCTCTCAGGAGAATGCGGTGGCGGTCGAGGGAGGGCTGGGCGCCGCGCCGGCGCAGCGGCGGCTCGATGTCGCTTTCGTCAATCTGGACAACAATGCGGGCCGCCTGCGCTATGGCGTCACCTTCCAGTATGGCACGGTGATGGTGGTCAATCCCAACGACTATATCGGGCATGAGGCCGATCACCGCAGCCTGCGCGTGGACCGCGAGATCTATGTGGGCGCTACCTCCAGCCTGCGGGTGCATGGGCAATGGCGGCTGGTGGCGGGTGCGGGGGCGCTGCAACTGCGCATGCATGACGGTTTCGATGACAGCACGCGGCTGTGGTTCCTCAATGAGCCGGAGCTGATGGGCTGGCGCAGCAATGTGGGGTTGCAGCATCCGCTGGGGCCTCTGGTGATGACCATGGGCTGGCAGATGACGCGCTATCCCGGGCAGCGCCAGGGCGATCCCTCGCAGCCGACGCGGGGCTCTTCCAGCCGGATCGGGCTGGACATCACCACGGCGCTTTGAGGGTTCTTCATTCCGACGGTCGGATGGGGCAAATGGCGACTATGAGATAATATCACGCCTTGCCAAGAGGGGCGGAAAGGCCGACACCGCAAAAGGTTAGGCCACGTCAGGCCCTGCTGCTCCAGATTGAAGGATTGATCGATGCCTCACCCTGCCTCTCGCCTGCGTCGGGCGCTGCTGGCTGCTGCCCTGTGTGGTTTGACATCCTGTGGCTGGTCCTCGCTGGCTTTTGCCCAGAGCGGACAGGCCCCGACCTACCAGCCCCGCGAGACTTTCGCGCCTTTCGATATGGGGCAGGCGGTCAATCCCTATCGCTCGCCCAATGGCCTGCCGGGCCCGGCCTATTGGCAGAACCGCGCCGATTACGCGATCCATGCGAAGCTGGATGAGAAGGGCGCAGGACAGGGGCCGATCCTCTCGGCCAGCGAGGACATCGATTACACCAACAACAGCCCCGATACGCTGGATGTGCTGTGGGTGCAGCTCGACCAGAACATCTACAAGGCCGACAGCCGGGGCAGCTTCGCCGGAGGACGCCCGCGCCCGGCCTCCACCGATGGCTTTGTGCTGGATGGGGTGGAAGTCGAAACGAAAAGCGGCTTCATTCCGGTGCATTCGCTCGTCAGCGATACAAGGCTGCGGGTGGATCTGCCTGCCGCTCTGGCGCCCAAGGGCGGCAAGGCGAAGCTGCGCATCCGCTATCACTTCGCGATCCCCGGCAAATGGGGCGGGCGCATGTCATGGGGCGTGGCCAAGGATGGGCCGATCTATGATATGGCCCAGTGGTATCCGCGCATGGCCGTCTATGACGATCTGCGCGGCTGGGACACTCTGCCCTACATCGGGCAGGAGTTCTACCTCGAATATGGCAATTTCGACTATTGGGTGACGGCGCCCGGCACCATGCTGGTGGCAGGGTCCGGCGAGCTGATGAACCCGCAGGAGGTGCTCACCGCCACCCAGCGCGCGCGGCTGGAGAAAGCCCGCAGCAGCGACGCCACGGTGATGATCCGCAGCCCGCAGGAAATCACCGATCCCGCCAGCCGCCCCAATCCCGGCGGCTCGCTGACATGGCACTTTCACATGAACGACACGCGCGATGTGGCCTTCAGCGCTTCATCGGTCTTTGCGTGGGATGCGGCGCGGATCAACCTGCCCGGCGGCAAGACCTCTCTGGCCATGTCCTTCTATCCCGCTGAAAGTCAGGGCAATGACCGCTGGGGCCGCTCGACGGAATATGTGAAGGATACGGTCGAGCGCATGTCGCAGCGCTGGTCGGTCTACCCGTGGCCTGCGGCGATCAATGTGGCGGGGCCGTCCTCGGGCATCGAATATCCCGGCATCGTGTTCGACGGCATCGAGGATGCGGGCAAGACGTTGTTCTGGATCACCGCCCATGAGATCGGCCACAGCTGGTTCCCGATGATCGTCGGCTTCGACGAGCGCCGCGACGCCTGGATGGACGAGGGCTTCAACACCTTCATCGACACTTATGAATCCGACGATTTCAACAAGGGCGAGTACGCTCCCAAGCGTGACAGCGAATTCGCCCCGGGCGGCGGCAATCCGGTCGATGAAATCCTGCCCACGCTGGCCGACCCTGCCGCCCCGCCGATCCTGAGCCGCGCCGACACGATCATCGAGAAATACCGCCACCCGGTGACCTATTTCAAATCGGCGCTGGGCCTCAAGCTGCTGCGCGAGGAGATCCTCGGGCCAGACCGTTTCGATCCCGCCTTCCGCCGCTTTATCGACGCCTGGCGTTTCAAGCACCCCAAGCCCGCTGATTTCTTCCGTGCCATGGAAAGCGAGAGTGGCGAGGATCTGAGCTGGTGGTGGCGCGGCTGGTATCAGAACAACTGGCAGCTGGATCTGGGGGTCGACAGGATCACGCCTGATGCCGCCAAGGGCAGCACCGCGATCACCGTTGCCAGCCATGACAGGCTGATCATGCCCGTTACCTTGCGGGTGGACTTCCGCGACGGCACGCATCGCGATTATCGCCTGCCTGCCGAAAGCTGGATTCGCCAGCCCTTCACCACCATCACCATCGAGCCGGGCAAGCAGGTCGCCCGCGCCACGCTGGACCCTGAACACCGCATCCCAGACCGCGACCGCAGCAATGACAGCATGGTGGCGCCGGGGCAGTAACTCCGGGAGGCAGGCGGTCATGGGGGCGCCTGCCTGTCTGCAAGGGTGGCGGTAAAATCGATGGCAAGGCGCGGCGATGTGGTGCAGACATGGCCATGCTCCGACGTTTCCGCATGATCTGGCGAGCCCTTATGCTGCTGCCTTGTGCCACCGCTGCGACGGCGCAGGCGGCTCCGCCTGTTTTCCTCGAATTTCTCAATGCGCCACCGGTGGGGCAACCGATCGTCGAAGTGCCCCGGCTGGCGGTCGGTGTCGGCGATGCGCTGCACGCTGCCGTGGTCGATACAGGGTCGACGGGGGTGGTGCTGTCAGCCAGCAGCATTGCGGGGATCGGGGCTCTGCCTTCCCTTGGTCCGGCCAGCCTCACCTATTCGAGTTCGGGGCGGATCATGGTGGGGCGCTGGGTGGTTACGCCGCTGACCATCGCCGGGCGCAACAGCCGCGTGACGACCAGACCCATCCCTGTCCTCGCCGTGGAGAGGATCGACTGCACGCCCCGGGCGCGGCGTTGCGCGCCGGTATCGCATCCGGACAATGTGGCCATGCTGGGGATCGGCTTCGCGCGCGCCTATGACCATCAGCCCGATGGCACGCCGGACCATAATCCGCTGCTGAACCTCGCCGCTGCGGGGCCGCGATCCTATCGCCTGACCCGGCACGGCATCGAGCTGGGCGCGGGGCATGAAGGCTTTGCGCTGGTGCCTCTGGCGCGCGATGCGGAGCATGGCGATTGGGCTGCGGCCGGGGCCTGCATCACGCTTGGAGATGGGGCGCCGTCCTGCGGCAAGCTGCTGGTGGATACGGGGATCACCGGCATGTTCCTGACCCTGCCGCCCGAAAAGCTGCCCGCCGGAGCCGGCGATGCGACCGCATTGCCCGATGGCACGGCGGTCGGGATCGAGATTGCTCCAGCCAGCGCGGGCCACGCCCGGATCGGCTACACCATCCATGCCGGGGATCGCGGCGATGATGCGGTGCCTTCCTCGATCACGCTGGCGGGGATCGGGCGGCGGCCCACCTTCGTCAACACCGGCGTCCATCTGCTGAACCGCTTCGATTACCTGTATGATGCCGATGCCGGGGTGATCGGCTTCAGAGCCGTGGCCATGAAGTGATCGGGGGAGCAGGCCGCTTTTGGTCTTAAATCCCCTGACTGCGCATAAAATCATTCATGCGGATCAGTTCGGCGAAGGATTTGGCGCCCAGCTTCTTCATCAGGCTGGAGCGATGCAGCTTCACCGTGATTTCGGTGATGCCCAGCTCCGCGCCGACCTGCTTGTTGAGCAGCCCCCGGCACACGCCGCCCATCACTTCCTTTTCCCGCGCGGTCAAGCGGTCATAGAGCGATTGGCTGGCGGCCAGATCCTTGCGCGCGCTGCGCCTTGCGCGGTCACGTTCCAAAGCGGCGGCGATGGCATCGAGCAGATCCTGATCGCGACAGGGCTTCGGCAGGAAATCGACGGCGCCCGCCTTCATGGCTTTCACGCTCATCGGAATATCGCCGTGGCCGGTGACGAAGATGGCGGGGATATCGTCGCCTCTCTCGGCCAGCTTTGCCTGGATTTCAAAGCCGCCCATCTGCGGCATGCGGATATCGATCACCAGGCAGCTGGGCACATCGGGCAGCCTGGCCTCCAGCACAGCCTGACCCGAGCCAAAGCACAAGGTGGGCAGGCCGACCGAGCGCAGCAGGCTGGCGCTGGACTCGAGCAGCATCGGATCATCGTCGACGATGATGACCAGGCCGGTCTGGTCATGGGATTTGGTCATAGGCGATACCCCCTGCGCGGGCCTGCTGGCCAATGCGCTGTCTTTGGCCTGCCCGCCTGTATCACGCAAGGCCCTGATCCAGCGTCTGTTCAAGGGTTTGCAGCAGGATCTGCGGGCTGATCGGCTTGGTCAGAAAGGCGATGGCGCCTGCGGAGAGGGCGCGTTGTTGCGCCTCTTGGGTCGGGAAGGCGGTCATGAAAATGATGGGGGTGTGGTGGCCGCGCGCCAGCAGTTCGGTCTGCAGGGCAAGGCCGTTCATCCCGGGCATGTTGAGATCGGTGATCACGCAGGCGATCTCCGCGAGCCCCGCAAAATCCAGCAAGGCCTTGCCGCCGCTGAAGGTCCTCGTCGTCATTCCGGCTGACCTGATCAGGCTGTCCAGTGAGGCGCAGACCAGCGGATTGTCATCGACAAGGGCGATCGGAAGGGATGTGGGCACGCGGTTCTCCCCGGCGATCCTGCAGGCCAGGGTCTGCGGATCACTGTGATTTTCCCCTTGGTGGCGCAATCGGCTGAGAAATATAACTATACCGAGGTTGGGGGCATGGGTATGTGCGACTTATATAGTCGGACTAAATGGCGGTGGTTGGTATCTCGGATCGAGGGGCTGTAGAGGGCCGAGCCGGGCGCCAATTTTTCGCAACGCCACAAAAAACAATGAAATTCTCTCGGAGCCTTCCCCGCAAGAGGTCTTGCCATCGCGCGAGGCAGAGGCCGATTGAGAGGGTTGACCCCCGTGGCTCAGCTTCTATACCTCTACAAATAATCATGAATTTCACCATGGCGATCGGGCCATCAGGGGCAGACGCCTGAAATCAGGCTGCAATCTCCGGCCAGCGATCCATGGTCATAAGATCCTTGCGGAGCGGATAGAGATGCCAGCCCCCCGGCACGCCTTGCCCACCAGCAGCGATGCGCTTTATCGCAAGATCCTGCTGCGGATCATGCCGCTGCTGCTGCTCTGCTACATCGTGGCCTATATCGACCGGGTGAACATCAGCCTCGCCAAGCTGCAGATGCTGGGCGAGCTGGGGCTCTCGGATACGGTGTTCGGCCTTGGCGCCGGGATCTTCTTCATCGGCTATTTCCTGTGCGAGGTGCCCAGCAACCTCATCCTTCACAAGGTCGGCGCGCGTTTCTGGATCGCCCGTATCATGGTCAGCTGGGGCGTGGTGGCGGCCATGCTGGCGGCGATTGCCCCCATAGCCCATCTCTTCGGCCCGCATCAGGAGCAATGGGTCTTCCTCGCCCTGCGCTTCCTGCTGGGCGCTGCCGAAGCCGGATTTTTCCCCGGGCTGATCCTCTATTTCAACTACTGGCTGCCGCCGGAGCGGCAGGGCCGCGTCTTCTCCATCCTGATGGCGGCCCAGCCGATCTCCTTTGTGATCGGCCTGCCGCTCTCCGGCTGGCTGCTGGGCGCGCTGGATGGCGCGCTGGGTCTGGCCGGCTGGCGCTGGATGATCGTGATCGAGGCGGCGCCGGCCCTTGTGCTGGGCCTCGTGGTGGCCCGGACGCTGGTGGATGGTCCTCGTCAGGCCTCATGGCTGACCTCCGCAGACGTGGAGACCGTGGTGCAGGCCGTCGAAAAGCGCGAAACCGCTCAGACCGATCTGCCGCTGGGAGAGGTCGCCCGCCTGCCGGTGCTGTGGGCGATGATGGCGATCTGGTTCCTGATGGTGATCGGCGTCTATGGCATCAACTTCTGGCTGCCCACACTGGTTCATGCCAGCGGGGTGCAGGGCAGTCTGGCCATCGGGCTCTATTCGGCGGTGCCCTATGTCGGCTGCGCTGTGGGCATGGTGACGGCCTCGGCCTATGCCGAGCGTGCAGGGTGCAAGCAGGCGATGATGGTCGGTATGTCGATTGTCGGCGGGCTGGCGCTGGTGGCCGCCGCCCATTGGGGCGCGGGCCATCTGCTGATCACGCTGCTGACCATGACCATCGCCATGGTCGGCGCCATGACCGCTTCCGCCCTTTTCTGGAGCCTGCCGGGCGAGCGCCTGTCCGGGCGGGCGGTGGCCGCTGCCGTGGCGGCGATCAATTCGCTGGGCAACATCGGCGGCTTTGCGGGGCCCTCCATTCTGGGCTTTGCACGGGATCGCTTCGGATCGGATGAGATCGGTCTGGCCACCCTTGGCCTGTGCCTTGTGGCGGCAGGCGGTCTGGTGCTGCTGGTCTTCCGCAACCGGGGGGGCACGCCCTCAACCCTGACGAACAGCCTGCCGGAAGGAGCCTCATCATGATTGTCAATCGACGCACCACGCTGGGCCTGCTGGGCGCCGCCGCATGCCTGCCTTCCGCGGCGCTGGCGCAGGGCGCGATGGGCAGGCCGCAGCCGCGCAGCGTGATCACCGATCCGCCGCGCGCCTGGGGGCCGGGTGCCGATCCGGTGATCTATCCCGATCCGGACATCATCGTCCTTGATCCCGCCTTCAACGACCTGCTGCTGGGCATCACGCAGATCCGCCGCATCTGGGACAAGGGCCTCTGGCTGGAAGGGCCCGCATGGTCCTCGCAAGGCCAGTATCTGGTCTTCAGCGATGTGCAGGCCGACAAGCAGTATCGCTACATCTGGGAGACGGGTGAGGTGACCACCTTCCGCTCCCCCTCGTTCAATTCCAACGGCAATGCCTTCGATGCGCAGGGGCGGCAGATCACCTGCGAGGATCTGTTCCGCCGGATCGTGCGGCATGAGCATGACGGCACCGTCACCGTGCTGGCTGACAGTTTCGAGGGCAAACCGCTCAACTCGCCCAATGACATCGCCGTTCATGCCGATGGCAGCGTCTGGTTCACCGATCCGGCCTATGGCGACACGCTGTCGGAAGGCCATCCCGATTTCGCGGGCGGGCAGACCAATCCGGCAGGGCGGATCAACCCCCGGATCGGTTCAGAGCTGGCGGGCATGGTCGGTGGTCGCGCGCGCGGGCCGGGCCATTGCTACCGGGTGGATGCGGATGGCTCGATCAGCAAGGTGATCGACGAGAAGGACTTGCCCGACCCCAATGGCATCGCCTTTTCGCCCGATTTCAGGACGCTCTATGTGGCCAGCACCGGCAAGGCGCCGGGGGACAACCATGCGGGCGGCAAATCGGTGATCTATGCCTTCGATGTGAACGGCAGGACCGTCAGCCGGCAGCGGCTGTTCAGCGATATGGTGGTCGATGGCGTGAAATGCAGCCCGGACGGGTTTCGCGCCGATGTGAACGGCAATCTGTGGTGCGGGGTGAACGGGCCGCTGGGCTATGGCGGTGTGCAGGTGCTGTCGCCCGCAGGGAAGCTGATCGGGCGCATCCGCCTGCCGCAACTCTGCGCCAACCTCACCTTTGCGGGCCCCAAGCGCAACATGCTGATGATGTGCTGCGGGCAGTCGCTCTATGCGCTGCAGGTGCAGACGCAGGGCGCCGCGCCAGGCTGAGCCCTGCCGGTCGGGGCATCCGTTTCAAGCATTGGTGGATGTGAGGCCGGGGCTGCTTCCCGCGGTGGCCTGTCGCGCCGCCGCTTTCCGTCCTTGAATTTTCCCATTGACGCAAATGTTCAAGCAGATCGGCGCGGATATCCGAGCGGGCCCGGCGATTGGCGCGCAAGCTGCCTCTCACGGATAACGCAGACCATCTCGCAGAGGATCTGAACATGGCAACCACCGCTTCTCTCGACGTTACAGTTGCGCCTTTTTTCGGCGGCCAGCTGGCTGAGGCCGACCCCGTTGTCGATGCCGCGATCAACGCCGAACTGGGCCGCCAGCGTGACAAGCTGGAGCTGATCGCTTCGGAAAACATCGTCTCGACCGCCGTGCTTCAGGCGCAGGGCTCGGTGCTGACCAACAAGTACGCCGAGGGCTATCCGGGCAAGCGCTATTACGGTGGCTGCGAGCATGTCGATGTCACCGAACAGCTCGCCATTGACCGCGCCTGCCGCCTGTTCGGTGCGCAATTCGCCAATGTTCAGCCGCATTCGGGCGCTCAGGCCAATATGGCGGTGCAGTACGCCCTGCTTCAGCCCGGCGACACGCTGCTGGGCATGAGCCTTGCCCATGGCGGCCACCTCACCCATGGGGCCGCGCCCACCTTCTCGGGCAAGTGGCTCAACGCCGTGCAGTATGGCGTGCGTGAGGACGATCAGCGCATCGATTACGATGCCGTCGCCGCGCTGGCTCAGGAGTACCACCCCAAGCTGATCATCGCGGGCGGTTCGGCCTATCCGCGCCAGATCGACTTCAAGCGCTTCCGTGAGATCGCGGATTCGGTCGATGCCAAGCTGATGGTCGATATGGCGCATTTCTCGGGTCTGGTGGCCGGTGGCCAGCATCCCAACCCGATCGAACACGCCCATGTCGTCACCTCCACCACGCACAAGACGCTGCGTGGTCCGCGTGGCGGCCTGATCCTCACCAATGACGAGGCGCTGGCGAAGAAGTTCAACTCGGCGATCTTCCCCGGCATTCAGGGTGGCCCGCTTGAACATGTGATCGCCGCCAAGGCCGTGGCCTTCGGCGAGGCGCTGCGCCCCGATTTCGCCGATTACGCCCGCCGCGTGATCGAGAACGCCAAGACCCTGGCCGCCGTGCTGGAGCGCAATGGCTACAAGATCGTCTCGGGCGGCACCGATACCCATGTCGTGCTGGTCGATCTGCGCCCCAAGGGCCTGACCGGCAAGCTGGCCGAGCATGTCCTCGATGAGGCGGGCATCACCTGCAACAAGAACGGCATCCCCTTCGATCCGGAGAAACCTTTCGTGACATCTGGCATTCGTCTGGGTTCGGGCGCGCTCACCACGCGCGGCTTCGATGCGGCGGCTTTCGAGGAAGTCGGCCAGCTGATCAACCGCATCCTCGATGCCGCCTCGCAGGGCGAGGTGCCCGATGCGCTGATCCGCGAGGTCCGCTCCGAGGTGGTTGCCCTGTGCGCCCGCTATCCGATCTACGACACCGCGCGCGGCTGATCCCTTTTACGAAAGTACGCTCCCATGCAGCGCTTTTCCGCACTTTCCCTTCTGCGCCACGGGCTTGGCCGCCATCAGGGGTGGAAACCCCAGTGGCGCAATGCCCAGCCCAAGCCCGGCTATGACGCCATCATCGTCGGTGGCGGCGGGCATGGCCTTGGCGCGGCCTATTACCTCGCCAAGGTCCATGGCATCACCAATGTGGCGGTGCTGGAAAAGGGCTGGATCGGGGGCGGCAACACCGGCCGCAACACCACCATCATCCGCTCCAACTATCTCTTCGACGAGAGCGCGGCGCTCTACGATCACGCGCTTCAGCTCTGGGAAGGGCTGAGCCAGGAGCTGAACTACAATGTGATGTTCTCGCAGCGCGGCGTGATGATGCTGGCGCATAACATCCATGACATTCAGGTGTTCAAGCGCCACGTCCATGCCAACCGCATCAATGGCGTCGACAATGAATGGCTGACCCCCGAGCAGGCGCAGGAGTTCTGCCCCTCGCTCAACATCGATCCCAATGTGCGCTATCCGGTGCTGGGCGCGGCGCTTCAGCGTCGCGGCGGCACGGCGCGCCATGACGCGGTGGCCTGGGGCTATGCCCGCGCCGCCGATGCGCTGGGCGTGGACATCATCGAGAATTGCGAAGTCACCGGCATCCGCCGCGACGCCAATGGCGCCGTGCTGGGCGTGGAGACCACGCGCGGCTTTATCGGTTCGCGCAAGGTCGGCGTTTCGGCGGCGGGCCATACCAGCGTGGTGATGGGCATGGCCGATGTACGCCTGCCGCTTGAAAGCTATCCGCTTCAGGCGCTGGTGTCCGAACCCGTCAAGCCGATCTTCCCCTGTGTGGTGATGTCCAACACCATCCACGCCTATATGAGCCAGTCCGACAAGGGCGAGCTGGTGATCGGCGCGGGCACGGATATCTACACCAGCTACACCCAGCGCGGCGGCCTGCACATCGCCACTCATACGCTGGAAGCGATCTGCGAGCTGTTCCCGCAGTTCCGCCGCATGCGGATGCTGCGCAACTGGGGCGGCATCGTGGACGTGACGCCCGACCGCTCGCCGATCATCGCCAAGACGCCGGTCAAGGGGCTCTATGTCAATTGCGGCTGGGGCACGGGCGGCTTCAAGGCCACGCCGGGCGCCGCGCATCTCTTCGCGCATACCATCGCGAAGGACGAGCCGCATCCGATCAACGCTCCCTACACGATCGAGCGTTTCCGCGATGGATTCATGATCGACGAAGCCGCCGCCGCGGCCGTCGCCCACTAAAGAGGCGCATCATGCTCATCATCAACTGCCCCTATTGCGGGGAACGCCCGGAACTGGAATTCGCCTATGGTGGCCAGGCCCATATCGACCGCCCGGTGCAGCCCGCCGACCTCAATGACGAGGACTGGACCGGCTATCTCTACCTGCGCGAGAACACCAAGGGCGTGCATGCCGAGCGCTGGCGCCATCTCCACGGCTGTGCCCGCTTCTTCAACGCCCTGCGCGACACGCGCACCGACCATTTCCTCGCCACCTACAAGGTGGGCGAGAAGGCTCCCGAGGTGACACGGTCATGAGCAAGCACTTCCGCATCAAGGGCCACGGTCGCATCGACCGCTCGCGCCTTCTCACCTTCACCTTCGACGGCAAGAGCTACACCGGCCACCAAGGCGATACGCTTGCCTCGGCGCTGCTGGCCAATGGTGTGCATCTGGTGGGCCGCTCGTTCAAGTACCACCGCCCGCGCGGCATTCTGGGCATTGGCGCCGATGAGCCCAATGCGCTGGTCGGCATCCGCCGCGACGCCGCGCGCTACACGCCCAATCTGCTGGCCACGCAGGTGGAGCTGTATGAGGGGCTGAACGCGGTCAGCCAGAACCGCAACCCCAGCCTCGAAAACGACCGGATGGAGGTGAACGACAAATTCCTTAGCCGCTTCATCCCGGCGGGCTTCTACTACAAGACCTTCATGTGGCCCAAAAGCGCCTGGGACAAATGGTATGAGCCGCGCATCCGGGAGGCCGCCGGTCTGGGCATCGCCCCCAGCCAGCCCGATCCCGATGTCTACACCCAGCGTTATGCCCATTGCGACGTGCTGGTGATCGGCGCGGGCCCGGCGGGTCTGGCCGCCGCGAAGGAAGCCGCCGCCACCGGCGCGCGCGTGATCCTGGCCGATGACCGCCCGGTGATGGGTGGCTCGCTGCTGGCCGCCGCCGACACGAATATCAGTGGTCAGGGCATCAGCGGCGACGGCGAAAACTGGTTCTCGGCAGGCGCATGGCGCAATGAGGTGCTGGAGTTCCTGAAGGCCCAGCCCAACGTCACCCTGCTGCCGCGCACCATCGCTTTTGGCTATTATCCGCACAACTGGATCGGCCTGTGCGAAAAGCTGACCGATCATCTGGCCGTGCTGGCCAAGGGTGCCCCGCGTGAACGTCTGTGGCAGGTGCGCGCCGCGCAGGTGGTGATTGCCACCGGCGCCATCGAGCGCCCGCTGGTCTTCCCCGAAAACGACCGCCCCGGCATCATGCTGGCCGATGCCGCGCGCAGCTATCTGCAGGAATATGGCGTGGCCGTGGGCCAGAAGGTGGCTGTCGTCACCGCGCATGACAGCGGTTATCGCGCGGCGCATGAGCTGAAGGCCGCCGGTGTAGAGATCGCCGTGATCGCCGATATTCGTGGCCGTTCGGTGGTGTCGGATCGCGCCGTGCAGGCTGGTCTGAATGTGCTGACCGATGCGAAGATCGAGGGCACTTCGGGCAAGCTGCGCGTCTCGTCCATCACCGTCACGGCGGAAGGCTTCCGCAGCAATTTCGCCTGCGACGTGGTGCTGATGGCGGGCGGCTTCACCCCCAGCGTGCATCTCTTCTCGCAGTCGCGCGGCAAGCTGGTGTGGGATAACAAGCTTCAGGCCTATCTGCCCGGCGAATCCGCCGAGGCTGAACGCTCTGCCGGTGCCTCGCGCGGTCGCTTTGCTCTGGCCGAGGCTCTGGCCGATGGTGTGGATGCTGGGCGCGAGGCTGCTCAGGCTGCCGGTTTCACCCCCGCCGGACCTGCCGCCTATCCACAGGTTACGCTCAAGCATGCCATCGGTTCTGGTGGCTATCTGGGCGCGGCGCCGACCTCCGCCGATCTCAGCAAGGCCAAGGCCTTTGTCGACTGGCAGAACGACGTCACCGCCAAGGACATCGTGCTGGCCACGCGTGAGGGCTTCCTCTCCATCGAGCATGTGAAGCGCTACACCACCACCGGCATGGCGACCGATCAGGGCAAGCTCTCCAACATCAACGCGCTGGGCATCGTGTCCGAAGCGACGGGGCGCTCCATTCCGCAGATCGGCCTCACCACCTTCCGCACGCCCTATACGCCGATCACCTTCGGCACGCTGGCGGGCCATGCGCGCGGCATGCTGTTCGATCCGGCGCGCGTCACGGCCATCAACGACTGGGCGGTCGGGCAGGGCGCGGCCTTCGAGGATGTGGGCAACTGGAAGCGCGCGCATTACTTCCCCAAAAGGGGCGAGGATCTGCACGCCGCCGTCAACCGCGAATGCGTCGGCGTGCGCAAGAGCGTGGGCATCTTCGACGCCTCCACGCTGGGCAAGATCGAGATCGTCGGGCCCGATGCCGCCGAGTTCATGAACCGCTTCTTCGTCAACGCCTGGACCAAGCTGGGCGTGGGCAAATGCCGCTATGGCGTGCTGCTGCGCGAAGACGGCTTTGTCATGGACGATGGCGTGGTGGGCCGCGTGGCCAAGGACCGCTTCCACGTCACCACCACGACGGGCGGCGCGGCGCGCGTGCTCAACATGATGGAGGATTACCTCCAGACCGAATGGGGCGAGCTGAAGGTCTGGCTGACCTCCACCACCGAGCAATGGTCGGTGATCGCGGTGCAGGGCCCCAAGGCCCGCGAGGTGATCGCGCCGCTGATCGAGGATCTCGACATCTCGGCCGAAGCCTTCCCGCATATGAGCATCGGCGACGGCAAGATCTGCGGCGTGCCGCTGCGCCTGATGCGCGTCAGCTTCACCGGCGAGCTGGGCTTCGAGGTCAATGTGCCCGCTGGCTATGGCCGCCAAGTCTGGGAAGCGATCTGGGAGCGCGGCAAGGCCTTCGACATGGTGCCCTATGGCACCGAGACGATGCACGTGTTGCGCGCCGAAAAGGGCTACATCATCGTCGGTCAGGAGACGGACGGCACGGTCACGCCCGATGACGCGGGCCTGAGCTGGGCCATCGGCAAGGCCAAGCCTGATTTCGTGGGCAAGCGATCCTTGCAGCGCCCGGCGCTCACCTCGCCGGACCGCAAGCAGCTGGTCGGCCTGATCTCCAGCGACGGGCGCACCGTGCTGGAGGAGGGCGCGCAGATCGTCGATCCTGCGGCGCCCAAGGTGCCGATCGGCCATGTCACCTCATCCTATTACAGCGCGGTGCTGGGCAAGCCCATTGCTCTGGCGCTGGTGCGCGGCGGGCGCGGGCGGCTGGGCGAAAGCCTCTATGTGCCGATGCCCGAGGGCGTGCTTGGGGTGCAGGTTGCGCCCACTGTTTTCTTCGATCCGGAAGGTGCCCGCGTCAATGTCTGAGCTGACTCTTGTTTCGCCTGCCGCCTCCGTCAAGGAGGCGAGCAGCGCCGCTGTCGCCTCGCCCTTCACGGGCAAGAGCAAGACCATCGCGCCGCTGGGCCATTTCGGGCGCGCCGTGCTGCGCGTCTCGGATGACCTTATCGACACGGTGAGCGAGCGCCTTGGCATCACCCTGCCGCGCGAGGCCAACCGCTCCGCCACGCAGGATGATCTGAGCGCGCTCTGGCTGGGGCCTGACGAATGGCTGCTGATCTCCAGCGAGCCGCATGATGGCTGGGCCAGCTCGGTTCAGGAGAAGCTGGGTGATGCTTTGGTCGCGCTGGTCGATGTCAGCCATCGTCAGGTTGCGCTGGGGCTGGACAGCCCGCATGTCGAGGATCTGCTGGCCAGCGGCTGCGCGCTCGATCTGCGTGAGAGCGCCTTCCCGGTCGGTGCCTGCACCCGCACCATGTATGACAAGGCCGAGGTGGTGCTGTGGCGCACTGGCGCTCACAGCTTCCATATCGAGGTCTGGCGGTCCTTCGCGCGCTATGTTGAAGGGCTGCTGCGCATCGCTGAGGAAGAGGGCTGATCCATGCTGGGGGTGAGAGATCTGTTCCGCGTCGGCATCGGGCCGTCCTCGTCCCATACGGTGGGGCCGATGAAGGCGGGGCACAGCTTTGCCCAGGCGTTGAAGGGGCTCTCTTTCAGCAAGGTGCAATGCGATCTGCTCGGCTCGCTGGCCTGGACGGGGACGGGGCATGTCACCGACAAGGCGGTGGTCCTCGGCCTTGCCGGTTTCCTGCCCGACACCATCGAGCCCGAGCAGATCGACACCGTGGTGGAGGCGGCGCGCGAAACCAGGCGGCTGCGGATCGGGGGGAGGGAGATCACCTTCGACCCTGACAGCGACATCTACTTCGACCGTGGCAGCGAAACCCCGGTCCACCCCAACACCCTGCGCTTCCGGGCGCTGGACGATGAGGGCGGCGAGGTGCTGGCCCAGCGCTGGTGCTCGATCGGCGGCGGCTTCATCGTGCCCGAGGATATGGTGGGCGATGCCGCGCTGGAGGATGAGGCGCAGCCGCCTTTCCCCTTCCGCACCGGCGTCGAACTGCTGGAAATCTGCGAGCAGAACGGCCTGACCATCCCCGAGGTGATGCGCGCCAATGAGCATGCCAAGACCTCTCCGGCGGAGCTGGACGATTATCTCGACCGGGTGATCGCGGTGATGATGAACTGCATCGACCGGGGTATGAGCACCGATGGCATCCTGCCCGGGCGCCTGAAAGTGCCGCGCCGCGCGATGAAGCTGCGTCAGAAGCTGGATGGCGACCGCTTTCGCAACCGGCAGGCCCCGCACAACATCATGGACCACATCAGCCTCTTCGCCATTGCGGTGAATGAGGAGAATGCGGCAGGCGGCAAGGTGGTGACCGCGCCCACCAATGGTGCTGCGGGCGTGGTGCCGGCGGTGCTGCGCTATTATCGCGATTTCTGGCCCGATGCGAACCGGGCGGGCATGCATGATTTCCTGCTGGCCGCCAGCGCCATCGGCGTGCTGACCAAGCTGAATGCCTCGATTTCGGGGGCGGAAGTGGGCTGTCAGGGCGAGGTCGGCACGGCCAGCGCCATGGCGGCGGCAGGCATGGCCATCGCCATGGGCGCCAGCAACCAGCAGGCCGAAAATGCCGCCGAAATCGCCATGGAGCATCACCTCGGCATGACCTGCGACCCCATCGCCGGGCTGGTGCAGGTGCCCTGCATCGAGCGCAATGCCTTCGGCGCGGTCAAGGCGATCAATGCTGCCTCGCTGTCGCTGCGGGGCGATGGCAAGCATATCGTCTCGCTCGATCAGGTGATCGAAACCATGATGCGCACCGGCAGCGACATGCATGCCAAATACAAGGAAACCTCTCAGGGTGGCCTTGCCGTGAATTTCCCCGAATGTTGATGGAACTGACGATGACGGAAGACGAAATCTATCGCGACTTCGAACAGCGCGGCGTGGCTGTCGAAAAGCTGGAACATCCGGCGGTCTTCACCGTCGAGGAAAGCGCGGCGATCCATGAGGCGCTGCCCGGCGCCCATACCAAGAACCTGTTCCTGAAAGACAAGAGCGGCCATTTCTGGCTGATCGTGCTGCCCAGCGAACGCCGCGCCGATCTGAAGGCCTTTGCGCAGGTGCTTGGAGCGGGTAAGTTCTCCTTCGGCAAGGCCGACGACATGGAGCGCCTGCTGGGCGTAACGCCGGGCGCGGTGACGCCGCTGGCCGTGGTCAATGCGGCGCCGGAAAGCGTGAGCCTTGTTTTCGACGAAAGCTTCAGGGATGCGGAGCGGATCGCCGTCCATCCGTTGCGCAACACGGCGACCATCGCCGTGCCCTTCTACGATCTGATCGCCTTTCTGGGCGAGAAAGGTCACGCATCACGGATCGTGAGCCTGCCTGAACCGGTGGTGGTCTGACAGGCCCGCGTTTGCCTGACGGGCCCGGGGGCGGGCAGCGTCAGGTGCCGGAGCGGGGGCTTCCGGTCTCCGCTCCGGCTTGAAGTCGGGATTGAAGAAGGTTTGAAGGAGAGAATGCGAGGGCCATCGCCCTCGCGCTCCCTTTTGCGTCTGCCTTGCGCTTCGGGTTCGGCCTTGGAGCAAGGTCGCCGCGCCGCAGGCAGTGTTTCCAAGGCGGTGCTATCGGATTTCAAGCCTGCGGCGCCTTAACCAGCGCAGGTCGAGAGTTTAGGCACACCATTCGGGCACCACTGCCCTTGCGTCGGAAGACGGAATGGGAGCGCGAGGGGGTAACCCCCTCGCATTTTCTTTTTAAAATCTCACCCGTAAACCCGCTGCCCCGCCAGTTCTCCCACGGCCACCTGAGGCTGGTCGCGACGATGAGCCGTGGGCGGCACGCCGTGGCGCAGCTTGTAAATGCGCGAAAAATGGGCGCAGTCGGCAAAGCCGGCCTCTTGCGCAATGGCGGTGATCGAGCGTGTGGTGGTGGCCAGCAGCCATGAGGCGTAGCGCAGGCGAATGTCGCGATAGACGGCGGCGGGGCCATTGCCGACAGCATCGTGAAACAGCCGCTCCAGCTGGCGCTTGGACATGTTGAGCTGCGCCGAAAGCGCCTCGATCGAGACGGGATCGGCCATGTTCTGCTCCATCAGCAGCATGGCACGGGCGATCTTGCCCTTGGCGGCTTCAGCGACGATGGGCGGGTGCGGCTGGCTCTCATTGCCCCGGCGTGATCGGTCGAACATCAGCACCTGGCTGGCCTTTTGCGCGGCGGAGCGGCCCAAGTGGGCCTCGATCAGATGGGCCGCCAGATCGGCAGTGCCGGCGCCGCCCGCGCAGGTGATGCGCTTGCCGTCGGCCATGAAGAGGCGGTCGGCCACGGCCATATGATCGGGGAATTCCTCAATGAAATCCTGATGGTGATACCAGCTGACGCAGCAGCGTCGCCCGCGCATCAGGCCAAGGCGGCACAGGATGAAGGTGCCGGTGCAGAGCCCGACCAGTGTGACGCCCGCCTGAGCGCCGCGCAGCACGAAGCTGGCCGCTTCATCGCCGATGGGGTTTTCGGTGCGCAGCAGGCCGCCCACCACCACGATATAGTCATAATGCGTGGGATCGCCGAAACCTGCCGTGGCGCTAACATCCAGCCCGCAGCTGGAGCGGATGCTGCGCTGCCCGGCTGACAGCACCGACCAGCGGGCATTGCGCTGGCGGCTGCCGTCGCCTTCGTCCGCGGCGAGGCGGATATGATCGATAAAGAGGGAAAAGGCTGAAAGCGTGAAGTTTTCCGCCAGCACGATCGCCACATTGAGGCTGGCGCCTCCTGCCATTTTGCCTTGTGTCATGCTGCGCCTCCTTGCGTGCAGCAAGGTGGCAGCATGGTTGCAAGTGTTATCAAGGGGGCTGTGCCTGTCTGCATGGTCGATCCTGCCTTTTCCCAAAAGCAGGCCCCTCCATCGAGAAAGGACGGGACCTGCTTTCAGAAGATTTGCGACAGGAGAGGTACAAGGAAAATGCGCGGAAATAGGTCTGAATGTTTGGACCTGAACATCGGCATTTTGCACCTGTTACGATGCAATCGGCTGAGCGCATGATCCTTGATGAAGCCGAATCACAATCGGCAAAACACAGGAGCGGTGCCATGAGCCATGCGGATCAGGATTCCCGATAGCAGATCGACCCAGAGGCTGCCGACAGGCGGCTGATATCGAAGCTCTCTCTGGCGGGGCCGCCATAGGGTCCCGCATTCCATGACGTAGAAGCGTGCCGGCCTGACCTGTCTGGTCAGGAGGGAATGCTGCGCGTCCAGACATCATCGATCGGAGGTTTATGTCCGTGATCGAAACATCCCATCCACCGGGCGCCGGGTCTCAGTTAAGTACCGGTTTCAAGCAGCGCCATGTCTCGATGATCTCGATTGCGGGGATCATCGGGGCGGGGCTGTTCGTCGCCTCGGGCCATGCCATTGCCAGTGCTGGCCCCGCCACGATCCTCGCCTATGCCTCGACCGGCGTGCTGGTCATCCTGATCATGCGGATGCTGGGGGAAATGGCCGTCGCCTCGCCTGACACCGGCTCTTTCTCGACCTATGCCGAACGCGCGATCGCGCCTTGGGCGGGCTTCACCATCGGCTGGCTCTACTGGTGGTTCTGGGTGCTGCTGATCCCATGGGAAGCGCTGGCGGGCGGTGCCATTCTCAATTCCTATTTCCCTGACGTGCCGGTGTGGCAATTCGCCTTCGGCATGACCGCGCTGCTCACCCTCACCAATCTGCTGAGCGTGGGCAAATATGGCGAGTTCGAATTCTGGTTCGCCATGATCAAGGTCATTGCGATCCTGGCTTTCATTGCTTTCGGCTTCTGCGCGCTCACCGGGCTGCTGCCCTTCCATGCTGCAGGCGTGGTGGTGCTGACGGTGCAGCATGGCGGCTTTATGCCCAATGGCTTTGGCGCGGTTGTGGGCGCGCTGCTGACGACCATGTTCAGCTTCATCGGCACCGAGGCGGTGACCATCGCGGCGGCGGAATCCGCCAATCCCGAAAAGCAGATCGCCAAGGCCACGCGGTCGGTGATCTGGCGGATCTGCATCTTCTATCTGGGGTCGATCTTCATCGTCATTTCGGTGGTGCCCTGGAACGATCCGCTGCTGCCCAGCCATGGCGCCTATCAGCGCACGCTGGAGGTGCTGGGCATCGGCAATGCCAAGCTGCTGATCGATGCGGTGATCGTGGCCTCGGTGGCCAGCTGCCTCAATTCGGCGATCTACATCTCATCGCGCATGCTGTTTTCGCTGGCCCATCGCGGAGACGCTCCACGCTTTGTGGGCCGCACTTCCGGCGGCGGTGTGCCGCGCGGCGCGGTGATGGCCAGCACGCTGGTGGGTCTGGCCACCACGGCGATCAACTTTCTGGCGCCCGCTTCGGTCTTCAACTTCCTGATCTCGACTTCGGGCGCGATTGCCCTGCTGGTCTATCTGGTGATTGCGGTCAGCCAGTTGCGCGGGCGACGGGACTTGCTGCGCCGGGGCGGCCCCATTGTCTGCCGCATGTGGCTTTACCCCTATCTCACCTGGGCGACGATCCTGTTCATCTGCGGCGCGCTCACCACCATGGCCTTCCTGCCCGAGCATCGTGGGGAAATCGTCGCCACCGGCACCCTGACCCTGGCGATCATCATCATCGGCATGGTCCGGCAGAACCGCAACATCGACCCCACCCCCGAAGCTGTACCCGCAGCTTAGGAGACTTCGCTGAGCGCCTCCAGATAGGCGTTCAGCACCTTGTCGCGATGCGCCACCTCGCGGGTGACGGCGGAGAAATTCCGGATGAAACCGAAGGCCTGAGGCAACAGGCGGCGCATCGCGCCTTTCTCCTGCCAGCGCTCTGCATAATTGACCGGCAGATAGCCGATGAAATGCCCCGTCATGATCAGGAAGGCCACACCTTCCGTATCGCCGACCCGCGCCGCCAGCTCATGTCGGCGATAGGTTGCGGCGATCCGCTCGGGCAGCGAATAGCTCAGCCCCACGCAGTCCATCCGCTCGATCTCGTCACGCGACAGCTCTGCGTCGGGCCGGTCGAAAGCGGGATGGCGCTGACCGCAATAGAGGCCGGAGGGTTCATCATAAAGATGGATGTATTCAAGGCCTTCTGTCTTCTGCTCCTGCGGAATCACGCCGACATCGATGCCGCCGTTGAGGATCGCCTTCTCGATCTCATTGGCGGGCAGGGTGGTGATGTCGATCTGCACCTGAGGCGCTGCCGTGCGAAACACCCGCAGCGAATTGACGATGTTCATTTCGGGAATGCAGATCAGATTGTCGGTGATGCCCAGCCGCAGCCGCCCGCGCGGAGAGCTGTGCAATTCGGCAATGCTGCTCTGAAAGGCCTCAAGCTGGGCGAAGAGCTGCAACGTCTGCTCATGCACGCTGGCGCCTGCCTCGGTCAGCGCAAAGCCCGCACGGCCGCGATGGCACAGGCGCAGCCCCACGCGCTGTTCCAGATCGGCGATGCTGGTGCTGACCACCGAGCGGGTGACGTTCAGCTCCACCGCCGCCGCCGCGAAACCTTCCGCGGCAACCACCGCGCGAAAGACGCGCAGCAAGCGAATGTCGAAATCGGTGATGTTGCCAACAAGGTGGATCTTGGTCTTGGGCAAGCTTGGCACTCCCTGTCCCGACGTGGCCCCGGTTTGGCTGTTTCCAATGTAAACATTGCCAAATCAGAACTTTACGTCATTCGCTCCATATCCCATCATCATCAACAGGACCAACCAGATTTGGCCAACATTGGAGAGGACATATGGCATATCTTGTCCAGACCACGAACCATGCTGCCTTCTTGCTGAATACGTCGCAATTCGGCGTTGATCGCAATGCGAAAAAGAAGCGTCCTCAAGGCAATCCTGTCGGGCCTGAAGGGCTTGATGTCTTGCTGCAGGCTCTGGCCGGTCGCTTCTGATCCGGGCCTTGCAGGGAGACCCGGGTGTCATGCGCCCAAGTCTCCCTGTATCACCGCTCCTCTTAGCGCTTGAGCGAAGCTGCCGCCTCAAGGCTGAGCGACTTCGTTTCGGGCGCCAGCACAAGGGAGACCAGCAGCCCCAGAAAGGTGATCGCTGCTGCCGCCAGCATCGTGGGACCGATGCCGATCAGCTCCAGCGCCACCGGCACCAGCCATGTGCCCGCCGAAGAGCTGAGCGCCGCCAGAGACGCCCCGAAGCCCACGGCAGCAGGGCGGATTTCGGTGGGGAACAGCTCGTTGGGATAGACGATTTCCAGCACCTGCGCACCGCCGATAAACAGCGCATAGATGCCGAACAGCAGCAGCACGACCCAGCCCGGCGCATGGGGAAACAGGCCAAGCCCCAGCAGGCCAAAGCCGGAAAACAGGAAGCTGCCGATGATCATGGTGCGGCGCCCGATGATGTTGATCAGCCCCGTGGCGATCACGCAGCCCAGCGCCAGCAGCAAGGTGATGGCGATCGAGCCGTAAGAGGCCATGTCTCCGGTGAGATGCAGCGCGGAAAACAGGCGCGGCACAAAAGCATAGAGCGCGAACATCGGCACCACCGCACAGGCCCAGAACACCACCACGAACAGGATGCGCGGCCCGTAACCGGCGCGGATCGCATCGAGGAAGCGCATGGCTCTGGCGGGCGAATGCTCACCCAGATTGTCCAGCGAGAAGGCCGGGCCATAGACCTTCTTGATGATGCGATCGGCCTCATCACGGCGGCCCTTGCTCAGCAGCCAGCGCGGCGATTCCGGTGCATCCAGACGCAGCAGCAGCATGGTGGCGGCGATCAGCGCCGGGCTCGCCATGATGTGGCGCCAGGCCCCCGGGCCCCAACTGCTCAGCACCGACGTGCCCACGATATAGGCCAGAGCCGCCCCCGCAAACCACATCACCGTCAGCAGAGAGAGGCGCGAACCACGGCTCTTTTGCGGGATGAATTCGGTCAGCAGCGAACCGGCAGAGGTGTATTCGATGCCCACGGCCAGGCCCGAGAACACCCGCAGCACCGCCATCACCGCGCTGCTCTGCACCCAATACATGGACAGCGAGACCGCAAGGATGATCAGCGGCCCCAGCGCATAGGGGCGGCGGCGCCCGAAGCGCCCGGTCAGCGCGCCGCCGACAAAGCCGCCGAAGAACACGCCCAGCAGCTCCATGGCGGCGACCATGCCCTGTTCATTGCCGCTCAGATGCAGCTGCGCGGCGATGGGGATGGTCGCCACGCCGATCACGCTGACGATATAGCCGACCATCGACCAGCCGATGCAGGCGCTCAGGGTCAGATGCTGGTGGAAGCGGTTGACCGCCACATCCTCGATCCTGACCGGTGTTGCGGGTGATGTCATGAGGTATCCTTATCTGTGAAACGCGCGGAAATGGCCAGCCTCAGGGCAAAGCGACGGTCTGGGTGGCGACGTCTTTCTCCCGCAGCCAGGCTTCCAGCGCGACAAAGGGCAGGGCAATCGTGGCGGTGTTGCGCAAGGGATGGACGGCGATGCGCTGCGCCGTGCGGAAGGCGGCATCGAACACGAGGTTGATCTGGCCCTCGGGTGCATTCGCCGCCGCCAGCGGGGTGACGGCGCCGGGCTGCACGCCCAGCAGGCGCTCCATATCCTCCGGCTTGCCAAAAGAGAATTTGCCCGCGCCGAGCAGCGCCGCAAAGGCCTTGAGATCGGCGCGCTTGTCATGTGGCAGGGTGATCAGCCAGAAGGCGCCCTGCTTGTCCTTGAGGAACAGGTTTTTGGTATGGGCAGCAGGCAGCGCGGCATGGATCCCGGCGCTGTCCTCCACGGTATGGACCGGTTCATGCTCCAGATTTTCGAAGACGATGCTGCGATCTTCGAACTCTGTATAGATGCTGTCTTCCGTCATCCTGTTCCTCATGGTCAAATCATCGTCGGCGGGTCAGAAATAATAGCCGAAGACGCACAGCACCGAGACTTTAGTGCGATTATCTCCGCCCATGGCCGCGCCTTGCGAGAATTGTCCCGCACCGATGTTGGGATCGTTCTGTCCGATCAGCGCTTCGGTCCAGACGCGGATGCGCTGATGCGCCTTGTCGGTCCAATAGGCGCCGACATTGACGCGGGTGGTGTCCTTGAAGCCCGCCGCATCCTTCAGGAAGCGGGCATAGTTGGCGTAAAGATCCAGCTTCATCGGGAACTTGCCCGTATCGATGTTGCGGCCCACCTCGCCGAAAACCAGCGTGCCATGAGCGGCGATGTTGTAGGCGCCGTCATAATCGCCGACCGAGACCACCTCGCGGTTGCCCGGGTTGCGGTCCCAGATGTCCTGACGGGCCACGCGGGCTGCGGCATGCCATGCCCCCTGCGTCCCCTTCAGGCTGAGCGCGAAGCTGTGCCGGGCGCCATCCTGACGCGTGTCGAAATTGTGGATCTGGGAAATCCAGGCCGAAGCGGTCAGGGTCAGGCTGCTGCTCGGGGTGGAGATCAGCTTGTAGCGGATGTTGCCGATGGCCATGTTGCGCTCGGCATTGCTGGAGCCATCGGCCAGCGAGGGATCACCCTTGACGATGTTCACCGAATAACGCGAACTGTCGGCGCTGATGCCGAAAGCGGCGGGCGCGGGGGCGGGGAAAAAGCCACCGGCAAAGCTCAGGCGCTTGCCTGCGTGAGCGAAGGTGGCACCGACATTGTAGGTTTCTTCCATGCCATAGACGAAGCCAAGGCTGTTGAGAAAGGATGATCCGAAGAACTGGTCGTCGAAGGGCACCGGCTGCAGGCCGAAAGCCACCTTGTTCTTCGCGTCCAGCTTCACGCCGGCATAGGCATAGACCGGAAAACTGATTTCTCCGGGGTAATTCGTGTAGCCAGAGGCTTTGCCATACATGAAATTGCCGCCGTAAAAGCGGTACTGCGCCGAGGCGAAGAATTTCGAGGAATCGTAATCCGCGCTCAGGATCACCGTGTCGAAGGACAGATGGCTGGAGGTCTTGCGCGCTCCCGCGCCATTGGCGTCGTTGAAGCGCAGATCGTAGCGGCCACGGATCGCGCCGCCCAGCTTCAGCTTGCCCGCGCTGTCCACCGGCGTATCGGCGGCGGCAACCTTGGCCGCAGCCGGACTGGCGGGCGGCGGCGAGAAGCGCGAGGGTTCACCGGTGTTCTGGATCGGCGGCGCTGCGGGCAGCGGCGCGGGATCGGCCATCACCGTGGCGGCGGTGGTGGTGTCAGCCGTGACATCGGCGGCAGTCGCGGGTGAGGCGAGCGCGGTGGCAGCGGCAAGCGTAACAGTGGCAATCATGGTCATACCCTCCCCAAGGTGTGTTCTATCGTTCGGCTTGCCCCCGTTTTCGGGCAAAGCTTCCCCGTGCCCCGCAGCGCGGGGTTTTGGCCGTCATGGCCGGTTTGCAGTGGTGGCCCCCCGCCGCCCCCTTGACAGAGGCCGGGCGACGGGAGGCCGGGTGTTACACCGAGGCGTCGATCCAGATGGTCTTGATCTCGGTGTACTGGTCATGCGCCCATTGCGACTTGTCGCGCCCGCCGAAGCCGGACTGCTTGTAGCCGCCGAAGGGCGTTGTGATGTCGCCTTCGCCAAAGCAGTTGATCGTCACCACACCGGCGCGGATCTCGCGCGAGAGGCGCAGCGCGTGCTTTAGGCTGCCGGTGTAGGCCGAGGCGGCCAGACCGTAGATGGTGTCATTGGCCAGCGCGATGGCCTCGTCCAGCGTCTCGAAGGTGGTAACGGCCAGCAGGGGCCCGAAGACCTCCTCCTGGAACAGGCGGTCGGTGGGCTTCACGCCATCGACGATGGTCGCTTCGACGAACACGCCGTCCTGCGTGCCGCCGCCCACGCGCAAGGCAGCCTTGTCGGCCTCGTCGAGGAAGGTCTTCACCTTCTCGAAATGCGCCTTGCTGACCATGGCGCCAAGACGATGCTCGGGGTCCATCGGATCGCCCAACTTCCAGTCTTTCAGCTTCTCGACCACGCGGTCGATCAGCGCATCCTTCACGCTGGCATGCACGATCAGGCGCGAGGAGGCCGAGCAATTCTCGCCCATGTTCCAGAAGGCACCGGCGGCGATATGTTCGGCCACGGCGTCCAGATCCTCGACATCGTCCATCACCACGGCGGGGTTCTTGCCGCCCAGCTCCAGCACGATGCGCTTGAGGTTCGATTCCGCCGCATAGCTCAGGAACTTGCGCCCCGTCGCGGTCGAGCCGGTGAAGCTGACCATCGCGATGTCCTCATGGCGACCGATGGGCTCGCCCACCTCGCGACCGCTGCCGGGCACGATGTTGAACACGCCAGCGGGAATGCCCGCTTCCTGCGCCAGCTTCGCGACATACAGCGCCGTCAGCGTGGTTTCCGCCGCAGGCTTGACCACGATGGAGCAGCCCGACGCCAGCGAGGGGCCGATCTTCCACGCCAGCATCAGCAGCGGGAAGTTCCAGGGCAGTACCAGACCGACCACGCCGATGGGCTCACGCACCACCAGAGCGACGGCATTGTTGCCGACCGGCGCGGTGCTGTCATACACCTTGTCGATCAGTTCGGCGTGCCAGCGGATGGTGTGGATCGTCTCGGGCACGTCCACCGTCTCGCATTCGGCGACCGGCTTGCCGCTGTCGAGCGCTTCCAGCACGGAAAGCTGGTGGCTGTGTTCTTCCAGCAGATCGGCGAAGCGCAGCAGGATATGCTTGCGCTCCGAGGGGGCCAGCTTCCACCAACGGCCATCCTCGAAGGCGGCCTTGGCGGCGGCGACGGCGGCGTCCACGTCGCGGCTATCACCAGCGGCAATGTGGCCCAGCGAGGCGCCGGTGGCGGGGTTGGTCGTCTCGAAGGTCTTGCCGGAAATGGCGTCGCGGAAGGCGCCATCGATGAAGGCCTGACGCGGCGTGTCGAGATCCGCCGCGATGGCGGCGTATTCGGCCTTGGAAAGCAGCTCAGCCAAGGACCTTCTCCTTGGTGGCTTCGGCCACTTCGGCCTTGAGCGCGGTGATCACGGCGCCCAGCTCGGCCTTTTCGTCAGTGTTCAGCGGCTGCAGGGGCGCGCGCACGCCGCCGGTCTGCAAGCCGATGAATTCGCTGCCTGCCTTGATCGACTGGACGAACTTGCCGTTCTCAAGGAAGTCCATCAGCGGCAGCATGGCCGACATGATCTTGCGGCCCTTGGCGAAATCGCCCTCAACCACGCAGGCCTGATAGAGCGCGACATGCTCGGCAGGGGTGAAGTTCGAACCGGCGCAGACCCAGCTGGTGGCGCCCCATGCGAAGAACTCCAGCGCCTGATCGTCCCAGCCGCAGGAGACGGCGATTTCGGGATAATCGCGCGACAGGCGGTGCAGGCGGATCGGATCGCCCGAACTTTCCTTGATCGACTGGATGTTCTTGTTGCCCTTGATCGCGGCAAAGAAGTCATCGCCCATGCTCACGCCCATGCGGGCGGGGTAGTTGTAGAGCATGATCGGCAGATCGGCGGCGGCATCGACGGCCAGCACATGCGCGGCGATCTCGGCCTCGGTGGGCAGGGCGTAGGGCGGGGTGGTGACGAGGATGGCGTCGGCGCCGATTTCCTTGGCGTGGCGGGCGAAGTCCACGGCGTCCTCGGTGCGGATGGCGCCCGTGCCCACGATCAGCGGCAGGCGGGTGCCGATCACCTTGCGGGCGCGCTCGGCCAGTTCCTTACGCTCCTGCGCGGTCTGGGCGTAATATTCGCCGGTCGAGCCGCCGATGATGATGCCATGCACGCCGCTGGCGATCAGATGCTCCAGCACCGCGTCGAAAGCGGGCCAGTCGATCTGGTTGTCTGCGGTCAGCGGCGTGATCGCCGGGGTGTAAATGCCTTCGAACTTCATGGGACGTCTCCGTTGAAAGGGGGATCAGGTACGGTTTGGGAGGGCTGAGGCTTCGGCCAGATTGAGCGCGCGGGTCTCGGGCGCCAGCGCCAGCGAGACGATCAGGCCGACCAGCGTCACGCCCGCCGCGATGTACATGGTGATGCCGATGCCGTAGCGGTCGAGCGAGATGGGCACGAGCCACGTCCCCGCCGCCGCGCCGATGCGCGAGAAGCTGGTGCCGAAGCCCACGGCCACGGCGCGGATCTCGGTGGGGAAGATCTCGTTGGGATAGACCAGCTGCAGCACCTGCGCGCCGCCGATGAAGACCGCATAGCTGCCGAACAGGATCAGGATCATCAGCGGCGAGGCATCAGCCGCATAGCCCAGCCCCAGCAGCGCCAGACCCGACCACAGGAAGCTGTGGATCACCATCGGGCGGCGGCCCATGCCGTTAATGAGGCCGGTGGCGATGACGCAGCCCACCACGAAGAGCAGGGTGATGGCGATGGAGCCGAAAGCGGCCATCTCGCCATGCAGATTCATCGCTTCGAGCACCTTGGGCGCAAAGGCATAGACCGCGAAGACCGGGATCACCGAGCAGGTCCAGAACAGCGAGACGAAGGCCAGACGGCTGCCGTAACCGGCCTTCAGCAGGCCCCAGAGCGAGATGTTCGAACGCTCGGGCTCGGCGGCCAGATCGGCGATGGAGTGCTGCGGGCCGAAGACCTGCTTGATGATGCGGTCGGCAGCTTCGCGGCGGCCCTTGCTGATCAGCCAGCGCGGCGATTCAGGGGTGCCCAGACGCAGCACGAAAAGGATCAGCCCAAAGATCGCGGTGCTGGCCAGCGCCAGACGCCATGCCTCGGGCCCGCCGAATTGCAGGATCGCATTGCCCATGATGTAGGCGCAGGCGGCGCCCGCGAACCACAGGATGGTCAGCGTGGCGAGGCGAGGCCCACGCGCCGTCTTGGGCAGGAATTCGACCAGCAGCGCTGTGGCCACCGGATATTCGATGCCGACCGCCACGCCGAGCATGAAGCGGCAGGCGAACAGCTGCCAACCAGCGGTGATCGCCAGCTGGACGATGGAGAAGGCCATGAAGAGGACCGGCCCCACGAAGAACACGCGCTTGCGCCCGAAATGGTCCGTCAGCCAGCCGCCGACCATGCCGCCGCAGAAGATGCCGATCAGCGCGGAGGCGGCGATCAGCCCCTGCCACAGGCTGCTCACATGCAAGGCATCAGCCATCTGCACCATGACGACGCCGATGATGCTGAGCACATAGCCGTCCACAAAGGAGCCGCCGCCAGAGCGCACGGTCAGCCTTTTGTGGAAGCGGTTGAGCGGAATGTCTTCGAGGGTTTGGCCCTTCATAAGCATGGTTATTCTCCCGTTTTCTTGTGGTTTTTCAGCGTTCCAGACCGGCGCGATACTGACCCCAGGCAAAGCTGGCGTTCACACCGATGTCGAGGAAAGGGCGCGGCGGATTGCGGTTGGGCCCCGGTGAGGCGAGCAGGAAGTCGATCACCTCGTTGCGCTCGCCCGCCAGCCAGTCGGCCAGCAGCAGGCCGGTCGCGGTGCCGCGCGTGACGCCAAGGCCGTTGCAGCCCATCGCGCCGTAGACATTGTCGGCCAGCTGCCCGAACTGCGACTGGTGGTTGCGGGCCATGGCCAGCGCGCCGCCCCAGGTGTAGTCGAACTCGACATCGGGCAGCATCGGGAAGCGGCGGTCGTAGGAAATGCGATGCTGCTTGCGGAATTTGTCGAGATAATGCGGATTGGCCTTGCCATTGGCGATGAAGGCAAAGCTGTTGCGCACCAGCAGGCGGTTGTCGGCGGTGCGGCGCAGGGTGGTGCCCATCGGGTCGGCGGGGATCAGGCCCCAGAAGTCCTTGCCGCCAAGGCGGGCCTGTTCGTCCGCCGTCAGCACGCGGGTCAGGCTGCCGTAGGTGAAGGTGGGCACGAAGCTGTTCTTCAGGAAACCGAAGGCCATGCCGAAAGCATTGGTGGTCAGCAGCAGCTTGTCGGCCACGATGCGGCCCTTGGCGTGGGTCAGCGTGACCTTCTGGCCGTAATCGACGCCGGTGATCGGCGTGCCCTCATAAAGCGTGACATTGGCGGGCAGTGTCTCGGCCAGCCCCTTCACCAGCGCGGAGGGCTGGATCAGCGCCGTGCCGGGGGTGAAGAGCGCCTTGCGGTAGAAATGGGTGCCGATGTGATCGGGCAGATCCTTGCCCTCGATCACCTCATAGGGCTGGCCCAGCTTGTCGAGGCCGCCGCGATAGGCGTCGAGAATGGCGATGCCGCGATCCTCGATGGCGCCCTGATACTTGCCCGAGGCGCGCATCTGGCAGTCGATGCCATGCTGCGCCACCACCTCTTTCAGATGGTTCTGGCCGGTCATGTTCAGCTTGAGGACCAGCTTGGCGGTGTCGATATCGCCGATGTAATCGGGCGCGCCAATGTCATGCGGCAGATCGATGGCGAAACCGGCGTTGCGGCCCGAGGGGCCGAAGCCGACCTCTTGCGCCTCGATCAGCAGGATCTCGTCGGCGGGGAAGCGTTCGGCCAGCCGCCGCGCCGCCGCCAGACCAGTGAAACCCGCGCCCACGATGACCCAGCGCGCATGGCTTTCGCCCTGATGCGGCGCTTTGGGGTTGCGCTTGGGGCTGAGGTGATACCAGCCGCAGCCTGTGTCGTCGGCGGGCAGATCTTTGACGCTATGCATGGCAGAAACTCATGGCTTGAACGATTATGGAGCGCGCGCGTCGACACCCTCGGGTGCCACGGGCAGCGAGCTTAAGGGGGGATCAGCTGTGGCGCGGAGCGGCGCCGACCGATCAGGTCAGTTGGATGTCCAGCCCTTCGGGCGTGGCGTAATCGGACATGCGCCGACGCGAGAGATCCCAATGGGCCCGCACCAGAATGCCCGCCCGGTCAGGGCTGCGGCTGGCGATGGCCTCGATGATCTGATCGTGCTGTTCCACGGCGGATTGCAGGCTATCCTGCATCTCCTGCGTGGGCGGATGCTGATAGAAGGTCATGCCCAGACGGGAATGATCGATCAGCAGGCGGCGCAGGCTGGGCATCAGATAGTCGTTATGCGCCATCTGGCCGATCTGGAAATGGAAGCGGTCGTTGTAATGGACGCGCCCGCTGACATCGCCGGCATCGATCGCCATGCGGAAGCGGCGCTGGATCTCTTTCAGCCCGTCGATCTCGGCAGGTGTGGCGTTGGTCGCGGCCAGCTGCGTGGTGGCGACATAGAGCAGCGGCGCGGCCAGAAAGAAATTGCGCAGCGACTGATAGCTCATGGACGAGACGCGGGCCGGGCGGTTGGGCTCCAGCTCCAGATAGCCCTCGGCGGCCAGCTGGCGCATCAATTCGCGCACCGGCGGGCGTGAGAGCCCGAATTCCTCGGCCAGCGCCACCTCGTCCACCACCGCGCCCGGAGCCAGCTCCATGGTCACGATTCGGCGCCGCAGGCTGTCGTTCAGGACAGTCTTGCGGTCCAAAGGTTGGTCAAGGGACGCGTCAGCTTCGATCATGTCTGGCGCTTTCATACCTGCCTCTCCGCTGCTCGTGAAGAGCTGCTTTTTCCATGCCGCCGCTTGGGGTGCGGCTGTGACTGCGACCTGAGTCGAAATACAATCTGTAGACACAACATAGACTGAAAGAAGTCATTCCGTCTATAGGGCTTGCAACGCATTTTGATTCGCCCTGAATCAAGGGCCGCCGCGAGGGACGCCGGAGAGAAGAATGTCAGCGAAAAACATCCCCTTGGGCCTGGCCTTCGGCATGGCGGCGGGGGCCTTCTGGGGCCTGGTTTTCGTGGTGCCCGATGTCGCGAATCACTTTGGGCCGCTGCAATTGTCGGCGGGGCGCTATCTGGCTTACGGGGTGTTCGCGCTGGCGCTGCTGGCGCCTCACTGGCGGCGGATCGCGCCGGCACTGGGCCGCGCGGAATGGATCGCGCTGGCCTGGCTCAGCCTGCTGGGCAACATCCTCTATTACGTGCTGCTGGCCAGCGCGGTGCAACTGGGCGGCGTGGCGATGACCTCGCTGGTGATCGGCTTTCTGCCCGTCACCGTCACCATCATCGGCAGCCGCAGCAAGGGGGCGGTGCCGCTGCCCAGACTGCTGCCCTCGCTCGCTCTAAGCATGGCGGGCATCGCCTGCATCGCATGGCAATCGCTGGGCGCCGCCAGCAGTGCCTCCTTTCTCACGCAGGTGAGCGGCTTTGCCTGCGCGGTGGGGGCATTGGTGTCATGGACGGGTTTTGCGGTGGGCAACAGCCGCTGGCTGGCCCGGCTGGACGGCTTTTCCGGCCATGACTGGAGCCTGCTGATCGGGGTTATGACCGGCGCTCAGGCCCTGCTGCTGGTGCCGCCCGCGCTGCTCTTCGAAGGGATGGGGCAGGGCGCGCATGACTGGCTGATGTTCGCCGGCGTCTGCACGGGCGTCGCGCTGTTCTCCTCGATCATCGGCAATGGGCTGTGGAACCGCATGAGCCGCCTGCTGCCGCTGACGATGGTGGGGCAGATGATCCTGTTCGAAACGCTGTTCGCCCTGCTTTACGGCTTCCTGTGGGAGAAGCGCTGGCCCACCATGTTCGAGGGGCTGGCGATGGTGCTGGTCGTGGCCTCGGTGCTGTCATGCCTTGCCGCTCACCGTCCGAGGGAAGGCAGCGAGCCTCTGCTGGCCGATCATTGAGGCATCAGGCAGGGTGCGCTGTCTCAAGCCGATTGGGGCGGGTTTCACGCAGGAACAGGCAAGCCAGCACGATGGCCACCCCCGCGCCCGCCGCCAGCCATAGCGGCGCGGTGAGATCGAAGCGCTCGACCAGATAGCCGCCCGCCACGGGCCCCAGCGTGGCACCCAGCGCGTCCCCGCCGATGGAGACGAAGCCTACGGCGGTGGCTGTCTGGCCGCCGGGCGCCAGCTCCATCGGCACCAGCACCATGGCCAGCGCGGCAATGGCCGGGCCTGTCGAGGTGAGCATGGCCACCGGCACCAGCAGCCGCGCATCGAGCCCGGGCAGCAGAAAGCCGAGCGGCAGGGCGGTGGCGATCACCGCCGCCGTCAGCAGGGCGGGGCGTCGCCCGATGCGGTCGGACAAAGCGGGCCAACTGAGGCAATAGAGAAAGCCGCCAAAGCCCGAAGCGCCCAGAATCCAGCCGATCTGCGTGCCGGAAAAGCCCTTTGTCTGGCTCATAAACAGCGGGGCGAAGGCGTTGAAGGCGAAAATCCACACCGTCAGCATCAGCGCGGCAAGGAAGCACAGCCACAGATCGCGTGAGGCAAGCACCGCGCGGGCTGTGGCAAGGCTGGCGGAGGGGCTGGCGGGGCCGGCATGGGGCCCGCGCGCCGGTTCGGGCACATGGCGCGCGACCACGGCGGCCAGGATCAGCCCTGGAATGCCCGCCGCGAAAAAGGCCGCCTGCCAGCCGAAATGCGCGGCGATCTGCGTGGCGAAGACCGGGCCAATGGCCGACCCCACCAGCGATCCGGCGCAGACCACCATGCCGACATTGCGCCCGCGCCGTTCGGGGGTGGAAAGGTCCTCCATCGTTGCCATGATCACCGACCAGCAGGGCCCCTCGGCCAGACCCAGCAGGGCGCGGATCAGCAGCATCTCCTCGAAATTGCGCGCCAGACCCGACACCCAAGACAAAAGCGAAAAGACCACCATCGCGGGCACCAGCACCCTTTTGCGCCCCACCCGGTCCGACACCATGCCGAAGACAAAGGTGGAAAGCGCCCAGCACACCGAAACCGCCCCCGCCAGCAGCCCGATCTGGCTGGGCGAGAGATGCAGGCCGCGTTCCAGATCGGGGCCGAGGAACAGTTGCTCCATGCGGTCAAGCATCACCGTGCCGAAGCAACAGGCGAGGATCAGCGCGACGGTGGTTTCAGAGATGGTTACGGAGGGGCGGGAGGGCATCTCAACGCATCACATGGGAGAGGGAAAGGCTGAAGCTGCGACGGTTTGCCGGGGAAGAGCCATTGCCCAAAGTGTCGGGCCGGGGGGCAGCATGGCCGCTGATGACCTTTGTGCTGTCGCGACTGCCTGCCAGCGTGGCGGTGCAGGCAGCCTTCAGGGCCTGAATGATGGTGAATGTCATGGTTCTCTCCCTTCCCCTGGCCTTGTGGTCCGGCCTTGTGGGGGCAATGCAAACAGATAAGTTACAGACGGTTGGCGGTGCTCCGTCCGAAGGTGGCGAACATCGGATGCGGCGCCCAGCCGACCTGCGCATCGATCACCACCGAGGTCTCCGCGGCAAGGGCGCGGGCCATCACAACGTCCAGATCCTCCAGCCGTTCGAGGCGCTCGCCATGGCAGCCGAAGGCGCGGGCGATGGCGGCGTAATCGGTGCCCTCAAGATCGGTGCCGATCTCGAAGCCATGTTTGCGCTGGGCGGCGCGGATCACGCCCCAGCTGGCATTGTTGTGGATGATGGTGATGACCTTCAGCCCGTAGCGCCGGGCGGTGTCCAGCTCCTGCAGGGTGAAGCCGAAGGCGCCGTCACCCGTCAGGCAGAAGACGCGTTTGTCAGGATGGGCGCCCGCCATGGCCAGAGCGGCGGGCAGGCCGAAGCCCAGATGGGACATGCCGGGCTCGTGAAAGCGGGTGCGGGCGGCCAGAGCGGGGGTGAACTCATTGCTCCAGAAGCTGGTGTGGCCGCCATCGAAGGTGACCAGATCGTCTGGGCCGATATGGCGCGCGATGCCCTGCGCCAGAGCGCCGGGATGCATCCGGCCTTCAATCGCGTGCAGGGCGATGGAATCGCGATAGGCATCGCGGCTGGCCATCAGCCCCGGTAGCCAGTCGGGCGAGGGGGAGAGGGCGATCCCCTCCAGCGCCTGCAGCAGAGCGTCTATGGCGAGGCCCGCATCGCTGGTCAGCCCGATGGTCAGGGGCAGGGTCTGCCCCAGAGCGGCCGGATCGATGTCGATCTGCACCAGCTTGCGGTCGGGCCGGTCATCCCATTGGGGCGGCCCATCGACCCACATAAAGGAGGAGAAACGGCAACCGAAAGCCAGCACCAGATCGGCCTGCTGCAAGGCCTCGACCACGGCACTGCCCCCGACAAAGCCGCCCTGGCCCAGACATTGCGGATGATCCTGCGGGATGACACCCAGACCCATCTGCGTGGTAACGCCCGGGCAGCCGATCCTGTCCAGCAGTGCGACAAGGCGGGCGCAGGCCTCTGGCCCCGACCGGGCCACACCGCCGCCTGCCACGATCAGGGGGCGTTTGGCCTTGCGCAGCAGATCGACCACCTGCGCCACATCCTGCGCATGGGGGGCGGGCGGGCGGCCCATAAAGCGTGCCATGGGCGCATCCAGTTCGGCGCGGCTGTAGCGATAGGTGCCGCCCAGAATCTCGGTGGGAATGTCGAGATGCACCGGGCCGGGGCGCCCGCTCAGCGCCTCGCGCAGGGCGCGGTGGAGCAGTTCGGGGAGCCGCTCGCCGATGGTGACGCGCGCATTCCATGTGGTGAGGTGGCGATAAAGCGCCTCATTGTCCGTGGAGCTGAAGCCGCCGCGATGCGGATGCATGATGGCGGAAGGGTTGCTGGAGGTGATCGCCAGCACCGGCAGATGATTGGCCCATGCGCCGCCCAGCGCGCTCAGCAGATTGAGGCCCCCCGGTCCGGTTTCCCCCAGACACAGCGCGATCCGCCCCGTGGAGGCGGCGATGCCGCTGGCCATGAAAGCGGCGCTGGCTTCATGCCTGACGCCGGTGAAGCGCATATCCTCGCGCTCGGAAAGGGCCTTGAACAAAGGGGACAGCTTGCCGCTGGCCAGACCGAAGACATCGCGGATGCCCAGATGATGCAGCATATGCACCAGAGCCTCGGCGCCGGTCATGGAAACATGGGTGGGCAGGTCCGGGTCTGGCATGGCGGGCTTTCCGTCTGGCGATGGGATGATCCGTTTGCGAGAGAAGTGCTATCCAATCAAATCGTATAAGTTGCATGGTGCATAAGCCTGAGTGATACCTCCTCGCAAAGAGGCACCGGGAGAGGGCATGATGATTGATCCGCGCCATCTGGCTCATCTGCTGGCCATTCACGAGCAGGGCTCGCTCAGCCTTGCCGGGCAGGTTCTCAACCTGTCGCAGCCGGCGCTGTCGAACAGCATCGCGGTGCTGGAGCAGCGGCTGGGCGCGCCGGTGCTGATCCGCACGGCGCGCGGGGCGGTGGTCAATGATCTGGGGCTGGCGCTGGTGCGGCGGGCGCGGGAAATCCGCGCTGTGCTCGATCATGCCGATCAGGAGGTGACCTTGCTGCGCCGGGGCCGGATCGGGCCGCTGGCGGTGGGCGTTACCCCCAGTCTGGTCGAGCAGTTCATGCCCGATGTGCTGGAACAACTGCTGGCTGAACTGCCGCAGCTGTCGGTCTCGGTGATCGAAGGGCTGGATGGCGCGCTGAACGATGCGCTGGTGGCAGGGGATCTCGATGTCGTGGTGGCCTCGGTCGGCCAGCCCCATGCCTCGCCTGAGATTTCGGAGGATCTGCTGATATCCGATCCCTTCCTGCTGGCGGTTCACGAAGACTCGCCTCTGACGGGCCGCACGAGGCTGACATTGTCCGATACGCTGGACCAGCTTTGGGTGATGCCGCGCCCGGGCGGTTCGGCCTTTGCCCATGCGCAGGCGATGTTTCTGAACGCCGGTGTCGATTGGCCAAGGCGCACGCTCTCGACCAATTCGGTGGCGCTGACGCATCAGTTGGTGGCGCGGATCGGCGCGGTGGCACTGGTCAACCGGGTGACGGCGCGGGGCTGGCTACCGCCTCTGCGCACCATGCCGCTGGCCGAGGCCGGGCATCGCAAGATCGGTCTGCGGCGGCGCAAGACCAGCGAGGCCTCGCCGGCGGTGCAGGCCTTTGCCCGCATCGCCGCGCAGGTGTTCGCGCGGCAGAGCGAGGCGTGAGCGCCGGCCGCCGGGCTTTTTCTTCGCGAGGATGAATAAAATATATTCTATCGATTTAGTAGAATTTGCTAATGCGCCATCGTTGTCACCTGTCTGGATCAAGGCTGCCCATGACGCTTGCCGATGCCGCTGCATATTCCGTCCGCGATGGTTTCCCCCTCTTTCCTGATCGTTGCTTCGCATGGAATTGACACCGCGCCGCCGCAACCTGCTCTTCGCCTTTGCGCTGACGGCAGGCGTGCTCAACCTTGTGGACCGGCAGATCATCTCGGTGCTCAAGCCCACGATCTCCGCCGATCTGGGCTGGAGCGACAATGATTACGGCACGCTGGCGGCCTGGTTTCAGGCGGGGGTGGCGGGCGGCCTGCTGCTGGCGGGCTGGATCGTGGACCGGCTGGGCTGGAAATGGGCCAACACCGTGGGCGTGGCGGCATGGTCGCTGGCCGCGCTGACGCATGGCTGGTCGCGCAGCATGGCGCAATTCCTGCTGTGCCGGGTCACGCTGGGCGCGACAGAGGCCATGGGCACACCTGCGGGCATGAAGACGATGATCACCATCTTCGCTCCGCATCAGCGTTCGACGGCGATCGGCCTGTCCAATGCTTTCACCAGCCTTGGCGCGATTCTGGCGCCGCTGGCGATCCCGCTGGCGGCGGTGGCCTGGGGCTGGCGCGGCACCTTCGTGGCGGCGGGGCTGGTGGGGCTGGTCTGGGCGGGATGCTGGTGGGCGGTGACACGCGGCATCACCATCGCCGAGCGCCAGGATAACGCCCCGGTGAGCGAGGCGCCGCAAGGCTCGATCCTGCGCGAAAGGCGGACATGGGCCATTGCCGTCGCCAAGATCCTGTCCGATGCGACATGGTGGCTGCTGCTGTTCTGGATGCCGGACTATTTCAACCGCCAGTTCGGGCTGACGGGCCTCGATCTCGGGCCGCCGCTGGCGGTGGCTTATTGCGGCTCGGCGGCAGGATCGCTGCTCTCGGGCATGGCGGGGACGGCGATGCAGCGTCGGGGATGGAGCACGCGCGCCACGCGTCAGGCGGTGATGCTGGTGTCGTCCTGCTGCGTGCTGGCTCTGCCCTTCACGCTGATGACGCACAGCTATTGGTGGGCCGTGGCGCTGCTGGCGCTGACGCTGGCCGGGCATCAGGGCTTTTCGACCAGCCTCTTTGCGCTGATCGCCGATATCGTGCCGCCGCGCCAGATCGGCCGGGTGACCAGCTTTGGCTCGCTGTGCGGCAACATTGGCGGCATGGTGCTGACCAAGGTGGCCGGTCTGGTCCTGACGGCGGGCCTTGGTTATGGGCCGCTTTTCGGCTTTGGCGTCTCGTCCTATTTTCTGGCTTTGATGTGGCTCAGGTGGATGGTGCCTGAGTCACGCCCGGCTTGAAAGAAGCCTGACCTGAACGCAAAAAGGGGGCGGCGGGCTTGAAAACCCGCCGCCCCCTTTTCGTTGTCTTCAGAAGTGGTAGCTGGCGTTGACGCCGACATAACGGTCATTGTCGCGCGGGACAAAGCGCACCGTGCCTGCCGTGGTGCCATTGCCCAACAGGTTGGAATAATGCGTGTTGAGCAGGTTCTTCACCACGCCCCGGATTTCCCAATTGCGCTTGTCGATCAGGGCCAGGCTGGCGTTCCAGATGCCATAGGATGGCTGGATCGTGCTGGGGGTCTGGGTCAGGGCGAATTGGGTGGCGCTGCGGAAGGTCCAGTCGGTCTGCAGTTCCACGCCCAGCGTGTCATTGAGCGGAATGCGCCAGGCGCCACCGCCGCTCAGCTTCCAGTCGGGGGCGAAGGGCAGGGGATCGCCATCATAATTGGGGCAGGTGGTGGCCGCCGGGCAGTTGAAATGGCGGATGCGCGCATTGCTGTAGACCGCCGCCCAGTTCAGCGTCAGCCGGTCCGTGGGGCGGGCCGTGGCGTCCAGCTCGATGCCGCGCGTGCGCACCGTGCCCGCATTGATCAGGCGGGTGACGGGGGCGCCAAGGAAGCTGTCCTGATAGTTCGCCTGATAGCCGGAAAAGTCCGTCCAATAGGCCGCGATGCTGCCGCTGAAGGTGCCATCACGCGTGCCGCCCTTCAGGCCGACCTCATAGCTGTTGGAGGTTTCGGGCTTGAGCGCGATCTGGTCAAAGGCCTGCATGTTGAAAAACACGTTATAGGCCGGGCCCTTGTAGCCGCGCGAATAGGTCGCATAGGCTGTGGCTTGCGGCACGATCTTATACTGCACGCCAACGCGCCCGCTGCCGTCCACATGGTTCACGCTGCCGGTGTTGTAGCCGATGGAGGGGCGGATGCCCGTCACGCCGGTTGCGGTATCGGCATTGCGCTGGTCGTAATAGCTGAGCCGGTCATAGATCAGGCGACCGCCGAGGATGAAGGTCAGCTTGTCGCTGGCGTGCAGGTTGGCCTCGCCGAACAGGGCCAGATTGTCGGCGCTCGTGCCATACGTGGCGGTGCCGGAGTTGGTCTGGGTGGTGGTGGCCGTCAGCAGCTGGGTGACCGTGCGCTGATAGATTTCATTGGTGTTGGCATGCAGGTAATAGGCGCCCAGCACATAGTCGATCAGCTTGCCCTGAGGCGAAGCAAGGCGCAACTCCTGGCTGAACTGGTTGAAGTTGACATAGCCATTGTCGAACCCCTGCGGAAAGCCGGTGGCCAGGATCGAGCGCTGGTCCCAATCGGGCACCTGACGGTTCTTCCATTCGCGATAGGCGGTGATGGAGGTGACGGTGTAGTCACCGGGCCGCCATTCGGCTGTCAGCGAGCCGCCGTAATTGTCATCCTTCACATAGGTGTCGAAGGTGGAGTTGACGGTCTTGTTGTTGGCGCTGGCGGTCACGCCTTCCTGCGCCAGAAGCCCGGCCAGCGCGGTGCTGTTGGTGGTGGCGCCGCCAAAGGCGGTCTGCGATGTGCTGGCATAGACACCGTTGGGTGTGGTGTCCTTGTTGTGGAGGTAGTCGCCGGCCAGCGTGATGGTCAGATTGCTGGTGGGCTTGGCCACCAGCTTGCCGCGACCGCCCCAGCGCTCATAGCCATTGACCCAGTGGTTGGTGCCCAGATTGCGGACATTGCCCTGATAATTGCCGTAGAGCCCGCTGATCGAATAGCCCAGCCAGTCATTGATGGGCCCCGAGAGCCCGGCGCGGATGCGCTCCTCATTGCCCTGATAATAGCCGACGTCGATCACGCCGGTCTGATGGTCGGAGGGCGCCTTGGTGACGATGTTGACCACGCCTGCCGAGGCATTCTTGCCGAACAGCGTGCCCTGCGGCCCGCGCAGCACCTCGATATGATCGAGATCGACCAGATCGAATGTGGCCTGACCCGGACGGACCAGCACCACGCCGTCAACCACCGTGGAAACCGAGGATTCCACGCCCGGCGAGGTGGTGATCGTGCCAATGCCGCGGATGAAGATGTTGCGGTCCTTGTTGGAGGCGCCGTTGCGGAAATCGAGGCTGGGCACCGTCGCGGCGATGTCCTGAATGGTGTTGAGATTGCGTGATTGCGCTGTGTCGCCCTTCACCACGGAGATGGCGATGGGCACGTTCTGCAACTGCTCATTGCGGAAGCGGGCGGTGACAACGATGCCACCGGGTGCCGCGCCATCATCGGGCGCGGCCTGATCGGCAGCGGCGGGGGTGTCTGCCTTGCCGTCCGGTGCCGCTGCATAAGCGGTGTCGACGGCCAGAAAGCCGCTGGCCAAAGCCGTTCCGCCCAGCAGCGTGAGGGTCGAGATTATCCTATTCACCAAAAGCCTCCCTGAGTGATCGGCTTTCCATAAACTCTACAAAATCCATAGAGAAGAGAGTTTTTGTCTCTAGGGTGACAACGTAGGCTATCGCGGTGGCTGCGATCGGACCTTGCGAAGGGGGCTGACGCAGCATGGCAGAAAGCCCAAGCGCAAAGGTTGAGTTTGATTTTGGCGGCTCGCGTGCCAGATAGGATGCGTCTGCCAGCGGATCGGCGCAGGCACGCCGCAGCAAAGGAGCCTGTCTTGCGCGCTACGATCAAGGACGTTGCCCATGAATCGGGTGTCTCGATCAAAACGGTGTCACGCGTTCTGAACAATCAGCCGCGTGTCTCTGAAAAGGCGCGCAAAAGCGTGCAGGCTGCCATCACCAAGCTGAACTTCCGCCCCAGCGCCGCCGCGCGGAGTCTGGTTGGCCACCGCACCTTCCAGATCGCTCTGGCCTGTGACAATCCCAGCCCCTTCTATGTCCATGAAATGCAGGCTGGCATCCATGAGCGCTGTCGGCGCGATGGCATCCGCATGATCGCTCAACCCTATGATCACCGCTCGGAAGAGCTGGTCGAGGAGATCGAAAGCCTGATCGACTCCACCGGCATTGACGGGCTGATCCTGACCCCGCCCATTTCGGACCGGCAGGACATTCTTGACCTGTTGCAGCGCCGCGATGTGGCGTTTGTGCGTGTCACGCCGACCGGGGCGGTGGAACGTTCCGCCGTGTTTATCGACAATCAGGCGGCGGCCAATGCCATGACCCGCCATCTGCTGGCGCTGGGGCATCAGCGGATCGGCTTTGTCATGGGCCATCCCAGCTATGCCGGCAGCGTGGCGCGCCATGCCGGTTACCTCGCCGCTCTGACCGAATCGGGCCGCACGCCCGACCCCAGGCTGGTGCGCGAGGGCGGTTACGACTTCGCCTCGGGCGCCGCTGCCGCCGAAGGTTTTTTGGCGCTGGCCGAGCCGCCCACCGCCATCTTTGCCTCGAATGACGAGATGGCGGCGGGCGTGCTCAGCGTGGCGCATCGGCGCGGGCTGGCCGTGCCGGGGGCCTTGTCGGTGGCGGGCTTTGGCGATGATGCGCTGGCCAGTTTCGTCTGGCCGCCGCTCACCACCATCCGCCAGCCGACGCGCCAATTGGGCTTTCAGGCCGCCGATCTGCTGTTGGCACCGGCGGGCGAAAAAGCCTCGCGCGAGGTGCCTTATGAGCTGATCCGCAGAGAATCGACGGGAGGTGCCCCCCGTTGATAGGGCGGTTCAGAAGCCGAGTTCGCTCATTTCCACCACGCGATGTTCGCGGGCGCTGATCTCCGCCGCCGTGCCGATCGCCACGGCCATCAGACCGTCGCGCGCAGTGACCTCCACCGGGCCCTCGCCGCGCACGGCGGCAATAAAGCGCTGATGCTGATAGAAGGTGGAGCCGTGATGGCTGCCCGCCTGCAGCGCCGCTTCGTCGACGCCGATCACGGTCCGCTCGACCTGCTTGGGGTTCAGGAAACCCACGCGCGGGCTGTAGACCAGCGCACCTTCCGGTATCAGCACATCGAGTCGGGCCTTGTCCCCCACGGCGGTGACTTCTTCCTGATTTTCAGCGCCTTCGGCAAACATGGAAAGGTCCAGCAGGGCCCGCACGCCATTGGCGAAGTCGACGGTGGTGAAGCTGTTGTCGATGATGTCGGGCGTCTCGCCATCATAGCGTTCGTCGAGATGGTTCACATCCATCGCGCCCGAACAATAGACGCGCACTGCCTCGGATTGCACGATCAGCCGCATCAGATCGAAGAAATGGCAGCATTTTTCCACCATCGTGCCGCCGGTGTTGCGGCTGAAGCGGTTCCAGTCGCCCACCTTGGGCAGGAAGGGGAAGCGATGCTCGCGAATCGAAAGCATCTGCAGCTTGCCGACTCGTCCGCCATGCAACTGCGCGATAAATTCGGCAGCCGGGGGCATGTAGCGATACTCCATCGCCGTCCAGAAGGGGCGGGGCGAAGCCTCGGCCTGAGCCACAACCCAGCGCGCGTCGTCCAACGTTGTCGCAAGCGGTTTTTCGCAGAGGATGGCCAGACCTGCATCGAACAGCGGCTCCAGCACGCGGCGGTGGGTATAGTTCGGGCTGGCCACGATCACCGCATCGACCAGACCGCTTTTCGCCAGCGCGGCGCTATCGGCAAAGGCCTGAACACCCTCGGCTTTATCGCCAAGCGCCATGCGCGCCCAGCCCAGTGAACGCTCGACCGGATCGGCGATGGCGGTCACCACCGCACCGGGCGTGATGGCCAGATTGGTGATATGCTCCGCACCCATCATGCCGGTGCCAACGAGGCCGTAACGCACTTGCTCTACCATCACGACTGATCCTATAGGTGATAACGATGTCACCACCCCATACCACGCAGATCAGGGTTGAGCGCAAGATGGAATTTCTGTTGATCCGCAACGCCACGGAGAAGGCCCAATGAGCACCCCTTGCGAAGTCAGCTGGTTTTCGGCCCTGTGCGACGACGATTACGAATTCCTCGGGGTGCCCGATGCGCGTCTGCAATCAAGCTGGGAGCATTGCCGCGATATCGCCCTTCAGGCGGAAAGCGGCGGGTTCGACAGCATCCTGCTGCCCTCCGGCTACAATCTGGGGATCGACACCACGGCTTTCGCGGCGGGAATCGCCCCGCTGCTGCGCCGCATGGCCCTGCTGATGGCGGTGCGCATCGGCGAAAGCTGGCCGCCGCAACTGGCCCGCCAGATCGCCACCATCGACCGGATGCTGGGTGGGCGCCTGAAGGTTAACATCATCTCCTCCGAAATGCCGGGCGAGGTGCTGGGCTCGCGCGAACGTTACGCCCGCACTGCCGAGGCCATGTCCATCCTGCGCAGCCTGCTGAACGGGCAGCCGCTCGACCATGAGGGTGAATTCTGGAAGCTGAAGCTCGATCCGCCGCGGATCAGCACGGTTTCGGGCAAGGCGCCGCTGTTCTATTTCGGCGGCCTGTCGCCCGATGCGCGTGAAACCGCCGCCAAGGGTTGCGATGTCTATCTGATGTGGCCCGGCAAGCGCGAGGAAATCGCCGCCACCATCGCCGATATGAAGGAGCGGGCCGCCCGCCATGGCCGCAGCCTGCGCTTCGGCTATCGCGTCCATGTCGTGGTGCGCGACACCGAGGAAGAGGCGCGCGCCGCCGCCGACCGACTGCTCTCCAGGCTCGATCTGGCGCAGGGGGCGGCCATTCGCGCGCGCTCGCTGGATTCGCAATCGGCGGGGGTGCAGGCGCAGACTGCGCTGCGTGAGCAGGCCGTCGATGGCTATGCCGAGGAGAATCTCTGGACGGGCATCGGGCAGGCCCGTTCAGGCTGCGGCGCGGCGCTGGTGGGCAACCCGGACCAGATTCTGGCCAAGCTCACCATGTATCGCGAGATGGGCATCGATGCCTTTATCCTCTCGGGCTATCCCCATGCGGCGGAGGCAGATCTGTTCGCCCGGCATGTGCTGCCAAGGCTCGATCACGCGCCGCTGTAGCAGGGTGGCTTCAGGCCCCGGATCGATCAGAAATTTCAAGTTGCACCGCCGCGAGCATTCTGGTCATAGCGGCGCTGGATGCAGGCCGGAGAGACCGGTTCGCATCCGACCCGCACTGGTGCCCGCAAGGGCTTAAAATGGGAACGCGGAGAGGATCGGTTCTGGCCGATCCGAAACCGGGCTGTCCCTGCAACTGTGAGCGGTGAGTGCGATACTTGCAGTGCTTCGTCACAGGAACGGAGCGCGGCCACTGGGGCAGACGCTAACGCATGCGGGCCTCGGGAAGGCTTTGTATCGTGCGATGACCCGCGAGCCAGGAGACCTGCCAGCGTGGGGTCGCTCTTGCCGGGGCCCAGGGGGTGGCCATGGCACGGTGCTTGTCCGTCTGAGCGACGTGTCCATGGCCGGGGGCCATCAGCGCCAGAGCATGGCGGGCGATAGCGCCTGCCTGCCTGTTCTGGCGAAGAACGGGGCGTGCCGTTGCGGCATGGTCTGGTTCTGCCCCTTGCCCGTCGCCTGGCGTGGGGAATGTATTCGTGAAGAATCCGGGATTTTCGAGCGCGATGGCTCTGGCCCTTGCCATATCCAATTTTGGCATGGCGCAGGTCGCTCTGGCCGATGATACGGCCAGCGATGCCGAGAACGGCGCAGACAAGTCCACCATCGTGGTGACGGCCTCGCGTCAGGACCTGCTGGGCAAGGCGTCGACCGCCAGCGAGGGCACGGTGACGCGCGCGGAAGTGGAACTGCGCCCGATCTATCGTGCCAGCCAATTGTTTGAAGCTGTGCCGGGCCTCGTCGTCACCATCCATTCGGGCGAGGGCAAGGCGCAGCAATATCTCATTCGCGGCTACAACCTCGATCACGGCACCGATTTCGCCAGCTTTGTCGATGACATGCCCGTCAACCGCCCGACCAACGCCCATGGGCAGGGCTATTCCGATCTCAACTTCCTGATCCCCCAACTGGTGGCGGGGATCGACTACACCAAGGGGCCCTACACCGCCGGGATTGGCGACTTTGGCTCGGTGGCCTCGGCGCATACGCGGCTGCTCGATGATATGCCCGCGCAGATGGCCGTCACCATCGGCACCGATGGCTATCAGGAGCTGTTCGGCGGCGGCACGCTGCATTTCAGCAATGGCGGCAAGCTGCTTGGGGCGGTCGATCTGGGTCATTACGATGGGCCGTGGCAACCCAAGCAGAACTTCAAGAAGGTCAACGCCGCGCTGCGCTACTCGCAAGGGACGGCGACGGATGGCTTCAGCCTGACCGGCATGTATTACAAAAGCGGCGGCGGCCTCATCACCGACCAGCCCGAGCGCGCCATCGAGGAGGGGGTGATCGGTCGCTATGGCACGCTCGATCCCACCGATCACAGCCTGTCGGAGCGTTTCAGCCTGTCGGGCCATCTTGAGAAGGGGCTGGGCAGCGGTCAGCTTTCGGTCAGCGCCTATGCCATCCATTCCACCATGACGCTGTGGAACAACTTCACCCATTATCTGCTCGATCCGGTCAATGGCGATCAGGAAGAGCAGGATGAGCGGCGCACCACCATCGGCGGTGCGGCCAGCTACAAGGTCAAACACGATCTGGGCGGGATCAGCTTCGAGACCGTAGTGGGGCTGAACGCTCGCTATGACGGCGCCTTTGTCGACCGCAAGCATACGCTGCGGCGCACCACCATTCTGCCTTACTGCAACGCTCAGGATGATGACGGCAACACCACCACCTTCAGCGCGGTGAATGGCAATTGCACCGCCGATCATGTGCGGCTGCTCGATCTGGCGCCCTATGTGCAGGAGACGGTGCGCTTCACCCCATGGCTGCGCGCGGTCGTCGGTCTGCGTGAGGAATATTACCACGCTACCGACCGCAGCGAGATCGACGGCGGCAGCTATGCCCAGCATCAATGGCTGGCCCAGCCCAAGGCCAATCTGATCATCGGGCCTTTCGCCAAAACCGAATTTTACGCCAGCTGGGGCAAGGGCTTCCACTCCAACGATGTGCGCGGCGTGTTCGGCACGGTCGCGGCCGAGGGCATTCAGGCGAGCGGCGTGGCCACCCCGCTGCTCTCATCAACGACCGGTGTCGAGCTGGGCCTGCGCAGCAATCTGATCCCGAAGCTGCAGCTGCAGCTGGCCGTCTTCCAGCAGGATTTCGGCTCCGAGCTGACCTACAATCCGGATACCGGTCAGGATGAGGCCGGCGCCCCCAGCCGCCGTCAGGGCCTCGAGGTCGGCGGGCAGTACCATCCCTTCAAATGGCTGGAACTGAACGCGGATCTCGCTTTCTCCAAGCCGCGCTATCACACCAGTGATCTGGCCGCCTACGGGCTGGACCAGCCCTATATCGCCGACGCGCCCAATTTCATCTATTCCGCAGGCGTGCTGGTGAACGGGTTGGGGCCGATTTCGGGCGGGTTGCAATGGCGTCGACTGGGCACCCATTCGCTCAATGATGGCGAGAAATATCCGCAGGATGGCGGTTACAGCGAGTGGAACCTCGATGTCTCCTACGCCTTGCCTGCCGGGCTAAAGTTCACCGCCAGCATCTTCAACCTGTTCAACAGCAAGGATGCGGCGGCAGATTATTACTACACCAGCCGCCTGCAGGGCGAGCCCGCCGAGGGCATCACCGGCTTCCAGACCCATCCGCTGGAACCACGCTCGGCACGCTTTACCCTCTCCAAAACCTTCTGAGGCTGATGCGTTAAACGCAGCATCATGCCGCCCTATGTGGCGGTGTGATGCTGGCGATCAAGGGCAGAGAATTCGGAACCTCCCTGAACAGATCGGCGTTTCATTCATCGCCGGTCATGCCAGTCAGCGCTAGGGGCCGGAGGAGGGGAGCCATCCGGCCTGCCCGAACACGCGCGGAGCAGCATGAAAATCCCTGTGCCGAACATCGCCCCGAACCTTGGCCTCACCCTTGCCGCCGGCCTGTCCCTGCTGTCCGCCGGGGCAGCGCTGGCCGATCCTGCGCCCTTCGATCTGGCCGGGCCGGACATCCGCATCAGCGTGACGCGTCAGGGCGTGACATTGCCGATTGCCGCCGTCCCCCATCTGGCGGCGGGCGACAAGGTGAAGGTCGAGGCCGCGCTGCCCAAGGATGAAAGCGCGCATTACCTGCTGATCGCGGCCTTCCTGCGCGATCCGACCAACCCGCCCCCCAACGCCTGGTTCGACAAGGCGGAGGCGTGGAAACGCGCCGGCCATGGCGGCGGCCCGATCGAACTGACCGTGCCCGACAATGCGCAGCATCTGGTGCTCTATCTTGCCCCGGAGACGGGCGGCGATTTCAAGACCTTGCGCGATGCGGTGCAGGCCCGCCCGGGCGCCTTTGTGCGCGCCGCTCAGGATCTGGAGCAGGCCTCGCTCGACCGCAGCCGCTACGATGCCTATCTTTCCGAAATCAAGCGCATTTCCGCCACCCAGCCCGAGGCTCTGGCGCATCTGGCCCCCATGGTGGCGGACAGCCTGCGCATCAAGATCAACGAAGCCTGCCTGCAACGCCAGAGCGAGCTTCAGGCCAATTGCCTGCTCGATTCCAAGCAATCGGTGGTGCTGGGCAGCGATGACACGTCGAGCAGCAGCGCGCTCTCGGCCTCGGCGACCGATCTGGCGCTCAGCCTCAGCGCGACGCCTCAGGGCGGGTTCGGCTATTTCAGTCCCTATATCAGCGCGGTGCGCGATATTGTCGGCATTTTCGGGGCGATGCGCACGGCCAAATATCAATATATTCCGGCGCTTGGTGCCGCGCATGAGGACAGGCTGTCTCTGGCGCTCAACACACCGCCCTCTTTCGCCAATCCCAAATCGGTGCTGATGGCCGCGCTGCCCGCCGTGAAGCCCGCGCCGCCGCCGGTGCTGCATGTGACCACGGCCTCCAGCGTCCCCTGCTTCGGGGCCAAATCCGCCACGCTGGCCATGGTGGGGGCGCCGCTGCTCTATGCCACCACCTATGGCCATGATCTGGCGCTGCGGGTTCATCTCAAAAGTGGCGATGTCGATCTGCCGCTCACGCCCGATGCCTCACGCGGGGGGCTGGTGATCGGTCAGCCTGCCACGCCGTCGCCCGATCTGTCGGGCCCGGTGACGGCCACGATGCATGGCATGTGGGGCTACGACGCCTTCACCGGTCCGGAGGTAACGCTGCAATCCGCCGGAAGCTGGCAATGGCAGGCCAATGGCGCACCCAAGGGCGATGGGCAAATGCTGCTGACGGGGGCCCCGGCCTCCTGCGTCACCGGGGTGACGGTCACACCCGCCAATGGGGCCGCCGCCCCCGTGGTGTGGAAAGCCGATGGCGAGCATGGGCTGGCGGTGACCCTGCCCGCCACGTCCGGCAAGCCGGAGCCTGTCACGCTGACCATCCTCGGGCCGGAAGGCACTCATCCGGCCAGCATCACGGTGGAGCCCGTCAGGCAGGTGCAGCCCGTCGCCCAGATCACCGCGCACAGCTCCGAGCCGATCCATCCCGAACCGGGCGTGGCGCTGGAGCTGTCGCTCAACAGTCCGGATGAAATCCCTGCCGACACCCGCCTGAGCTTCACCCTGAAGGCCCGCGAAAAGGAGCATTTCAGCCCGCGCGATCAGGTGGAAGTGGCCACGGTCAATGGCGATGCCAGTGCGAAGCTGGCGTTCGGCAGCGGGCTGACGCTGGTGGATCAGGGCATTCTGGTCGCCAATCTGACCCCGGCTCAGGCCTTGGGCGCTTCGGCGTTCGGGCCGCTGCGGGCCCGTCTGCTGCGCGGCGGCGTGGCGGGCGAGTGGATGAGCCTTGGCATGCTGGTGCGTTTGCCCAAGCTCAGGCAGGTGACCTGCCCGGCTGCCCCCCCAACCGCTTCTGCTACCCCTTGCAGCCTGAGCGGGGAGGGGCTCTATCTGCTTGCCTCCGTCGCGGCGAAGCAGGATTTTGACGGCGCCGTCAGCGTGCCGGAAGGCTACCCGGGCTTCACCATCAAGGTGCCGCATCCGGCGCCCGACGGCACCTTGTTCCTGCGCCTGCACGATGCGCCCGAAGTGGTGAACCGCTTGCGGGTGACGGGCAGCACGGGGCCCTAAAGAAGGCGGGGCCATGGCATGAGAGCAGGGCCCCGCCAGAAACAGCTGTGGAGGCCAGGGGCGGGCAGCGCCGCGTCTTCGATCAGCCGCAGGTTGGGGGCGAGCTGATCGCTGCTCTGCTGCCCGGCCTTTCGCTTTGGAGATGGACAGGCGCTGATCCCTCGCCTTAATCATCATCATGACCCGTGATATCAGGCAGCTCGACCTCAACCTGCTCAAGGCGCTCGATGCGCTGCTGACCGAGCGCCATGTCACCCGCGCGGCGGCACGGCTGAACCTGACGCAGCCCGCGGTCAGCGGCATGCTGGCCCGGCTGCGCGATGCTTTCGACGATTCGTTGTTCCTGCGCAGCCAGCGCGGCATCGTGCCCACGCCCCGCGCGCTGCAACTGGCCGAGCCCCTGCGCCGCATGCTGGCCGAGGCCGAGGCGCTGCTGACCCCGCCAGCGTTCGACCCGGCCTCGGCCCGCCTGACGCTGTCTCTGGCCGCCACCGATTATGCCCTGCAGGTGGTGGTGGTGCCCTTTCTGGAACGGCTGCGCCAACAGGCCCCCGGCATCCGCGTGGCGGTGCTGACCGAAGGCAGCGCGACTCTGGGGCATTTCGAACAAGGCGATCTCGATCTGGCGCTGATGGCGCCGCCCTCGGTGCCGCCGGGCCTGCATGAGCGGCCGCTGTTCGATGAAACCTATGTGGTGGCCATGCGGGAAGGGCATCCTGATGCGGGTGAGGGGGCGCTGTCGCTGGATCGCTTCTGCGCGCTCGATCATGCGCTGGTGTCGCTGGCGGGCGGCGGCTTTCGGGGAGTGACCGATGCGGCGCTGGCGGCAATCGGGCGGGAGCGGCAGGTGATGCTTTCGGTCACCAGCTTTCTGGTGCTGGCGCAGGTGCTGCATGGCAGCGATCTGATCGCCGTGGTGCCGCGCCGTCTGGTGCAGGGCGTGGCCGGGTTGACGATGCGTGAGCCACCGCTCGCCATTCCGGGCTTCTCCAAGGTGATGGTCTGGCACGAGCGCACGCAGCGCGATCCGGCCCATCGCTGGCTGCGCGACCTGCTGGCGGGCTGACATTGCGATTGACGGCCCGCATTCTTGGGCGCACAGGACAGGCGGCGCAGAGTCCTGCGTCGATTCAGGAAGCGAGAACATGTCCAGCGACAGTTCCAGTATGACCGCACATCCTCCGGTCGTTGGCTAGTTAGGCGCTGGCTTTCGTCCGCAGGGGTGTGCGGACGGAAGGTGTTCAATGATGACTCTGATTGCCGGCGTTTCCGCCGGTGTCCGGCCCGCAAAGCGCGGGCTCTATCTTGCCGATGTGGTGGAGATGCTGCAGGCGCTGCCGCTGGCGGAAGCCGCGCGCAGGCTGGCGCAGATGCCCGATGTGCGCGCCGTGGGTGCGCTGGATCGGCCTGAATTCACCGCGGCGCCCAAGGTGATCGCTCTGCTGCCGCTGCCGCGCGCGGTGCAGTTCGTTTCGCAAATGGCCGAGGATCGCGCCGCTGACGTGCTGGCCGAGATGGAGCCGCGCGCCGCCGCGCCGATCCTGGCTGCCCTCGCGCCCGAGGTGCGGCATTCGCTGCACAATCTGCTGGCCTGGCCGGAAGACAGCGCGGGCGGCATGATGACCACCGAATATGTCGCGGTGCGTGTCGATGCCACGGTCGCGCAGGTGCTGCAGCATATCCGCATGGTGGAGCGCAGCCGCGAAACCATCTATTCGGTCTTTCTGATCGATACGTCGGGCTGTCTGGTGGCGACGGTCTCTTTGCGCCGCCTGATCGCGGCGGAACCGGAGTCGCCCGCGCTGGATCTGGCGCGGGGCCGGGGGCCGGTGACGGTTTCGCCCGAAATCGACCGCGAGGTGGTGGCCGATCTGATCCGCCGCCATGACCTGTTGGCGCTGCCGGTGGTGGATGCCGATGGCCGCCCGCTGGGCATCGTCACGGTGGACGATGTGCTCGATGCGCTGGTGGCCGAACATACGGAAGACGCGCAGAAATTCGGCGGCGTGGAAGCGCTGGACCGCCCCTATCTCGACACCGGCTTTCTGGCGATGATCCGCAAGCGGGCGGGCTGGCTCAGCGTGCTGTTCCTCTCCGAAATGCTGACCGCCAGCGCGATGCAGCATTTCGAGACCGAGCTGGAGCGGGCCGTTGTCCTCACCCTGTTTATCCCGCTGATCATGAGTTCGGGGGGCAACAGCGGCAGTCAGGCCACCTCGCTGATCATTCGCGCGCTGGCGCTGGGCCAGCTGCGGGTGAGGGACTGGTGGCGCGTGGCCCTGCGCGAATTGCCTGCCGGGCTGACGCTGGGCGCCATCCTTGGCCTGCTGGGCATCGCGCGCATCGCGACATGGCAGATGCTGGGCTTCTATGATTACGGCCCGCATTGGGTGCTGATCGCCGCGACGGTGGCGGCGGGGCTGGTGGGCATCGTCACCTTCGGTTCGCTAGCGGGATCAATGCTGCCTTTCGTGCTTCAGCGCTTCCGCTTCGATCCGGCCAGCGCCTCGGCGCCCTTTGTGGCGACGCTGGTGGATGTGACCGGGCTGGTGATCTATTTCTCGATCGCGCTGGCGATGCTGTCAGGGACGCTGCTTTAAGCCTCCTCCCGGGCCTGCCCGGCATAGGCAAAGGGTGAGAGCCCGAAATGCCGGGTAAAGGCCACGCTGAAAGCGCTGGCCGAGCCATAGCCTACCTGCTGGGCGATCCGCGCCAGTCTCGGAGCGGTTTGGCCCAATCCGGTCTGGCGCAGCAGATCACGGGCCAGCGCCATGCGCCAGCCGGTGAGATATTCGATCGGCGCCACGCCCACCTCGGCGCGGAACCGGTCGAAGAAGGTCGAGCGGGACAGGCCTGCCTCTTTCGCCAGATCCTTGATGGACCATGCCCGGATCGGATCGCCATGCATGCAACGCAGGGCAGCGCAAAGCCGCTCATCGGCCAGACCGCGCAGCAGGCCCGGCGGGGCGGCGGGGCCGGTGGTGGCGCGCAGCGCCTCGATCAACAGCACCTGCAGCAAATGCGAGAGGATCACATCGCGCGCCGGGCGCCCTGCATGGGTTTCCTCATTGAGCAGTTCGACGATCCGCGTCAGCCGCGCCTCGCCCCTGATATGCACCACGCGCGGCAGCAGCGAGACTAGCAAAGCGGTGTCGTCCGAGCCGAAGCTGCAATGGCCCACCAGCATGCGGACATTGGGCTGCGCATCGCGGGCGCCCAGCCAGAACAGGCCGGGGCCGATCTCGGCATGGAGCAGGGGCGCATCGCGTGGTGGCGGCACAAGGCTTGAGGTGGAGAAATCGGCGGCGGCGGGCACCAGCACGAAATCGCCCTGCTCCAGCACCAGTTCCTCCTGCCCGGCCAGCGAGAGGCGGCAGGCCCCATCCAGCACCGCGCAATAGAAGGGCCGCCCATCCTCGGAGCGGTGGACGCGCCATGCTCCCGCCCCCGTCACCAGCTTGGACCAGCCCGCGCTGGGTGCCAGCAGGCTGACGACATGCGCCAGAGGATCAGAAGCAAGCGGATCGGACATTTCGGACTTTCAGACATGATTGCCGGATTTCCAGCCATAGCACGTCCGGCGTGGCGAACCTACCTCTGGTCTGCCCCCAACAGGAGCTTATCCATGAACACTGTTCTGATCACCGGTTGCTCATCGGGCTTTGGCCTTGCCACGGCTCACCTCTTCCTCGATCGCGGCTGGCATGTCATTGCCACGATGCGCACCCCCAACAAGGATCTGTTCCCCGCCTCCGACCGGCTGACCATCCTGCCGCTCGATGTGACCGATGCCGACAGCATCGCCCGGACCATCAAGGATGCCGGGCCCATCGATGTGCTGGTCAACAATGCGGGCGTGGGCCTGCTCAATGCGGTCGAGGGCACCTCGATCGAAAAGGCGCGTGAGGTTTTCGAGACCAACACGCTGGGCACCATCGCCATGGTCAAGGCCGTGCTGCCGCAGATGCGTGAGCGCGGGGCCGGTGTGATTGTCAATGTCACCTCGACGGTGACATTGCGTCCGCTGCATCTGCTCTCGGTCTATACGGCCAGCAAGGCGGCGGTGAATGCCTTTACCGAGAGCCTCGCGCTGGAACTGGAGCCCTTCGGCATCCGCGCCAGGATCGTGCTGCCGGGCCGCGCCCCCGATACGGCTTTCGGTGACAATGCCCGCGCCCGGATGGGCATGGATTTTCCCGAGCACTACAAGGATGTGGTCGCCCGGATTCTGGAGGGCTGGCAGACCTCGACCGACCCCGTCACCCATGCCTCCGACGTGGCCGAAGCCGTCTGGCATGCCGCCACCGATCCGGCGAGCCCGATGCGTCAGCCCGCCGGGGCCGATGCCATCCTTTGGGCGCAAAACGCCTGACGCATATGGGGAGCCGATGCGCTGCGTCGGCTCTCTCAGCCTTGCTGTGTGCCGATCTCGGCCAGCACGGCCAGAAAGGCGCGCAATTTCGCGCTGGTCAGCCGGCGCGAGGGGTGAAGCGCCCAGATTTCGACCGGCGCCTGATCGACCTCGCCCCAGCAGGCAAGGCGCCCGGCATCGAGATCGGGCTGCACCAGCAACCCCGGCAGCAGCGCACAGCCCATGCCCTGAATGACCGCATCGCGCACCATCAGCAGCGAGGACAGCCTGAGCCGGGCCTGCGGCCTGATCGTCAGCGCCCCGCCGTGGACCGGCTTCAACCGCCATGTGCTGGCCGGATTGGCGCTGGCCAGCATCACCGCAGGCATCTCTGCCTCTGGGCCCGCTGATGGCTGCGGCAGCGCGGGCGCGGCCACGATCAGCCGCCGGTCATAAGCGATCCGCCGCCCGACCAGCCGCTCCTGCGGCGCCGGATCGATGCGCAGCACCAGATCGTAACCCTCCTCGACCGGATCGACATGGCGATCCTCGGCGATCACCTCCAGCCTGACCTCGGGGTAGAGATCGCAGAAGCGCTTCACCACCGGCATCAGCGCGACATGCGCCAGCACCACCGGGGCGCTGATCCGCAACACGCCGCGCGGCACCTCCGCGCCGCTGGCGACGGCCTGAGCGGCATCGGTCAGATCCACCAGCAGCCCATGGGTCTGCTCATGCAGGCGGCGACCTTCCTCGGTCAGGCGCAGCCTGCGTTCGCCGCGCTCCACAAGGCGCACGCCCAGTGCCTGTTCCAGTTCGGCCAGATGGCGCGACAAGGTGGGCTTGGGCCGCCCCGTCGCCCGCGAGGCCGGGCCCAGACCGCCATGCAGGGCGATCATGTCAAAGCTGCGCAGCGCGTCGAAATCGAGTTGAGGTTTCATTTTTGGAACATCCTGTCTCGATCTTGCCAGCTTCTGCTCGAAATTGAAACGGATCATTGAAGCGGGGCGGCGCGAAAGGGCGCCGATCCCAAAGCAAGGAGTCCCCATCATGACCATTCTGGTTACAGGCGCCACCGGCACCATCGGTTCGCAAGTCCTCGCCCATCTCGCCGCTGAAAAGGTTTCGGTGCGCGCCCTGACCCGTTCGCCCGGGAAAGCCGCTTTCCCCGCCGGGGTCGAGCCGGTCACCGGCGATCTCTCCGATCCCGGCAGCATTCTCGCCGCGCTTCAGGGCGTTTCGACGCTGTTCCTGCTGGTCGCCAATGTGGCCGATGAGCTGACCCAGGCGATGCTGGCCGTCGATGCCGCGCGTGAGGCCGGGGTGAAGGGCATCGTCTATCTCTCGGTCTATCGCGGCGAGGCCTATGCCGATGTGCCGCATTTCGCCGGCAAGGCCACGGTGGAGCGGATGATCGCCGCTCTGGATCTGCCCGCCACCATCCTGCAACCGGCCTATTTCATGCAGAATGATCTGCGCCAGCAACAGCCGCTGACCGGCCCGGGTTTCTATGTGATGCCGGTGGGCGGCAAGGGCATCTCGATGGTCGATACCGGCGATATCGCTCTGGCCGCCGCGCGCGAATTGCTGCGCCGTGAGCGCGCCGAAGCCCCGCTGCCCGCCGTGACCTATCCGCTGGTCGGCCCGGATGCGCTGACAGGCGAGGCCCTCGCCGCCCTGTGGAGCGATGTGCTGGGCCGCAGCATCCATTACGCGGGCGATGCCACAGAAACCGTGGAGCAGATGCTCAAGGCGAGTGGCCCCGGCTGGCTGGCGCGCGATCTGGTGCTGATGCTGCGCCGCTATCAATCTGATGGGGCGGTGGCCTCGGCGGAGGAACTGGCCGCAACCGCCGCCGTGCTGGGCCGCGCCCCGCGCAGCTATCGCGCCTTTGCCGAGCAGGCCGCCGCGTGGTGGACCGCCGCCTGAACCCGGGAGACAGGCTATGACCATCCACCATCACCCCCTCCGCGACGCCGACAAGGCCGCGATGCAGACCATGCGCGCCATGATCGCGCTTCAGCCTCCCTTGCCGCTCAGCCCACAGGGCCGCGCCATCTTCGATGAGATCATCGCCCATACGCCGCATGCCGAGGGCATTCAGTATGAGGCCGCCAGCGTGGGCAGCGTGCCGGGCTGGTGGTGCAGGCCGCCCGGCGCTTTGGCTCAGGGGGCGATGCTCTATCTCCATGGCGGGGGCTATGTGATCGGTTCGGCGCAGGCCTATCGGGCCTATGTCGGGCAGGTTGCACGGCGCGCGGGGCTGCAGGCTTTCGTGGCTGACTATGCGCTGGCCCCGGAGCGCCCCTATCCCGCGGCGACCACGGAGGCGATGGCAGCCTATCGCGGTCTGGTCACGCAAGGGCATCGGCACATCGTTCTGGCCGGGGATTCCGCGGGTGGCGGCCTGGCTCTGTCGCTGCTGGCCAGCCTGCGCGATGAAGCGGATCTGCCTCAGCCTGTGGGCGCCGTCGTGTTCTCTCCCTGGACCGATCTGGCGCTGACCGGCACCAGCATGGAGAGCCGCGCCTCGGCTGATCCGCTGCTGTCCCGGCAGGCTTTGCAGGATGCCGCCACGCTTTATCTGGGCGAGCACAGCCGCTGCCTGCCGCTGGTCTCCCCGCTCTATGGCGAGCTGGGTGGATTGCCGCCGGTGCTGATCCATGTCGGCGAGGATGAAGTGCTGCTCGACGACAGCCTGCGCTATGCCGCGCGACTTCAGGCGGCGGGCGGCAGCGTGGCGGCGCATGTCTGGGCCGGGATGCCGCATGTGTTTTCGGCCAATTCTGGCGTGTTGCAGGCCGCCGAAGAAGCTTTGGAGAGCATCCATGGCTTTGTTGCAGGGGTGATGCCTTGGCTGCCAGCCTGATGGCGGCAAGGCTTGGTGTGCAGGCCCTCGCATCTGGCGTTTCGGCCAGTGCGGGGGCCATAACCTTTCGTCGCAAATCTGTGTGAAGCGGGGGCGGGCGGCATGGCGCGTTGACGGGACCATGCGCTAAGGCACTGGCATGACGCTCGGAAAACCCGCCTGCCGCTATGGCGTGACGATGTTGGCGCTGCTGCTTTCGGCCTGCGGCTCGGGCGTGCATTACCGTCCGGTCAGCGACAGTCCGGTGCGGATCGGGCGGCCCTATGCGGTGCGCGGCACCACCTATGTGCCCGCCGCCGATCCTGCCTATGATCGCCTCGGCTATGCCAGCTGGTATGGCCCGGAATCGGGATCGCAGACCGCCAATGGCGAGCGTTTCCGCCCTGATGGCATTAGCGCCGCGCATACCACCCTGCCGCTGCCCAGCTATGTCGAGGTGACCGCGCTGGACACCGGGCGGGTGATCGTGGTGCGGGTCAATGATCGCGGGCCGTTCACGCGCAATGGTCGGCTGATCGACCTGTCGCGCGGGGCGGCGCATCTGCTGGGTATCCGGCAGAGCGGTGTCGCGCCGGTCAGGCTGCGTGTGGTGGAACCCTCGGAGGCGGATCGCCGTCGCCTGCGGGCGGGGGAACCGGCGGCGCCCCGGCCTGCGGTTTCAGGCCGGGTGCTGGCCGATCTGCGGGCGCAACTGGCGCAATCGGGGGCCAACACGCAGGTGATCGCGCCCTGAGGCTGGCGGGTTTTGAACGCCTGATTTGCGCGCGGATTGATCCGTGCCTTTCATTTGTCCTCGCAGGCTGCTCCTCCGGCAAACCCCATGGACAGCAAACATGCCTCGATATATATCATGCTATATAGATTCGGAGCGCATGATGGCGGACGTGTTGAAAGACTATGGTGACCTGTTTCTGGGCAGTCGGCTCAAGCGGCTGGCCGAAAGGCTGCAGGCCGATGCCGCGCGCATCATTCGCGAGGCGGGCCTGCCCATCCAGCCCGCGCAATTTCCCATGCTGGCCGCGATCCATCGCTATGGCCCGATCACCGTGGGCAAGGCGGTGGAGGTGCTGGGCATCAGCCAGCCGGTGGTCACCCGCACGCTCGCCGGGCTGATGGAGATGGGCCTGCTGGAAACCACCCGCGATGGCGCGGACCAGCGCCAGAAGACCATCCGCTTCACCAGCGCGGGCCAGGCCATGATGGCGCAGGGCACGGTGAGCGTCTGGCCGCGCGTCGATGCAGCGGTGAAGGGGCTGTGCGAGGGGCTGGAGGGGCCTTTCCTCACCCAGATCGCCCAGATGGAGGCGGCGCTCGATCGGCAGTCGCTGGAAAACCGGGTGCTGTCGCAGCCCCCGGCTCTGTCCATCCGCCCCTATGCCGACGATCTGGCCGAGGCCTTCCATCGCATCAATGCCGAATGGGTGCAGGCCATGTTCACGCTGGAGGAGAATGACATCCAGATCCTCACCCGCCCGCGTGAGCTGATCATCGATCAGGGCGGCGAGATTCTCTTTATCGAAACGCCGGATGCCGGGATTGTGGGCACCTGCGCGCTGATCCGCATGGGTGAGGGGGTGTTCGAACTCACCAAGATGGGGGTGAGCGCCGCTGCCCGGGGCCGCAAGGCGGGGGAATTCCTGCTGGCCGCCATGCTGGACAAGGCGCGCGCCATGAAGATCGAGACGCTCTATCTGCTGACCAACCGCAAATGCGAGGCGGCGATCCATCTCTATGAAAAGCTGGGTTTCGTTCATTCCGAGGAGATCATGGAGCTTTACGGCAAGCGCTATGAACGCTGCAATGTGGCGATGATCTACCGCTGGTAGCGGGGCGGCGATCTCCCTATAGGCTGCAGGCATGGTCATTCCGGAGCATTGATGGAAAGACTGTTCCACTCCCGCCATGGTGCTGAACCATGGCGCCATGCCGAGGGAGCGCCGCGCCATGCCATGGCCCGACACCGATCAACTCTTCGAGCCGCAGGATGCACCCCGTGCCGTTTCGGCCATGGGCATGGAGATGGTCACGCAGGGTTGGGAAAAAGAGCCCCATGCCCATCGTAAGGCGCAGCTGGTGCTGGCGGTGCGCGGGCTGATCACCTGCGATGTGGCGAAGGGTCGGTGGCTGGTGCCGCCGCAGGGCGCCCTGTGGATTCCCAGCGGGGTGCTTCACAGCATGAAGGCGGTGGGGGCGCTTGAACTCTACTGCCTGTTTATCGCGCCCGATCTGGCCGAGGCACTGCCGCGCGAATGCTGTGCCATGGCGATCTCGCCCCTGCTGCGCGAGCTGGTGATCGAGGTCTCGCGCCTGCCGGTGCTTTATGATCCGCAAGGCCGTGCCGCACCGCTGATCCGCACCATGCTCAACACGCTGGAGGAGGCGCCCATCGAGCATCTCCATCTGCCGATGCCCGCAGATCCGCGCTTGCGCCGCCTCGCCGATGCGCTGGCCGCCGATCCGGCGGACCGGGCGACCATCGCCCTCTGGGCCCAGCGCATCGGCATGAGCGAGCGCAGCCTGCATCGCCTGATCCAGAAGGAAACGGGCATGAGTTTCCTGCGCTGGCGCCAGCAGTTCCAGATCATGCTGGCGCTGGAGCAACTGGCGCAAGGCGTGGCGGTTCAGACCATCGCGCTGGATCTGGGCTATGAAAGCGCCAGCGCCTTTATCACCATGTTCAGGAAGATTTTGGGCCAATCGCCGGGGAAATATCTGGAAACCCGCGTCATCGCGTGATCCGGCGCGGCTGATCACGAATTGGCAGGATCAAGCTATAATCTGCCAGACTTGCGACATCACGATTTCATGCGGCGCGCTAGAGGCAAGGCCTTGTTTCCATGCCTTGAAAGTGCCCCGCCATGCTCCCGGATGATATCGCCCCGCGCAGCGCCCTGACCGCCAGCCTCTGCGCCCTCGGCATAGCGGCAGCCCTGAGCGGATGCACGGCGGGCCCTGATTTCAAGGCGCCGACCGCCTTGCCGCCTCCCCGCGCGACCGTCGTTGCGGCCAGTGCCCTGCCCGGGCAGGCCGCACCCACGCCAGCGTGGTGGCAGGGTTTTGGCGATGGCACGCTCGATGCGCTGGAAAAGCAGGTGCTGTCCGGCAATCTCGATCTGGCGGAGGCCGGAACGCGCATTGGCCGGGCACGGGCCGCGCTGCGGATCGCCGGGGCGGCGGGACTGCCTCAGGCGGGGGCAGGGGCCTCCTATCAGCGGGAAAGGGCCAGCCCCAAGGGCATTCTCTCGCTGACCGGTTCGGGCAGCCCGGCCAATGAAGACGCCGGGGGCACGGCCGCTTTCGGTTCCACCACGCTGCCCGCCAGCAACTCCAGCGAGTATGATCTGTTTCAGGCCGGTGTCGATGCCAGCTGGGAACTCGATCTCTGGGGCAAGGCGCGACGTCTGCGTGAGGGCAGCCGCGCTCTGGCGCAGGCGGCGTGGTTTGATCGTGAGGCCCTGCAGGTCTCGCTCAGCGCCGAGGTGGCCCGCACCTATCTCCATCTGCGCGCCACGGAGGCGCAGCTGGCGATCCTGCGCGACAATCGCGCGGCGGTGGAGCAAGGGCAGCGCATCGCGGAAAAGCGCCTCGATCGCGGCGCGACCACCCGCTTCGATGCCGCCACGGCAGGCACGCAACTGGCCGCCATCGATGCGCAATTGCCCGCGCTGGAACGCGCGGCGGCACAAGCCCGCAATGCGCTGGCCCTGCTGGCGGGGCTGGAGCCTCATGCGCTCGATTCCATGCTGGCCAGCCCGGCCCGGACCCTGCCCGAGATTGCCGCGGCGCCGCCCCCCATCCTGCCCTCCGATCTGGCGCGGCGGAGGCCCGATATCCTCGCGGCGGAGGCCAGCCTGCATGCGGCCACGGCTGACATCGGCAGCGCGAAGGCCGATTTCTACCCTTCGGTCTCGCTGGGGGGCAGTCTGGGGTTTCAGGCGTTGAACCTCAGCAATCTGCCGCTGTGGGATGCGCGGCAATTTGTGCTGGGGCCGATCCTGCGCCTGCCGATCTTTCAGGGCGGGCGACTGGCGGGGCAGCTGGACCTTGCCAAGGCCAATCAGCAGGCCGCTGCCATCCATTACCGCGCCACGGTGCTGCGCGCCTGGCATGAGATCGACGATGCCATCGAAGAAGTCCGCACCAGCGAGGCGCAGATGGCCGCCGCGAAAACCGGCGTCGATCAGAGCCGGGTGGCGGCTCATGTAGCGCAGCGGCGCTATCAGGCCGGCGCGACCGGCTATCTGGCCGTGCTGATCGCCCAGCGCGCGAGGCTGGATCGTGAGGCTGATTATGTGGCCTCCCGGCAGGCCCATAATGACGCGCTGGTGGCGCTCTACAAGGCCATCGGCGGCGGATGGACGCCCCCTGCCGCGCCGGAGCATGGCGCATGACGGCTGCAGTGGCGCTGGAGGCACCGCCGAAACCCGCCCCCTCGCCAGCTCCGGTCTGGAACCTGCGCATCGCCACCGGGCTGGGCGGGGTGCTGCTGGCGGCGATGATGTCCGGGCTGAACGACCGGGTCGGCGGGCTGGCGCTTGCCGATATCGCCGGAGCGCGCGGACTGGCCACGGATGATGCCCATCTGCTCAGCACCATTTATGAAGGGGCGCAGCTGGCGGCGATGCCGGTGGCCTCATGGCTGGCGGGCACCTTCTCGCTGCGGCGCTTTCATCTGGCGATCACCGGTGTCTTTCTGCTCTGCGCGGTGCTGCTGCCGCTGGCGCCCGATCTGGGCTGGATGATGGGCCTGCGCGCGGTGCAGGGGCTGGCCGGAGGCGCGATGATCCCGCTGCTGATGAGCGCCGCCCTGCGCTTTCTGCCCCCGGCGATCAAGCTGCAGGGTCTGGGCTTCTATTCGCTGACGGCCACCTTCTCCCCCAATCTGGCGCTCTGGCTCGCCGCGACATGGATCGACGGGCTGGGAGACTGGCGTCTGGCCTATTGGCAGGTGATCCCTGCCGCTCTGGCCGTGCTTTGGGCCATCTGGTGGGGCCTGCCTCAAGACCCGCTGCGCCTTGAGCGGCTGCGCGAGATGGACTTGCCCGCCTTGCTGGCCGGCCCCTCCGGGCTGATGCTGCTGGCCTTTGCGCTGGAAGAGGGCGAGCGGCTGGACTGGTTCCACAGCCCGCTGATTGCCGGAAGCTTCACCGCCGGGCTGGCGCTGATCGCGCTGTTTCTGGTCAGCGAGTGGTTTCATCCGGCGCCCTTTGTGAAGCTGCAGTTGATGGGCCGCCGCAACTATGGCCTTGGCATGCCGGTGTTCCTGGCCATGCTGGTGGTGATTATTGCCGCCGCGCTGCTGCCTGCCGTGCAGCTGGGCGAGGCGCAGGGCTTCCGCCCGCAGCAGATCGCGCCGATCGGCCTGATCATTGCCCTGCCGCAGCTGGCTCTGGCGCCGCTGGTTTCATGGCTGCTCTATCGGCGCTGGGTGGATGCGCGGCAGGTGATGGCGCTTGGTCTGCTGCTGATCGGCCTTTCCTGCTGGATCGCCTCGGGCGTGACCGGGGACTGGATGGTGCGCCAGTTCTGGCTGGCGCAGGCGTTGCAGACGCTTGGCCAGCCGCTGTCCGTGGTGGCTTTCCTCTATCTGGCCGTGGGCGTGATCGGGCCTGCCGAGGCGCCCTATGTCTCGGGTCTGATCAACACGCTCAAGACCTTGGCCTCGGTGATCGGGGCGGTGCTGGTCGAAAGGCTGCTGCTGGTGAGCGCCTCTGCCCATCTGCGCGGCTTTGCCGACCGTGCTGGCATGCTGGGCGACCATGCCCCGGGCCTGTTCGAACAGGTGCATGCCCAGTCCGCCACGCTGGCCGTGGCCGACGCCTATCGCGCTGCCGCTTTGCTGGCCCTGCTGCTGATCCCGCCGACGCTGTGCCTCACTTATGTCGCGCCTCCCGCGCCTCCCTCGAAGGATTGACGATGATGCCCATCCCCCTTTCGCCCAAACCCGTGATGATCGGCCTTGGCCTGATCGCCCTTGCCGGAGCAGGCTGGGCCGTGGCCCGCGACGAAGGCGCCGGCAGCAGCCAGACCACCGACGACGCCTATGTCGGCGCCGATTTCAGCACGGTGGCGCCCAAGGTCTCGGGCACTGTGGCGCAGGTGCTGGTGGCCGACAATCAGAGCGTGCGGCAAGGCCAGCTGCTGGCCGTGATCGATGACCGTGATTACCGGGTCGCGCTTCAGGCCAGCGAGGCCGACCTCGCCTCGGCGCAGGCCAAGGCCGAGGAATTGCGGCGTGAACTGGCGCGCCAGTCCAGCCTGATCGCTCAGGCCGGCGCCAATGTGGAGGCCGATCTGGCGGCGATCAGCCTGTCGCAGGCCAATGCGGGGCGTTATCAGGATCTGGCCAGCGACGGTTCGGGCAGCCGGCAGGAGCAGCAGGAGGCCAGTGCCCGTCTGGCCGCCGATCAGGCCGCCAGACGGCGCGACAGTGCCGGGCATGATGCGGCCCGCTCGCAGCTGCCGGTGCTTCAGGCCCGGCTGGCCGATGCCGAGGCCGCTGTGGCGCGGGCGCGGGCGGCGATGGAGGCGGCAAAGCTCAACCTCTCCTACACGCAGGTGCGCGCGCCCGTGGATGGCGTGATCGGCCAGCGCGGGGTGCGGGTGGGCAATTATGTGCAGGTGGGCGCGCCGCTGCTGGCGGTGGTGCCGGTGGCGCAGGCCTATGTCGAGGCCCATTTCCGCGAGACCCAGCTGGCACGCATCCGGCCCGGTCAGGCGGCCAGCGTGGCGGTGGATGCCGTGCCCGGGCTGGTGCTGAAGGGCCATGTGGAAAGCATCGCCCCGGCAACCGGCGTCTCCTTCGCCGCCGTGGCGCCGGAAAATGCCACCGGCAATTTCACCAAGATCACCCAGCGACTCGCGGTGCGGATCGTCATCGATCCGGGTCAGACGGGCGCGAATCGCCTGCATGTCGGCATGTCGGTGATTCCCACGGTTCAGACCGCCAGCTGACCCCGTTCAGCTGTGTTTAGCCGTGCGTTGCATGGGATCACTGGTGCCAAAATTGCAACTTGCCGCATGTCAAGCCCGTTTCGTCCAAGTGAAAACCGGTTTGCGGGCACTTTTCATCTGCGAGACAGAATTAAAAGCGCAAGCCAAGAACAGTGTTTGCAAGGAGTCTCGTTATGCGTGCTATGTTCAAGAAAACAGGGATGATTGCCCTTCTGGCGGCAAGTACCATGCCAATGGCTTCCAGCCTTTACGCGCAGGACCAGCAGCCAGCGCCCCGCAGCGACATCACCGTCACCGGTGAGCAGGCCCCCGACCCCTCAAAGCTGCCTGCCGGGCCTGAGGTAAAGGGCTTCATTTCCGCCCGCACTGGCAATAAAATGCAAGTCACGGGCGCCGATGGTACGAAGCAGATCATCAGCTTCAATGAAAATACGCCCATCAAGGCCAGTAAAGGTCTGTTCGGCAGCAACAAGCTGAGCCCCGGCTCGCTGATGAACGGTCTGCCGGTGACGGTGAAGACGGTTCAGGCGCCCGATGGCCTGCTCGCTGCGCAGATCACCCTGCGCAATGGCGACCTCAAGACTGCCAATATGATCCATAATGGCACAGATCAGCGCTTCACCGCCAATGAAGCCGCCACCGAGGCGCTGCGCGGCCGCATGGGCGACATCGACAAGTACAACATCAAGAGCACGATGAATGTCCACTTCGACACCGGCAAGGCCGTGCTGTCGGCTGAGGACAAGAACCAGCTCTGCCAGACCGCCACTCAGGCTGAAGGCACTGAAAACGCTCTGATCCTGGTGGTGGGCTACACCGACTCGACCGGCAGCGACGATACGAACCAGGCGCTCAGCGAAAAGCGTGCCAGCAGCGTGATCCATTACCTGCAGCAGGCTTGCCACTGGAAGCCCTATCGCATGCTGACCCCGAGCGGCATGGCCACGGCTGACCCCGCCGCCAGCAATGACACGCCCGAGGGCAAGGCCCAGAACCGCCGCGTGTCGGTGAACATTCTGGTCAGCAAGGCAGTTGACGTCAACGGCTGACGCTGATCGCTTCAGGCGTGAAAAAGTGGGGCGGGCTACTTCGGTAGCCCGCCCTGCTGGCGTTTGGGGCTGTTACATCAGCAGGCGCCCTGCCACCTCGCGGATCGCTGCCGACAAATGCTGCAGCGATGGCGAATGCAGGCGCGGCACGACCCAATGCAACGTCACATCAAGGGGGCGCTGCGGAGGCAGTTCCACCAGCCGCCCGGCGGCCAGATGATCCTGCACGAGAGACAGGGGATGCAGGCTCCAGCCCAGATCCTCCAGCGTCAGATCGATAAAGGCGGTGGTGGAGGGCACCCAGTGGACGGGGCCGGTCGGTTCGGCGCCCAAGGCTTCACGCGCCCAGCGGGCTTGCAACAGATCGCGGCGATCGAACCGCAGATAGGGCGCATGGGCCAGCGTTTCCGCCGTCACGCCTTGCGCGAAATGTCTGGCGATAAAAGCCGGGCTGGCGCAGGCGACATAGCGCAAGGCGCCCAGATGTGCGGTTTTGCAGCCCTGCACGGGCCTTGTGTCCGCCGTCACCGCGGCCAGCACATCGCCTGAGCGCAGGCGGTCGGCGGTGTGCTCCTCATCATCCATGCGGATGTCCAGCGCGATGCCTGTCTGGCGGGCAAAGGTGGCGATGGCGGCGGGAAACCATGTCGCGAGGCTGTCGGAATTGACCGCCACCCGCAAGGTCAGCGCTGCGGGATTGTCTGCCTGCTGCCCCAACACAGCGCCCATATCATGTTCGAGCAGCCGCACCCGGTCGAGATGGGCGCAGAGCGCGCTGCCCAGGTCCGTTGGCATGCAGGGCGATCCGCGCAGGATCAGGATCGAGCCCAGCCGCTCCTCAAGCCCGCGCACCCTTTGCGACACGGCGGAAGGCGTCATGGCGAGCGCGGCAGCGGCCTTTTCAAAACTGCCCTCGGTGACGACAGCGGAGACGGCGCAGAGCGATGGATAGTCCAGCATGATGAAGCATTGCTTCATCAGGATAAGAAGAACAAGTTTTACTTATTCATCGCCCTTGCCCATTCCCACCGCATGACAAGCCTTTTTACCCCTTTCGCCTCGGGATTTCTCCTGTCCGGCGCACTGATCATGGCGATTGGCGCGCAAAACCTCTTCGTGCTGCGGCAAGGGCTGCGGCGCGAGCATGTCGGCGCCATTGTCCTGCTGTGCGGGGCATCCGACGCGCTGCTGATCTCGCTGGGCGTGGCCGGGATGGGAGCCTTTCTGGCCGCCATTCCCCGCCTCACCATGGCCCTGTCGCTGGGGGGCGCCGCTTTTCTGGGCTGGTACGGCGTGGCGGCCCTGCGCCGCATGGCCGCGCCCGAGGCAATGCTGGTCACCGAGGCCGGCGGCGTCACGCTGGCCCGGGCGCTGACCACCACGGCGGCCTTCACCTTTCTCAACCCCCATGTCTATCTCGACACGGTGTTGCTGATGGGCGCCGCTGGCGCCTCGCAACCCGCGCTGCTGCGGCCCATCTTCGTGGCAGGGGCGGCAACGGCCAGTTTCACATGGTTTATCAGCCTGGGCTATGGCGCGCGACTGCTGAAACCGGTCTTTGCCAAGCCTGCGGCATGGCGGATGCTCGATGCTTTTGTCGGCGTGGTGATGCTGAGTCTGGCCGCGTCTCTGGCGCTGCATGCACTGCCCCCCGGGACCTGACGCAAGGGTTTCAACCGTTGACCTGCGGGGCGATTTCAACAATAGTAGCTAAATGGATCATATAGTGGATAGCGCTGGCCAACTCGCCCACTGCCTCAAGGCGGAGCGGCTGGCGCATCAGTGGAGCATTGCCGATCTGGCTGAACGCTCCGGCGTTTCCAAGGCGATGATCAGCAAGATCGAGCGCGGCGATGTCAGCCCCACAGCGGCCTTGCTGGCGCGGCTCGGCAATGCTTTCGGCCTCACCCTGTCCGCTCTGTTCGCGCGCGCCGAGCAAAGCGGAAGCCGCCTGAACCGGGCGCAGGACCGCAAGAGTTGGGTCGATCCGGAGAGTGGTTATCTGCGCCGACAGGTCCTTGGACTGGACCCATTCCCGCTGGACATCGTCGAGATCGAGATGCCGCCGGGCGCCCGGGCCTGCTTTCCCGCCGCGAGCTATGCCTTCCAGCATCATGCGATCTGGCTGCGTGAGGGCAGCCTTGCCATCCGCGAAGGCGATCTGGAGACGCTGCTCCATCCGGGCGACTGTCTGGCCCTTGGCGCGGCTGCGGAAGTCTGTTTTTACAATCCCGGTCCACGGCCCTGTCATTATGCCGTGGTGATCGGCCGTATGGGAGGGTTCAGATCATGATCATCCGCGACGCCGGCGAGCGTGATCTTGCCGCGATCATGGCGATCTACAACCATGCCGTGCTGCAGACGACGGCGGTGTGGAATGACACGCCTGTGACGCTGGAGGAACGCCAGAGCTGGCTGGCCGGCAAGCGAGAACGCGGCTTTCCGGTTCTGGTCGCAGAGGTTGGGGATCGCCTGCTGGGCTTTGCCTCCTATGGCGATTTCCGGCCATGGCCCGGCTATGTCCATACGATCGAGCATTCTGTCTATGTCCATCCCGAAAGCCATCGGCAGGGCGTGGGGAGGGCGCTGATGGAGGCGCTGATCGAGCAGGCCGTTGCGGCGGGGCTCCATGCCATGATCGGCGGGATCGAGGCCGGGAACGCCGGATCGCTCGCGCTGCATCACGCTCTGGGCTTTGCCGAGGTGGGGCGCTTGCCCGAAGTGGGCCGCAAATTCGACCGCTGGCTGGATCTGGTCTTTATGCAAAGAGTGCTGCGCGAAGCGGCTGATTAAAGCGCGCCGCCGCGCAGGCGCTCCTGCACCAGATCGGTGAAGGCGCGAATGTTGGGCGTGTTGCGCCGCCCGCTCTGGAACAGCAGGGACACGGGCAGGGCGGGGCTCACCACATCGGTGAGAATTTGCCGCAGTCTGCCCGCCTGCAGATCCTGCGTGATCTGATAGGACAGCGTCCGCACAATGCCGAGCCCGCTGATTGCCGCCTCGATTCCCGCCTGAACGCTGTTGACGGAGAGGCGCGGCGGGCCCTCGCCGGTTCTGTTATGGCCGGTGTCCAACAGGCGATGGGCGCCAACCTCATCCTCGATGGCGATCATGCGGTGATGGCGCAGATCGGCCAGATGATGGGGTTCGCCCTTTTCGGCCAGATAGGCCGGGCTGGCGCTGTAGACGCGCCGCACCTCGCCGACCTTGCGCATATGCAGCGCGCTGTCGGGCAGATCGGCGATGCGCACGGCCACATCCACGCCTTCCTCCACCAGCCGCACCACGCGGTCGAGCAGCAGCAATCGCACATTGAGGCCGGGGTGGCGCTGGATCAGCTCGGTGACGATGGGCAGGATGTGCAGCCGCCCGAACATCACCGGCGCGGTGACGGTCAGCGTGCCGCGCGGGGCCTGACCCGTGCCGCGCACCGCCTCGAAAGCGCCGTCGATCTCGGCCAGACCGGCGCGGCAGCGTTCCAGAAAGGCGGCGCCCTCCTCGGTGAGGCGCACGCTGCGCGTGGTGCGGATCAGCAGCGGCGTGCCCAGACTGTCCTCCAGCGCGGCCACGGTGCGCGTGACAGTGGTGGGCGACATATGCAGCCGCCGCGCCGCCTGAGCGAAACTGGCCTGTTCGGCCACGGCGATAAAGGTCCGCAGGGCTTTGAGCTGTTCCATCGCTGGTGACCATTATCATCGTGGATCGCAAGAATGAAGTGCGGATCTGCCAGATTATCATCCATTCTGCGCTGAGCGATACAGGTCAGGCGTTATCCGCACAGCGAGGTCCCACCCATGAAACTCTACCATTTCCCGCTTTCCGGCCATGCCCATCGCGCGGCGCTGTTCCTGTCGCTGGCCGGGGTCGAGCATGAGCTGATCCATGTCGATCTGGCGGCAGGCGCGCATAAGCAGCCCGAATTTCTGGCCCTCAACGCCTTTGGCGAGGTGCCGGTGCTGGATGATGACGGCATCATCGTCGCCGATTCCATCGCCATTCTGGTCTATGTGGCGCGCAAGATCGGCCCCTCGCACTGGTTGCCGACCGACCCGGTCGAAGAGGCCGAGGTGCAGCGCTTCCTCTCGGTGGCGGCGGGCAAGATCGCCTATGGCGCTTGCGCCGCGCGTCTGGTGACGGTGTTCGATGCGCCCTTCCGCGCCGAAGAGGTGGTCGCCCGCGCCCATGCCACGCTGGCCGTGATTGAGCAGGTTTTGGCCGCAAGGTCATGGATTGCGGGGACCGCTCAGCCCACGATCGCCGATGTCGCGCTCTATAGCTATATCGAGCGCGCGCCTGAGGGGAATGTCGATCTCTCCGGTTACCCGCGCGTGCTTGCCTGGCTGCGCAAGGTCGAGCAGCTTCCCGGATTTCTCCCCTTCGCGCGGACCCGTGCCGGATTGGAGGCCTGAGCCATGCAGTTCCAGACACTCAAGCTCGACCATGTCGGCATTCGGGTAACCGATCTGGCTGTATCGGAAGCCTTTTACGCGAAGCTGGGTTTCCTGCGCGATCCCGAGGAATTTTCCGAGGAGGGCAAGGCCTGCGGGTTGGTTCACCCCACCGGCCTGCGCATCCATCTGATCTTCAACGGTACCGCCGCCGAGGAAGGCAATGTGCTGCTCGACGCCGCGATCAAGCGCCCCGGCTACACCCATGCCGCCTTCATCATCGAAAGCATGGCGGAGCTGGTGGCCTGGCTGGGTCAGGAAGGGATCGCCATCACCGAAGGGCCGGTCGAGATGGGGCATGGCCGCCGCAGCGTCTGCTTTATCCGCGACCCTGACCGCAATGTGCTGGAATTCAACGAGATCCTTCCAGCGCTCTAAAATTGCCGCGACAGCTGCAACTGCACCACCCGCCCCGGCAGCGAGCGCCCGGTCACATAAAGGCCGGCCGCACTGCCGGGGCCGACACCGGCAATCGTGTCACCCTGCATCACCGCCACCGTGTTGAGCAGATTGCTCACCTGAGCCCTCAGGCTGGTCGCGGCATTGATGGCCCATTGCGCGTTCAGCCCCACCAGCACGTAGGGCGGCAGGCGCAGCGTGTTCCCGTCATCGGCAAAGCGGCGGCCCATGCCGGTCACATCCATGCCCATGGAAAGCCCGCGCACCGGCAGATCGGCGCTCAGGCTGGCCATGGCCATCACATCGGGCACGCGCTGAGGCACATGGCCGTTGTTGTTGATGGTGACACTCACCCCGCTGCTGGCATCGGTGTAGAGATAATCGCTCAGCCGTGAGCGCTGCCATGTCACGCTCAGCCGCGCCGAGAGCCAGCGGGCCAGACGCATCCGGCTTTCGCCTTCCAGCCCCACAGCGGTGGCATCGGCCAGACGCGGGATGGTCAGGATCGCTCCGGTGCGCGCATCGATGGTGCTGGCGCTGACATCCAGCCCGCTGAAATAATTGGCAAAGCCCGTGATCGACAGATGCAGCGCCTTGCGATCCAGCACCAGTCCCAGTTCCCCCTCGCTGACGGCCACGGCATGAGCGGTGGCTGGATTGGGACTGTTGCGATAATTGCCCAACCCCGGAAGGCTGTGGCTGCGCGTGGCCCGTGCGAAAAGGCTGAGCGGGCCTTGAGCCGGATGCCAGTTGACCGCCAGCGTGGCATTGGTGGCGGCAAAACTGCCGCGATACGGCACGCTCTGGCCGCTGTCCTCCTGCGTGGCGCTGCCCGCCAGCGATGTCGCCGTCGCCAGATTGAGCGTGACCGGTAGTGAGACCGTGCCGCGCAGGCTTTCCTCCTCGTGCCGCAGTCCGGCATCCACGCGCCAGTCACGGGCCAGCTGCCATTCGTCGGTCAGATAGGCGGCCAGCATCTGGAGGTGGCCGTGGGTCTGCTCCCATGTCGAACTGCGGCTGAGAAAGCCGCCATCGGTCTGTGAACCGATCTGCTGCCCGCTGCCGTCCACCGCCACCAGATCGAGCAACTGCCCTTCGGCCTGCGCCGACACCAGCGCCCGCGCCACAATCCGGGTGTAGCGCCACAAGCTGTCAGCGCCATAGGTGCCCAGCGTGAGATTGTGCCGCCCGGCGGCCTCCAGCGTGTGGGTGAGTTCCAGCGTGCCCAGCGCCTCATCCAGCCCCACCGTGGCGCTGGTGGGCTGCACCACCTCGACAAGGCCATTGCCGGTGGTGTCGGTGTAGCTTGCGCCGGTGTCGGTGGTGCGCAAGGCCAGTTGCGTGGCGCCGGGAAAGGCAGCCAGCAGAGTGCTGCGGTTCTGAGCCAGATAGGCGCTGGCGGTCACAGGCGGCCCGCTCGACAGGATCGCATTGCGCTCGGTGGCGGAGTGGCGCAGGCCCAGACGTGCCGTCAGCCGGGTGGCGGGGCCGAGGTTCAACACCAGCACGGCGTTGCCCGCGATCAGCCGGTTGCGGTTGTTGCGCCCGATGTCGCGGGTGACAGAACCCTGAGCGGTGGTGAACGTCACATGGTTGAGATCCGTTCCGAACCAGCTGTCACGCAGCGGATCGAAACCGGGCAGGGCGCTCAGCGTGCCGCCCTTTGACACCAGCGGATAAGAGGAGGTGTTGAGGCTCGTATCATTCTGATAACGCAGGCTGAGCCGGATCGAGCCATCGGGCAGATCATGCTGGGCCCGCAGCCGCACCTGCCCGCCGCCCAGGGTCTGGGCCATGCGCCGCACGGTGGGATCGCGCGAGAGATAGCCCCCCGCGATCACCTTCCATGATCCCACCGGGCCGCTGATCCAGCCGTCGGCGCGCAGCAGGCCATAATCTGTGACGGTCAGGCTGGCGCCGCCCGCCAGATGCGCGGTGGGCTTGCGGATATGCAGATCCAGCAGCCCCCCCGGGGCATTGCTGGCCAGAATGGAGGAAGGCCCGCCATGAACGTAATCGGCGCTCTCCAGCATGATATCGGGGCGCATGAACTGGTCGATGTCGGTCCATGGCAGGGTCATGTGCTGGATGGGCAGGCCGTCTTCCTCGACCGCCAGCGCGCTGTAACCGTCCAGCGGCATGCCGCGCACGCGCACGGTGTTGGCGCTGGTGCCTGCCGAGGTGTCGGTCCAGACGCCGGGGATACCGTCGAGCAGGGCGGCCATGGATTGCGGCGCGCGGCGGCTGATCTCGCCCGCATCGATGGTGGTGAGCGAAAAGCTGCGCTCTGTGTCGAGCATGGGCGAAAGGCCGCGCCGTCCCGAAACCACCAGCATGGGCGCATCCTCGATGGCGGCAGGCATAGGTGGCGGTTTGGCGCGTTGCGGGCGCGCGGGATGGGGCGCCGGGCGAGGAGCGCGGCTCACCAGCAGGCCGCCCGTCGTGATCCGGCAGTTCAGCCCCGCTGGAGGGCACAGCCGGGCGAGGGCCTGTGACAGGTGCTGCCCGGCAGGCAGGGCGGGCAGGCGCAGCCCGTCGAGGTCGCCTTGCTTCCAGGCCACGGCCAGTCCCGCCTGTCGCGCCACCTCGCCCAGCACCTGAGCGGCGGAGCCTGCGGCGATGGGGGCGTTCAGGCGCGGATCGGGCGCCGTGGCCGGGGCATGGGCCGCCAGCGATGACGCCGCGATCAGCGCTGCCGAAGCGAGCGGCACCCCCTCAGGCCGGGCGCAGGTGCCAGCCGCTTGCGCTGGGCTCCAGCGTCCAGCCATTGGCCATGGCGATCAGGCGCAGGCTGCCTTCCGGATCGCTGAGGCGATAGCGGCCGCTGATCGGGCGGGCGGCCAGATCGGGCGCGCAATCGATGGGTCTGTCGCTGGCATGGGCAAGGCGGGCCAGCACGCTGTCGAGCCGGTCGCCGCGTGCGTCGATCCAGTCGCTGGCGGCGGCGGCCGGATCGGGGGGGAAGGAGAGGGCCGTGGCTTTGTGACTGGCCGAGAGCAGCAGTCCGTGCCCTGCATCGAGAAAGCGCAATGTGCCGCCATCGGTGACGCGCACACGCCCCTGCTGCACACGGACCAGCGTATCGGTGCCGATCTGCGCTACCTCGAAAACGGTGCCGACAGCAGTGACGGCCACGCCGTTGCTGCGCACGGTGAAGGGCCGCTGCGGCGCATGGGCGACCTCGAACAGGCCACGCCCTGCCGCCAGATCGAGATCGCGGCTGCCCGCGCGCAGATGGACGGTGAGATCGCTGCGCCCGTCGAGATGGACCGTGGAGCCATCGGCCAGTTGCTGCACCAGCCCGGGCCCGGCGGCGGTTTCCAGATGGAGGCCGCTTTGGCCCTGTTGCATCCAGAGCCAGCCGCCGCCCATCACCGTCAGCGCAAGGCAGGCCGCCATCGCCAGCGCCGGTTTGAACCAGCGGAGCGGGGCGGGGGCTTCGAAAGCTGGGGTGTCGGCAGGGGCTGCAATGGGCGGCGCGATTGGCGCTGGCGTCGCCAGTGCTTCACGCAGGGCGGCATCCAGCATGGGATCGGCCATGGTCTGGGCGACGCGGCGCACCGCTTCCAGCCGTGTCGGCTGATCGGCCAGCCATGCCAGAAAATCGGCGCGGCGTTCGGGAGACCAGCCGTCTGCGGCTTCGTCCAGCCAGTCGGCGGCTGCTTCCAGATCATCGAGGGTGAGGCTGGTCATGCGGTCGTATTCACCGCAATGTCATCGTCGAGGGCCAGGGTCAGTTGCGCCATGGCGCGGGTGATATGCTTTTTCACGGCTTCGGACTGCATGTTCAGGGCGCGGGCGATGTCTTCGCGGCTCTGGCCGTCGATGCGGCGGCGGATGAAGATGTCGCGGCGCAGGGGTGTCATCGCCTCCAGCGCGGCGTGGAAACGGGCGAGGCGTTCGCGGTCGCTCAGCTGCTGGTCGGGCAGGGGGGCAGAGCAGGGCAGCGTGTCCTCCAGCTCGCAGTTGAAGGCAGGTTGGCGGCGGTGGCGGTCCACCATCAGATTGCGCGCCACGCTGATCGCGAAGAAATCCGGGCGGGCAATATCGGTCTCATGCGCGCGGCGCAGGGTGCGCTCAAGGCTTTCCTGCACGATGTCCTCGGCATCGGCCGCATCGCCGACATGGGCCCGCACATAGGCGCGCAGGCGCCCCAGCGTCTGGGCCAGATCGGCGATCAGACGCGAGGCCGCTGTGGAAGGCGCGGGAGAAGGCGGGGCGATGGTGTTCATGGAATGCCGGCGAGGATGCTGCATGGCCGGTAGGGTCCGTTTGTTGCAGGGATGTGAAAGCGGCACGGCGAGGTGCTTTTCCCGCCGTGCCGCCAGAGGTTTAGAGACCGATACGCGCGCCGACCATGAAGGAGCGGCCGCTCTTGAGGTAGGTGTAGACGCGGTTCGAGCCATCCGCGACATTGCCGACAAACTGGCTGTCGGCCGCATTGGTCAGGTTCACCGCATCGAAGGTGACGGCGAGCAGCCTGTTGATGTTGTAGCGCAGCGAGGCATCGACATGGGTGTTGGCGTTGTAGCCCGCCATATCATTGCCATTGGCCGAGGGCAGATCGGTGAGATAACGCCCGTGATAGCTGACCGAGACGCGGGCATCGACCTTCTTGTCGGTGTAATAGGCGGTGATGTTGGCCGAATGGCGCGTCAGATTGGGCAGGCTGGCGCGGAAGGGCACGCCGGTGGTGGCATTGGTGTAGGTCGCGCTGCCATCGGCCAGCGTGTAATTCGCCAGTACGCCGGTGTTCTTGAACAGGCCGGGCAGGAAGTCGAAGCCGACATTGCCGGTCAGCTCCACGCCCTTCACATTGGCCTGCTGGCCGTTGCTGTAGCTCTTCATGGTGAAGATGGTGTCGGCGCTGTTGGTGGTGGTGGCCGCGTTCAGAAGGCTGAGCGGCAGGCCGGTGGCCGAGAAGGGCTGATCGTAATAGGAGCTGATGATCAGGTCCTCGATGTGCTTGAAGAAGGGGGTGATGGCGAACATCGTGCGCGGCGAGGCATAATATTCCGCCGAGAGGCTGAGTGAATCCGCGCGGAAGGGCTTCAGATTGACATTGCCCGTGGTGATGATCCGGTTGTTGGGATCGACCGAACCGCCGCCGATGGACAGATTGCCCAAAGTGGGCCGCGACAGATTGCGGTCCGCGGCAAAGCGCAGCTGCAGCTTGCGCCCGAACTTCATCACCGCATTGAGCGAGGGCAGGAAGTCCAGATAATTGTTCGCTTGGCCAACCCACAGCCCGCCGACATAGCCTTCGGACTTGGTATGGGTGTTGGCGATGCGCAGGCCGGCGTTGCCGTCGATATCGCGCCCGAACAGGCTGCCCTGGAAGCCGAGTTCGCCATAGCCGCCGCTGACCGTTTCGATCACGCGGAAGGTGGCGCCGGTGTCGATGGCCAGATTGTAGCTGTCGGCGTTCATCGCCGCGATGTCCTTGTTCAGATCGGCCACCGCCCAGCCCGAGGGCAGGCCCGAAACGCCCAGTCCGCTCGCGTAATTGAAGGGCAGGGTGGTCAGCGCCGAGGTCGGGCTGGAGTTGGCGACATTGCTGGTGATGTCGGTCTGGGCATAGGCGCGGTAATTGATCATCTGGCGGTTGATAAAACCGCCGACATGCAGGGTGAGATCGGGGTTGAATTCATAATGCAGGTTCAGCTTGCCGGTCATGTTGTTGTGAATGACATTGATGCGCTGAAGCCGCAGCAGGTTGAAGATATAGCTGTTGGGATTGCTGGTATCGATGCCGTAATTGATGACCGGCAGATTGGCGTTCTGGCTGAAATCGTAATTCATCGTGGTGCCGCCCGTCAGATGGGTGGCATCGCCATGGGTGTAGTAGAATTCATAGCGGCTCATGGAGAGCTTGGCGAGGTTGTAACCGGTCAGCACATCCATCGTCAGCCGGTCTGACAGGCGCGCTTTCGTGGTGAGCGACAGCTGGTAGTAATCATTGGTGGTGTTGTAGCGGCCCGTGTCCGAACGCACCCAGACATTGCCGAAGCTGCCCGAGGTGATGTTGTTGCCCGTGACGCCAAGGCTGTTGATCGTGGTGTTGGAAAGACCCGAGCTGGTGCTCCAGGCATTGGCATCGAGGTGATATTCGTCACGCTGGTCTTTCAGCTTGCCGAAAAGCCCGTCGAGATCGAACTGCAGATCGCTGCTGGGGTGGAACTGCAGCGAGGTGGTGATGCCAAGGCGCTTCTGCTTCCAGTCATAGAGGTCGTAACGCAGATAGCGCGGGAAATAGAGCGCGCTGCTGCTGGCCGCCCCGGCGTTAAGGCGCGCGGCGGTGCTGGCATCGACCGAGGATGAGACATTGCTGGCCTTCCAGCCGCCGGTGCCCCAGCGCACGGTGGAGAAGCCCTTTTCCACCACCTCGCGCTCGCTGTAGGCCACCGAGACCAGCGCGCCGAAGGTGCCTTCCTTGTTGCGCCAGCTGGCCAGACCGGCGATGCGCGGGGAAGCGGCCTTGCTGTAGCTGTTGTAGAAACCCTGCGCGGAAAGGGCAAAGCGCGGCGCCTTGTAGTCCAGCGCGCGGGCGGTGTAGAGATCGATGGTGCCGCCGATGCCGCCTTCCTCGATGCTGGCCTCGCCCGATTTGCGCACATCGATGCGGTTGAAGAGTTCCGCCGCGAAGATGTTGAAATCAAAGGAGCGCGAGTTGGAGGTGCTGCCACGCGAGTCGATCGAATTGCTGGTCGACAGCGCGGGCATGCCGTTCAGACGCACCAGCGTGTAATCGGGCGTGAAGCCGCGCAGCGAGACCTGCTTGCCCTCGCCGCCCGCGTCGCGGGTGATGGCAACGCCAGGCACGCGCTGGATCGCTTCGGCCAGATTGGTTTCGGGGAAGGAGGCGATGTCGTCGGCGAGGATCGAGTCCATCTCGACCGAGGCATGGCGCTTCAGATTTTGCGTGGCGTTGATGCTCTGGCCAAGGCCGGTGACGACGATGGTGTCGGGCGTGTCGGTGTTGTCCGGCGCGGTGGTGGCCGATGCCAGTTGCGGCACCAGAACGCAGGCCAGCGCCAGCAGGGATGAGCGGGTCTTGAAGGAAGTACGGATCATGAAAGTCCCCAGAGCAGGCAGAAAGTCTGATCCGAAGACGCCGCGTTTTACCGGCGGGGACATGGGGGATGGAGAAATTATCGAATAAATTTAAGTCGATATTTTCATGAAACTGACACAATCAGGGAAATGCTGAAAAGGTGTGCCTCCGGCGGGCAAAGGGTTATCACCCTTTGCAATCCCGTTCTTGTCTTTGTCGCGTTAGCTTCTCGGCAGCAGGCTTCGGGCCTACGTCTCTCCGAACATCCGTTTCTGGTCTGCCTCGATTTCCTCCAGATAGCGGCGGCGGGCATGTTTCTCGCTCAAAACGCCCACCACCAGCCCTTCCGCATTCACCACCGCCAGTTCGTCGGCCCCTGCCTCATCCAGCGTGTCGAGGATGGCGCGAATGCCCATCGCGGGCATCAGCACCTTGTCTTGTAGACGCGCCACCGTCTCGATGCCCGCCTCCAGATCCAGGGTCGGGGCATGCGCCGCCGCCATCGGGATGATCCCGCCATAATGGCCGCCCTCATCCACCAGAATAGCCTTGCTGACCGAGCCTTGCGGCACCGTCTGGCGAAACGTGCCCACGCTGGTCCCGGTTTGCACGGCAACCCAATCGCGCCGCATCATCCGCCCGGCAGTCAGCGTGGTCATCCAGCCGATGTCGCGCGGCGAGCGGATGTCCGAACCCCGCACATGCAGCCGCCAAGTCGAGAAGGAATAGCCAAAGGCCTCACGCGTCACCGCGCTGGAGATCAGGGCGGCGGTCAGCACCACCCCCATCAGCGCGAAATCATGGGTGATCTCCAGCATCAGCAGCGCCAGCGTCATCGATCCGCCCACGATGGAGACGCTCAGCGCCGCCATGCCCACCAGCGCGGCATCATTGGGATCGATGGCAAAGCCCCAGAGATTGGCAATCTCGCCAAAGGCCTGCCCCGCCAGCGAGCCCAGAAACAGCGAGGCAAAGAACAGCCCTCCGCGAAAGCCGCTGGCCAAGGACACCACCGAGGCCGCCACTTTCAGCGCCAGCACGCCCAGCAGAAACGCCACCGGCGGCTTGAGCGCCAGATCGAGATGCAAGGCCCCGTGCCCCGCCGACAGCGCCTGAGGCGACACCCAGGCAATCGGCATCAGCAGCAGCGAACCGGCCAAAGGTCGCCACGGGCTGGAACGCGTTACGGCCTGCATCACGCGCTCGGCGGCGGTGACCAGCCGCATCACCGCAATGCCCAGCCCGGCGCACAGCAGCCCCAGCAGCGCATAGGCGGCATAATCCCCCAGCGTGATCTGGCGCACGGCCGTGGTTGCCATCAGCCATGGTTCTGGGCCGATGGCCCGCATGATCGCGGCCGCCACCAGCGAGGCGGTGATCACCGGCGCCACCGCTGCCGTGCTATAGGTGCCGATCACGATCTCGAAGGCATAGAAGGCGCCGGCCAGCGGCGCTCCGAAGGCGGCGCCCACGCCTGCCCCGGCCCCGGCGCCCACCAGGGTGCGCAGATCGGCGCGGCGCAGATGCACCTTTTGCCCCAGCCATGAGGCGAGGCCTCCGCCCAATTGCGCATAGGCCGCCTCCAGCCCCACCGAGGCGCCGCAGCCATTGGAGATGATGGTCTGCGCGCCGATCACCAGATTGTCGAACATGGCGATGCGCCCGCCATGCAGCGCATTGGCCTCCACCACGTCGACCGCTGTGCGCCCGCGCAAGGCCAGCCAGCGGTTGAGGCCGATCAGCGCCAGCGCGCCCAGCGGAAGGGCCAGCAGGCGCCATGGATGGCGGATCGAGGCCAGGGCGCTCAGCCGGTTGATCGTCACGCCATAGAAGATATGCTGCAGGCCATGGGCCAGCCAGCTCTGGATCAGCGTGGAGAGGCCCGCCATGGTGCCCACCACCGCCGCCAGCACAATATAGGCGCCTTCACTGGCGCGCAGCCAGCGCCGCACCGCGATGATGCCCTGCCGCAAGCGATGATGTTTGGGCAATCTGGCCGATCGCATGTGCAAACTCACACCTCTTCACCTCACGCAGAGCCCTTCGCAAACCTCCTTACAATCAAGGTGCTGTGAGAAGAAGAGGGCATGGAGGGCGCGAGGTGGCCGATCAGCCGACAGCCGTCGATGCCGCAACCTGCTGGTACAGCGCGGCGAGGAAGGCGTGAATGGCCTGCGTGTTCTCGGGCAGGCGCAGCCTGGCGTCGATCTGCTCCGGCGTCATGTTGATCAGATCGATGCGGAGGAAATTGCCGGGCGAAAACCCGTCGGACACTGTGGAGAGCACCAGCCTCAGCTGCGCCAGCATATCGTTTCCGCGATGCGAGGCATGGGCCAGAGCCATCGGCTTGCCCACCAGCTCCTCGCGCGAGACCAGCCAGTCGATGGCATTTTTCAGCCCGCCCGGGATCGCCCTGACATACTCCGGGCTGGCGATGATCAGCGCGTCATGCGCGCGGATCAGATCGGCGAAGCGGAGCACTTCGGCGGGAAGCGCGTCCCCTTCGCGATCCGGCGTAAAGACCGGCAGGCGCGCCAGATCGCTGTCAACCGTGACCTCATGCTGCCCGCAGGCGATGGCCGCGATCGTCCGCAGCATGGCCGTGTTGGTCGAGGCCTGCCGACCGCTTCCCGAGATGGCGAGGATCTTCATGCCATAGGCTCCGGCCTTACCCGCCCAGGCTCTGCATAAAGGAATAGACGCCATGGGCCGTGCGATCCAGCGAGGCTGACGGCTCCTGCACGCAGGCCTGCTTCACGGCGGCCAGCACCCCTTCGGCATTCACGCTTTTGCCGACGCCGGTGGTGTCCCGCGTGTTGAGCGCCGTGAAATAGCCCAGCACCCATGCTTCGGACATCGCCTCGGCGTTGCGGTTGCTGTAGGCGGCCGCGCAGGTGGTGGCGCCGATGCCGAAGACCTTGAAGGCGTGTCCGCCGGGCGGCGGCCCGCCGATCTGGGGAGTCATCGCAGGTGCGGCCTGGGCCGCGATGAGTAATGCCAGGGCGAACATAGCGTCTCCATTGCTTGCGCGCATGACCTAGCATCAACTGGATGATTTTCCATAGCTTTGCGATAGTCTTCGGGGTTATCTCGTGATTGTTGTTTCGGGGCTTCCCCAAAGCACGGGTCGCGCGCATAGTTGCGCCATGGACGCTTCATCGGACGCATGTTTTGTCGGCAACCTTCTCAGCCTGCCGCGCGGCGGGCAGGAGGAGGAGCGTTTCGAGGATATTCTCTCGCGCCCCGGCATCAGGCTGGAGCGTATTGTCTCCCACGGCCAGACCACGCCGGTGGACCGGCCCTATGTGCAGGACTGGGACGAATGGGTGATGATCCTTGAGGGATCGGCCGAGCTATGGCTGGACGGGCTGGGCAAGCGCTCCCTGAGCAAGGGCGATCATCTGCTGATCCCTTCGGGCCAGGCCCATCGCGTCACCTACACCGCCGAGCCGACGGTCTGGCTGGCGCTTCATCTGCCTGCGGCGGGCTGACATGCTGGTTACAGAGGTGATGTTTGCTTTGGCTTCGGGCACTTGTCCGGCATGGTTGGGACCCATCCCGACCCATGAACGTTCACCCATGACCGACATACCGCCTTGCCATGCAGTGATCGGGGCGATCCGGGGGAAAGACTGCATGGCGCAAGGCAGGCCAGTGAAAGCGAGATGATGGCATTCGACCGAAAGCGCCTTGAGAGCGGCGGTTTTCTTCTGTTTCTGGCACTCATCAGCCTGGGGCTTGGGCTGATCCTCTCGGCCTTTATGGGGGCCTTGCTCTGGGCGGCGCTGGGGGCGCTGCTGTTTCAGCCTCTGTTCCAGACCTTGCTTCGCCGTTGGCCGGGGCATCGCAACCGGGCGGCGGGGCTGGCGATGCTGATCATCACCGTGGCGGTCGTTCTTCCCGCGCTGATCCTCGGCAGTCTGGTGGCCGGGCAGGCCGCCGAGGTCTATGACCAGATGCGCGGTGGCCAGATCGATGTGTCGCGCTATTTCGGCCAGCTTCACGATGCGCTGCCGCTGCGCCTGCAGCATTGGCTCGATTCCTCGGGGCTGGGCAGTTTCGAACTGGCACAGGCCCGGCTGGCCGAGGCGCTCAACAACAGTCTGAGCATGATCGCGCGTCAGGCCCTGTCGATCGGGGCCAATGCGGCGGGCTTTCTGCTGGCCTTCGGAATCGGGCTCTATGTGATGTATTTCCTGCTGCGCGATGGTGAGCGGATCGCTCCGGCCATTCTGCGCAGCCTGCCGCTGGAGGCGGACATCGCTGCCAGGCTGGCGGAGAAATTCGCCATTGTGGTGCGCGCCACGGTGAAGGGATCGGGGCTGGTGGCGCTGGCGCAGGGCGCGCTGGGGGCGATTACCTTCTGGATCGTGGGGCTGCCGGCGGCGCTCTTGTGGGGGATGCTGATGGTGATCGGCGCGCTGCTGCCCGCCATCGGTCCGGCCATCGTCTGGGGGCCGGTGGCGCTTTACCTGCTGGCGACGGGCGCGATCTGGCAGGCGGTGGTGGTGGTGCTGTCGGGCGTGCTGGTGATCGGCCTGATCGACAACATCCTGCGCCCCATTCTGGTGGGGCGGGACACCGGCCTGCCTGACTGGCTGGTGCTGGTCACCACGCTGGGCGGCATCGAAGTGGCCGGGATCAGCGGCATTGTGATCGGCCCGGTGGTCGGGGCGCTGTTTCTGACCGGCTGGGACATTCTGACCGAGCGGCGCATGGGCAAGGCCGCGAACGGCCCCCGCGTTGACCCGCCCCGTGTTGACCCGCCTTGTGTTGACGAGGCGGAGCAGGCCACCTAACCATTCCGCTCTGGAATGATGGCGTTCCAGCCTGCTGCAGGATGATGCTCCGTGGTTTTCGTGCGCCGCTTTCTGCCCTCCATGCAACTGCTCTGCTCTTTCGAGGCTGCCGCCCGGCTGGAGAGCTTCACCGCCGCCGCTGCAGAACTCAGCCTGACGCAAAGCGCGATCAGCCGCCAGATCCGCGCGCTGGAAGACATTCTGGGCTCCGATCTGTTCCATCGCGAAAGGCAGACCGTGCGCCTGACCCGCGCCGGGGAAGCCTATGCGCGCGAGATCCGCGATGCGCTCAATATGGTGTCCGCCGCGACGCTGGGCTTTCGCGCCAGTCCGCGTGGGGGCTCGCTCAATCTGGCGGTGCTGCCGACGTTCGGCGCGCGCTGGCTGGCCCCGCGCCTGCGCGGCTTTGCCGATGCCTTTCCCGAGATCACCGTCAATCTCACCACGCGGCTGGCGCCTTTCGATTTCGCGCTGGATCATGTCGATGCGGCCATCCATTACGGGATGGAGAATTGGAGCGGCGCGCGCATGGTGCCTTTGCTCAGTGAGGTGGTCATTCCGGTCTGCAGCCCGGAATTTGCCCGGCGCCATCCGCTCGGCCGGATCGAGGATGTCCTGAATGTGCCGCTGCTGCATCTGGCCTCCCGCCCCGATGCGTGGGAGCGCTGGTTTACCGCGATGCATTGCCCGGTCACCGATCTGCGCGGGATGGTGTGCGATGAATTCACCCTGACCTCTCAAGCCGCCGCTGCCGGTATGGGGGTGGCGCTGCTGCCCCGCTTCCTGATCGAGCGCGAATTGCAGCGCGGCGAGTTGATCCTCGCTCTGGACGCGCCGATGAGCGGCGGCGAGCGCTATTTCCTGGCCTGGCCGGCCGAGCGCCGCGATTATGCTCCCTTGCGTCATTTCCGTGAGTGGCTGGTGCAGCAGGCGGAGCAGGATGCGCTGCATCATGTGGTTGCGGAAGAGAGTGAGAGGTCATTCTGAAATGGAATGACATGGCGCAAGAGCATCATTTGCTGGCAAGCATGGAAGAGGCCATAATCTCCCCTCGGCGCGCCTCGCCCGGCGCGTCATCCGGAGATGGAGACCAACGTGCCTGATATCGTGCCTGCCGATGCGATCCGCACCGCTTTTTCCACGGCGATGTCCGCGATGTATCGCGAGGAGGTGCCGCTCTATGGCGATCTGATCGAGATCGTCCGGGATGCCAATGCCGAGGCACTGGGGCAGCAGGCCGACCTTAAGGCAGCGCTCTCCGGCGCTGGAGAGCTGGAACGCCTCGATGTCGAGCGGCATGGCGCGATCCGGGTGGGCACGGCGGAGGAGCTGGCGCTGTTGCGGCGGATCTTCGCGGTGATGGGCATGCATCCGGTGGAGTATTACGATCTCTCGGTGGCGGGGGTGCCGGTGCATTCCGCGGCTTTTCGCCCTATCGATCCGGCGGCGCTGCTGGCCAATCCGTTTCGGGTCTTCACCTCGCTGCTGCGTCTCGATCTGATCGAGGATGAGGATTTGCGCGCTCAGGCCGCCGCGATTTTGGCCTCACGCCAGATCGTTTCCCAGCGCGGCATCGCCTTGCTGGAACAGGCCGAGCGTGAGGGTGGTCTCACCCCGCAGGACGCCGAAAGCTTCGTGCGCGAGGTGCTGGATATCTTCCGCTGGCATGGCGATGCGCGTGTCTCGCATGAGACCTATCGGCGCCTCAATGCCGCCCATCGCCTGATCGCCGATGTGGTCTCCTTCGCCGGGCCGCATATCAACCATCTGACGCCGCGCACGCTCGATATCGATGCCGCCCATCGCGCTATGGCGGCGCGCGGCATCGATGCCAAGGCGGTGATCGAGGGGCCGCCCACGCGCAAGGTGCCGATCCTGCTGCGCCAGACCAGCTTCAAGGCCCTGGAAGAACCGATCCGCTTCACCGACCAGCAGGGCGAGGCGAAGGGCACCCATACCGCCCGTTTCGGCGAGATCGAGCAGCGCGGCGCGGCTCTGACGCCCAAGGGCCGGGCGCTCTACGATGCCTGCCTTGACGAAGCCCGCGCGGACAGCGGATCGCAGGGCGCCGATTATGTCGCCCGGCTGACGTCGGCCTTCTCACGCTTTCCGGACGATCTGGACAGTCTGCGCCAGCAGGGCCTCGCCTTTTTCCGCTATCGCGTGGCCGACAGCAGCACGCCCATCGATCCCGCCACCAGCCTTGAACGCTGCATCGAGGAAGGCCGGGTTCTGGCCGAGCCCGTGCTGTATGAGGATTTTCTGCCCGTCAGCGCGGCGGGGATTTTCCAGTCGAACCTTGGCGGGGCCGAGCAGGCCAGCTTTGCCGCCCATTCCTCGCGTCAGGCTTTCGAGGCGGCGCTGGGGCAGAAGGTGCTCGATCCCTTTGCGCTTTATGCGGCGATCGAACAGGCCTCGATCGCGGCTGTGGAGACCGCTTTGGGCACCAGCTTCGCCGCGCGGGGTGAGGCATGACCGTCATGACGCAGAGCTTCCGCCCGGCCTCGCGGATTGCCGGGATCGGCGTGTCGGAAATCCTTGTCCGTTCGGGGGAGGCGGCGGCGCTGAAACGGCAGGGCCGCGACATGATCATCCTTGGCGCCGGCGAGCCGGATTTCGACACGCCCGAACACATCAAGGAGGCTGCCCGCCAGGCGATCAGCCGCGGCGAGACCAAATATACCCCGCTCGATGGCTCGGCGGCGCTGAAAGAGGCGGTGCGGCGCAAATTCGCCCGCGACAATGATCTGACCTTCGCCCAGAATGAGGTGACCTGCGGCGCGGGGGCCAAGCAGGTGCTCTACAACGCCTTTATGGCCACGCTCGATCCGGGCGATGAGGTGATCATCCCGGCGCCCTATTGGACCAGCTACGCCGATATCGTGCAGATCGCCGGGGGCGTGCCGATCATCGTCACCTGCACGGCAGAGGCCGATTTCCTGATGCGGCCCGATCAGCTGGAGGCGGCGATCACCCCGCGCACGCGCTGGCTGCTGCTCAATTCGCCCTCCAACCCCTCGGGCGCGGCCTATGATGAAGCGGCGCTGGCCGGATTGGCGCAGGTGGTGCGGCGCCATCCCCGGCTCTGGGTGATGTCGGACGATATCTATGAGCATATCCTCTATGATGGCGCCCGTTTCGCCACATTCGCGCAAGTGGCCCCCGATCTGCGCGAGCGCTGCCTGACGGTGAACGGCGTCTCGAAAGCCTATGCCATGACCGGCTGGCGCATCGGCTATGGCGCGGGCCCGGCGCCGCTGATCGCGGCCATGGCCATCGTGCAGAGCCAGTCGACCTCATGCCCTTCCTCGGTCAGTCAGGCGGCGGCGATTGCCGCGCTGGACGGGCCGGACGCCATCATGCGCGAACGCAGCGCGCGCTTTCAGGCCCGCCGCGATCTGGTGGTGAGCGGGCTCAACGCCATTCCGGGCCTGTCCTGCCGCAACCCCAAAGGCGCCTTCTATGCCTATCCGGGCTGCGGGGGGCTGATCGGTGCGCGCACCCGCGATGGCAGGATCATCATCGATGATCGCGCCTTTGCCGATTATCTGCTCGACTGGGATGTGGCGGTGGTGCCGGGAAGCTGCTTTGGTCTCGCGCCCTATTTCCGCATCTCCTACGCCACATCCGATGCGGAGCTGGAGACGGCGTTGCAGCGTATGGCGGCGGCTTGCGCTGCCCTGTCTCTGGCTGGATCATAAGGGCAATAAAACGCGTGCAGCTCTGAATTGCATGGTCTTTCCGCCGTTCTCTCCTGGGCAAAAGGAGCGGATATGACGAATATCAGCAACAGCCTCACCTCGGTCCCGACGCTGTTCGCCAGCCTTGCTGCCCTCGCCACGCAGAAGACAGCGCCCGATGCCGCCACGCGGAACGATCCGAATGCGGCTCCGCTTCAGGCCAAGCAAACCACGCCTTTCGACATCACCAGAACGCAGATGTATGCCCAATGGCAGGCGGAAGGCGCGCTCGTTCAGGATACGCAGGATCTGGCCAACACGGTCACTGCGGCGTTTCAGTCGATCATCGCCCAGCGCCCCGATCTGGCCAATGCCACCTTTGATTTCACCGGCGGCAAGGACGGCATCAAGGTGACCTCCAGCGCGCTGACCGATGACGATCGCGCCTGGCTGGAAAAGCAGCTCAATGCCAATTCCGCGCTTGTCGATGTGGTGAACCGCTTCAACGGCGATCTGGGCAAGGTGGTTGACGCCGCCGCCGCCATCAAGGCCAGAGAGGCGGGCATCCCGGCGCCGCCGAAGACCCCCACCGCCAAAATCGACGGCACGGTCCCCGTTCTGGCCCTGTTGCAAGGGGTGGTGAACAAGGCGGCCCCTTCGGACTCCTCCGATGATTCCACCTATACTGACAGCTGGGGGCAGCCGGTCGACCTGCGGACGGCCAAAACCACCTCGCTGGCCGGGATGATCGATGCCAAGCGGCAGCTGGATGCCCTGCAGGATGGCTCGATTGTGACGCATCTGGCCAATGGGCGTGTTCTCCATGGCGCCTATACCGACTCCGATCCTTATATGGCGGCAGTCAGCATCGCCGCCGCCTTTGTGCCGAGTGCCTCATCGACCTCGACACAGGCGGCCATGGTGCGCGCAGCCACGCGGCAGGTTGACCGGCAAGCGTAATCAGCCCTTGCTCTGCCGCCATGCGGGAAGCGATGTGCCGCCGCGCCCCCAGTCTTCCAGTTCGATCTCCTGAAAGATCACGAATGTGTCGTCGGGGTCCTTGCCGAGCACCTGCTGAAGCAGATCGGTGACGCCCTTGTGGATCGCTGCTTTCTGGGCGGAGGTGGTGCGGTCGGCGCCGGGGACGGTGCCCTGACGGGTGACCTGAACGGTGACGATGGGCATGATGATGGTCCTTTCGATAAGAGGCAGGGAGGCGGGGTGCCTCCCTCTGAAGATCAGCAACCGGCGATCATGCCGCCATCCACATGGAGGGTTTCGCCGGTGACGAAGGTGGCGTCCTCCAGATACATCACCGCCTGAGCGATATCCCCGATCTCGCCCATCCGGCCCATGGGGTGCATCCCGCCCAGTGCCTGATGCGTGGCGGCATCATGCATCGGCGTCTTGATCACGCCGGGCGAGATCGCATTGGCGCGAATCCCGCGTGAGGCATATTCGATGGCCAGACTGCGCGTGGCGGCAGCAAGCCCACCCTTGGTCAGCGAGGCCAGCACCGAAGGCACGCCCGAGCGCGCCTGATCGACCAGCGTGGTGGTGATCTGCACGATCAGCCCCGTGCCCTGCTCCAGCATCTGGGGGATCACGGCCTGCGTGATGAAAAAGAAACCGTCCAGATTGGTGTGCAGCTTCTGGCGGTACTGTTCCTCGGTGTAATCGGTGAAGGGGCTGGCGATGAAGATGCCCGCATTGTTCACCAGCGTATCCACGCGGCCAAATCTGGCGATGGCCTCTGCCACCACGCGCTGGCCGGTTGCCGGATCGCCGATGTCGCCGGGGATGGTCAGCAGGTCGGGATCGCTGGAAGGCTGGATCGAGCGCGAGGTGGCGACAACGCGCCACCCCCGCGCCCGATAGGCCTGCACAATGCCGGCGCCAAGCCCCTGCGAGGCCCCGGTCACGATGGCGGTTTTCTGAAGATCGGACATGGTCACTGCTCCTTGCTGGATGGTGTGGAGCCGGATTTAGGCCCTTGGTGACTGCGTGAAAATTCACTATCCTTGCACCATGGCTGATCGAAAACGCACAGCGATGGATTGGGAGGATTTGCGCTTCTTTCTGGCGCTGGCGCGGCATGGCACGCTGTCGGGAGCGGCACGCACGCTGGGCGTCAATCATGCAACGGTCGCGCGCAGGCTGCACGCGCTGGAGGAGGGGCTGGGCGCCAGACTGGTCGAGCGCCGCCCCGAAGGTTATGTGCTGACCCCTGCCGGGAGCCGCACTCTGGATGCCGTCAGCGATATGGATCAGGCCTTCCAGACACTGGGGCATGGCGAGGGCGAGGGCATGCCGACGGGGCTGGTGCGGGTGAATGCGCCGCCCGGACTGGCGCTGGGTTTTCTGACGGCCCGTCTGGCTCAGGTGGCTTGCCGCCATCCGGGGCTCGATCTCGATCTGGCGACCAATCTGCGCTCGGTCAGTCTGGAGCGGCATGAGACCGACATCGCCATCCGCATGGATCGCCCCGAGGATGGCGATGTGATCGCCCGTCCGCTCGGCGCCATCCACAATGGCTTTTACGGTACGCCGGAGGCCTGCCGCCGCATCGAGGGCGGAGCGCCGCCGACCTTTATCGGCTTCGATGAGGCTGATGCTTTCGTCCGCGACGCGGCGTGGCTGGCACGGCAGTTTCCCAGAGCGCGGCTGGCGTTTCGCGCCAACAATCATGCGGCTCAGGCGATTGCGGCGAGATCGGGCGTGGGGGTTGCGCTTTTGCCGCATTATATCGGCCGGGCTGAACCCGCGTTACGGCTGATCGATCTGGGCAGCCTTCCGCCGCCGCGCGACCTGTTCCTGCTGACCCGCCGCCGCGACCGGACAGCCTTCGCGATCCGCGCCGTGGCCGATGAGATCATGCGCATCTTCGCCGAGGAACAGGCGCTGTTCCAGGCCTGAGCGCCGGGCTTGCGGCGGCCTCGGCTCGTCGCATCCTGTACCTTGGTCCTATCGCGGCGGACGGTGCATCGGTTAGCATGCGAGTCCCGGCAGCCAACTGCCGAGGATAAAACAGTCAGGAGAGTGCATATGAAGTGGAAGACGCCCAAAATCCGCGAAATCGTGCTCGGCGCCGAGATCAACTGTTACGCCTCCGCGGAGCTGCCTGCCTAAGCCGCCTCGGTGAACATCATCGTTCTGGGGGCGGCGGCCGGTGGCGGCTTCCCCCAATGGAACTCGCATGGGGCAGGGTGCCGGCGTGCCCGTGCGGGTGATCCTGCCGCTTTGGCGCGCACGCAGGCCAGCATCGCGGTGAGCGGCGATGGTGAGCATTGGTTTGTCATCAATGCCTCGCCGGATTTGCGGCAGCAGATTAACGCGACGCCTGCGCTGCACCCGAAGCAAGGGCTGCGGCACTCGCCGATTACGGGGGTGGTGCTGACAGGCGGCGATGTCGATGTGATCGCGGGCCTGTTGACCTTGCGGGAGCGGCAGCCCTTCGCGCTGCATGCCACCGCGCGCATCCATGGCGTGCTGGACGCCAATCCGATCTTCGAGGTGCTGGCCCGGGATGTGGTGACGCGGCTTGTTCAGGCGCTGGAACAGGCTTTCGCGCTGGATCAGCATCTGATTGCAACCCTCTTCGCGGTGCCCGGCAAGGTGCCGCTCTATCTGGAAAGCGGGGCTGAGCCGCCATCCATCGTGGTGGATGACACCACTGTGGGGCTGGAAATCACGGCTGGCGGGAAGCGTCTGCTCTATATCCCCGGCTGCGCGGCGATGACGCCGGAGCTTAAAGCACGCATCGCGGGCGCCGATCTGCTGTTCTTCGATGGCACGCTGTGGCGCGATGACGAGATGGTGACGGCAGGCCTCGGCCCCAAGACCGGGCGGCGGATGGGGCATATGAGCCTCTCCGGGCCGGAGGGGACGATGGCGGCCCTTAGCGATGTACCCGTGGGGCAGAAGGTTACCCTGCATATCAACAACAGCAATCCGGTGCTGCTGGCCGACAGCGCCGAACGCGCAAAGCTCGAAGCCGCAGGCTGGCGCGTGGCCGAGGACGGCATGGAGTTCACCCTATGACGGACTTGTTGTCCCCTGAAGGCCTTGAAGCCGCGCTGCGCCAGATTGGTGCCGAGCGTTACCATATCCATCACCCCTTCCACCGCCTGCTGCATGACGGCAAGCTCAGCCTTGGGCAGGTTCAGGCCTGGACGCTCAACCGCTATTACTATCAGGCCTCGATCCCCGCCAAGGATGCCACGCTGATGGCGCGCCTGCCCACGGTGGAGCAGCGCCGCGAATGGCGCCGCCGTATCGAGGACCATGATGGCGATGGTGACAAGCCCGGCGGCATCGAACGCTGGCTGAAGCTGGCCGAGGGTGTCGGGCTTGATAGGGCGATGGTGGAAAGCGCGGCGCTGATCCTGCCTGAAACGCGCTTCGCGGTGGATGCCTATCTCCATTTCGTGCGGGACCGTTCGCTGCTGGAGGCGGTGGCGTCATCACTGACCGAACTCTTCTCGCCACAGGTCATTGCCGAGCGGGTTTCGGGCATGCTGACCCATTACGATTTCATCCAGCCGGAGACTTTGGCCTATTTCACCCCGCGCCTGACGCAAGCCCCGCAGGACAGCGCCTGGGCGCTGGCCTATGTGAAGGAGCATGCCGATACGGTCGAGAAGCAGCAGGCGGTGCTGGCTGCGCTGCGCTTCAAATGCGATGTGCTGTGGTGCCAGCTGGACGGGCTTTATCTGGCCTATGTCGCGCCGGGGATGATCCCGCCGGGCGCCTTTGTGCCGGAGGGTTGAGCCATGGGCGCTGTCAGTGATGTGCCCGCGTTCCGGCGCGGCGTGAAATTCCGCTTCGACAGCGTGCGTGACAGCTGGGTGCTGCTGGCCCCCGAAAAGCTGTTTATGCCCGATGAGATTGCGGTGGAAATTCTGAAGCTGGTCGATGGTGAGCGCGCCATTGCAGCTATCGTCGATGATCTGGCCGCCCGCTTCGATGCGCCGCGCGGGGAGATCGAAACTGATGTGATCGCCACTCTTGAGGATCTGTCGGCGAAGGGGGCCATCCAGCTATGAATATTCCCGCGCCGCCGATGGGCTTGATTGCGGAACTCACGCATCGCTGCCCGCTGCAATGCGCCTATTGCTCCAACCCGTTGCAGATGGATGCGCCCAAATCGGAACTCTCCACCGATGAGTGGAAACATGTGCTGGATCAGGCGGCTCGGATCGGCATCCTGCAAGTCCATTTCTCCGGGGGCGAGCCGATGGCGCGGCGCGATCTGCCCGAACTGATCGCCCATGCGGCGGGGGCGGGGCTCTACACCAATGTCATCACCTCGGGCGTGCTGCTCAGCGATGCGGCGATGGCAGGGCTGATCGCGGCGGGCGTGGACCATGTGCAGCTCAGCTTTCAGGATGCCGATGCGGAGAAAGCCGATCATTACGGCGGCTATCGCGGCGGCCATGCCAAAAAGCTGGAGGCGGCCCGCCGCATCCGCGACTCCGGCCTGCCGCTGACCGCCAATTTCGTGATCCACAAGCAGAACATCGCTCGCGTCGAGGCGATGATCGCGCTGGGTGAGGAACTGGGCGCCGAGCGGATGGAGATCGCCCATACCCAATATTACGGCTGGGCGCTGCTTAACCGCGATGCGCTGCTGCCCAGCCGCGAACAGCTGGATTTTGCCACAAGCGTTGTCGAGGCCGCGCGGGCAAGGCTGAAGGGGCGGATCGCCATCGATTATGTGGTGCCCGATTATCATGCCGCCCGGCCCAAGGCCTGTATGGGGGGCTGGGGGAACCGCTTCATCAACATCTCGCCCTCGGGTAAGGCGCTGCCCTGCCATGCGGCGGAGACCTTGCCCGGCTTCACCTTTCCCTCGGTGAAGGAAACCTCTCTGGCCGAAATCTGGCTGGGATCGGACGCTTTCAACCGCTTTCGTGGCACGGATTGGATGCCCGAAACCTGCCGCAGTTGCGACCGGCGTGAGATCGACTGGGGCGGTTGCCGCTGTCAGGCTCTGGCGCTGGCCGGCGACGCAGCGAAAACCGATCCGGCCTGCCACCGCGCGCCCGACCATCATCTGATCGAGGAAGCGGTCGTGGCAGCCGCTGCTTCTGAAACACTGGAACTTGTGCCGCGCAGGATGCAATAAGGGGCCATGACGCAGCTTCGCACCTTCTATCCGCCCATCGAACCCTATGAAACCGGCACGCTCGATGTCGGTGACGGCCATGTGATCTATTATGAGCGCAGCGGCACGCCGGGCGCCAAGCCTGCGGTCTTTCTGCATGGCGGCCCTGGCGGCGGGATTTCGGCCAAACATCGCCGCCTGTTCGATCCTTCTGCCTATGATGTGCTGTTGTTCGACCAGCGCGGTTGCGGCCGCTCCACCCCGCATGCCGGGCTGGAGGCCAACACCACCTGGCATCTGGTCGCCGATATCGAGCGGCTGCGCGAGCTGGCCGGGGTGGATAAGTGGCTGGTGTTCGGCGGTTCATGGGGATCTGCGCTGGGGCTGGCCTATGCGGAAACCCATCCCGAGCGGGTCAGCGAGCTGGTGCTGCGCGGCATCTTCACCGTGCGTGAGGCGGAACTGTCATGGTATTATCAGTTCGGCGCCTCCGAAGTGCATCCGGATAAGTGGGAAGAGTTCCTCGCGCCGATCCCGCCCGAAGAACATGGCGATCTGCGCAAGGCCTACCGCAAGCGGCTGGTCGGCGACAATGTGGAAGAGCAACTGGCCGCAGCGCAGGCCTGGACCCTCTGGGAAGGGCGCACACTGACCCTGCTGCCCGATCCGGACACCACATCGGGCTTTGAGGACCCGCATTTCGCTCTGGCCTTTGCGCGGATCGAGAACCATTATTTCGTCCATCACGGTTGGCTGGAGGACAATCAGCTGATCCGCGATGCCAGTCGCCTGCGCGGCATTCCCGGCACCATCGTCCATGGCCGCTACGATATGGCCTGCCCCACGCGCACCGCCTGGGATCTGCACAAGGCCTGGCCGGAAGCCGAGTTCCATCTGATCGAGGGCGCGGGCCATGCCTTCTCCGAAGCAGGAATCCTCGACCGGCTGATCCGCGCCACGGATGCTTATGCGGCCTCTTCCAAAGGGTGATATCGCGGACTGATCGCGCAAAAGATCAGCGGATTGTTGCCCGGCGCAGGCCGGCGGGCAGCAGTCCGCTGCTGTGCTCAGGTCTTTTCTCCAACAAAAACCGCCATATGCCCCTTTCTGCAGGGGCCTCGCGAGTCGCTGGGCGGGGCTCAACACCTGATCTTGGTTAAAACCGACAGGTAGTGAGATATTTACCATTCAAATCCTAAACGGCGCCCATGCTCTGCGGCGCGTTGAGGGCTTGATACGCCGCATCATGCTTACATCAATGTCAGCACGTCGCTGGAGAGGCGATGGGCGGTATCGGTCGTCTGGGGGTGCATCAGGCGATCGGCAACAGGGACCTGATCATGAGAGAACCCATCCAAGGGGCACGTCGCCACCACCTGCGCCTGCTGATCGGTGCGGCTCTGTGCAGCCTGATGCCTGCCGGTATCGCCATGGCGCAGACCGCGCAGACGCCGTCAGAGCAGGATCAGACCGAGGCGAACACCATCGTCGTCACCGGATCGCGCATCCCCACGGCGGAGATTACGGCGCAGCCGGTCACGCGGGTGACGGGTGATGAGATCGCCAGGCGCGGTTTCACCAACCTTGGCATCGCGCTGCTCGACCAGCCCGGCTTTGGTGTGCCGGGCAACAGCCCCTTCGGCAGCCAGGGCTATTTCGGCGCGGGGCAGACCTTTGCCAATCTCTATGATCTGGGATCGCAGCGCACGCTGACGCTGGTCAATGGCAACCGTTTCGTCACTGCGGCCAGCAGTTCGCTTTCGGGCGCCGTGGCCGGGTCGCCGGTGGATCTTTCGCAGATCGCCCCGGCTCTGGTGGACCGGATCGAGACCGTCTCGGTCGGCGGCGCGCCGATTTATGGGTCTGATGCCATTGCGGGCACCGTCAATGTCATTCTGAAGAAGAACTATCAGGGCTTCTCGGTCAACGCCTCGCAGGGCGTTTCCGGGCAGGGTGACGCGCAAGACAGCAATGTCTCGCTGCTGGCGGGCAAGAATTTCGCCGAGGGGCGCGGTAATATCACCGTCAGCCTCTATTATGATCGCCAGCATGGTTTGACCAATGGTGACCGCTCAAGCCTGATCGGCGGCAGCAGGGCTTTCTCGGGCACCGCCACGGCGGGCAACAGCTATACGCATCAGCTCTATTATGGGGGGATGCACTACAATCTCTTCACCAACACCGGTATGCCGCTGGTGGCGGATTCCTATCCGATTGTCGGCGGGCAGACTTATGCAGGCGTCACCAATGCCGCCGGGCAGGCGCTGACCTTCAACAGCGCCGGGCAGTTGACGCCCTTCGTCAATGGGCAATTGACGGGCAATGCCGCCTATCAGGCGGGCGGCAGCGGCTTTGCCATCAGCGATTACGACAATTTCCTGGCCGACAGCGAGCGTCTGCAAGGCACGCTGCTGGGCCACTACGATTTCACCGACCACATCCATTTCAGCGGCGAGTTCTGGCTGGGCCGCAACTATGGCACCAATCTGGCCAAGCAGCCCTATTACAACACGCGGCAGTTCGCCGCTGCGGGCCAGCCCAACGGCAATCTGATCATCAGCACCGCCAACCCCTATCTGAGCGCGGCGGACCGCCAGACCATCATCAGCAATCTGGCCGGCTATGGTCTGCCCACGGATCACTTCTACCTCACGCGCGCCAACACCGATCTTTCGACCGGTGCTTTCCGCACCCGCAGCGATCTGCTGCGCATGGTGGGCGGTCTGAACGGCGATTTCGCGCTGGGTGAGCGCAAGTTCGACTGGGATGTGACGGTCAATTATGGCCGCTCCACCTCCTCGACCGCCTCGCGCGAGCTGGTGACCCAGAATTTCAACAATGCGGTCAATGCGGTGACCACCAGCAGCGGCCAGATCGCCTGCGCGTCGGGCTACACCAATGCGGCCTATCCCACGATCAGCAGCACCTGCGCGCCGCTCGATATCTTCGGCTATGGCAATGCCAGCCAGGCGGCGATCGACTATGTCACCGCCAATGCCTTTACCCATCAGCTCAACACCCAGACGGATGTGGTGGCCGATGTGAAGGGCGAGCTGATCAAGCTGCCCGGCGGCCATGCCAAGGGCGTGGCGGGCTATGAATATCGCCGCGAAAGCGCCAATTTCGATCCGGGTGCCTTCTATGCGGGCGCCTTGCAGGCCGATGGCACGCGCGTGTCCTATGGCAATCTGGCGCCGGTCTCTGCCGTGGCTGGCAGCTTCCACAGCAACGAGTTCTTCGGCGAGTTCAGCGCGCCGATCGTCGCGCCTGACAATGATGTGCCGCTGATCGCGCAGCTCGATGTGAATGCGGCGGTGCGCTATGTGAAGCACAGCCTGACGGGCGGCTTCACCTCCTATACGGGTGGCGGCAGCTATGCGCCGGTCAAGGGGCTGACCTTCCGTGGCAATTTCACGCGCTCCTTCCGCGCGCCCTCGATCACCGAGCTGTTCGCGCCGGTCAGCACGGTGGCAGCGGTGGCCAATGACCCTTGCGACAAGGGCTATATCACCGCGGGCAGCAATCCTGCCACACGCGCGGCCAATTGCGCTGCTGCCGGTCTTCCCGCCAACTTCACCTCTTCGGTGGTGGCGGCCAGCGTGAAGGGCACGGCGGGCGGCAATCCGAACCTGCAGAATGAAGTGGCCAACAGCTGGACAGTGGGCGCGGTGGTGCAACCGCCGATGCTGCGCGGGCTGACCCTGAGCGCGGACTATGTCAACATCGACATCCGCAATGAGATCGCCAGCCTGAGCCTGACCGATCTGATGACGGCCTGCTACGATTCCTCACTTTCCAGCCCCTATTGCAAGACCTTCACCCGCAACAGCGCCGGTCAGGTGACCTCTTTTGCGTCGAGCAATTTCAACATCGGCGAGGAAGTCTTCCGCGCCTTGCAGGGCAATCTGGCCTATACGCTGCCGCTGGAGCGGCTGGGGCTGTCATCCTCGGCGGGCGTGCTGGATCTGAACGTCAATTACCTGCACACCTTCCGCCATTATTACCGCATCGGCACGGAAGATCTGCAGCAGGTGGCGGGCCAGTCTAAGGACCCGGCGAACACCTTCACGGCCACGGCGAATTACTCGCGCAAGGCCTTCAACTGGATGGTGCAGGGCATCTATTACGGATCGACGAAGGTCAATCCCAACTCGCCCGATTCTGCCTATCAGTATCCAACGATCAATTCCTACGTGACCTTCAACACCTCGATCGGGGTGGATGTGTCGAAGAATGTCAATTTCCGCTTTCTGGTGAACAATGTGTTCAATCGCGGTTTGCCCTTCCCCTATTCGGTGGATGTCCAGCGCTACTACAGCGCCATCATGGGCCGCTATTTCCGGGTGAGCGCCGGTTTCAAGTTCTGACGGGGTAACATCCTCCGATGCAACGGATCGCCGTGGTTGACAGCAACCGCGGCGATCGCTTTTCAGGATGCTGCATCAATCCGTTGGAGCGGCAAGCTTATGATCAGACGATGGGCCTTCAAAGCGGCCTGCACGGGTGCCCTCTGCGCGCTGACGGCGATCCCCTTGCCGGTGCAGGCACAAACGCCAGGGGCTCTGAGCCTCTATCTCTCGGCGCGGGACAAGGCTGCCGCTCAGGCCAATGCCGAACATCCTCCATCCGGTCAGAAAGCGCGCAATAAGGCCGCCGCCGCCCGCTTGGCCGCCATGCTGCGCGCGATGATCGGCCCGGTCCATGTCTCCGGCTTTACCGGCGTTGGCCGCGCCACGATCGCCGATCTGGAGGATTACGCCCAGTACCTCCCGCTCGACGGGCTGGCTTATACCGATGCCCATGGCACGCAGCTGATCGTCACCACGCGCCCGCTGGTGGAAGCATGGTTGCGCGCCTCCGCCCCAAAAGGGCAGGCCGTGAATGCCATTGCGGCGCTCGATGACGAGGGGCTTTACGCTGCGGCCATCAACAATGATGCCGCCGTGGAAAAATTCGCGCCTCTGCCCATCAAGCCTGTCGCCCCCGGCATGATCGCCAAGGCCATGCTGTTCGAACAGGGGCAGGATGAGGTCGCCCCCAACCCGCCCGACCAGATCGGCGTCACGCTGTTGCAGGATCAGCGCATCACCATTCTGATCCAGCCCACCAAGGTGGAGGCGATTCCCGCCTGCAAGGCCCGCTACGCACAACATCCCGACAAGGATCTGATCTTCGAACGGTGCTATGCGCAGGAGCTGCCCAGACAGGCCTCCTATGCCCGGTTGATCAGACAGGCACAGGCCTTGGCTGACCGCGTGGCCTCCGTCAGATCTGCTCCGCCGCCCGCGCCGCCTGGTTCTTCCGGGCATGCTGCACCGCTTCCCTCAGCGTCTCGACACTGACGGCGCCGGGCAGCAGATAGGAATCGACAATCAGCGCGGGCGTGCCGGACAGGCCGATCAGCCCCGCATAATGGCCGGTCCGGGCGATGGCGCCATCGATCTCGGCGCCATGTTTCACCAGATCGGCCTGCAGCCTGTTCCAGTCGACACCCGCGCTCACGGCGGCCTGGCGGATGCCCTCGCTGGTCAGCCGGCCTTTGGTGTTGAGCAGTGCATCGTTGAAGGCCGCATGCTTGCCCTGATAGCGCGAGGCCATCGCCGCCCGCGCCGCTTCCTTCGAGACCGCGCCGAAGATCGGCCAGTCGCGGTAGACGATGCGCAGCTTCTTGTCCTCGCGCAGCAAGGCTTCCAGCCGGGGATGGATCTGGTGGCAATAGGGGCATTGATAGTCGGAAAAGACGACGATCGTGGCGTCATACCCCGCCGGCTCAACCTTCGGCACGCCGGGATCGTTCTGCAGCGCATCGAGCAGCATGGCGCGGGCATCGTTGTTGCTGCTGTCGCCCGCCCTTGCCGCCGCGGCGGTCTGGACTCCCGCCGCTGCGATGCCGCCAAGCAGAAGGGCGGCAACCGTGGCGGCACAGGCCTTGAGGGAGGGCTTTTTCACGCTTTATCGCCTTTCAGAAACCGGCCTGCCCGAAGACGGGCCGGAGAAGAGGTTCCCCTAGGCAGTCAACCGCAGGCAAGGCAAGCCCCCTCAATGTTCCTGCATGCTGTACCATTGCCGGATCTGATCGCGCGTTTCGCGCGGAGCGGGCAGGGCAAAGCGGCTTTCGTCGATTTTCGCTTCCGATACGGAGAGCAATTGCGCCCCGGCAAACAGGATCGGTGCGCCCTTGCGCAGCACCGCCTCGGCCCTGGCGAAATCCTCGCCTGTGCCGGCCATAGCATAGGGGTCCATCTTGGCGGACATGGCAAATTGCTCCGCCATGGCCTGACCTAGGGGAGCCAGCGCCGGGTCATGGCTGATCACCACCCAGGGCATGGGTGAGATGGTTCCGTCAGGCGCCTGCATGAAATAGGCATCGCCCGTTCTGCCGCCGACAGCCATTGTGCCTTTGGCCAGCAGCGTATGGACAGAGGAATGCCCGGCCAGCTGCGCCTGTTGCCCGGGGTCGAGCTTGTCCATCGCCTCACGCGTCACCACGGCGATATCATCCAGCGCGCTGACATGCGTGGCCTTGGGCGTGAGCTGGATGTAATACCCCACGCCCTGAAGGACCACCCAATACATCGATGGATCATCGATCTCGGCACGAATGTCGCCATTCGCTGCGATGGCCACGGTCATCCGGTGGTCGGTGCCCGGCACGCCATAGACAGCCGTCAGATCGGCATGAGCGGCGGCGGGCAGCATGGCGGAGAAGGCGATCAGCAGGCCGGTCAGGGCTTTGGGGAAGATGGTCATGATTCCAGTCGAATAGCGCTGCGCAGATCCGGCGGAAAGGCCCGGATCATGAGCTTTCGCCAAACTGCCTCCGGCTCGGGACAGGCCCCGGGGCGTTGCACGCGTGCAATTGCCGGGGGCTACGACGGCAAGGGGCGGCCATGTTGGCGCAGGCGGGTGGCCATGGCCTCCAAAAAGATGCGGACGCGGGTGGGCACCAGCTTGCGCGCATGCAGCAGCGCGCAGATCGGGGCCGGAGGGCTCCGCCATGCGGGCAGCACCTGCACCAGCCGCCCCGCCGCGACATCCTCTGCCACATCGATCCAGCTTTTCATCGCCAGACCGGCGCCATCCAGCGCCCAATCATGCCAGACCTCGCCATTGTCGCAGCGCAGGCGCGATTGCGCATCCACCGCCACCTGCCGCCCCTCCGGCCCGACCAGCGGCCAGATCGCGCCGGGGCCCTGATGCAGGCAATCGTGATCGGCCAGATCCTCGGGCGTGAGCGGGGTGCCGTGGCTGGCCAGATAGGTGGGCGCGGCAACGATGATGCGGTGATTGTCCACCAGCTTGCGCACCACCAGCCCGGACTCCTGAGGCATGCCGATGCGGATGGCGATATCCAGCCCCTCATCGATCAGCCCGGTGACGCGGTCCGTCAGTTGCAGGTCGATGGACAGGCGCGGATGGTCACGCGCCAGATCGCGGCACACCGGGCTGACATGGGCCCGCCCCAAAGCCACCGGCGCGCTCACCCGCAGCAAACCATGCGGCTCCAGCGTGCCATGGGTCAGCATCGCCTCGGCCTCGGCGATTTCGGCGAGAATGCGCTGGGCCCGTTCGAAGAGGCGGGCGCCTTCGTCGGTGAGCGACAGGCGGCGTGTGCTGCGCGCGATCAGCCGCGTGCCGGTGCGCGCCTCCAGCGTGGCGAGGCGCTTGCTCACCACGCTGAGCGCCAGCCCCATCGCGCGGGCGGCGGCAGACAGGCTGCCCTCGGTGGCGATGCGGACGAAGGTACGCAATTCGTTGAGATCGTCGAGCAGCGATTGTCTCCCACAGGTGGAGGATCATTTGAGAATTTTCAGGATAATGCCACGCAAGAGAAAGGTCTAGGAAAAGCCCAACCTTCGCAAGGAGCTTCCCATGACCAGCCTGTTCTCGCCCTTTTCCCTGTCCGGCCATGACTTGCCTCACCGTGTGGTGATGGCGCCGCTGACCCGCGCGCGCTCCGCCCAGCCCGGCGATGTGCCCCATGCGCTCAATGCCACCTATTACGCCCAGCGGGCCAGCGCGGCGCTGATCGTCAGCGAGGCGACGCAGATTTCGCCGCAAGGCAAGGGCTATTCCTTTACCCCCGGCATCCACAGCGCCGAGCAGGTGGAGGGCTGGAAGCTGGTGACCAAGGCCGTGCATCAGGCCGGCGGGCGGATCTTCCTGCAGCTCTGGCATGTCGGGCGCATGTCGCATCCCGATTTCCATGATGGGGCGCTGCCGGTGGCCCCCTCCGCCATTCCCTTCGAGGGCGCGATCTGGAAGGTCGATCCCGCGACAGGGCAGGGCGCCATGGTGGCATGCCCCACACCGCGCGCGCTGGAAACCGCCGAAATCGCAGCCATCGTTGAGGATTACCGCAAGGCTGCCCGCAACGCTATTGAGGCCGGTTTCGACGGTGTGGAACTGCATGGCGCCAATGGCTATCTGATCGATCAGTTTTTGCGCACCAGCTCGAACATCCGCACCGATGCCTATGGCGGATCCCGCCAGAACCGGCTGCGTTTCCTGCGCGAGGTGGTCAATGCCGTCGCCGGTGAAATCGGTGCCGAGCGCACCGCCATCCGTCTGGCGCCTTTCCTGACCGCGCGCGGCATGGCCTGCCCCGATATTCTGCCCACCATTCTGGAGGCCGCCGATTTCCTTGAGGCGCGGGGCATCGCCTATCTCCATCTGGTGGAAGCCGATTGGGACGATGCGCCCGAATTCACCGAGGACTTCCGGCAGGAGCTGCGCGACCGTTTCCGCCATCCGATCATCGTGGCGGGCCTCTATGATCGGGCCAAGGCCGATTGGGTGCTGGCCCATGGCTATGCCGATCTGGTGGCTTTCGGGCGGCCTTTCATCGCCAATCCCGATCTGCCCGCGCGCTTGCAGGCAGGCGCTCCGCTGGCCGAGCCCGATGCCGCGACTTTGTTCGGCGGCGGCGCGCAGGGCTATACCGATTATCCGGCTCTGGCCTTGGGGGCCGTGGCGTGATGCGTCGCACAGCCCTTTTCGCCGCCGTGATGCTGCTGGGCGCCGCGCCGCTCTCGGCGGCGGAGGGGCCTGTCCATACCATCGTGAATGTCGATGTGATGCCCAGCCATGAGGCGGAGGGCGCGCAGATCCTGAAAGCCTATGCCGCTCAGGCCCGCCACGATCCGGCGGTGCGCTCGGTGATGCTGATCCGGCAACTGGCGCCGACCAATCACTTTATCCTCGATACCAGCTTTGCCGATGAGGCAACCTATCGGCGCTTTGTGGAAAGCGAGGCCTTCCGCGCCTTCCGCAGCCAGCTCTATCCGCATCTGGGCAGCCCCTGGGATGAGCGGATCGGCAGGGATCAATAGGCTACAGCACCCGGCGCGCCTGAGCGGCATCCGGCACCCAGCAGCTCTCGCGCTGCCCGAAGAGGCGGTAGCGATGGCGCGCGATCCAGCGATATGCCGGATCGCGCAGGGCGCGCGGGATCAGGCGCAGCAGGCGCAGCGCCCGCCATGGCCAGCCAAGGGCGGACCAGATCGCGATGATCGCATCGCTGTCCCGCAGGGCCTGATCGCGTTCCACCACGATCAGCGTGTCGGGATTGGCCGGATCGATGCCGAAGCGCTGGTAAAGCGCCGCGCCGACCTTGCCCTGCATCGATGCCAGCAGGAAATGTCCGCGTCGGTCATGGTGCAGCACAAATTGCGCATGGCTTGAGCACAACACGCATTGCGCGTCGAAGACGATGACGGGATGGTCGTCAGGCAGGGGGATGGAGGCCGTCATAACCCTCCTATGCCATCACGGCATTGCCGTTTCAAAGGCCCTCAGACGTTTGTAGATCGAGGTCAGCTCCACAATCGTCGTCCATGAATTGACCAGATATTGCAGAGAGCTGCGCACCTGATCGAAAGCGTTCAGGATCTGTTGCAACAGGCCCAGCGTGATCGCCCCGGCGATGATCGTTGGGGCAAGGATGATATAGCCGAAGATGTTGTCCACCTGCAGGTAGAGGATCTTGCCCAGGTTGAAATAGGTGTAATGCAGATAGAGCCGGACATAGTTGCGGCGCACATCGGCAAACAGCATGGTCAGCGTCTGCGGCTGGGCGCGCGAAGGATCGTCCTCGCCATAGACCAGCTCCTTGCGATAGGCCGCCTCCACGCGCTGGTTGGCGAATTGCAGCCCCGGCAGGCGAATGCCGATCAGCGCCAGAAACAGCGTGCCGAAGAGAGACCATGCCACAGCGGCCACCACCAGAGCATGCGGCACATGGCCGATCAGCGGCAGCATGGTGATATGCGCGCCCAGCGTGGCCAGCACGGGAAGAAAGGCGATCAGCGTCAGCACCGCATTGATCAGGCTGACGCCCAGATCCTCCATGGTGGTGGCAAAGCGCATCGTGTCTTCCTGCACGCGCTGCGCGGCGCCCTCGATCAGGCGGAGGCGTTGCCAGTGCTGCGCGTAGAATTCATTCATCGCGCTGCGCCAGCGGAAGACGTAATGGCTGCTGAAGAAGGCTGTCAGCATGCCCATCGTCACCGCGGCCAGAGCGATCTCGCCGAAGACAAGCAGGTCGCCATAGATCTGGCCGAGCGTGACCTGACCGCTGCTGCTCAGCGCCTTTTGCACCAGATTGTAGAAGGGGCCGGACCAGTCGTTGATGGCCACGCTGACCTGCACCTGCAGCCAGGTGGAAAAGATCACCAGCGCGGAGCCGAGAATGGACCAGGCCCACCAGCGATGCGGCGCCACCAATTGGCAGACCGCCGCCAGCAGCGCGCTGCACAGCCAGAAATAGGCGTAGAACCAGAGATAAGGCCAGGACCAGAACAGCGAGATGCCGACCATGCCGGGCTGATCGGCGCCGCCCTGTTCCATCACCCTGCCCAGATCACGCGCCCCGCCATACCACAGCGCGATGCACAGGATCACAAAGAGCAGGCAGGACGGAAAAAACACGCGAGGGTTGGGGAAGAAGCAGCGAAACATGATCCGTCCGGCAATGTGGCGCGCGGGCTCAGCGCGCGAAGGTGCTATCGGGGTTGGCGCTGGCGTTTTGCGGCACCGGGCGTTCATCCATGACGGCGAAGCGATCGGGTTGGGCATAATCGGCGCCGTCAGCCTGGCCTTCCGTCTGCACGGCAGCGTTCATCGAGGCGAAGGCGCGGTCGAAGGCGGAGATGGCGGGCCTGGCGGCGCTGCCATAGATGAAGCCATAGGCAGGGCTTTCGCGGCTGCCCAGCCCATGGACCGGGCCGTACCACACGCGGACTTCGCTCCAGTCGCCTGCCGCCGAGGTGTCGACCGCCAGCACGCCCTGCTCGATCAGCCCGGGCTGCGACCAGTTGGCATGGTCGAGCAGGATATGGCGGTCATCAAGGATGGCATCGACCACCGCGACATGGCCATGCGGCATCACCGAGGTGGCGCGGAAGGCCAGCACGGCGCCGATCTTGGGGCGCAACCCGCGGTCGAACTGATGGGCGGCCTGCCCCCACCAGCTGTCGGCATCGCCATGAATGTTGATGCCCGACATGGCCCGGGCAAAGGGCACGCATTGCAGCACCCCGGCCTGAACCGGCACCGCGCTCGACAGAAGCATCGCCATGGACGCAAAGCATGTCAGGGCGCGCGCAAGGCTGTTGCCGAAGCGCGCACGCAAAGCATCGACGGCGCCCGCCCGCGCCGCATAAGAACCAAGCACTCTGGTAACTCCCGAAGCGATCCCGAATTAAGGGTATAATATATCATTTCCCGATGGGCGAAAGTTTCGGGTTCCACCGTTAACCGCGTTTCCCTCACGGTTGGGCGCCATTCGGGCTTGGGGTTCCGGTGCTGAAGGGCCCGGCAGTCACCATAAATGCCAAGGTTAGGGGCGTGTGACGCTGGCTGCGGGGATTCCATGTGAAAAATTTCCGCCAACAGCTTGAACGCGTATGAAAACTTCCCATATGTAACAATGTATCATTAATAGCAGGCGGCGCGCTTGTCGAAATGTCTTTTCCGGTCGGTGGGCCGCAATCCTTTTCACGCATCACGGCCTGGCTCATGCAAGTGGAGATGATCAGCGCCTGGCCACCGCTGCTTGGGGCTCTGGCGGGATGCTCGGCCTTTGCCGGAGGGCAGCTTGTGCTGCGCATGCCTACGAAAGTGGGGCTGTTTCAGGCGCTTGCCGCCGGGATGGTGATGGGGGCGGCGCTGTTCGATCTGCTGCCTGAGGCACTGGCGCTGCATGGTCACGTCGCGCTCTGGCCCTTGCTGATCACGGCGGCTGTGCTGGTCACCTGCGTGCTGCTGGCCCGCCTTGGGCAGAGGCGGATGACCGGCAGGCAGACCTCGCTCATCCCGGCCTTTCTGGTGCTGCACAGCCTGATGGATGGGGCCAGCATCGCTCTGGCCTTTCAACTGACCAGTGCTGCGGGCTGGATGGTGGCGCTGGCCATTCTGGCGCATGATCTGGCCGACGGCGTGAACATCGTCAGCATCTCGGCGGGGCGGGGGAGGGCACGGCTGTGGCTGGTCCTCAACGCGCTGGCGCCGCTGATCGGGGCCTTGCTTGGCGGTTCGCTCGATCTTCCGGCGCCGGTGCTTTGTGTCCTGCTGGCGGGGATGGGTGGCATCTTCCTGTTTATCGCCGCCTTCCACCTGATCCCGGACAGTCTGGAGCGATGCCCCGCCTGGGCGACCAGCCTGCTGGCCGCCACCGGCTTGCTGGGCATGGGGGCGATCACATATCTGATCGGCCTGGCGGGGGCCTCCTAACGGGCCAGATCGAACAGCCCGCCACCATCCCCCGAGGGCAAAGGCTGAAGCTGCGGGCTCATCCCCGCCAGCGCTGATCCTTCCGGGCCATAGATGGAAAAGCGCGTCAGAGTCCGGGTCAGCAGCCCCAGCGTGGAGCGCAGCGCCTCCTCATCCAGATCGCGCGTGATGAAGACGATGCGCGAGCGGCGATCCTCACTCGGCCATGCCTGCAGCCGCATGGGCGGATGGAAGACATGCTGCACGCCATGAAGCACCATGGGGCCCGCTTCCCCCGCCAGATTGAGGATCGCCTTCACCCGCAGAATATCCTGACTGGCGAACATCATCAGCGTATCGAGCCAGCGCTCCACCCCCTCGCCATCGAGCGGCTCCTCGAAGGTCAGGCAGACCGAGCGAATATGGTCGTCATGCCGGTTGATGTCGTGATGATGATGCTCGTGGGCATGATCATGCCCATGGTGATGCCCATGGTGATGGTGGCCAGAGGCATAGGCCTCGGCATTGAGCCAGGCCTGCACATCCTCGCCCCGCGCCGCCGGATCATAGAGAGCGGCATCGAACAAAACCGCCGGATCGACAGCGCCCTGCACCACATGAATCAATGGCGCTGCAGGATTGATGGCCCGCACCCTTCGCTCCATCCTTTCGAGATCTGCAGGGCTCACCAGATCGCTTTTGGTCAGCACCAGCCGGTCGGCGACGGCGGCCTGTCGCACGGCCTCATCCTGCCGGTCCAGCGTGGCCATGCCGGTGGCGGCATCCACCGTGGTGATCACCCCGTCAAGCCGATAGAGCGAGGCGATCTGCTCATCGGTCATCAGCGTGTGGAGGATCGGCACCGGATCGGCGAGGCCCGTGGTCTCGATCACCACCCGGTCGAACCAGCAGAGGCCATCGCGGGCAAAACGCCATGGCGCATCGCGCAGGGTGCGGACCAGATCGCCCCTGATCGTGCAGCACAGGCAGCCGCTGGACATTTCCACAACCACCTCCTCCTTGGAGGCGGCGATCAGATCATGGTCGATGCCGATCGAGCCGAACTCATTGATGATCACCAGTGCCCGGCTCATCCTTGGATCGCGGACCAGCGTGTTAAGCAAGGTGGTCTTCCCGCTTCCAAGAAAACCGGTGAGCAGGGAGACAGGAATTTGCGCCGTGGCGCCGGACAGCAAGGTGGCCAAGGAATCAGCTTTCTGGAGAGTGCGTAGGGCTCAATGATATATTGTATCATTAAATGCCGCAAGCAATCAGGCAGTCTCTGACCATTAGCTCCCCTTGAAACGCGCCATATCGACAGGCCTCGTGCTGCCGCGCACCATCAGCGTGCCGGGGCATGTCACCTCTTCATGACTTTCGCCATGGGCGCGCAGGGCGTGGATCAGCCGCACGGTCTCATCCACCATGGGCCGTGCGGGCTGGGAATAGCTGGTCAGCGCAAAAGAGGGCCAGCTGGCCATCGGCACATCGTCATAGCCCGCGATGGAGATCTCGCGCCCCACATCCAGCCCGAACTCATGGCGGGCGACGGTCAGCGCGGCCAGAGCCATCGTGTCATTGGCGCAGAAGATGGCATCGGGGCGGTCCGCGCGGACCAGCAGGCGGCGTGTCGCGGCCATGGAGGCATCGAAGGAGAAATGGCCTTCCTCGCGCAGCGGGGCGGCGTGGCCTTGCTCCGCGAGATAGGCGTTGAAGCCCGCCTCACGCTGGGCATTGGTGGAACTTTCCGGCGTTCCGGCCAGGAAAGCGAGGCGCTGATGCCCCCCGCCCAGCAGATGGGCGGCGATGGTGCGCGCGCCTGTGGTGTTGTCCCCCACCACGCAGGAGGCGTCGTGCTGGCCTGTGGTGCGGTTGTAGAGGATGATCGGCACCTGAGCGCGGCGGCATTCCTCGGCCAGCTTCGAGGACAGGCTGACCGACAACAGCACCAGCGCATCGATGCGGTAATGCAGCACCTCCTGAATGGAGGGTTCGGCGCCCGAGGAACCCCCGTCCTCTGAACGATGCGCGGGGAACAGCATCAGGCGCAGATTGGCGGTTTCCAGCGCTTCGGACAGCAATTGCAGCGTTTGCACGAAAAAGGGGTTGGCCAGATCGCCCACGCCCACGCCGATGATGTTCGATTTGCCGCGCAGCAGCGAGCGGGCCAGCGGATTGGGCCGGTATCCCATCTGCGCGGCAATGGCGATGATGCGGTCACGCTTGTCGGGCGACAGGCTGGAGCCCGGCGTGAAGGCGCGCGACACCGCCGATTGCGAGACGCCCGCCGCGCGCGCCACGTCATGGACGGAGACAGCAGGGGCGGAGGGGTTGGGATCGCGAGCCATGGCAGGGTGGTAGCGGGTGAAAGGCTTGCAAGGCAAATTGAATATGCATTCATTCATAAAATCCACAGAAATTGGCTTTTCATATTTTCAAAAATCCCGGGTTGGAAAATTTCTATGATTATGTATGCATCGTCGTCAACGAGTCGGGACGGGCGCGTGCCTGCCGCTCGAAGAGGAGGATGACGATGGCCCAGTATCTCAAGCGCGGCGCGGCAGCCGAGGTGAAGGCAGAAGCCGACCGCAAGGTGCGCGATATCGTGGAAGCGGCGCTGGCCGATATCGAGAAGCGCGGCGACGCGGCCCTGCGCGACATGAGCATCAAGTTCGACGGCTGGGACCGCGAGGATTACCGCCTGTCTCAGGCCGAGATCGACGCTGCGGTGGAAAGCCTGACCCCGCAAGAGCGCAAGGACATCGAATTCGCCCAGACGCAGGTGCGCAATTTCGCCCAGATCCAGCGCGACAGCATCAAGGATGTCGAGGTCGAGACGCTGCCGGGCGTGGTGCTGGGCCACAAGAACCTGCCGGTGAATGCGGCGGGTTGCTATGTGCCGGGCGGCAAGTATCCGCTGCTGGCCTCGGCGCATATGTCGGTCATCACGGCCAAGGTGGCGGGCGTGAAGCGCGTCATCACCTGCGCGCCGCCGTTTCAGGGCAAGCCTGCCCGCGCTATCGTGGCGGCTCAGGCGCTGGCTGGCGCTGACGCCATCTATGCGCTCGGCGGCATTCAGGCGATCGGCGCCATGGCCATTGGCACCGAGACGATCGATCCGGTGGATATTCTGGTTGGCCCCGGCAATGCCTTTGTGGCCGAGGCCAAGCGCCAGCTGTTTGGTCGCGTCGGCATCGATCTGTTCGCCGGCCCCACCGAGACGCTGATCATTGCCGACGAAATCGGCTGCGATCCCGAAATGGCCGCCACCGACATTCTGGGTCAGGTCGAGCATGGCCCGGACAGCCCTGGCGTGCTGCTGACCAACAGCGAGGCTTTCGCCCGCGCGACGATGAAGGAAATCGATCGCCTGCTTGAAATTCTGCCCACGGCGGATCATGCTCGCAAGGCATGGGAAACCTATGGCGAGGTGATCGTGGCCGAAAGCTATGAGGAAATGGTGCGCGTGGCTGACGAGATCGCCAGCGAGCATGTGCAGGTGATGACTCAGGACCCCGACTATTTCCTGAAGAACATGACCAACTATGGCGCGCTGTTCCTTGGCAACCGCACCAATGTCAGCTTCGGCGACAAGGTGATCGGCACCAACCACACGCTGCCCACCAAGAAGGCGGCGCGTTACACGGGCGGTCTGTGGGTCGGCAAGTTCCTCAAGACCTGCACCTATCAGCGCGTCACCACCGATGAGGCCTCGGCGCTGATCGGTGAATATTGCAGCCGCCTCTGCGGGCTGGAAGGCTTTGCCGGTCATGGCGAGCAGGCCAACATCCGCGTGCGTCGCTTCGGCCATCGCGACGTGCCCTATGCCGGGCAGGTCGAGCCCAGCGAACTGACGGCAGTCTGATGGAAGCGCTGCCCCAAACCCCGGCTTTCCGGCTCGATGGGCAGCGCGCGCTGGTGACGGGGGCGGGGCGAGGCATTGGCCTTGCCGCCGCCGCCGCTCTGGCGCAGGCGGGCGCGCAGGTGACCCTTGCCGCCCGCACCGCGCGTGAGATCGAAGAGGGCGCGGCCGCCATCAACGCGGCGGGCGGCCAGGCGCAGGCGGCGGTGCTGGATGTCAGCGATCTCGCTGCCGTCGAGGCCTTCTTTGCCGGGCGCCCGGCCTTCCACACGCTGGTCAACAATGCGGGCACCAACCGCCCGATGCCCCTGTGGGAGGTGAGCGAGGGTGATTACGACACCGTGCTGGACCTCAATGTGAAGAGCGCCTTCTTCGTCGCACAAGGCGCGGTGAAGGCGATGATCGCGGAAGGGATCAAGGGCAGCCTGATCCATATGGGATCGCAGATGGGGCATGTCGGCGGGCCGAAGCGCTCGCTTTATTGCGCCAGCAAATGGGCGATCGAGGGGATGAACAAGGCCTTTGCGCTGGATCTGGCGCCGCATGGCATCCGCTCCAACACCATCGCGCCGACCTTTATCGAAACCCCGATGACCAGGCCCTATTTCGAGGACGAAGCCTTCCGTGCCAGCGTGCTGGCCAAGATCAAGCTGGGCCGCATCGGCACGGTGGAGGATCTGATGGGCCCGGTGGTGTTCCTCGCCAGCGAGGCCTCGGCGCTGATCACCGGCACCAGCCTGATCGTCGATGGCGGCTGGACTGCGGACTGAACAAGGTCAGGGCTGTCAGGCGCCAGAGCCGGACAGCCCCAGCCGCTGCTTGATCTGCTGGCGCGAGGTTTGCAGGAAGGCTGAGGCGATCTCGCCCTCGCCAAAGGCCCGCGCCGCCGTGGCTGCACCCACCATTTCGGAGAGGGCGGAGGTGGCCTCTTCCTCGGCCCGCTCATGGCCCAGCGCTACCAGCACATCGCGCAGACGGTTGCGGAAACGCTCGATCCCGGCGGCGAAGGCGGTGCGTGCTGCGGGCGGCAGGCGGATCACCTCGCTCATCAGCGAGGTCAGGGCGCAGCCGCGCGCGCGCCAGTTGATGCGCTCTTCGGAGAGATAATCGTCAATATAGGCGGCGAGGCCAGCCTTGAGATCGGGCTGCTCAAGATGACGCACCAGAGAGGTGCGATTGTCCTCGAACAGGCGGTCGATCGTATGGGCCACCAGATCGTCGCGGCTCTCGAAATGCGCATAGAAACCGCCATGGGTCAGCCCGGCGCGCTTCATCAGCGCGGCCACGCCGATGCCGTCGAAACCATGTTCGCGCATGGCCTTGGCGGATTCATCGAGGATGCGGGCGCGGGTGCGTTCCTTATGCGACAGTTTTTCACTCATCATCAGGTCCTTTTCTCCCATCCGCCGCCCAGCGCGCGGATCGCCGCCACGCTGGCGCGCGCGGTGTCGGCCCGCGCCATGGCCAGTCGGTCAGAGGCGGCGAGCAGCGCGCGGTCGGCATCAAGGACATCGATCAGCGACACTACACCGGCGCCATAGGCTTGTCGCGCCTGGTCGCGCGCTTTGGTGAGCGATGCAAGCTGCTGCTCACGCAGGGCAATTTCGGCGCGGCCCTGAGCGAGGCGGGTGAGGGCATTTTCGACATCCTCGGTGGCATGCAGCACCGCGCCGCGATAGAGCGCCAGTGCCTCGGTCTCACGCCCGCGCGCCTGGGCGACTTGCGCATCCACCTTGCCGAAATCGAACAACCGCCAGCGCAAGGCGCCGCCGCCGCTGGCCTGAAGCGCATTGCCGGTAAACATGCTGGCCCCGCCCACCGTGGCCACGCCCAGCAAGCCATCCAGCGAGATATGCGGATAATACTCGGCCATGGCGACACCGATCCGCGCATTGGCGGCGGCGACCTGCCGCTCCGCCGCGACCAGATCGGGGCGGCGGCGCATCAGTTCGGCAGGCACGATGCTGCCGCCCGGATCGGGGGCGAGGGGGATCGCCACGGCATTGGCCAAGGCGTCCGCCCCGGTGCCTGCCTGCTGGCCGCCCAGCACGGCAAGCCGGTTGATCTGCCCGGTGATCGCGGCCTGAAGCGGCGGGATGGAGGCCTCGATGCCCTGCTGCTCGCCCAGAGTGCGGTTGAGTGACAGGTCGGAGGCGACGCCCTGATCGCTCTGCTGGCGGATCAGATCGACAAGCTGTTTCTCGGTCTGCAACTGGCCCTGCGCCACCGCCAGCCGCGCCTGAAGCCCGCGCAATTGCAGATAGGCATCGACCGTTTCGGCAGCGATGCTGAGGCGCACCGCATCGGCATTGGCCAGCGTGGAGGCCAGATCGGCCCGCGCCGCTTCACGCCCGCGCCTCAGGCCGCCGAAGAGATCGATCTCCCAACTGGCCTGAGCGCCTGCCTGATAAAGCGAATAATCCCGCGGGAAACCCAATTCGCGCGAGGCGGCGCCGAAGGGCGTCTGCAGGGATGTATGGTCGCGCTCCGCCGAAGCGCCCACGCCCACCGTGGGCAGCAGGGCCGCGCCTGCCGCCTTGGCGAGTCCGCGCGCCTGATTGATCCGCGCGGCGGCTGCGGCAATGTCCATGTTCTGGGCCAGTGCCTGATCGACAAGCCCATCCAGCACAGGATCGTTAAAGCGCTTCCACCATTGCGCTTCCGCCGGGGCGATGGCGGTTTGCGTGTGATAGGCGGCGGTCAGCGCAACATCGGGTTTGCGGTAATCCGGCCCGACGGTGCAGCCTGTTAGCAGGTTGGTGGCGAGCAGAGCCGCGATCAGGCGTGTCATGGGAAGCATCTCCTCAATGCGCCGCATCGGGCGGCGGCGGGGCGGCATTGGCGGGCGGTCGGCAGAAGGGCACCATCACCAGCGCGGCGATGAACATCCAGGCCAGCAGGCGGAACACATCGTTGAAGGCCAGGGTCAGCGCCTCACGCCCCGCCACACGGGCGAACAGGCCCTGGGCGGAAAGCAAAGCCTGATGCGGATCGGGGGCCACGGCCCCCATCCGCCCGGCCATGGCGGTGATGGTGTCATTGATGGGGGCGGCGCCATGGGCCATGGCCTCGCCAAGGCGCAGGCTGTCGATGCGTGTGTGGTCCTGAAGCAGCGTGTTGACCACGGCGATGCCGATGGCCCCGCCCAGATTGCGCATCAGATTGAACAGGCCCGAGGCATATTTAAGCTCGGCGGGCTGGAAGCCGGCCAGCGCCATCGTCACGCTGGGCACGATGCAGAGCATGATCGCAAAGCCGCGCAAGGCCTGACTTGGCGCCAGCTCCCAGAACCCCCAGTCGCTGGTCATGTTCGAGGAAAGCCACAGGCTGAGCGCGAAACAGACCAAGCCCACGGTGATCATGATGCGCGCATCCAGCTTCTGGCTGAGCGAGGCCGCCACCACCACGCTGATCATCTGCGCCAGACCGACAACGATCACCGTCTCGCCGATCTGCAGCGAGTCGTATCCGCGTACCTGCCCCAGATAGACCGGCACGAGATAGATCGCCGAATACATGCCCACCCCCAGCACCAGATTGAAAATGCAGGCAAAGGCAAAGGTCGGCTGGCGAAAGGGGCTGAGTTTCACCAGCGGATTGGGCGAGAAGAAGGACCGTTCCAGAAACAGCACAAAGCCCACCAGAGAGCACCAGCCCGCCATGGCAATGGTCTGATCGCCGAACCAGTCATGGCGGGGGCCTTCTTCCAGCACATATTCCAGACCCGCCAGAAACACCGCCATGGCGATGAGATGGCTCCAGTCGATGCGGGCGAAAAGGGCGGGATTGGCGCGGTCGACGCGGATCACCTGCGATGACAGCAAAGTCACCACGATGCCGGGCACCACATTGATGAAGAACAGCCAGCGCCAGTCGAGCCAGTCGGTGATCGCGCCGCCCGCGCTGGGGCCGAGGGTGGGGGCCAGCACGCTGACCGCCCCCAGAATGGCCGGGATCATCGCGCGCTGCTTGCCGGTGAAGATGGTGAAGGCGGTCGCGAAAACCAGCGAGACCATCGTGCCCCCGGTAAAGCCCTGTGCCGCGCGAAAGGCGATCATCGAGCCCATGTCCCAGCTGAGGCCACACATCAGGCTGAAAAAGGTGAAGCTGGCCGCCGAGAAGGTGAAGGCCCAGCGCGTCGACATCGCATGCGCCAGATAGCCCGAGAGCGGAATCATCACCAGTTCGGCCATCAGATAGGCGGTCTGCACCCAGCTGATCTCATCCGGCCCGGCGGCGAGGCCCGCCTGAACATCCCGCAAAGACGCCGAGACGATCTGAATATCGAACAGGGCCATGAACTGCCCGAAGGCCATCACGGCCAGAATCAGGAATTTGCGAGGCGTGGGCATGCCTTGCGGGTCATGCGCCCAATCCTGCCCGATCCCTTTCAGCCAAGCTGTCATCTGTGGCCCTTTCCGATTCCATCTCGACAAATATGATGATCGTCATGTAAATGACAATCGTCATATTCGCAAGGGCACGTCTTCAGGCGGCGATGCAGGAGGTCTCAATGAGTGAAGCGGTACAGCAGATCACAGCCCGCCGGGCCGAGCCGGAACCCTCCGGAAACGGCGCTGCACAGGCGCCTGAAAGCACGCGGCGCGGGCCCGGGCAGCGCACGGTGATTGCCTCGGCGGTGGCGATTGCGGCGGCTCTGGCGGGGATCGGCTGGATCGCCATGAGCCCGTCGACCGAATCGACAGACGATGCCTATGTCGCCGCCGATTCGACCTCTGTGGCGCCCAAGGTACGCGGGCTTGTCTCGGCGGTGCTGGTGCATGACAATCAGGCCGTCCATGCGGGCGATCCGCTGGTCCGCATCGATCCTGAAGAGTTCGACGCGAAGCTGCTGGCGGCGCAGGCCAGCCTTGCCGATGCCAGAGCCAATGTCGCTTCCGCACGCGCGGCGCTGGTCAGCCTTGGGGCCGAGGAAAGGCTGAATGTCGCGCAGGTGGCAGCAGCGCGCACGCAAATCCGCTCCAGCACCGCCGAGGCCGAGCGTGCCGATGCCGACCGCCGCCGCTACGATACGCTGGTGGCGACAGGCGCGGTGGCACGGCGCGATGCCGATACCTATCGCACCACGGCTGTCTCCGCCGAGCAGGCCGCGGCCAAAACCTCAGCGCTGCTGGCGGTGGCGCAGCGCGAATCCGGCGTGACCTCCGCCAGACGCCCCGGGCTGCAGGCCGCGCTGGACAAGGCGCTGGCGGGGCAACAGCAGGCGCAGGCGGCCATCGATCTGGCGCGGCAGGATCAGGGGCATACGCTGATCCGCGCGGCGGTGGATGGCACGGTCGGCAACCGGCAGGTGCGGGTGGGCGATTATGTGCAGCCGGGATCGCGTCTGCTCACGCTGGTGCCGATGGACGCCCTCTACATCACCGCCAATTTCAAGGAGACGCAGATGCGCCATATGCGCGTCGGCCAAAGCGTGACCATTGCGGTGGATGCTCTGGGCCATGGGCTGCGCGGCACGGTGGAGAGCATCGCGCCGGGGTCAGGCTCAAGCTTTTCCCTGCTGCCCTTCGAGCCGGGCACGGGCAATTTCACCAAGATCGTGCAGCGCGTGCCGGTGCGTATCCGCTTCGATGGCCATCAGGCCGGGGCGGATTTGCTGCGGCCCGGCCTGTCGGTGACGGCCCGGGTGAAGGTTGGCGAGTGACCGTCACGCGGCGGCGGAAGGGGAGCCTGCGCCGCTAAGCAGCAGGGTGGTTTCCACGCGGTTGAGCCCGTTGCTCCTGGCCTTGTAGAGCGCGGTATCAGCGGCCTGAAGCAGAGAGGGGGGCATCTGGATCGAGGCTCCCGCGCGCACCAGATCGCCGGCATTGGCGATGCCCAGACCTTCCAGTGCCTGCCCGGTCAGGGCGGTGATGACGATGTCCTGATGCGTGGCTGCGGCATCCTCCGCATGGGCTCGCCCGGCACCCGGCAGGCCCAGCAGCAGGCAGCAGGCCCTGCCGCAAAAGTCCGCTGCCGATCCCGCCTGCCTGTGCCACCTGACCCCGCGCTTCGCCGTGAAACGCAACGGGTTTACCCGGGATATTTTCAGATTGTCTGGAGGGCAGGCGGCATTCCCTAGGGTATTTCGAGGGCGCGGCTTCATGGACAATCCGTTGCCCCGGCCAAGGCTCTACGAAGTGCTAACAGGCCTATGCGCCTATCCCTGATGCCTTTCCTCACCGGATTTTCGCATAGAGCCTTCATGAGGGGCCTCAGGAGACTGCCCCATGCCCGGCCAGCCACGGCTTACAACCCTTTCTGCCAAGCTGAGCCTGCGGGCTGCCGTGGTGATCGCGGTGATCGTTCTACTGTCATTGCTGGTCACCTCGATCATCTTCGAGGCCTCGGCCAAGCGTCAGGCCCGCCAGATCAGCGAGATCGTCGCCGTGCAGGCCTCTGCCGAGGTGCGGGCCGAATTCCGCGAAACCATCGGCGTGATCGCGGGCGAGCAGGCCGCCTTCAAGGCGGCCCGCGCGGCTGGACTGCGTGACCGGGCCTATTACCGCGAGATCATGCGCGCCACACTGGCCGACAATCCCGATATGCTGGGCACATGGACCATCTGGCGCCCCGATGCCTTCGACGGGCATGACAAGGATTTCACGCATGATGTGGCCCATGACCAGACGGGCCGCTTTATCCCCTATTGGCATCACGATGCGAAAGGGGGGCTGGCCCTCGATCCGGTGAAGGATTACCTCAGCGGCCCTTCCTCGGATTTCTATTACCAGTCGCTGCGCAGCCCCAGACCGATCCTGATCGAGCCCTATCCCTATATCGTGGGCGACCGTTCGGTGCTGATGACCTCTGTGGAATGGCCGATCATCGAAGGGGGGCATGCGGTGGCCGTGATCGGCGGGGACCGGGCGCTCGATGATCTGCAGGGGGTGGTCGGGCGCATTTTCGTGCCCTTTGGTGGGCGCATTTCGCTGCTCTCGGCCACGCGCCTTTATATCTATACGGCGGATAAAAAGCTTCTGGGCAAGCCGGGGCCCAAGAGCAAGGGCGGTTTTGCCCTTGTCGATGATCCGGGGCTTGGCTCGGTGATGCGGGTCGAGACGCCGGTGCGCTTCCCCGGTTTTGATGCGCAATGGACGGTGCTGGTCGATCTGCCGATGTCGGCGGTGATGGCCCGGGCGCGCCATACGCAATTGATGTTGCTGCTCTCCGCGCTGGTGCTGATCGGCCTGCTGGCCTGGCAGTTGCGCAGCGCGGCGGAACGCATCGTCGGCCAGCCTCTGGCGGCGGTACAGGCGGATATGGTGGCGCTGGCCGGGGGGGATTTGTCGGTGCGCGCGCAGCTCAGGGCTGATACGCAGGAGATCGCCCGGATGCAGGCCGCGCTGGAGGTCTTCCGCGAAAATGCCATCGCCAAGCGCATGAGCGAAGAGGAGCAGGCCCGCGCCGTATCGGCCCTGGCGGAGTGTCTGGCAAGACTGGCCGAGGGCGATCTGACCGCCAAGCTGGAAGGGCGCTTCAACGGCGTGTTCCAGCAGCTGCAGAGCGATTTCAACATGGCGATGCAACGGGTCGGCACGGCGTTTGCGGCGGTGTCGCAGAGCACTGGGGCAGTCAATGTCGGCTCGGCGGAGATCCGTTCAGCCTCGCGCGATCTGGCCGAAAGGACCGAGCGGCAGGCGCTGGGTCTGGCCCAGATGTCGCAGGCGGTGAAGGACATCAATGCGCAGGCGCAGCGGACCACCAGCTCGGCCCATCAGGCGAGCCGGGTGATCGGCCAGTTCCGCGGCGAGGTCGAGGCTGGCGGCACGGTGATCCGGCAGGCGATGGACTCGATGCATGCGATGCAGCGCTCCTCCTCGGAAATTGCCGAGATCATCTGGGTGATCGAGGGCATCGCTTTCCAGACCAATCTTCTGGCACTCAACGCCGGGGTCGAGGCGGCGCGCGCGGGGGATGCGGGGCGGGGCTTTGCCGTGGTGGCGGGCGAGGTGCGGGCGTTGGCGGCCCGGGCCTCTCAGGCGGCTTCGGATGTGAAGGCGCGGATCGGGGCCAGCCTGCATCAGGTCGAGACTGGCGTGGCGCTGGTCGACAATATGGATCAGGCGCTCGATCGTATCACCGCGCGGATGGGGGAGATCAGCGATCTGGCCAAAAACATTTCCACCGCCAGTGAGGAGCAGCTCGACAGCGTCAGCGCCGTCAACGCCAATATGGAGCATATGGGCGGCTTCACCCGCCAGAATGCGGCGATGGTTGAGGAATGCGCGGCCTCGGCGGACAATCTCTCGCAACTGGCGGGCGATCTGGCCGAGCAGGTCGAGCAGTTCCGCATTGCTCACCAGCATGCGGCGGCTTTGACACTGGCCGCCTGATCGCGTGGCAGCAATCCGATCTAGGATGGCGGCAGAATGGGCCGCAGCATATGGGCGATGGCCTGATCGATCCATGCTTCGCCATGGGTGTCGGCGCCGGTCAGGGCCTGCACCAGCTCGGGATTGCCAAAGGTGATCAGCGCCGCGCCGATCAGGCTGAAATAGGCGATTTCCGGCTGAGCGCTGCCCAGATGGCCACCCGCCGCCAAAGCCCGGAACAGCGGGCTTAAACGCTGCCAGACAGGCTTGCCGATATGCTCCACCACCCAGTCATGGCGGGGGGAGAGCACGGAAAACTCCTGAAGCATCAACCGCGTCAGGCGTGGATTGGCGGCAAAGCTGCGCAGATAGCCCGGCAGGATGGCGCGGGCCGTCGCCGCGGGATCGGCGAGGGCCTGATCGGTGAGATGCTCGGCCAGATAAGCCTCGCCATCGCGGGCAAAGGCTTCGATCACCTGCTGCCACAGCGCCAGTTTCGAGGGGAAATAATAGGCCAGATGGCCCTGCTCGATCCCGGCGGCGGCGGCGATGACCCGAGTGCTGGCCCCGGCAAAGCCCAGATCGGAAAAGACCTGCAGCGCCGCCTCCAGCACGAGGCGGCGGTTTTCCTGCCCGTCATAACGGGCTTTTGCGGAGGCTTCACGTGGCATGGCGGCCTTCATGCCTCGGTGGCAGGCAGCGTGCAAGTTTATCGATTGACAAACAAGTTGGTCAGATGACAAACATGAGCCCAAGCCCATAGGGCATCCAGAGGGAGAGAGCCATGACCACCGCCGCCTATCCGCTGACCACGCAAGAGCCCTATCCCCATGATCAATGGTGGGTGGCCGCCTATGCCGATGAGCTGGGCCGCCATCTGCTGGCGCGCGATATTCTGGGCGAGCCGGTGATCCTGTACCGCACGCAGGCTGGTGCGGCGGTGGCCGTGGCGGGGATCTGCCCGCATCGCGCCTTTCCGCTGGCCAGGGGGCGGCTGGTGGGCGATGCGCTGCAATGCGGCTATCATGGTTTCGAATATGGCGCCGATGGCACCTGCCTGCGCGTGCCGAGCCAGAGCGGCGTGCCTCAGAAATCCTCGCTGCGCCGCTATCCTGTGGAGGAGGCGGGCGGTCTGATCTGGATCTGGACGGGCGCTCCCGAAAAGGCCGATCCCGCGCTGCTGCCCGATCTGGGTGCCATCGGTCTGGGGCGCGAGGATTGGGCGGTGGAGCAGCATCCGCTGGCGACGGTGGAGGCGCGCTATACGCTGCTGATCGAAAATCTGCTCGATCTCAGCCACGTCACCTTTATCCATGACAAGACCATTCCGGGCGGCGAGAAGGTGGCCGCGATCCCTGTCTCCGTGATCGAAAGCCCGCAGAGCATCACGGTGCAGCGCAAGGGCGAGAACCTGCCGCTCAACCCTTTGCTGGCCATGCAATTTCCTGATCAGCAGGGGCCGGTTCATCAGCATTTCGATGCCGAATATCTCGGGCCCTGCCTGATCCGCACCGGGGGCGCCATGGTGGATGCGGCCAGCGGGGCGCCGCTGGGCATCCAGAACTATCTCCATATGATCACCCCGGCCAGCCCGACGCGGCTGCATTATTTCGTCAACACCGCCCGCGATTTCGGCCTCGACCGCCCGCAACTGGGCGATATGCAGCGCGGCATGGGCAGCCGCATCCAGCCCGAGGACATCGACGCCATCGAATCCATCGAGCGCGTGCTGCAATCCGGCGCAACGCTGCCTCCGGAGATCAGCGCAAGGGTGGACAATGGCGCGCTGAAGGTCCGCCGCCGCCTTGAGGCGCAGATCCGCGCCGAAGCCGGTTAGACCGGCAGAAACAGCTCCGCCGTCCCGCCTGAACGCCCCCGGAGAGGAGCTTGACCTCCCGGGGTTCATGAGCAGTTGCGCGCCGTTCTTCGCCTCCTGAACCTCGCAGCGGCAGGGGCGCCGCGATCAGGCGCGCGCCTGCCGATCAGAACGGTCAGGCCATCTGGTTGAACAGCGTGCCGGCCTCGATGGTCGCCAGATATTGCATGGTCGTGGCCTGAGCGGTGGCCTGGGCCGTGTTCTGCTGCTGGATCTGGGCCTGATTGCCATATTGCTGCACGTCATCCGGGGTGGCCACGCTGGTGGTCGTTTCCTGAGTGCCGTCGCTGTAGAAGGTCACGGTGGTCATCACCCCGCCCTCGATGGTGACTGTCTGGGTCACCACGGTGCGGGCGGTGGTGCCGTTGACGGCCGCGTTGTTGCCGGCCTGAACCGCGCTTGTGTCGTTCGTCTGGGTGTTGGTCGCGTTGGTCTGGCTGGTGCTGCTGGCGTTGCCGTCGATTTCATCCAGCGTCAGCCGGACGGTGGTGGCGTCGCTGTCCGACAGATTGCCGGAGGCGACATCCTGCGCGATCCGCTGTTCAAGCGTGGCGCGCATGGTCTCCATATCGACGGTCTCGGAGGCAGAGGCCTCCAGACTGGAATCCGATGGGTTGGTCTGGGCGTCCTGCGCAATCTGCGCGTTGATGGCGGCCAGATTGTTCGCTGCCAGATTGTTCGTGACGCGCTGGGTCACGAGATAATCATTGGGGGTCGAAGTCACGCTGTTGACGATCATGGGCCTTCTCCTGGGATCGGCCTGAAGCGCTTTTGGGGCCCGACTTGCTTCGGACACGCCGCTCCAGCGACCTGTTTTACCGCCTGTACGCATAGCGCCGCATAGGGGCGCCGGATGCTGCCATCCAGTCTGGAGGTTACTGTGGACGGCAGCTGAAGGCGGATTTTAAGGCTGGAGACGGAATTTTATTTTGGGGCGGAATCCGGCCTCCATCCGCCGCCCAGCGCCTCGAACAGGGCGGCCGTATCGGTGAGGCGCGCGGTTTGCGCCTGCACCAGCGACTGCTCGGCCTGACGCAATGTCTGTTCCGCGGCCAGCATGGTGGGGAAGGCGATCTGGCCCTGCTGGTACTGGCGCCGGGCGATGGCCAGGCTGGCCTCGGCGCTGTGCTGGGCCTGCACGGCGGCATCCAGAGCGGCGGCATCGGTCTGCAGCGCCTGAAGCACATCGGCGACATTCTGAAACGCCCCCAGCACCGCCGAGCGATATTGCGCATCGGCCTGCCGGTAAGCCGCCTGAGCCGCCCGCTGCTTGTGAAGCAGGCTGCCCCCGGCGAAGATCGGCTGGGCAATCCCGCCGCCCACCGACCAGAAGGTATTGGCCACCGACAGCAGATTGGCCCAGCCTCCCGATTGCCCGCCCGCACTGGCGGTCAGCGTCAATTGCGGCAGGCGGTTGGCGATGGCGACGCCCACGCCGGCGCTGGCGGCATGGAGATTGGCCTCCGCAGCGCGGACGTCGGGGCGCTGCCTCACCAGCGCCGAGGGCAGGGAGAGCGGCAGATCGCGCGGCAGGGTGACCTTGTCGAGATCGATCCCGGACACCGAGCCATCCCCCGCGCTGCCGCCGGTGAGATAGGCCAGCAGATCGCGGCTTTGCGCCAGAGCGCGTTGCAGGGGCGGCAGAGCAGCGCGGCTCTGGGCCAGCAAGGCCTCCTGCGCCAGAACATCGGCGCCTGCTGCCTGACCCTGCGCCTGCTGGCGGTGCAGGATGTCCAGCGTTTCGCTCTGGATGGCGATCATCCGTTCCTGCGCCGCGATCTGGCCGCGCAGCGAGGCCTCCTGAAAGGCGGTGGCGGCCACCGTGTTGATCAGCGAGATGCGCGCGCCCTCGGTCTGGAAGCGCTGGGCATCGAACTGGGCATGGGCCTGCTCCACCCCGCGCCGGTTGGCGCCGAAGAGGTCGAGCGTGTAGCCTACCGTCACTTGAGCGGTCTGCAGGCTGTAGGTATAGCTGTTGTCTCCCGGGACCGCCGAGAGATATTGCGAGCTTTTGTTGCGGCTGGAGCCGGCCCCGGCGTCCACCGTGGGGAACAGCACGCCACGCTGCGCCTTCCAGCTTTCCCTCGCCTGATCCAGAGCCGCCCGCGCGGCAGCCAGATCGCTGTTTGCGGCCAGAGCGCGGGTGATCAGCGCATCGAGCTGGTCCGATCCGAACAGGCGCCACCAATCCTCGGCCACAACCCCGTCACGCACCTGCTGCGTGCCCCCGGCGAGGCCTTCGGGCGCGGTCATCGGCGTGAGGGGCTCGGGCGTATAGGCCTGCTGTTTGGGCGCGGCGGGCTGGTGGAAATCGGGGCCGACCGCGCAGCCGCTCAGCATCAGCATCAGGCCGAGAGAGGCGCGCTTCATGCCACCTCCTCCTGATGCCGGGTGGGATGCGGCTGGCGCTTGGAGAACAGGTCGATCATCACCGGCAGCACGATCAGGATCAGCACCGGGGCCAGCAGAATGCCGCCCACCACCACCAGCGCCAGAGGCTTCTGCACCTGCGACCCGATCCCGCTGGAAAGAGCCGCGGGCAGCAGGCCCACGCAGGCCGCGATGCAGGTCATCATCACCGGGCGGAAGCGGGTGCGCGCGGCATGGAGGACCGCCTCGCTGCGGGCCATACCGCTGCCCAGCAACTGGTTGAAATAGGCCAGCACCAGAATGCCCTCCATCACCGAAATCCCGAAAAGCCCGATAAAGCCGATCGCCGCCGAAACGCTGAAGGCCGTGCCGGTGAAGGCCAGGATCAGCACGCCCCCCACCAGCGCCATGGGCATCACGCTGGCCGCCAGCGCCATATCCGTGAGCGAGCCGAAGTTGAGGAACAGCAGCAGCATGATCAGCGCCAGGCTGATCGGCACCACCACCTCAAGCCGGGCCATGGCGGCCTGCAGATCGCCGAATTCGCCCACCCATTCCAGACGGCTGCCGGGGGGCAGGCTGACCTGCTTGTCGATCTTTTGCTGCGCTTCCAGCACCGCGCCGCCCAGATCGCGCCCGCGCACGCTGAACTTGATCGGGATGTAGCGCGACTGGTTCTCGCGGTAGATAAAGGAATAGCCCGAAACGAGGTTCACATCCGCCACGGTCGAAAGCGGCACCTGCGCCACGCCTCCGGTAGAGTTCGGCACGGCGACAGGAATGGCACGAATGGCATCGAGCCGATCACGGAACTGCGGCGCCAGACGGATCATGATCGGGAAGTTGCGATCCGATCCATACTCATAAAGGTTGCCCGCCGCCTGACCGCCGATGGCCGCCTGCACCACGGCGTTGATGTCACCGGGGGCGAGGCCGTAATGCGCGGCCTTGTCGCGGTTGATCTTGATGTTCACCGTGGGCTGACCCAGCGCATCGAAGACCGAAAGATCGGTGATGCCGCGCACACCAGCCATGATGCTCTTGATTTGATAGGCCGTCTTTTCCAGCGATTCCAGATCATTGCCGTAGAGCTTGACCGAATTGGCGCCCTTCACGCCGCTGGCCGCTTCCTCCACATTGTCCTCGATGTTCTGGCTGAAGTTGAACTCCACGCCGGGGAAGGGCGCGGCCAGCTCCTCATTGACCTGCTTGGTCAGCTTCTCCTTGGTCATGCCGCTGGGCCACTGGCTGGTGGGCTTCAGGGGCACATAGAATTCGGCGTTGAAAAAGCCGGTGGTGTCGGTGCCATCGTCGGGGCGGCCCAGCTGGGAGATCACCGTTTTCACCTCGGGGTACTTCATCAGCATATGGCGCATGCGGTTCACATGGCCCTGCGCCTCCTCAAGGCTGATCGAGGGGGGGAGGGTGGCGCGAATCCAGAAATTGCCCTCCTCCAGCTTGGGCAGGAACTCCAGACCCAGACCGCCCACGGCGATGCCCGCCGCCAGCAGCAGCGCACCCATGCCGCCCAGCGCCACGATGCGGTTGGCCAGCGCGAAACGGATCGCCGGATCATAGACGCGGCGCATGGCGCGCACGATCAGCGTTTCCTTCTCCTCCTCCTGCTCGCGCAGCAGCAGGGCCGAGAGCACCGGCGCCACGGTGAAAGTGGCGATCAGCCCGCCGACGATGGCATAGGCATAGGTCTTGGCCATGGGCCCGAAGATATGCCCCTCCACGCCCGACAGGGTGAAGAGCGGCAGAAATCCGGCGATGATGATGGCGGCGGCGAAGAAGATCGCCCGGTTCACCTCGGTGGCCGAGAGTTCGATGATGCCCAGCTTGCCGAAGAAGCTCTGGATGCCGCCCTGATGGTCCAGCGCGCCGGTGGCCGCAAAACGGGCCTTGGGCGGCTGGGCCAGATGGCGGAAGATGTTCTCCACCATGATGACCGTGGCATCCACGATCAGCCCGAAGTCGATGGCGCCCACCGAGAGCAGATTGGCGGATTCCCCGCGCAGCACCATGATGATGATCGCAAAGGCCAGCGCAAAGGGAATGGTCGCCGCCACGATGATCGCGCTGCGCAAGGTGCCCAGAAACACCCATTGCACGAGGAAAATCAGCACCACGCCGAAGACCATGTTTTCCAGCACGGTATGGGTGGTGACGTCGATCAGATCGGTGCGGTCATAGATCTTTTCCAGATGCACGCCGGGCGGCAGAATGCCCTCATTGTTGATCTTGTCGACCTCGGCCTCGACGGCTTTCAGTGTGGGCAGGCTGGCCTCGCCCCGGCGCATCAGGATGATGCCCTGAACGATATCGTCATCCTCATCCTGACCCACAATGCCCAGACGCGGCTCATTGCCGACCGAGACGGTGGCGATATCCTTCACCTGCACCGGGCGCCCGCCCGCAGGCGTGGCCACCAGCGTATCGCGAATATCGTCCATCGTGTGGATCAGGCCCACGCCGCGCACCACGGCGGCCTGCGGGCCCAGCTGGATCGTCTGCCCGCCGACATTGCCATTGGCGTTGTTGATGGCGTTCAGCACCTGCGCCAGCGACAGGCCATAGCTCACCAGCTTGCGCTGATCGACCGTCACCTCATAGGTCTTGCTCTTGCCCGCCCAGCCGTTGACATCGATCACGCCGGGCACGGCCTTGAAGCGGCGTTGCAAAATCCAGTCCTGAATGGTCTTCAGATCCGTGACCGAATAATTCTTCGGCCCGCGGATGCGATAGCGATAGATTTCGCCAATCGGGCTGGTCGGCGAAATGCCCGGCTGCGCGCCATTGGGCATCGGCGGCAATTGCGACAGGGCGTTGATGACCTGCTGCTTGGCCTGCTCGTAATCATAATCGAAGGTGAACTGCACGCGCACGTCGGACAGGCCGAAGAGCGAGATCGTCTCCACCTTCTTGACGTTCTTGATGCCCGCCAGCTGGATTTCGACCGGAATGGTGATCGACCGCTCGATTTCGCTGGCCGATTGACCACTGTTCTGCGTCACGATCTCGACCATCGGCGGCACGGGATCGGGATAGGCCTCGATGTTGAGCAGCCGGAAGGCGACAGCGCCTCCGGCCAGAAACACGCCCAGCACGATCAGCACCATGATGCGCTGACGCAGGGCAAAGGCGACGATGGGGTTCATATCCGCGCTACCCCTCAATCGGCCTTGGCGCCGCGGTCGATGAACAGGCTGCCCGCGGTGACGACCGTGTCGCCATCCTTCAGCCCGCCGGTGATCTCCACGCGGCCATCCACGGTGGCGCCGGTGGTGACAGGGCGCAGGCCGAGGCGATGCGTGCGGGGCAAAGCAACCCACACGCGGGCGGTGTTGCCCTCATAGATCACGGCTTCCTGATCGACGGAGAGCGATTGCCGCTCGCTGCCCGTCAGCAGGGAAAAGGTGGCGAAAGTTTCAGGCTTCAGACGGCCATCGGGGTTGGGGATTTCGGCGCGCACCAGCAGGCGGCGCGTGGCCGGATCGATGCTGGGCGCGACATAGGTCAGCCGCGCCTGCAAGGGTTGCCCGACATAGGGGCGCAGCTGAATCATCTGGCCGATATGGGCGCGCTGTGCGTCTTCCTCGCGCAGATTGCCGACCAGCCAGACCTTGCGGAAATCGGAGATGGTGAAGGCTTGCGTGGCATTGCCGCCGCCCGACACACTGCCGATGTTCTGCCCCAGACCGATCAGCCGCTGGGTGACGATGCCATCGACGGGCGCGCGCACAATGGCCTCGCCATGGCTGCCGCCAAGGGAGGCTGCTCCCGCGCCATCGGCACCGAGGATGCGCAGGCGGTTCTGCACGGCCAGCAGGCTGGCCTCGGCATTGCGCTTGGCGGCGTCGGCGCTGGCCAGATCGGTCTGGCTCTGCTGCCAGTCCTTCAGGGCGGCGCCCTTGTGGTCGTAGAGATCGTGCTGGCGGGCTTCGGCATCGCGGCTCTGGCGGTATTGGGCGTCGGCGGCGGTGATGGCGCCGCGCGCCGTCACCAGATCGCTCTGTGCCTGCACGAATTCGCTGGCAGCCACCACGAAGAGCGGCGTGCCCGCATGAACCAGATCGCCCGCCTTGGCCATGATCCGCGTCACCCGGCCCGTATAGGGCGAGAAGACCGGCGTGGTCAGATCATCATCCACCGCGATCTTGCCGTCGCTGGTGGCGGCATCGCTGAAGCTGTGGGCGTGAACCGTCTCGAAGCGCAGGGTGGCCCATTCGCGATCTGTCGCAGCGAAGGTGCCATCGTCGGCGGGAGCAGGGGGCGGGGGCGGCGGCGCCATGATCGCGTGCCATACCAGCGGCACCAGCCAGAACAGGGCGATCACCAGCGCCAGCAGGACGCCGGTGATCCACCATTGCCGGTGCCTGCCCAGCACGGGCACAGGCGTGTCCTGCCCATCGGTGGCGATATGATCCATGCGCTGCGAACCCCAAGCTGCGAGACAATCGCCTGAGATTATGCGCGCTTGCTTACATGCACCTTACGGTTGTTCAGGGACTATCACGATCAGACGCATGGAATTTTTATTGTGAAACAAGCGCCGCCCAGCGGCGAATCGCTTGTTTCCAGCTGCCCGCGATGCACCTCGACAATGCGCTGGACGATGGAGAGGCCCAGCCCCGCGCCGTCGCTGCGGCGGTGATCGGCGCGCCAGAAACGGCGGGCGAGCTTGCCGTGATCGGCCTGAGCGATACCGGGGCCGTCATCGGCGACGCTGACCGCGCCTGTGGGGGCCAGCGTCACCTCGATCACCGTGCCGCCCGGCGTGTGGAGCAGGGCGTTCTCGATCAGATTGGTCAGGGCCATGGTGAGCAGGCCGGCGTTGCCGGTGACCATCACCGGGGCCTCGGCGCCCAGCACGGCGATGCTGCGCCCCTCGGCCAGCACGCGCGGGGTGAGGTCGGCCACGGTGGCAATCGCCAGTTCGCCCAGATCGAGCGGGGCGAGCGCTGCCCTGGCGGCATTCTCCATGCTGGCCAGATCGCGCAATTGCGCCAGCACATGGCTCATACGGGCGATCTCTGCCTCCAGAGCGGCGCGCTGCGGGGCATCGCCCAGCGTGGCGACCTGAAGCTGAAGCGTGGCCAGCGGCGTGCGCAATTCATGCGCCACATTGCCCGCGAACTCCTCCACCTGATGCAGCGCGGCAGAGAGGCGCTCGATCAGATCATTGGTGGCATGGACCAGCACCTGCGCCTCAGCGGGCAGGCCGCTTTCGTCGATCCTTGCGCCCGGGGTGCGGGGATGGATGGCGGCGGCATTGCGGGCGGCGCGGCGCAGGCCTCGCAATGATCCCCACAGGATGATGCCATTGACCAGCGGCATCAGCGCCAGCAGCCCCACCAGCACCACCCAATAGGTGCCGAGAAATTTGCGCACCACATCGTCGACCACGGCGCCGGGGCGGCTCTGGTCCTGCGTGACCACCACCCAGATGCGGCGAGGGCCATCGCGCAAGGGCAGGCTCAGCCCCACCAGCGGCCCGCCCTCGAAGCGATGGATGGAGTTGCCGCGCAGATCGGCGGGCCAGAGCGAGGGCAGGGCAAGGCGGCTGGCATCCAGCACCTGCCCATGATCGCCTAGCACCGCATAGGCGCGCCCGTCATAGCCCGAGGCATAGATCGGCTGATGCGCGGCAGGCAGGGCCACGCGCAGGCCCCCATCGGGCGTGGGCTGCAGCGAGGCAGCGATGGCATAGGCCTGCTGGCGCAGCATGTCCTTCTCGATCGTCGCCACCGAATTGTGAAGCACCGAACGCGCCAGCAAAGGCAGCAGCACGCAGGCGACCACGATGGTCACCGCCTCCACCAGCAGGATGCGCGTGAGCAGAGCGCTGGAGAGATGGCGCAGTCGGGCGATCACTGGCGTGCCCGCATCAGATAACCCACGCCGCGCACGGTGACGATCTCGGCCTGACTGCCTGCCTGATCCAGCTTCTGGCGCAGGCGATGCACATAGACCTCGATGGCGTTGGAGCCCAACGTGTCGCCCGCGCCGAACAGCTGATCCTCGGCCAGACGTTTGGTGACCACCAGCCCCGCACGGCGCATCAGCAGAGCCAGCAGCGCGCCTTCGCGCTGCGAGAGAGCCACGCTTTCGCCGTCGATTTTCAGCACCTGATTGTCGATATCGAAGCTGAGGTTGGCGCAACTCACCTCGCGCCCCTGAAAGCTGCCGTTGCGGCGCAGCACCGCGCGCAGCCGGGCCATAAGTTCATCGGGCGAGAAGGGCTTGGCGAGGTAATCGTCCGCCCCTTTGTCCAGCCCGCTGATCCGCGCGTCCAGCGTGCCGCGCGCCGTCAGCACGATCACCGGCATGGTGCTGCCCCTGGCGCGCAGGTCTTGCAGCAGCTCCAGCCCGTCGCCATCGGGCAGGCCCCGGTCAAGGATCAGCGCGGCATAGTGGCCCGCGCGCAGCATCAGCGCGGCATCCTCCTGCCCGCCCGCATGGTCCACGGCAAAACCGGCCTTGTCGAACACGCCGGTCAGCGCGGCGGCCAGAGCGGCATCGTCCTCAACCAGCAGGATACGCATGAAGGCAGGCTTTCCCGGTTAGGTGGTGGTGCTGACGGTCCATGTGGCGCTGATGATCTTCTCATGCCGGGCGATATGGCTGGTGATGGCGTCCAGTTCGGCGGGATCGGCGCTGGTGGGCAGCAGGATTGCGGCCAGTTCCACCTGCGCCTCGCCATCGGTCAGCGTTTCGATCTCGCGGATCGGATAGTGGTGGATTTCCAGCTCCTCGAACAGCAGGTCGCGGGCATCGGTGACGCGATCGTCCTCGCAGACCACATGGATGCGGTAGAGCGCTTCGGTGTCCTCAGCGGTGATCGGGCGGCGGTTCACGAAATCGACCAGCGGGCGCAGCAGCGTGTTGCCCGCCAGCACGAAGATGGTCACCAGCACGGCCTCGGCAGGCTTGCGCGCGCCCGCGAAACTGCCGACCGCCGCCGAGGCCCAGAGCGTGGCCGCCGTGTTGAGCCCGCGCACATGCGTGCCCTCTTTCATGATGACGCCCGCGCCCAGAAAGCCGATGCCCGACACGACATAGGAAATCACCCGGACCCCGCCATCGGCGCCCGCCGTGCGCAGCCCCAGATCGACAAAGGCCGCCGCACCCACGGCCACCAGCACATTGGTGCGCAGCCCCGCCGTGCGCTGGCGCCATTGCCGTTCCAGCCCGATCAGCGTGCCCAGCGCGAAGGCTGTGAGCAAGCAGATCCCGCTGGCCAGCAGCGAAAGGACATCGACATCGAAGAGTTCGGCCAGAGCCTGAGCGCCGGTGGTGATATGCGGCATCGCGGGACAGTCTTTCGCCAGCGGTGGAGACGGGCGCTCCTGTATCAGGCGATGGGCCAAGAGCAAACGGGATTTACGGTGTCGGCTCCCCGCAGGCGCGGCAGTGGCAGAGCGTTTCGATCATCCCGCTTGAGGGGGTGAAGCGATAGGCCGCGCTGACCTGCGTGACGCAGGCTTGCAGCTGAGGCGCCTCGATAAAGCTGACATCGTGGCAGATGGTGCAGATCAGGCAGAGATGTCCGCTCTGCGGGCGCGGCAGATAGGCATTGAGCATCTCGATCCGCAGCACGCGGCGCTGCTGGATCAGCCGTTCCAGCGTGCGATAGACCTGCCCGGGGACGATCACGCCGCTTTCATGGCTGGCCACACGGGCGATATCATAGGCGCTGAGCGGGCCATTGGCCTGCATCAGCGCCTGCATGATCAGCGCCTCATTCTGCTGGGGGCTGCGCCTTATCCTTGGCTTTACAGCGCCCATGATGGTTCTCCCCCGGTGCGGCGCATGGAGCGATCAGGGCGCCGGATCGAGCGCCAGCAGCAGGCGCGTCTCGCCCGCTGCCGCAATCGGTGGCGAGCGGTGGAGGACTGTGGGGTTTTCCTCCCACAGCCGCCCCTTGAAGATGCCGACATCGCCCGGCGCCATCTGCTGGATATCGGCCTGCGCAGAGGCGTAGATCCATTGCGTGCCCTGCCCGGAAAAGGTGCTGAGCAGGCGGGCGGCAACATGATCGGTGTGGAACTTGCGGCAGGCGTCGGTTTCCACCACCTCCAGCCGCAGGCGCAAGGATGTGCTTCCCATCAGATCGGCGAAATAGGCGGCGAGGCTGATGATCTCGCTGGCCAGAGCCGAGCCTTGTTCCCCCGTGGGATAGAAGCTCTCCCGCATCAGATCGATCACCTCGCCATGCAGATCGTCCAGCAGGACAATAGCGTCGATATCATCGATCTGGTCCCAATCATGGTGATCCAGCCATGCCAGATCGGCAGGCCTTTCGCGCTGCCAGATCGCCAGTTCCACGCCTTGGCCGAGGATGTCCTCCAGCACCTCGATCCGCGCGGAGACGGACACACACGCGGTGGGGATTTTCGTCCGCGCGAGGGTCATTCGGCGGCCTCGGGCACGGGCATGTCCCATGAGGGGAAGGGATCGTTCAGCCGTGTCCAGACATCGGGGGTGAAGCTGTCCACGGGCAGCAGGCAGGCATCGAGGGCGCGCCGGATCGCGCCCTCATCCATATCGATGCCGATGAAGACCAGTTCCTGCCGCCGGTCGCCCCAGATCTCGTCCCAGTGGCGGGCGACGAAGCTTTCGAAGCGGCCATCGTCGGGCCACTGGTTCTTGGGAATGCTGCCCCACCAGCGGCCCATGCGCGAGGTGGTGGTCTGCGCGCCCGCCAGCGCCAGTTCGCCCACCAGATCGGGGCGGGTGGCCAGCCAGAAATGGCCCTTGGCGCGCACCACACGGTCCAGAGCGTCGCTGGTGAGGAAGGTGTGCAGGAACGCCGGATCGAAGGGACGGCGGGCGCGATAGACAAAGCTTTCGATGCCGTATTCCTCGGTTTCGGGCTGATGCTGGGCATAGCCGTAAAGCTCCTTGGCCCAGAGCGGGTGCTGCGATGCCTTTTCCTCATCGAAAAGCCCGGTGCCGAGGATGGTCTGCAGATCCACCTGACCATGATCGGCGGCGATGATCCGCGCATCGGCATTGAGGCTGGCGACCAGCTTTTTCACCACCGCCAGATGTTCGGCGCTGACCGAAGAGGCCTTGTTGACCACCACCACATCGGCGAATTCGATCTGCTCCACCAGCAGGCCGACAAGGCTGCGCGTGTCGTCCTCGCCCAAAGACTCCCCGCGATCGGCCAGGAAATCCTGACTGGAATAATCCTTCAGCAGGTTGATGGCATCGACCACCGTCACCATCGTGTCGAGCCGCGCCACATCGCCCAGCGACATGCCTTCCTCATCGCGGAAGGAAAAGGTGGCGGCCACGGGCAGCGGCTCGGAAATGCCCGTGCTTTCGATCACGAGGTAATCGAAACGGCCTGCTTCGGCCAGCTTGCGCACCTCGATCAGCAGATCGTCGCGCAGGGTGCAGCAGATGCAGCCATTGGTCATTTCGACCAAGGTTTCCTCACTGCGGGCCAGAGAGGCATCGCCGCCGCGCACCAGATCGGCGTCGATGTTGACCTCGGACATGTCGTTGACGATCACCGCGATGCGCAGCCCCTGCCGGTTGGCGAGCAGGGCGTTGAGCAGGGTGGTCTTGCCCGCGCCGAGGAAGCCGGACAGGACGGTAACGGGCAGCTGGGCCAGAGGCGCGGGGGTGGCGGACATAGGCAATCCTTATATGGTATGTTGTATCATAACCTATATCGCAACGAGCATGGCCGCAATCCCGAAAACGCATCTCCGCGTGAAACAGGAGGGCAGCGAGGCGCACGCCGGGCACGCCTCGCCCGCAGCATCAGATGGTCTTGGAAATGCCCAGGAACACCCCGCGCCGCGCGCCGAAGGAGGGGGCACCCACGCCGACGCCGGTGCCGTCACGCACCTCATAGATCTTGTCGAACAGGTTCTGCACATCGAGCCGCACATCGACCCCGCTGCGCACGAACTTATGCCCGACCGAGAGGTTGAAGGTGGCGTAATCGGGCAAGGCCGCACCATTGGGGATGCTGCTGCCATCGGCCAGCGTCAGATCGCTGCGCAGGCCGGAACCGAAGATCATATCCGCCGAAATCCGCGAGTTCTTCAGCACCCCGCTCGACCAGCGATAGGAGGCGCCTGCCGAGCCGCTCCAGGTCTGGTCATGGTCGAGATAGATGTAGTGATTGGCGATATAGGCCAGATCGGCGGCGGCGAAATTATACTCGTTGGAGACGATCTGTGTGCCCTGCGCTTTCTCATAGGCGATGTTGCCATAGGCGCTGAAGCCGCCATGGGTGTAATTGGCGGTGAATTCGGTGCCGAAGATGCGGCCCTTGGCATAGTTGAAGGGCGTCAGGATGATCGGTGCGCCGAACTGGCCTTCATCCACCAGATGGGTCGAGCGGCGGAAATAGCCGTCCAGCCCCAAGGTCAGGCCGCCGATCTTCTGCTGGATGCCGGCGTCCCAATAGTTCTCGCGCTGGGCATAGGTGGCGTTGTTGGTGCGCACATTGGGCGTGGCGGTGGTGTTGAACACCTGCGCCAGATTGCTGTTGGCGATCAGCTCGAAGGGCGCGGGGGCGAAATAGCGGGCATAGCCGGCATGCACCGTAGTGCCGTTGGTGGGCGTCCACACCATATTGACGCGGGGGCTGAGCTGGCGCTCATCGCGCACGCCATCGTTTTCATCGAAGCGCGCGCCGAAGTTCAGCACGAAGCGATGCGTCAGATGCCATTCGTCCTGCAGATAGGCGCTGTAGGTGCGCTGGGTGATGTTGGTGACCGAGGCGTTCAGCTGATCCGGCCCGATGATGTTCCCCGCGCTGTAACCATTGAGCGGCTGGGTGGGATCGTAAACATCGCCATCGGTGGGGAAGGTGCCGGTGTTGGTCCAGCTGTGCGAATTGTCATTCTCGAACAGCAACCCGCCGCGCAGCGTGTGATGTTCGTTGATCTTATAGGCGCTGTCCCATTGCAGGCCCACGGTGATGTCGCGCTTGCTGGCATATTGCGCGGTGGCGTTGAACAGCATCTCGCCGGTGTAATCGGGGCGATAGTCCAGATTGGCGACGCGCCCGAAGGCGGAAAGCTGCGAAGAGAAGTTGCCATTGGTGTGCAGCCAGCTCAGCGCCCCGAAGCCGAAGGTCTGCAGCTGCTGCTCGTTGAGGTTCTCGCTGTTGTAGCTGGTCACGCCATTGACCGCGACGGGATTGCCGTTGACGTCGGTCTGGCCGCCCACAAGGCCGGTGGGGTTGGGGATCTGGTAATGCTGGCTGGTGTAGCCGCCGGTCAGCGCGATACGGTCATTTTCGCCAAGGATATGATCGACATAGCCAAAGCCGTTGAACTGGTTGGTGCGGTCATGAATGGCGCTGTAATTGCCGTTGACGTTCTCGATGCCCAGATCGCTGTGCTTGTAATCGCCCGAGAAGAACCAGCTGGTCGCCCCCTTGCTGCCGCTGACCGAGACGCTGGGTTCGATGGTCTCATGGCTGCCGCCATAGAGGCTGAAGGTGGCGCTGTTGGCCTGACCGGACTTGGTGGTGATGTCGATGATGCCCGCCGTGCGCAGCCCATATTGCGCGGGCAGCGTGCCGGTGACGAGGCTGACCTTGTCCACCATGCGCGGCGAGAGCATCTGGCCGAAGACCGCGATGCTTTCAGGCAGGATGATGCCGTTGAGGCGATATTGCACGCCATTGTGCTCATCGCGCACATGGAACTGGCCGAACTGGTCCTGACTGACGCCGGGCATCTGCAGGATGATGTCCTGCATGCCCAGATTGTCGCCGCCCGGCAGATTGGCAATGGCCTGCGAATCCAGCGTGTAGGTCGAGGCGCCAAGGCTGGGCTTGATGCTCTCGCGCGCATCGTCGAGCCGCTTGGCCGTCACCACGATATCGGCGGGCGCGCCATTGCTGTCGGCAAAGGCCTGAGGGGCGGCCAGCAGCGCGGCGCCGCTGACGGAGAGGGCAAGGATCGAACGCAAGGAAGCATGAAGCGGCATGAGGGGAACCCTGTCTAAAGCTATGTCCTGCCGAATATCGCGCGCGCAAAAGCCAAGCGATGCCAAGCCTTCCCGATCTTCCCGGGAAGAATTCCCGATCTGCATAAGCGTTCAGGAAAAGCGTCCCGTCAGCGCCCGGCCTGTGTTAGGCCTTGGGCCATGCCGCTAAGGGTACGCATCATTCTGGTTATCGGGCTGGTCCTGCTGCTGGCCATGACTCTGGGCACGCTGGTGGCGGGCTATGAGGTGCGTCGCGCCCTTTCCGCCGAACTCTCCGCCGGGATGAGCGGCGCCCATCAGACCGTGGCCGACACCTTCGAGGATTTGCCCCAATCGGACCACCCCGCGCGCGACCTGCACGAGCTGGTCGAGACCTTCGATGGCAATCGCCATATTCGCGCCACGCTTCTGGGGGCTGATGGCAAAGTCGCCGCCGTTTCCCATACGCAGCAGAGTGACACGCCGCCGCCCGGCTGGTTCCGTGCTTTGCTCAAGATTACACCCTCGGGCATGGCGCTGCCTCTGCCGCGCACCCGTTTCGGCGCGGGGCAACTGGTGCTGACACCCACGCCCGATCTCGATGTCAGCGCGACATGGAATGAGTTCCTTGCGCTGATGGGCGTGCTGGTGGTGACGGCGATGGCCGGGCTGCTGATGGTCTATATGGTGATCACCGCGGCCTTCCGCCCGCTGACGGTGCTGGCGCAGCGCTTTCGCGAACTGGGCGGCGGGGACTATGCCGGTCGCGTGGCGGAAACCGGCGCGCCAGAGGTCCGCCATCTGCAACGCGGCTTCAACCGTATGGCGGGCGAGCTGGAAGCCACCAGCGCCCGCAACCGTCAACTGGCCGAACAGCTGGCCAACCTGCAGGAGGAAGAGCGCGCCGATATCGCCCGCGATCTGCATGACGAGATTGGCCCGCATCTCTTCGCGGTCAGCCTCGATGCCGAGGTGATCGCGCAATTCGCGGCCTCCGGGCGTCACGAGGCGATCCCCGAGCGGGTGCAGGAAATCCAGAGCGCGGTACGCTATATGCAGAAGCAGGTGCGCGATCTGCTGGTGCGATTGCGCCCCACGCAGGTGACGGAATTCGGCCTGAATGCCGCCATCGAGGATCTGGTGCGCTTCTGGGCCACCCGCCAGCCCGATCTGCTGTTCGACCTCGCCCTGCCTGATGAAGCCATTTCCGGCCCCACCGCCGAAGTGGCCTATCGCATCGTGCAGGAGGGCGTGAACAATGCCGTGCGCCATGGCAAGCCTGACCTGATCCGCATCGCTCTGGGGCGGGAAAACGGCGAATTGCTGGTGACGGTGGAGGATGATGGCTCCAGCCAAAGCGCGGCCAGCGGCAGCGGTCTGGGCCTGATCGGCATGCGCGAAAGGGTAGAGGCCGGGGGTGGCAGCCTGACCTATGGCCCGGGCGCGGCAGGACAGGGGTGGAGCGTGCAGGCCCGGCTGGCATGGCCGCATAAGGAAGGACAATCATGAGAATTCTGCTGGTGGACGATCATGCCGTGGTGCGCGCCGGCTTGCGGCGCATGCTGGCGATCATCTCTCAGGACGAAATCTTCGAGGCGGAGACCGGGCGTGAAGGCCTCGCCATCGCCCGGGCGCAAAACCTCGATCTGATCATCGTCGATCTCAACCTGCCGCAACTGGGCGGGGTGGAGCTGGTCGCCCGGCTGCGCCAGATCAGCGTCACGCCCATTCTGGTGCTGAGCATGCATGCCGAGCCTTTGTACGTCACCCGCGCGCTCAATGCCGGGGCGCAGGGCTATGTCAGCAAGAACGCCTCGCCCGACGAGATGCTGACGGCCATCCGCAAGGTGGGCGCGGGCGGGCGCTATATCGAGCATGAACTGGCGCAGGCGCTGGCGTTGCAGACCGCCACCCCCGCCAGTTCGCTGGCGCAGCTGGCCCCGCGCGATCTGGAAATTCTGCGCCAGTTGGCGGCGGGCAAGAGTCTGAGCGAAATCGCCGATCTGCTGGGGCTGGGTTATAAAACCATCGCCAACAATTGCAGCCTGATCAAGACCAAGCTGGGCGTCGCCCGCACCGCTGACCTGCTGCGTCTGGCGCTGGAGGCGGGGTTGAAATAAGCGCCGTAGCGGCTGATATGGAGGCTGAGGAAGCATCCATAAAGGCCCCCATGCAAGCGATCCGCCATCACATCTTCGCCACCGATTACGGCTTCGCGGCGATTGGCTGGACCAACACAGGCGTGGTGGCCTTTCGCCTGCCCGCATCCAGCCACGAGTCTGCCGAGCGTGCCCTGTTCAAACGGCATCCAACCTCCACCGCCACTCAGCCGCCCGAAAAGGTCGGCGCTGTAATCGCAGCGGCGCAGCGCTATTTCGCGGGAGAAGTGCAGGATTTCTCGCAAGTCCCCGTCGATCTGGGCGAGCAGGAGCCGCTGTTCCTGCGCATCTACGATCTGGTGCGCAAGCTGGGCTGGGGCCAGACCACCACCTATGGCGCGGTCGCCCGCGATCTGGGTGAAGAACCGCAGGCCGCCCGTCTGGTGGGCGAGGCCATGGCGCGCAATCCCGTGCCGCTGATCATTCCCTGTCATCGCGTGTTGGCGGCAGGCGGCAAAATTGGCGGCTTTTCAGCGCCGGGCGGATCGGATTCCAAGGCGCATATGCTCAAGCTGGAAGGCGCCTTGCCGGAGCCGCCCGCTCAGGCCCAGATGGGCTTTACCTTCTGAACCGGCTTATCCGGCTTGGCGGAAGGTGAGATTGTAACGCAGATCGCCCGTCAGCGGATGCAGGCCTTCTGGAAGCACATCGATGCCGTGATAGGTCAGCCGCGCCGGGCCGCCCCAGACCACCACATCGCCATGATGCAAGGCGATCCGCTTCACCCGGCCGCCACGCGCCTGCCCGCCCCACAGGAATGTGGCATCCACCCCCAGCGACACCGAGACAATCGGCTGATCGAGATGCCGTTCGTCGCGATCCTGATGCAGCGTCAGCCTGCTGCCGGGGGTGTAGCGGTTGATCAGGCAGGCCTCGGGAGCAAATCCGGCAAATCCGGCCTGCTCCGCCGCCTCCCGCGCAAGCTGCGCAAACAGCGGCGGCATGGCGGGCCAGGCCTGACCGCTGAGCGGATCGCGCGGCTCATAGCGATAGCCGAACCGATCGGAAACCCAGCCCAGCCCCCCGGCATTGGTCATGGCAACGGACATGCGCTTGCCGCCGGGCGTTTCCAGATGCCGGAAAGGAGCCTGCGCGGCGATCTGCCGGATGTCCTCCAGCAACGCCGGTGCAAAGGGCAATGCCAGACCGCCCAGCAGACAGGCGCCGGGATCGAGGGGCAGGGCCTTGCGGTCATCAGGAAAAAGATCGAGCATGCTGCAGCGCCATAAAGGCCGCCGGGCTCGCCGCAAAGGCGCTTTCCATTGTTGCCCGGGTGAAGATCCGCTGATAGGCTCGCCCCGGTTTTGGGAGTCCGGTGTCGTGATCCTGCAGTAAAGAGCATCCGCGCGAAGAGAAACTGCCCTTCGGCAGTTGCAGCGCGTGCCCGGCCTATGCCTCTGTCGTATAGGCTCAATCTATCCAGTCCGGCAAACAGGGTCTCTGCCCACCAGGGGCGGCGCTGTGCCTTGCTGCCGGGCTCATGATCCGAGATCACCATGCCACACACCACATCTCTCGATATCCTCAGGCATAATCAGGCTGCCTGGGACCATCAGGCCGCCAGCGACTGTGAATGGTCGCGCCCTGTATCCTCTGAAACCATCGTAGCGGCGCGGGCCGGGCGATGGTCTGTGCAACTGACGCCCGGAGTGCTGCCCGCCGACTGGCTCGGCGATGTCCGCGGGCAGCGTATCCTGTGTCTTGCCTCAGCCGGAGGGCAGCAGGGGCCGGTCCTTGCTGCAGCGGGCGCGCAGGTGACGGTCTTCGATGCCTCGCAGGGCCAGCTGGAGCAGGACCGCCTTGTGGCGCAGCGCGATGGGCTGACCCTGACCACGGTGCAGGGCGATATGCGCGACCTCTCCACCTTTGACGATGGCCGGTTCGATATCATCTTCCACCCGATTTCGAACCATTATGTGCCGGATGTCAGGCCGGTGTGGCGGGAGGCTTTCCGTGTTCTGCGTCCCGGCGGGCGACTGTTGGCCAGCTTCTACAATCCGGTGATCTTTGTGGGTGACCGCGATGCTGCTCTGGCACAGCAAGGGCTGATCCGCCCCGCCTATGCCATGCCCTATGCCGACATGCGCGATCTGCCGCCCGAAGCACTGGAGGCCAAGCTCTCCAGCGGCGAGGCGCTGGTCTTTGGCCATAGCCTGACGGACCTGATCGCGGGTCAGATCGAGGCAGGCTTCCAGATCGCGGGCTTTCAGGAGGACCATGCTCCGACACCGCGCTTCCTGATCGACCGCTATCTCCCGACATTTATCGCAACTCTGGCGCGGAAACCGTAAGGGCCATGGGCCGATCCTGATCGGGGATCGGCCCATTTCTGACGATCAGTGCTTCAGCTCCGCATCGCGGAAGCGCAGCATGGCTTCGGGATCGTCGGTCTGGATCATGGTGACGCCCCGGCGATAGAGGTCGCCCCAGACGGCATCCGGCCTGCGCAGTGCATCGACATCATTGCCCCCGCCGATGACAAAGCCGTTGAACAGCGTGTTGACCCAAAGCCGCACTTTCAGCTTTTGCGACTGCTCGCCAATCGCGGGCAGGGCGGAAAGCTGCAGCAGTGGTAACTCAAAGGCGATGGGCTTGTGAGCGCCCGCCATCTGGCGGCGCATCACCTCCGGGATATCGATCCCGCGCTCATCGGCGCTCATCGGGATCACCGCGAAAGGCACCTTGTCGAAGGGCGCGATCGAAGCCAGCGGGGCGCTGCCCAGCCCGCCAAACGTCTTCACGATCACCCGGTCCTGCGCCCCGGCGCGCATCACCGCATCGACCACCTCGGCATAGATCATCGCCTTGACGTCGAGGTTGAGCACGATCCGCCCCTTGGCCATGGCCAGCATCTCATCGAGCGTCAGCATGGTCTGATCGGTGAGAGGCGCATCGGCGCCCCCTTCATTCTCGCGCAGATGCAGCGCCTTGATCTGGGCCAGTGTCAGCTTCTCGATGGCGCCCTTGCCATCGGTCATGCGGTCGACACTGTCGTCATGCATGATCACCAGATAGCCGTCGCGCGTCTTGTGGACATCGGTTTCCATCACATCGACGCCCATCTGCGCGCAGCGCTGCAGCGCCAGTGCCGAATTCTCCGGTGCGCTGCCCCAGCCATGCCAGGGGGCCGGTTCGTGGCAACCGCGATGGGCAATCACGATCAGTCCTCCTTGCGGATCGCGGATGCGGCGCATGGTGTCCTGAGTATCGGTGGCATGTGCCGGAGTGGCTGCCGCGCAGGCAAGCGCGGCCATGGCGAACATCGCCTTGGTCATGAGGATCAGCTTTCGTCAAAGGAAGGGGGGCGGGGGCCGGGCAAAGACTCCCGCCGATCAGATCACCACTTGCGCGAGAGCACGAAGCGGAAAGAACGCCCGAACAGCGGCCGCCCGAAGATCGCCGTGGAAGAGCCTTGCCCGGTCAGCACGTCGCCGGCGGTGTTGCCTTCGGTCAGGCCATGGGCGTTGGTGATGTTGTCGCCCACCACCTGGAAGGACCAGCGGTCACGCTCGAACAGGGCGCCCACGCCGAAATAGCCATAGGCGGGCAGCGCCGTGGTGTTCGAATAGTCGACATAGCGGCGGCTGACATAGTCATAGCGACCATAGAGGCTGATCTTGTTGCCCCCTGCCATGAAATCCACCGTGGGCCGGATGTTGCCATAGATCTTGGGCTGGCGGACCATCTGCTTGCCATTGCCGCCGCTGGCGTCGGCACCCACCGAACTGGTGAAGTTGAGATATTTCGGGTCCTGCACCGTCAGCGACCCGGCGATGGAGAGCGGCCCGGCGATATGCAACTGGCCATCGGCCTCCACGCCGATGTCGCGCGCCTTGCCCACGAAGTTGATGGTCTGGTCGCTGCGCCCGGTTGTGGGGTTGAAGGCGGTGAAGGCGGCGCTGAGCGGATCGAACTTGGTGTAGAAGCCCGTCAGATAGAGATAGGATCGGCCAAAGGAGGCCTTCAGCCCCACCTCATAGAGCTTGGCCGAGGTCGTGGTGGTGACGATGGGGCTGCTGATCGTCACCGAGGCGCCCGGCGGCACCTGCAATTGCGACATGCGCGCATAGGCGCCCAGATGGCCATTGAGGTCATAATTGGCGCCCACCGTCCAGTTGGTGGCATTGGGCTTGAGCTTCTGGTTGACGATTTGACCGGTGAAGGCGCGGGTGGCATCGTCGGCCAGCGTTGCGGCATTGCCCAGATTGGCCGAGGTGGTCACGCGATACCAGCCATCATACTCATACCATTCGCGGCGCAGGCCAAGGTCCACGCGCAGATGGTCGGTGATGTCCCATGTGTCGGTGCCATAGGCTGCGAAGACGCGGCCATTGTAGGCCCCGCCCGTCATCGAGACGGCATCGTTGATCGCGCCATTGTCGGTGACATAACCCAGCACCGATCCGCTGGAGGAATAGGCCACCAGATCGAGCATCTGCGGGTTGGACTGCACCGGCATCAGATAGTTCTGATAGATCGAGAAGGCCGTGCTGCCATAGCGCGAGCCGTAAAGCCCGACGCGGATATCATGCTTGCCGATGGGCGTATCGAATTTGCGGGTGACGCTGAGATCGCCCTGACCGGAGTAGAAATCCGCCTCCACCGAGCGATATTGCGCCGACAGCACCAGACCCGAGGAGGCCGCTGGGTTGTAGACACCCTGCCCATTGGTGCCCGCGAAGGCATAGCCAAGGTATGAGACATTGCTGCCAAATGCGGTGCGCGCCGCGCTCAGATAGCCGGCGGCGAATGTGCCGGCATCCACCGGGTTGGAGGTGGAATAGAGCGCGTCGAAATGGTTCTTGCCCTTGGTGTAGCCGCCTTTGGCCGATACATGCCAAGGCCCGAAATCGCCCTCATAATCCAGCGCGACATTGCCGAACATGATGTGGCGTCCGTTGGACAGGTCGCCATGCTGGGTCTGGATGTTGCCCGAACCGTCGCGGTAACGGATGTTGACCGATTCCAGCGATGACGAGTTCAGCGTGCCCGTGAAATAGTTGATGTAAGGGTTCAGGCTGACGCTGGTGTTGCGCGGATCGGCGGTCGGGATCGACAGGTAGAAAGCATTGCGGTCATTAACATATTCGCCCGAAAGCTTGAGCGAGCCATTGCTGAATTTATGCAGGATGTTGGCGCGGATCTGCCCGCCCTTGTCCGAAGGATAGCCGGCATCGCGATAGCCTTCGTTTAGCCGCAGAAAGCCGCCCACGGCATAATAGGTGTCATGGCCCAGCGGGCCCGACTGATAGGCGTCCAGCCGGTAGAGGCCGCTGGTGCCCAAGGTCAGCTGCGCCTCGCCCTGCGTATGATCCGTGCCGGTGCGGGTGATGACATTGGCGATGCCCGCCGCCGTGCTGGCATAGATTGGCGCGGGGCCGCCGCGCACGGTCTCCACGCGGTCGGTCATCAGGTCGAGGCGGTTCATGCCGTCGCCCGCGTTGAAGAAATAGCCGTCGAGTTCGTGGAACAGCGGCAACCCGTCCTGCTGGAAGTAGAGATAGCCGCGGTCGGTGGGGATGCCGCGGATGCGGGTGATGTTCTGCACTTCGCCGCCAGTGGCTTCCACCTGAATGCCGGGCAGGGCGCCGATCAGCTCGGCCATGCTGCGCGGGGCCAGCTTGGCGATCTGCTCATGCGACATGGAATTCACCGCATAGGACACGCCAAAGCGTCGCTGCGCGCGCGCCGATCCGGTGACGACGATATCGCTGGGCTGATTGGCCCCCGCATCGGCCTGCGCGTCGGCGGGCCTGGCGTCTTCGGCAAAGGCCTGGGTGGCGGTGGCGCTCAAGGCAAGCGCCGCCGCTCCGGTCAGCAGGCGTGAAACAAAGCTCATGGAAACCCCCTGTCGTTGGATGAGGGGCCTATGCTGGGCCTGCGTGACAGTTTTAATTTCTTACATGAAATTAAATCGGCTTTTTGCAATCGACGGCACATGGCGTCACATGCGGATCGCGGTGATGGCATGGATGGGTGCCAGCGCCGCGCCGATGACCACGGCGGCGCTGCCCAGCGTGGAGGCGTGGATCTGCGGCGTGGCGGCCAGATAGCCCCGGTCGCGCGCGGTGTTGATGGCATCCAGCCGGGTGGCCAGTCCATCCAGCACGCTCTGTGGCAGCGCACCCGAGATCACCACCGCTCCCGGATCGAGCCAGACGATCCCGCTCAGCACGGCCTGCTCCAGCTGCGCGGCGACGCGGTCGGCCCAGGCCTCGATCACCGCGGCATGGCTTTCCAACAGACCGGCGATTTCCGAAAGAGAGGTGATGGCGGCCCCTGCTTCCTTCAGCTCCCGCATCAGATCGATGCCGGAGGGGCGTGGACCATGGCCGGGAAACAGCCGCCCGACCTCGCCGGCATTGCGATGCTCGCCGGGAAAGAGGTCGCGCTCGGCGATCAGCCCGGCGCCCACGCCATGGCCGAGGAAAAACACCAGCACCGAGCGATAGGCCCCCACGATCTGCGGCCGGTAATATTCGGCCAGCGCAGCGGCGGTGCCGTCATTCTCGATCCACACCGGCACGCCCAGCACATCGCCGAGGATCTCGTCGAGCGGCGCATCGTTCCATGGCGCCATCCAGTCAACCATCTTGCGGCGGTTGCGGTCGCCCTGCAGCGCATAGCCGGGCACGGCCACGCCCAGCCCCAGAAACTTGCCGCGCATAAAGCCATGCTGCGCCACCAGCGCCCGCAGCTGCGTATCCAGCGCGCGGGCAAACATGCGCGGATCGGGATCGGTGAAAGGGATGGAATCGCGCAGCAGCGGTGTCCCGGCGAAATCGACCACCGTGATCTCCAGCCAGCCGGGATGCAGCGTTGCGCCTGCCGACCAACCCCCGCGCCCGCAGATAGCGAGCGGGATCATCGGTCGGCCGCGACCTGTGGCGGCATCGCTGTCGCGCTCCTCGACCAGCCCGAGCGCGGAGAGCTGCTGGGTCACACGGGTCATGGTGGCGCCGTTCATGCCCATGGCTTCGGCCAAATGCACGCGGGGCGTCGGCCCGGCGGCGCGCAAATGCCAGAGGATGCGTTTCTGCGGCTCGCTCAGCAGCAGTTCGGGGCGCAGGGCGGTGCGGGTGCCGGTCTTCATGAAAGCCGCCGATATAATTTCATCATGTCAAAAAAATGAAAGCGGGGATGCCACGGCCAGCGCGGGGGTAGGGCTCTAACGGACAGACCGTGGAAATTTCATTCGCATGAACCCGTTAGCCATTGTAGTTCTGTCAAAATCCACAGGATCAGCGGATGATGTATGCCGGCAGACCAACCGCCTCCACCGCCCATCAGCGCCGAGACATTTGACCTGAGGCGCTTGTCATCATCCGATGACAAAGTGGACCTTCAGCTCCCCCAGAAACGATGCGCGAGGGGCGAGATGGGCGAAATCATTGTCTGTGCCCCCAATCAGGACAGGCATCGCATGCGTCCGCTCTCGGGCGATTACACGATGCGGGTGGGCCTGCCCAAGGCTCAGGTGGATCTGGGCGGCGGCAAGAGCCTTGGCGTCGCGATGGAGCCCGGCGCCACGCAAAATGGCGCGGTGAGCAATCGGGTGATGCTCAAAGGCTCGATCAAGTTCTGAGACGGCCCGGGGGTGGGGTGTTGATCGAGGCCGGGCGCTTCTGTTCCCGGCCGATCCGTGTGACAGGTGATGGGACGCTGTCAGCCCAGCCGAGCCTTGGCCGCCTGCAGCGTGTTGGCCAGCAGGCTGGCGATGGTCATCGGCCCCACGCCGCCGGGCACGGGGGTGATGGCTGCGGCATGTCTTGCGGCTTCCTCATAGGCGACATCGCCCACCAGACGCGATTTGCCCTCCGGAGTGGTGATGCGGTTGATGCCCACGTCAATCACGATGGCGCCGGGCTTGATCCAGTCGCCCTTGATCATTTCGGGGCGGCCCACGGCGGCGATCACGATGTCGGCGGCGCGGACCAGCGCCGCCACATCCTGCGTGCGCGAATGGACCACCGTCACCGTGCAATGCTCTTCCAGCAGCAGCTGCACCATCGGCTTGCCCACGATGTTCGAGCGGCCCACCACCACGGCGTGCAGGCCGGAGAGATCATCGCGGAAGCTCTTGATCAGCTTCATCGCGCCAAAAGGCGTGCAGGGCGCGATGCCGCCGCTGCCCGTGGCCACCTGCCCGACATTGACGGGGTGAAAACCATCGACATCCTTGGCCGGCAGGATCGCATGCAGCACCGTCTCGGCATCGATCTGACTGGGCAGGGGCAGTTGCACCAGAATGCCGTCCACTGCCGGGTCCTCGTTCAGCCGGGCGATCAGGGCCAGCAGATCGGCCTGAGTGGTGGCCTCATCCAGAACATGCTTGAAGGAGGCCATGCCGACTTCCACCGTCTGCGTCGCCTTGGATTTGACATAGACATGGCTCGCCGGATCATCGCCCACGATCACCACGGCCAGACCCGGAGTCACGCCCTTGGCGACCAGCTGAGCGGTCTCTTTGGCGATCTCTTCACGCAGCGCCTTGGCGATGGCCTTGCCGTCGATGATATGGGTCATGGGGTTCCGATCCTGTGAGCGACGGGGTCCGCTAGCATGCGACGCGTGATGACGCGAATCTTCAAACCTCGCCTTTTTGCAGATAGGCGGTGGGTGAAACGCCCAGAGTGCGGCGGAACATGGCGGCAAAGGCGCTGGGGCTGTCATAGCCATGCTCCAGCGCGACCTCCAGCACCGACGCACCCGCCGCCAGACGCGGCAGGCTGAGCAGCAGGCGCGTGCGGCGCAGCCAGTCGCCAAAGCTGGTGCCCAGTTCGCGGTGGAACATGCGGGCCAAGGTGCGGGCGCTGACATGGATGGTGTCGGCCAGACACTCCAGCGAGGCAGGGGCGGCGGGATCGGTGATGATCCTCTCGCAGACGCGCATCAGCCTGGGATCGCGCGGCAGGTGGATATGCAGATCGAGACGCGGGGCGGCCTCGATCTCATCGAGGATCAGCTGCATCACCCGCTCGTCCCGCCCGCCTGAGGTGTAATCGAGCGGGATGCGCGTGGCTGCCACAATGGCCTCGCGCAGAAAGGGGGAGACAGCGATCACCTCGCAGCTTTTGGGCAGGTCCACCCGCGCATCCTCGCGCACGAAGACGGTGCGCATCGAGACATCACCCGCGATGCGGATGGCATGATCCTGCCCGGCGGGCATCCACACTGCGCGGCCCGGGGGCACGACCCAGCGTCCCTCTCCGCCGCTGACGGTCATGACGCCGCTGAGCGTATGGATCAGCTGGGCGCGGGCGTGGCGATGGGCGGCGATATGCTCGCCATGGGGATGCTCGCTGGCCAGCGCGGTGATGGGTCTGGGCGCGGCATCGCAATCGTCATGGGTGCGCGGATTGTCCATATTGCGATGATGAATGTCATTCTCGCGTGAGAAGGGCAAGGGCCTTGGGGTTACGAGAAGGGCTTCCAGCCATCGAGTGGAATGCCGTGCCCAACCCTTCCTTCCGCAGACTGATCTGCGCCGCCCTTTCGACAAGCCTGCTGGCCGGATGCGTCCCCGCACCCAAGGCGCCACCCGCATCGACCATTCCCGTGCCGGATCGGCTGACCGACCAGCCTTCAAGCCAGAACGATCAGCCTGTTGCGGCCTGGTGGCGGCTCTATCGCGATCGGGAGCTGGACGCGTTGGTGGAGGAGGCTCTGGCCAACAACCGCGATCTGCGCGCGGCATCGGCCCATTGGCAGGAGGCGCGCGCGCTGCTCGGCAAGGCGCGGGCCGAGCAAGGGCCCGGCACCAGTCTGTCGGCAGGTGTGGGCGATGGCAGCACGCTTCAGGACCAGATCACCACGGCATGGCTGGGCGGCAATTCGATCCGCACCGGGCCGCGCTATGATCTGGGCGGCGATGTCTCATGGGAGCTGGATCTGTTCGGGCGCCTGAAGGCGCAGGTGCGCGCTGCAAGGGCCGATGCTCAGGTCTCCGCGGCGCTGCTGGATGGCGTGCGGATTGCCGTGGCCGCCGATGTGACCGGGGCATGGCTGCGGGCCTGCGGTTCGGCGCATCAGGCAGCGGTGGCGCGCGATCTTCTGGCACAGGCAAGGCGAGGCCGTGATCTGGCCGACAGCCTGCGAGCGGCAGGCGCAGGCGTGCTCGCCGATGTGATGCGCGCCGAGGCCAGTGCCGACACCATCGAGGCGACCATTCCGGGGCTTGAGGCGGCGCGGCACGACGCTCTGGTCGAACTGGCGGTGCTGTCGGGCCATGTGCCTGGCGATATACCGCCAGCGGCTGAGGCTTGTGAGCAGGTGCCGGTGCTGGCCGCATCCCCGCCGATCGGGGATGGCTATGCGCTGCTGCGCCGTCGCCCCGATGTGCGCGCTGCCGAAAGCAGGCTGGCGGCCAGCACCGCGCGGATCGGCGTGGCGGTGGGGGACCTCTATCCGCATATTGCGCTTAGCGCCCAGCAGGCGGTGTCCTCGCCCACGCTGGGCGGTCTGGGCACGCGCAGCAATATGGTCTGGCGGATCGGGCCGCTGCTCGATTGGAGCTTTCCCAACATCGGCGTGGCGCGGGCGCGGGTCCGGCAGGCACGGGCCGGGGAGGCGGCGGCGCTGGCCTCCTATGATGGTGCGATCCTGAACGCCTTCAAGGAGGTCAATCAGGCGGCCCGGGATTATGGCGCTGTGCTGGAGCGGCAGGCGGCGCTTGCCCGTGCGGCGGAGCGCAGCGCTCTGGCCGATGATCTGATGCGCCGCCAACGCGCGGCGGGCGGGGCGACGGCGCTTGAAGCCCTGTCCGCCCTGCGCGCCCACAGCGAGGCCTCTGCCGCTCTGGCTGCCGCCGATCTGGATGTGGCGGCGGCGCAGGTGCGGCTGTTCAAGGCTCTGGGGGGCGGGTGGGAGCAGGCTCTGCCGGTCAGCCAGCCCGATCTGTCCCGAACCATCTCCACCGCAGCAGCGAAGTGACCTCCATCATGTCTGACACTGTCGAAACCATCTGCACATCCTCTTCCGGCAAGCGGCGCCTGCTTGTGCTGTCCGCCAGCGGCGCGGTGGCGGTGGGAGCCCTTGCCTTGGGCGTGCATTGGTGGAGCTTTGGCCGCTTTATGATCGAGACCGACAATGCCTATGTCCGCGCCGATGTGGTGACCATCGCCCCGCGTGTGGGAGGCAATATCGTTGCGGTCGCCGTGGCGGACAATCAGCGGGTCCACGCCGGAGATGTGCTGGCCCGGATCGATGATCGCGATTACCGGATGAAGGTCGATCAGGCCGAGGGCGCTCTGGCGATGGCCGAAGCGGGCGTTGCGGCGGGAGAAGCGCGGATCGCCAATCTGGAGGCGCGTTCTGCCCAGCAGCACAGCGTGATCGCTCAGGATGCCGCCGCTGCCACGGCGCGGGAGGCCGAGGCGCATCTGGCCGATCTTCAGGCGCAGCGTCAGGATGTTCTGGCGCGCCAGCATGTCACCAGCGACCAGTTGCTGCAAAGCGCTCAGGCCGATCGTAGCAAGAGCGCTGCCGGGGTGACTCAGGCCCGCGCGACCCTGGCGGCGTCCCGCGCGCAGGTGCGGGTGCTGGCCACGGAGCATGATGCCGCCATCGCCGATCTGGCCAAGGCGCGCGGGAATGTGCAGCAGGCGCGGGCGGCGCTGGCTGCGGCGAGGCTCGATCTGGAGCGCACGGTGATCCGTGCGCCGGTGGACGGCACGGTCGGGCAGAGGGCCTTGCGGGTGGGGCATTACGCCGATGTCGGCACGCCCCTGATGGCGGTGGTGCCGATGGCGGCCTATGTGGTGGCCAATTACAAGGAAACCCAGACCGATCGTATCCGGCCCGGTCAGAAGGTCGAGGTGTCGGTGGATGCTCTGGGCGGGGCGGTGCTGAAGGGATGGGTGGACAGTTTTGCTCCGGCCTCGGGCGCGCAATTCGCTTTGCTGCCGCCGGACAATGCCACGGGCAATTTCACCAAGATCGTCCAGCGTATTCCGTTGCGCATCCGCTTCGAGGCGGGACAGGCCCGGCTGAGCGATCTGCGCCCCGGCATGTCGGTGGAAACCTCCGTGGACACACGGCCATGAGTGGCGCGCAATCCGCCGATCATGTTTCCCTGCGCGGCTGGGTGGCGGTGCTGGGGGGCGTGGTGGGCTGCTTTATGGCCGGCATGAATGTGCATGTCACCAATGCCTCGCTGCCCGATGTGCGTGGATCTCTGGGAGCGTCCTTCGAGGAGGGCTCATGGATCACCACCGCCTATCTGGTGGCCGAGATCATCGTGATCCCCATGACGGGCTGGCTGGTCAGCGTGTTTTCCATGCGGCGGGTGCTGATGGTGGGGACGGGGGGCTTTGTGGGTTTCTCGATCCTGTGTTCCACCGCGCCCGATATCAACACGATGATCGCGGCGCGGGCGCTTCAGGGGGCCTTTGGCGGGGTGCTGATCCCGCTGTCGCTGCAGATCATCGTGACGGAATTGCCGGTGGCGAAGCATCCTTTCGGCATGGCGCTGTTTGCCGTCTCGAACAATGTGGCGCAGGCGGCGGGGCCATCGCTGGGGGGCTGGCTGACACAGGCCTACAGCTGGCGCTGGATCTTCTATCTTCAGGTGCCGCCCGGACTGCTGCTGCTGGCCGCCATCGGTTGGGCCATGCCGCGTGGCGAGGCCCGGATCGACCGCCTGCGCGAAGGCGACTGGGCCGGGATCGCCACTATGGCCCTGGGTCTTTCAGCCCTTCAGATCATGCTGGAAGAGGGTGAACGAAAGGACTGGTTTTCCTCCAGCTTTATCGTGGAGGCCGGTCTGGTGGCGATGGTGTCGCTGATCGCCTTTGTGGTGATCGAGCTGCGCCGCGAAAAGCCGCTGATCAATCTGCGCCTGCTGGGGCAGGCCAATTTCGGCCTCGCCAGCCTGATGCAATTTGTCTTTGGCGCCATCGTTTTTGGCGTGGTCTTTCTGGTGCCCAATTATTTCGCGGAGACGCAGGGCTATAACGCCCAGCAGATCGGCATGACGATGATCCCCTACGGGCTGATCCAGTTCGTGATGTCTTTCGCCACGCCAAAGCTGATGCGCTGGACCAGCGTGCGCACCATCATCATCGCGGGCTTCGTCATCATGGCGGCGGGCTGTCTGATGAACATCCATCTCGACGGCGATGCGGCGGCCAATGTGATCGTCCCCTCGCTGGTGGTGCGGGGCGTGGGGCAGAGCTTTATCGTGGTGGCGCTGGGCGTGATGGCGATGCAGGGCATGGCGAAAGCCGAGATGGGCTCGGCCTCCGGCCTGTTCTCCACGGTGCGCAATGTGGGCGGGGCGATCGGCATCGCTCTGGCCAGCCAGTTCGTCGTCGAGCGGGAGAAGCTGCATGCCGCCCGCATCGGCGAGGCAGTGACGCCTTTCTCGCAGGCCCTGCATGACCGCATGGTGGAGGCGGCAGGCGTGCTGGCGGGCCGTCCGGTGGCACGCCATGCCGCCCTTTATGGCAAAGCTGCGGAAAGCTTGCGCCAACAGATCTTCGCCTTGATCAACCAGAACCTCCACCGCGAGGCGCTGCTGCTGGCTTACAGCGATGCCTTTCTGGTCGCGGGCCTGTGCATGCTGCTCTGCGCGGGCGGCAGCATGCTGTTGGGCCGCAGAAAACCGTGACCGCCGCCCCGCCTCAGCGACGATCCGGCGCGGCGGCGATGCACTCCACCTCGACCAGCGCGCCATTGGCCAGACCGTTGGCGCCAAAGGCCGAGCGCGCCGGAAGGTGGCCAGGCTTGAAGCTGCGGACATAGATGGCGTTGAAGGCGGCAAACTGGCTCATATCGCTCAGCATCACGGTGCATTTGGCGATATCGTCATTCGTCACCCCGGCACGGCGGGCGGTGGCGGCGACATTGTCCATGGCGTTGCGCGCCTGAGCCTCCATGCCCTCGGGCAGATGGCCCTGCGCGTCATGCCCGGTCTGGCCCGAGAGAAAGATGATATCGCCCACCCGCACCGCCGGAGAGAAGGGCGCCCTGGACTGCGGATCGCTGAAAAACTGCGGCTCGGCCTGAGCCGCGAAGGGAAGGCCAAGGCAGGCCAGCAGCAGGCTGGTGCGGATCAGGGCGGATGGCATCATCTCTTGTGTCTCCATGGGTCGATCGGCCGGGCGGCGGGCCACCATGCAAGCGGTTTTTGCCGGGAATGTCCATGCGCGCGGGCTATGTCGAATACCGGGGGCGAATACCCGGCTGATTGATTGCTGATGACAGGCCGGGGGGATGCGGGCATGGGGTTGGCAAGGTTTCAAGGGTGGTCCGATGCTTCCGGTCGAACAGATCGAGAGATTTGCGCTGGCGGTCGAGCTGCTGGGCGGTCAGCAGGCGGCGGCGCGGGTGCTGGGCCTCAGCGAGCGCGAGATCGGCGATCTGTGTCTGGGGCGGCAGCCCTTGCAGATCGGTCAGTTGCAGGCGATCTCGCGCGCGCTGATCATCCATGCCGACGCCTGCCGCCTGCTGGAGCGGCGCCTGTCACCCGCCTTTCGCGAGAATGTGTTGCCGGGGCAGAAACCCGCTGAGTAATCAGCCTATCGCTCGCCCCGGAACAATTCGGGCCCGCCCCAGGTGAGGGCCGAGCCGATATGGAAAACCACCACTGCCACAAAGCAGGCTGCGAACATTGCCGGATGGGCCGCGATGCGGGGGCGGTCCTGCTGCAGCCAGCACAAGGTCCAGAGGAAAGCCGCAAAGGCGCCATAGGCCAGAAGCCCGGTGCCGCGCAGCAACAACTGGTCGCCTGGCGTTGCGCGACCTTCGCGCAATCGGGTTCGGAGTGTGTGTGCCATAACTTCTCTCCTGCGACAGGCTTGCGGCTTACCCCTGTGGCGCATTGGATATCGAGAGAAGGGAAGGAGCGTTTGCGTTGAATCTTCGTAAGGTCTCGCGCTGTTTGAACCGCGCATGGAAAAAGGCCGGAGCGCTGGGGCCCCGGCCTGTAAAGTTGGTGTTCGCAGGAGGAACAGATGTGATGCCACGGGGAAATCAGGAGCGGTCGAGCAAGGGGGATCTCTGCCTGACCGCTCCTGCCTTCCCTTCGGGACCAGCCCGCATCTAGCCGCCCGATCATGGGATTTCGAGATGACAGAATAAGGATTACCGTTGAATTTGCGTTGAAAAACGCTTCACTCAACCTTCCGATACGGCATGATGATCCCCCGGCACGCGCAGGCGATAGCCGATGCCCAGTTCGTTGGTGATGATCTGCGGGCGCTGCGGATCGGCCTCCAGCTTCTGGCGCAGGGTGCGGACCAGCACGCGCAGATATTCGACATGGCGCTCATTCTCATAGGCCCAGACATGGGTCATGATCTGCTGATGCGTGATCACCCGCCCGGGCGCCGCCGCCAATTGCGCCAGCACGGCATATTCCTTGGGCGCCAGATGCACCTCTTCGCCCGCCTTTGTGACCACCCGCGCCATCAGGTCGATGGTGACATCGCCCAGCACCAGCGTCGGGGCACCGCCTGCGCGCGTCATGCGGTTGCGCAGTGCCACGCGCAGACGGGCCAGCAATTCGTCGGTATCAAAGGGCTTGGTGAGATAGTCATCCGCGCCGAGATCGAGAGCGGCGACCTTCTCATCGGTCGCATCGCGTGCGGAGACCACGATCAGCACGGTTTCGGCCTGCTGCTTGATCAGCGGCACCAGCTCCAGCCCATCGCGGTCGGGCAGGCCAAGGTCGAGCAGCACCAGATCGGGACGTTCCACGCGCAGGCGGTCCATGGCCTCGCGGGCGTTGCCGGCTTCCACGGTGGCATAATCGGCGCGGGTCAGGGCGGCCAGGATCAGGCGGCGGATATGGGGCTCATCATCGATGATCAGCACCTTGTGACGGTTCTTCATGCCAAATCCTTGGGCGAAAGCGGCGCGATGATCCGCGCCTCGGGAATGCGGATGGTGAAGCAGGCTCCGTGAGGCTCATCGTTGTTGCTGGCTTCCACGGTCAGCCCCATGGCCTCCGCAAAGCCCTTGACGATGGCCAGACCCAGCCCGGTGCCATGCCGCACCCGGTCGGAGCCTTCCAGCCGCGTGAAGGTCTCGAAAACGCGCTTTTCCTGACCCGGCGCGATGCCCGGCCCCTGATCCACGATGGAGAGCAGCAGCGCATCATGGCGCCTTTGGCAGCGGATGATGATCGGCGTGCCGGGATCGCCATAGCGCCCGGCATTGTCGAGCAGATTGATCAGGCAATGATGCAGCAGCACCGGATCGAGCCGCACCAGCGGAATATCGGGGACGATGTCCACCTCGACAGCGTGGCCCTGCAAGGCCGTACGCGTATCATGCACCGCCGAGGCGACGGCATCGAACAGGTCGGTGGCCTCCATCTTGAGGGGCAGGGCGCCAGCCTCCACGCGGGCCATATCGAGCAGGTTGGCCACAAAGCGGTTCAAACGCTGCGCCTCGGTCTCAATGGTTTCGGCCAGTTCGGCGCTGGGGGCGTGTTTCATCTCCTGCGCTGCCGTTACGATGGTGGTGAGCGGCGTGCGCAGATCATGGCTGACCGAGGAGAGCAGGGCGCTGCGCAGCCGGTCACGCTCGCCCACGGCCTGCGCCTTCATATTGTCCTCTTCCAGCGTCATGCGGTCGAAGGCGATGGCGGCCTGATCGAGCAGGCTCATCAGCAGGGGGAGTTGGTCGGAGCGTACCGGCTCCCCGGCATCCTCGCGGGCCAGACCCAGCACGCCCAGCACGCCGCGACTGGTGCGCAAGGGATGGAACAGCCAGTCCGAGGCCGTCAATGTGGAGGAACCGCGCCCGGCGGGCTGATCATTGTCCACCGCCCATTGCGCGGCGGCCAGTTCGATCTGGCCGAGGCGATCCTCCGGGGGAAAAGCGGCGCGCAGATCGGGGCCGCTGGCGCCGGGCAACAGCAGTGCGGTGCGCACCTCCAGCAGGCGGGCGATGTCGGCGCAGATCGCCTGCATCAGCTCTTCCTTGGTGGCCGAAGCGGTGAGTTGGCGCGAGAAGGAAGCCAGCGCTGCGTTCTGCCGGGCGCTGGAAGCCGCCAGATCGGCCTGCACCCGCACCCGCGCGGCAAACTGGCTGGTGACGATGGCCACCCCCAGCAGCACAAAGATTGAGACGACATTCTCCGGATTGCTGACCGTCAGCGTGCCCGTCGGAGGCAGGAAGAAGAAGTTGTAGGCAAGGCTGGAGGTGAAACCGGCGAAAAGCCCGGCTCTCAGCCCGAAGGTGGCGGCGGCAAACATCACCGGCACCAGATAGAGCAGCGCGATGTTGCCCAAAGTGATGGCTTGGGACAGCATCAGGCACAGCGCCGTGATCAGCGCCACCGCCCCCAATGACCAGAGATAATCCACCGGGCGGCCCCAGAGGCTGCGGCGGTTCTGCCGTGGGCGCGTGGTGGCGGTGTTGATGGCCTCGCCCGAGGGCAGCACATGCACCGCCACATCGCCGATCACCCGCACCAGCCGGTCCACCACCGATCCGTGGCGCATCTCGAACCACCAGCTGCGCGGCGATTTGCCAATGATGATCTGGGTGGCACGCGCATCGCGGACGAAGCTGTGCAAGCCTTCCACCACATTGACCGCCGGAATGCTGGCGGTGGAGGCACCAAGGCGTGAGGCCAGCGCCAGAGTTTCGGCCAGCTGGCTGCGGCTGCCCTCGGTAAAATATTGGTCGCGCTGGGTTTCGATATGCACCACGGTCCATGGCGCGCGCAGGGCATCGGCCATGCGCTTGCCCGCGCGGACAAGGCCAGCGGCATGGGGATGCTCGCTGATGGCGACCAGAATGCGTTCCCCGGCGGCGAAACTGCCGGCCAGAGCATTGGCGCGCAGATGCTCCAGCATCTGGGCATCCACGGCTTGCGCGGCGCGGCGCAGCGCCATTTCGCGCAGCGCCGTCAAATTCGATTTGGAAAAGAAATGGCTGAGCGCGCGGGTCGCTTCCTGAGGGATATAGACCTTGCCGTCGCGCAGGCGCTCGATCAGTTCGTCGGGCGGGATGTCCACCACCTCGATCTCGGCCTGTTCGAGGATGGAATCGGGCACCGTCTCGCGCACCCGCACACGGGTAAACGACGCCACCACATCGTTGAGGCTCTCCACATGCTGGATGTTCAGCGTGGAATAGACATCGATCCCGGCATCGAGCAGTTCCTCCACATCCTGATAGCGCTTGGGATGGCGCGAACCCGGCGCATTGGTGTGAGCCAGCTCATCCACCAGCACCAGCGCGGGATGGCGCTCCAGAATGGCGTCGATGTCCATCTCGCCGAGGTTGTGGCCCATATGATCGATGGTGCGGCGGGTGATCACCTCGGCGCCATGGACCATGGCTTCGGTGTCGCGGCGGCCATGGGTTTCCACCACGCCCACCACCACATCCACGCCATTCTCACGCCGCCGCGCGCCCTGGTTGAGCATTTCCCAGGTCTTGCCAACGCCCGGCGCCGCCCCAAGGAAAATCTTGAGGCGGCCACGGCTCTCCCGCGCGGCCTGGCGCAGGAGAGCTTCGGGAGAGGGTCTGTCGTCGGTCACGATTTAACGTTTAGCCTGAAGTGCATCGAGCCGTCGATTGAGTTCAAACACATTCACATGATCCTCGCCCAGAAAACCCAGCAGCGGGTGGTCGATGCTCTGCTCCACCAGACCATGCAGCGTGGCAGGGGCGAGATGGCGCAGGGCGGCGATCCGGTCCACCTGATAGAAGGCAGCTTCAGGCGAGAGATCGGGATCGAGGCCCGAACCCGAAGCCGTCACCAGATCGCCGGGGATCGCCTTGCCGGGTTCGGCTTTGCGCATGGTATCGACCTGCTGCTTGATGCGATCATGCAGCGCCTGCGAGGTCGGGCCATAGTTCGATCCCGAGGAGTTCATTCCGTCATACCCCTTGCCCGCCGCCGAGGGGCGGGTCTGGAAATAGCGATCGGATGTGAAGGCCTGACCGATCACGGTCGAGCCCACCACCTTGCCGTCCTGCTCCACCAGACTGCCATTGGCTTGCCGGGGGAACAGCAACTGGCCGATGCCGGTCATGGCCAGCGGATAGGCGATGCCCAGCAGCAGGGCGAACAGCAGCGTCATCACCACAGCGGGACGCAGCGAGCTTGTGATATCCTTGTTCATAGCAGCGGCCTCCTCAGGCCAGACCCAGGCCGCCAACGGCCAGATCGATCAGTTTGATGCCCACGAAAGGCGCGATCAGCCCGCCCAGCCCATAGATGGCCAGATTGCGCGCCAGCAGCGGCCCGGCGCCCATCGGGGTGTATTTCACGCCCTTCAGCGCGAGGGGCACCAGCATGGGGATGATGATGGCATTGAAGATGATGGCCGAAAGGATGGCGCTCTGCGGCGTGGCCAGCCCCATCACATTGAGCACGCCCAGCCCCGGATAAAGCGCCACGAACATCGCGGGAATGATGGCGAAATACTTGGCCACGTCATTCGCCACGCTGAAGGTGGTGAGCGCCCCGCGCGTCATCAGCAACTGCTTGCCGAGGCCAACAACCTCGATCAGCTTGGTCGGATCGCTGTCGAGATCGACCATATTGCCCGCCTCGCGCGCGGCCTGCGTGCCGGTGTTCATGGCCACGCCCACATCGGCTTGCGCCAAGGCAGGCGCGTCATTGGTGCCATCGCCGCACATGGCGACCAGACGGCCCCCCTGCTGCTCCTTGCGGATCAGGGCCAGCTTGTCCTCGGGCGTGGCTTCGGCAAGGAAGTCATCCACGCCGGATTCAGCGGCGATGGAGGCGGCGGTCAGGGGGTTGTCGCCGGTGATCATCACCGTGCGGATGCCCATGGCGCGCAGTTCCCCGAAACGCTCGCGGATGCCGGCTTTCACGATGTCCTTGAGGAAGATCGCGCCCAGCAGCTTGCCATCCACCGCCACGGCTAGCGGTGTGCCGCCCATCCGCGCGATCTCATCGGTGATGCGGCGCAATTCAGTGGCGGCGGCGGTATTGCCCGCGCCGGGGTTGGCCTTCAGGATCGCCTGCACGGCGCCTTTCTGGATCACGCGCCCGCCGGTATCGACGCCCGAAATGCGGGTCTGCGCGGTGAAGGGGATGATCTGTGCATCCTGAGGCAGGGTGACATTGTTCATCCCGAACTTTTCGCGTGCCAGCACCACGATCGAGCGGCCCTCGGGCGTCTCATCGGCAAGGCTGGCGAGCAGAGCGGCTTCGGCAAGGCGCGCCTCATCCACACCGCCCACGGCGCGGAATTCGGTGGCCTGGCGGTCGCCCACGGTGATGGTGCCGGTCTTGTCAAGCAGCAGCACGTCGATGTCGCCCGCCGCTTCCACCGCGCGGCCCGATTTGGCCAGCACATTGAAGCGCACCAGACGGTCCATCCCCGCAATGCCAATAGCCGAGAGCAGCGCGGCAATGGTCGTGGGGATCAGCGTGATCAGCAGAGCCGCCAGAATGGCCACCGGCACGCTGCCGCCCGCATAGGAGGCAAAGCCCGGAATGGTGCCCACGGCGATCAGGAAGATGATCGTCAGGCCGACCAGCAGCAGGGTCAGGGCGATTTCATTGGGGGTCTTCTGGCGTTCTGCGCCCTCGACCAAAGCGATCATGCGGTCGAGGAAACCCTGACCGGGGTTCACCGTGACCTGCACGCGGATCTCGTCCGAGATCACCCGCGTGCCTGCCGTGACGGCAGAGCGGTCGCCGCCCGCCTCGCGGATCACGGGGGCGGATTCGCCGGTGATGGCGGCCTCGTTCACCGAGGCCACACCGGCGACAACCTCGCCGTCCGAGGGGATGAGGTCGCCGGTCTGCACCAGCACCACATCGCCCTTGCGCAGGGCGCTGGCGGGGACATTTTCCACGCCATTGCCCTTGATGCGCTTGGCGGTCAGCTCCGCCTTGGTGGCGCGCAGGCTCGCGGCCTGCGCCTTGCCGCGCCCTTCGGCCAGCGCCTCGGCAAAGGTGCCGAACAGCACCGTCAGCCAGAGCCAGATCACCAGTTGCAGCTTGAAGCCGATGGTCAGCCCATCATGCCCCACCACCAGCAGGACGGTGAGCAACAGCGCCACGACAGCGGTGGTGAACATCACCGGGTTGCGGATCAGCTCCTTGGGATTGAGTTTGCGGAAGGCATCGCCAATCGCCGGAACGATCAGGTCAGCGGTAAACAGCGATTTGCTTTCGGAACGGGCCATCTGCCGCACTCCTTAGAAGGTTTGGCCACGGATCATCGCGAGATGATCGGCGATGGGACCAAGCGCGAGGCCGGGCAGGAAGGTCAGCCCGCCGACGATCACGATGATGCCGACCAGCAGACCCGTCCACAGCAGCCCGGTGGTGGGGAAGCTGCCGGCACTTTCAGGCGTGTGCTTCTTGGCAGCCAGACTGCCCGCCACGGCCAGCATCGGGATGATGATGAAGAACCGCCCGATCCACATCGCCACGCCCAGCATGCCGTTGTAGAAAGGCGTGTTCGCCGTCAGCCCGCCAAAGGCCGAGCCATTGTTGGCCACCGCGCTGGTGAAGGCATAGAGGATCTCGGAAAAGCCATGCGGGCCCTTGTTGAGCGGCCCGGCTAGCCCTGCGGGCAGCACCGAGGCAATCGCCGTCATGCCCAAAATCACCAGCGGCAGCACGGCAATCGCCAGCACGGAGAGTTTGACCTCGCGGCTCTCGATCTTCTTGCCGACATATTCGGGTGTGCGACCCACCATCAGACCGGCCACAAACACCGCCAGAATGGCGAAGAGCAGGAAGCCATAGATGCCCGCGCCAACACCGCCCACGACAACCTCGCCAAGCTGCATGTTGAACAGCGGGACCAGCCCGCCCAGAGCCGTCAGGCTGTCATGCATGGCATTGACTGCGCCGCAGCTGGCCGCCGTCGTCACCACGGCGAAGAGCGAGGATGCGGCGATGCCAAAGCGCACCTCCTTGCCCTCCATATTGCCGCCAGCGGCGCCCAGCGCGTGGAGCATCGGCGTGCCATTGGCTTCCTGCCAATAGGTGACGGTGGTGCCGACCAGAAAGATCGCCATCATCGCGGCCAGAATGGCCCAGCCCTGGCGCGTGTTGCCCACCGCCTTGCCGAAGGTGTAGGTCAGCCCCATGCCGATCGCGAAGATCGAGAACATCTGCACCAGATTGGTCAGCGCATTGGGGTTCTCGAAAGGATGGGCGCTGTTGGCGTTGAAGAAACCGCCGCCATTGGTGCCCAGCATCTTGATCGCTTCCTGCGATGCCACCGGGCCCAGCGCCAGCGTCTGCTTCACGCCTTCCAGCGTATGGACATCGACGGAACCGGCCAGCGTCTGGGGCACGCCGCTGGCGATGTAGAAGACCGTCAGCGCCACGCACAAAGGCAGCAGCAGGTACAGCGTCACCCGCGTCATATCGGCCCAGAAATTGCCGATGCCCTTGGCCTCACGCCGCGCAAAGCCGCGAAACAGCGCGAAGGCCAGCGCGATGCCGGTGGCTGCCGAGAGGAAGTTGTGAATGGTCAGCGCCAGCATCTGGGAAAGGTTCGACATGGTCGACTCGCCCGCATAGCTCTGCCAGTTGGTGTTGGTGGTGAAGCTGACCGCCGTGTTGAAGGAGAGGTTCTCGTTCAACCCCGCATAGCCCAGCGGGTTGAGTGGCAACAGCGCCTGAGCGCGCAGCAGCACATAGGTCAGCAGGCCCAGTGCGGCGTTGAAGATCAGCATATGCACCGCGTAACGGCGCCAGCTCTGATCCTCCTGCGGGTCGATGCCGGAGAGGCGGTAGAAGCCGCGCTCGACCGGGCCCAGAAGGCTGTGAAGCGGCGTGCGGCGCCCCTCATACAGCGCGAAAAGCCAGAGCCCGATCGGCTTGGTCAGCGCCAGCAGCACACCGATAAAGACTGCGATCAGCAGCCATCCCTGGAAAGTCATGACGGCGCCTCCCTAGAACCGCTCGGGCCGCGCGAGTACGGCAACGAGGTAAACGAGAAGGCCGATGGCGGTGAAACCCGCCAGCCAGAGGTCGAGTGTCATAGGTGGGTCTCCCTCAAGCCCGGTTGCACAGGGCGGTGTAGCCAAGGCTGGCCGCCAAAAGGGCGAGGAAGAGGCCGATCCAGAGGATGTCCTGCATGGGTGTGCTCCTGCTTGGATCACCCGGGCAAAAGGCGCGGGCGAGTCCGATGCAGTCGCCCCATTAGGACGAAGCGGCGTTGAAATGCGAGACGAGTGGAGGGCCGTTCACATTGAATCCGCATATGATTGGCGGAGACATAGCCGGATAGGGAAACCGGCCCGGATGGTCTGCCGGATCGTGATCGCGTCGCGGGAGCCTAGACGCGTGTTCCCTGATCCGCAATCCGACCGGGGTTTTGCCACAGCGCCCATGCTGCCAGAACAGCAGCCAAAGCCCAAAGCAGCAGGCTCCAGCCGGGCGCGATGCGAAGGGCAGCATGCGTCACCGGATCGCTGCTCCATGCCTCATAGCGCTGTTCCGCCTGACCGCCATCGGCTTTGGCTTCCTTTGCTTGCGCCGAGGCGAGGATCGCGGGCGTGAAGCGCGCCTCCAGATCGAGCGCATGCTGGTCGGCCTGTTCGGTGAAGCGCAGGCCATCGCGCCGATCCTGTCCGGCTGCGGTCAGCAGAGCTTGTTCCAGCAGCAGCATGGGCGAGGCAGGGGCCAGTCGCTCCTGCCAGAGGGCGGCATCGCGGTCATAATCCTGCGCGGCGAGACGATAGGCGGCCAGTGCCTCCGCAGTCTGCCCATCCAGCGCCAGACGTTGCAGATCGGCGCGCTGGCTGGCCTCGGGCGTCAGGCCGGGGGCGTGGCGCTTCAGCCAGAGGCTTGTCTGCCCTGCCGGATCGGCATCGAAGCGCGCGGCCATATCTCGCGAGGTCTGGACAGGCTGAATGCGCGAGGGGGCCGCAAGCCCTGCCCACCAGCCGCAGGCCAGGGGCACCACAAAGCCCATCACCGCCCAGATCAGCAACAGTCCAATGACGCTGGCGCTGCCGGTGATCCGCAAACCTGATGCGCAGCCTGCCAGCGCCAGCCAGAACAGCATAAACCCTGCCAGATCAAGGCTGAGCATCGCCAGCATGCCCGATGAGGCCCCGGTGACCGCCCCGGCCAGCGCCAGTGTCAGCCAGAGCATGGCGAGCACTGCGGGTATGGTCACCACAGCCAGCGCTGAAAAACGTGCCAGAGCAATGCGCCCCAGCCCGGCCGGTTGCGCGCGCAGCAGGGGCAATTGGCCGCCTTCGCGCTCTGCGGAGATCACTGTGCCTGCCATCGCGATCAGGGCCAATGGCAGCAGATAAGCCAGCACGAACGCCAGATCGAAACGCCCGATCCGTGCGAGGCGTGGATTGGCCACAGTCGCGACGCCCCGTGCATCGGCATGGCCGGGGGCGATGCTCATCGCCGTGGGGAGCAGATCGCTGTCACCGGTGGCGATCAGAGCGAGCGGGGGCAGGGCGCGGATGGCGTGCAGCCTGGCGAAATAGAAGAGATAGCCATAGGGATCGGATGGATCGCGATATTGTTCGGGCGGGCGGTTGGTCTGGGCCGCGATGGCGCGGGCCTGCGCCTTGGCCTGAGCGGTTTCGGCCTGGGCATGGGCGATCTCGCGCTGGCGGCTTCGGGCTTGCTGGAGGCCGCTGGCCGTCGCGATCAGCATGGCGAGCAGCAACAGGGCGCCGATCGCCCGGTTCAGGCGTCTTGTGACCAGCATCCGGATTTCGAGTTGGATCAGAGCGATCATGGGCGAAGCCTCCGGATGGTGGCGCGAAGAAACGACAGGCTGCCGATCAGCCATAATGCCAGCAAGGCAAGCGGCCAGAGCAGGCTCATCATGCCGGCCTGAGGCACCACAAAAGGCGGCAGGGCGGCAAAAAGCGAACGCCCGGCACGATAAGTTTGCCCGGCGGCAACGGGATGGGCGCGCAGATCAAGGTTCATCAGATCCGACATGCGACGACGATAGGCCTCGGCGGCCTGCAGGAAGGCGGCATGGTCGTTTGCGCCGCTGCGGGCCAGCGTATCGTTGGCCAGCTGGAACGGCAGCAGGGGGGAGGTGAGGCCTGCCACGGTCAGCCAGCCGTCCTGTCTTTGCAAGCGGGCTGTCATGCGGCCAAGGCTGGCATCATAGGTGGCGTTGTCGTGGTGGTCGCGGTTGTAGAGCATCGCTCCGCCAACATCCATATGCGCGCTCTGCGTCATAAGCTGCTGCTTGCGGGCTGCGGCGGCTTCGGGCGTGTTATAGGCGCGGTTGATCGCGGCGGCCTCATCGAGCAGCGCCGTATGCGAGGGCGTGGGCAAAGCACTTTCGACAGCGGCGGTGGCCAGACGCGGCACCAGCACGCAGAGCGTCACCCACAGGGCCAGCAGCAAGGCCAGCGCCGCTCGGCTGCTGGGCGCGCGCAGCGAGACCGCCATGCCGATGGCTAGAAAGACGGCGCCATAGGCCAACGCCACCAGCAGCATGGCGATCAGCAGGGCGATCTCTCCCCCGGCCATCAGTCCGATGGCCAGCATGGGCAGGCCCGTCGCCATCGCCAGCGCGGCCAGCCTTATCGCAAGGCGCCTGCTTGCGATCTGCAGCACTTGCCCGCCCGCGCCGATCACCATGCGCAGCCGCCCGCTTTCGCGATCCGCTGCAAAGCTGGCAAAGCCCAGCAACAGCGCGGCCAAAGGCACGAACAGGGCGATCATATCGGCCATGGTGGAAACCCCGGCGCGATGGAACGGGCCTTCATCCAGTGAGGAAAGAAACAGCGGATCATTGGGATGATGCGCTTCGACCCGCAGCATGCGCCCCACAAAGGGATCGGTGCCCGGATCGATGGCCGACAGCGGCGCAGGCGCGCGAAACACCCAGAGGCCGAAATGCGCGGCACGATGGGGGTTCTTGGCGCTTTGGCTCAGCCAGCGGTCGCGTTCGGCCTGCTCGGTTTGGGCGAAGGTGCGCGCGGTGGCGGCATGATCGCGCAGGGTGGTCAGGCCGGTGCCGAGCAGCAGCGCGGCCAGCACCGCCAGCATCAGGCATAGCGCCCGGTTGCGCAGCATCAGCAGCGCCTCGGCGCGTAGCAGGGCGGGATTCATGATGCTGCACCGTAGAAGGATAGCAGCGCGGCGGCATCGGCATGGCGCGGATCGAAGTTGTGGCCGATCCTGCCGCCTTCCAGCACCACGGCGCGGTCGGCCATGGGTTTGAGGCCGAAGAGATCATGCGAGACCACCAGAACCCCGGTGCCACGCGCCGCCACGCGTCGGACCAGCGCGCCCAGCTCCTCCATGGCCAGCGGATCGAGGCCCGAGCCGGGTTCGTCGAGAAGCAGCAGCGGGCAGCGCCGCGCCAGAGCGATGGCGATCCCCACCTTCTGACGCATGCCCTTGGAATAGGCGCTGGCGCGGCGCAGACAGGCCTCGGGTGGCAGGCCTGCCTCGGCCAGCAGGGCGGCGGCTTCAGGTCTGGACAGTTTTAGCCCTGCCAGTGCCGTGAAATAACGCAGGTTCTCCAACCCCGAGAGATGGGGATACAGCGCCACCTGTTCGGGCAGATAGGCCAGATGGGCGCGGGCCTGTGCAGGCGGCTCGCCGCAGATCGCCACCGTGCCGCTGTCGGCCTGTTCGAAGCCCAGCACGAGGTTGAGCGTGGTGGTCTTGCCCGCGCCATTGCGGCCCAGCAATGCCACCACCTCGCCGGGCTCGACCTGAAGGTCCAGCCCATCGAGCACGCGGCGCCCGTTGAAGCTCTTGCAGACCTGCGTCAGCGTTAAGGGCGCCGCCATGCTCACCCAATCCGTCACTGTGCGCGCCACTTCAGAGCGAGGAACACCGTGCGGCGCGGATAGGGATGGTAGATGTAGCGGATCTGGTTGAAGAGGTTGTCCACGCCCACGCTGGCCTGAAGCTGGCGGGTGATGTGCACGCCCAGCCGCGCTTCAACGAAGGTGTAGGCATCGGCATAGCCGAAGCCGCCGCGCCGCCCGTCGCTGTTGAGCAGATCGCTGAACTGCGCGCCCTCATGCCGCACGCCCACGGTGGCATCGACCTTCTCGACCGGATGCAGCGTGGCCAGCAGGTTCCAGCGAATGCGCGGCACGCGGGGCATTTCCTTGCCCACGCTGACCGGCAGATTGGCGTTCTGGAGGATCTTGCCGCCCTGCCACGCAAAGGCGCCGTCCAGATCCAGCAGTCCGTCAAACAGATGCCGCCCGGTGGCCGACAGCTCCACGCCGCGCGTGCGCACAAGGCCGATGTTTTGGTAATAGGTCGCGCCGGTGAAAGCGTTCTGCTGGTTGTAGAGCGTGTTGCTTACCCGCTCATGGAACAGCGTGGCGCCAAGGCTGAGTGTGCCTCCGGCCAGTGCCATGTCACGGGTGGTGCCCAGATCGAAGGTGGTGGAGTGTTCAGGCTTGAGGTTGGGGTCGCTCTGCACCAGCACGCCGCCGCTGCTGGCCGACTGGAACAGCTCGGTGACGGTGGGGAAGCGCCAGGCCTGCGCCGCGCGCAACTGCACCGCCCAGCCCTTGGCCGGGGTCCAGCGCAGCACGCCCTTGGGCGACCAGCCATCCTTGGCACGCGACGGATAGGTTAAAGCGCTGGCGCTGGTGGTGCGCTGGCCGTCGAAGGCGCGCCAATGGTCATAGCGCAGGCCTGCGGTGAGGGTCAGCGTGGGGGTCAGGGCCCAGCGGTCCTCGCCATAGAGGCCGAAGATCTCGGTCTTGCCGCCCGAGCGTTCGGCAAAGCTGGAGCGGGCGCCGTTCAGCCAGTCGGTGGAGTTCCAGGTGCTGGTCTGGGTCCAGTATTGGGCGTAATCGCCGCCGAAGCCGATCTGGTTGCCCTTGGCCATATCCCACGCAAAGCGCGCCGCCGCATTGGCCCAGCCCTGCGCATCCGTAGCGATCACCTGAGCGCCATTGCCTGCCGGATAGGCCTGCCGCGTCTCGCCGCCCAGCACATTGTAGGTTGAGGCGCTGAGTTCCGCATGCAGGCGATGGGTGAGCTGCGAGGTCACGCTGATCCCGCTGAGCAGATCGCGCAATTGCACATCCTGCTTGCGCAGCCCCAGCAGGCTGGAGAGCGCATAGCTGCGGCCGTCGATCTGCGCCGAGCCGCTGATCACGCCATTGCCCGCGGCGTCTCGCAGATAGGTTTCCGGCGCGAGGCTGTCATAGCGCAGATCGCGATAGGCGGTGGTCAGCATCACCCGCGTGGAGGGCGCCGCATCCCATGCCAGCTTGCCCTTGACCAGATCGCTGCGCGTATCCGTCACGCCCGAGGAGCCGACCAGATAGCGGTCGGTGTTGGTGGCATCGCGGTCACGCAGCGCGCCTGTCACCGGTGTGCCCGCAGCCGTGGTGCCTGCCGAAACGGGCGTCACCGCGAAATAGAGTGGCTGGCCCTGACTGCTCAGATGGTCCTGATAGAGCATCCATGACACATTGCCGTGGCGGTTGCCGATATGCGACTGGATGCGCCATGTGTTCAGGCTGTCGCTGCTCTTCTGAGCGTTGAAATCCTGATTGCCGTAAGTGAGGTCGACACCCGCCTCCAGCTTCTGCGGCATATGGGTCTGAATAAAGATCCCCGCACCCATCGTGCCGCCGCCATAGCGTGCCGAGAAGGGGCCGTAGGAGGCATCCACGCTCTCGATTTCGTCGGGCGCGACCATGCCCCACAGCGGGGCATAGACATAGGTGTTGCCCAGAAAATTGCTGATCGGAATGCCGTCGAGCGTGACCAGCACGCGCGCCGTCTGGAAGCCGCTGGTGCCGCGCACCGCCACCGCGCTGCCGGTGTCGCCGATGTAGCGCTGGCGCAGCTGGATGTTGGGCAGATAGCGCAGCGCATCTTCCGCCGTGATGGTGTTGGCGCGGGCCAGTATGCCCGCATCGATGGTGGCGCCGATGGCTTCGGCGGGGCGATCCAGCTTCTGTTCGCGGCGGCCATCGACCCGGATGTCGGCGCGCGTCTCATCGCCGGGCGCTTCCTCGGCCAGCGCGGGCGAGATGGTGCCCAGCGTGAGCCCCGCCAGCAGCGCCAGACGTGAGGCATGGTTGAAACGGGCCCGGCGGCGTGCCGGGCGCGACGGAAAAGCAAAGATCATGCGAGCCCCCTCTAAGTTGCGCGCCTGATTGATGTTATAACATCTCTTGTCAAGGGGCGTTTGTGCGAGGAGATGTGAGGGGGATTGGCCGGCTTGCTGAAATTGCAGGTCGTGCGATCTGTCGCTAAACAGAGGCCAGCATTCGATAAAGTCAGGAGATCAGATGCCTGTCCTTCCCTCCCGCCGTAAGATCGGGCCGATGGATCTTGCGCCATGCTGACATCATCCCGGTCGGGCAAACATCACCTCCGCGCCGGGGTTGTGCTGGTGGTCGGCACGCTGTTGATGGCGGGGATTCTGCGCTTCGGCCCTGCGCTGGCCGGGAAAGTGACGGAGGCACTGCTTTCGGGCACCCCGTCCGATGCGGCGCTTGAGGCGTTGTTCACCATCATCGTCTCCGGCGCGATGTTGGCCGTTGCCGTGGTGGGGGCATGGCTCAGCCGAGCAGGATCGGTGCTGGGCCCTCGGCCATTGCGAGGCTTCGTCTTTGGGCTGAGCCTTGGTCTGGGCGGCCTGCTGCTGGCGGTGGCCTACGCCTGGCTGGCCGGAGCCGTGGTCCCTGGCAGCGCGCATCCAGATCCCAAACTGCTGTTGGCCGGGCTGGGCGTGGTGCTGCTTCAGGTCGCCGCCGAGGAGTATTACTTCCGGGGCTGGATTCAGCTCGTGCTGGCACAAGCGTGGGGAGGGCCGCTGGCGGTGATGATCACGGCCGCCATCTTCGCTTTGGTCCATTGTCTGGGAGAGGCGCGGTCTGCGGTCACGCTGGCCAATCTGCTGATCGGCGGGATCTGGTTTGGCCTGCTCGCCTTGCGCGGGGGCGGTATGGCGAGCGCGGTCGGCGCGCATGTCGCATGGAATGCTGCCGAGCAATTGCTGCTGGGCCTCGATCCCAATCCCGGTGTGGGCGGGTTTGGGGCGGTGATCGATCTCGATCTGGTGGGATCGGCCCTATGGGGCGGATCGTCGGAGGGGCTGAATGCCAGCTTCGCCATGATGATGGCGCTGATTGTTTTTGTTGCGCCCTTGCTGATCACATGGCGCAAGGGGCAGCGCAGCCCAGCCTTGGCATAGATCAGGGCTGCCTGGCTCCGGCGCGTTGCGTATCGATGGCATCGCGCTGCTTGTGGAAGGCGATGAGAGCCGCCCCTGTCAGCGTCTGCCCCGTGCCGACATCGATCTTGAGCGGGTCCACCGGCTGCCCGTCGATATGCACCTCATAATGGAGATGCGGTCCTGTCGAGCGCCCCGTCGTGCCGATCTCGCCGATCTGCTGGCCTTGCGCCACCCGCGCGCCTTGCGTCACGCCCGGCAGGATGCGGTTGAGATGCAGGTACAGCGTTTCCCAGCCATTGTCGTGATGCAGGCGGATAAAGTTGCCGTTGGGCCCCTTCGGCCCGGCAAACTCCACCGTGGCGTTGCCCGATGCGAAGACCGGTGTGCCGGTGGGCGCGGCGAAATCGGTGCCGCGATGCATCTTCTCGAAACCCAGAATGGGATGCATGCGCATGCCGAATTGCGAGGTGATGCGTGCGGAATCGACCGGCGTCCGCATCAGCGCGCGCACCGTGCTGGCGCCATTGCCGTCGAACCAGCCGGGCTCGCGCTCACCGGGCGGGGTGAAGCGATAGAGCGTGCGGGACAATGTCGCGGTGCGCAGCGAGACATAGGCAAGGCGCGGCACGCCCACCGCCTCATTCGCGCGATTATAGGCCTGTTCGAAGGCCACTTCGAAGACATCGCCGGGCGCGACTTCGCGTTGCATGTCGAAATCATAGCTGAAGGCATTGGCGACTTCGCCGATCAGGCTGTCCGTCACCCCCGCCGTCACCGCCGAGGAATAGAAGCTGTTGCTGTCGATCTCGCCGCGCACCACGGTGAGTCGTCTGGTCAGGTCGCCGGAGAGGGGTTTGGCCTCCAGCGCGCCATTGGCCTGCCGGTGTAGCATCAGACCGGTGCCATCGGTGCGCGTGGCCTCCAGCGTGATTAACGTTGAGGTCTCTCCGCTGCGTTCCAGATCGAGGATCAGGCGAATTTCGCCCGGCGCAGAGCCCAGCGCGTTCACGACCTCCCGGCTGATCTCCCGCGCTTCGCTTTGCGACAGTCCGGAGGGTTCGAGTTGAGAGCCGATATCCCCCACATCGGCCAGATTGAGCGTGCGTCGGCTGGTAAAGCGCTGGGCAGATGGCGGCGTGGCAACGATTGGTCCGGAATGCGGCACGGCAGGTCGATTTAACGCCGCAATGCCTGCTCCGGCCAAGGCTAACAGCACAGCACTCCCCAGAGGAAGGAGATGCGCGTGAAGTTGAGGGCGTGCCGGCCGGGAACGTACCGTGGTTCCGGGCGTATCTAGCGCCGACGAGCTTTGGTTAACCCAAGTTCTCGGATCGAACGAAGTGCTGTCATGTTCGTTCACGAGCGGGCCGCCTTGGGAAGATAATCGTTGGAAAAGCTTTCATGCTGCAATAACACCGCCTTATACGGACTGGAAGCCATGTTCGAAACGTCCCATGGCACAGCTACGTCACGGACACGTCACAGAAGAGGCCTGAAGCGAAATGGGTGGAAATAACCGGGTTGCCTGGCGGGAAGGCATGTTTCTGCGCCCCCAGCATTTCCAGGCCCAGGATCGCTTCATCGACGGCCTGATCCGCGCCCGCGTCAGCAGCGTGCAGCCCTGGCCCTGGGGCTTTACCGAGATCGTGGTGGATGAGGATCTGGCCTCGCTGGGCAAATTCGGCGTGATCCGCGCCTCGGGCATTCTGCCCGACGGCACGCCCTTCGCCATCCCGGAGGATATGCCGCCGCCCGAGCCTCTGGATGTTCCTGCCGAGGTGCGCGATGCGGTGATTTATCTCACGCTGCCCGCTCAGCAGGGCGGCGCAACGGAATTTCGCGATGCGGAAAATCCATCGCTGGATGCCCGTTTCCTTGTCGATGAGCGCGAAACGGCGGACAGCTTTTCCGATGATCGCACCACCGAACCGATCGACTTCGGTCGCCCCAATCTGCGCTTCGGCGTCACGCGGGATCAGATCTATGGCCGGGTGACCTTGGGCATCGCGCGGGTACGCGAAGTCCACAACCGCCGCCTGATGTTCGATGACCGCTTTATCCCGCCCACGCTGGACAAGGATGCCTCGCTGCGCCTGCGCGGTGCGGTCACCGATATCCTTGGCCGCGTCGAACAGCGCGCCGAGGAACTGGCCCTGCGCGCGGTGGAAGCCACCGATGGCGGCGCGGAAACCTTCGCCAGCTTCCTGCTGCTTCAGGCGCTCAACCGCTGGCTGCCGGTGCTTCAGCATGCCGAGCGCCTGCCGATGCTTCACCCTGAGCGGCTCTATGAAACGCTGATCGCCATGGCGGGTGAGATCGCCACCATGATCCGGCCCGAGCGCAAGCCGCCGCCGCTGCCGCGCTACGATCACGAAAATCCGCAGACCTGCTTCGACCCGGTGATAGATCTGCTGCAATCGATGCTGGCCGCTGTGTTCGACCGTTCGGCGGTGCAACTGCCGCTGGAGAACGCCGGGCCGGGGGCTTACGTTTCGAAAATCACCGATCATGGGCTCTATCAGCACGGTTATTTCTATCTCGCCGTGGCGGCGGCCTCGCCCCTTGAGGAAATTCGTGGGCTGTTTCCCTCGGTCGCCAAATTCGGCGCGGTGCAGAAGATGCGCCAGATCGTGGACAGCGCGCTGCCCGGCGTGCCACTGCGCCATACGCCGACCCCGCCGCCGCAGATCCGCGTGCTGCCCGGCTTCGTCTATTTCGAGCTGGATCGCGGCGCGGCGGATTGGCGTGACCTGCTGACCTCGCCCGCTTTGGGCCTGCATGTCGCGGGGGATTGGCCGCAGCTCAATCTCGAACTCTGGTGCGTCAAGAAAAGCGGACGATGAGCAACGATCCGAACGACAGGAGCGGCAACCGCACGGTCTTTCGCCCCTCGCCGCTTCAGGGGCTGAGGGGCGGGCAGGGGCAACCTGCCGCGCCTTCCGATGCGATGCGCGATTGGGCAGCCCCGCCGCCTCCGCCGCCAACACAGGGCTATGACGCGCCGCCGCCTTTGTCGCGTGCGGGCATGCCGCCACCGGGCGCTGGCCTTGCGCCGTCGCGTCTGGCCGAGGATGATGTGCCCGGCCCCGCCACGCCGCGCAGCATCCGCAATCTGATGCTGATCGAGGCCGCGCCGGTGCTGGCTCTGGCGGCGGGCATGCGCGCCGGGCGCGTGCGCGCGCCGCTGCCGCAGTTCCACCGCGAGGCGACGCAGATCATCTCCGCTTTCGACCGCGCCATCGCCCCGCATTACCGCGAGGAGGTGCGCCAGCGCGCCAAATATGCCGTTTGCGCCACGGTGGACGATATTGCCCAGAACCTGCCCAACATCGGCACCGATGGCGCGGAATGGGCACGCCGCTCAATGGTGGTGCAGTTCTTTCAGGAGAACATCGGCGGCGACCGCTTCTGGCAGCTGACCGACGATATGCTGCGCGCGCCCGCCGACAATCTGGACATCATCGAACTCTATCACGCCTGCCTGGCAGCCGGGTTCGAGGGCCGCTTCCGCGTGATGCCCGACGGCAAGCGCCGCCTGCATGAGATCATGGCGAAGCTGCATGGCAGTCTGCAGCATGTCCGCTCGCTCTCGATGAGCGAAATGTCGCCGCAATGGCGCGGCGAGAATGCGCCCTTGCGCCGGATCGCGCCATGGAATCTGCTGGCGCTGGCCGGAGCCGCTGCGGCGGGGCTGCTGCTGCTGATCTACATCGGCTTGCGGCTGATCCTGATGTCGGGCGGGGAGGCGCCGTCCAACGCGCTGCTCGGGCTGGTGCCGGGCGACCGGCTGACGCTCTCGCGCCCCGCCGCCAGCCTGCCGGCCAGCAGCAGCGCTCAGGCTTCGGAACTGCGCCGCTTCCTCGAACCGGAAATCCGCGAGGGGTTGGTGACGGTGGAGGAAGACGCCCAGACCGTGCGCGTGCGCACCAGCGTGGGCCAGCTGTTCCGCTCGGGCTCGGACCAGCTGGAGCCCGGGCGTGAGGCTTTGTTCAAGCGCATCGCCGCCGCCATCGAGAAAGAAAAGGGCCAGGTGCTGATCGAGGGCCATGCTGATAGCGACCGCGTCGCCAACCTCAGCTTCCCGGACAATATGGCGCTGTCTCAGGCCCGGGCGCAGACGGTGGCGGCGATCATCCGTGGCGGTCTGACCGATCCCTTGCGCGTCGCGGCCAAGGGCATGGGGGAGACGGTGCCGATCGCCTCCAACGATACGCCGGAAGGCAAATCCCGCAACAGGCGCGTCGAAATCATCGTGCCCCGCCGATATTGAGCCGGAGAGAGCTTCCGATGCGTCTGCTGAAGAACTGGTGGTTCGTCACCATTGCCTGCGCGCTGCTGATGGCGCTGCTGCTGGCGGCGGGACTGCCGTTGTTTGTCGGTTTTCTGCGCCCGTGGTGGGTGCGGCTGTTGTGTGTGGCCGTTGTGGGCGGGGTGTGGGGCGTGTTGGCCTTCCTGCGCCGCCGCAAGGCCCGGCAGGCCGCCAAGGCGCTGGGCGAGGAACTGGCCCCCTCTGCCGAGGATGAGGAAGATCGCGCGCTTGGCCAGCGCATGCGTGATGCTCTGGCGCAGATGAAGGGCGCTTCGGGGCAGCGGCGGGATTATCTCTATACGCGCCCTTGGTATGTTATCATCGGCCCGCCGGGCGCGGGCAAGACCACGGCGCTGCTCAATTCCGGCCTGCGTTTTCCCTTTAACGACAGCGCGGTGAAAGGCGTTGGCGGCACGCGCAACCTCGATTTCTGGTTCGCCGATGAAGCGGTGATGGTTGATACTGCGGGGCGCTACACCACGCAGGATTCCGACTATCAGGTCGACCGGCGCGGCTGGAGTTCGATCCTCTCGCTGTTGCGCAAGCACCGCCCGCGTCAACCGATCAACGGCATCATCGTGGCCATTGGTGTGGACGAACTGCTGGCGGCCGACTGCGCGGGGATCGACAATCATGCCGCAGCGGTGCGCCGTCGCCTGATCGAGTTGCGCCAGACTTTGGAGGTCTCCGCCCCGGTCTACATCCTGCTGACCAAAGCCGATCTGATCGCCGGTTTCACCGAATATTTCGACGATCTGGATGTGGAAGGCCGCCGCGCGGTGCTGGGCCACAGCTTTGCCTATCAGGATGGCCCGCCCACCGCCGAGATGCAGGTTAGGGCCTTCGACGGCGTGGCGCAGGCCGTGGCCGACCGGCAGGCCAAGCGCCTGTTCGAGGAGGTCGATCCGCTGCGCCGCGCGCTGCTGCTGGGCTTTCCGGCGCAGTTCCAGTCGCTGCGCTCACGGGTGTCGCGCTTCCTTGAAGGCGCCTTCGCCAGTGGCGATGCGCCCACGGCGCGGCTGCGTGGATTTTATTTCACCAGCGGCATCCAGCAGGGCGCGCCTTTGGACCGCATCCTCTCGGGCATGGCGGATATCTATGACCGCCCGGCCCAGCCTGCCCAGGGTGGGGGTTCTGGTCGGGCCTATTTTCTCAACCGCTTGCTGGGCGAGGTGGTCTTTCCCGAGGCCGGGCTGGTCTCGCATGATCCTGCCGCGCTGCTGCGCCAGCGGGCGCGGCTGATCGGCGGCCTTTCGGCGATTGGCGCGGCGGTGTTGGTGGTGCTGGCGCTCTGGGGCGTCAGCTTTGCGCGCAACCGCATGCTGCAAGCTGACCTTCTGGAGCAGACCGGCAAGGCGAGCGCCCAACTTCACGATGCCGGGATCGACCTTAAACAGGTGCGTGAAGGCGATGGCGATCTGCGCGCCGCGCTGCCCGCTTTGAACAGCTTGCGCAATCTGGCGCGTGGCTATCGTGACCGTCAGGAAGGCGGGCCGCCGCTGCTGATGACCTTTGGCCTCTATCAGGATAGCCTCAGTCAGCAGGCCGAGGAAAGCTATCGCGAGGCGCTGCGCCGCGTGATGCTGCCACGCCTGATGTTGCGCCTCGAACAAGCGATGACCGAGAGCCACGGCGATGCCATGGCGCTGTATGAGCCGCTCAAGGTCTATCTGATGCTGGGTCAGCAGGGGCCGATGGATGCCAAGGCGGTCCATCGCTGGGTGACCAATGACTGGGCGACGAAAGTCTTCGCCGGACCGGACAGCGCCTCGGAACGCGATCAGCTGGCCAAACATCTCGATGCCCTGCTGGAAGACAAGGATCTGGCCAGCGTCTGGGCCGACCGCAAGCCGCCGCTCAATGGTGAGCTGGTGGCCAGCGCGCGCAGCGCCATCGGCACGCTCTCGCTGGCGGATCGCGCCTATGCGGTGATGAAGCAGAAGGCGGCGGGCGAGGGGCCGGACTGGCAGGTCTCTGGGGTGCTGTCGCAGGGCGATGCCTCGGCCTTTGCCAATCATGACCAGATCCTTGGCACCCGCGTGCCCTATTTCTTCACCCGCGACGGCTTTGAAAAGAGCTATATGCTGGGCCTCGCCACGGTGCAGCAGGATATGCAACGCGATCTCTGGGTGCTGGGCGGTGACGCTCAGACCGGCGGTGTGCGCGAGGAAATGAGCAACATCCGCCCCGGCATCGCGGGCCTTTACGCCAAGGACTATATCGCGGCCTGGGAGGCGGTGATCGCGGCGATGCAGCCGGGCGATTACTTCCGCGACCCCGCCGCTTTCGGCGCCATGACCAAGAGCCCCTCGCCGGTGAAGCGTGTGCTGCTCGAACTGCGCAAGAACACCAGTTTCGAGGGCGGCGCCTCGGGCCTGGGCAAGCGTCTGGTGGAAGAACGGATCAACCGCTCACGCATCGGGCGCTATGCCGCTGAAGCTGGCGCCGGTCAGGCGACGGGTCTGGATGCCGGGGCAGAGATCACCAACTATTTCCGTCCGCTTCAGGATTATGTCGGCGATGGCAAGAACCCCGCGCCGGTCGATGAATTTGTCGCTGCGTTGAAGCAAGCGGGGCAGGCGGTGATGGCCGCCCGCTCGGTGGGCGGAGGCGGCGGGGCCGATGCCACGCAGGCGCAGATGGCCGCCGCCATGGCCTCGGTTCAGGCTGCCGCTGCCGGCGCTCCGCCCCAGCTGCAGGGCTTTGTGAAATCCGCTGCCGGGGGCGGGGCGGCCGCTCAGGTCAGCGCCGCCAAGGGCGCCGTGGCCGATGCCTATATGCAGGGCGTGCTGCCAGCCTGTCAGGAGGCTGCCAAGGAGCACTTCCCTTTTTTCGGGACCGCCGGGCAGGATGCCTCGGCAGCGAACGTGTTGCGGGTCTTCGGCATGGGCGGCGCGCTTGACCAGTTCGTCCAGCAACGCCTGATGCCGATGATCGACACCAGTGGCCCGGTCTGGCGCTGGCGGGAGAGCGATCCGCTGGCCCGCACGCTCGATCCGGCCAGCCCGGAGCAATTCGCCAAGGCCGCGCAGATCCGTGATATGCTGGCCGGCGGGCTGACGATCCGCGTCTCCATGGCCTCGCTGGGCAGCGGCGTCAGTGCGGTGCAGGTGGCCAATGGCGGGGCAAGCTATCGCTTTGACGCCGCGCAGAACCAGCCGCGCCCGCTGCTCTGGTCGCTCTCGGGCGGGGTGCCGCATGCCGAGGTGGTGCTCTATGGCGCCGATGGCAAGGAAGCGCGGCGTTTCGATGCCGATGGCCCCTGGGCGCTGTTCCGTCTGATGGGCAATGCGGCCAAGGAAAACGCGGGCGCCCAGACGATCCGCGCGCGCTTTGGCGCGGGCAATGACAGCGCCACGCTGACCATCGAACTGCCCTCGCGGCACAATCCTTTCAGCCGGGGCGATCTGTGGTCCTTCCGTTGCCCGGTCAAGCTGTGATGGCTGTGGTTGCTCTGTTGTTTGGCAAGCTGCCCAGCCATGGCGATTTTGTCGCGCGCGGGCTGCCTGCTGCGGAGCGCGCCGCGCTGGATGGCTGGCTTTCGGGGGAGGTGGATGCGGCGCGGCGCATGTTCGCCGCCGCTTTCGATGATCTCTATGACCGCGCCCCGCCCTGGCGCTTTGCACGGGCCGAAGGGCCAGTTGGCGCGGCAGGCGTTCTGGCACCTTCGATTGATCTGGCAGGTCGGCGCTTTCCGCTCTATCTCGCGCTGGCGGGGGTGGCCGCCGAGGCTCTGGTCGCGGCGGCGCATTGGTGCGAGGATATGCTGCATCACGCCTTTGTCGAAAGCTGGCATGCCGACCGACTGGTCGAGGAAACCGCGCGTTTTGCCGGGGGCAGCCTCACCGCAGGCTGGACGGGCGCGCGCTGGTGGTCCGATGGGGGGGAGGGCTTCGCGCCCGGCGTGGTGGAGGGTTTGCGCCCCCCGCGCCTGTTATCCATGATGCTGCAACCGCAGGAGGACGCATGACGTCGCAGCTTCGCCTCGAAAGTTTCGGCGCCACCCATGTGGGCTGCGTGCGGACCAACAATGAGGACAGCTATTGGGTCTCGCCCGAGCGCAACATCTGGGTTGTTGCCGATGGTATGGGCGGCCATGAGAAGGGCGAATGGGCCGCCTGCGAGGTGACCAAGGCCATCAGCCAGATCGTGCCCTCCGGCGATTTCAACGCCGATTGCAACGCTCTGGCCGATGCGATCCATGGTGCCAATGCCACGATTTTTCAGGCGGGGCAGAAGCAGGGCGTGCAGATGGGCTCGACCGTGGTTGCGCTGTATCTCAGCGGCGCGCATTTCGCGCTGTTCTGGGTGGGCGACAGCCGGGCCTATCTGCTGCGCGGCGGCACGCTGCATCGCCTGACCAGCGATCACAGTCAGGTGCAGGCGATGGTGGATCGCGGGCTGATCGCGCCCGAGGATGCCGCCAGCCACCCCATGGCCCATGTGCTGGCCCGCGCGGTGGGGGCTCAGGCGGGGCTTGAGGTCGATGTCATCACCGATGAGGCCGAGCCGGGGGATGTGTTCCTGCTTTGCAGCGATGGCCTCACCAACCGCATTCCCGATGAGGAGATCGCCACCATTCTTGCCGCTGAAGGCCACCGCTCCGCGCTGGACCGCCTGATCGCCCTGACGCTGGAGCGCAATGCGCCCGACAATGTCACCGCCGTGATCGTCGGCGCGAGTGAGGCGACAAGGCTGGTTCCGCTACCAACCTTGGGAGGCGCGCAGCCATGAGCGGAACCCCGGAGGACGATCCTCAAAAAACCGTGTTTATGCCGATTTCGGATGGGACGACAGGTTTGCCCAGAGGGGGCACCAACGCGCCGCCCACGCAATTTGCGCCGCGTGCCCCGCAAGTCACCATTCAGGTGGGCGATGTGCTCAACCATATCTTCGAGGTGCGGCGCTTTATCGCGCGCGGCGGCATGGGCGAGGTTTTCGAGGGCGTGAATGTCACCAGCGATGAGCGGGTGGCGATCAAGGTGATCCTGCCCGCTCTGGCCGCCGATCCCGATGTGACGGGCATGTTCCGCAAGGAGGCGCGCACGCTGACTGGACTGCGCCATGACGCGCTGGTGCAATATCGCGTGCTGGCGCAGGAGCCGCAGCTGGGCGTGCTCTATATCGTCACGGAGTATATCGACGGGCTGAACCTCTCGCACGAATTGGGACGGATCGAGGCGGGGGCGAATGATCTGCTGGCTCTGCTGCGGCGGCTGGCTCAGGGGTTGCAGGCGGCGCATCGGTTGGGGGCGATCCATCGCGATATCTCGCCGGACAATGTGTTGCTGGAGGGTGGGCGGCTGTCTCAGGCGAAGATCATCGATTTCGGCATCGCCAAGGATATCAGCCCCGGCAGCGCGACCATTGTCGGCGATGGTTTTGCGGGCAAATTGAACTATGTCGCGCCCGAGCAATTGGGGGATTATGGCCGGGATATCGGGCCATGGACCGATATTTACAGCCTTGGTCTGGTGGTGCTGGCCATTGCGCAGGGGCGCGATGTGTCGATGGGCGGATCGCTGGTGGATGCGGTGAACAAACGCCGCGCCGTGCCTGATCTGGCCAGCGTGCCGGAGCCCTTGCGCCTGCTGCTGACCGGCATGCTGCAGCCCGATCCCGCCAAGCGCCTGCGCTCGATGGATGCGGTGCTGGCGCAGGTCGAGGCGATTGAGGTGAAGTTGCGCCCCACTGCTGTGGTGGCGCCGCAAACTGGCGCGTCTGGATTGCCTGCGGGGATGAAATGGGGCGCGGCGGGGTTGGCCTTGGTGCTGGTCGCCGGGGCTGGCTTTTGGCTGATGCGCCCGGCGGGGCATTCCGGGGTGCCGGTGGTTTCGGGAACGGGCAGCCCGGCCGATCTGGCGCGCTCCACCATCGATTCCGTGCTGCCTTCGGTGGGCTGCACATGGTTGCAGATCACCGATATCACGCCCGGGCCACGCGGGCCGAATGTCAAGCTGGCGGGGGTTGCGGGCAATCCGGCGGCGGCGCAGAATGAGATTTCGCAGGCGCTGGCCCAGCACCATATTCAGGAAGCCAGCATCGATTTCGGCGATGTGGCCCAGATCACCCAGTCGGGCTGTTCGGCGCTGGACACCTATCGGCAGGTGCGCGCGCCGGATTCGCATCAGTTGACGGTGCCTCAGCGCAAATTCGCGATGCGGATGCAGCCCAACGATCCGAGCCAGACCGGTTACCCGGGTGAGAAAGCCGCCAACATCGTGCTGCAACTGGCCATCGACGATCCCAAGGCGGATTTCGCGCTGATCGGCCTTGAGCCTTCCGGCTTGATTTCACCTGAATTCTCTGGTCCGGGAACGGGTGTTCTGGGGCGTGATGCTTTGAAAAAGCTAGCCACCGAAACCCATATTGTGACCGATCGCGGCAACGATCATTATCAGATGCAGCTGGATGTGAACCATACCGGTTGGTCGGGTGTGCTGCTGCTGACGGGCAAGGGGCCGTTCGAGAAGGATGTGATCGCCCCGCCCATCGGCCAGCGCGGCCCGGACTGGACGACGCATTTCGTTTCCGAAGCGGCGGCGCGGGGCTGGCAGGCGCAGATGGTCTGGTTCAAGACCGTGGAGGAAGGCAGCCAGTAAGCAAGTTTAGCGTTGTGACTGGCGTTCGCGCACCTGTTCCTCATAGGCGCGGCGGAATTCCTTGGCGAACATATCCATAAAGGCCTCATCCGACCCCTGCGCCACCCCGCCGAATTCCTTCTCATAGGCCTGCCACAAGGCGGCGTCGCGCGCGGACGGCAGGATGCGGGCGAGCAAGCCGCGATGTTCGGCGCGCTTGCGGATGGCACTGGGGGAGAAGCGGTCCAGCGTGGTGCGCAGGGCGCCTTGCATGGCGCGCAGGGTGGCCAGCTGGTGCGACTGGAGGTCGAAAAACGCCTCCTCAATGGCCGGGCCGGCATCCAGAAAGCCGCGCGCCGGGGCATTGAGCAGTGCGGTGATCGCATCCTCGGGATGGCGCGAGAATTTGATGGGGTTGTTGCCATCCACCTCAAAGGCCGTGGCCTGAGCGCCCATTTGCGATTTCGCCCGCGCGCGCGCTTCAACCATCACCACAAGGCCCGCGACCAGACGATGAAACAGCTTTCCGGCGCGCTCCAGCAGGGCGGGGTTGCGCTGCGTCACCAGATGTTCGACCCCGGCGGCGCGCAGGAAGGCTTCGATCAGCACATCCGGGGCTGGAGCGGGGGGCGGTGCGGGCGTGACCGGAGTCGGTGCCTGCGGGACAGCCACCGGCAACGGATCGTCTTGTACCGGCGGCATGGCGAAATGCATATCCGCCACCGGAGCGCCCGTTGGTGCAGGCGGGGTGTTCGACCAGGGCGAGCTACGGTCGAAAGGATTGGCGGGCGCGACGCCCAGCACGTCCTTCCCTTGCGGGTTCAGGCCGAGCGGATCGGGATTGCTGTCGATGGGCTGGCCAAAGCCGCCGCGCGCCCAGTCCACCACATTGCCCTCGGCCAGACGGCCCCAGATATCGTCCGGCGCGGGAGCAGGAGGGCGATCAGGCGCGGCGCTGGACCAGCCCGAGGCCTGCGGAGGCGCAGGCGTGGCGCTGGCCCATGGCGAGGAGACCTCCGGCATGGAGGGCGATGCCGCGCCGCTGGCCGGAGCCCAACTGTCATTGCTCGATACCGGGGGCGGCACAGGCACGCTGCCCCAACCGTCCGAAGCGCTCTGCGGTGCCTGCCCCCAGCCATCGGCTGAAGAGGGCGGTGGTCCCCACCCCTGAGAAGCAGGTGGTGTCGGCGTGCCCCAGTCTGATGATACCGGTGCGGCAGGCGGCGGGGCGCCCCAGCCTTCCGATGCCGGGGGTAATGGGTTCCAGCCAGCATCCTTGCTGGCGGCAGGGGCTCCCCATCCGCTGTCCGCTGCCGGAAAGGGCGGCGAGGGGGAAGCAGGCTGCGGCGTTCCCCAGCTGTCCCATCCGCTCGCTGCTGGTGGGGGGCTTTGGTGATGTGATGTGGTCGCCGGGCCGCTGCCGAAAGGGCGGGCGCCTTGCGCAATTGTCACCCGGATGCGGTAATGGCCGATGTTCAGCACATCGCCGTCCTGCAGCATATGCTGTTGGGTCAGCCGGTCAGTGCGGTCGTTTAGGAATGTGCCGTTGGTGCTGGTGTCATGCAGCACATAGTGGCCATGCTCGAAACGGATTTCGCAATGGCGCGATGAGATATGGTTGCGCGGGTCCGGCAGGCTCCAGTCAGCGCCGGGCGAGCGGCCGATCAGCGCACCGCGCTGATCAAGGCTGAACTCTGTGGGCGCGCCATTGTCGAGCGTCGAGCGGCTCGCATTGACGATGCTGAGGCGGAGCGTCATGCGGCGTTGCGCCCCATGGTTTGCGCAGTCGCACCATGTTGGGCAACGGCTTCGGCTTGCTCAAGCGCATCCTCGATAAAGCCGGTCGCGTCACCGCTGAGATAGGCCGCCTCGATCACCGCGAGGGCGGCCAACCGATTGGCCAGACCGGGCACGGGCAGCACCGGCGGCGTATCCAGCGGCGCAATCGAGCCACCGCTGTAGAAGATTGCGCCGGCAAGGCTGCGTTCCGGCAGATCGCGGGCCAGAGGCTGGGCGCTGTCATAAACGGCACGGCGGGCGGCATCGTCCTGCCGATCCACCCAATGGCGGATCGCGGCGCGGACTGTCTGCTGCTTGCGCGATGGGGCAGGGCCATGGGCCTGCGCCAGCATGCCTGCCGCCCAGAGGATCGCCTCGAAGCGAGGCAGGGCATGGGCCAGAAAGGTCAGCGCTTGAGCGGGATCTTCGGCCTTCAGCGCCTCATAGCGGGCGCGCACGGACACCTCCGGCGCAGGAAGGTCTTTGGTCACCCCCATCAGCGCCGCTACCTGGCGGGCCTGGGTCAGATGGATGCTGCGCCACTCGCTCATGGTGCTGGATGCTAACGCCTTCAATTGATTTTGACGAGTCCGCCTGTCAGCGTCAGCGTGCCCTTGCCATCCGCGGAGGTTTCCGGTGCATCGATTGCCACGGAAGCCTGCCCGCTGACAGTGATGTTGGGCGCGCTGATCGCGATCGAGGTCGGCTTGATCACGATGCTCGACTGGCCGACTTTGAGTTCGATGCTGGTGTTGGCGGTTACCTTGAAGGATTGCACGACATCGAGAATATCGTCCTTGCCCACCTTGGTCTTGCGCTGCTCGACAATCTGGACATCCTGATTACGCCCGACCTTCAACGTTTCGTCGCGGAAGACGCTCTCCTCGTGGTCGAAACCGATGTTGACCGATTGGTTGCGGCCTACATCATGTGTTTCGTCCAGCCGGATGCGGGTGTTCATCAGGCGCTCGGCATGGACATAGACTTCCTCGGCGCCGCCCTTGTCCTCGAAGCGGATTTCATTGGCGCCGGGTGCGCCGCTGTCGAGCGGTTGCGCGTTGGTGTAGTCGCCGGTCTGGCCATAGCGCTTGGTGCGCCACAGGGCGCGCGTCTTGTTGGCGGGCAGGGGGTAGATCGGCATATGGTTGGCGTTGAAGACGCGGCCCACCACCACCGGGCGATCGGGATCGCCGCCGAGGAAATCGACCAGCACCTCATGCCCCACGCGCGGCAGGATGAGATTGCCGAGGCCACCGGTCTGCGAGACACGGATCCAGCAGGTGGCCGCCTCGCCGGGGGTGGTGCCGCGGTCCCAGTGGAAGCGGACTTTCACGCGGCCATAGTCGTCGGTGAAGATTTCCTCGCCCTCGGGGCCGGAGACCACGGCGGTTTCCAGACCCTGCACCATCGGGCGCGGGGTGGAGAGCGGGGGGTGGAAGGTGGTGTCGGCGGGAATGGCCTCAAAGCGGGTGTTGAAGGAGGCCTCATGCGCATGCGAGCCGCTGCGATAGGTTTCGGCGGTGATGCTGTGATAGGCCGACATGATCAGATAATCGGCGTTCATCCGCCCGATGTGATGGTCCGCCACGGTCACCTTGAAGCCGCAGGACAGGCCTGCCGCTTGCGATGATCCGGTGAAGACCCGGCGCTGGGCACGCATGGCGCTGATCAGCGTGTCGCTGCGCTCGCCGCCATGGGTTTCCACCTCACTCACGCCGATGGATTCGTGGAAGAAGCGGCCCGGATAGACATAGGTTTCCTGCGTGTCGCGCGGGTGCTGCGCTTCGGCCTGTGCCTTGGCTTCGACAAAGCGGTTGGGCGCGCGAAAATCCCAGTCGCGCAGGGTGACATGCGATCCGGCCTGTGTGCTGACCTTTTCGCGCCAGCTTTGCAGATGGTGCCGCCCGCCGCTGGAGCGTTCCACCGAATCCGCCGTAAAGACCGAGATCGAATTGGGCGCATAGACCAGCGTGGCGGGCGTTCCCGCGACATGCGAGGCAGGGCCGTCGCAGATGACCATCACATGACGATCAGCCTCGTGCCGGAAGAAGAAGTAGAAACCTTCCTCTTCCATTAACCGTGAGGTGAAGGCGAAATCGCTTTCCTGATACTGCACGCAATAGTCGCGCGGGCGCGGTGTGCCCGAAAGCTTGAACTCGAAATCGGCAATACCCGCCTTCTGGAAAATCTGGCTGATGATGTCTTGCGCGTTGAGATCCTGAAAGATCGCCATGGCGCGGTTCTGCGCGAGGAAATAGCTCCAGGGGCGCAGGGCCAAGCGATAGCGGTGGCCGGTGGGGGTCTCGTCGATATGTTCGCCAGAAATGACCAGGCCGTGGAAGTAGCGCTGCAGCACCTCATCCTCGCGCACTTTGAGCGCGCAAGGCTTGCCCAGATGCGGCTGAAGATCGATTTCCAGCGGCGCGAACAGATCGACTGTTATGGTAAAGGGTGCGTTAAGACCCTCCATGCAATCGATGCGTTCAAGTTCGACCTGCTCATCGCCAAGGTCGACGGACATTTCCGATAGTCTCGACGTAGCAGCCAAAATCGGCCTCCGACATGAATCAGCAGCGGCGTGTCTGGCTTATCCTGTGCGAGTTATGCAAGCCTATAAAGCTGCTTGTTGACGTTTTCATGGCATTGGCTCTTGTCCTGACGAAAACACGGAACTAGGATAAGTTGCTTGGGGCGGGACTGACTCATTAGGCAAAGAGGGCTTGATGCGAATTGGAATTCCAGCGGCTCTTGCGGGCCTGACGGCGATGCTCGCCGCGCCCGCGTTTGCCGGCCCTGCAAAGGCTCCCGAGCCTTCGGTACAAGGCTATCTTTGCGTCTTCGCAGGCAAGTGCGATGGGGCTTCGTCTGATGCATCCGTTCAGCCTGCAGCTGGCGATTCGGGGGTAACGGAAGGCTTCCGTATCGCCCGTCCGAATGCTGGCGGGCAGAAGGCGCCGGGGGGTATTTCGCCCACGCCTGCAGCTGTGTCTTCTCAGGGATTTGTCGCGAAATCGGGCCATGGCGGCGTGAGGGCGAGCCATGTGGGGGCTGCAAGGCCTGCGCTGGTCGCAGCAAATACACAACCTGTCGCGGGGGCGGGGCATGCCGATCTGATGATCGGTTTCAAGCTGAACTCCGCACAGATCACGCCGGATGGCATGGCTAAGGCGCGGGTCTTTGCGCAGGCGATGCAAATGCCTGAGCTTTCAGGAAAACGCTTCCTGATCGAGGGGCATACCGATTCGCGCGGCAACCTCAATACGAATATGGATCTGTCGCGCCGCAGGGCTCAGGCGGTGGCGGATTTCCTCTCGCAACAGGGGGTGGAAGCCTCGCGCATCGATGTGAAGGGCTTCGGGTCCAGCCAGCCGCTGCCGGGGCATGTCGCTGCCGACACCCGTAACCGCCGCGTGGAAGCACGGCTCGCCTCCTGATCCTTTGCTGGCCCTGTGGGGCGGTGGGGACTTTGGGCTTTGCGGAGCGATCAGCCTGTGATGACTCTCGATGAATTGCTGGTGCCTGTCTCGGATGAGAAGCCGGGCGGCGAGGATCTGTTCGACCATCCTGACCGTCAGGAGATCGAGCAAGCCTTTGAAGAAGGTGCCGAATCTGTTGATTGGCGCGGCACGATCGCGCTGATCGAGCAGCAAAGCCGTTTGAGCAAGGATATCTGGCTGGCGATTTATCTCGCCCGTGCCGGCGCGCGCATGGGGCGCATCGAGACCGTTGCCATCGGCTGCGAGATGCTGGCCGGACTTATGGAGCGCTATTGGGATGTGCTGCATCCCTCGCTTGAGGATTACGGCTTTATCGGGCGCCGCGGTGCCTGTGAATCGCTGGCCCGGATCGGCACATTTCTGGGGCCTTTGAAGCGTATCACGCTGGTGGAGCATCCGCGTCTGGGCTCCTATTCCGCCGAGGATATGGAGCGTTTCGACGCCGAGGGCGATAGCGCTGAGGGTTTCGGCATGTTCCGCCATGCGGTGGAGGAAACTCCGCCCGAAGCCTTCGCGGAAAAGATCGAGGTGCTGATGCAGATCCGTGCATCCATCGAGCGGGTGGACGCCGCGCTGATGGCTCATGCGGGCGATGAAACCGGCACCGATTTCAAGCCGACCTATCAGGTCATTGATGCCATGCGCCGTCTGTTGGCGCCCTATGCCGGGGCCAAGGATGCGGTGGAGGAAAAGGCGCCCGATGAGGCGGGCGAGGCCGTGCATTCGGGCCCGCGTGGCGTGGTCGGGCGACTTGAATCGCGGGACGATGTGGCCCGCGCGCTCGACGCAATTTCAGATTATTATGCGCGCCGGGAACCAACTAGCCCAATACTCGTTGCCCTACGTCGGGTCAGAGGATGGATCAGCATGGATTTCATGGCGCTGCTCGAAGACATTGCTCCCAACAGTGTCTCCGAGGCAGGTTCTGTGTTGTTAACCCGGTCAAATGACGATAGTTCGCGATATTGACGATGATTTCGGCATAATTTGTCGGAAATATACAAATTAACGGCCATGACTGGCCAATCAAAAGGTGGGAAAACCAATGATTGCAAAGAGCGGCCAGCGCTTCATCAAGGAGAATCGGGCGCCTCGTGTTCACATTGAATATGAGGTTGAGACCTATGGTTCGCGCCAGAAGATCGAACTGCCCTTTGTGATGGGCGTGCTGTCCGACCTCTCGGGCAAGAGCCTTGTCGACAAGAAGGATGTCGCCAAGCGCGATTTCGTCGAGTTCGATATGGACAATTTCGATGAGCGTCTGGAAGCGATCGCGCCGCGTGCAGCCTTTGCGGTGGACAACACGCTGACGGGTGACGGCAAGCTGGCTGTCGATCTTACCTTCAAGTCGATCAATGATTTCCTGCCAGGCGAGGTGGTCAAGAATGTGCCTGCTCTGGCGCAACTGCTTGAGGCCCGCCAGAAGTTGCAGGATCTGCTGGTCTATATGGACGGCAAGGAAGGTGCACAGCAATTGCTTGAAAAGGTGCTGAAAGATCCGGCGTTGCTGTCGGCGCTCTCCTCCGCTGATGCCGCGAAAAGTGAAGCCAATTCGGCCGAACAGGCCTGAGACCAGGGATCAAGACACATGGCACAGGAAGCAGTTCAGGGCGGCACCGCGTCGCTCCAGGCCGAGAGCGCGCAACTGGATGATTTCACGGCGCTGCTCCAGAAGGAGTTCAAGCCTGCCGACGATATCCGCAAGAACCGCATCGAGGAGTCGGTCAAGACTCTGGCGCATCAGGCGCTGGAGAATGCCTCGATCATCGGTGATGATGTTTATGCGACGGTCGACGCCTTGCGCGCCGAGCTGGATCGCAAGCTGACCGAGCAGGTCAATCAGATCATCCACAATGAAGAGTTTCAGGCGCTGGAAAGCGCATGGCGCGGTCTTCACTATATGGTGATGAACACCTCGACCGGCAAGGATATGAAAATCCGTGTCATGAACATGTCGAAGGAGGAGTGTCGCAAGATGTTCCGCCAGTATCGCGACGCGGCATGGGATCAGAGCCCGCTCTTCAAGAAGGTCTATGAGTCCGAATTCGGCCAGCTGGGTGGCCAGCCTTATGGCGCCTTTGTCTGTGATTATTATTTCGATCACACCGCGCCGAATCTTGAGGTGATGAAGGGGCTCGCCAAGATTGGTGCGGCCGCGCATGCGCCCTTTATCGCCGCTGCCGCGCCGCCGCTGTTCGGCATGGAGAGCTGGACCGAACTGTCCAATCCGCGTGATCTGGGCAAGCTGTTCGATGCGCAGGAATATTCCGCCTGGCGCAGCTTCCGCGCCTCCGAGGACAGCCGCTATCTCTCTCTGACCATGCCGCGCTTCCTGGGGCGTCCGGTTTACGGCGCCAAGACCGAGCCGGTCGATGAGTTTGATTTCGAGGAGGAAACTGGTGGTGAGCACGATCATCACCTCTGGCTGAACGCTTCTTACGCCATGGGCACGCGTATCACCGAGGCGTTCAACACCTATGGCTGGTGCACCCGCATTCGCGGTGTGGAATCGGGCGGCACGGTTGAAGGTCTGCCCACCGCGACCTTCCCGACCGACGATGGCGGTGTGGACTACAAGTGCCCCACCGAAATCGCCATTTCCGATCGTCGCGAGGCGGAGCTTTCGGCAGCAGGCATGATTGCGCTGATCCATCGCAAGAACAGCGATCAGGCCACCTTTATTGGTGCCCAGACACTGCATCGCGCGAAGAATTACGAGAATGCCGACGCCACGGCCAATGCGAACCTTTCGGCGCGTCTGCCTTATATTTTCGCCAGCTGCCGTTTCGCGCATTATCTGAAGTGCATGGTGCGCGATTGGGTCGGCGGCAACCGCGAAGCTGACCAGCTGCAGCGCGATCTGCACAATTGGGTTCTGCAATATGTCGACGGCTCTCCGGCGCTGTCGAGCGAAGAAACCAAGGCGCGCCTGCCGCTCAAGGATGCCCGTATCGAAATCGTGCCGGATGATGAAAATCCCGGTTACTATAAGGGCAAGTTCATGTTTGTTCCGCATTACCAGCTGGAAGGCATGGATATTGCTCTCAGCATGGTTTCGAGATTGCCGCGAACTGCGTGATTTTCGGGATGAGCTGATTTTTCAGTTATAAGATTTCAGTCTATTGCAACAATCCGAATTTAGGTTCGCGGTTGTTACTCATTACTTGTAGGGGATTTCTAATGGCAGTTGATCTGTTCCTGAAGATTGACGGGATCGACGGTGAAAGTCAGAAGAAGGGCCACGAGAAGGAAATCGATATCATTTCCTTCAACTTCGGTGCGGCCCAGCATGGTTCCTTCCACACTGGCGGTGCCGGCGGTGGTTCGGGCAAGGCCGAAATCCGCGATATCTCGATCACCAAGGAAGTCGACAAGTCTTCGCCCAAACTGTTCAGTGCTTGTGCCTCGGGTCGTCATATTCCGCAGATCATCATCTACTCGCAGAAGGCTGGCGACGGCACCAATCCGCTGGTCTATTACAAGATCACGCTGGAAGACGTCATCGTGTCTTCGGTGGACAATCAGGGTGCTGCCCACGGCGATGCCATCATGGAATCGATCGTGTTCAACACTGCCAAGGTGACCTTCGATTATCAGCCGCAGAACCGCACGGGCGGCAAGGATGGCGGCATCATCACCGCCAGCTACGACATTCGTCAGAACGTCGCCAGCTGATCCGAACCATGGCGGATGCCGATACTCTGCTGCGTTCGGGCGATATCGAAGGTGCGCGTGCCGCATTGGTCGGTACCGTCCGGGCGCAGCCCGCCGATCAGGCGGCGCGCATGTTCCTGTTCCAGCTGCTCGCCGTGGCTGGCGAGTGGGACAAGGCTCGCAAGCAATTGCAGGCTCTCGCCCAGCTTTCGGGTGAGGCGCAGATGCTGGCCACGGCCTATGGTCAGGCGATCGATGCCGAGCTGGAACGCGGCGAGGTGTTTGCCGGGCGCCAAAGGGCGCGCCAGCATGTGGCATCCGACTGGTGCGAAGGTGTGGTCGATGCGCTGCATCACCTGACCAACGGCCGCACGGATGGGGCGATTGCCGCGCGCGATGCGGCCTTCGATGCCGCGCCAGATACGCCGGGCCGCTTCAATGATGAGGCTTTCGAGTGGATCGCTGACGCCGATGCGCGTTTCGGCCCCGCTTTCGAAGCCATCATTGGTGGGCGCTATGGTTTGCAGCCTTTCGATCAGGTTGCCAGCATTACCAGCGAAGGCCCGCGCGATTTGCGTGACCTTGTTTGGTATCCGGTGCAGATCGCTTTCAAATCCGGGCAATCGGTGGCGGGCTTCCTGCCTGCGCGCTATCCGGGCAGCGAAGCCGCGCAGGACAATGGCGAGCGTCTTGCCCGCGAAACCCGGTGGCGGGTCCATGACTTTGGCGATCTTGCCTCCGGCCAGCGGCTCTGGACGCTGTCGGATGGCGACGATCGCGGGCTGTTGAGCCTGCGCGCTCTGCACTTCGATTGATCATGGCCGTCAGTCACCGTCTCACGCCCACGCTTTTCGACAAGCTGGTGGCGGACATCGATATTTCCGGCCTGAAGGACATCCATTCGGATACGCCTGATGTCTCGCGCGAGAAATTCCGGCATTACACTGTGCCCCGGCTTGATCGCTTCAATGAGGCCGCGCTGCGCAGCACGATCCGGCGCGAGCTGGCATGGCTGCTCAACACCACCAATCTGGAGGCGCTCCATGATCTGGAGCCCTATCCGCATGTGCAAAGTTCGGTGCTGAATTACGGCCTCAGCGATCTGGCGGGCAAGCCGCTGACACGGCGAGCGGTCCTCAATCGCGCGCGCGAAATCCGCAAGGCGATCCGTCAGTATGAGCCGCGTCTGGGCGAGGATTCGCTCAGCGTCGAGCCTGCCGAAAGCCATGACAAGCCCAACACCGTCACTTTTGTGATCCGCGCGGATATCACGGCTGCCGCGCAAGCCATGCCGGTCAAATTTCGGACCGAGGTGGACCCGGAAACCGTCGCCGTCGACGTGCGGGAGTAGGCGCCATGGACCCGCGCCTGCTGCGCCATTACAACGATGAACTCGCCTATCTGCGCGAAGCCGCGCGCGAATTCGGCGAGGAGCATGAGACCGTCGCGGGCCGCCTTGGCCTCAAGACGCCGACCGATCCCGACCCCTATGTCGAGCGGCTGCTGGAGGGCGTGGCCTTTCTGGGCGCGCGCGTGCAGCTCAAGATGGCGGATCAATATCCCGAGTTCACCTCGCATCTGCTGCATGCGATCCAGCCGCATTATCTGGCGCCGATGCCCTCGATCTGCATCGCCGGTTTCGAACCCAAGCAGGGCGAACAAAACCTGCTGGCGGGCCATCATGTGCCGCGTGGCACCCAGCTGGTGGCCAACACGCAGGACAATGCCCCGGTGATCTTCCGCACCGGCCATGATGTCACCATGTGGCCGCTGGCGATTGTCGAGGCGGAATATCTCTCCACCCGCGCGGCGGTCGCCTCCTATGCCGGTTCGGGCGAAATCCGCGCCGAGGCGGGCCTGCGTCTGCGCTTTGCCGCCACGCCGGGCGCCGATCTGCCGCAGATCAAGGTGAAGGATCTGCCGCTTCACCTGCATGGCGCAGAGGCCGTGCCCAACGAACTCTATCGCCAGATCATTGGCGAGACTTTGGGTGTGCTGGCCCGTTCTGCCGATGCCCCGGCCAATGCGCCCTGGATGGCGCTGCCGCTGCCAGAGCAGGTCGGCTTTGAGGACGACGAGGCTCTGCTTCCTGCAGAGCAACGCTCCTTCCGTGGTTATCGCCTGCTGTCGGAATATTTCGCCTGCCCGGAGCGGTTTTTGTTCGCGCGACTGAAGGGGCTGGATCGCGCCTTTAAAGCATCGCCGCAGATGTGCGATGTGGTGCTGCTGTTTTCGCGCGCCTCGCCCACGCTGGCCCGCGCGGTGGACAAGACCAACTTCAAGCTTTTCGCCACCCCCGCGATCAACCTCTTCGAAAAGCAGCTCGACCGCGTGCAGGTCCGCCCGCATGAGCATGAATTCCATGTCATCCCGGATCGCACCAAGCGCAATGATTTCGAGGTCTTCCGCCTGCTCGACGTGAAGGCCTATGCGCGGGACAATCTCGATCCCAAGACGGTGGCGCCGCTCTATGCTTTCGGTGCGCTGCTCTATGACTGGCGCGAGGCCTTGTTCTATTCCACGCAGCTGCGCCCCCGCCGCCTGTCGACGCGCGAAAGGCGTTTGCGCCGCCGCAGCGAATATGTCGGCACGGATACGTGGCTCAGCCTGACCTCGCCAGGTGACGCCACGCGGCTGGATGATGTGCATGAGCTGGCGGTGCGCGCGCTGGTCACCAACCGCGAATTGCCTGAGTTGCTGTCGTTTCGCGGCGATCAGCATTTCACCGTTTCGGGCGTTCCTGCGCGCGCGGTCACCGTGCTGCGCGCGCCCACGCGCCCGCGCCCGCCGCTGGGGTTGGGCGATGCGGCATGGCGGGTGATCGCCCACCTTACTCCCAATTATGCCACGCTGGCCGCCGAGGATCATGACGATCCTTCGGCTCTGCGCGACCATCTGGCGCTTTATGGTCAGCAGGATGAGGCCGCCTTGCGCCGCCAGATCGACGGCGTGCTGGCGATCCGTTCCACCAAGGTGATGCGCCGCGTGCCGGGGCTCGACCGCATGGCGCTGGCGCGCGGCCACCGCATCCGCATCAAGCTGGACGACGCCGCTTTCGACAAGAGCGGCATGTTCCTCTTCACCGCCGTTCTGGAGCGCTTTCTGGCCGAATTCGCCAGCATCAACGCGTTCACCGAATGCCATTTCCACAGTCCGAACGAGGGGGATGTCGCGCAATGGCCGCCGCGCATGGGTCGCCGCCACACCATCTGACCTTCCTCGCAAGGATCAGGGAGAAGGCGCGCCTCTTCGGGATGTTCCCGGCGGTGCGCGGCGCGGAGGCGCGCGCGCCCGATCTGCCGCGTCTGGGTGAGGCGCGTCGCCCCGATCAGAGCATCGTCGATCTGGCGCAGATCCCGGCGATGCATTTCCCAGCGCCCACGCTGCATTCGGTGGAGTTTCGCCATCAGCGCGCGCAGATCAACGGCTATTGGCTGGGGCTGACCGGGCCGATGGGGCCGCTGCCGGTCCATCTCACCGAATTTGCGGCCTTCGAGCATCGCTATGCCAAGCAGCGGCCTTTTGGTCGCTGGCTGGATGTGCTGGCGAACCGCATGCTTCAGCTTTTCTACCGCGCTTGGGCGGATTCCCAGCCTGCGGTGCAAGCCGATCGCCCCGCCGATGACCGCTTTGGTGCCTATCTGGCGTTCCTGTCGGGCGCGACGGAAGGTGTTTCGGATCATGCGGCCTTTCCGGCGCGGGCGCGGGTGCATTATGCCTCGCTCTTCGCCTCGCGGCGCAGCGCGATTGGCATCGAGGACTCGCTCGGGCATCTGCTCGGCCAGCCGGTGCGGGTGATCGAATATCAGCCGCGTTGGCGCGAGATCGAGAAGGAAGACCGCAGCCGCCTCGGCAAGGGCTTCGCCACTTTGGGGCAGGATGTGGTGCTGGGCGGCCGTATCCGCACCGCGTCGGACAGTTTCAGCGTGGTGATCGGCGCGCGCAACTTTGGCGAGTTCGAGAAACTGCTGCCCGGCCAGCCGCGCTTCACCATAGCGTCCGAAGCGCTCGATGCCTTTGCGCCCAGCCATCTGGAATGGGACATCCGCATCGATATTCCACAAAGCGAAGTCCCGCCTGCGCGCCTCGATGGCCGCACTCGGTTGGGCTGGACCGGTTGGCTCAGCCCGAAACCATCCGACACCATCCGGTCCGACGCGCATCTGCGCCGCATGAAACCGGCTCACGCATCCTTGGGGGAACTGTAAATGTCCGAGATCAGTCGCACCGCTTTGTTTGAGCGCCTCGGCCCGGTGCCGCTCAAGGCCATCGAGACCGCGACCAGCTTCTGCAAGATGCGCGGCAATCCCTATGTCGAGCTGGTCCACTGGCTGCATATTCTGCTGCAGGACCCGCGCAACGATCTCGCCGCGATCCGCAGCAGCTTTGGGCTGGATGATGCGCGGCTGACGCAGGATGTGGTGGCGGCGCTCGACGCTCTGCCGCGCGGCGCCAGCGCCATTTCCGATTTCGCGCCGCAGATCGAGGAAGCCATCGAGAAGGGCTGGCTCTATGCCTCGCTGCAATTCGGGGTGAGCCGCGTGCGTTCGGGCCATTTGTTCTACGGCATGCTCAAGACGCCGACCTTGCGCAACGCTCTCTATGCGCTGAGCGGCGAGTGGCGGAAAGTCAGCGCCGACAAGCTGGGCAACAGCTTTGACGAGGTGATCGCCGCTTCGGCTGAAACCAGTGAGCGCAGCGCTGCGGCCCCCGTGGCGGGTGAGGGCGAGCCGGGCGCCGTGGCCGCCGGACGTGGCGAGGCTCTGGCGAAATATTCCGTCGATCTGACCGCTAAGGCGCGCGCCGGAGAGATCGACCGTATCATCGGGCGCGATGCCGAAATCCGCCAGGTGGTCGATATTCTGCTGCGCCGCCGCCAGAACAACCCGATCCTCGTCGGCGAGGCGGGCGTGGGCAAGACGGCGGTGGCCGAGGGCTTTGCCCGCCGGGTCGCCGATGGCGATGTGCCCCCCGCGCTGGAGGGCGTGACGGTGCGCTCGCTCGACATCGGGCTGATGCAGGCCGGGGCCGGCGTGAAGGGCGAATTCGAGAAGCGCCTGCGTCAGGTGATCGATGAGGTGGAAAGCTCGCCGGTGCCGATCATTCTGTTTATCGATGAGGCGCATACGTTGATCGGCGCGGGCGGTCAGGCGGGCACGGGCGATGCGGCCAATCTGCTCAAGCCGGCTCTGGCGCGTGGACGGCTGCGCACCATCGCGGCCACGACCTATGCCGAATATCGCCAGTATTTCGAGAAAGACCCGGCGCTCACCCGCCGCTTCCAGACCGTCGATGTGGGCGAGCCCGAAACCGGCAAGGCGATCGACATGATCCGTTCGGTCGCGCCGATGATGGAGAAGCATCATGGCGTTACTGTGCTGGATGAGGCGGTTGCGGCGGCGGTGCTGCTGTCGCAGCGCTATGTTCCCGCGCGGCAGTTGCCGGATAAGGCGGTGAGCCTGCTCGATACGGCCTGTGCGCGTGTTGCGGTCTCGCAGCATGCCACACCCGCCACGGTGGAGGACCGCCGCCGCCGCCTCGAACTGCTGGAGATCGAGCGCGAGGTCGTCTCGCGCGAGGCTTCGGATCACTACCGAAATGACGACCGCCTCGACCGCATCGAGGAAGAGATCACCGCCGCCCGTGAGGCTCTGGAGACTGTCACCGCCAAGTGGGAGCAGGAAAAGGATGCGCTGGCTGGTGTGGCCGCTGCCCGCGATGCTTTGCGCTCGGCACGGCAGGAGGAGGTTCAGGACGAAGTCCCGCTGAAGGCCGCACTGGAAACCGCTTTGGTGACGATGCGCGAGGTGCAGGCCGATACGCCGATGGTCTTTGGCGTGGTCGATCAGGATGCCATTGCGGCGGTGGTCGGCGACTGGACGGGCATTCCGGTGGGCCGCATGGTCAAGGATGAGATCCAGAGCGTGCTGACCATCGCCGATCAGCTCAAGGCGCGGGTGGTCGGGCAGGATCATGCCATGGACGCCATTGCCAAGCGCATCCAGACCAGCCGGGCCAAGCTGGACAATCCCAATAAGCCGGTGGGTGTCTTCATGCTCTGCGGACCCTCGGGCGTGGGCAAGACCGAGACGGCGCATGCACTGGCCGAACTGCTGTTCTCCGGCGATGACTCGCTGATCGTCATCAACATGAGCGAGTTTCAGGAGGCGCATACCGTCTCGACGCTGAAGGGCGCGCCTGCCGGTTATGTCGGTTACGGGCAGGGTGGGGTGCTCACCGAAGCGGTACGCCGCCGCCCCTATTCGGTGGTGCTGCTCGATGAGGTGGAGAAGGCCCACCCGGACGTCCATGAGATGTTCTTCCAGGTCTTCGACAAGGGCTTCATGAATGACAGTGAAGGCCGCTTTATCGATTTCAAGAACACCATCATCCTGCTGACCTCCAATGTTGGAACCGATCTGGTGATGACCTTGTCGGAGGACGAGGAGATGAAACCCGAGCCGGAAGCTCTGGCAGGCGCCCTGCGGCCCGATCTGCTCAAGACCTTCCCGCCTGCGCTGCTGGGCCGTCTGCTGGTGTTGCCCTATTATCCGCTGAGCCCTGATATGCTCTCGGGCATCGTGCGCCTGCAGTTGAAGCGTATCGAGAAGCGCATCGCGGAAAACCACAAGATCGCGCTGACCTTTGCCCCATCGGTTGTCGATCTGATCGTTTCGCGCTGCAATGAGGTGGCTTCGGGCGGGCGCATGATCGATGCGATCCTGACCAACACGCTGCTGCCCGAAATGTCGATCCAGCTGCTGGAGCGCCAGATGCGCGGGGAGGAAGTCGCCGGGATCGAGGTTTCGGCGGGGCCGGACGGCTTCCATTACGCCTTCACCGACAGGCAGGTGCAGCCGGCGCCGGTTGAGGCGCCGAGCCAGCTTGAGAATCTGGTGGAGTAAGGCAGCGTGCCTGCAAGTTGGATGGCAAGTTCAAGCGGCTCGCTCCGTCAGCTCGGAGGGAGCATGCTGTTCTCCCCCGCGCTGCTGGCTTGCATTGCGGATGGCGCTGGTGCGTCTGCGTCAGACCCTCTGCGCGGGGCCATGTCTGCCTATGGCGGGCAGGCCAGGGTGATGGATGTGCTTACCCGCCATGATGAGGAGGTGGAGTGATGCCCGGCATCACACTCTCTTCCTCAGTCGGGCGCGGCGGTGTGAATGCGCGTGAGGACGTGGCCGCCATCCAGCAGGGCCTCAACACGCGCGTGGGCGATCTTGGCCTTGGCGCGCTGCGCAGCGATGGCGTGATGGACGAACCAACCATGACCGCCATCGGTCGTTATCAGTCCTTCGTGATGGGCACAGCCTCGGGCGGGCGGATCGATCCGGGCAGCGCGATGGTCAGCCGCCTGTCGGACAATTCGCCCTCCACGCTGATGCGCGAAAGGTTGGCGGCTCAGGCGGTGCAGCGCAATCTGAGCGGCGCGGCATGGTTTCGCGCCAATCAGGCCCGCTTTCCCAACAGCGACAAGATCAGCGATCTGGCGCCCGGTTTCTCCGTTCAGGTCGACAGTTTCGTGGCCATGCTCAAGCGCGCCTCGGCCTCGGTGCGGGTCAGTTCCACGCGGCGCAACCGCAACCGGGCGTGGCTGATGCATTACGCCTGGGAGGTCGCCCATGGCCAGATCAAGCCCGATGCCGTGCCTGAGAACAAGGAGGTCGATATCCATTGGGATCATGGCGATGCCCGCGCCTCGCGCAAGGCGGCGCAGGCCATGGTCAATCTGTTCCATATTCGCTTCAAGCCCTCGCTGACCTCAAACCATATCGACGGGACGGCCATCGATATGACGATCAGTTGGGATCAGGCGATCACGGTCACCGATGCCGCGGGCAAGAGCGTGTGGATCGATCAGCCGCGCTCGGGCAACAGCAATGGCGATCTGCACCGGGTCGGCGCCACCTATGGGGTGCGCAAGCTGGCCACCGATCCGCCGCACTGGTCCAGCGATGGCCACTGAGAAGGAGCAGCCATGCCGCCCGCCGCGCGCATAACCGATCAGGAAAGCTGCCCGCATGCCAGCCATGCCACCATCGTCTCGGGCGAGGCCACGGTGCTGATCATGGGCCAGCCTGCCGCGCGCAAGGGCGATCAGCTCGATTGCGGCAGCAAGGCGCAGATCGAGGCGGGCTGCCCGACGGTCAAGATCGGCAACAATGAGGCCGCGCGCATCGGCGATACCTCCTGCCATGGGGGCACGCTAAAGAGCGGCGCGGTCACCGTGCTGATTGGCGATGGCGCGCCGCCGCGCCGCACAACGCTCGACCGCGCCTATGCCAGCGGCGCGCCCTTTGTGCAGGCATAGGCGCGCTGATGGCCGAGACACCGCCTTTTGCCGAGACCGGATTGCCGGTGCTTTTCGCGCCTGTCGACGCGCGGGCGGTTGCCGGTTGGGCCTCGGCGGGGCAGCTCTATGCGATGATCGATGGCTGCGTTTCGCCCGATGTGCCGGAACTGGCAGCATCTCAGCAGGGGGCTTGCCTTTATCAGGGTTGGGCAGCGGTCAGCTATCGTGACAAGGCGCCCTATCTGCTGCGCGTCGATGCGGGGATGGCGCAAGAGATCGCGCGCCGCTTCGATGGCCGGCCCTGGGGCTATTTCCTGCTGTCGAGTGCCGGTTTCAAAGCGGTGCATCGCCAGTTGCGGCGCTTTATCAAGGTTTCCTCTCCCGAGGGAGAAGGGTGGATTTTCCGCTTTCACGATCCGCGTCTGCTGCCCGCCTATCTGCGCAGTTCAACCGTGGAGGAACTGAACGCCTTTTTCGGACCGTTGCAGGCTTTTCTGACCGTCGATGGCGATGGCCATGGCCATATGGCCTATCGCGCGCCGGAGATTGTGCGCATGCCGCCCCGCCAACCCGTGGGCGCGCGTGCCCGGATAAGCCGGGCTCATGTTGCGGCGTTTCGGCGGCGGGCGGGCAGCGATCGGTTGGCAGGCAGCTTTGCCGGATTGCCGCATGCTCCCCGCCATGATCCGGCCTCCGATGATCTGCTGATCGACAGCCCCGGTGGCGGCGCCACGCGCCTGAGTTTTGGCGGCGATGGACAGGTTGAGCGTGTCACCAGCCCGTTGGGCCGTCAGTGGCATATGGCGCATGGCGACCAGGGCAAGCTGACGGCGTTGCGCATGCCCTCCGGGCTGGCGCTGGATCTGGCCTATGACCGGCGTGGCAACATCGCTGCTGTCTCGCGTGGCGGGCGTGAGCGGTTTCGCGCCCGGCATGATGCCGTCAACCGGCTGGAGCGCATGGACTTCGCCGACGGCACCTTCCATGCCGTGGCCTATCGTGATGAGGGCCGTCTGGCTGCGCGCGATCCTCAAGGGCGCTTTATCACGGCCCGCCGCGACAGGCTGGGGCGGATCGAGCGCTTCGATTATCAGGGCGATGCGCTGGCGGCGGTCAGCGACGGCAATGGCAACAGCACGCGCTTTCTCTATGGCGTGGGGTCTCAGCCGGAAGCGCAGATCCATCCTGATGGCGCGCGGGAGAGCTACAGCTTCGATCCTGCCGGCACACTTCAGCAACTGATCCGCGCCGATGGTTTGCGCATCGATCTCAGCCGAAATGCTGCGGGGCAGGTGACGCGGATGGCGGCTGGCGATGGGGTGGCCAGTTTCGACTATGACGCGCGCGGGCTGCTGCTGTCGGCGCGGAATGAAGAGATCGATCTGGCGTGGCGCTATGATGCGCAAGGCCGCCTGATCGAGGAGCGGCAGGGCGATCAGAGCGTCCGTTATGAGTATGACGCTGCGGGCGTGCAAATCGGTCTGGTCTGGCCTGATGGCAGCGCGATGCGCTACACGCGCGATGCCGATCAGCGCCTCTGCGCGGTCACCGATTGGAGTGGCGCGCGCCATACCCTCGACTATGCGCCTGAAGAGGCCGGATGGCGGATGCTGTCCCCCGGCGGGCTGGTGGCCACGACATGGCAGGATCAGGCCGGTCTGCCCACCGGGCGCCGACTGGAGACGCCCGATGGCACAGCCTTCCAGCAAAGCTATGCCTATGACGCCGAGGACCGGCTGGTCGCGCGGGAAGACAGTCGGCTTGGCGCGCTGCGGGTGGATTATGATGCGGAGGGGCAGGTGTTGGCCCTGCAACGCGCGGATGGCGCGAGCGAACAGTTCGCTTATGACGGGGCGGGCAACCGCATTGCAAGTGCGGCGGGGGCGGCGCGTTTCAACGCGCTTAACCAGATGCTGGTGCAGGGGGGCGAGACCTTCTCCTATGACCAGCGCGGCAATCTGGTGGAGCGCAGCAGTGCCAGCCATTGGCGCTATGCATGGGACGGTTTCGAGCGGCTGATCCGCGCGGAGGATGACCATGGGCTGGTGGTTCGCTTCGCCTATGATCCGCTTGGTCGCCGCATCCGCAAAGAGGTGCGGAGCGGCGGAACCTTGCGCGTCACCCGCATGATCTGGGCGGGCGAGCAGATGATCCGCGAGATCGAAACCATCACCGCCGATGGCTGGCAAGATCACGGCACGCGGCACATCCGCGACTATGCCTATTGGCCCGAGAGTTACACGCCGCTGTTCCAGCGCGATGCTTCGGGGATCTGTCACTATCACGTCGATCCCATCGGCATGCCGGTTCGCCTGACGGATGCGCACGGGGCGATCGTCTGGGAAGCAGAGCGCACCGCCTTCGGGGCCTTGCAGCTTCTCGCGGGTGGAAAATATCAGCCGTTGCGCCTGCCAGGCCAGTATCACGATGCCGAAACCGGCCTGCATTACAACCGTCTGCGCTATTACGATCCTGCGATAGGGCGCTATCTCAGCCGTGATCCGATGGGGGCGGCGGGTGGTTTCAACCTCTATGCCTATGTCGGCAATGATCCGCTCAACCGTGCTGATCCGCTCGGGTTGCTGTGGCAGCAGGTGGCCTCTGCTGTAGCGGCCATTGCCGCAGGGGTGGTGATTGGCGCGATTTTGGCCCCGATTGCCGCGCCTGTGGTCGTGCTGCTGACGGCGGGGGCGATCGCCGGGATGATCGGCTTTGGTCTGAATGAGGCGCTGACCCAGAAAAGCTTCTGCCTTTCCTGCATTCTGCTGGCGGCGGGCAAGGGGGCGCTGGTCGGTGCTCTGGCAGCGGTGCCGTTCCTTTTTGTGCCTGCTGCTGCAGGTTATGCGATCTATGCCGGGGTGGGCGCGGTCAGCGGCTTTGTCAGCTATGTTGCTGATTGGGGCATCGACAATCTGGCGGGCAAGGATCACCCCTGGAGCTGGAAGGAAGCAGGCCTCGCGACGGGACTGGGGCTGGTGGCGGGGCCGGCGGGCAAATTCCTGGCCTCACGTTTTGCAGGCAAGGCTCCGGCGGAAGGTGGCGAGGCGCCCAAAACGCCCACGCCTCCCGAAGCCGGGCCGGGCAAGCCCACCATGTCCATGGCCGATGCTGTCGGCAAGGATTGGGCGGAGGAATGGCTCAATGGCGGGCGGGCGGCGGCGGCACGCAACAAGTTCGATATCTCGGGGCTGAGCGATGATGAGGTTACGGCGCTGCATGGCTATACGCGCGCGGGCTACCGCCAGCTCAACGCGGCCTTGCGCGGCGATACACCGATGACACCGCAACTGCAGGCCTTTTCGGACCATCTCGACAGCGGGCTCAGCAAACTGCCTTCTTTCGAGGGCACCAGCTATCGTGGCGGCACGCCGTCTGCCAGCGTGATGGACCAGTATCGCCCCGGCAATGTCGTGAGCGACGGCGCCCCCAAAAGCACGGCTGCTGATGCGGGGCAGGCCTATTCGGGGCGTTTGCAGGAGGTTGTGATCGGGCAAAGCGGCAAGGATGTCTCGCCGCTGTCGCGCTATCCTGAAACAGAGGTGCTCTATCCCAGCAACACCAAATTCGAGGTGCTTGAGCGAACCGACTTGCCCAACGGCAATGTGAACACCGTGATCAGAGAAGTGCCATGATCGATCTGCACCAAGATGATGTGACGCTGGGGCGCCATGTGCAGCAGCATTATGGCCACCTTTCGCCGGCGCCCAATCCGGATATGCGCCGCAGAATGCAGGATTGGGACCAGCCGCTGGCTGATGAGGCGCAGGATGAAGCGGCGGCGCTGCGCTGGCTGGAAACTCCCGCTTACGGCATTGCCGAGGCCGAGGCGCGCAACCGAGCGCGTGGCGCCTTGCTGGGGCTGGCCGTGGGTGATGCGGTGGGCACCACCATCGAATTCACGCCTCGGGACAGCGCGCGGGTGGAGGATATGGTCGGTGGCGGGCCCTTCAATCTGCAGCCGGGCGAATGGACCGATGACACCAGCATGGCGCTCTGCCTTGCCGATGCGCTGATCGCCGATCGCGATTTCAACCCCGAGACCTTCGCCAGGCTGCTGAGCCGCTGGTATCGCGAGGGCTATAACAGCATGAACGGGCGCTGTTTCGACATCGGCATGGCCACCCGCACGGCCATCGAGGGGCGCGAGGCGCTGGGTATGCGCTGGCGGGGCAACACCGATCCTGCGACGGCGGGGAATGGCTCGATCATCCGGCTGGCGCCGCTGGCGATTGCCTATCGCTCCTCGCTGGAGGCGATCTGGCGCTTGGCGCAGCCGGCCAGTGTGGTGACGCATGGCGCTTTGGAGGCGATCCATGGCGCGCGTCTGCTGGGCATCATCCTGTGCCATCTACTTCAGGGCGCGGGGCGCGACGAGGCTTTCGCGCCGAAGATCGCGCCTTTGCCGCCGCGTCTGCAGATCATCAATGCCGGTGAGTACAAGAGCAAGACGCGCGATCAGATCCGCTCTTCGGGCTATGTGGTGGATACGCTTGAGGCCGCTTTATGGGCCGTGTGGAACACCGACAATTTTCGCGACGCTGTGCTGCTGGCTGCCAATCTGGGTGACGATGCCGACAGTGTTGCCGCCGTTGCGGGGCAGTTGGCTGGGGCGCTCTATGGCGAAAGCGGGATGCCGCAGGCGTGGCGTGCGCGCCTTGCATGGTCGGATGATATTCGGAATCGGGCCGACACGCTTTTCGATCTTCAGTTGAGTGGTGAATGAAGATGCAAGGATGTTTTTTGCAACGCGTGCCAGCTTGCAATCACCGGGAAGGTTTGTTCAGGAAAAAATTTCAGTGACGGGAATGATCTTCAAGCATATGAGAAAAATCATCCTGCATGGGAACTTTTTCGAACCCAATTGTATAATGATCCGTTAACTTCGTTAGGGTGGAGTGTTTATGAAAAAGATAGTTCTTCTGATTGCCGCCATGATCTTTGCTGTTACCAGCATGAACACGGCTGCCGTGGCTGGTGAAGGCGGTTGCGGCGGTTCGGGCACCAAGGGGGCTGTCGTTGGCGGCGCGGTCGGCGGTCTGCTGGGGCATAGCCTGAGCGGCAAGAACAAGCTGGCCGGCACTGTGCTGGGTGCGCTGGGCGGTGCGATCGTTGGTTCGGTGATCGCCAAGAAGCTCGACGAATGCGAAAAGCAGAAGATGGCTGAAGCCAACGTCAACGCCGCCAATGCTCCTGTCGGCCAGACCCAGAACTGGACCAGCGACACCCGCTCGGACGTGCATGGCACCGTGACCGCCGCTGCGCCCGAGAAGCTGGCTGATGGCCGTCAGTGCCGCACCGTCACCAACGTTGCCTATATCTCGGGCCAGGAAGTGCGTGAGACGCCGCGTCTGTGCCGCACGCCTCCCGCCACCGACTGGAAGGTCGCTTGACCTTGCGGCGTTTGGCGCCGCTGTTTTGTCTGACTGCGCTGGTGCCCCAAGGGGCACTGGCGCAGAAGGCCGAGCAGACTTACTGCGCCTCCTATGATCTGCCGCAGTCCTATCAGACGGATGCTTTCGCCGCGCCGATGACCTATCGCGTGCAGAACACGCCCAATGGCAAGGTGCTGATCGCCGAGGGACAGATCATGTCCGGCGAGGCGCAGCGGCTGCAGGCGGAAATCGCCAAGGCTGGCGCGATCGAGGAAATCTGGTTCAACTCGCCCGGCGGCGCCGCCATGGAAGGCCCCTATATGGGGCGGGTCATTCGTGCCAAGAATCTGGCCGTGCGGCTGCGCAAGGAATACGCCTGCATCAGCGCCTGTTCCTATGCCTTTCTGGGCGGGGTGATCCGCACTGTCGAACCCGGCGCCTATTATGGCGTGCATATGTTCAGCGGCACCGGCGATCCGCAGGAGATGCTGAACCTTTTCAACCGCTTTCAGGGTGTGAACACCAAGCGTGGCGAACTGATCCGCAAGGGCAATCCGCAAAAGAATGTGGATGCTGCCGTGGCCGAATATGTCGCGCACGAATTGCGGACATGGGAGAAGGAATCGGCGAAACTCGCGGCGACGCGGGCGCGCTATCTGGTGGAAATGTCGCTGTCGCTCGATTTCATGACAGACGCTTTCAACACCGATTCCGACAAGGTCTGCTATCTCAGCCAGGCCGGCCTCAAGCGTTATAATGTGGCCAATGCCAATTGACGTTTCCCCTGATTGAGGGGGAATGGCGTTTTCGCCACATGAGGCGAAATGCCGCGTATGATTTCATCGCAGCAAAAGAAGTCTTCGGCGGAAACGTTCGCCGCCAAGATTGTTTTGGCATTGTATCTATGATCGAAGAGAATCAGCGCCATAAGATGGATGGACGGAAGCGATGACGACAGCGAAACGGCATATCAGACACAAGCGGCGGCCCCGGCATCATGTCCCCTCGACCATGCCGCATTTTATTCGCCTTGCTCCCGCAATCATGGGTGATCTGATCATTGCCTTCGAACTGACGCCGGTTCAGGCTGCGGCCATCGTCGGCAATCTGGGCACCGAGAGCGCCAATTTCACCGCCTATCATGAGCGTGGTCAGGCGGAAAACAAGGGCGGCTACGGTTGGGCGCAATGGACGGGCCCGCGTCGCAAGACCTTCTTCGCCTGGGCCGATGCCCATCATCTGCAGCGTGACAGTGAGGCGGCCAGCCTGGGTTATCTGGAGCATGAGCTGAACACCTCCTATCGCCGTTCGATCATCGCGCTGAAAAAGCAGAGCGATCTGACCAAGGCGACGCATGCCTTTATGATTTCCTTCGAAGGCCCGGGCATCCCCAATGAGGCCGACCGGCAGAATCATGCCCGCATTGCCCTGGCTGAATACAGCCGTCTCAACCCCGCCGGGAGCCATTAAGATGAAGATGATGCCACTGTTTCTGCTGGCTCTGGGTGTTGCGCTGGTGCCGGGTGTGGCGCAGGCCAAGACCGGGCGATGCGTTCTGGAAGTCAAGCACAAGAGCTATTTGAACGGCCCGTGCGAAGTCACCATCAATGACAAGCAGGGTTCCTTCTCGATTGGCGCTTCGGACAAGCACCGTTCCAAATACTTTGCCTATGTCAACATCGACGATGATGGAGCGCATGGCTATTGGAACGAGGATCCCGGCTCGACCCATGCCCATAGCGAGCTGGGCCTGCTGAAGCGTGAGGGTGCCTGCTGGGCCAATGCCACGGCCAAGGTCTGCGCTTACAAACTTTGATCGCCTTCGGGTCGATTGCATGTAAGGGCTTCGGGCAAAGCGCCTGAAGCCCTTGCGTGATCTCCCTAGAAAGGCTCGTTCAACCGGCTGAGCGCGCCTTCCAGAATGGCGGCATGCTCATGCGGTGCGCCATGGTTGAGCTGCAGCCGCCCCACCGCAATCGAGCTGTCGATCACATCCTTGCAGCGTGGGAAGCGGCGTTCCTGATAGGCCAGCAGGCCTTGCGCCACATCATCGTGCCGCGCCAGCTCCTCGGCCAGCACCAAACCGCTTTCCACCGCCATCCCCGCCCCCGAGGCCAGATGCGGCGTGGTGGCATGCACCGCATCGCCTAGCAGCACGATCCGCCCGTTGAACCAAGGCCTGGGTTGCAGAGCGGCGGTCAGCGGGCGATAGTTGATCCAGTCCTCGCGCGTCATATTGTCGCGAATCCAGCCGATATGGCCGCCGAAATCCTTCAGCAAGCCGCGCAATTCATCGAAGAGCTCCTCATCGGTGAGGAAGTTCTCGCGCTCCACATGCGGCGTCAGCATCCAGAGATAGACGCTGTCGGGCGCGCAGACGGTGATGCCTGCGGGATTGTCATGGCCGAGATAGAATTCGCCCTCGGTCAGGCTGGGCGGACGACGGATCGAGAGGCGCCAGCAGCCCTGGCCCGTCGGCTGGGCCGGTGCCATATGCGGAAAGGCCAGACTGCGCACCGTTGACCCCACGCTGTCCGAACCGACGACCAGATCGTACTGCCCGCTCGAACCGTCCGAAAACGTCACATCCACGCCATCCGCACGGTTCTCCAATGCGGAAACAGTGAGGCCCAGACGCACCGGGATGCTCAGTTCTTTCACCCGCGCCTGCATGATCCGGTGCAGCACCGGGCGCATGATGCCACCCGTGGCGGGCAGGCCTTCTTCAATGACGGGTTCGTCCAGATCCTTGATATGGGTGCCGTCGAATTTGAACAGCCGCGTCTTGGTGGTGATCGCCCCCTGTGTCTTGATGGCATCGAGCAGCCCGAGGCGCCGATAGGCCCGCAAGGTTGGCCCAGTGATGGTGATGCCCGCGCCATAAACCCGCCATTGCGGATCGAGATCGACGATCTCCACCGCCACGCCGCGTTCCGCCAGCGAAATCGCCGCAGCCATGCCGCCGATCCCGCCGCCTACGATAAGCGTCTTTGCGACGCTGTTGATGCTCTCCCGTGTCATGGTCTCAAGAGGTAATCGGAAACGCGGCGCAGGCAAATTCGAAGCATGGATAGGCGCTCATCCATACAATCGGTGCGACGGCGGGCCTGCTTCGCGCTAATCCGGTGTTCAAGACGAAAAAATGGGAAGCCGGGCATCACAGATGTCGGCCGGGACTGGGGAGATATGGAAATGAGCAGCTTACTTCGGCAGCGAGCGAAACTGTCGGTTTCCGCACTGGCGCTGCTGGCCGCGCCGCTGGCCTTTGGAGGCAATGCTCTGGCCCAGAGCGTGCCCGCCGATGGCACGCCTGCCGCCAAGCCCGACGATACCGCGGAAATCGTGGTGACCGCGCAGAAGCGCACCGAGCGCCTGCAGGATATTCCCGTCGCCGCCGCCGTGCTGAGCAGCGGTTCGATTGCCCAGAACCATGTCTCGGATCTGTCGGACATCAACCGCATCGTGCCCTCGGTGGAGATCAAGGGCACCTTCAACGGGCGTGTGCCCTATGGCATTCGCGGCATTTCGACCAACGCCAATGAAGGCGCGATCGGCCTCACCTCGGGTGTTTCCATTCAGGTGGATGGCGTGCCTGTGCCTGCCGACAGCTTTGCCGCCAACACCGTCACCGATGTGCAGCAGCTTGAAGTGCTCAAAGGTCCGCAAGCCACGCTGGGCGGGCGCACCGCCTCGGCGGGCGTGATCAACTTCGTGACCTATGCGCCCAGCGAAGTCAACAAATTCGGTTTCAACGCCATGCTCACCAATGATGGCGAGCATCATATGGATGTCCATGGCTCGGGCCAGATCCTGCCCGGCCTGACCGGCAGCATCAGCGCCTATTACCAGCACACGCCCTATCCGGTCTACAACGCCACGCTGAAGGAGCATTCCAACGCCGACAGCAAGGGCGGGCGCATCAAGCTGAAATGGCAGGCCACCGATGCGCTGGATATCGGCGTGATGGCCCATTACGCGCTCTCGACCAGCAGTGGCGAGAATTTCGTGCCGGTCTATTTCACGCCGGGCGCCTATTTCTTCGCCGCGCCCGCCGGGCTGACCCAGTCGGTGATGTTTCCGGGCTATAACATCCAGTACGGCAACACCACCTATGCCTCGCACACCGTCATGGGGTCGCGCTATGAGGATAAGGATGGCTCGCTGGTCATCAACTACCACCTCGGCAACGGCTCGGTGCTGACCTCGACCACCTCGCTGTTCCGCGAGAACCAGTGGCAGACGCAGGATGTGTTCGAGGGCAATGTCAGCGCGGCGACCGTGTTCCAGAACTTCCTGTACAATGTGGGTGCGATCCCGGCGGCGCTCAACCAGCCCTTCGACAACCTCCAGACCGCCTATGGCTATGTCCACCAGACCACCGAGGAGGTGAAGCTGGCTTCGGACGCCGCGCGGCCTGTCAGCTATATCGCCGGCTTTTTCTATTCCGACATGACGGTGAACCAGAACGAGTTCCGCAACTGGACGCTCAACCCGCTGGCCAAGGACAACATCTCCTCCACCACCAACTATGCCATCTATGGCCGCGCCACGGCAAAGCTTGGCGACAAGTTCATCGTGGTGGGCGGCCTGCGCTACAACTGGGACAAGATCGGCTGGAACATCACCCAGTTCTTCGACCCGGCCAACGGTATCTATGGCGACGGCGGTTATGGACAGGGCGGCTATACGTGGAACCTGAAGGACAGTTCCTCGGCGCTGGTCGGCGATGCCGCCATCCAGTTCAAGCCGAGCCGCGATGTGATGGTCTATGGTTCTTACACCCGTGGTTACAAGCCGCGCGCCTTCAACACCGTGCATGATTTCGCCACCACCCAGGCCGCGCCCGGCGCGGCGGATCTGCCCTTCACTCAGGCGACCAAGCGCGAGACGATCGACAGCTTCGAGCTGGGCCTGAAATCCAGCCTGCTCGACCGGCATCTGACCTTCAATCTGGCGGCCTATTACACCAAATACACCAATTATCAGGCCCAGCTCTTCGACAATTCTCAGGTCATCGCGGTGCTGGTGCTGGCCAATGCCGATGCGCGGACCGAAGGCGTCGAAGGCGACCTGACCTATGTGCGCGGCAACACGCGCTTCAACCTGTCGGGCGCCTATACGGATGCCAAGTTCATCAGTTTCCCGGGCGCGGTGTGCTATCCCAGCCAGACGGCGGCACAGGGCTGCAATGTCTCGGCCAACACGCAAGACCTGACCGGCAAGCCGCTGCCTTCCTCGCCCAAGTTCAAGCTGACCGGCAGCCTGCAGCAGACCGTGCCGACGGACAAGTTCAACATCCTGCTGGGCACCAATGTTTCCTATCGCACCGGCACCAACATGCAGGCCGATCAGAATCCCTATACGCGCCAGCCCGGCTTCGCACTGGTCGATCTGTCGCTGGGCTTCCAGAACAAGGCGCAGACAGCCAGCCTGACCTTCTTCGTCAACAATCTGACGAACCACATGTATTACACCAATCTGGAGGACTTCTTCGCCAGCGCCACCTCGGCCAATTATGTCATCGGCCAGCCGGCGCGGGATTCACATCGCTATTTCGGCGGGCGCCTCTCGGTCAATTTCTGAGCCCCGCCTGACCAGAACCTGCCTTGGGGAGGGGGCTTCACGCCGCCTCCTCTTTTTTATCTAAGGACGTATCCATGCCCATCATCGTGACCGGAGCCGGAGGTTTTGTCGGCCGCCAGATCGTCAGCCGCCTGATCGCGCAAGGGCGCGATGTGGTGGCTGTGGATACGGTGGCGGGCGGCATTCCTCAGGGCGCGCGCGTGGTGGCGGGCGATCTGGGCGATGCGGCGGTGCGCGCCGATGCCTTGTCTGAAGGCTGTGACGCGGTGATCCATCTGGCCACCGTCCCGGGCGGCGCGGCAGAGGCTGATCCTGCCGCCTCGCGCCGGATCAATGTTGATGCCATGTATGATCTGCTGCTGGAAGCGGCGGCTGCGGGCGCTGTGCCGCGCTTTGCCTATGCCAGTTCGATTGCGGTGTTCGGCGATCCCTTTCCGGCGCAGGTCGATGATGCCACGCCGCTGGTGCCCAAGATGATCTATGGCGGCCATAAGGCGATGATGGAGCATGCCGTCGCCATGTTCACCGCGCGTGGGGCTATCGAGGGGATCAGCCTGCGCCTGCCCGGCATTCTGGCCCGCCCGAAAGGCCCCTCAGGCATGAAGAGCGCCTTTATGAGCAACCTGTTTCATGCGCTGAAAGCGGGGGAGGCGTTTACCTGCCCGGTCTCGGCGCAGGGCACGATCTGGGCCGAGTCGGTGACGCAGGTTGCGGACAATTTCATTCACGCGCTGGATGTGGACACCGCGCTTCTGCCTCCGGCACGCGCCATGACCCTGCCTGCCCTGCGCGTCACAATGGGCGATCTGGCGGCGGAGATTGCACGCCAATGCGGGGTGTCGCCCGATCTGGTCACCTATGAACCCGATGCCGCGCTGGAGGCCGCTTTTGCCGCCCAGCCTCCCATCACCACGGCAGCAGCTGACCGAGCGGGCTTTGCGCATGACGGAAATCTTGCTAATCTTGTGTCCAGCGCACTCAAGACGCTGGCATAAAGAGAGGATGGGCATGCGGTTCCAGAGACTGGACCTCAACCTGCTGGTGGCGCTTGACGCCCTGCTTTCGGAAAAAAGCGTCAGCCTCGCCGCCGATCGTCTGTGCCTGTCGCAATCGGCGACCAGCAGCGCGCTGGGCCGTTTGCGTGACTATTTCGGTGACGATCTGCTGGTGATGAAGGGCCGCGGCATGGTGCTGACCGCCCGCGCCGAGGAGCTGATCGAGCCGGTGCGCGCCGTGCTGGAGCAGATCCGCACCACCGTGGCCATCGCGCCCGAGTTCGATCCGGCCACGGCGGACCGGCAGGTGCGCATCATGGCCTCGGACTATTCGACGCAGGTGCTGCTGGCGGGCGCTCTGGCCACGCTGGAGCGGGAGGCGCCGCATATGCGCTTCGAGATCCAGCCGATGGGTGACAATCCTATCGAGACGCTGGAACGCGGCCTGATCGACCTGCTGCTGACCATCGATTTCGCGATCAGTGCCGATCATCCCAGTCAGGTGCTGTTCGATGATGATTATGTGGTGGTGGGCGATGCCGCCAACCCCGATCTGCAGGGCGATATGACCCGCGAGCGCTATTTCGCGCTGGGCCATGTCACCGCCCGTTTCGGCAAGAGCCGCACCCCTGCTTTCGATGACTGGTTCGTGCGTCGCCAGAAGACCCAGCGCCGGATCGAGGTGGTGGCACCCACCTTTCTCTCACAGGCGGGGCTGGTGATCGGCACGCGGCGGATCGCCACGATGCATCGCCGTCTGGCCAATCAGATCGTTCCCACCATGGGGCTGATCATGCGCGAGGTGCCCTTTGACATCCCGCCGATCCGCGAGGCGATCCAGTGGCATATCTCGAACAACAATGACCGGGCGCTGCGCTGGGTGGTGGAGCGTCTGGCGGCCCATGCGCAGGAAACCACGCCGCTGGTGGAGAGCAATGTGGTGCCGATCGCCGATGCGCGGCGGGACGAGATCGCGGTGCAGTTCCAGCAGAATTATCCCGGCCAGCGCAACACGTAATCAGTCGTCGCGCTGGTCGAAGGTGGTGCGGGCCTGAAGGATGGCCGCGCTGCGCTCATTGACCCAGTCGATCATCCGGCGCCCCTCCTGCGCCAGCTCCGTACCCAGCGGGGTGAGGCGATAGGAGACGCGCGGCGGCACATCCGCCGTGGCATGGCGCGCGACGAAGCCGTCGCGCTCCAGCGCGCGCAGCTTCAGTGTCAGCACGCGCTGCGAAATGGCCTGCTCTTCCGAAAGCGCCGCCAGCGCGCGTTTCAGATCGGCGTGGCGCCATGTGCCGATCATCAGCACCTGCAGGATCAGCGAGGTCCAGCGGTCCCCCATCATCGCCATCACCTCGCGCGGGGGATCGATGCGGCGCGTGCCATGGGTGGCCATATCGGCAGCGAGTACGGCCAGACCCTGGCGCAGGTCCTGAGGAAAATCGTCCGGATCGATCACAATCTTTGTCTTCATGCAGGGCACAAAAAAGTGCCGTCTTCCGCTGGGGTGTCCGGCGATTAAGAGCATCGATCAGCCGCGCGGACAAGCGCGGAAAGGGAGGCCGCGCGTCAGCGCGCAAACGGGAGAGCAAGCGAATGACGCAGGATGCAATCCGGATGGATGGCAAGGTGGCCCTGATCACCGGCGGGGCCGGGGGGATCGGCTGGGCCACGGCGCAACTGATGGCGCAGCGTGGCGCGCAGGTGGCGATCGCCGACATTGCTTTCGAGCGGGCCAAGGAGCTGGCGGCGAGCCTGCCCGGCTCTCTGGCAATTGAGCTGGATCTGGAGCAGGCCGACAGCATCGAAGCGATGGTCGCCCGAACCGTCGCGCATTTCGGGCGGCTGGATGTGCTGCACAACAATGCCGCACTGCTCGGGCCCGAGATCGCTCAGCAGGATGGCGATATCGAACATATGGCGACGGCCCTCTGGGACCGGACCTATGCGGTGAATGTGCGCGGCACAATGATCGGCTGCCGGGCGGCGCTGCCGCATCTGCGGGAGACGCATGGGAATATCGTCAACACAGTCAGCAATCTGGCGCTTCAGGGGCATATCATTCAGGCGGCCTATTCCTCGTCCAAGGCCGCGATCATCCAGATGACGCGTGCCATTGCCGCCAGCCATGGCATCCATGGCGTGCGCTGCAACGCCGTCGCCCCCGGCATGACCATGACGCCCGCGCTGCGCGAAGCCTTCCCACCCCAACTGCGCGCCGCCGTGGAGGGCGAAACCCTGCGCACCCAATTGGGCGTTGCGGAAGACATCGCCGAGGCGGTGGCTTTCCTCGCCAGCGATGCTGCGCGGAACATCACGGGTCAGGTGCTGGTCGCTGATGGTGGATGCGCCAGCCATGTGCCGGGCCTCGCCGCCTTCCGCGCCTTCTTTTCCGGAGAGCATGCATGAGCAATTACGATATCGTGGTGATGGGCGCGGGCCACAATGGCCTGACCGCCGCCGCCTATATGGCCAAGGCCGGCAAGAAGGTGCTGGTGCTGGAACGTAAACCCCATTTCGGCGGCGGCGTCTCCACCCGTGAACTGATCAGGCCCGGCTTCTGGCATGATGAGCATTCCAACGTGCATATCATGATCCAGGGCAACCCCATGCTGCGGCAGGACGAGCTGGGCCTGCTGGGCCGCTTCGGTCTCGAATATATCTACCCCGAACTGCCCCATGCCTCGATCTGGGAGGATGGCACCATCGTGCGCTCCTGGAAGGATCTGGACCGCACCTGCGAGGAAATCGCCGGTTTCAGCCCGCGCGATGCCGAGGCCTATCGCAAATTCGCCAAGGCCAGCATGGCCGCTCTGCCGATGTTTATGAGCGGGCTTTATTCACCGCCCTTCCCGATGGGCGCCTTTGTGGCGATGATGGACCAGTCCGACGAGGGGCGCTTCCTGCTCGATGTGATGAGCCGCAGCGCTCTGGATGTGGTGAACCAGTATTTCGAGAGCGATCTGCTGCGCCTCCATATCCTGCGCATGGTCACCGAAAACCTGCAGATGCCCGATGAGCTGGGCACCGGCATGGGTGCTTTCCTGATGCCGGGGATCATCCATACCTATGGCTGCTCGATGCCCAAGGGCGGTTCGGGGCAGCTCAGCAAGGCGCTGGTCCGTGCCATCGAGCATTGGGGCGGTGAGGTGCGTTGCAGCGCCGAGGTCAGGCGTGTGATCGTCTCTTCCGGCAAGGCCGTCGGGCTGGAACTGACGACAGGCGAGACCTTTATGGCGAAGGACGGCGTGATCGGTGCGATCCACCCGCATGTGCTGCGCAAGTTTGTCGCCGAAACGCCCGAACCGGTGCTGGAACGTGCCGAGCGTGTCACGCCCTCCACCTTCTCGATCAACCTGATGCATCTGACGCTGAAGGAGCGTTTGAAGCTGAAGGTCGGCAATGAAACCAACGCCATGATGACCGAGCTCATGGACTTTTACACCATGCGCGACATGCTGCTGGAGTATGACAAGCTGCGCCGGGGCCTCACTGCGCCGCGCCTGATCGCGGGCGGCGATAACACCATTTTCGATCCCTCACGCGCGCCGGAAGGGGCAGGGGTGTTCTATGGTGTGAACTTCGCGCCCTATGAACTGTTCGATGGCGGCCATGCGGCGTGGGATGAAAAGAAGGAAGAGGTGGCCGACGCTGCCCTTGCCCAATATCGCAAATTCTACAGCAACCTCACCGATGACAACATCACGGGCCGCCTGATCCGCTCCCCCATCGATCATGAGCGCGATAGCCCGGCCAGCTTTATCAAGGGCGACATCCATGGCTGCGCGCCCTTCATGTATCAGTCGGTCGGCCACCGCCCCACGCCGGACCTCGGCCATTTTCGCGTGCCGCAGATCGAGGGGCTCTATCTGGTCGGGCCGTTCATGCACCCGGGCGGCGGGGTCTTCGGTGCGGGCCGCGCCACGGCAATCCAGATGATGGATGATATGGGCATCGATTTCGACAAGGTCTGCGGGGGAGCCATCTGATGAACACCACCAAAAAGCCGCCGCAGATGCGCGTGCTCGATGCCAATGACAAGGAACTGATGACCGTCCGCAAGATTGAGCGCGACGGTGATGCGCTGGTGATCCGCGGCAAGATCTTCGGTGCCATGCCGATGGTCGCCAAACTGACGCCGCAGGAAGCCCGTGCCGCGCTCAAGCTGCTGGATTTCAAGACCATTCTGTTTCTGGTGACGATGCTGTTTCGCACATAGCGTTCAGCAATCCGAAATCCGGACCGGGTCGGAATGACCAGACATCCCGGGATTTCTGCCTATTTCATTGGGTGGCATGCGCCTGCTCCTTCCAAAGGAGCAGGCGTCTTGTCATGGCGCGAGGCGAGCCTCGGAAATCCCGCGCGAACTGGCCCAGATGGCGGCCTGTGTCCGGTTGTTGACGTTGAGCTTGCGCAGGATCGCCTTTACATGAACCTTGACGGTCGCTTCGCACACCACCAGGCGCCGGGCGATCAGCTTGTTCGAATAGCCAGCCATCAGGCAGCGCAGCACATCGCGCTCACGGGGAGACAGGGCCGTCTGATCCATGGCGGAGCCGGATAGGTCGTGGCCGTTATGGGCGGCCTCGCTGCCCGGGAAGGTGTTGCCTTTCGGCTCGGCATTTTGCAATTCGCCAAGCGGCTGCCGGTTGAACAGATCGACCAGATCGGACGGAATAACCCTTTCCCCCATCGCGGCGAGCCGCAGCGAGGTGGTCATGGGCAGTGCTTTCATTGAACGGACGATGTAACCTTTGGCGCCGTTCTGAAAACAGGCGATCATCGCGTTGACATCGAAGCGCTCGGACAGCACCGCCACCAGAGAGGTCTGGCAGTGGTCCATAATATCTTTGACCAGGCCGGCTTGTTCAGCAACGGGAAAGCCATCAAGAACAATAAATGCATCTTGAGGAAGGCTGGAGTTAACGGCCTCGGCAACAGTTGCGAACAAGTCTACGACTCTGAAACCCTCTGTTTTGAGGATATTTTTTAATCCTTCGCGAGATATTTCATATTCGCTGACAATACAAACATCTGTTCGCATTTTTCTTTCCCCGATTTCTTATCTCCACCAGACGCAATCATGGAATTTTTTCCATGCCATCAAGAGTGGCATGCCTGTTCGGTGCGACTCCGAACACCCTCATTTTTTTTGAGGATGCTGCATGAGCTAATTGAAATCAACCAACTTGTGGTTACGCATTGTTAACTAGTTTTAAGTCACGAATTAATACTTAAAACAGTGACTTAACCCATGATTCTACCCCTTTGGGATAACCCATTTCGAGGGGGTGAGGCATCCCAAAATAAGACACCACTGTACGAATACGGGCGGCATCACGGTGATGCCGCCCGACAGGTATAATCTGTAAAGTCGAGGAGATGCGGGAAACTTCCATGCCTCAAGGAGGTATGGCTATGATTCGCGCCTTTTGACATCAGTCTGTCGGGAATCGGCTGATGATTACGATCTTGTGTCTGGTATTTTAGCATCAGTACTTTTTAACTATTCATTTTCGATGCCAGGATCGTATTTTTATTTCCTGAAATTATCAGAAAAATGCCTCTTTGATGATGATTGTATCACCGGGCGCAATCCGCAGCGGAGCATCCAGCTTGACCTGAATGGGCTGCTCGCCTGACCGGCGCTGGATCTTGATGGTGCGCGTGTCAGCCCGCGCGGTGTAACCACCGGCGGTCGCCACGGCCTGGGCCAGCGTGAGATCGCCGGTATAGGGATACTCGCCCGGCTTGCTGACCTCGCCCAGAATATAGAAAGGGCGATGTTTGACGATCTCGACCGCCACCTTCGGGGTCAGCACATAACCGCCGGCCTTGAGCTTCTCGGCGAGCTTGCCGGCGAATTGCGATGTGGTCAGTTGATCGGCTGGGACCTCATCGATCAGCGGGAAGGCGACAGCGCCGCTCTCGTTGACGATATAATCATTCGTCAGTGTGGGTTCGTCGAAGACGGTGATGCGCAGATGGTCACCCGCGCCGATCTGATAGCCCGCGCGCAAGTCCTGGTTGAGCTGCGCCACGGTGGTTCGCACCACACTGGCGCCGAGCGGGGCAGACAGGGCGGTGATCCCCACCAGGCCCAGGCAAGCCGCCGTGAGGGCTTGCCGCGAATGGGAACGCAACAGTCTGGCGATGGTCTTCATGCGCCGTCTCCTCGCGCCAGGGAATGGCTGGTTACAGTTATTTCACGCAGCATAGCCAAGCCCGCGATCACCCGAAATCGCTATTCTGAGTGAGAGGCCCGGCGCAGAAGGCAATGTTTCCTTAACCACTTTGAGTAGGCATCCCTACACCGGATGCTCGGTTGTGCGGCATGGGAAATTGGGAAATCGTCATAGGCGTGATGGTGCCACTCGGGCGCTGTCAAACCTGTCTTTCTCCATTCGATTGGTGATGTGACATCCCATGCTGACCTCACGAACAGATGTGCAAGACGGCGGCCAGGCGGTGATCGTGGCGTCTCCGATTCTGTTGCTCTGGTCGCCGCCCTCGCCGGTCGAGAAGCTGATCATCCTCGATGAGGAGCGGCCCGCGGTGGACTGGAACCGGGATCGCTATCCGGTGATCGCCAAAGCCGCCACCGAGCCATGGAGCCGGGTGGTGCAGGGCAGGTATCAACCGGATGCGGGCCGCGCTGTGTCGGGGCAGGCCTCGGAATGGCTGGCGCGATCGCGCGATGTTGCCGGTGCGCTGTGTCTGCTGGTGCTGTGTATGCCGCTGATCCTGATGCTGGCGCTGATCATCTGGCTGACGGATCGTGGACCGCCCTTCTTCGCGCACAGCCGCATCGGCCGCGATGGCAAGGCGTTCCAATGCTACAAATTGCGCTCGATGCATCGCAATGCGGAGAGTCGGTTGAACGAGTTGCTGAAAAGCAACCCCGCCTTCCGCAGCGAATGGGCGCATAACCGCAAGCTGTCCAAAGACCCTCGCGTGACCTGGTTCGGGGACTTTCTGCGCAAGAGCAGCCTCGATGAGCTGCCCCAGCTGTACAACGTTCTCAATGGCACGATGACGCTGGTCGGCCCACGCCCGATCGTGCAGGAGGAGCTGGCGCGCTATGGCGCTCATGCCAGCTGCTATCTGCAATGCAAGCCCGGGCTGACCGGGGTGTGGCAGGTGAGCGGGCGCAGCGATACCTCCTATCGCCGCAGGGTTGCCGCCGACCGGCTCTATCTGCGCCGTCGCTCCTTCGTGTTCGACGGGAAGCTGCTGTTGGCCACCTTGCCCGCTGTGCTTACACGCAAGGGGGCATGCTGATGGCGGCGCGCAGGACCTTAGGAAAGAGCGGCACCTCGCGGCAGGCGGTCATCCGACTGCCTGATCAAAGCGTAAAGAACGCCCCGGCCATACGGAGCGCCTCGTCCAGCCCGTCCCCGTCGGGGCATCTTGCCGAGGCCTGGCAACTGGCCCGCCTGCTGGTGGTCATGCTGACAGCGGGGGAGGAGCGGCGGGAGATCGCCGCAAACCGCGTCATCTATGTGATGTCCGGCAAGGCCAAGCGCCGGGCGCCGACGCTGGTCACGCGCGCCACGCTGCTGCTGGCCATGCTGGCCCTGCCGCGCGTCGCCAGCGCGCAGACGGCGCGCGTACTCACGCCCACCGAGATGTTCGATCCTGAGAACAGCCCGGGCGTACCGCTGGGCGATGCGCTGGTGCTGCGCAATGAAACCACGCTTCAGGCGCAGGGCAATTCCAACATCTACAATGTCGACACCGGCAGCAGGGCCGACACCATCGGCATTCTGCAGTCCGACCTGCATCTGGCCACCACCTCCGCTCGCCATTGGGCGGAGCTGTCGGCGGGGGGCATGCTGCAGCGCTATGCCAAGATCGGTGCCGAGGACACCTCGACCTATCATGGCTCAGCGCGCACCAGGCTGGATCTGGGCCACCGGATCACCGTGAACGCCGATGGAGAGCTGGCGCGTGACTATGAGATGCGTGGCACCGCCGGCGATCAGTTCACCACCGATCATCCGGTTCTTTACAACAGAAAGCAGCTCCATGTGAGGCTGGCGCGCAGCGGCGGCATTCTGGAAGTGGCCTTTGATGGATCGCTGCGCACGCAGGACTATCTCAAGGCCGCGATCCAGGGCGTGCCCGTCGACCTGTCCTATCGCAACGCCACAGTCCGCCAGGGCATGCTGGAAACGCAATACCGCCTGTCTCCCGCGCTGCGGCTCTATACGGAGCTGAGCGTCAATCAGGTCACCTATGCGCAGAACCTTGGCTATCCCCGCAATTCCAGCGGCTATGCGGCGTTGGCGGGGGTGCATGTCGCGGTGAGTTCGGTCATCGATGCCGAGGCGGCGGTCGGCTATATGCGGCAGACATTCCAGTTGGCGTCCTCCCCGCCGGTCAGCGGCATCAGCTATAAATTGGCCGGCAACTGGACGCCGACGCCGATGTGGCGCCTGACGGCCACCGGGCGGCGCGACGTCGATGCCAGCCCCTTGACGAACTCGCCGGCCATCGTGCGCAGCACCTTTGATCTGAAGGGCCAGCGCGCTCTGGGCGACCGGGTGCTGGTCGATGCCCATGCCGCCTACACGCAGGAAGATTATCGCGGCCTGCCGCGCTCTGACCGCCGTGTCGAGGCGGGGGCTGGCGGGCATTACCGGCTGACGCGCAATGTCGGCCTGCTGGCACAGGCAGGCTGGCGCCAGCAATGGGGGGGCGCTTCCGGGCGCTCCTACAGCGGCTTTTCCGGCTCCGTGGGTGTGAGGGTTGTGTTGTGACGCAAAAGTACCAGCCCCTTAACACCATGGAACCGAGCGATGGAGGGAAACCATGAGCGGCTCGCGTGAACTTGTGGCCAAACACGCGGAAACACCCGCGATTGCGAATTTGGGCGATCAGGCGATCGCCGTTTCAGACCGGCTCGATCTGATCGGCACGGTCAGCTTCCTGCGCCGACGGCTGGGGATCATCGTGGGATGCGCTGTCCTCGGCCTGCTGGTCGGCGCGGCCTTCAGCTTCTTTTCGCACAAGACCTGGCGTGCCGAGGCGACGGTGATGGTGCTGGACAACGCCAAACAGGCGCCCGGCAGCAGCCCTGATGAGACGACCGCAGCCGTGCCCGAAACGCAGCTGGTCGACACGCAGACGGCAATCATCGAATCGCAGGACATGGCCGCGAAGGTGACGCAGGCGCTGCCCGCCGGCATCGTCATGCCGTCGCAAGCCGTTTACGACATTCTGATGCATCATGTTTCGGCCAAGCGGAACAGCCAGACCTATGCGCTGACCATCAGCTATGATGCGCCCTCAGCGCGTGAAGCGCAGATGGTGGTGAATGAATATGCCCGCCAATATGCGCAGTGGCAGGTCACCGCCGAGCAGGACCGCAACCTGCGCCTGCGCAAGCAGGTGGAAGGGCGCCTGGAAAAGCTGCGGGCTCAGGCGCAGTCGGACACCGAGGCGCTGCAGCAATATCGCATCGCGCATAATCTGCTCAGCACCTCGGGCGCCTCGCTGGCCGAGCAGGAGATTTCTGCCTACAATCTGGAGGTCAGCAAGGCGCGCGCTTCGGCGGTCGAGGATCGGGCGCGGCTCGACACGGCGATCGAGCAGCTGCGCAAGGGGTCTTCGGGCGATGACGTTGGTGAGGCGCTCGATTCGCCGGTGATCGCCAATCTGCGCACGCAGGAAGGGCAGCTGGCGGGGCAGGTTGCCAATCTGCAATCGCGCTATGGCCCCAATCACCCCGCGCTGATCCAGAGCCAGAACCAGCTGCAGGAGGTGCGCAGCCGCATTCAGGCGGAAATTGGCCGCGTGATGTCCAATCTGCAGGCCAAGCGCAATGTGTCGCAGGAGCGGCTGTCCTCGCTTGACGCTAGCCTTGAGGGCGCGCGGGTGAAGCTGGCGGACAACAATGCCGCGATGGTGGGGCTCAGCGGGCTTGAACGCGCGGCCAACGCCTCGCAGGGCATCTATGACACCTATCTGAGCAGCTATAAGCAACTGCTGGCAGCAGAAGGCAGTGAGCGCCCCATGGCGCGCATCCTCTCGCTGGCTTCAGAACCGAAAAAGCCGCTTTCGCCCAACATTCCGCTGGTGATCGCGCTGGCGGCGGTGATCGGTTTGGGCGTCGGTGTGGTGGGGGCCTATATCACCGATGCGCTGTTCCTCGGCGTGACGACGGCGCATGATGTCGAGCACAATCTGGCCGAAAACTATCTGGCCTCGATCCCCCTGCTTTCTTCGGTGCATGCTGAAAGGCCGCCCGCGCTCTCGGCGGTTCAGGACAGCCCCCGTTCGGCCTTCACCGAGGCCTTCCGGGTGCTGGGCACCGCGATAGACCAGTCCACCACGGGCCGGGCACAGGTGATCGCGCTGACCTCGGCGCTGCCGGGCGAGGGCAAGACGATGACCTCCTGCTGTCTGGCCCATGTGCTGGCCGAAGGCGGGGCGCGCACCCTGCTGATCGACTGTGACATGCGCCGCCGCGGGATCAGCCGCCAGTTCAATGTCGGCCCGGATCACCCGGGGCTGATCGAGATTCTGGATGGCTCCGTGCCGCTCAACATCGACCATCTGGTCCAGGACCGCATGCTTTGCGTGATCCCGCTGGGTGCCAATTCGGCGGATTCCGAAAGATTGCTGACCGGGCCGCTCTTCCCGCAATTGCTGGAGGCGATGCGCGGCAAATTCGACCGGATCATCCTCGATCTGCCGCCGATCCTGCCGATCGCGGCGACACGCACGCTGGCCACGCGGGCCGATGCGGTGGTGCTGGTGGCCAAATGGCGTGACACCTCGTCCTTTGCCATTCGCACGGCGCGCGGGCGCCTGCCCAAGAACCTCGTCAATGTTGTGGGTGTGGCGCTCAATCAGGTCGATCTGACCAAGCGCGCCTATTTCACCCGCGAGGACCCCGCCTTTTACTACAACAAGTATAGCGAGTATTACACATGAACCTGCTCGCCCCCGGCTTTGCTGCCGCCGCTCGAAGTCCAGCGATCCTCTCCCACGGACGGTCAAGGCCAAAGGTGGCGCTGGTCCACTACTGGCTGGTGGCGATGCGCGGCGGGGAGCGGGTGCTTGAACGCCTGCTCAATCTCTATCCCGACGCCGATATCCTCACCCATGTCTACGATCCCTCGGCGATGTCCGCGCGGATCAGGGCGGCCAATGTCCGCACCAGCTTTATCAACCAGCTGCCCTATGCGCGGAAGTTTTATCAATATTATCTGCCGCTGATGCCGATGGCGCTGGAAGAGCTGGACCTGTCGGATTACGATCTGGTAATCAGCAGCGAGGCAGGGCCGGCCAAAGGTGTGATCACCGCGCCCAATGCGCAGCATTTCTGCTATTGTCACTCGCCCATGCGCTACATCTGGGACCATTATCACCAATATCGCAAAGAGGCGAACCTGCTGGCCAGGATGGCGATGCCCACCATGTATCACCGGCTGCGCGAATGGGATGTGAGTTCCAGCGCAAGGGTCGATCATTTCGCGGCCAATTCCAGCTTTATCCAGCAGCGCATCCGCAAGTTCTGGCGCCGCGAGGCCGAGGTGATCCACCCCCCGGTCGAGACCAGCCTGTTCAGCCCTTCCGGCGAGATCGACGATTTTTACCTCTGGGTCGGCCAGATGGTGCCCTACAAGCGCCCCGATCTGGCCGTGGATGCCTTCAACGAGAATGGCCTGCCATTGGTGATGGTTGGTAGCGGGGGAATGGCCAAGGCGCTGAAGGCGCGGGCCAAACCGAACATCCGCTTTGTCAGCCATCTCGATTTCACACAGCTGCGCCAGACCTATGCGCGTGCGCGTGCGCTGGTGATGACGGCGGAAGAGGATTTCGGCCTGACCCCGGTGGAAGCCATGGCCTCGGGCAGGCCTGTGGTGGGACTGGGGCGCGGTGGCCTGCTCGACAGTGTCGTGCCGGAGCGTACCGGGGTGCTGTTTGCGCGCCAGGAGGTCGAGGATCTGATCGAAGCAGTCGGCCGCATGGAGGATTTCCTGCGCGATTTCGATCCGCGCCATGCTGTCGAGCAGGCGGAGCGGTTTTCGGTTGCCCATTTCGACCGGAAAATCCGACGGTTTACGCAGATCAATTAGGCGATGATTGATCAGGAAGGGGGTAAGAAGGAAAATGCGAGGGTCATAACCCTCGCGCTCCCTTTAATGTCTGCGTAGCGCTATGGGTTCGGCCTTGGGCTAAGTTTGCAGCGCCGCAGGCGATCACATGGGTTTGCGCAACATATCGTCCCTGCCTGCGGAGCCATGAGTTCGTGCCAAACAGGTCGGTTATGCGCGAGGTAGACAGTCATGGGAGCGCGAGGGGGTAACCCCCTCGCATTCTATTTTTATATGTCTTCCTTGCTGGGGCAGGCCGCCTTAGCCGCGCGCGACAACCGCTTGCGGATCATGGCGCTCCACGGGCTGCTTCGCGCTTTCCACCATTTGAAGCAAGCGTCCGGCGGCACTGTCCCAGCGGAACCGCGCCGCATGGGCCAGTCCGGCCCGGCGCATCGCCTCCAGCTTCCGCTCAGAGGTGGAGAAAGCGCCGATGCGGGCCGTCCAGCTGGGCCTGTCCATGGGAGGGCAATAGGCCGCCGCCTCGCCGCAGGTTTCGCGCAGGGCGCCGCCGTCCGAGGTCAGCACCGGGCAGCCGCAGGCCATGGCCTCAAGTGCGGGCAGGCCGAAACCCTCGGTCAGAGAGGGCAGAAGGAACAGTCTGGCGTGGCTATAGAGCGCTTTAAGCTCGCCATCGCTGACCCGTCCCGTCGAGATCACGTCTTCGCCTGCCTCGCCACCGCCGACCAGCACCAAAGGCAGGCGCGGCGCAGGCAGAGCGGCATGGGCCGCCAGCAGCATGGGAATGTTCTTGTGAAAGGCTTTGGCGCCGATCGCCAGAAGATAACTGCCCGGTTGCAATCCGAGACGGCTCAGGATCGTGTCGTCCGGTATGATCGCATCGAGATGATCGATGCCATTGGGCAGAACGTGAAAATCGCGGAGGCCGCCAACCCGATGGTGCCTCAGGCGCTGCGCAGAATGGTCCGAAACCGTGGCAATATGCTGCGCCCGGCGTGCCAGCAGGGGCTGCAGCAGGCGATAGGCACAGCGGAATGCGGGGCTGTAGCTGCCCGGAGCATCGTAAATCTGGGCATCATGCATCAGCACCAGCTGTCGGCGCCGTAGCACTGGCCCCATGTTGCAGAGGCTGAGCAACATGGCGTCGGGCTGGAGCATGGGCAGCGCGATCTGCTCCCAGCCATAGCCGCGGTGGCGAGAGCGCAGGATCGGGCAGTCCGCATCGAGGTTGAGGGAGGCGCGGATCGCCCCATCGCCCGGCGCGTCGGCGGGAACGGCGATCGACAGCTCGATGGGCGCACCCGCGTTGCGGCGCTTTTGCAGCGCACGGACCAGTTCGATCGCCACGCGGTCGACGCCGGTCGTGGGCCTGCTCAGGAAGCGGCCATTGATCAGGAAGGCGGTCATCGCTGCAGCGCGCGCCTTATGCGGAGCCCGATCACAGTGCGAGAACCCGGCGCGGATCGATCCTGCCGCTGGTCAGATCGCGCATCGCCAGCCAGTTGCCTTTCAGCCGGCCGCGCCGGTCCACCGGGGAGTTGGTGGTGAGGCTGCCCAGCATGTTGGCCGCGACATTGCAGGTCAGAATGCGCCAGCCATGCAGGAAGCGGATGGTCCCTTTGCGCCGCAGATAGATGACATTGGCGATCTGCGAATAGCCAAGCCGTAGCCCGGATGTCCGCCCGCCGCGCACGCCCAGATGGATGCCGGTCAGCGCTGCCGTGCGGTAGAGCCTGCCATGCCGGGCCAGCCTGCTGCTGAAATCCACGTCCTCCTGCCAGCCATAGAGCGGCAGGGCTTCATCGAAGCGCAACTGGGGGGTCGCGCTCAGGCGGATCACCATGTTGCAGCCATAGAGCCAGGCCGTGCGCGCTTCGCCCATAGAGGGGCGCTCATGCAGCACATCGAGCTGGTGCACCGCCTCCTCGAAGATCAGCGATCCGGTCTGCGCGCCGTCCCGAACGAGCTGGCCAGTCAGGCCGACGATGCTTTCGTCGGCAGACATCAGCGTTTCGACCTGTTCCAGAAAGTCATGGGCTGGCACGAAGTCGTCATCGAAGAAGACCACGACATCGCCCTGATCGCCAAGGGCGGCAAGCCCGGCATTGCGCTGGTTGCACAAGCCTTTGGCGGTGATGATGACCTGGAGACGGGGGAACGTCCCCTCCACACCCGCAACATCGGCGGGGCAGGTTCCCACGACGATAACACCATCAGGAGCCCGGGTCTGGTCCTTCAAACGGCTGACAACCTTGCCAAGAACCTCGGCCCTGCCGGTTGTCGCAAAGATTACGTGAATGCGCATGATGGGGTGCTCGCTCCATCGGCGATCGCTATATCGCGGTCTTTGTGGAGCTTACCGGCAAGGACTTCCCTCAGGAAGAAACCTTAAGGATATAGCCGAAAGGGTGAGCGTGTGGGAGAATCGCTCAGCCGGTGCCTTCAGTTGATCTTCGTGTCCATTTCGATTTCATCGGCAAGGTTGCGAAACAGGCCGGGCAATTCACCCCGCAGGCCGAACATCTCATAGACGTTCAGCGTGGCGCCCAGCATGGCCCAGGCGATTTCGGAGGCGGGGGAGCCATTGCGGATCAGCCGCGTATAGCTGTCCGTGAAGACCTGCGCGACTTCGGCAAATTCCGAAAAATCAATCGGGCGCTGATCGGTTGGCGGCAAGTTTCTTTCCTTCCTCTTTGGGCCGACCCATTCTTGGTCAAGGACTTTGTCCCGGGACCTTGGATGATGCTGTCGTGCAGCTGTGATTCTGGTAAGCTACTGGAGATCGATGTAATTCTTGTTTCTTCGCACGTCTTCCAGTCAATCATTCCTCTCAATTCCAGTGCGTGAGCATGGCGACGGGTGCAGCATTTCCATGCGCCTTCCCGAGCGTTTGCTCATGCAGATCCGGGCATCCTTCGCCGCAGAGATGGCGAAACTTTGCCCGTTTTATCTCGCGTGCCAACCGCGATTTTACAGTGTGCCGGATGAGTTGCCGGTTCCATGGGATGAGGTGTTCAATCGTGGGTGAGCGGGCACCAGTGTAATGCGATGGCGCGTTTGAGGAAAGCCGAGTTAGCACTAATCTCGAATGATTAGCCTGCTTGTCGTGCAGCAAAGATCAGGGGGTAAAGCCTAAGGAGTAGTCCCGGGCAGATGGCAGACGGACATCATCCCTTTGCGCACATGCCCCGCTGCTTTTACAGGGATATAGCTGCCTGCAACCAGATGGCGCCCGCGCGAGGCATCGCGCGCCCGCTTATATTCGGAGACCAGCGCATCGTGCGGATCGTCCATCTCCTCAAACATTCACGGAAAGCCAACGGCCATGTCGAGGTGGCGGTCGATCTGGCCTGCGAACAGGCGCGGCTGGGGCATGAGGTGCTTTTCGTGGCGGGAGCGGGTCACTTCGCACCGGTTCTGGCCCGGCATGGAGTGACCTTTATCGAAGTGCCTGAGGGCGGCGTGATGCAGGTCATGTCCATGCTGCGCGATCTGGCGATTGTGCTGCGGCGCACACGGCCCGATATCGTGCATGCACATATGGTGTCCAGCGCAATGCTGGCATGGCTGCTCAAGCCGCTGGGCGGTTACCGCCTGATCACCACGCTGCACAACTCCTTCGACCGCCAGAGCCGACTGATGGGGTTTGGCGATCTGGTCATCGCGGTCAGCGATGCCGTGCGGCGCGAGATGATCGAGAAAGGCATCCCCGGCCCCAAGCTGCGCGTGGTGCACAATGGCACGGTGAATGGCGCGCGCCGGGCACCGACCCCTTTCGAGGCCGCCACGCTCGAGCGCCCGGCCATCGTCACCGTCGCCGGGTTGCATCCGCGCAAGGGCATCGACACGCTGATCGACGCCTTTGCCGCCCTGCGCGGGCGGGGCACGCAAGCGCATCTCTACATCGTGGGCGCGGGCCCTGCGCGTGAGGCGCTTGAGGAACAGGCGGCGGCGAGCGGGCATGCGGGGGACATCCATTTCATGGGCTATATGACCGATCCCCTGAGCGTGCTGGCCGGGGCCGATGTCTTTGTGCTGGCTTCGCTGGCCGAGCCTTGTGCTCTGGCGCTGATCGAGGCCCGGCAGATGGGGTGCGCCTGCATCGCCAGCGATGTCGGCGGCAATCCGGAGATCCTGGATTTCGGCAAGAGCGGGCGCCTTTTCACGGCGGGCAACAGCGCGCAACTGGCCGAGGCCTTGCAGGCGGTGATCGGTGACAGCGCGGAGCTGGCCCGGTTGCGGCAGGCCGCGCAGGACGGCAGGGCGCATTGGACGGTTGAGCGGATGGCGCGCGAAACCGTGGATGTCTATCGCGAGGCACGCGGTCTGGAGCGGCGGGCGGAAAGGGTGCAGGTGCCGGAAGGAGCTCTGCCGCAATGACACGGTTGGGGTTGAAGCGGGCCGTCGCCTTGCTGGCGATGGCGCCTTTCCTGCTGTCCGGAAGCAAGGCGATGACCGCCCCGGCGGCTCCCATCGATCTCTCGCATTACACGCTGACCTTTGCGGAAGATTTCAACGATCTGAGCGTCAGCGCATGGGGCGATGGTCATAGCCGCTGGATCGCGCATACGCCCTGGGCGGGCGATTTCGGCGATGCGGCCTTTGCCGATCCCGAGCCGGGCTTTCCCTTCACGGTCAAGGATGGCGTGCTGCGGATCGAGGCGCGCAAGAATGCCAAGGGCACATGGTTTTCGGGCCTGTTGTCTGCGGTCGATCCAAAGGATCGCGGCTTTTGCCAGCAATACGGCTATTTCGAGGCGCGGATGAAGCTGCCGCCCGGGCCGGGGGTCTGGCCGTCCTTCTGGCTGATCGGACGGGACAAGTCGAAGGGCTCAGCCGAAATCGACGTGATGGAATATTACGGCCGCGATGACAGTCATATCGTCTCGACCTGGCATGTCTGGAAATCCCAGTTCGGCCAGCCCAATGAGGGCGAGCGATCCGTGATCAGCGTGCCGCCCGGCAGCCTTTCGGCGCAGTTCCACACCTATGGCGTGGAGGTGACACCCAGCGAGGTGCATTTCTACCTCGATCGCCGGGAAAGCTGGCATGCGCCTGCGCCGCCCAGTTACAGCAGCTGCTTCTATCCGCTGGTCGATCTGGCGCTTGGTTCGGGCTGGCCGATCAAGGATACGCCTGAACCGTCCTATCTCTGGGTCGATTATATCCATGTCTATCAGCGCAAACCTGACTAGATCGAGGCGGGTGTCCGGCTTCGCGTAAGGCGCTGCGTCACGAAGGTGATGGCCTGCCCCTCAATGCCCTCGGGATTGCCGTTCAGCGCCCAGGCGATGAGATGCACGCCACCATAGGTGGCCGCGCCCAGCGGCACCAGCGCCAGCATGGTCAGCAGCGCGGGCAGCACACCCGGCGCATGAGGAAACAGCGGAAGCGCCAGCCACAGCACCAGCGCCATGGCCGCACCGCTCACCAGACTGCGCCAGATCCGCGCGATCACCCATGGCAGTGACAGCCCCAGCAGCCGCCTGACCGAGAGCTGGCAGATGACCGCCAGCAGCACCTCCGCCGCGATCAGCGCATAGACCGCGCCTTGCAGCCCCATCATGGCGATGCCCAGGATCGTGGCGGGAAATCTGAACAGCAGATCGAGGAAATTGCGCTGGAACACCAGATCGGGCCGCCCCATGGCGTAGAACAGATTGCTCGTCACGCTGGAGAAGAAAGCAAGGATCATGGCCAGCGACACCAGTGCGAAGATCGGTGCTGCCGCCCCCCAGCGCGGCCCCAGCAGCACCGCCACGATTTCCGGTGCCAGCAGCGCCTGCCCAAGCCCGACAGGCAGTGCGATTGCCATCGTGGCGGAAAGCACCTTGCCATAGGCGCGGATCATGCGTTCGGGCTCGCCGTTGGTGGCTGACAGCCCGGCCAGCACCGGGCGCATCAGCGTGTCCATCACGATCTTGAAGGCGGTTCCGGCAAAGTCGCGCGCGGTGGTAAACAGGCCCAGCGCCTCATCCGTGACCATCTTGCCCAGCACGAAACGGTCGGTCTGCCAGTTGAGCGCGCTGCACAGCTGCCCGGCCAGTCCCCAGCCCATATAGCGGTAGAACAGCGGGCGATGCTGCAGCGTGAAGCCCGGCCAATAGGGGCAGAGCGCATAGGAAAACAGCGAGGTGAACAGCGGTGCGGCGATGGCGCCCGCCGCAATCGCCCAATAGCTGTGGGTGATCACCCCGATGCTGACCGACAGCACCAGCGCCGCGATCTTGCCGACAAGATCGGCGGTGGCTTCGGGGCCAAACCTGAGCGTCTTGAAAAAGTGGAACATCCTCGGGCTGCGCGCGCTGCGCAGCAAAGGCACGACCGAGAGCGCGCAGATCAGCGCGACAAGGTGATCGTCGCGATAAAACCGCGCCAGCGGCACCGAGGCCAGCACCATCAGCACCATGATCGCCAGCCCCCGCAGCAGGGCAATGGTGAAGGCCGTATCGAGATGCGCGCGGGTGATGGGATTGATCTGCAGCAGGGCGATGCCGGTCTGAAGGTCCAGCACGGTCTCGATGATCTGGATGGTCGACAGCGCGATGGCGACCCGCCCGAAATCGGCAGGCATCAGCAGGCGCGTCAACACCATCAGGATCACGACATCCATCGATTTGATGGCGAGCCGGTTGAACAACAGGAACAGGCTGCCTTTGGCCACCTTGTCATGCAGGCCGGGGGTGTTGGTCTGGTTGGTCATGACATGCTCAGGCCGCCCGCGCCCGGTGTTCAGCCCCGGCCACGTCATGGCCGAGACGCCAGCGGTCCGAGGGGCCCCAGCCGGGCGGCGTTCTGGTCAGACGCGGCGGGCCGGACTGGGTGAAGGCAAAGCTGCCAAACCCCTCGCCGATCCCTTCGCCATGCGCCTTCACCAGCGCTTCGCCCAGCGTCCAGTTGCGGTAGAACAGCGCCATCCTGTCCTGCGGGTTTGTTGTAGCCGTGAAGGCGGCCAGCGCTTCGGGCGCCATAAAACGCGCGACCAGCTGCGCCATATCCTCCAGCAGACGGACTCGTTCGACATCCACCCCTACCGGGCTCCCCGAAAGGGCGACGGCGACCAATCCCCGGCTATGGCTGATGCTGAAGTGCAGCGCGGCGGCACGGTGCGCGCCGTAGCGCGAGGGGCATAGCACCGGTTTGCCGCCGGGCAATGTGTGGAAGGCGATGCTGGGCGGCGCCTCATCCAGCAGGCGCCCCAGCAGCAGGCGCAGGCCGGCATGGGCCGCCATATAGCTCCATCTGTCCTGCTCGAAGCGGAAGCGGGCCGCGCGGTCCTGTTCTGCCCCGGAGAGACAGGCGGGCAGCTCCGCCAAAGGGGTAGCCTCCGCCCCGAGCCACAGCCAGAGCTCTTCCTTCAACGGCCATTGCGTGCCGGGGGTTTCAGGATGGTGCAACCGTCTCAAGCGGACCGCCGTGCCGCTGTCCATCCCCGCGCCGTCAAGCGCCCAGGATGCGGCATGAACCGGCACGTCCTGTGAGAAGATAGGTGAGTGCATCCTTGTACGCATCGCCCTGTCCATGCGGCCTGTCTCGCCTGAAATCATGCCATTGATACTGCACCCGATCAGCCCGGAAGCAGGCCGTTGATAGCTCCTAGAATTCGTGCCTTGCGCCTTTGCTGCAAGGGAGCATCAGGCGTAGCGCCTGCTCCGATAGGGGTATGACGACAAATCCTTATTCCTCCCCCTAATAGTACCTGCCGTCGCGCCATCGAAGACATAGACTGTTGCTGGCGGGGATCACTCGCACATCGCGCATTGTGTCGCGGCGAAGGCGCAAAAGCATCCCAAGATGCACGCCCAGCCGCCCGATACGAGGGATCCTTATCACGGGTCGTGCGCGCCTTTGGCATCGGGTTTCGGGAGGACTCCGGGTCGCGCTTGGAAGACGTCGGCAAAGCAACAGGATGACAAGGGCCATGAGATGTTGAGCGACACCGTCTCTGATCTGCTTCACAGCAAGCCCGCAACCGGGCCGGATGCCTGCGGGCAGCCTGTGGCTGACCATCGCCATCTGGCCGATCTGTTCGAGGACGCCGCCCGCCGCCATGCCGGGCGCATCGCCGCCGTCGAGCCCGGCTTTGCCCCCATGACCTATCGCGAGCTGGAGCATCGCTCAGGGGCCCTGGCCCGGCGATTGGCCGGGGCGGGGATCGGGCGGGGGGCTTTCGTCGCGCTTTGTGCGGGTCGATCCATTCAGGCGCTGGTGGCCATTCTGGCCATCGTGCGAACGGGGGCGGCCTATGTCCCGCTGGACCCGGCCTATCCCGATGCGCAACTGGCCCATATGCTGGCCGATGCTGCTCCGGCCATCCTGCTTGCCGATGCCGCCATGCAGCCGAGACTGGCCGGGATGGGGCATGGCGCAACCCTCTGGCTGCTCGATGAAGCTGGCCATGAAGCGAACGGGCCTGCGCCGGACCGGACGCTTTGCCAGCCCGGGGACGCGGCCTATGTGATGTACACCTCCGGCTCCACCGGCAAGCCCAAGGGCGTGGTTGTGCCGCATCGCGGTGTCGCGCGGCTGGTGGTGGGGCAGGACTATTGCGATCTGGGGGCGCAGGAGGTGATCCTCCATCTCGCCCCGCTGGCCTTCGATGCCAGCACTTTCGAAATCTGGGGCGCTCTGCTCCATGGCGGCTGTCTGGCGATTGTCCCACAGGGACAGGCTTCGCTCGACAGCATTGCCGATGTCCTCAAAGGCCAGCAGGTCACCACCGCATGGCTGACAGCGGGCCTGTTCCATCTGATGGTCGACCGCCGGATCGAGGCTCTGGCCGGGCTCACCCAGCTGCTCGCGGGCGGCGATGTGCTTTCGCCCGACCATGTGGCGCGCTTTCTCGCTGCCGTGCCGAACTGCCGCCTGATCAACGGCTATGGCCCGACCGAGAACACCACCTTCACCTGCTGCGCCACCATCGATCGTGCCACATGGTCCGGGGGGCGCGTTCCCATCGGGCGGGCGATTGCGGGCACGCAGGTCTTTATCGTCGATGAAGCGTTACGGCCTGTCGTGCCGGGCGAACAGGGGCAGCTGGCGGCAGCGGGCGACGGGCTGGCACTGGGCTATCTGGGGCAGGCGGCCCTGACGGCCGAACGCTTTGTCGAGGCGCCAGCGCCCATCTCGCAGCGCCTCTATCTGACGGGGGATCTGGTTCGCGCTTTGCCGGATGGCAGCCTTGATTTCCTTGGTCGGATTGACCGTCAGGTGAAGATCGACGGCAAACGCGTGGAACCGGGGGAGATCGAGGCGGCGCTGCGTCTTGGCGAAGAGGTGGCTGATGCTTGCGTGGTGATCGATGGCAAGCGCATCCTGGCCTTTATCGCCGTGGGTTGCGGGCAGGGGGATGCGGTGGTTGAAGCCGCAGCCGCGCGGCTTCGCCAGCAACTGCCAGCCCATATGTGCCCCGCGCGGATCGTGCCTGTGGCGGCGTTCCCGCTGACACCCAATGGCAAGGTCGATCGCGCGGCACTGCTGCGGCTTATTGCGGAAAACGCGGAGCCCGTCATTGGAACTGACGATCTGCAAGGGCGCATTCTGGCGATCTGGCAACAGGTTCTGGGCACGGCTCAGATCGGTTTGGATCAGGCCTTTTTTGATCTGGGCGGGACCTCGCTGCAATGGATGCGGGTCCACGCCGAATTGGAACATCTGCTACGCGTGAAGATCGCCATCACCGATCTTTTCGCCCGGCCCACGATCCGCGCGATGACCGCGCATCTGGGTGGAGCCCCGCAAGCAGCACCGCAAAGTTTGTCGGATGCCGCGCGCGAGCGGGCACGACGCCAGCGCGGGGCAGCCCTGCGCCGGGCAAGAGCATCCTAGGAGAACAAAACAGGGGATAGGTATGGAGCATATGAGCGAGGATCTGTCGGAGGGGAGCGGGGGGAACGCCAGCGACATGATCGCCATCGTCGGGATGAGCGGACGCTTTCCGGGCGCGCGCTCGATTGCCCAATTCTGGGAGAACCAGCGGCGCGGCACGATCTCGATCTCGCATTTTGCGGAAGGCGAGCTGGAGGATGCCTTCGATACCGCCACGCGCGATGATCCCGCTTTCGTCCGAGCCCGCGCTGTGCTGGACGATGTCGGCCTGTTCGATGCGCCGTTTTTCGGCATGCACCCGCGCGAGGCGGCGCTGACCGATCCGCAGCACCGCATTTTCCTCGAAATCGCGCAGGAGGCGCTGGATCAGGCGGGCATCGATCCCAGGCGCTATCCCGGCCTGATCGGCATCTTCGCCGGGGCCAGCATGCCCACCTATCTGATGCGCCATGTGCTGGGTGACCGCGCGGCGGTTGACCGCTTTGCCAGCACCTATCAGCTGGGCGACATGCCCACGCTGGTGGGATCGCTGCCCGAGGTGCTGGCAAGCCGCGTGGCCTATAAGCTCGATCTGCGTGGCCCCGCGATGACGGTGCAAAGCGCCTGCTCGACCTCGCTGCTGGCGGTGGCACAGGCCTGCCAGAGCTTGCTGACCTATCAGTGCGATGCGGCGCTTGCCGGCGGCGTTTCGATCACCTTTCCCCAGAAGCGCGGCTATCTGTGGCAAGATGGCGGCATGGGATCGCGCGATGGCACCTGCCGCCCCTTCGATGCGGCGGCCTGCGGCACGGTCTTTGGCTCTGGCGCGGGGGTGGTTGTGCTCAAGCGGCTGGAGGATGCTCTGGCCGACCGTGACGAGATCCATGCCGTGATCCGGGGCACCGGCGTCAACAATGATGGCGCCAGCAAGATCGGCTTTACCGCCCCCAGCGCGGAAGGGCAGGCCAAGGCGATCGCCGCCGCGCTGGCGCAGGCCGATGTCGCGCCCGAGACCATCGGCTATGTCGAATTGCACGGCACCGCCACCCCGCTGGGCGACCCCATCGAATTCGACGGGTTGATGCGCGCCTTTGGCGAGACAGACGTGCCGGGCGGCTGCGCGCTGGGTTCGGCCAAGGCCAACACCGGCCATCTTGACGCTGCTGCCGGTGTGACGGGGCTGATCCGTGCGGCGCTGGCGCTGCGCCATGCGCAGATCCCGCCACTGGCCGGTTTCACCGCGCCCAATCCGCATATCGCGCTGGAGGGCAGCCCCTTCCGCATCGAGCGTGAACTGACCCCCTGGGCACCGGGGCAGAGCCCACGCCGTGCGGGCGTCAGCTCCTTCGGCGTGGGGGGCACCAATGTCCATGTCGTGCTGGAAGAAGCACCATCCGCGCCTCACCGCGAGACGAAAAGCGGGATGCAGGTCCTGCCCTTGTCTGCCGCGACCCCCGAGGCTTTGGAGGCCATGGCGGGCGAATTGGCTGAGCATCTGTGCGCTCATCCCGATCTGCCGCTGGCCGATGTGGCCTTTACGCTGGATCAGGGGCGCAGCCTGCGCGCGGCGCGTGGGGCCGTCGTTGCCGCATCCGCGCAGGAGGCCGCCGAGCGCTTGTCCGCCTTCGCCACCAAGGGCCTGAAGGGGCAGGCCAAGGACGCCGCCCCCATCATCTTCATGTTCCCGGGGCAGGGCTCGCAATATCCGCAGATGGCGCAAGGCCTCTACCGGAGTGAAGCCGTCTTCCGCCTCTGGATCGACCGGGGCGCGGAGACGCTGAAACCCTCGCTGGGGCTCGATATCCGCGATCTGCTCTATGCCACGGCCAGCGGCGAAGAGGATACGCCGCACCCCATCCGCTCGACGGTCTATGCCCAGCCCGCGCTGTTCCTTGTGCAATATGCGCTGGCGCAACTCTTTATGGCCAGGGGCGTCCGGCCCGATGCGATGATCGGCCATAGCGTAGGCGAGCTGGTGGCGGCCTGCCTCGCTGGCGTGATGCGCTTCGAGGATGGTCTGGCCCTGATCGCGCGGCGCGCGGCGCTGATGCAGAATGCGCCTGAGGGTGCCATGCTGGCCGTCCGCACAACGGAGGCACGGCTGCTGCCCCTGCTGGGCGGTGATCTGGACCTTGCTGCTGCCAATGCCCCCGAACTCTGCGTTGCGGCAGGGCCTTTCGAGGCCATCGCGGCGCTGGAGGCAAGGTTGCAGGAGGCGGGCATCGATTGCCGCCGCCTGCATACCTCGCATGCCTTCCATTCGCGCATGATGGACCCGGTGGTGGAGGGCCTCCAGACCTTTGCCGAGGGGATGAGCTTTGCCGATCCGACTATCCCCTATGTCTCCAGCGTTTCAGGCGCATGGGTCTCCAAGGCCTCCGACGCGGCCTATTGGGCGCGTCATTGCCGCCAGCCGGTGCGCTTCGCCGATGCGCTGCAAAGGGTGGCGGGCGATACGCCGCCCATCCTGCTCGAAGTGGGGCCGGGCCGGGCCCTGACCACCTTCGCCACGCAGGGTCTGGCGCGCGATGGCTACCGTGCCGCCATCACCTCGCTGCCCGATGCCGTTGCGGCGGACCGAGATGTGCTGAGTTTTCATGAAGCGCTGGCGCGGCTCTGGGCGCTGGGCGCGCCGGTCGATCTGTCCGGCCTGTATGGCGATCAGGCGCGCCGCGTGGCGCTGCCCTCCTATCCCTTCCGGCGGCAATTGCACTGGATCGAGGCGCCCGACGCCGTTGCTGCGCCCACCGCCCGGACCGGCATGCCCCTTCTGCGACCGATTGAAAGTGAGCAAGAGATGACCAGCATTGCCCCTGCCGCCAACACCGGCCGCCTTGCCCGCCTGACCACCGCCCTGACCGCCCTGTTCGAAGACCTCTCCGGCGAGGCGCTGGGCGAAGCGGATCATGACACGCCCTTTCTGGAACTGGGTTTCGACTCGCTGTTCCTCGGTCAGGTGGCGGCCAGGGTGCAGAGGGAGTTCGGCGTCAGCCTGGTGTTCCGCCAGCTGCTGTCCGATATCACCACGCTCTCCGCGCTGGCTCTCTATCTGGACGAGAACTGCCCGCCCGATCCGCAAGAAGCCGCGCCCGTGGCCCCGGCCATGGTTGGCTCGCCTGATGTTGCGGCACCAGCGGCCATCACGATGCCGGTTATGGCGATGCCGTCAGCGGTCAGCGATGGCGCGCATGGCATGGCAGCGACCTTTCAGGCGCAACTGTCGGCGATGCAGAGTGTGATCGCCCAGCAACTGGCGCTGATGCAGGGGCATGGCGCACCTGTGATTGCCACCGCGACCTTGACCCCGCCCGCGGCCGCTCCATCCCCGCCCCCCCGGACGGCGGCTTCCTTGCCGGAACCGGCCCAGACACAAACGGTCAGCGATGCGCCCAGCCGCTTCCGCCCCTTCAACAGCAAGGCCCCCACCGCGCCGGTGACCGACAGCCAGCTGGCGCTGATCGCGCAGATGACCGCGCGTACTCACGCCCGAATGCCGGGATCGATGGCACAGGCCGCCAAACATCGCCCCTATTTCGCCGATCCGCGCTCGGTTTCCGGCTTCAGGGTGGTGTGGAAGGATATGGTCTTCCCCGTGGTGGCCGAGCGGTCCAAGGGCTCGAAGATCTGGGATGTCGATGGCAATGTCTATGTCGATCTGGTGAACGGCTATGGGCAAACGGCTTTTGGCCATGCGCCTGATTTCGTTCAGGCCGCCGTCGCGCGTCAGCTGGAGGAAGGTTTCGCCATCGGCCCCCAGACCCCGCTGGCGGGCATGGTGGCGGCGCAATTCGCCCGCATGGTCGCCATGGAACGCGTGACCTTCTGCAACACCGGCTCCGAGGCGGTGATGGCGGCGATGCGCCTTGCTCGCTGCGTTACCGGGCGCGAGACGGTGGTGGTCTTCAACAACGATTATCACGGCCAGTTCGACGAGGTGCTGGTGAAGGCGGGCGGCAAGCCCGAGCAGGCGCGGGCCTTCCCCATCGCACCGGGCATTCCGCAAGGCTCGCTGAGCAATATGGTGGTGCTGCCCTATGGCACGCCCGAGGCGCTGGACTGGATTCGCGCCCATGCCGATGATGTGGCGGCGGTGATCGTCGAGCCGGTGCAGAGCCGCCATCCCGAACTGCTGCCCTTCGATTTCCTGCGCGATCTGCGCGCGGTCACCGCAGACAGCGGCGCGGCGCTGGTCTTCGACGAGGTGGTGACCGGCTTCCGCACCCATCCCGGCGGCATGCAGGCGGTGCTGGGCATCAGCGCTGATATGGCCACCTATGGCAAGGTGGTGGGCGGCGGCATGCCGGTGGGCATTCTGGCCGGTTCGTCGCGGTTTATGGATGCGCTCGACGGCGGCGGCTGGAACTTTGGCGATGACAGCGCACCCGAAGTGGCGCCCACCTTCTTTGCGGGCACCTTCGTGCGCCATCCGCTGGTGATGGCGGCCTGCCGCGCAGTGCTCGATCATCTGGAGGCCGAGGGGCCGCAGTTGCAGGAACGGTTGACCGCCCGCACCGCCGCTCTGGTCGCACGGATGAACGCGCTGTTTGAAAGCAAGGGCGTGCCCTCGCGCGTCGAGACCTATTCCAGCTGGTTCATGCTCAATCTGTCGGCGGCGGACAGGCTGGGGGCGTTGTTCCATTACAACATGCGCCTGCTGGGCGTGCATGTGCTGGACGGCTATCCCTGCTTCCTCACCACCGCACACAGCGATGCGGACATCGAGCAGATTTTCGAGGCCACACGCCAGACCATCGACCTGCTTCAGGCTGCAGGCATTCTGGTGTCGGAGGGCTACACGCCTCTTCCGCCGCCGCTGGGCGAACCGCGCGAGGTGCCGCTGACCGAGCCGCAGCTGGAAATCCTGCTCTCGGCGCAGATGGGGGAGCAGGCCTCTTGCGCCTACAATGAATCGATCACGCTGGCCTTCGATGGGGCAGTCGATCCGGAGACGCTGAAGGGCGCCATCGATGATTTCATCGCGCGGCATGATGCCCTGCGCGCCACGGTGCCGACGGGGCAGACCCTGCTGGCCATCGCGCCGGGCCTGCACATCACCCTGCCCGTGATCGAGGGCGCTGACGAAGAGATGATCGCCGCATGCAAGGCTGAAGAAGCCGCAACGCCCTTCGATCTGGCCGAAGGGCCGCTGATCCGGGCTTGCCTGTTTCTGAAGGTCGATGGCGGCTCTGCGCTGATCGTTACAGCACATCATATCGTCTTTGACGGCTGGACGGCCAATCTCTTCGCGCAAGAGGTGGCCGCCTTCTATCGTGCCCGCGTGACGGGCGCTGCTGCGGTGCTCGATCCGGTGCAGCCTTTCGCGGATTACGCCCTGGCCAAGGCGCGGGACAGCGGGGCCAATGCCGAGAATGAGCGCTGGTGGAAGGAGGCCTATGCCACGCTTCCCCCGCCGCTCGACCTGCGCGGCGACCGGCCTCGCCCGGCGATCAAGAGCTTCAACGGCGCCACCATGACGGCCGCGATCGATGCCGCATTGATGCGCGATGCACGCAAGGCCGGGGCGAAACTGGGCTGCACGCTTTTCGCAACGCTGCTCGGGGCATTGCAGGTTACGCTGGGCCGGTTGGCGGAGCGTGAGGATGTGGTGATCGGTTGCCCGGTGGCCGGTCAGACGCTGGTCGAGGGCAAGGTGCTGGCGGGGCACTGCGTCAATTTCCTGCCGCTGCGCGCGCCCTTTTCCGTGGCCGCCCCGCTGGGCGAGCATCTGCGCTCGGTCAGCGCGATCCTGATGGAGGCCTTAGATCATCAGGACTATACCTATGGTGCGCTGGTGCGCGCGCTGGGTCTGCCGCGCGATCCCAACCGCACACCGCTCTGTGATGTGCAGTTCAATCTGGAGCGGCTGGGCGAGGACATCGATTTCGCGGGCACCAAGGCCTGCCTGCTGCCAAACCCCAAAGCCGCCAGCAATTTCGACCTGTTCTTCAACATGGTGGAATCGAGCCAGGGTCTGCGGATCGATGTCGATTACGCCACCGATCTCTTCGATGAGGCGACCATCGCGCGCTGGGTGGACAATCTGCGTCAGGTGCTGCGCGCAGTGATCGCCGATCCGGCCACGCCGATTGGCGCAGTGGACCTGCTGGGCGAGGATGAGCGTCGCTTCCTGATGGCGCAGGGCGAGACCATGCCGCGCCTGCCCGATGACACCACCCTGCCGAAGCACTTTTCAGCCGCAGCGGCGCGTCATGGCACGCGTCAGGCCGTGGTCTGTGAGCAGGATGCGCTGACCTATGCCGAGCTGGATTCACGCACCAACCGGCTGGCGCGGGCGCTGGCCGCACGCGGGATCGGCAGGGGAGACCATGTCGCATTGTTGACGGATCGTTCGCTGGATACGATCGCGGCGATCCTGGGCGTGCTGAAGGCGGGTGCAGCCTATGTCCCGCTCGATCCTGCACTTCCGACGGCGCGCCTGCTGCATATGCTGCGCGACGCGAAGGCGGCGCTGGTGCTGATCGGCCCCGGCGGCGAGGCGGCTGCGCCAGCGCTTGGCAGTGAGGTTGCGGCCCTGTCCTTTGCTGCCCTTGCCACTCTGGCAGACAGTCACCCGGCCACCCCGCCCGAGGTGACGGTGATGGCGGATGACCCTGCCTATGTTCTCTACACGTCCGGATCGACCGGCAAGCCCAAGGGGGTGGTTGTTCCGCATCGCGCGGTGGTGCGCTTGGTGAGCGATCAGGATTATATCGCTTTCGGCCCCGATCAGGTGTTTCTCCATCTTGCCCCACTGGTCTTTGATGCCAGCACGCTGGAGATCTGGGGGGCGCTGCTCCATGGCGGCACGCTTGCTGTGGTGCCGGAGGTGAAGCCCTCGCTCGCGCGGATCGGGCAGGCGATTGCCGGGCATGGCGTGACCACGGGCTTGTTCACCGCAGCGCTGTTCCATGCGCTGATCGATGAAGGTGTGCAGGTGCTGGCGCCCTTGCGACAGATCCTGGCGGGAGGTGATGTGCTGTCACCCGCCCATCTGCGCAAGCTGCAGGCTGCCGTGCCTCATGCGCAGCTTGTGAATGTCTACGGGCCCACGGAAAACGCCAATTTCTCGGCCTGCTATCGCCTGCCTCCTGAAGGCTGGGGCGCAGGGTCGGTGCCGATCGGCACCGCAATCGCCCATAGCAGCGTCTACATCATGGATGCCGATCTGCGACTGGCTCCGCGCGGCGCCGTGGGTGAGTTGCTGGTGGGCGGCGAAGGGCTGGCCCTGGGCTATCTGGGCCAGCCGGAGCTGACATTGCAACGCTTCGTACCCCATCCTTTCGTGGCCGGGGAAAGGCTCTACCGAACCGGCGATCTGGCGCGCTGGCGCAGCGATGGCGTGCTCGAATTTCTGGGCCGTGCCGATGGGCAGGTCAAGATCAATGGCCAGCGCGTCGAACAGGGCGAAATCGAAAGTGTGCTGCGTGAGATCGCCGGAATCGCCGATGCGGCGGTGACCGTGGTGGAGAATGATCTTGGCTCGCGCCAGATCCACGCCTTTGTGGTGCCCGAGGCGGGCGCGGCGCGGGCCGGGCTGATCGAGGAGGCGAAAGCGCAGGCGGCACGCCTGCTGCCCAAAGTGATGCATCCCCGGACCATCCGCCAGATCGACCACCTGCCGCAGACCACGAATGGCAAGGTGGATCGTGCCCTGCTGGCGTCACTGGTGAAGAACGCTCCTGCCGACGCTGTCGAACTTGCCTCCCGGCACACCCCGCATCGCGCGGTGGAACTGCTGGAGATCGAGGGGAAGATCGGTGCCATCTGGGCCGATGTGCTGGGGCTCGACTCGGTGGCGACCCATGATGCGCTGTTCGATCTGGGGGCTGAATCCTTGCAGATCTTCCGCATCGTGGCGCGCATGACAGACATCGGCCTGCCGCTGGAAAGCCGCCAGCTGCTGGCCAATCCGACGCTGGGCGAGGTGGCGGCCATGCTGGCCAGCGGCACGGCGGGGCCATCCCGCAAGGCCTCCACCATCGCTCCGCTTTCGGCCTATCGCCGCAACATGGTCAGGGAGATCCGCTGATGAACGCCATCGACCTGTCGCTGAACGGTGCCGCGCCCGAGCCTGAGGTTCTCGCGCGGTTTCCCACCACCGCCAATCAGCGCCACATCTGGCAGCAGATGGACAATCCGATTGCGCGCGACGCTCTCAATGCCAGTTTCCGCCGTCGCCTCGAAGGGAGCATCTCCGACGGCGCCGTGACGAAAGCCTTGCAAGGGCTGGTCGACCGCCACGAAATCCTGCGCACCCGCTTCCGCATGCAGGATGATGGCCGGCTGGAGCAGGAGGTGCTGCGCAAGCTGGCCTTCAAGCCCGATGTGGTCGATCTGCGGCATCTGCCTTCGCCGCAGCGTGACGCGGAGCTGGACCGGCTGGGCGTGACGGAGGCGCGCAAACATTTCGCCGTGGCCGATGGCATCGCGCCGCTGTTTCGGGTCCTGCTCGTCAGGCTGGCGGCGGATCTGGCCTATGTTCATTTCACCTTCCATCAGCTGGTGATCGACGGCTGGTCGGTCGATCTGCTGAGTCAGGAATTCGGCAGGCTGGCGGCCGCGGCGGATGGCGGTGCTCCGGCCGATCTCGCGCCGGTCGAGATGCAGTTCGGCGATTATGCGCTGTGGCAAAATGATGTGCTGGCCAGTGGCGCGCTGGACGCGCAGCGCGATTACTGGCGGGGCCAGCTGGCGGGTCTGCCGCATTTCGGGATCACCCCTGACCGTCCCGGGCCGCGTACCGATTGCGAGGGGCAGATCCGCTCGGTGCTGCTGCCCAAATCGCTGACCACGGCTTTTGAACATCTGGCCCATGCCAACCGCCATACGCTCTTTTCGCTCACCACGGCAGCGGCGGCGGCAGCGCTGCATCTGGTGTCCGGCGCAGGCGAGGTGGTGCTGGGCACGCAGACCGCCGGGCGTGAAGACCCCGATGCCGAGCATATCGTCGGCCAGTTGCTCAACACGGTGGTGCTGCGTCTGCCGGTGATGCCTGCCGATAATTTCCTCACCTTCGCCGAGCGTGTGCGCGGCGTGACGCTTGAGGCAACACAGAACCAGCTGCTACCCTTTGCCGAGGTGGCGCGGCTGGCGGGGGCCGCAGAGGGTAGGCCCCTCTACAAGGTCAATCTGGTGGTGCAGCACACCTATATCTCGACAGGGCGCGACGCCGATCGCCAGTTCGGTGCTTTCCGCGTCGCCTCTGCTCCCGGCCATTCGGCAGGCGCGCTGTGGGATCTCAGCCTGTTCATGGTCGGGCGCGAGGAGGGCTGGCGGATTTCCTGCGAGGGCGCCAGCGCGCTTTACGACAGCGCCACGATTGACGCGCTGCTGGCCGTCTGGCGCAAGGTGATGGAAGGGGCGGTGGCGCATCCGCAAGCGCTCCTTGCCGAGCTGGCGGTGCTTGAGCCCCATGAACGGCGCCCTGCCAGCCCCGCGCCGGAAACAGCGCCGCAGAAGTCAAAGCCTGTGCCCCCGCGCGCGCGGGTCAATCCCCGGCTGGAGGCTTTGCGCCAGCGTATCATCCCTCTGCGGGCGGAGGGGGACGGGGTGCCGATCATGGCGATCAACAATGCCTCGCTGCTCTATCCGGTGGCGCGGGCCATCGAGGGCGGGCATCCCTTCTATGACATCCAGTTCTGCCCCTCGCCGGTGCGGATGGCTCTGCCGCTCCGCCATTTCTCGGACCATGCCCGCGATGCGGTGGAGATGATCCGGCTGGCGCGGCCCCATGGGCCCTATGTGCTGTTCGGCCTGTGCATCTTTGGGGCCATCGCGTTGGAGGCGGCGCGCATCCTGCGCTCGGAAGGCGAGGACGTGCCGCTGGTGGTGCTGGTTGACACGTATCGCCCCGGTTTTCGCGAAAACATGTCCTTTCTGGATCGCCACATCAGGGCATGGCAGGTGCGGGGGCGCAGCTTTAACGCTTTGCGCCAGCGCGTGGCCTCGGGCGAGCTGACGATGGCGCAATGGATCGACAATTACCGGCTGGCGCGGCGCCTGCACATCAGCGCCATGCTGCGGCAGCTGGGCATCACCTCGCTGGGCGAGGTGCATGATCCCCTGCAGGACAACAACCGCTGGTTCCCCGAGGAGGTACTGCGGCCCAGTCAGGCGCGTTTCGATCTGGAACCCTATCCCGGTGACGTGCTGTTCTTCCGCAATATGGAGATGCGGCCGGGGCGGTTGTTCCCTCCCGATTTTGGCTGGACGGGCCATATCGAAGGACGGTTCGACAGGATCGAGGTGCCCGGCAGCCATGATACGATCTTCCGCCCCGAAGGCGCTGCCGTGATGGGCCCGGCGATCCGCCAGAGGCTGGAGGCGCTGGGTTTTTGAGATGCGCCTGATCGTGACAGGCGCGGCGCTGCTGATCGTTTGCGCGGTGGCGCTGGCCTTCGGCTTGCGCCGCGCGCCGGATATGCCGCCGGGGCCCTGGCGGGTGCAAATGTCGCGCTCTGTTATCGCCACGCGCGATGGCCCCCACCGAATCCTGATCTGGCGGCCCGAGGGGGTGACGGGCCCCCGGCCTCTGATCCTTTATGCGCCGGGTTGGGGGGACCGTGCCGAGATCGGATCGCGCCAGTTAAGCGATCTGGCCAGCCATGGCTATGTGGCCGTGGCCTTCGACGATCTGTCGCATGATCCGCCCCGTTCAGGCGAAAGCCCAACCGACGCTGCTCTGCGCCACGCCCGGTTCGATGAGGCGACACCGCAGGCCTATGCCGCCTCTTTCGCGCTGGCTGGCCGCAGGGTGCAAAAGGCGGCGGAGAAGGGCAGTGCCATTCTGGATGCTGTGCTGGCCTCGCCCGAGTTTGGCGCACAGATCGATCCGGCGCGGATCGGCTTTCTGGGCTTTTCCTGGGGCGGGGCGACGGGCGTAGAGCAGGCCATCGCCGATCCGCGCATCAAGGCGGTGGTCAATCTCGACGGTTGGCTGTTTGGCGAGGCGTCGCATAAGGTTCTCGCGCGGCCCTATCTGCTTTTCTACATCGATGATGATTTCCCGCCTGACGGCTGGTTGCGTTCGTCTGACCCGGCGCAAAGGGCTTTGGCGCAGGGTTGCGCTGCCGACCGGGCCATCCACCAGCCTTATCGGGGACGCGCGGATTTTGTCTGGCTGCGTGCCGGTCATGTCTCGCATGAGGAGCTCTCCGGGGCGTGGCCGGGGTGGTCATGGCGGCATCCTTTTGCGGGTCTGCGTGACGATCGGCAGGCGCTGGCCGGGCGACAATCGGCGCATGCGCAGGTCATCCGCGCCTTCTTTGACCGCTATCTGCAGAGGCAAGCCACGGCGTTTCCGCCCATCGGGCAGACCTATACCGGCGATATCACGCCGATGCGCTAATGAGCCGCCCGGAAACGCCACCGCACCAGTCGGTCGGCCAGCGGGCGCGGCGCGGTCAGAGTCGCGATCGACCAGAGGGCGACCGCCAGCCGCTTGGACAGCGGATCGAAACCGCGACGGGCCACCGAATGGATGGCATCGATCAGGGCGACCCTGCGGCTGTCCTCGGGCAGGGGATGGCCCGAAGGGTCCATCCGCAGCGAGGCGACGCGCAGTTGCAGCAGATGCCGGCTTGAGCGCAAGCGCGCCTTGTTCGGCGGCGGCGCGCCAAGCTCGTTGCAGATGCTTTCGGCGCTGCGCTGGCGTGACATGGCCCGCGCCACCTCGCGCCCGAAGCGCCCGGGGGAGGCGAAGAGGTTGCTGTCGTTCCCCCCATGCTGCCGGTACAGCACCAGCGGTTGCAGCACGGTGATCACATCCCCCAGCAGCGGCGCCAGCGCCAGACAGGTGGAATCGGTGAAGCTGTCATGCTCGGGGCCGATGGGGAAGAAACGCGCCAGAAAATCCCGCGCATAGGCGTTGCCCGAACCGGGCGGCGTGGGATATTCGGTCATCTCGACGGTCCAGCGCCGCACGTCTTCCGGGCGCGGGGCCTGAGCGATGGCGGGCAGAACCGAGCCCAGCGAGCGCTCCTCGACATCGACGCGCTGCATCTGCACCTGCACCTTGCTGACCCCCGGTCTCCACACCGCGGCGACCGCACGCGCGAAATGGGGATCGAGAATGTCATCGGCATCGAGGAAAACGACAATGTCGCCCTGCGAGGCGGCAAAGCCGGTGTTGTTGGCGGATCTCTGCCCGCCATTGGGCTGGAAGATGGCCTTCACCCGCTCACCAAAGCCTTCGATCACCGCGCGCGATCCGTCGCTCGATCCATCATCGACGACGATCACCTCGATATGGGGCCAGTCAAGGTTGAGCGCGCTCTCGATGGCCCGCGCGACAAAGCGGACATAGTTGAAATTGGCGATGATCACGCTGAAACGCGGGGCAGGGGTGACCGGGTCCATGGCTTAACCCTCCATCGCGGACGGCAAAAGGGCAGGCCCCGGATCAGTCGCCGCTGCCACAGGAGGCGCCTGACGGGGCGGGGCCAGAGGCCGCAGCGCCACGGCAACCCCCGCGAACAGCGCGACATTGGAACCCAGATCGGCACTAGGCGCAATCAGGCAGGCGGGGATCAGCGCCAGCAGCGCGGCGGTGGCAAAGGCGCCTCCGATGGTCAGAGCCAGATCGGCGCTGACGCCGAAGCTGGAATGCCGCGTGGGCTGAAACACCGAATAGGCATAGGCCAGGAAGGCGCCGCATCCGGCAACGCCCGTGGAACCGATCATCGATGTCACCAGACTTGAGGAACGGAAGCTGCCCGGCCCGACGCCCAGCCCATAGGAGGCCTTGAAAGCCTCCAGCCCCTGCATCGCCCAGAACAGGCGCTGCTGAGCGGAGTCGGAATCCGACTTGTCCACCGTCATATGCAGGATCATGTCCGAGACGCTGGAGAGGAGTTGCGGTGCGGCCAGAAAGGCGACCGACATCACCAGCAGCCCCGCCAGCGTGGCCACCAGCAATTGCTTCATCCGCCCCAGTTGCGCCAGATGCGGCATCATGATGATGCGCAGGATAAAGAAGGCCAGATAGGCCGCCAGCGCCAGATAGGCCGTGGAGGAGGTGCTGATCACCAGCAGGATGGCCAGCGCCAGCGCGGTGATGCCTGTCTCGCGAGGCCAGATCGAGCGATACCACAGCTCGGCATTGAGCGTGAAATAGGCGAAGGCGAAATCGGCGTAGGAGGAGCTTTCGGGAAAGAAGCCCCTGATCCGCACGAAGCCACCGACCGACTGGTCGAGCTGGGCATAGCTGCCGTTGCGCATCACCTCGAACACGGCGTTGAGCGGTGTGCCCGCCGCCATCGCCGTCAGCAGCCCCAGCACGATATGCAGCCAGCTGACCAGAATGGCCGCCGTGATCACCGTGGCCACCCCGCCGCGCAGCCGCGTCACCAGATAGGCCGCCACGGCGACAGCGAAAGTGCCCAGCATATAGACGCTGGTGGTGATGTTCTGGGTGGATGGCGCCAGCGGCACGGTGTCGAACAGGGTGCGGGCATCGTCGAAGCGCAGCGGCGTCACATCGATCTGATTGGCGAAGAGGCGCGGGGCGATCATGGCGGTCGCCACCCCATAGAAGGTGTAGAGCGCCAGCCAGCGGTTGGCGCGGATCGCCTCGGGCAGCAGGGCCAGAAAGCCGCCGCGCGGTGCCAGAATGCGCATGTAGACGATCAGGCAGGCAAACTGGATCGGCGGGATCGAGGAGCCTCCCAGCCCCGGCAGCACGATGGCCGCACTGCCCGCGAACAGGCCCGAGATGATCATGAAGGTGACGGCATGGCGCAGCGACCCGCCAAAGAAGATCACCCCTCCGAACACCAGCTGAATGAGACCGATGAAGGTCAATTGCATCGCAGCACCTCACGCAGGCTGACAGGCCCTGGACGACTCTTGCCGCTCGGACGGGCTTCAACCGGGTGCGAAGGTTCCGCAGTTTGCCTTTCGGCTCAACCGGGCATTGGAAGTAGCTGGGCCCTTGGCCAAAAGGGGTAGGGAGGTTGCGCAAGCCCTTGCATAGGGACTGCCTATGGATCGGACAAAAACGCATATTTTACTTGATCCTGCAATTCACGAAAAAGGCGCTCCAAAGCATAAGACGAGGAGAGAGCATCGTGCCCCTGACGCTGGACCGCAGACTGTTTGTCGGATCGACCATCGCCTGCCTGACCGGCCTGCCGCATGCCACCGCTGCTCTGGCCAGCCAGCCGCTGTTGGCGCGGGTCATTCTGGACAATGATTTCGCGGGCGATCCTGACGGGCTGTTCCAGCTGGCGCACCATGTTCTCTGCCGCTCGGTGAGCATTCCGCTGATCATTGGCTCGCATCTGCCCGCAGCCTTCAGCAGCGGCCATGATGCAAGGGATTCCGCTGATCGGGCGCGAGAGCTGCTGGCGATCATGCAGCTTGATCGCACACATAAGCCCATCGCGGGGGCGGAGGCACCGATCCCGTCCCGCTCATCATGGAAGTCGAGCGCCGCTTCGGCCGCCATCGTGCGGGAGGCGATGCGCGATGATGCCAAGGAACCGCTGATCTATGCCTCGGGCGCGGGTCTGACCGATCTGGCCCTCGCCTGGCTCAGCGAACCCCGGATCGGGCGACGGATCAAGCTGATCTGGATCGGGGGCAACACGCATCCCGGTTTCGGCAATCCCGGCGTGAAGGCGGGTGAACCTGAATTCAACTTCTCGATCGACCCCATTGCCGCGCAGGTGCTGTTCAACGAGTCCGATATCGAGATCTGGCAGGTGCCGTCCGACGCTTACAGCCAGATGCTGTTCTCCACCGCCGAACTGGAGGAGCTGGGCACAACAGGGCCGCTTGGGGCCTATCTGAAGGGCCGGGTCGATGCCATTCCCGAGATGCTCGCCAAGATCCCCGGCATGCCGCCGGTGCCCTTAACCGATGCCTATGTGTTGGGCGACAGTCCGCTGGTCACACTGACCGCATTGGTTCCTCCGATGCAGCCTGATCCGACATCCTGCCGCTTTGCCTCGATGCCCACGCCGCGCCTGCTCGGCAATGGCAGCTATGTGGCGCGCCCGGATGGTCGACCCATGCGCATCTACACGCAGATCGATGCCGGGCTGACGTTTCGGGATATGTTGGCCCGTTTCAGGCTGGGAACATCTGCGCGGCGGTGAAAAGCACAGGGGCCGGCGCATCTGAGGCGATGCACCGGGCCTGTTTTTCACGATCGATGTTGCTTGGTCAGGGCACGATCACAAAGTCCGGGTGGGCGACGGCGAAGGCGGCGTCGCGATCGGCGGCAGGCGGATAGATCCACACACCATTGATCTCCTGCTTGAGCTTCTTGCCTTCGGCCCGGGTCAGCCTGACCTGACGGTCCCATCCTTCGGTGTACATGGCGCCCCATGCCCCCAGATCGAGGCAGGTGACATATTTGGGCTGGCTGTAGGGATGCAGCGGCAATCCCACGAGTTCGGCTGCGGCATTGTAGCCCGCAACGCGGCCAAGGCTGAGCCCGTGCTGGCAGGTCATCAGGTTGAAATTGCCTGCGTCATCGGTGGCGGCTTTGACCGTATCGCCGGTGACGAACACCCCCGGCGCCGCCGGAGCATGCAGGAAGGAATCGCCGATCACACGGCCCGCAGCATCATGCTCGCCGGGAATTTGCGCGGCCAGCGGATGGGCCCGCACGCCTGCGGCCCAGACCACGGTGGCCGCCTCGATCCGGCTGCCGTCTGATAGCTGCGCGCCACCTGCGTCAACCGCGCTGAGCCGCACGCCCGGTCGTTGTTCGATGCCGATTTCCGCCAGAGCGTCGCGCACGGTTTGGCCTGCCTCGGCTCCGAATTCGGCGCCGATCTGTTGCGCCGGATCGACGATCACCACATGCGGCTTATGCGAAGGGAACATCACGCGCAGGCGTTCGTGCAACTCGGTCGCCGCTTCCAGCCCGGTAAAGCCGCCACCGGCAACCACCACGGTCTGACGCGCCGGGGTGTCGGTCAGATCGGGCAGCGCCTTGATATGCGCGTCGAGCTGGCGCGCCTGATCGAGCTGGTCAACGGTGAAGGCATGTTCGGCCAGTCCCGGGATCGGCGGTATGGCGACGCGGCTGCCGGTGGCCAGCACGAAGCGGTCCCAGCGGATGGTCTGTTGCGTGCCGTCGCCCCGCAGGATCGCCGCCTCGCGTGTTTCGGTGCCGATGGTTTCCACGATACCGTCGATGAAGCGCGCGCCGACGACCTTCAACAGTTCGGAAACATCGGGCTCCATATTGTCGAGAACCGCCTCGTAAAAGCGCGGGCGGATCGCCAGACGGGGTTGGGGGGCCACCATGATGAGGTCGATATGCTCCTCACGGCCCGCCAGAGCGATGGCTCGCGCCGCCGCGAGCACCGCCCAGACACCGGCGAAACCGGAGCCGGCGACAAGGATGGTTTGTTTGGTCATGGGTCTGTTCCTTGAAATGTGCCGGGCACAGATCATCGCGCCGCCCGGCGCGGCGGCTGAATATGCCGGGCGCAAGGCGGCTTTCCCGACCGCGCCCGGTGGGCGACGGGAAAGAGAGCGGAGATATCTTTGAAAGGGTTGCGCCTGTGTGGCGCTGTGGGTCAGCTGGGGCCTTCGCGGCGGGGGCGGCCGGTGCGCGCGGTGCGCCGGTCATGCCGGTCACCGAACCAGTCGCGCAGATCGGCCATATAGCTTTCCGGCGCCTTGCGACCGAAACGCTGTGAGACCGCGGCCAGCGTCTGCGTCGCCAGCACATCGCGCATGGCCTTTTCGGCCTGGATCATGACGGCATGGATCGCGCAGGTGCCGCTTGTCGCCCAGGGCGGAGGGTTGCCACCGAACAGGGCGCAGCGTCCGCGCACCTCCTGGCAATCGAACAGCGGCTTGTCGCCTTCGACCGCATCGATCACGTCGAGGAAGGTGATCTGTTCGGCATAGCGCGCGAGGCGATAGCCGCCGCGCACGCCTTCGCTGGCCGAAACCAGCCCGGCCTTTTCCAGCCGGGGGAAAATCTTGGCGAGGAAGCTTGGCGAGATGCCCTGAATGTCCGCGATCTCTCGCGTGCTCAGCGCCTGGTCGCTGTCCACCAGCCAGAGCAGGCTGTGAAGCGCATATTCGACGGAGGTGGTCAGATGTGCCATAAACTCGGATATACTGAGTCCGCGTTATCAGGTCAAGGCAATAACGCGGACAAAGGCTGTCTTCGTTTTATCCTTCAGACAAGCCTTCCATCAGGCGCATCCGGGTCAGGACCAGAAGACCTTACGATCCATCAGGCCCGCAAAAGCATCCTCCGCCTCCGCCAGAATGCGGCTCTTTTTGTGGTGAGCGAGCAGATCTTCAGCGCCAGACTGGCCCAGCAGATGCAGCCGCTCCAGCACCTGAGGCCGGGTGGCCAGATCGTTGAGGTCCCCAAGATTGTCTTGTAGATCCTCAAGGGAGTCTGAAAACTTGCGGTAACGCCGCAGGGGTTTGCTCTTTGGAAACAGGCCGCCGAAAAATTCGACACCGTAGCGCAGCCGCTTCGCGGCCTTGCGCAAGTCGTGCCGCTTTTCATCGCTGAGCTGCTCCAGATCGGCGCCGCGCTTTTTTACCCGCTTGCGCAGCTTGCGCAGGGCTTGCCGGGCAAAATCGCGGGCGGGCCTTTTTCTGAGCGCCTGCCTGTCAGGCACGATCGACCATGCGCCAAGCATCATCCATTCGGTCAGATCGAACAGCAGCATGCGGCAGCGTCCGGACTCAAGCACAGCGCGAACATCGGCATGGGCCTTGTCGCAAGCCAGCTGAAGCCGGTCGCGCAGGGCGCCGGGCTCGGCCTGATCGAGCAGAACATCGAGATCGCGCGCCTCACCCAGAGTGCCCGCCAGCCAGCGCAGTTCGGACTGGAGATGCGCCAGCGCCTCGCCGATCAGCATCGGCTTGAAGATCGCCAGCGCCGAACGCAGCCGACGTAGCGCCACCCGCGCCTGATGCAGCGCTTCGGGGTCTCGCCCGACAAGCAGCTGCTCTTCATTCAGGCGATAGTGGCGCAGACAGAGCCCCATGATAGCCTGACAGGCCTGCGCCGAGGATGTCGCTGTATCGAACCGGATCTTGTCTGCCTTGAACGCGCTATGGGCTGGCCCCAGCAGGCGATAGCCACGCTCGGCCTTGGTCATCACGCCAAGCCGGGCGGGGTGTGTCTCGGCTATGCTGCGGCCCAGAGCGAAAAGGGCTTGCGGCTTGCCCCGTTTCAGTTCGAGTTCGATCTCACACAGGGATGACCGCCGATCGCCCGCGATCACGGTGCCGCGATCCAGCACCAGTTCGATGGCGGTGTCTTCTGTCTCCATCAGCCATGTCCGGCGTTCGACCTTGACCACGAATGCGGGGGCCAGATCGGTGACGGCATCGCCCAGCAGCGCTGCAATTGGCGTGGCTGCGTCAAGCATGGGATGGTCGTCGGCAACGGGCTGCTCCCATTCCGAGCGGTCCAAAAGGCCGGCTCCTTTGGGATCTCTGCCCTTGATCGTCTGGATGCGCTTGCTGCCCGACCGCCGGATGCGCAACGACAGGCCGGCTTTCAGCAGAGCCTGATCGGGCGTGTCGAAATAGATGGCATATAGCTTGCGCGTGGTTGGTTCAGCCGTCAGCAGGGCGGAACTGGTGAAAGCCTCCGCACCATTGGCATCAAGCACGAGCTTCAGTTCGATTTCCTGTGGCAGAGCGCAACATCCTGATCTGGCCTATGGATGCAACACTGACAGCCCGGACCGGTTCCCGCCACCCCTTTTGGGGGCGGCGGGGCTTCGGCATTGAGGGGCAGAAGGATCAGCGCGCGCTGTCCCCGCTCTTTTCTTCCTCGAAGGTGACGGCCACATCGGCATTGGCGGAGAGCCTCACCTTCTCGCCTTCCACCTCGGCGACAAGGCCGCCCGAGATGTAGTGGTGGTGATCATGGTGAGCGCCGCTGTCTGCCTTGATCAGCTTGATGCGGCCTCCTTCGACCCGGTCTACCGTGCCGACATGCACGCCATCCGCGCCGATGATATCCATATGTTCCTTGATCTGATCGAGATTGGCCATGCTGCTCTCCATGTGTGAGGGACTTGGGAAGGAACGATCGAAAGGCGTGACGGTCCCCGGCGGCGACGGAAAAAACACAATCCGCGGATCGGGGAGCTTCCGCTGGGTTCACCGATTGCGAATGGATGCTTGCGATTTATTATCCCCTGCTGCTGACGATCGGTGCAGGGCAAGGCGGCTCATCAGGCCGAGGCCTTGACGCGCCGCGATTAAAAGCTTTTGCGCGGCAGGTTGATCGTGCGGATGGAGGCTGCGTCGCCGCAATAGACCGGTGTGGTGGTTTCCAGCGTGGCGAGATAGCGGTTGATCTGCCCACGCGTATCCTCCGCTGCGCTTGCGCCCCGGCCAAGGGCATGGGCCGTCGCCTTGCCAAGCGCCGCGCTTTCGCACAGGCCCTGGATAAATGGCCGCCGCTTCAGCAGGAACGGCAGCGCGAGGCAATGCACCCGGCCCAGCGCGGGATCGTCGGGCACCAGCGCCAGATCCTCGCCGGCGGTCAGGCCATCGCTCCAGTCCTGCCCTCTGGCATCGGCATGCGCGCAAAGCTGCAGCCGCAGCGTCGGGAAGGGGAAGAGATCCAGCCCCAGCGGTTGCTGCCCGCGCGCATCCACCAGCGCGCCAACATGGAGTTGGCGCTCGCCAAGGCGGATGAGCCAGCCGTCCTTGCCCAGATCCTGAAGGCTATAGGTCTGCCCCAGCCTTTCGACACGCAGCACCCCGGCGTGGTGCAGGGCCAGCAGGCGCTGGATGGAAAGATGCGGAACCGCCGCGTAATTGTCGGCGAAACAGCGCTTCAGGCCGCGTTCGAAACGCTGCAGATCGCGGGGCGACAGGTGAGGCACGATACCGCCAAACCCCTCATGCATGCGCAGGATGGCATAGCGCCACGGCTGCGTCTGGCGCCGGTCATGGCTGGCGCGGGCCTCGGCAAGGTTGTCGCGGGCGTGGGTGAATGGATCGCTGGCCAGACGACGTGCAAAATAGCGCTCGACGAAACTGTCTGCATTGGCGCTGTCGAGATCGATGCTGCGGGCATAGGCGGGATCAAGCTTGCGCAACTGCCGTGCGAACAGCGCGAAGACCCGGTCCAGATCTCCATCCCGGCCCGTCACCAGCCCCGCCAACGCGGCATCGGTGAACAGATTCAGTGGTTCGAGCGGGAATGGGAACCAGAAATCCGCCTCTGGCAGCAGTCCGTTGCGGGAAAGCATGGTGGCCTGCCACGCGGTATCACCCTGATAGGCTAGCCCCTCCGCCGTTTCGATAAAGGCCCCATGCTGCAGGGCCAGATTGACCACCGCATCGATGGCGCTGAGCGAACTGCCCAGAATGCCGATATGGGAGGCCGGATCCGGCAGGCTGACGGCGCGCGCCGGCCCATGCGGGCGATAGCCGGTGGCGATCACCAGCCTGTCCACCCGATCTGTACCCGGGCCGCTCCTGGTCTGCCAGTCGATCCGCACATGGTCGGGGAAGGTGACGACGTCGGTGACCCGGTGGCAGCGATGCACATTCACCTGATGCGGCGTGCCATGTTGAGCCAGCAGCAGGTCGAATTGATCCGCGAAATAGGCGCCCAGCACCACGCGCGGGAAAAAGGCGCGCTCATCCCGAGCGCTGGCGGCAATGCCCCAGCCTGCGAGCTGGACAGGGTTCTGCCGCCCCGCCCAGGCGTTCAGCGTCTCGCAGACGGGGGGCAGTTCCACACCCGCGATGTTGGCCAGCATGGAGAGCGGCGTGGTCTCGGCGCTGAAAGGAATGCCGGGCCCCAGCGTCTCCCCAGCTTCATACAGATGAATGTCATAAGGCCGATCGCTTTCGAGCAGAGCCTTCAGCGTATAGAGCGCCGTTGGCCCCGTGCCGATGATCCCGATGCGCATGCGATGGGTTTCAGCCGTTGCGGGCGTGCCCGGCTCCGGCGAGACTGGCGTTAAAGGAGAGATCTCCATCATCGATCCGTGGCGTTCCTTGCGGGCGGGCTTGCCTGTTGGGAAGCTGCCAAGGAGCCAAGTGTTTCATCAAGGGCACTCGGGTCGCCTCAAATCCGCACCTCAAATCCGCATCGTGGAGAGGGAGCGGATGGTCATGCCGCCCGCTCCCTCTGCCTGATGATCAGAACTTCGTGCTGAAGCGCACGCCATATTCGCGGGGGGCGCCGTAGAACTCGTTCTTGCCGCTCTGGCCCACCACATAGAAGCTGTTGGCCAGATTGCTGCCATAGACCTCGAAACGCAGATCGCCCTTGTCGATGGCGATGCTGCCGTTCAGCACGCCATGGGCGTTGATCAGATCGGTGGCCGCCGCATAGGTGACATAGGCCCATTGCGAGCCGACATAGGCATAGTTCAGGCGCGGCGTGACGGTGATGTCATGCCCGGTTTCGATCTTGTATTGCGCGCCGATGTTCCATGTCCATTTCGGGCTGAACAGGTTGGGGCCGCCGCTCGATGTGGTGATGTCGGGGTTGTAATTGTAGCAGCGCGCCGCATTGCTGCCCGTGCATTGCGGATAGCCCGAGAACTGGCTGGGCACGAGCCACTTGTTGATCAGTGAGAAGGACGACAGGCTGGAGTCCACAAAGGACAGGCCGCCATCGACTGACAGCGCCCCGACATGGCCCTGGAAGCTGGCCTCGAAGCCCTTGATCGTGGCATTGGCCAGATTGGTCACACCGCTGGAGCCAGAGGTCTGGTTGATGATGTCTTCCTGGAAATTCTTGTAATCATTGTAGAAGGCGCCGATCTGCGTGCGCAGATGGCGGTTGAAGAGGGTCGATTTCCAGCCCGCCTCGTAATCCATCACCGTTTCCGGGGCGAAGGTGCCGCCCGGCGGGTTGATGCCGCCGTTCTTGTAGCCGCGCGCGGCAAAGACATAGATCAGATTGTTGGCATCGGGCTTGTAGTTTAGCGTGATCTTGCCGGTGACGCGCCCATCGCCCTCGCTGCCGGTCTGAGGCACCAGAAGCGTGCGGGCGGGGGAGTAGACGCCGCCCGAACCATCGACATGGAAATGCGAATAGCGCAGCCCCGCCTCGATCTGGAACTTGTCGGTCAGCTGATAGCTGGCCTGACCGAAGAGGCCGATCAGCTCCTTGTCAGTATCCGGCTCGATGTAGAGGCTGACCGCGCCATTGGTCGTGTTGTTGATGCGCACATTGACCTTGTTGCGCTGGCCATAGGCACCCACCACATATTTGAAGCGACCGGTGTCGGGCGAGATGATGTTGATTTCCTGGCTGTATTCACGCTCCCGCACGAACTGGTTCTGCCCCAGCTGCGCCAGCGCCGAACCATCGACGCCCGTGCCGCTGCTCAGCGAGGTGCCGTCCACATCATAGACATTGTTGATGCGCTTGTTGAGATAGGCGGTACGCGACAGGATCGTCAGACCGCCCTCGAACTGGTATTTCAGCTCCAGATTGGTCAGCGTGGCGCGTTCGAAGTTCGAGGGGTTGGTGTCGTAATCGACGGTCCATGGCGCGGCGGTCTTGGCGCGATCCGCCGAGAATTGCGTGGTGGCGATCGGGCGATAGGCATAGCCGCCGGTGTTGCGCTCGATCAGCTCGACCTTGCCCAGTGCCGAGAAGCCGCCGCTCTTCCACAGGGCCTGCAGGCGGGCATCATGCTCGCTCAGCCGGTCAGGCGCGGCATGGGCGGTGCCCAGATCCTTGTAATAGCTGTCGCGCGTGTTCGCCAGACCGGCGAAGCGGATGGCCAGCGTGTCGGTGACCGGGATGTTGAGCGCCACATTGGCGTTGAGATTGTTGTAATTGCCATAGCCGATGCTGGCGCTGCCACCGAATTTGCCCAGCTCGGGCTTTTTGGTGGTCATGTAGATCGCGCCGCCGGTGGAGTTGGCGCCCGACAGCGTGCCCTGAGGTCCGCGCAGCACTTCCACGCCCGCCATATCATAGAACTGCCCCGCCGAGGCGATGGGCGGCTGGAACACGCCATCAAGATAGGTCGAGACACCATTGGTGACCTGAGGCGAGCCCGAAGCCAGACCGATGCCGCGAATGTTGATCGAATCCGTCAGCCCCGCCTTGGTGATCGAGAGGCCGGGGGCGGCATTCTGCAAATCGCCCTGACGCATCACCGATTTCTCGGCCAGCGCATCGCCGGAAAGCGCCGTTACGGCGATGGCAACGGTCTGCACGCTTTCACGGCGGCGCTGGGCGGTGACGACGATGTCCTTGCTTTCAGGCGCGGGATCGGCCTGAGGTGCAGCCGTCTCCGCAGGCGCCGGGGCGCTCTGGGCAAGGGCGGGCGAGGCCGACAGGATCGTGCCGATCAGCAAGGCGGCGCCGACGCGGCGCGACAGAGTTTGCACGCTGGTAAGGGGAGCAGGGCCCATCATCATCTCTCCGGTTTTTAGCGCCCTTCGCGCCGTTTCTGTTTAAGTTATGAGCCATAACATAACGCTCGACGCAATCGGGAAAATGCAATATGAGATAGCAAAGATGGAGGATGTGGCGCAAAGGCCACAGATGATCCGCAGAGGGAGAGAAGCATGATCCGATTTCGCCACAGGTTGCGCCCCCAATGGCTTCATGGCCTGCTGACAGCAGGTGGCGCCTGCATCGCTCTGGGCTGTCTGGCGGGAGGTTCGGGCCCGGGTCTGGCGCAGCCGAATGCGCCGGTCTCAACCGCCGCCGCGATGCCACCAGCCAGCTGTTCGGCAGCGCTGGGCGTTAACTGGCCCGAGGCAGGCACGCGGATCGAGCGTGCCGCGCCCGTTGCCGCAGGGCTGATCGACGGCAAGATGATCCCGGCCCATTGCGAACTCTATGGCATCATGCATGAGCGCAAGGGCGTGGACGGCCAGACTTACGCCATCCGCTTCCATATGCGCCTGCCCGAAGCGTGGAACGGGCGCTTCTTCTTTCAGGGCGGCGGCGGCTCGAATGGCGAAATCGGCGACGCGCTGGGCCGGGTGAGTTGGGTGCGCGGTTCTGCGATCACGCCTGCAATCATGCGCGGCTATGCGGTGGTCAGTCAGGATTCCGGCCACGACAACCGGCTGAACAGCGATCCCAAACGCGGCGGGCCAACGGCCTTCGGCTTCGATCCTCAGGCGCGCGCCGAATATGGCCATGCCTCGCTGGCACCGGTGGCTCTGGCTGCCAAGGCGGTGATTGCGGCCTATTACCATCGCCCGATTGCGCGCTCCTATTTCCTCGGCTGCTCGAAGGGCGGCGAGGAAGGCATGGTCTTTGCCCAGCAGCATCCCGAGATGTTCGACGGCATCATGGCCGCCGCCCCCGGCTTTGCTCTGCCCCGCGCCGCCGTGGAAGAGGCGTGGGAGGTGCAGCGGCTGGCACAACTGCTGGCCAGGCCCGTGGCCTTCGCCTCCTTCCATAATGCCTTGACCGACAAGGACCTGTCGATCGCGGGCAGCGCGATCACCAAAGCCTGCGATGCGCTGGACGGCGCGGCGGATGGCATGGTCAGCAACACAGCCGCCTGCACCACCGCGCGCGTGCGCCCAGAGATCGAGGCGAAGGTTTGCAAGGCGGGAGAGACCGGCGACTGCCTGACCCGCGCCAAGGCCGATACGCTCTATGATCTGATGCGCGGCAGCCGCAAGGCCGATGGCAGCCCGATCTATGCCGATTGGGCCTGGGACCCGGGCGTGGCGACACCGGGCTGGCGGGTCTGGAAGCTGGGCTCTGCGGATGGCAAGGTTCCGGCGCTGAACGTGGTGCTGGGCGGCGGCTCGCTGCATTCGGTGTTTATCGTGCCGCCGATGGAGGTGCCGGGGGACCCGCAGGGGCTGCTCGATGCCCAATTACGCTTCGATGCGCAGCGCGATGGGCAGAAGATCTATGCGACCGGTGGGGGCTTCACGCGCTCGCCATGGCAGGATGTTTCGGCGCATTCGCCTGATCTATCGGCTTTTGCGGCGCGCGGCGGCAGGCTGATCGTGCCGCATGGCGCCGCCGATCCGGTGTTCTCGCTGCGCGATACGCTGGCCTGGTGGGATGAGGTCAATGCCCGCGCCCATGGGCAGGCGTCCAGCTTTGCGCGCGTGTTCCCCGTGCCCGGCATGAACCATTGCAGCGGCGGCGATGCCACCGATCAGTTCGATGGCCTCGCCGCGCTGGAGGACTGGGTCGAGCATGACAAGGCGCCTGCCTCGATCCCCGCCAAGGGCGATCCGCAAGGGCGTTGGCCGGATCGCACGCGCCCGCTCTGCGCCTGGCCGAGCTATGCGCGCTACAAGGGGCAGGGCTCGCTGGAGGATGGGGCGAATTTTGCCTGCGTGGCGCCCTCATCGCGCAAACCGGTCTGATCCGGGGCAAGGATGGCGGGCAGGGGAGCGAGTGCTCCCCTGCCATAAGCCGTTGCGCGGGCCAGCCCTCCTGCTTGTCAATCACGATGGCTTCGCGATAGGCTAGGCCATGAAAAACCCGCTTGATGCCTATCCCGGCTACCTTCTGCGCCGCGCCGCCGCAACGCGACTGGCCTATCTGACACGGCGCCTCGAACCCCTTGGCGTTATGGTGACCGAGGCCTCCATTCTGGTGACGATCGGCTACAATCCCGGCATATCGCAGGCCGAATGCGGCAGGGCACTGGCCATCCAGCGCCCCAATATGAACCCGTTGGTGCGCCGGATGGTCGAGCGGGGCTGGGTGGTGACGGAAAAAGGGCAGGGCCGGGCTCAGGGCCTGCATCTGAGCCCCACAGGCGCCGATCTTGCGGCCCGCATCGAAGCCATTTTCGAGGCCCATGAGGCGTGGATCATCGCCGCCGTGCCTGTGGAAGCACGCGAGCATCTCATGCCGATCCTGCGGGCGCTCAATGTGATCGGGGATGAAGATCCTGCCGAACATGCAGGAGAAAACGCCGATGGATGGCTGTCGCGAAAGAGCCAGACCGCCATCTAGCTGTTCCGCAAATAGCTCGGCTTCGATGCTTTGCGTTTCTGCCCAAGGCAGCTCCCCGCCATAAACGGGGAGCATAGTCTTGGGAGATGTTATGAGCATTCTTGGTGTAGAAAGCGCCATTTTCGGCGTTGCGGATGTGGCGCAGCACGCCCGCTTCTGGACCGATTTCGGCCTGCCGGTGGAAAGCATCACCGCCAATGAAGCGGTGTTCCGCCTCGCCTCGGGCAGCCGCGTCGTGATCCTGCCGCATGGAGACGCGCGCCTCCCTTCGCCCGATCCCTTCCCCGGTGACGGATTGAAGGAAACCGTCTGGGGCGTGGACACGGCCGCCAATCTGGAAGCCATTGCCGCCAGTCTGGCCACGGAGGTTTCAGTGACCCGCGATGCCGATGGCACCGTCCACGCGGTCTGCCCGGATGGCCAGCCCATCGCCCTGCGCGTCTGGGCCAAGCGCAGCTTCGTCTCGGAAGCCAGCCCGGTCAACACGCCTGCAAGCCATCCGCGCTTTAACCAGCACCGCATCTGGCGCCAGAAGGCCATCCCCAAGACGATCAACCATGTCGTCTTTTTCTCGCCGGATTACATCGGCAGCTTCGAGTTCTACGAACGCCACCTCGGCTTCCGCTATATCGACCATTCGCGCGGCGTGGGCATCTTCTCCCGCGCGCCGGGCACCTTTGAGCATCACTCGATCTTCTGGGTGAACTGCGACCTGCCCATCGCGCCGGATCACTTCAAATTCATGCATATCGCCTTCGGTATGGACGATATCGATGAAGTCATGCTGGGCGCCAACATCATGGAAGCCAAGGGTTGGAAGAATGAGTCGATGAACTCCAGCGGCGGCATTTCCCGCCACCGCATCTCCAGCGCGATCTATTACTATTGCGATATGCCCGGTCACGCCGGAGAAGCCGAGTATCACGCCGATACCGACTACCTCGATGACAATTGGGTGCCGCGCGCCTGGGACTTCCGTTTTGGCTCGCTGCTGTGGGCGAACAATGCGCCGCCGATTTTCCGCGGGCCGGATATTCCATGGGATATGCAGTTCGATGCGGAGCGGAAAAGCTTTGAGCCCTATCGCAAGAAGGGGTCTGTCGAGGGCGTTCTGGCCGATCTGACGGAAGATGATGAGCATGCGATTTAAGGGGATTTAGAAAGGGAAATGCGAGGGTGTTACACCCTCGCGCTCCCGGATTTTGTCGGCGTGGCGCTATGAGTTCGGCCAAAGGGCAACGGCGCGGCGCCGCAGGCCTTTAAACGACAAGAAGGCGCCACAGGTTTCTGCCTGCGGCGCCTTATCTTGTGCAGGTGGAGCGTTGGTGCGCACCGATCGGGTGCCACTTCCCTCCCGTCGGGAGACGTAACGGGGGTGCAGGGGGCGTAACGCCCCCTGCTTTGTCACTTCACGTCTACACTTCCGATCACCGTTCCCACATGCACCACCTCCGGCGGCGACACAAAAAACGGCCCTGCCAGGGCGCGCCATTGCTGGAACGCCTCGGTGGAGCGGAAGTCCACATTATGCGCCTCCACGCTCACCCAGCCCACGAGCAGATGATAGATCTCCGGCGTTTCCACCACGCGCTCCAGAGCGAAGCCTGTGCAGCCCTGCTGCGCGCGAAACAGCGGCTCGGCCTGAGCCACGGCGGCCTCGAACTCTGCGGAACGGGCGGGGTCGATGGTGATGCGGGCGATTTCGGTGACCATATCGGGCGCTTTCAACCGTTGGGTTCTTCGACGAATTCGATCAGGTTTCCTGCGCAGTCGCGAATAAAGCAGCCCTTGCCGAAGCTCTCGCGCACCACGAAGGCGATATCGACCTCCTTGGCCTCCATTTCGGTGAGGAAGGCCTCCAGATCGGCGACACGGAAGGCGACATGCTTGTTGCCGTGGGTCTTCAGATCGCTGGGCGGGTGGCGGCGATCTTCGGGCAAGGGGGCGGCGCCTTCTACCTCGAAGATCTCGAAGCGCAGCGGGCCTTTCTTGACCATGGCGGTGTGGCTGCGGGCAGCCTCGATGTAGAAGCGTTTTTCCAGCTCGAAGCCCAGGACATTGCCGTACCAATCGAGCGCCTCATCAAGGCTGGGGACGGAGACGCCGCCGTGGTGGAAGGTGAAATCGGCCATGGCTTATCCCATCTTCGCGAAGGTTTCGGCGCACCAGTCGGCGATGTAGTCGCGCATGCCGGTGCCATTGTCGGCGCCGCAATGCTCGACTTCGAAATCTGCCTTGGTGAACATGCGCAGATGGCGGTCGGGGCTGTTGACGGCCTGATCGTAGCTGCGCTGGGCGTTGAAGGCGGGGATCTGGCGGTCATTCTCGCCATGGGTGATCAGGAAGGGCACGCGGATCTTCTCCACCTGACCATCGAGCGTGATCTGGTCGGCGTAATCGAGGAAGGCGTCGCGGTCCTCGAAGCCGAAGACCCACAACACGTGATCCCAGTAATGGGGCACGGGGTTTTCGCCCTCGTTCTTCACCCGCTCGCGCTGGCGCTGGCCCCAGACGTGGTTGGCGCCCATCACTGCGCATAACGCATAGCGCGGATCGTTGGCGGCGATGCGCGGCGCGTGATAGCCGCCGAAGGAGAGGCCGAAGATGCCGATCTTGTCATGCTGCACATCGCTACGGGTCAGCAGATAGTCGAAGGCGGGGCTGCCCCAGCGCTCGGCATCATAGACGGCGGGCAGATTGCGTTTGCGGATTGCCTCGCCAGTGCCGGGCTGGTCCACGAAGAGCGTGTTCATGCCGCGCTCCAGATTTGAGGCGCCATGGCCCGCCATATTGACCTGTTCCTTCATGGAATCGAGGCCATTGACCGAGACCAGCGTGGGGCGCGGCGTGCCGCTGCCATCATGCACGAAAATGCCGGTGTAGCTGGAGCCCTCATAGGGGATCTCCACCTTTTCGACATGCAGCCCGCGCAGTTTCGAACCCTTGTGATAAAGCTCCATGCCTTTTTCATAGGCTGCCCAACGGGGCGCGTAATCGCGGCTCTGCATGCGTTCGGCGGCGAGGTAATAGCCCGAGGCGCGCAGATATTTGGTGCCTGCGGACAGTGCATAGCCATCGGCCAGATCGGCATCGGCGTTTTTGGCCACCTGATCGGCCACGGCGATCCAGCTGTCGAACAAAGCGGCGGAACCGGCATCGGCGCCGGATTTGGCGGCCTCGCGCACGGGGCGGCAGGCTTCGTCGATCTCGCCGTGATTGCCGCCGCAGACCAGCGCCAGATTGGTGGCCAGATTCCACACGTAATTGCCGGGAAAGGGTTCGAACATCCTCATATCCTTGATTGGTGGCCCGGCGCATTCGGGGCGAAATATGTGTCTTCCCTGCGTCTTGCCATGCCTCTTCCCGCGCGGACCAACGCATAGGATCGATGGCACACTATTGATGCGATGCCTTTGCTGCCCGCCGCCCGCGCCGCTAGCCTGATCCTCAAGTTCGAAACGGGAGAGAGAAATGCGTCTGGCAACCATGCGCGACGGGACCGCCGATGGCCGTCTGGTCGTGGTCGCGCCCGATGGCGGGGCCTATGCGCCCGCCCCGGTGGGCACGCTGCAACAGGCTCTGGAGCAATGGGATCAGGTTTCTGCCCAACTGGCCGCGATCACGGATTTCCCTGAAGCGCTGGATCAGGCCCAACTGGCCGCGCCTCTGCCGCGCGCTTGGCAGTGGCTCGATGGCTCGGCCTTTGCCAGCCATGGCGCGCTGATGGACAAGGTGCTGGGCGTCGAACCGCTCAAGACCGAGCGCCCGCTGATGTATCAGGGCGTTTCCGATCGCTTCTACGGCCCCCATGACGATGTCCGCTTCCCCGATGAGGATCTGGGCATCGATTTCGAGGGTGAATTCGGCGTGATCGTGGACGCCGTGCCGATGGGCACCACGGCGGAAGAGGCCTTTAAACACATCAAGCTGGTGGTGCAGATCAACGACTGGTCGCTGCGCAAGCTGGCGGGGCCGGAGATGAAGACCGGCTTTGGCTGGGTGCAGGCCAAGCCGCATTGTTCGATGGCGCCCTTTGCCGTCACGCCCGATGAACTGGGCGAGGCTTGGAAGAATGGCCGCGTCTGCCTCAACCTGCTGGTGGACTGGAACGGCAAGCGTTTCGGCGCGGCCAATGGCGAACCGATGGGGCATGGCTTCCATGAGCTGGTCGCCCATGCCGCGCGCACCCGCGATCTGGTGGCGGGCACGGTGATCGGCTCGGGCACCGTCTCCAACGAGAATTTCCGCGAGATCGGCTCCTCCTGCATCGCCGAGCGGCGCGGGATCGAGATCGTGGATGAAGGCGCACCGCGCACCGATTTCATGCGTTTCGGCGACAGCGTGCGCATGGAAGCCGTCACCCCCACGGGCGCATCGCCCTTCGGTATCATCGAACAGAAGGTCATCAAGGCATGAGCGAAATTCTCTCTGACAGCGGCCTGCCCGCCGTGCAGCGCGTGGTCACCGGACACAATGAGGATGGCCGCGCTATCTTCAAATCCGAGGACATCACGCCCACAACAATGATCCCCTCGGGCGATGCCAGCTTCCTGACGATCTGGACGACAGAAACCGTCCCCGCCGACAACAATGACGAACGCGACGGCCGCGATCTGCCAACCGGCCTCACGCTGGAGCGTGGCAGCGTGATCCGCATCACCGATATGCTGCCCGGCAAGCAGAGCCCGATGCACCGCACCAACAGCATCGACTATGGCATCGTGCTGAAGGGCGAAATCGAGCTGGAGCTGGAGGATGGTCGCAAGAAGACCATCCGCGAGGGCGGCATCATCATCCAGCGCGGCACCAACCATCTGTGGCGCAACACCACCGACAAGCCCACCCGCATCGCCTTCATCCTGATCGAGGCCCCCGCCTATCTGCATGACGGCCAGCCTCTGGATGAGGCCAAGCCAGAGCATGCCGACCATTGATGGGCGCTCTGGCATGAGCCCCGGCCCCGATTTCGGCCTGAGGGGCCGCACCGCCCTGATCACCGGTTCGACCCGCGGCATCGGCCTGGCCATTGCGCAGGGCATGATCGCTGCGGGCGCCCGGGTGATGATCTCCAGCGAGGATGCCGGGGATACGTCGCGGGTGTCCGCCGAGCTTGGCATGCCGGGCATCGCCTGTGATGTCGCCGATGATCAGGCGCTTGAGCGTCTGGTCTGCGGCACGGTGGCGGAGCTGGGCGGGCTGGACATTCTGGTCTGCAACGCCGGGATCACCGGGCGGCCCGGTCGTTTCGAGAGCATCGATATGGCCGATTACGCCCGCGTGATGGCGATCAACCTGCGCAGTCAGGTGGTGCTGACCGGCTTCGCCTTGCCGCATGTGGCAGAGCGCCGGGGCAGCGCGGTGCTGATGTCCAGCCTCTCGGGCCTGCGCGGCAATGGGGCGATCAATGCCTATGCTCTGGCCAAGGCCGGGGTGGCGCAGCTGGCGCGCAATCTGGCGGTGGAATGGGGGCCGAGAGGCGTGCGGGTCAATGCCATCTCGCCCGGCTTTATCGCCACGGAACTGTCCAAGCCCTTGCTGGGCAACGAACCCTTCATGACCAAACGCATGGCCATGACGCCCTTGCGTCGCCCCGGCATGCCGGAAGAGGTGGCGGGCGCTGCGATCTTTCTGGCCAGCAGCGCCGCCGGTTTTGTCACCGGTCACAATCTGGTGGTGGATGGTGGCACGCTCATCACCGATGGCAGCTGAAGACCGGCATCCTGTTCCGTGAATGGCCGGGCAACGTTAGAGTGAATTCGACAGCGGCGCGATAAAGGCGTGTCTGTGCAAAACGATAATTGAAAGGGAGACTCATGCCTGCGGATCAAGCCCCGCCGGTGGGATCGGGCAGCGGGCAGGTGACGGTGATGACCGGCCTGTCCTTGCTGTTGCCGATCACGCTGTCCACCATGGCCATCGTGCTGCTGGCCCCTATTCTGCCGCAGATCATGCAGAATTTCAGCGCCGTGCCCGGCTATGAATATTGGGTGCCGATGATCCTGACGATCCCGGCGCTCTGCGTGGCGCTGTTCTCGCCGATTGCGGGGATGTTGGGGGATTATTTCGGGCGCCGCCGCCTGCTGCTCGCCAGCTTTGTGGCCTATGGCATCGTGGGCATCGCGCCAGTCTTTCTGCATGATCTGACGGCGATCCTGATCAGCCGCGTCGGCGTGGGGCTGGCCGAGGCGCTGATCATGGTGCTGTCCACCACGATGATCGGTGACTATTACCATGGCGCCGCACGCGACAAATGGCTGGCCGGGCAGACGGCCTTTGCCTCCATGTCGGCGCTGATCTTCTTCAATGTGGGCGGGCAATTGGGCGCGCATGGCTGGCGCACGCCCTTCTGGGTCTATACCTCCGCGCTGCTGATGATGGCGCTGGTGATGGCCTTCACCCGCGACCTCAAACCCGGAGCCCATGGCGAGGCCGAGGCGCCGCGCAACGCCAGTTGGGCGCACTTCCCTTGGGGGCGCATCGCGGTGATCATGGCGATCACGCTCTATGGCTCGGTGTTTTTCTACACGGTGCAGATCCAGGCGGCGAGCGGCCTCAATGTGCTGGGCATCACCGATCCGGCGCGGGCCGGCTTTCTTACCTCGGTTGCCAGCGTGGGCGTGCCGCTGGGGACTTTCATCTATTCACGCATCGGGCGCTGGCCGGTGCAGCGCCTGCTGATGCTGGAATTCGCGCTGCTGGCGGTGGGCTTTCTGACGATGGGCAAGGCCGCAACGCCTAAAAGCTTCCTGATCGGTTGCTTCTGCAACCAATTGGGCGCGGGGATGCTGCTGCCCACGCTGCTGGTCTGGGCCATGAGCCTGCTGCCCTTCGAGATTCGCGGGCGTGGTGCGGGCATGTGGCAGGGCAGCTTTGCGCTGGGGCAGTTCCTCAGCCCGGTGGTGGTGACGCTTGCCGCCAAGCAGGCGGGTGGTCTTCTCCCGGCCTTTGTGGTGCTGTCGGCAGGGGCGGTGATCGGTCTGGTGATCGTGCTGCTGGTGGCGGGAAAGGTAGGGCGGATCGATCCGCAACTGGGTATCAAGGGAGTCGCTCATGGCTGATCGTCTTAAGGGCAAGGTGGCGGTCGTCACCGGGGCTGGCAATGGCATCGGTCAGGGCGTGGCTGCGCTGTTCCGGCAGGAGGGCGCCACGGTGATCGGCCTCGATCTGAAGGGCGCTGACCGCGATTGCGATCTGCTGAGCGAAGAGGCGGTCAAGGTGCTCTTCACGGCCATCGGTCAGGAGCATGGCAGGATCGATATTCTGGTCAATGCGGCGGCCTTTGCGATCTTCGACTGGATCGAGACGCTGACCTATGCCGACTGGAAAACCACGCTGGCGGGCGAGCTGGATATCGTCTTCCTGCCCACGCAGGCGGCATGGCCGTGGCTGAAGGCCAGTGGGAAGGCCAGCGTGATCAACTTCGCCAGCGCCAATGCCCGCCATGCGCTGGAAGGCTCGCCGGCCCTGGCGCATTGCGCGGGCAAGGGCGGCGTGCTGGCCATGACGCGGCAATTGGCGATGGAGGGCGCGCTGCATGGCATTCGCGCCAACACCATCGCGCCGGGCTTTATCCGCACCGCTGCCACGCAGCGCCATCTGGATCACGATCCCGGCTTTCAGGATAAAGTGCTGGAAAAGAACATGCTCAAGCTGCTGGGCGAGCCAAGCGATATCGCTTGGGCTGCCGTCTGGCTGGGCAGCGATGAGGCGCGTTATGTCACCGCGGCCGATATCGCCGTGGATGCCGGGGCGACTGGCTGGTAATCAGGCCAGCAGCTTGCCGGCTTCCTCTTGCAGCAAGGCCAGCACGATGCGCAGGCGTGTCGGCATGGGCCTGCGGGCGGCGAAGAGCGCGTGGAGATCGAAGCCCGGCACGGTGAAGTCGGGCAGCAGGCGGCACAGTCGACCTGCCGCCAGATCGGCGCGGCAGGCCGGTTCCTGCAACACGCCGATGGCGCCGCCGCCGATCAGCAGCGCATGCAGCGGGCGCCAATGGCTGAAGCTGGCCACGATGTCGATGAACGCCGTTGCTGTGGTGCTCTCGGGAGTGGACAGCGTCAGCCGGTCGGTGTTGAACAGACCGGAGACGCGGGCGAAGCCATGGCGGATCAGATCCTCCGGCGTCTCCGGCGTGCCATGGCGGGCGAGATAGGCGGGGGAGGCCACCAGCACCCGGCGCACTCTGCCCAAACCTCGCGCGGCAAAGCGCCCATCGCCCACATCGCCCAGCCTGAGCGAGAGATCGACGCCCTCCGTCACCGGATCGACCAGACGGTCGTTCAGCACCACATCCACCTTGAGCCCGGGATGCTCCTCGCGCAGGCGCAGCAGCAGCGGGGGAAGCAGCAGCTCGCCCAGCCCATGGGGCGCCGCGATCCGCAGCATGCCGCGCAAGGCCTGCTCCTCCCGCACAACGCAGAGGGCATCATCGGCAGCTTCGATGGCGATCTGGCAGCGTTCGTAAAAGGCCGCGCCGGCATCGGTGACCGACAGGGCCCGTGTGTTGCGCCATAGCAGCCGGGCGCCCAGATCGGCCTCCAGCCGGGCGATCCGCTCGCTGACGGCGGGTTGACCGAGGCCCAGATCGCGTGCCGCCGCCGAAAGGCTGCCCCGCTCCACAACGCGCACGAAAAGCCGCATGGCTGCCAGATAATCCATGCCCTTCTTCTATCGGATTATCCGATGGATAAAAGTGGATTGAGCCCTCTACCCATCAGATGAGGCTTCAGTGACATAGGTGCCGTCCAACAGCATTCCCGGGAGGCTCCCTATGTCAGAGATCAGGCTTTACATGTTCCAGTCCGGCACGCAGCGCTGCAAGCTCCATGATATCAAGATGAACCAGGGCTGCGGCGTGGATCATGAAATCCCGGTGCCATGGTTTCTGCTGACCCATCCCAAAGGCCATGTGGTGATCGATGGTGGTCTGGCGGCGGAAGGTCTGGCTGATCCCCGCGCCTATTGGGGAGACGCGGTCGATGCCTATCAGCCGGTGATGCGCGAGGATCAGGGCTGTGTGGCGCAACTGGCCGCGCTGGGGCTGGCGCCGGAAGACATCCGCTTCGTGGTCCTGTCCCATCTCCATTCCGATCACAGCGGCGCCGTCGGGCGTTTCCCTCCTGCCACGCATATTCTGCAGCGCCGCGAACTCGAATATGCCTTCACGCCCGACTGGTTCGCGGCGGGCGCCTATATCCGGCAGGATTTCGACCGACCTGACCTGTCATGGCAGCTGCTGGAGGGCGAGAGCTGCGATGACTATGACCTCTATGGCGATGGCGTGCTGCGGATCATCTTTACCCCCGGCCATACGCCGGGGCACCAGTCCTTTCTGGTGACGCTGCCCGAAAGCGGCGCTTTCCTGCTGGCCGCTGATGCCGTCTACACCATGGACCACTGGCATGAAAAAGCGCTGCCGGGCTTTATGACCAGCGCGCAGGATGCGGTGCGTTCGGTGCGCAAGATGCGCGCTCTGGCAGACCGGGCCGGGGCTACGCTGGTGCCGGGGCATGATGCGCAGGTCTGGCCCGGCTTCCGCCTGTCCCCGGCGTTCTATGACTGAGCGATCTCCTCAGCCGCCGCGGTCGGCGCCAGCAGGCGCCCGGCCACCGCGCGGGCGATCAGCAGCACCACACCCGCCCCGGCAATGATCGCGGCATGCATGCCCCAGAACACGCTGCCCGGTAGCTTGTCGAGCAGGGTCGCCAGCTTGGTGACGATCATGCCGGCCAGAAACAGCGCCAGCAGATAGGCGGCCATCATGGTGGAACTCAGCGCCTTGGGGGCCACCCGCGAATAGAGCGCGCTGCCCACCGGATAGATGTTGCAGAAACCGATGTTGTTCATGATGTGAAAGCCCAGCGCCCAGCCCAGACCGACCTTCTCGCCCGTCGCGGCCTCATGCATCGATCCCAGCGCCAGGCTGAGCGGGGCCAGCGCGGCGATAAAGGTGCCGATGGTGATCTTGGTGATTTCATCGGGCTCACGGCGGGTCTTGCCCCACCAGCGCCAGAAGGCGACCACGCAGACCAGCAGCACCGTCGACACAATGGCATCGAGCGAGATCAGGAAGCTGGCCGGGATAGCGCTGCCGAAAAACACCAGTTGGTAATGCGCGTCACCCCAGAGTTCATAGGCGGCGAAAATCTCCTGATTGCCCACGTAAGCGCAGGCGATCACCGGGATCAGCAACACCAGCACGGCGATCCGCTTGCCCTCGCCGGGCAGCAGCTTGGGGCGCGGTTCGGTGATATGGCCCGGTTCGGGCTTGGGCTCGGCAGGGAGCCAGCGGCGTCCCGAGAGATAGACCCCAAGGCCGATCAGCATGCCCACGCCCGCCGCGCCAAAACCGAAATGCCAGGCGATCTTTTGCCCCAGAAAGCCGCAGACGATGGGCGAGACAATCACCGCGACCTGAATGGCCAGCACATAGATCTGGAAAGCGTCGGCGCGGCGCAGATCTCCCGGCGCATAGAGATCGCCCACCTGTGCCGCCAGATTGCCCTTGAAGAAACCGCTGCCGATCAGGATGCAGGCCAGAGCCACCAGATAGGTCTGGTCGAAGGCCATGCAGAAATGGCCCACGGCCATGGTCACCGCACCAAAGATCACGGCGCGCGTCCGCCCGATATAGCGATCGGCCACGAAGCCGCCCAGCAGGGGTGTGAGATAGACCAGTCCGCTGTAGAGCGCCGCAATCGCGCCCCCTAGAGCCAGCGCGCTGAGGGGGCCGAAAAAGGCCTCAAGCATCTGGCGGAAGGCGGCAAAGCCCCAGATCTTTTCGATATGGCCCGGCTTGAAAAGATATTGCGCGCTGTAAAGCGCCAGCAGCGCGGTCATCCCGTAATAGGAAAAGCGCTCCCACCCCTCGGAGAAAGCCAGATAGGCCAACCCGCGCGGATGGCCAAGGAAGGAGCGATCGGCCTGAATCTGCGAGGCAGGCGTTTCGAGGGTGGCGGTGGCTTGATCCATGCGGCGAACATCCGGTTTGTCAGGCGGCACGGGCAGGCCGCTATCAGGCGATTGTCCCCCATAGGGCAGCGGTGCGAGGACCTCAATGCGGCGCTGGCCCTATCACTGCGTTCCCATTTGGGCAGGACGCTTTACAGCGCCGCGTGGAAGAAGCGCGCCAGCTCCGCCACGGCCTCATTCACCGGCCCCTCGCGATCGTAGAGATCGACATGGCTCGCCCTGTTCACGGTGTGGAGGGTCTTGGGCTCCTCGGCCTGCGCGATGGCCTGCCGGGACATCCATGCCGTTACCGCATGCTCGGCGGTGATCATCAGCAGGGGGCGCGGGGCGATCATGCCCACAAAGCGGAAGGCATCAAAACTGGCCATGCGGTCGATGCTGTCCCAGCTGAGCGCCTTGGCCGAGCGCGGGTGCCTGGCGCGCGGCGTGCAATAATAGTCCCAGCCTTCGAAGATATGTTGGCCGCCCGCGCGGGCTTCCTGCTCATTGGCCGGGAAGACGGGCAGGGCGCCCATCGGTTCGCCACGCGCCGCGCGGCTGCGGGCTTGCGCGGCGCCCTCCAGCAAGGCATCGAGAACTGCCTTATCCTGCTGTCCATCTGCTCCGACACGCATCTGCAGCCCGACATCGACCGCTGCAACCGTGGCCACAGCGCGGATACGCCGATCGCCTGCCGCCGCCGCAATGGCATAGCCGCCAGAGGCACAGATTCCCAGCACGCCGATCCTTTCAGGTGCTATACCGGGCAGCGTGGACAGGTAAGAGACAGCCGCCTTGATATCCTCGATGCGCTGCGCCGGATCTTCCAGACTGCGCGGCAGGCCTTCACTCTCACCCTGAAAAGCGGCATCGAAGGTCAGGATCGTAAAGCCCTTTTCTATCAGCTTGCGGGCATAGAGGGCTGGGGATTGCTCTTTGGTGGCGGTGCCGGGATGGCCGATGACAAGGGCGCGGCCGTTGGGCGCATCGGGCGTGTAAAGATGGGCGGCAAGCCTGATGCCGCTGCTGAGGAAGGAATGGTCGGTCCGCATGGCTGTTCTCCTTGGGTGTGACAGCCATGTGGGGAGGAAGCAGGCCGAAGTGTTAGGCGAAACCTGCCGATAAAATGCCTGATCCTGCCAATCATGGTGAGGACGGGCAGATGACACGGCGAGGCGTTGCTGCCATGATGCCCTTATGGCCGATGCTTTGCTTGCTGAATTGCGCGATCTGATCGCCCGCCATGTGGTGGCCTCCGGCGCGCCGCTGGCCGCTTTGCCCAACATCCTGCTGGGGCGCGAAGATGGCCCGACGCTGCCCTGCATCCATGTCACCGATCCGGTTTTTTCGCTGATCGCGCAGGGGACCAAGCAAATCGAGGTGGGTGACAGAACTCTCACCTATGGTCCGGGGGAGGGGATGGCGGTGTCGATCGAGCTGCCGATGAACAGTTTCGTGATCGGCGCCACGGCGGAGCAACCCTTTCTGGGTGTGGGCCTGCGCATCCGCCCCGAAGCCGTCGCCGCGCTGCTGCTGGAGCAGCCGGGGCTGGCTCTGCCCGCCGGCAATCCGGCCAGCGTCATGGTCGGCACCATGCCTGATGCGCTGATCGAGGCGGTGGTCCGCCTGCTGCGCCTGCTCGATCATCCCGCCGATCTTCCGGTGCTGGCTCCAGCCATGGAACGGGAAATCCTCTGGCGGGTGTTGAGTACGCCTCAGGGCGCGGTGCTGCGCCAGATCGGGCTGGCCGACAGCCATACGGCGCGGATCGGGCGGGCGCTGCAATGGCTGCGCAGCCATCTGGCCGAGCCGATCCGGGTGAGCGTTCTGGCGCAGATCGCCGGGATGAGCCTCACCTCCTTCCACCGTCATTTCCGTGCCATCACGGCGATGACGCCGGTGCAGTATCAGAAGCAATTGCGGCTGCATGCCGCCCGCGCCCGCCTGCTGGCCAGTGCGGAAAGCGTGACGCTGGTGGCTTTTGCGGTCGGCTATGAAAGCCCTTCGCAGTTCAGTCGCGAGTATCGACGGCAATATGGCCAGCCGCCCGCGCGAGACGGACGGCTGTGCCGGGAGGCAGCTTCGGCTTGAAGCCGCCGGAGCCTCTATGGCCGATCCGCGCGAAACACCACGCAGAGCCCCACCATGATCAGCACCAGCCCGCCCATCGCAAGGATGGACATCGGATGGCCTAACACGGCCCAGTCCATGGCCGCCGTGACACCGGGAACCAGATAGAACAGGCTGGTGACATTCACCAGATTGCCCCGGGCGATCAGGCGGTAGAGCAGGAAGGTCGTTCCCACCGAAATCACCAGCCCCAGCCAGACGCCTGACAGCACAAAACTGGTGTCCCATGTGGCGGGCCAAAGGGAATGCGTGCCTGACGCCGTCGCCGCGCAGCAGACGGCCAGCAGCCCCACCGCATATTGCATCGGCAGCACCACCCAGGGCGCCTGGGTCTCACGCTTTTGCGCGATCGATCCGAAGGTGATGCCCATCAGCCCCAGCAGGGCAAAGAGCAGCCCGACAGGCTCGAAGCGCATGGCGGCCAGCCCGTCGCCGACGACCATGGCAAGACCGCCCAGCGCCAGCAGCAGGCCCAGAAGGCGCATCGGGCCAACCTTTCGCTCCGTGATCAGCATGGTGAGAATGGGCTGGATGCCAAGGATGGTGGCCAAGGCGCCGGGCGTCACCCCATGGTCCATCGCCAGCAGGTAGCAGACCGAATAGACCCCTGCGATGGCAAAGCCGATAAAGGCAACTCTGCTGCGGCTGCCCCTGGCGGGCAGCAGTTGCCGGTTAAGGATGGCGGCCAGGGTCAGCACGGCCAGGGCAAGGCCATAGCGCAGGATCAGCAGCCCAAAGGGCGAGCCATGCTGAAGCCCGATTTCCGAAATGATGGCGCCGCTGCTCCACAGCAGCACGAAGGCTGAGGTCGGCACAACAGCCGACATCTGTCGATTGATCATAAATCACCTGAAACGAGAGTCCTGGCGCTTGCAAGCATCCCGCTTGCAGGCAGACGTCAGCCAGCTTTGTCAGCCAGCCTCAGATGTTCAGCGGCGGCGGAGCCGACTTGCGACCGAACATCTCTTTGACATTCTCGGGCGGTGCAACGGGAGGCGGCATGCCAACCAGGCCCGCGATTGCACGGGGCAGATGGTTCCGGGAAGGCATGCTGGTGATCATCAGGCGGCTCTACCATCGCGGCGGCATGGTTTCAATGGGCCGCCTGCCGGTTCAGCTCACAGGGCGGGTTCGATTATCTCTGCGGGGGATGCACCGGCGGCATGGCGGCGATGCGCGGCAATGCAGGTCAGTACGCTGGTCATCACCAGCGCAAAGGCCGCGACCTCCAGCGGGAGAGGCAGGCGATGTTCCCAGATCAGGCCGTAGAGCAGCGCGAACAGCGTTTCGAACAGGATCATCTGCCCCACCATCGTCAGCGGCAGCAGGCGGCTCATCCGGTTCCACAAGGCATTGCCGACAAGCGAGGCAAGCACCGCCACTGTGCAGGACACGATGGCAAGCTGGACCCAGACGGCGGGCGTATGCCGCAGCGGCTCCACCAGCGCGCTCAGCGGGATCAACAGCAGGGCCTGCGTGCCGGTGACAACGCCCGTCAGCAGGTTCCAGTCATGGGCCGAGATATGGCCGTTCCTCGCGAGGCAGCGGGCATTGCCCACCGCATAGGCCGTCCAGGAGATCAAGGCCCCGATGGCGCAGAGAAAGCCCAAACCGCGTTGCCCGCTGTCCCCCGGCGTGGAGGGCGCCAGCGCCTGCCAGCCGATGCAGATCACCCCGGCCACACAGAGCAGGATCGAAGGCAACAGCCGGCCCAGCGGCACCGCGTGACGATCGCGGCTGCCGATGATGGTGACCGCCACGGGCAGAAAGCCGATGATGAGCGAGGTTGTGGCGATGCCCGCCTTCTGCACCGCCGTCGACAGCAGCACATAGTAGAGCGTGTTGCCCGCCAGCGAGAGCCACAGGAGCGACAGCCAGTCACGCCGCATCAGCGATGGCTTCAGCGCGCGCCAGCGCGGGGCCAGCAGCACCGCCGAAATAAGGCCGTAAGCAAGATAGCGCCCGATGGCCTGTTGCAGCGGCGCGACCTCCCGCAACAGCGCAGGGGCGAGAAAGACCAGCCCCCACAGCGCCCCGGCGCCCATGCCGCAGGCGATGCCAAGCATTGTTCGGTTGTCGCCGGAGGGGGTGGCGAGAGAGGCGGTCACGGGTGAATCTCACTTTCTGCTGTCGATAAGGCAACATATCATCATCGGGGCGAGCCATGCGCGCTTGCTTTGGCAGCCAAATGCAACAATTACTCACTTATGGTCCGCAAAGCGTCCTCCCGCCGCCCCACGCTCGACCCGTTTGACCGGGCGATTCTGCGCATCCTCCAGCAGGACAACAAGACGCCTCAGCGCAGCATTGCCGAAGCGGTCAACCTGTCCGCCGCCGCCGTGCAGCGCCGCATCGCCGCCATGGAGAGCGCGGGCGTCATCGCGCAGAATGTCGCGGTGGTGGAGGCCTCGGCTGTGGGCATGGCGATCACCTCCATCGTGGAGGTGCATCTCACCGATGAGCGTGCCAGCACGGTGGATGCCGCCAAGGCGCTGTTTCGCGCCGCGCCGGAGGTGCAGCAATGCTATTATGTCACCGGCGGGATCAGCTTTGTGGTGGTGATCCTCGCCGCCGACATGGTGGCTTATGAGGCGATCACCCGCCGCCTCTTCGCGCAGAACGAGGCGGTGGCCAGCTATCGCAGCCTGATCGCGCTGGATCGCGTCAAATTTGGCGCGCTTATGCAGGTGCCCTGATGGCGACAGGGAGCCCCCGATGACCCGGCGCCTGAGCCTGACCGCGCTCCTTGTGGCCGATTATGATGAGGCGATTGCCTTTTATGTCGGCAAGCTGGGTTTCGAATTGCGCGAAGACACCGTGCTGGCGGAAGGGAAGCGCTGGGTCGTGGTAGCGCCGGGCGGAGGTGGCAGCGGGCTTTTGCTGGCGCGCGGTGTGGGGGATCGCCAGCAACAGGCGATCGGCGATCAAAGCGGCGGCAGGGTGTTCCTGTTTCTGGAGACCGATGATTTCGCCCGGGATCATCGCGCCTTTGCCGCGCAGGGTGTCCGCTTTATCGAGCCGCCAAGGCATGAGCCCTATGGCATCGTCGCCGTGTTCGAGGATCTTTACGGCAATCGCTGGGATCTGATCGAGCCTGCGCGGCGTAATGACTGAGGCCTTGTCTCGCTACAGTTGGGCCAGCAAGGCTGATCGCTCCATCATCAATTGGGCCATGATGTCGCCCAGCAGATAGGTCGCCCGGTCGCGCGTCCAGGGCTGGCCGGACAGCGTGTCATACTCGACCGGCAGCGGGATGCCGCTGATGGCCGCCGCCGCAAGACCGACCGACTTTGACGTCAGAATGCAGCGTTTCACATGGTCCCGATGGCCGACAATCGCGACATGCCCCAGCGCCCCGGCGCCGCCCGCTTCGCGCAGGACGGCCTTGGCCACGCCTTCGGTGCTGAGATAGACCAGCTTCCCATCCGCATCGCGCTCCGGATAGATCGGGATGACCTGATCCATCCGATAGGTGTCCTGCAGGATCGCCGCGATCTCCCATTGCGCGTAAACGGGCATCTTGCGGATCGCGCGGATTTTGAACACGGCCTCTGCCAGCTTTGCGTTGATGGGGCCGGGTTCGGTCGCATCGGGCGCGCGGGGAGGCTTGTCGGCGGCGGTGGTCAGGCGGTTGCCGAAGCTGTAGGCGATCAGCGCGTTCGCCTCCTGCGCCTGCATCTGGGGGTAGGACCAGAGCATGGTGGCGTCGAACAGCAGGGGTGCCAGCTTCTGGGCCACGCTTTCGCTGCCCAGGGCGCGAGAAAGCTCCCTGACCATCAGCAGCTCAAGCGAGGGTTCGGCCAGAGGCGCCGCGAGTGCCTCCGTGCTGGCCGTTGCGGCGCCCAGCACGGCGGCGGTTGCGCCCTTGAGGAGTGTGCGGCGTGTGGTCATCTTAGCGGCAGGCCTGCGCGGCATTGACCGGATTGCAGCGCATCACGCCGCCGCCAGGCAGCGTCACCACATAATCCGTGCCATAGGCATTGCCCTTCTTGTAGAAATCGGTCGAGACGATCTGGGCGCCGCTGGCAAAGGCCTGTTGGGCGCGGGTCAGATCATTGGCCTTGGCTTCCCAGGTTTCGATATCGGCGCGGGCGCGCACCAGATAGCCTTGTTTCACCAGTTCGGGGATTTCTTTGGCCCGCAAGGTGGCATTGTCCATCAGCAGGAAAGCGCCATAGCTTTGGCCGGGTCTGGATTCGAGAAAGGCCGCGCGGCCTTCCAGATTGGGATGGCCGCCGACATAGCCGGAGAGACCTTTGGTGTCCAAAGCCGTCAGCAGCAGGAAGATGAACTTGCCGCGCGCGTCCTTCAGTGTCGGCCAGTTGCCCGCCTTCACCCCGGCCTCCAGCGTGGGATAGTGCCCGCGCACCTGATCGGGCGTGACGATCCTGTCGCGACCAATCACGCGGAACAGATCGGCGTCCAGCTCATCGAAGGATTGCGGGGTGAAGGGCAGGGGCGGCTTCGATCCCGGGAAGATCCGGATGGGATCGCTCTTGGCCTCCAGCAGGATAAAGATCGGCTCGTGGTTCGGATGGGCGTCCGACCAGCGGCGCAATTCGGCCAGACAATCGGTGAAGAGATTGCAGCTGGAGCGCACATCGAAATCGACGATATGCATCACCTTGAAGCCGGGCTTGTCGAGCCCGGTCTTGTCATGGGGCAGCAGCTGGCTTTCGGGGATACCCTTGGCTTTCGCGGCCTCATAGGCGGCGGGGTGCAGGAAGCGTCCGCCTTCGGGATCGCGGTTGAGATCCAGCTCAAGGCTGCGCATCCCGGCGTCCAGCTGACTGGCCAGCGTGCCATAGCGATAGTTCAGCGCCTCGGGCATGCTCACTTCGTTGGGGTGGTATTCCTTATATTGCGCGCGGGCCTCGGGCGGCATCTTGGCCGTCATCTGCGACAGGCGCGGGCCGATGATGGCATCGGCCATCGCCATGATCTGCGGATCGACGCCCTGCGAGTAGGAGTTATGGGTGCCGACGATCTGGATCTGGTTGATCTTCAGATCGTCGCTGTTCTGGGCATGGGCGGCGGCCGCCACCATGCCCAGAACCAGCGCGGCCCCGGCGCGAAGAGCTTTGGTCTTCATGACAATATCCTCTCCCGGGACGGTTCTTAGAACTTCATCTGCGCAAAGACGCCAACAGTGCGATAGGCATCGGGCGAGGTGTAATGCAGCAGCCCCAGCGAGCCGTAGATCTGCCAGCCGGTCGAGAAATACTGGTTGAGCAGATTGCGGGCATAGACGCCGACCTCGATGCCGTCGTCAGACTTGGCCAGCGTGATGCGGCCATTCACCAGACCATAGCCCGGCACATAGGAGTAGCTGGCATTGGGCGTGCTGGTGCCATCGGCGTTCTTGACCGCGGGCGCCGTGATGTTGCCCAGCATGGCACCGGTCACCGTCTGAATGTCCGAGCGATAGCTGTATTCCAGATGCGCCTTCAGATCGATCTTATGCGTCAGCGGCGCCTTGTAGTCGGCGCCCACGGTGGCCATCCATTGCGGGGCGTTGGTCAGGCGGGTGCCGGTGTAATTCGCGGTGCTGCTGGCCACGTAATTGGTGAATTTGGCATCGGTGTAGGTCACCGCGCCTGTCAGCGAGAGATTGCGCGTGGGCTTCACAGCGATCTGGGCTTCCACGCCCCGGCTGCGCAGCCCCGGCGCATTGCCGATGGCCGAAGCGAGGATGGAGGCGCCCACGCCCGTTGAGACCGGCGTCAGGATCGTCGCCTGGAAATTGGTGTAGGAGGAGGAGAAGAGGTCGACGTTGACGCGCAGGCGATGGTTGAAGAACTCGCCCTTTTCGCCGATCTCCCAGCTCTTCACCGATTCAGGGTTATAGGGATCGTATTTGTTGCCCACGAAGGCGATGCCGCCCGGCTTGTAGCCGGTGGAATAGGTCGCATAAAGCATCACATCCTTGCTGAGCTGATAGGTCGGCGCGACGCGATAGGTGAAGCGGCTGCTGCTCTTCACGCCATAGCGATAATCGGCGGTGGGCGCGGTGCCAGTGGCGATGAAATTCACCGATTGGCCGAAGATCGAGACCGGATCGATGTTGAAATAGCTGATCCGCTGATCGTTGCGGTCATAGTTGTAGCGCCCGCCCAGCGTCAGGCTGAAACGCGGCGTGGGGTTGAACTTGAGTTGGCCGAAACCCGCCACCGTTTCATTATGGGCGTTGAACTCCACCGTATTGCCCAGCAACTGGCCGGTCACCGGATCATTGGCGCCGGTGTTGGCATAAAGCGTCGAGATCACCGAGCCATTGACGATCAGCGGGCTGGTGCCCAACGGGCCCCACTGGGCCTGCGTCTGATCGGCATGCAGGCGGTTGTAGAAGGCGCCGACCAGATATTCCACAAAGCCGCCGGTGGGCGAGGCAAGATGGATTTCCTCGCTGAACTTGTCGGTCTTCAGGCGCCCCGAGTTGTAGGCCAGATAGGAATAGACATCGTTGGGCAGCAGGTCGGCGGGGGTGTCGTTGCCATACTTCGTCTCGCGATAGGCGGTGATCGAGGTCAGCGTGTGATTGCCCAGCTTGTAGGCGACATGCAGCGATCCGCCCTTGTTGGTGGTGTTGATGGAGCCGAGGAAACCATCGGCGGTGTCGACATTCTGCGGCCCCGGAGTCACGCCATGGGCGATTTCGGCGGCGGTGACGGCGGCGGTCGGCGCAAAGCTGGTGCCGGCGGGGCCGCCCACGGCGGTGCGCACCGAGGTGTCGTAGTGATGGGTGTATTCGCCCGCGAGGATCACTTCCAGATCGTCGACCGGCTGCCACAGCAGGCGGCCGCGCACACCGAATTCATCGACGCGACCCAGATTGCGGTTGAGCGTGACATAGCGCCCCTTGCCATCCTGCCCGACATCGAAGGCGCTCAGGCGCAGCGCGGCGGTGTGGCCCAGCGGGATGTTGACGGTGCCGTTGATGGTGCGGTCATTGCGCTCACCATAGCTGGCATAGACCTTGCCCGAGAACTCGTTCAGCTTGGGCTTCACCGTGGTGATGGCGATCACGCCCGAGGTGGAGTTCTTGCCGAACAGCGTGCCCTGAGGGCCCATCAACACATCGACGCGCTCGATGTCCGTCAGGCCGGTGATGCCCAGATCGCGCTGGGCGTCCATCACCACATCGTCGACCACCACGTTCACCGATTTGGCGTTGGAAAAGTCGAAGGAGGTCGAGCCCACGCCGCGGATCTGGAAGGCGGCGCCCTGCGTCGGGTCATAGGTGAGGCCGGGCGTGGTGTATTGCAGATCGGTCAGCGACTGATAGCCGCTGTTCTGCAGCGCCTCCCCGCTCAGCGAGAGGATGGAGATCGGCACATTCTGCATCTTTTCCTGACGACGCTCGGCGGTGACCACGATCTGGTCGAGCGCGGGCTGCCCATCGGCCTGCGGGGCCGCGGGGGCGGCATCGTCCGCATGAGCGATCATCGGCACAGCGCTCAGGGCCGTGGCGGCAAGCAGCAAGGCAGGTGTGAGAACACCGCGACGGCGAAGACTGGTCATGATTCGGATACCCCAAGTTGCGTCGGGGCCCGATTATGCGCGGGAGATGACAATTCAGAGACGAATGTTCAGTTCATATGAAGCTTTTTTCGTTTCTTGAAATACGAATGTTCAGTTCACCTGAGGCGCTGTGAGAGCCCTCCTCCGCCCGCAGCGCCTGACGCAGGGCGATCACGCATCCCAGGGCCGAAACCAGACACAGGGCGGCAAGACCACAGGTCAGCCATGTCAGGGCAAAGCCGTGATCGTTGAGGCCTGTCCACGCCATGCCTCGAAACAGCAGCGCGGTGCCCAGCATCACCCCGATGTTGAGCGGCAAGTGAAAGCCCGCGTAAAAGGCGGCGGCAGGCGCATCGCCGTTGCGCTGCCGATCACGATCCAGCCTTTGGCCCAGCACCACGCGCAGCAGCATGAAATCGACGGCCATGGTGGCGCCCGTCCCCGCCGACCACGCCAGCAGCGGCGCCGCCTGCCCGACAGGCAGCAAGGGCAGCGCCAGTGCCAGCACCAGATTGAGCGCAAAGACCACGCCAAGCATGCGCAAAGGCGGCATACGCTTCAGCAGCCCCGGCGCGATGCCGGTGCCCACCATCGCGGCCAGCGATTGCGCCAGAATGCCCGGCGTTCCCCAATCGGGCAGGGCAAGGCGATGCCGGGCGATAAACAGAAAGCTGCCGCCGATCACCGCCATATGCACGCCCACCAGCAGGAACAGGCTGGCCAGCCTCCGATCCGCCGGGGAGGCGATGCAGACCTGAAAAGGCTTCACCACGCCCGCCCAATCGAGCCGGGGTGAGGTCTGGCCACCGCCGCGCTCTTTCACGCGCCAGATCAACCAGCCATGCACCAGCGGCGCGCCGATCAGCGTCAGCAGCAGGATCACATAGAAATCGTCCAGTCCCCCGCCTGCCAAACCGATGCCTGTGTGCTTGCTCCACAGCAGCACCATGGCGAAGAGGATCGACCCGGCCATGCCCGCCTGAGCCCGCGCCCCAAAGATCCGCCCGCGCGCCAGCACGCCGCTGGCCTGCTCCAGCGCCCAGGCGCCATGGGCCAGATTGGACAGCACCCAGCCGCTGGCCAAAGGCAGCAGCCCCAGCAGCCAGAGAAAAACCGACCGTCCATGCGGCGGTGCCAGCCACAGCACCGCGCCGCCAAGCAATTGCAGCACCGTGCCCGTCGCCACCCAGAAGCTGCGGCGCCAGCGCGGATCGGGGGCCATATCGCAGATCATGCCGAAGAGAACCTCGACCAGAATGCTCCAGCCGTGAACGATGGTGAGGATCAGGCCGGTCTGCACCAGATCGAGCCCGGCAGCTCCGGCCAGCAGCACCGGCAGATAGCTTTTGCGCGCCAGCTCATAGCCGGAAAACACAAAGCTGGGCAGCGACAGCGCCAGCAGTTCCGCGCGATGGGGCAGGGCGTCCTCCTGCCTCATCGTGAAATCTGACGTTTAGCGGCAGACCTCCGCCAGCCTTGTGAAGGCGCCCTTAAGCACCTGATCCTCGTCAACCCCGCGCGCCATGGCCACCATCCGCATGCCGAACAGCGATACCGAAACGACTTGCGATGTGGTGCGATCGGCCACGCGCCCCTCGGGCAGGCCCATATCCCACAGCACCGAGGTGACGATGTTCTCCCCGCGCCGCCGCCGCATGTCGAGCGCGTGATGCGCCAGCCCGGGATGCCGGGCGGCGGCAATGGCAATGATCGAGGTCGCCCTGACCAGATCGTGCGAGTGAGCATAATTGGCATGGAAGGGATGCGGCTGCCCGAAGTTATCCGCCAGCCCATGGCGGAAGTTCGTGACAACCGCGTGAAGCGCCGCGACCATCAGCGCATCGCGCGTGCCGAAATGATAAACCACCGTGGAGGCTGGCACGCCCGCCGCCTTGGCCGCCGAGCGATGGGTCAGCGCCTCCAGCCCGTGGGTGACGATCAGCCGCCCGGCCTGCGCCGCGATGGCCCCGCGTTTGCTGGGGTCGGGCGTGTCGGGATAGGTCTGGTCGGGCTCCAGCGCGGCGATCCATTGCTCCAGATGGCGACCGCTGCCGATGTCTTCGTCAGGCTGGGGGTAGATGCCGCCGGTGAAGCGATGCAGGCACAGGGCGCGCAGCATGCGATAGGCCGGATCGGCATGGGCAAAGAGCGAAAAGCCTGCCTCATCCAGCATATAGCCCAGCGCCGCATCGGCCTGACGCGGATCGCCGAACAGCACCTCGGCCCAGAACAGGGCCGCCGCATCCAGCCAGACGCCCAGAGCATCCGGGCAGCCTTCCTGCCGCCCGGCCTCCTGCACCAGATCGATCAGCAGGCAGGCGAGGGGGCGATGTTTCACCACCCAATCGTCGAGAATGGTCTGCGCCAGCACGGCGCGCAGGCCCGGCGCGACCGGGGCCATGGCGCGCAGGCGTTCCAGCCAGCCTTCGCGAAAGCGCTCGTCCTGCTCCATGGCGCTGGCCACCACCTGCGCCACCAGCTGCTCCTTCGAGCCCATCGCCTGGGTCAGCGCATTGAGGCTCATGCCGACGGCCTCGGCCAGCGGGCGCAGGGTCAGTTCGGTGAGGCCATGGGCGGCGATCAGCTCCAGAGCCGCAGCGATGATCGGCTGCGCGGCTTTCTTGTCATCGACAGGTGTCATCGGCGCCCCTGAGTTTTCAGGCCTGGGTTTTCAGGAGCCGCCCCTCTAGGGGGAGCGGGCCGGTTTGTCACCTTGGACTGCGCTCACGCAGGTCTTTCGATTTCAAGCCGGCCCGCGCCTGGGTCAGCCCAGACGGATCGAGAGTTCGACCTCATCCGAGAAGGGGAGGGAGAGATAGCCGTTCCCGCCCCGGACGCGCTCCAGATAGGGCGGGCAGTGATCGGCATTGTCAGCGATGATCAGCGCGCCGGGGCGCAGATACGGTTCGACCAGCGCCAGGATATCGAGATAGAGCCCCTTGGCCCCATCGAGCAGCAGCAGATCGACCGAGGCAGGCAGGTCCCGCGAGAGCGTTTCCAGCGCATCGCCTTCGCGGAATTCCACGAGATCGGAAAGGCCACTCTCGGCCAGATGCTGGCGGGCACGGGCCACCTTGGAGGGTTCGAACTCGCTGGTCACCAGCAGCCCGCCGCCATTGTCCCGCAGCGCCGAGGCGAGGCAGATCGTGGAAAGGCCAAAGGAGGTGCCGAATTCGACAATGGCACTCGCCCCGGTCGAGCGGGCCAGCATGTAAAGCAGCGTGCCGGTCTCACGCGAGACGGCCAGCGGCAGGTTTTTGAGCCGCGCATAGAAATCCGTGTAGCCGGTGCGGCTCTGCATCAGCTCGGCGCGTTCTTCCGCGCCAAGGCTGCCCCAATAGGCCGCCAGAGCCGGATCGGAGGCCGGGTCGGCGGCCTTGTCCACGGCGAAAAGCAGATCGAGCAGAGGGGCAACGGGGGCAGTGGTCAGGGTGGTCATCGCGGTGTCTCGCAATCTGTGTTGTGGAGCCCGAAAAATACGACTACTTCGTCAGTTTCGCTAATCGCATTGGCGAGGAGGCCCCCGAGACCCTGATGGCAGACACCAAAAAATCCCGGATTTCCGCGCGGAAATCGCCGCGACAGGCCCGTTCCAACGATCTGGTTGCGGCGGTGTTGGACGCTGCTGTTCAGGTTTTGCGCAAGGAGGGCGCGCAGCGTTTCACCACCGCCAGAGTCGCGGAACGGGCCGGGGTCAGCGTCGGCTCGATCTACCAGTATTTTCCCAATAAGGCGGCGATCCTCTTTCGCGTGCAGGCTGAGGAATGGCGCCGCAACACCGCCATGCTGGCCGGCATCCTGAACGACACCAGCCATCCGGTCGAAACACGGCTGCGCTCGATGGCGCATGCCTTTCTCCAATCCGAATGCGATGAGGCCGAGGTGCGTCTGGCACTGGCCGATGCGGCGCCGCTCTATCGCGATGCGCCGGAAACGGGCGAGGCGCGCGCCGAAGGGTCGCGCCTGTTTCAGGCCTTTATCGATGAGGCTCTGCCTTTGGCGGATAAGGCCCGGCGTACGCTGGCGGCGGATCTGATCCTGAGAACCATGTCCGCTGTGGGCAGCAGCTATTCCTCCGTGCCGCGCAGTCAGGAAGAGATCGCCGGTTACGCTTCGGCGCTGGCGGATATGCTTTGCGGCTATGTCACGGCGATCAGAGGCTAGATCATCGCACCAGCTTGGCCGATTGCACCACCATGGCAAACAGGCTGTTGAGCGCGGTTGTCACATTGCCGTCGGTCGAGACGGTCTGGAACAGATAGCTGCCATCCGTGTTCTGGCTGGCGCAGGCCTGCAACTGCTGCTGGATATAGGGCACGGTGTTGGTGGCGAAATTGTTGAACGTGGGATGGCCGGTGTAATTGACCGTGCCGGGCAGATATTGCGTGTAGAGAATGGCGATGCGCGTGCCCGTGGCCTTGATCGCGGCGCATTGGGCGATGTTGTTGGCATTGAGCTGGGTGATGCCGTCGCTGCTGTCATCCTCGGCCCCGTCGGTCACCAGCAGCAGCACGTTCTGGGGCGATGCGGGCGTGCCGGTCCCGGAGGATGAGGGCATGGTCGCCTGCATCCAGGTGAACATGGTGGTGAAATTGGTGTCGGCATTGCCGGTGTAGGTCAGCAGGCTGGTCCAATAGGAATTGGCCGCCATCAGCGGTGCCTGTCCGCCCATATCGGGGAAGCTCAGGCCTTGCAGCGTGGCAACATCGGTCATGGTGCCGAAGGGCGATGTGGTGAGCGGCGCCGGATTGCCCACGTTGAAGGTGAAGAACTGCATCTTGTAGACCGGTGGCACGGAGGCGGTGGCATATTGCTGTTCGATCCCATAGGCATATTGGATCACGCCCGCCGCCGCCGAACCCTCCGCATCGGTGCGCAGCGTGATGTTGGCCTGCCCCGGATTGACCGCGCTGTAATTGCGGGCCAGCCACCAGGTGTCAGGGAAATTCACCGAGACCGTGGTGGGCAGCAACTGCCCGGTGGGAATGTAGGACAGCACCACCGGATTGCCCAAGGGGCTGTAACCGGAGCAATAGGTCGCCGAGCCGACGATAAACCCGCTGGTGCCCAGCTTGTTGCCATTGTTGTCATAGACGGTGCCGTTGCAGGCGACGCGGAAGAAGGGGATGGTGCTGCTGGAGGAGCTGTTGTTGAGGTAGATCGGGCGGGAGCTGGTGTCGATCACATAGGTGCCCGCGTTCCATTGGTGCATGTTGTTGGAATGGCAGGCGAAATCGCAGCCATCGGTGCGGCCGTAATAGGCCTGCTCGCCCTGCCAGATGGCGCCGCCGATCAGATTGTTGATCCCCGTGGTGGTGGTGGGCAGCAGCATCGAGGGCGAGGTATCGAGCGCGATGTAGAAATTGATGCTGGGGGGCTGAGAGGCGCTGGCCGTCGCCGAGCCGCCAATCGGCAAGGTCGCCACGCCCAGCACGCCGCCGAACATGTTGGAGGATTTGGCGGTATAGACCAGCTTGGCCGTGCGCAGCCGCCCCATCGTGCTGGATATGGTGCTGGTGATGGTGACGGTGCGGGTCACGCTGGCCAGACCCGACAGGCCGCTCACCTGCTGGTCGAACATATCCTGAGCGGCGGTCTGAGCCATGGCGTCGCTCTGGTTCAGCAGTTGGGGCACCACGGCGGCCAGCACGGCGGCATCGGCCGCGGCGTTCAGCTTGGTCTGCAGCTTTTCGGCCCGGCTGTAATCCAGCCCGAAGCCGATCGCGAAGATCAGCGGGATGGCGGCAAAGGCCATGATCGACATCACATTGCCGCGTCGATCCGCGCGCAGCCCCGTGAAGAACCGGCGCAAGCCATGGATCAGATGCTGAAAGGGCAATGGGCAGAGGGGCTGCTTCATGGCGAGGGTCTACTGCAAGCGAGGGATCATATAGTCCTGATCGCCCAGCGTCTTTGTGATGAGCGAGCCAAGACCGATGGGCGGCGCGTAGGAAAAATAGATCTGGGCAAAGAACAGATAGCCCCCCGCCGTGCCCACCACCGTCTTGTTGGTGGCTGCGGTGGTGTTGCTGCAGACATTGGAGCCGTCCGCCGAGGTGGGCACCATGGGCGAGGTGATCAGGCTGGCCGGGATGGACACCACGCTGCCTGCGGTGAAGGAGGAGGTGGCTGTTGTGCCCGCCGCCTGGGCCTGGCTCCACACCACATAGGCGTGCGTCGCATCGCAGACGCGCAATTCGGTGATCTGCATGGTCGTCTGCGCGGCGGCCATCGGGGTCATCACCAGCTGCGCTGAATTGAGATAGGTCGTCAGCGTCGAGGCGGTCACCGGGGAAGAGGGCGAGACATTGCGGCTGACCAGATCGGCCAGCGCGCGCGTTGCCACCGTCACCTTGCGGGCCGAGGCGATCATATCGGCAATCACATAGCCGCCGAAGAACATCGTCAGCAGCAGGGGCAATGCCAGAGCGAATTCGATCATTGCCGTGCCGCGCCGGTTGCGGATCAGGCGCCGGATTTTTGCGACCGCGCCAGATCTGCCCCAAGCCGCCTCCCACTGTTTCCCACGAGGCCCTAGCATGAGGTCGATCCCGTGGCGCAGGCATAGCCCTCCACCGTCACCACAGAGGTTGCCACCAGCATGCGGTTGCCATTGGCCTGATTGATGAAATTCATGCCCAAAGGCGCCGAAACCGTCGGCCAGAGATAGATCAGCTGGACGACGACCAGATCGTTTTGCGATCCGCTCAGGCCGGTGTTGCTGGTGGTGGTGCCGTTGCAGCTGGAGTTGCCATAGCTGGTGCCCGTGCTGGTCAGCACGCCATTGGTATAGGTGAAGGTGGGCGCGGCGATGGTGGGATTGGTGCATCCTGCGGGCATCAGCTGCACATTCACGTAAAGTCGGCTGCAGGAGAGAAAGGGCGGCAGCGCGCTGGTGTAGGTCACGGCATTGCCGCTGGAATCGGTGCCGCTGATGCCGTTGCAGATGGCGGTCTTGAAATCGCTGGCCGTCATGCCGGTGTAGGCCGAGGAACCGCTGCCCAGTTGCAGCGTCTGGGCCCCGCCGGTCAGGATCAGGCGGGAGGCCGCCTCGACGGCGGTTTCGAGCCCCTCCTGAGCCAGATAGATCAGGGCAATATGCAGAATGCCCAGCAGCAGGGCGATGAAGGCGGGCACCACCAGCGCGAATTCAATCGCCGGGCCGCCCGATGTGTCCGCCAGCAGCGCTTGCCACAGGCGCGCAAACAGGCGTCGGGCCCCGTGCATGCCGACAGGGAAATGCCGCCTTGGAAAGCCTCTGGTCAATGACCGACCCTTTTTGGACGAACCGTGGGGTCAGCATAAGCAAGTGCCCTCGTTTTTGATTGAAGGGGGAACCTGTGGAAACTACCTTAGTCCTTGGCACAGGTCGGTTATGATGGTGAACATGGCGCAGGCATTCCGGGCGCCTGTGATCATCGGTGCTGGTCGTTTCTGTTGCCCAGACTGCGCTTCCAGCGCTGCCTCAACTCGCCGGGACGCTGGCCGTGGCGATCCTCCAGAAAGCGGGTCGAGACGATGCGGTCGGTGCGGAAATGGCGGAAATCCTCGCGCATCTCGCACCAGGCGGCCAGCATGCGCGTGGCCTCGAAATAGCCCAGGATCACCGGCCAGATGATACGCTCGCTGACGGCGCCCTTTTCATCGCGATAGGTCATGGCCAGCTTGCGGCCCTCGCGAATCCAGGCGCGGGTGCGGGCCAGATCGATGCCGTCCGGAGCCGGCATGGGCCGGGGCGGCACGCCGGTGGCGGGATGAGCGATGACCGCGCGCAGATGCTCCGGCACCACAGAGGTGATTTTGGCGATCAGGTCCCGCGCGGCTCCGGCCAGCGCGGGATCGCCGCGCCCCATCACCCATTGCGCGCCCAGCACCGCCGCCTCGATCTCCTCGGGCGTGAGCATCAGCGGGGGCATGTCGAAACTGTCTTCAAGGATATAGCCGAAGCCCGCCTCGCCCTGAACCGGCACGCGCTGGCCGATCAGATCGGCGATATCGCGATAGACGGTGCGGGGTGACACCTCCAGCTCGCGCGCCATCTCCTGAGCGGTGACGGGCCGGGTCGAGCGGCGCAGGATCTGAATGATCTGGAACAATCTGTCGGCGCGGCGCATCGGGCTTTCTCCTGCTGACAGTATGCTGTCAGCAGGGGTGGCGCACAAGGGGGCTGCAACCAACAGGAGGCTCTCATGATCACGCTTTACCACGCGCCGCAATCCCGTTCCTCGCGCATCGTCTGGCTGCTGGAGGAGCTGGGGGTGTCCTACACCATCCAGCCGGTCTCGATCTTCCGCCCGATGACCGGGCAGGGCGATCCCGATCCCGCCAATCCGCACCCCGACCAGCGCGTGCCTGCCATCGAGCATGACGATGCGCTGATCACGGAATCGGTGGGCATTGCGCTCTATCTGGGCGATGCCTTCCCGCAGGCGGGGCTGGCTCCGGCCATCGGCACGGCGTGGCGCGGGCCCTATTGCACCTGGTTGGGCTGGTATGCCTGCGAGATGGAACCCGCGATGTTTGCGGCCATGTCTGGCGCGCTGGCCTCATCGCCTTTCAAGCAGCGGGATCATGCCGCCGTGGTGCGCCGCCTGGAGACCACGCTGGCGCATCGCGACTATGTGCTGGGCGAGACATTCACCATCGCCGATCTGCTGATCGCCAGCGCCCTGAACTTCGGGCGCAAGGCCTTCCCGGAGAGCCCGCTGCTCGACGCCTATATCGAGCGCTGCAAGAACCGCCCGGCAGCCAGGCGCGCGCTGGCACTGGACGATGCCTCGGGCCTGCAGCAGGCTGCTGTGCTGGTGGAGTAAGCGGCGAGGGGGAGCGAGCCCTGCCTTGCTCCCCCAAACCGGCTTGCGCCTCGTGCGGCAGGCGCCGTAGAGGATGCCCATGGCTCTTGATGATCTTGGACCGCGTATCTGCATCATGGGCCCCTCGAACAGCGGCAAATCCACCTTGGCCGGGGCGATCAGCCGGACGCGCGGGATGCCGGTGATCCATCTCGACCAACTCTATCACCAGCCACAGACCGACTGGCAACCGCGCCCGGAGGCGGAGTTCATCGCCCTGCACGATGCCGCTCTGGCGGGGGAGCATTGGGTGATGGAGGGCAATTATTCCCGCTGTCTGCCGCAGCGTCTGGCCCGCGCGACGGGTTTTATCCTGCTGGACATCTCAACGAGCCTGAGCCTTGCCCGCTATCTGCGCCGCAGTTGGTTCGAACGGGATCGCGTAGGCGCGCTCGATGGCGGGCGAGACAGTGTGAAATGGGTCATGATCCGCCATATTGCCGTGACCACACGCGTGAACCGCAAGCGTTATCAAGCGCTGTTCGACAAGGTGGAACTGCCCAAGATCACGCTGGCCTCGCCACGGGCGCTGGCGCATTTCTATCGGGCCAATGGGCTCAGCCGGTCATGAGGTGACATTCAGGAAACGGATGTTCTGCGAAGGGCTTTCCGGCAGGCTAACCGGAGAGATGGCATCCCATTCCCTCAATTTGAGATCGAGTATCATATTGTGTGGCATCGTCACAAAAAATGAATAAGCTTTCCGGAACCAAAAGAGTGGAGAGCGAAGATGCCGATGCGCAAGACCATGGGCCGGCCGACAGCAGGCGCGCCGCAAGCTTTGCTGTCACGCCGGAGCTTTACGCTGGCCTCACTTGCCCTGTGGCCGGCCAATCGAGCGCTGGCAGCGGCGGGCCCCGAACAGCGCTCTGCATCGATCCTTGATTTTGGCGCCAGGCCGGATGGCACGACGCTCAACACGAAGGCGATCCAGACCGCCATCGACCATCTGGCTCAGGCGGGCGGCGGTACGCTGATCATCCCGCAGGGCACGTTCCTGAGCGGCGCCCTTTTCCTGAAATCCGGGGTCCATCTGCATCTGGAGCGCGGCAGCACCCTCAAATGTACCACCGATATGGCCAATTTCCCGCACCAGCGCACCCGCATCGAAGGCCATTTTGAGGAGCATTTCACCCCCGCCCTGATCAACGCCGACCATTGCCATGGGCTGCGCATCACGGGTGAGGGTGTGCTCGACGGCTCCGGCATGGCGATCTGGGAACAGTTCTGGGCCCTGCGCAAACAGGCAAAAGACCCCGGCAATTTCCCCAATATCGGCATAGACCGCGCGCGATTGGCCCTGATCCAGAACTCCAGGGATGTGCTGATCGAAGGCGTCACCTTCAAGGACTCGCAGTTCTGGAACCTGCATCTCTATGCCTGCCGCAATGTCACGGTGCGGGGCGCCCGCTTCCTCGTTCCGGACGATTACGCATGGGCCCCCAGCACGGACGGCATCGATCTGGACAGTTGTCAGGATGTGCTGGTGGAGGGCTGCTTCTTTTCCGTCACCGATGATTGCATCGCGGCCAAGGGCTCGAAAGGCCCCCATGCGCTGGAAGACACCGGCAGCCCCCCGGTGGAGCACATCCAGATCCGCCGCTGCACCTTCAAGCGCGGCCATCAGACCTTCTCCTGCGGCAGCGAGGCGACGGTGGTCCGCAACGTGCTGATCGAGGATTGCGTGGTGAGCGGCGCCATCAATGTGCTGATGCTCAAGCTGCGCGCCGATACGCCCCAGCTTTACGAGAACATCGCCTTGCGCAACATTCGTCTGGCCAATGAGGGTGGACGCATCATCCTGATCCGCCCCTGGACACAATATCTCGATCTGAAAGGCAGCCCGCCGCCGCATTCGCAAGTCCGCAATGTGCTGCTGAGCGGCATAACAGGCACCTTCGGCGCATGGGGCGAGGTGCGACCCGATCCCAGCGTTACCGTTACGGGCGTCAGGATCGAACATGTCGATATCCAGCTGCACAAGGGCGATAATCTGCCCGTCTCCCGCACGGATGTGGCGTTCAGCGATGTCGTGGTGAACGGGCGAACCATCACCGCTCCGCTCAAGGCGGCGATCTGATGCCCCGCAAGACAGCATCGCTGGCAATCGGCCTTGCCGCTTTGGCCACGGCCAGCACGGCCCATGGCGAGGCCCCCGATCTGTGGACCACCTTCCTCCATCCCCCCGCAGAGGCGCGCCCGATGGTGCGCTGGTGGTGGTTCGGCCCCGCGGTGGAGGACAAGGAGATCGACCGCGAGATCGCCGCCATGAAAGCAGGCGGCTTCGGCGGTTTTGAGGTGCAGCCCACCTACCCTTTGTCTCCTGACGATCCGGCGCATGGCCTTAACAATCTACCCTATCTCTCCGATGCCTTTATCGCCCGCCTTGCGCATGCGGGGGAGACCGCGCGGCGGGAAGGCATGCGGATCGATGTGACGATCGGCTCGGGCTGGCCCTTCGGCGGGCCGCATGTGCCGGTGACACAGGCGGCCTCCATGATCCGGATGGTGTCGGTTGATCTTCCGCGGAACCAGACTTCAGCCTGCGCGCCTGCACCGCAGGCTGGTGAGCAGCTGCTGGCCGCTTACGCCGATGGCCAAAGGATTGGGTTAACCGATGGCTGCGCCAGTCTGCCCGGCAACAGCTCCTTGCGCCAGATCACCTTCGCCATCGCCAGTCGCACCGGCCAGCAGGTCAAGCGCGCCGCCGTGGGGGCGGAAGGCTTTGTGATCGACCATGTCGATGCCTCGGCGGTGCAGCACCATCTGGCGGTGGTGGGGGGCCGGCTGCTTCAGGCCTTCCCCAAGGATCAGCCGCCCTATGCCATGTTCTCGGACAGTCTGGAGGCCTATGGCTCGAACTGGACGGGCGATCTGCCTCAGCAGTTCCGCCAGAGGCGCGGCTATGATCTGCTCGACCATATTCCGGCGCTGATCCATCAAGGCCCCGAAAGCGAAGCGGTGCGATACGATTGGGCCCGAACCCTCTCCGAACTGGTGGATGAGCGCTATCTGTCCCCGATCACCGCCTGGGCCCAAAACCACAACACCCGCTTTCGGGCGCAGGTCTATGGCTTCCCGCCGCCGACGCTCTCCTCCAATGCACTGGTGACCTTGCCAGAGGGCGAGGGGGCCGATTGGCGCAGCTTCACCTCCACCCGCTGGGCGACATCGGCGGCCCATCTCTATGGCCGCCCGGTGGTGTCATCGGAAGTCTGGACATGGCTTCACTCGCCGACATGGGCCGCCACCCCGCTCGATATGAAGATCGAGGCCGACCGGCATTTCCTGCAAGGGATCAACCAGTTGGTCGGCCATGGCTGGCCCTATACGCCGCCGGGTTTGCCTGAGCCGGGCTGGGCCTTCTATGCCGCCTCCTCGCTCAACGATCATAATCCGTGGTATCCGGCGATGCCTGCGGTGACGGCCTATCTCACCCGTGTCAGCGCTCTGCTGCGCGCGGGCGAAGTCAATAACAAGGTGGCCATCTATCTGCCCACCGAGGATGTCTTTGCCGCCATGTCGCCCGATTATGCCTCGGCGGATAAGGCGATGAAGGTGCATGTGCCGGGCAGTCTGGTCGGCGCGGTGCTGGATGCCGGTTTCGGCTTCGACTTTATCGACGCCACCGCCATCCGCAAAGGCAGGCTGAAGGCGCAGGTGCTGATCCTACCGCCGATGAAACGCATCGATCCCGAGGCTTTTCAGGCCATTCAGCACTGGACCCGGGCGGGCGGCAAGGTGATCGCCCTCGACCATCTGCCCTCCGTGGGAGGGGGATTGCTCGATCAGGCCGGCGCCACGGCTCTCGTGCGGAAGGTGGGGCAGGATTTGGGTAAAGCCATGCGCGTGGTGCCGGATGTTCAATTGGGCAATGCTTTGCGCGACCTCGCCACGCCGGACATCAGCTTGCCCCGGCCTGAACCTGCTCTGGGTGTGGTGCGGCGCAAGGTTGATGGCGGATACCTCTACTTCCTTGTCAACACTGGCCCTCATTCACTTGAAACCTCTGTTCATTTCGCTGAGGACGGCGAGGGTGGAGCCTTGTGGAACCCGATGACCGGGGAACGGCAGGGCGTCTCGCCCGGCCCGGTCGCCTTGCGGCTGGAGCCTTATGAATCGCGGGTTCTGATGCTGGGCAAAGCCTTCACAGCGCCTGTCGTCCGGCAGCGGGAGGTCAGGCCCATCCTGGACCTTTCCGCCAACTGGACATTGGCGCTGCCCGTGCGTCAGGAAATCTTGCCCCGGATCGCGCCATGGACTGACAATCCCGAGGATATCCATCTTTCAGGCGCCGCGCATTACCGGCGCAGCTTCACCCTGCAAAGCTTACCGGAAGGCCATGCCTTCATGCTGGATCTGGGGAGCCCCCAATCACTGGATCAACCGCAAGGAATGCCCGCCCGCCCTCAGGCAGAGATCGCTGCCCCTGTGCGTGAAGCGGCGATTGTCCGGATCAATGGAGAGGAGGTCGGCACGCTCTGGGCACCGCCCTATCGCCTCGATATCACCCGGGCCCTGCATAAGGGGCGCAATGAGATCGACATCATGGTGATGAACGGCGCGGTGAATGCTTTGGCTGGGCATGCCCCAGCGGATCGCCGCCTGCTGACCTTGCGTTATGGAGAGAGATTTCAGGACCAGGATCAGGATCGCATCCTGCCCCAGCCCTCCGGCCTGAGCGGCCCGATCACCCTGCTGTCTGATTGAACGGCAAGGCTGCCGGTGACCGTGGGGCCACCGGCTTGAGCCTCATGCTTCGTGCTTTTGCCCGGCCAGCATCCGCCGCGCGGTGTCGACGATGATCAGCCATCCTCCGGCCAGAATGGCCGTGTCCTTGATGACCAGCCGCCCGGCGCCCGAAAGATAGGGGAAACCATGCTGGGCATCGCCCAGCGCGGGCACCCAGGCCTCCGGCGTGGTGACGAGGAAAGACAGCGTCACAAAGGGCGTCAGGAAGGCCAGCACGGCCCCGATCATGCCCAGTCGCTTCGAAAACAGCCCCGAGAGCGTCAGCGTGCCGATCAGAATTTCCAGTGAGCCAAGCCCATTGGAAAAGGCATAGGTGTTGTTGGCGATCTGCCACACCCGCTGGGCGGGCACCAGCACGCCCTCTTTGGTGAGATGCGCCGCATACTCCGCCGGATGGGCATAGAAGAAGCGCATAAAGGGGCTGTTGGCGACAAAGACGGTGATGCTGTCGGCCTCATAGGGCTGGAATTTCAGCCAGCCGATCCACAGGAAGATCACCGCAATGGCCACCTTCATCAAGGCGATCCCCAATTGGTCCGACTGCTGGGAGGCGGCAAGGCGCAGGGCGGCGTTGTAGAGCTTTTTCATGGCTCATTCCCCTCAGGCCTGATCGAGCGCGTCGAAGGCGTCCATCGTGCGGGTTGAATAGACCAGAGCGGCACCGGCATTGACGGCAACAGCCACGCCCAGCGCCTCGGCGATCTCGGATTTGGTGGCACCGGCCTTGCGGGCGGCGGCGGTGTGGACGGTGATACAGCCATCACAGCGCAGGCTGATGGCCACGGCCAGAGCGATCAGTTCGCGCGTCTTGGTGTCCAGCGTTCCGGTCGCGGCATTGGCCTGGCTGATCTGCACATAGCCCTTGACCGTATCCGGGCTGAGCTTGCCAAACGCGCCGACACCGGCAGAAACCTGAGAGCGATATGTGTTCCAATCCATCATCATGGTACTTCTCCTTTTCGATGACTGGATAATGGTGTGGATCGCCCTGCCTGTTGATGCCCGCGCGGCGCAGCTTTATGACCGCCAGGATCAAATCACAGGATGGCTTGCATGACGGACGCGCGCGATGCCCTGACCAGCCTTGCCCCCATGCTGCGGGTCCGCCCGGAGCTTCAGGACTATTGCCGCTTCGGCGGTGACTGGTGCGCGCGGCATGACCCTGAGGAACGTGGCTGGGCCGCGTTCCATATCGTGCTGAAGGGGCGTTGCATGGTGGAGCGCCATGGTCAGATGCCGGTGGCGCTGAAGGAAGGCGATGTGCTGCTGCTGCCTCAGGGCGATGCTCATGTGGTTTTTGGCGGCGATGACCGGGAGGCCTTTCGCCCGATCAGCTACACCAGCCGCGACTATATCCGCGTCAAGCAGACCGCAGGCACGGATATCGAGACCGAGCTGGTCTGTGGCCGGTTTCATCTGGAAAGCAGCAGCGAAAATCTGGTGCTGCAGACATTGCCGCGCACGGTTCTGCTGACGCTTGGCGGTATCGATGGCTGTCGCGGCTTGATCGGGATGATCGCCGATGAGCTGGAGCAGGACCGGGCAGGGGCCGCCGCCATCACGCGCGATCTGGCCCGTGCGATGTTTGTGATGCTGCTGCGGCGCTGCTTTGAAACGCAGGCGCCGGTTCAAGGATTGCTGGCGTTGCTCGCCGCGCGCGAGACGGGCCGTGCCGCTGCAGCCATGCTGGAGGCGCCGGCTCGGCCATGGGATCTGGATGAGTTGGCTGCCATTGCAGCCGTGTCTCGCCCCTCGCTGGTGCGTGCCTTTCGGCGGATCACGGGGCTGCCGCCTTTCGGTTTTCTGGCCGAATTGCGGTTGGGCATGGCACATCACAAGATCGCCAAGACATCGGAACCGCTCGCGCAGATTGCCGCCGATGCGGGCTATCAGTCCGAAGCGGCATTGAGTCGCGCCTTTCTGCGCCGCTTCGAGATCCGTCCCGGTGCGCTCCGCCGGGCAGAGCAGGGCGTTAAATAGCCGCGACGCCAACCTCTGGCATGGTTGTTTGTCCGATCACGGATGGCCGCCAACAGGCTGACCGGTTACGCTTGCGCTGCCTGGCCAGGAATGTTGAGCGGATCAGGCGCGTACTGTCGATTTTACAATCATGGTCATACCAATATTGTATGATTTATCGCTGATCTCCGCGCAGCGGCATCGCCTATGATGCTGCTATTGCGTGTTTTTGTTCCTCAGGCGTGTTGCACAAAGCACAGTCAGTCCAAAAAGCATGGATCGCGCATAAGTGGATTGACCAATTCCTGACCACAGATTAGACCTGTCCTCATAGCGATAAGCGGGAGGATACGTATGCACAAATGGACCTTGCTGGCTGGCGCCGCCGCCTGCCTCATGTCGTCGCCGGTCATGGCGCAGGATCAGGGCGCCGCGCCCGCCGAGACCGCGTCACAGCCTGCCCCCACAGTTGGTCTGTCCGATATTGTGGTGACGGCAACCAAGCGCGCCACCAATCTGCAGAACGTTCCTGTCGCCGTCACCGCGATGACCAGCGAGACCATCGCCAGCAAGCGCATCGGAGCCTTCAGCGATCTGACCCGCGCCGCCGCCTCGCTGACGCTGACCGAAAGCACGGCGGCCCCCAACAACTCCATCATCCTGCGCGGCATCGGCACCTATGCGCTCTCGATCGGCGTCGAGCCCAGCGTGGCGGTGATCATCGACGATGTGCCGGTGGTGCAGCAGGCCCAGGCCTTCGACAATCTCTCCGATGTGGAGCGCATCGAGGTGCTGCGCGGCCCTCAGGGCACGCTGTTCGGCAAGAATGCCTCGGCCGGCGCGATCAACATCGTAACGCGCGATGTGGCCAACCATCTGGAAGGCAGCGGCTCGGTCACCGGCACCACCGATGGCGGCTACAAGGGCGAGGCCAGCATTTCCGACAAGCTGGACGACAACGGCTCGGGCTTCCGCATCACCGGCTATTACAACAACTGGCGCGGCAATGTGCTCAACATCACCGATGGCAAGATGTTGAACGACAACGAATCCTGGGGCATCCGCGCCAAGGTGAAGTACAACATCGGCGGCAGGCTGACGGTGCATCTGGCCGGTGGCTATTCCGGCTCGCATTCCAACGGCACGGCGGGCACGGTGCGTTATGTGGATCTGACGACGGTCGGTGCGGCCGGTCGCCAGCCCGGGCCCTATTACAACGGCCAGTCGATCGCTTCGGCCTTTACGGGCATCACGCCGGGCGCCGCCAACCGCGTGGTCCGTCAGGACAATGACTCCTTCACGGACAGCAAGCAGTGGTCGCTCAGCGGCAAGCTCAATTACGATCTGGGCTTTGCCAATCTGATGTCGATCACCTCCTATCAGGACTGGAAGTACAATTTCTCGGCTGACGTGGATGGCACCGATCTGGCGGTGAACAATGGCGCCACCGCCGTCACCAACCCCATCGGGCCGAGCAAGGGCGTGAACAATTCGGGCCCCTATCACTCGACCTCGATCACGCAGGAAGTGCGCCTGACCTCCAAGACGGCGGGCCCGCTCTCCTATGTGCTGGGTGCTTTCTATGCCAATTCGGCCAGCAACCGCTCCTTCACGCGCGGTCCGGCGTTGATCCTGGCCAATTGGTATGGCTATTCGGGCACGCGCAGCCTGGCCGCCTTCGCGGGTGTCGATTACAAGCTGCCCACCAAGACCACCATCAGCGCTGCGGCCCGCGTCAACAATGAGCGCGTGCATGGCGATTTCATCAACATGCTGCCCTCGGCCAACACCACCCAGACGGTGATCAACGCCAATTGCGGCATCGGCGCCACCGGCTGCGACGGTCGCCATACGGACACCGTTGCCACTTGGAAGGTCTCGGTCAGCCAGGAACTGGCGCCGCGCGTCTCGACCTATGCCAGCGTGGCCACCGGCTATAAGGGCTATGCCTATGACATCTCCTCGGGCTTCACCCCGGCGCGCGTCAACGGCACCGACGGCCCGGTCAAGGCCGAGCATTCCACCGCCTATGAAATCGGCCTGAAGAGCCGCTTCCTTGACAATAAGGTGCAGCTCAACGTCGCGGGCTTCTGGACCGATTACAACAACTTCCAGGCCCAGTCCTCGCAGTATCTCAATGGCGCGATCCAGCAGAAGCTCAACAATGTCGGCAAGCTGCGCACCAAGGGCGTCGAGGTCGAGGCGCAGGCCCGCCCGACCGATTGGCTGCATTTCGATGCCTCGGCGGCCTACACCGATGCCAAGATCGTCTCCTTCACCGCGGCGACCTGCTATTCGGGCCAGACGGCGGCGCAGGGCTGTATCAACAGCGTGCAGGATCGTTCGGGCGCCGATCTGCCCAACAGCCCCAAGTTCAAGTTCAATCTGGGCACCACCATCGATCATCACCTCGATGCCGACAGCAAGGCCACGCTGACCCTGAACTATCAGCACCAGAGCGCAATCAACTTCGATCTGCTGGGCAATCCGCTGATGTGGCAGAAAGCCTATGGCATCTTCAACGCGGCGATCGGTTTCGAGCGTGGCCATTACAAGGCCAGCCTTTTCGTCAACAATCTGCTCAACCAGCATTATGCCAGCGGCATGGCCGACAATTTCGGCTCTTATGGCGTGCATGAGATCGTACAGATCGTCTCGCGCGATGCGGATCGCTATGCGGGCATCAAGCTCAGTGCCCAATTCTGATCGGCCTGAAAAGGCATGACGGCATGGCGCGCGGCTTCCTTTGGAGGCCGCGCGCCTTATGCTTTCCGGTGTTCAACGAAGAGGATCAAGCTGTGTCAAAATCGAGCCGTTTCAAGTCTCTTCTGACCTCGGCCCTGCTGGTAGGCCTGAGTACCGCCATCCCCCTGCATGCCCAGCCCGGTGAATGGGTGAACCATGTGGTGCAGATCGCACCGCCGCCTCAGCCGCCTGCCATTGCTCTGCCCGTCACCCTGCCGCGCGACAATCCAGCGCATGAGGGCTGGGCGATGCAGCAGCCCAATCAAAGCATGGTCTACAATGTCTCCAAACCCACGCTGTTGCCGATGCCCAGCAGCCTGCCTGCCGACAAGGAGGCTCCGGCCATCATTCTGGTGCCGGGCGGCGGCTATCTCTATCTGGCGATGGAGAATGAGGGCTTCCATGTTGCCGACCGGCTCGACAGGCAGGGTGTGCGGGTCTTCATCCTGAAATACCGCACCCTGCCGGTGCCCGACAGTTATCCGGCCTTTATCGAGGCACTCAAGGGCACGTTCCAGACGGGCGCCAATCGCGGCAAGATCGGGGACGATATCCCCTTCGCCGTCTCCGACACGCAGGCGGCAATCCGCATGGTCCGCGCGCATGCCAAGGAATGGCATATCGATCCGGCCAGGATCGGCATTCTGGGCTTTTCCGCTGGTGCCATGACGGCGTTGAGCACCACCCAGGCCAATCTGCCCGATGCCCGCCCCGATTTCGTCGGCCTGATCTATGGCCCTACCCAAGCGGGCCCGGTGCCGCCCAAAGCGCCGCCGCTGTTCGCCGCCATTGCCGCTGACGATCGCTTTTTCGCCAAGCAGGATCTGGGGCTGATCCATGATTGGCGCCTGTCGGGCAGTTCGGTGGAGTTTCATCTGTTCAGCGCGGGCGGCCATGGCTTCGCCTCGCATCCCAATGGCACCACCAGCGATCTGTGGTTCGATGAATTTGCCCTGTGGCTCAAGGATATGAAGATCACGGCACCGAACTGATCTTCTCCGGATCGGTGCCTTTCCTGAGGCCGGCGCCCTTGCGGTGCCGGCCTTTTTTCACACGCCAGACAGAAAAGGGCGGCGCCGACCTGCGGCACCGCCCCTCGATTGTTGCCTGAACTGGTCAGGCCATCCAGTCGATCACGCGGCGGCGGACGCCCAGCACCTCTTCGATGTTGGCGGTGATGGCGTCGCCATTGAGCAAAAGCTCGCGCTCCTCCGCCAGCGGCAGCACGATGCGCAGGCTGCTGGCGGTGGGCGCCGTTTCACCCTGCCATGCGGCACTGATGGCCAGCACCTTGTTGTCGCCCGAAGCATTGATCGACCATTGCGGCGCGCGGGCGGGATCGCTGGTGATGGCCACCGGCACGTCGCTGCTTTCATCAAAGCCGGTCCAGACGGTCTGCCCAACGCCTTGCGGCGGATAGAGCAAAACGCCGGGCTGGGCAGGGCGCTGAGCATAGCCGCCCGGCGCCAGATCGAGAAACACGCCGCTGCCTGCCCGCGCCAGCATCGGCGGCAGGCCGGTGAGGGGCGCCTCCAGACTGTGCCACACGCCGCCGACATGGGCCTGATCGCTGCGCAGATCGTACCAGTCGGCCCCCTGCGGCAGATAGGCTTCGACCGAGGTCGCGCCCTTGTCCAGCACCGGCGCGACCAGCAGATCGGGGCCGAGCAGATAGGTGTCGCTGTCGTCCCAGGCCTGCGCATCCTCGGGGAAATCGAGCCACAGCGGGCGCGTGACGGGCTGATAATCGGCATGGTGGCGCCACAGCAGATCATGCAGCAGCGGCAGCAACGCCTGACGCAGTGCCATCATGCCGACGATGGCCGGGGTCGCCTCCGGATACATCCATGGCTCGTTGACGGTGCGGTCGGTGTTCCAGCTGTGGATCGAAAAGCGCGGCATCACGATACCCGCCTGCACCCAGCGCAGCAGCAGTTCGGGTTCCGGTGCGGGGCCATGGAAACCGCCGATGTCATGCCCGGTGTTCGACACACCCGACAGCGCCAGACCCAGCCCCATCTTCTGGTTGAAGCGCAAGGTGGACCATGCGGTGTAATTGTCACCTGACCAGGTCTGGGCATAGCGCTGCATGCCCGCCATGCCGCTCCGCGTCACCACATAGGGGCGCTCGTCAGGGCGAAAAGCGATCTGCGCCTGACGCGAGGCGCGCATCATCAGCAGCGTCTGGACGGGGCGCTCTCCGGCGGCGGGGCGGCTCTGGCCGAAACCGGCGAAGCGTGCGCGCTTGTCCCAGATTTCATATTCATTGTTGTCGTTCCAGGTGGAGCGGATGCCATAGGCCAGCAGCTGCTTGGTCACCTGTTCGCGCCACCATGCGGCGGCGTCCGGATTGGTGAAATCGACATAGCTGCCGACTTCGTCCCAGAACTGGCATTCCACGGGCTGTCCATCTTCATCCTTCACGAACCAGCCCTTGGCGGCCAGATCGGCATAGAGCGGATGGTCATGCAGCAGGGCAGGTTTGATGTTGGGCACCAGATCGATGCCCGCCTTGGCGTAATCGCTGACAAAACCGGCGACATCGGGAAATTTGTCGGTGTTCCAGTTGAACACATAGCGCTTGTCGCCGATCGAGGTGTAGCCCGAGGACAGATGGAACGAGGTGCAGCCGATGTCGTGCTTTTGCACACCCTCGATAAAGCCGTTCATCTGCTGCTGGGCATCGGGCGCATCGGTGTAGGTCATGGTCGAGCCCGAATAGCCCACCGACCAGCGCGGCATCAGCGCCGGGCGTCCGGTCAGCCAGGTGTAGCGGCGCGTGACCTGCGCGGCATCGGGCCCGGCGATCATGTAGTAATCGAGGTCGCCGCTGTCTGCCCGCATATAGCGGTAATGCGGGTGGTAATTGTCATGCTCATGGCCGATGTCGAAGACCGGATCGGCGGTGGTGTCGTAGAAGGTGCCATAGGCGGCGCCCTCCTCATTCACCACCAGCAGGTAGGGGATCGACTTGTAGAGCGGATCGTCCCGACTGGCGTCATAGCCCATCGGATCGAGATTGGTCATACGGAAGCGGCGCCCGGCGCGGTCCATCGCGCCCGCCCTTTCGCCGAGGCCGTAATAGCGCTCACCGGGGCGGCGGGTGACATAGTGATAAGTGGCATCATCCCACCAGCCGAAGTTGTAGGCCTGCGTCGGGCGGTCCTGAGCGATCACCTGCCAGCCGGTTTTGCCCGGCTGAGACCATGTGCAAAGGAAGCCCTTGCGCGCGATCTCCACCTTCAGTTTCGAGGTGGAAATGGCGATTGTGCTGTCGCTTTCCACCAGCGTGTAGGTTCGGGCGGCAAAACCGCTGACGTCCATCCGGTCGCGGCCCGGCTCGGCGATGTCTCCCTGACCGGGGGCGATAGCCCAACTCGGCGCCGAGGTGACCTCGCCGGAGGCCAGCAGCAGCACGCGGATGATGTCCTCTTCCAGCACGAAGAGATGCGCCACTGTGCCGTTTTCAGCCTTCAGCGTGATGCGGGGGCCATCCTGCCCGGCCAGCACGAAACGGGGTGGGGCGGAGAGGCGTGCGCGCGGAAAGTCCGTCATGGGATCAAGCCTTTTCAAGAATAAGATGGCGGCGCATGGCGATCAGCCACACCGCACCGACAAGATCGAACAGGCCAAGGCAGGCAAACAGCGGTGCATAACCTGTGCGGTCTGCCAATTGCCCGATGGCCAGCGAGAACAGCAGCCCCCCGGTCCAGCCCGCCATGCCGACCAGACCATTGGCCTTGGCGATATCCCCCTTGGGAAAGACATCGGCGGAGAGCGTGTTGATCAGCACCGAGATCACCTGATGCGCAAAGCCGCCGATGGCCAGCAGGGTGATGGCCGCCAGCGGCCCGGCCACCAGCCCCACACAACCCGGCGCGATCATCAACACCGCGCCCAGCGTGATGCCCGCAATGCGCGATCCCTCAAGGCTGAGGCCCCGCCTGCGCTGTAGCCATGGCGCCAGATAGCCGCCCAGCACGCCGCCCGCATCCGCCGCCAGAAAGGGCACCCAGGCGAAAAGCGCGATGGAAGTCAGATCCATATGCCGTTCGCGCGCCAGATAGAGCGGAATCCAGAAGCTGAAGGTCTGCCATGCCGGTTCGGCCAGAAAGCGCGGCACGGCAATCGCCCAGAAGCGTTTGGTGGCGACAATCGCGCCGATGGTGCTGGCCGTGGCGGGGACGGGGCGCTGGCCCTCGCGGATTTCGGCCAGTTCCTGCGCGCCCACATAGGATGCGTTCTGCGGCGAACGATAAAAACGATACCAGGCCCATGCAAACACCAGCCCCATGGCGCCAGTGACGGCAAAGGCCGCCTGCCAGCCCCATTGCTTGGCCACCAGCGCCGCCAGCACCGGAGCGATCACCGCGCCCAGCGAAGTGCCCGCGTTGAACCAGCCGGTGGCGACGGAACGCTCGCGATCGGGGAACCATTCGCCGATGGTCTTCATCCCCGCGGGGATGGCGGCAGCCTCGGCCAGACCCAGAGCGCCACGAAAAGCCGCCAGCGACAGCCAGCCCCGCGCCAACCCATGCGCCATATTGGCCAGCGACCAGGCGACGGCGAAAAGCGCGAAACCGGCGGTCAGGCCAATCCTGTCGATCAGCATGCCGCCGATGGGCTGCATCACCGTATAGGCGATCTGGAAGGCACCCACGATATAGCTGTATTGTTGGGTGGTGATGTGCAGATCATGCTGCAGCTGAGGCGCCAGCACGCCCAGCGAATTGCGCGCGATATAGTTGATGATGGTGCCCACCATCACCAGCAGCAAAATGCGCAGCCGTGCCGAGCGCCAGTTCATGTTGTTTGCCTTTCCTGCCTGCTGAACCTCTCCCGCTCAGCAGCGGATTACCAGTTCCACATGGTGCCATCCTCAAGGCGGGCAACGGGCAGGTAAGCGGGCTTGTATTCATATTTCGCGGCCAGCGTTTCGTCGATGTCCACGCCGTGGCCGGGGGTTTCGCCGCAATAGAGCAGGCCCTTGTCGAAGCTGTAATCGTGGGGGAAAACCTCATCGGTTTCCGGCGTGTGGCGCATATACTCCTGAATGCCGAAATTGGGCACCCAGGTGTCGAAATGCAGCGCCGTGCCCATGGTGACGGGCGAAAGGTCGGTGGCGCCATGGCAGCCGGTGCGGATCTGATAGAGGCTGGCCAGATCGGCGATGCGGCGCAGATGCGTCACGCCGCCCGCGCCCACGATGGTGGCGCGGATATAGTCCACCAGCTGGTTCTGGATCAGATCCTTGGCATCCCAGATGGTGTTGAAGATCTCGCCCACGGCCAGCGGCGTGGTGGTGTGCTGGCGGATCAGCTTGAAGGCTTCCTGATTTTCCGCCGGGGTCACATCCTCCAGCCAGAACAGGCGGAACGGTTCCAGCGCCTTGCCAAGCTGCGCGGCTTCGGTTGGGGTGTAGCGGTGATGGCCGTCATGCAGCAGATGATGGTCGAAACCATAGGTCTCGCGCAGCTTCTCAAACAGCTTGGGCACATAGTTCAAGGCCTTGTGCGTGTCCCAGCCGGTCAGGCTGGGCAGGGCGGCATCGGCGGGCTCATAGAACAGCTTGCCGCGGCCCACGCCATAGGCATCCTTGATGCCCGGCACGCCGGTCTGGGCCCGGATCGCCTTGTAACCCAGATCGATATACTGGCCCACCGCCTCGACGGTCTCGCCAATGTCGCTGCCATTGGCATGACCATAGACCATCACGCCATCGCGGCTGCGCCCGCCCAGCAGCTGATAGAGCGGCATGCCCGCCATCTTGGCCTTGATGTCCCACAGCGCCACGTCCACCGCGGCGATGGCGCGCATGGTGACGGGGCCACGGCGCCAATAGGCCCCGCGATAGAGATATTGCCAGATATCCTCGATCTGGCGGGGGTCCTTGCCGATCAGGCAGGGGATCACATGGTCTTCCAGATAGCTGACCACCGACTTTTCACGCCCGTTCAGCGTGGCATCGCCGATGCCATAGACGCCCTGATCCGTCTCGATCTTGAGCGTGACGAAATTGCGCCCGGGGCAGGTGACGATCACGCGCGCTGACTGGATTTTCATGAGCTTTTGATCCCAAGAGTTATCGGCTTATCTTTGATCACCTCCTTGACCAATCCCATCTGGCCTGTCAAGTTGTTTGAAGTTGGTAAGGCCATTTTCAAAAAGGCCGGTTTGGCGAGAGCCGGGGAGGGTTCAACTGATGATCGATCATCCATCGGGCCATGCCCTGCCTCAGGATCGCCTGTATCAGGATCTGGCGCGCAAGCTGATCGCCGAGCTGGCCGATGGTCATTTCGCCATCGGCGACCGCCTGCCCGCAGAACGCGAACTGGCTCAGACCTACAATGTCAGCCGCCCCACTGTACGTGAGGCAGTGATCGCGCTGGAGGTGCAGGGGCTGGTCGAGGTGAGGGTAGGGTCGGGCGCCTATGTCAGGCGCCTGCCCGGGCAGGACGATGCGCCCGGCTTCAACATCACCGCTTTCGAGCTGACCGAAGCGCGCCTGCTGTTCGAAGGCGAGGCCGCCGCTTTGGCCGCAACCCAGATCACCGCTGAAGAGCTGGCCGAGCTGGAAGAGTTGGTCAAGGCAATCGATCTGGAGAACACGATCCCCGGCGGCAGCGAGAAAGCCGACCGTGCCTTCCATCTGGCCATTGCCCGCGCCACCCGCAATGCCGCCATTCTTGAGGCGGTGGAGCGCCTGTGGACCTTGCGCGCGACATCGCCGGAAAGTGCATTGCTTCATGAAAAGGCGCGCGTCGCCAACATCAAGCCGGTGGTGGATGAACATACCGCCGTGCTGCTGGCTTTGCGGGCGCGCGATCCGGTCGCAGCGCGCACGGCCATGCACAGCCATCTGACCGCCGTGCTGGAAAGCCTGCTCTTCGCCACCGAGGAAAAGGCCATTCAGGAAGCCCGCCGCGCCGCGCAAGCCCGCCGTGCCCGATACGTCCGCGTCACCTCATAATTTCCGCCATAAAACTGTCGAGAGATCTCTATGCCCCGTCCTCTGGATCTGCACCCTGACCGCCTGCTGCCTTCTGACCCTGCTGTCCGCGCCATCGCGCGTGAGTTGTATGGCAGCGTTGCTAGCCTGCCTATCGTCAGCCCGCATGGCCATACCGACCCGCGCTGGTTCGCGCAGAACCAGCCTTTCGGTGATGCGGCAGAACTTCTGCTGCGGCCTGACCACTACGTTTTCCGCATGCTTTATTCGCAGGGCATTGCGCTGGAGAGCCTCGGCATCGGCGCCTCCAAAGCCACCTACAACCCGCGTGAGGCATGGCGCATCCTCGCCCGCAACTGGCATCTGTTTCGCGGCACGCCCTCACGCATGTGGCTGGATTGGGTTTTCGTGGAAGTCTTCGGCATGGGCGTGATGCTGGAAGAGGCCACCAGCGACCTCTATTTCGACACCATCACCGAAATGCTGGCGACCGAGGCCTTCCGCCCGCGCGCGCTGTTCAACCGCTACAACATCGAGGTGATCGCC